>NZ_MDVW01000001.1:0-1847206 GCF_001742765.1 Enterobacter sp. ku-bf2
GCATGGCAGGCACGGATAAAATCAAGGCGTTGCATAGGTCGGGTCTCAGTCCAGGGCATAGCGAGTCTCCTCTTCTATGCCAGTTATAACTGTTACCCATGTATCCGGTCTAAAGTGTTACCCATGTTTCCGGTTCATACCCTGCGCTGACCGGGCTCATTGACTGAATAAACGTCCCGATAACCGTACTGGTGACGACAACCCGATCGGGAGCGTAGGTGGTCGGACGCGTCTTTAGCAGCGCATTCCATTCCCTGCAGGCCGCCAGCAGCTGGACTGTAATGCGATCGACCCAGGCACCGTGCTGCTTTTCTTCCGAGCGCAGGTTGTGCTCATACACATTTTGTACCCCTTTCACTGCGCCGTATCCCTGGCCTTACTGGCTGGTGACATCGCAGTTAACGGAGGCGAAGCCGGAGGTGGCTCTCTTTGTCGAGTGGCTGGATGAGGAAGTGGCGGCCTGGCGTCAGCTCTCGGAGTTCTGAACTCTTTTTTACGGTACTGCTCGCAATGCGATGAATGCCTGACGGGTGATTCATCGAAATACTCCTGCACGTCTTCAGCTTTCGCGTAAAAACACATGAATCATGCACATTCTCTCAGGATAATTGCTGCTATAGCTTTACTGCTATATAGCTTTTGATCTATATTCACGGAGGAAGTGTGTGGACAATTAACACGACGGACAGGTTTGATTGCTGGTTTCGTTCACTTGACGATACTGACCGGGCCTGCGTGCTGGCAGCACTGCTTGTTTTGCGAGAAAAGGGGCCGGCTTTGTCGAGACCCTATGCCGATACGCTTAAAGGCTCTCGTCACAGTAACATGAAAGAGCTGCGCATTCAGAGTAAGGGCGATCCGTTGCGGGCATTTTTCGCGTTTGACCCAAATCGAACCGGCATTGTGCTTTGTGCTGGCAACAAGGCCGGCAACGAAAGACGATTTTACGATGAGATGCTTCTGGTGGCTGACCGGGAATTCACTCACTGGTTGAATACATTAAAAGAGAGGACGTTGCGCGATGGGCAGAAACCTTGAGCAGCTTATAGCGGATGAAAAACCGGATGTTGTTGCCAGCGCTCAGGCAATGGCGGCCGACATTTTGCTTAACATTCACCTGGCAGAGCTACGTGAAAAGGTGCAAAAAACGCAGGTTGAAATGGCGCAGGCGCTGGGCATCAAGCAGCCCACCGTCGCGATTATGGAAAAGCCAGGGCGCGATCTGAAACTCTCTTCACTTAAGCGCTACGTTGAGGCAGCGGGTGGAAAGCTTAAGCTTGACGTTGAGCTGCCGGATGGCTCGCACTATGAGTTTGTGCTGTAGGGCAAAAGCAGTTTTTTCAAATTTAGCTCCTCTGACCGGGAGCGCCTTTGCCAGTAACGGGCGAATAAATAAGCTAAATCTCATTTCCCTTTCTATTGGTGTTGGGGACATGCTGCTGCATCAATTCAACGATCCAATCAATAAAAACGCGCAGCCTGGCGTTGACATGGCGGTTAGGCGGAAATGCCAGGTACAGGGGCATTGGGTTAATACGCCAGTCTTCAAATAGCGGAATCAAAGAGCCAGCAGCCTGATGCGCTGCCGCCATATAGACCGGCAGCGCAATTACGCCTAATCCCGCTAACCCAGCTTCGAGGTAAGCATTGCCATCATCCACTGCAAGCACGTAGCTGCCCTTGATTTCAATATGTTCACTCTCGCTGTGCAGTACCAGAGGATCAATCTTACCGGTGCGTGAGGATAAGAATCCCACTATGCGATGGTCGGTGTTGTCCAGCTTACGCGGATGCGCAGGGGCGCCAAGGCGTTCCACATAGCTCGGTGCGACGTAAACACCGATTTGCAAATCGCCGACATGACGTGCGATCAGGGACTGGTCGTTGATTTCGCCACCGCGCAGGACGCAATCCACGTTGTCGCCGATCAGATCCACCACCCGGTCGCTCACGCCCATATCGAACTGGATATCCGGGTAGCGTGCATGGAAAGCCGGTAGCGCGGGAACCAGCACCAGGCGGGCGAGAGGAGTGGGCACATCTATCCGCAGGCGTCCCCTGGGGATCATCGTCGCACTGGACAGGCTGTTTTCAGCATCTTCCATGTCCGCCAGCAGGCGGATGACGCGCTCGTAGTAGATCGCGCCATCGGGAGTGACGCCGAGCCTGCGGGTGGTGCGATGGAGCAGCTTAACGCGCAGGCGCGCTTCCAGTTGCTGAATAAGCTGCGTCACCGTGGTTTTGCTCATATGAAGCGTTTGGGCAGCCTTTGCGAAACTGCCTGCCTCCACCACGCGAGCAAAGGCGCGCATCGCATCGAAACGATCCATTCCTTATCCTCTCTTTTCACCGATTGTTTGGATATTACAAACAATGATGGACAAAGTCGCTTGTTTATCCGCCCGATCTGGCGCCTGTAAAGTGTCTGTATGTTCACCGGGCAGATTTCGCTCCATTACAAAGGTATAAATATGACAACACGCGAAGCAGTTTTCCCCTCCGGTCGGCAGGCGCTCTATGAGCGCAATCGGTATTCACCCGCCATCAAATCCAACGGTTTCTTGTTCGTTTCGGGGCAGGTGGGTAGTCGCGAGGATGGTTCGCCTGAGCCCGATCTGAAAACGCAGGTCAGGCTGGCCTTCGATAATCTTAATGCTGTCCTCGCGGCTGCGGGCTGCACGTTCAGTGACGTGGTTGACGTGACCCTCTTTGTCGTCGACCCCGAGTCAAACCTCGACGCTATCTGGAGTATCCTGCCAGAATATTGGGGGGAAGCGCCTTACCCTACGTTGACGGGGATCGGCGTGACGTGGCTGTACGGATTCCAGTTTGAGATAAAGGTGATTGCCCGGCTGCCCTGAGCGTTATGAGCTTTCCGCCAGTCGAAAATAAGACAGAGGAAAAATGATGAAAGCAGCGGTTTATTGCCCGGTGGCGCTGCGCTTACCGTGCCTACGGTCCCGTAGGTCGGGTAAGGCGAAGCCGCCACCCGACAATTTTACCCGACGCAGAAAAGCAAAAAGCCTGCTTCAAAAGCAGGCTTTTCAAATTTGGCTCCTCTGACTGGGATCGCCTTTGCCATTAACTGGCTGATTGGTAAGCTAAACCTAAAAAGTTAGGTTGTCAAGACCACCAGAATGACCACCATTTTCTACCTGCGATATAGCAGTTAAAAACAATGTCGCTTCTTATCTAGGCATCCTCTATTAAAAGCGCTTTCAATTTTTCCAGCAAGATATCCGTCTCTTTAAGTTCGCATTCCCGAACTACCAACGTTCGCCAGCCCATTTCGTGTAACTTTGATAAGCTCATGGAGTCCCTTGATTTATTTCTTTCCAGTTTTGCAAACCAATATTCCTGATTTGATTTTGGCATGCGATTTCGCCGACATCCCTTATGACCATGCCAAAAGCAGTCATGTACGAAGATGGCTTTGCGCTTTCCCCAAAAGACTAAATCGGGCTTGCCAGGCAGTCGAGGGTCGCATAAACGATAACGAAATCCGGCATGATAGACGAGGTGTCTGACGATTAGCTCAGGCTTAGTATCTTTCCCTTTAACTCGGGGCATCACAAAGCTTCTTTTAGCCGGTGTTACTGTATCCATTAGAAAACCTCGCTATGCTGTCGATTGAAGACGCTTCAGATGCAAAGCGTCTTCGGCTGAATTAGAACATTGTCCAATAGCGCTAAGCTAAATTTTAACCTCGGTTAAGTTTCGCCAAAGCGCGGAGTGGCCGTCTTTCCAGTTCAAAGGTGTCGATAAATCGTAATGGCGCTCCTATATTATCTAATCCAAAAGAACCAATTAGGGCATCACGTTCAGTGTCCCGGCATTGCCATAAGGGATGTGTAATAGCCGCGCGCCAAAGATCTTTTCCATCATTTATTTCAAGAACTGGTAAAGAATGTTCCTTTAACAATTTGATAGTCCCCGGTCGTAACGCCTCGACATCCTCCGCAAGTTCAAAGGCTCTTTCTTTCCATCCTTTCATTTCTGGATGGTTCCAGTCTTCAACATTCAGGCCGCATGCGAATTCCGGCATAACCATGGCGCGTAAATAGGCTATTCCTAAACGCCAGTCCAGTAAGCCGTGATATTGGCGGTTTCCGTAGCGTTGTATACATTTGTAACATGCTGTCCGACATTGATCTGGATGATCTTTCTTTAGAAAATCAACCATCGGCCAGCCGCGTTCATCTTTCAGAATTTCATGCAGCAATTTGATTATTAAGGGAGAGCTGCCGGCAACCGCCGGTTCGGCAAGACGTCTGCATAATCCTGAGCCATTGATTAACGCGTCTGCGATTTGCAGTATAGGTTTGCCAAAATGCAATCGAGGTTCAAGCATTTCGAACTCATCAGGCGAGACATCCAGATAGAGGGCGGCCTTATGCGTTAATATCTGAATCGCGCTGATGGCCGCCGCTCGCGTAGGCAAGTGCATATGCTCGCCATACCTGGCGACCATATTCAAATTAAGACGAGGATCGAACCTTGTTAATTCGAGATGAAGCGACTCAGTCTCTTTACTGGAGACCAGACCGAAATTTCTGCTCTCGCCTTTACGCCGCCAACGTGAATTATCTTGCTCTTTTAACCAATTAGAATCAATCGCTTGCTCGCCTTTAATCGGCGAGCTGTAAGCAACGAAAGGAACCGGTGTTTTTTGATCGCTTGTGAGGTCGACAGTAAAACGTTCTCCTTCTTTTTCTCCATTAATAGGACCGTCGTTAAGACGCAGTATAGTGACTTCTCCACGTCGTATGATCAAGGGATGACAGTATGTCGGAGTTTCTTCGTTTAATACTGTCGCGGTAGTCTTTAAAGACATGCGGGTAAAACTATCCAGATCGTCTTTGGGCTCGAAATCCGTACGGAAAGCGGCAGGCGTGATGTAGAGTTTGAACTCGTCAGGATTTATAGGCGCGCCGCAATCCTTACATTGAATTTCATTGTCTGGTTGACGCAATTCCAGCTTTGCGGAACCGCATGCCGGGCAAAATGCGACATGACTGGATGACTCCAGCCACGAGCCCACCGTAGAGAGATCCGACACGCGATTATTCCGGTTATGCGGTTCCCGATAATTTCCTGTGAAGCCGATCACCTTGTGCTTTTTCTTATCCTTAATTAATACCGAGCCGGGAGCATACTCGAATACCGCAAGGTCAAGGTCGCGATCCATTGTCGACCATTCGTATTCAGTCTGGTTGTTCAGACCTTTTTTCTCACGTAATCCCAGATACAAATTGCGTACCCGGGTCGGCATTCCATACATCGGCAATTTTCCGCATTCAGCTAGAAAACGGGCGAGCCCCACGTTGTCGTCAGGCGCGTAAGCGTTCAGTTCGGCGATTTCATCGATTATTTTTTTTGCATTCAATGCGGAATGAAGATTCTGACGTTGTTCCGGATCGAATGTCGACGCTTCGATAAAACGTTCGCGTATATTCTGTGTCGCTTCCAACGCGCCCTGCAATCGTTCAGCCCAGTTCGCGTTATCGTCATAATAGTAATCATGCGTAGAAACATATTCGCCATGAACGTCAGGCGGGACAAGTTTATCGCCAGGAAAATCTATCCCGTTCTCGCGATCTTCTTCACGCAATAGATTAAAGGCGCTTCTGAGCCAGACTTTACGCAAAAGCCTTAATGGGATAGCGTCGTGATCTACCGCCAAAAAGGGGGGGGGCGGCGGATCGCCTGTAATCGCGTGAGGATGGGCGAAATAATAGGCGTCGTGAGTCCGTCCACGGCAAAACGTAATGACAAAAGAATAAGCCTGACCGCGCCGCCCGGCCCGGCCGACGCGCTGCTGGTAATTAAAACGCTGAGGCGGCATGTTGGCCTGATAAACCGACTGAAGCGAACCGATATCGATGCCAACCTCCATTGTCGTGGTGACGGCAAGCATATCGATCTCGGCGTCCAGTTTTTCAAGTTCGCTCATCTTATCGACGAAAATCCCTTTGAATTTACGAAGTCGATCGGAAAAGTCATCAGTCTGCCCTGTCAATTCTTCAACGTTCAATCGAAATCGCTTAACGCCGTCCCGTTCGCCGCGCACAATGCGTTTGCCAAGGAAATTCTGTTCCCATAGCGTTTCAACAGAATCTTTGGGAGTGATATCAAGCGGTTCCGCGCAACGGGTACAATGTTTAAACCCTAGATGTAAGTGGATCCGCCCACAGTTGCCGCATTGCCAGTAGGGATCGCCTGATTTCGCTACCTTGAGGAACAATTTGCCAATATTGAATAACCCTGCCGTATGCTCTCGAGCAGCGAACTGATTTAAGATTAGCGTCAAATTATCCAGATACTTATCGTCGCCGAATACGGCTCTGGCGACACGCTTGACTTTCGCTTTTTTAATATCTTCTCCAACGTACCAGCCGTCGGATTGTTCAGGAACGACATATTTGTTTTCTTTTACGCGATAAACGCCGGCGAACACTCTTAACCAAGCGTCGAGTTCGGGCGTATCCTCATTATCCGAGACGCAGGGATACGCCAGACCCGTTTCCTCTAACGCGAAAAAAGTATTGGCGAAAATAACATCGTCTATCAATTCAGATTGATCGTCTATAATCCTTTGTTTGATCGCCAGCCTGTCAGATAAAGAAAGTTTTTCGTGGTACCTAAC
This sequence comes from Enterobacter sp. ku-bf2, assembly GCF_001742765.1. Taxonomy (NCBI): domain Bacteria; kingdom Pseudomonadati; phylum Pseudomonadota; class Gammaproteobacteria; order Enterobacterales; family Enterobacteriaceae; genus Enterobacter; species Enterobacter sp. ku-bf2. The sequence continues at coordinate 6,647 of NZ_MDVW01000001.1, forward strand.
AATGTTCTTATCTTTTACAAAGTTTTCGTACCAAACGACTTTGTCGTTTCCATCAGCGCTCGGGCGATATTTGTAAGGTGATATTCCCAACCCAGCTAATTCTGAGGATATTTTTCCGATGGAGTCTCCTTCTGACTCCAATAAGCTATCTATTTTTACCCGTCGGAATTTACAAAGGCTCGCAATATCTTTTTGCCTTGTTTTGAGCTCATACAGCCTGTCGAGTTCATCATCATCCCCAGCTTGTATCGCTTTATCTCTTTTTTCTTTAAATTCTTTTTCTGGAATATATTCTTTTTCCGCCTCGCTGATCATCGTTCTGGCGGCCGCGACCAGTATTTCCCTGCGCAAATCGCGTAAGTGCAGGCGTTCGATCTCCAGCGCCATCGAAGCCGCATCCTGTCGGCTATCCGAAAAGACAATACTCTTCGCATCCGCGCCTATCGCATGCAGCAATTCGAATAGCTCTGTCGCTACCAGTTGAGATGATTTCGTCACGCCGGTACGGAATGCGCGAATAGGCGTTCTGGCGCGGTTAGTTGCCGGTCGACTGGAATAGTCGATACCGCAGTTAGGGCAGCAGAAAGGTTGTGCGGAAGGCGGTTTTACCGGCTCTCCTTTTTTCGCCTGGGGCGGGTTCTGAAAATAGAGATATCCGCGAATCGCCTCGGGGTTCAATGGCGATGTTTCTTGCCCGACAGTCGCAATACCTGTGACAGGATTCAGCGTCGCCTCCTGCCAAACATCCCACCTTTTTTCACTGGCTTCACTAGCGGCGGGCGTTTTTTCAACAGGCCAGAAAACCGCAAATTCATCCAGCGCCATATCATCGTAATATTCCGCGCCGGGGCGTTCGGGAAGATTTTCAAGATTGGTCGTCGAGGGTAATAGTTCTACCGTAGCACCTCCGCAATTTTGTCCCCTCTGACCACCAAGCAGTAAATCGCCGCAAGCTTCACAATAAAGCATTTCGAATAAACGCCGACCGCGCTTTTCTTGTGAGGTTGAAGGCGCGTGCGACAGGCCACGTTCTAGGCAAAAATCGGCGAATTTCGCTTTTCGCTCTCCGGGCGAGACCGACGCGAAGAAACCTTCAATATTTCTTACGAACGTATGCACGCGAAAAGCCGGCGTAGCGGCGTCAGGCTTATCGCAGTCAAGTACGGAATCCGGAAGCGCGCGTAACAACATTAATCCGCGTAACGCGAGCTCAGATTCCTTCTCTCCATCTAGGCTTTCCGCCAGAAAAATTTTGTCGATGATATGCTTGGGAGACGTGGCACGCGGCTTGTCGCCTTTTTTTTCAATGCAGGCGTGGGTTAATAACGCGGCTGCGGTTTCCGCCGCCAGCTTAACGCCTTGACGGCTATTTCGCTCTTTTACGCCAAGAGCCTGAAAAGCGTTAACTAAAGCTCGCTCAAACTCGTCTGTCATCTCTACGCGGCGGACAACGTCGCCTTGCCCTGTAAGCGCCATCCTCATCAGGGCGGCAAAAGGCCGCGCGTCAACTTTACTTTCTGGTTCAGGTATGAAGGTAGTACCCTCAACGACGCAGTTACGCCAGAATTCCGGAGAGTCGCTGCCCTCATCCCGGGAATCGCTACAAGTGCCGAAGGGAGCGAAGAGATCGCGTAGATACTTTCTCGATTGTTCTCCATCCGCGCCTTCCATCGGCAAAGACGCGGAAGACGCCAGCAAACGCAGCTTATAGCGGTGCTTCGGATCGTCGAGTCCGAGTCGAATGATTAGCGACTTAATCAACATTGCGGTTTCCGTTCCTGCGGAGCCGCGCATTAAATGTAATTCATCGAATACCAGATAGAAGTAAGCGTCTTCATTACTCATCAGCCATTCGCGCGTCATGTCGAAAATAGCATCTTCGACTTCTCGCGAAAGCATCGCCCCAAGCATGGAAGCGTTGGTAACGAGTACGTCAGGCGGAGCGGCTTGCATATCCCAACGAGTAACCATCTCGCCACCGTCTGTTGAAGGAAAGATATATCGGGTCTTCTCCGACGATTTTGCTTTTTCTTTGTCGAATGCGCGCGCGGCCTGTTGATTGTAATCGATTCGGTTCAACGCCTTACGTAATTTTTCAAGGTTACGGGCGTGGCGACTTTTCTCCGTACGCTCGCCGGAAAGGCGGGGATGGCTGGCGTAACCGGTAACCGGCGTGGCACTGGTATATTGTCCGAAGAAGATGCGGTTTCTGGCGAAACGATGTTCCATCGTCTGTCTCGCTTCATCGGAATCCAGCGTTTTGCGCAAACGCGCCATTTGATCTTCAACTAAAGCGTTCATCGGATAAAGCACTAACGCTCTGATCGCTGCCGGGCGTTTTTCTCCTTTACGACGAGAAACCCAGTTCGCTTCCGCATTATGCCACCAGCGATTTTGCAGGTAACTATCGCGGGGAGCGGGCCAACCGATCGCCTCATTCGATAATGCGGCCAGTATGGGCAACATAAAGCTTTCTGTTTTTCCTGATCCCGTCCCGGACGTCACTATGCCAGGGCAACCGGCACGAATGCCTCGTTCCAGCATTTTCACCTGATGAATATAAGGCGCATGGACTGACCGACGCGGCCAAGACGCGTCGCCGGAATTTGAATCAAACAAACCGGATAACGCTAGTTCGACGAACGCTTCTCGGCCTTCCTGCGATAAGCTATTTAACGGACCGTTTTCCATATCGGCAAAATCTTCAAGAGTTTTATCTGAAGACTCATACCGTAAAACGGGTTCAATATAGGGCTCTGCGGCGAACTCTCCGCTGCTGTTCAGCAATTCGCGCCTTGACGCCGCGACGAACGGGTCGGCAATTCGGAAACTGGTTTCAATATATGATATAAAGAAATCCTGAATACGGCGAAAGCCGCCAATCGGATCTAACATGATTTCCTTCTCCTGTAATTTATGGACCGCAGATTTCGCTATTTTGCAAATTTGCGAATAAATCGACTAATCGCTTTTGATGCGTCGTTTTGTCTTCGTCGTCGGCCAACCCGACTTCCAGCGCCGCTTTCGTCGCCCGCAGCGTATTTACCACGTTCAGACGATCGCCCGACATTTCATCCGCAATGGCAAGTTTTTCCGCAAGCGATTCTGGCGGGGCGGCTTCGGGCGTTAGTTCGCTATGATGTCTGGCGGAGAGATAAAGCGGCGCACGCGTAATCGCATTTCGAACGACAATGTTTTCCACCGGCAGAAAAAGATGTTCCTCCTTTATCTTTTCCGCTTCCTCGTTATCTTCATTCGTAATTGTGCCGCACACCAGGAATCGTCGGGGCAGATCGCCACTACGCAACCCCTCTTTCAGAGCAGGCAGCCAGAAACGCGCGGCGGAGCATTCGACGCGTTCGATGACGGCAAGAATTGTTCGGGGACGATGGGCGTCACTTAATAACAATCCTTGATAAAGCGGTGTCGCCAGATTATTTCCTGCGCGGATCCACAGATCCTCATAGGAAATAATCGTCGGATCGGCAATTTGTCGGATAGCACGTCCTGAAGAAATAAGCGACGCGGCGATAGCCAGAAAGTCCTGTGTTTCAGAGCCGTAGAGCAACGGGCATTCGCCGGCAAGCGTCAACGCCAGGAATTGCTCCATCAGTATTTTCCCTTCATGCGTCAGTAGCTTGTTTTCACTGATGATACGGCCCAGTTCTGCGCGGGAAACTGTTTTAGCTTCGGCGGGAAGACATATCGCAGGGATCGCCGAATGCGCCATTCGACGCGCTTTTTCAGCAATAGCGGCATTGATTTTCTCAAGTTCGATCCGCGCCAGCGCAACGCGCTCTTCAACTTCCCGAAGCGCGCCTGAAGACGCTTCGTGTTTGCTCTCCAGAGAAGACAACGTCCGGCGCTGACTTTCGTTTTGACGGCATAAATCTGCGGCGGCGTTTTTCAGCCGGTTGATTTCGCTTTCGAGAGCGTCTTTTTCATGTTTTAACGTTTTTTCTATGCTTAACTGCTTTTCTTCGAATTCCTTTTGTAATTTTTCTTCTTCGTCCAAACGTAATTGCGCGATTTGCTGTTCGATCTCGCTTTTTCTCTCCGTCTGAAAGGCCGTCATTTCCGCTTCAATCGCTTCGCTACGGCGCAGACGTTCGGCGCAAAAAGCTTCGTTGAGCGCTTTTTGTTGTTCGGCGCGCAACCTGTCCCGTTCTTCTTCCGCGATGCTTTGTATCTGGCGTTCAAGCTGAGCGGCGATACGCACGTCATTCAACACAGCTTGGGCGAGTTCTCGGGCCAGCGCATCCTCTTCTTCTATTTTTTTCGCCAACTCTCCGGAGCGGAGAATCTGAGCGGCAGCCAGCAGATCGTCGACGCCGGATTTCAATTTTCCGTTTTGCTCGTCGACATGCTTGCGAAGCCATGAAGCGATCTGCGTTGACGAGTCGGCTCCGGCAATAAGCTGAACGGCATTTTCAATGTAATGTTTATCAGGTGTCCAGTCATGGCGTCGCGTGGGCGAGGCATCTGCGTCCGGCATATAAAATATTTTGTTATTTTCAGACAGACCGGATACGGAGATGATTCCGCTGTTATTAAATGCATATTCGGCAACGTACTGATTCCGTGACAGAATAAAAAAACCTGGTTTCGACTCTGTCAGGTTCGCTAGAATGACTCCGCCCGCCTCGAAGCGAATAGTCCATTGCCCCGGTTCGCCGCACGTTTCGATGCCTTCCAGGCTCAGACGATGGCGAGCTTTCTGAAGAGACTGCGCCGAGGATAAATCATAATAAGGATAAATACGGCGAGGATGTTTCGCTCTCGTCAATTTGCTGCGCGTATTGGTATCTACCTGAAAGATGATCCAGTCGTTTGGACGAAGCTGAGACGTGTCGAATCCGGTAAGTTCGACTTCACCTGTACGAGGAAACATTTTTTTAGGGCTGTCGATTGCGTGCCAACCATTTTCCGTTTGCTGAGCGACGACTTTAAAATACGAGAACCGATCGTTTCGTCGATCGTATCGGCCAATATACCAGGGAAGATCTTTCATTATTCTTTTCCTTAATTTTCAACCTATAACGCCAGACGTCCGTTTTGCCACCGCAGGCGCGTTTTCCCGCCGGAATGGCGCGCTGCTGCAACTAAACGATTTGCATCATCGCCGTCATCCGGCGGGAATGGAGCGAAGCATCCGGGAAGCAGTCGATTCAGCCAACGGAAAGCGACGTCGTCGATAGGATAAGCATATCCGACTTCCGTCGGGCCGCCGTTTCTGAGCACGCTGCGTCGTAATCCCATCGACAGCGCGTCAGGCAAACCACAATCGTCGGCAAGGCAAATAAAGCGATGATTCCCGACGCGTCTGAATGTCGGGCGGCGCGCACTCACATTCGCGGCGATAATCGCGGCGGTTCGGGATAAGAAAAACGCCATTTTGCGCCGGGAAATAACCTTGTATACATCATGATCGCGCCCGCCCGGATGGACATGGCGCGTTAAAAGCGTCGAGGCGTTATCGGAGGCCGCATGCGGAGAGAAACACCCTGAACGCCAGTCCCACACTGCTGCTTGAAGGTGGAATTCGGCGGTACGACAGGTCGAGGTTAACGCGAGCGGCGTCATATCAGGCGTTGACGATGTATCAATAAGCGGCCATTCCATAACTCGGGACAACTCGACAGGATCATCGATCTCCGCGCCGCATACGGGAGGAGACCAGACGCTTACACCGCTGCGACGAAAGCATTTTCCGCCCAGCCCGGAGACCGCTTTTTGAAAATCATCCATAAGGCTGGCGCAGGTAGCGCCTTCCACGACGATTATGCTGTTATCCCCATTGCAGATACGAAGCAGCGAAGGTTTGACTAACGTCCATACCCGACCTTTCCAGCCTTGGCGTAAGCGTGGTTCTATCAGACCTGCGTCATGCAAACAGCGAATCAAATGCCACACATTGACGCTGTCTGCGGCGCGTTCCAGAAGCGCGACCAATTCGATTTCCTCCCATCCGCTGGCACCGCTTGCGTAAATCGCTTCAAGGAGATGTTCGAGACGTTCATCGTTATTTTCTGTCGTCAGGGGGAGTTCAATGTGGAATGCCGGCGTTGTCAGGGGAGACGTCTTCCAATCGGTAAGAGGTTCGAGGCGATATTTGGCGCTATCTTCCTGCGCAGGACGCGGAACGGCGCGCTCGAAAAAACGCGCCTGTTGTCGCCATGGCGGCGTTTTCTCGCCGATTTCCAGCTCAGGTTCGATAATAAACTCGCCGTTAAGAGGCATTGATGACGTCAAGCGTCCATCTTCCTCCCTGACGCTAACTTTCGCGCCGTTTCCCTGAGGCGAGTAAATTCTGTAATTTTGCGTGTCTGAATGTACGGTTGGTAGAAAAGCGGGTAGTCCCAGCCACCCGCCCGGTACTCGGATGCCGCCGGAAAGCTGTAAGCGAGATATCTGTTCATCCAGCGTAGTCGATGATGTTTTCAGCGCACGAAATATTTCCATCGCCGCATGACGACTCTGCGGACGCGACGTCAGAATCCAGTCGTTTTCTGTAACCGCATCGTCAAAATATTGGCTCGCGCGCGCAGCGTATTTACAGGATAACGCGATGTGAAATTTGAAAGAAAACGCATCGGGAGCGGCTATAGCTCTCCAGCATCCATGGCCGACTTGATGGAAAAAGAGCAGGCCGCTCTGCGTGGCGATGCCCAAATTATAGCTATTTCCCGCAGAAGCCGATAATAACGCGTCAGACAACGAAGGGGCGAAAACGCTTTCGTCATTCTCGCTTGCGGCGCTGAAGTAACATCGCGAACCGTCGAAATCGACGCGCATATCGATGAACGCCTTACGCGTCTCAACATCGGAGATCAACTCTATAGCTCGCTGTCGCAAACGCCAGAAAGGCATGTCGGCAAGCGCTCTACGTCCTGAAAACCAAGCGTCTTTAAACTCGCTAAACGCCTGCTTCAGCGCATGAGCGTGAGAGGCGTTCTCTTTCTGGATAGCGACCTGAAAATAGCTGATCAACAGCCGTGGACTGGAAATGGTTTGCGGATGACTCGTAAGAACACGGCGCATCAAGCGCACATCCGCTTTTCCGGGAAAAGCCAGACGCAGGGTATATCCGATATGGCTCCAGCTTGGGGGGATCTCCGGTAGGCACAGTCGGCGATAAGGTTCTCCTTTCTGAACTCGTCGTTCAAGCCAACCGGCCAGCGCTTCCCACATGGCGTTAACGCCCGCCAGATTCTGATAGCTATGTCCGGTCCGCAGCCAGTTCTGTAACTTCAGGCGAAAGTCATTATGTCCTTCTTGGGCATCGAATTGACTGCTGATAAGTAGCGTCATGACAAGATAAGTGAAATATCCGGGCGATTTGTCATTGGATCTTTCCATCATGCCGCTTTCAAGGCGCTGAGGCAGATCCGGTATGTTCGACATACAGGTCCGAAATGCTTCTTCTATTTCATCCGCACCGACGCCGCTTCCTGCGAATGCCGCCGAGAGCGTCGACGGCGTCACTTCAAACCAACGAATATCCTGTGCGTCGCCGTCGGCGCCGAAACGGAGAAAATAATCGACTAGCTTACTTTCCCAACCATCAGGTGTTACGGGCAGCGTCCAGTTCATGCTTATCTGTTCTCCGTCTGATGGCTGTCGTTTCGGACCGATGCCGCCAGAGGCTCTAGTATGCGCTCGGCCAGAAAACGGACGGAAGGAACGGCAAGTCCGTCGCCAATGATCTTAAACGCTGATTGATACGCGGTCGGAAGGATAAAATCTTCCGGCAGCCCCATCAATGCCGCCGCTTCTTTAACTGACAGCAGGCGCGTTTTCACCTCGCCTTTATCGGCGACAATAATACGAGCGCGGGATGCGCCGCCTTTCGGCGTTCTCAGACAACCGATAACAGGAGAAAACGTGATTTCTGCTCGTTGCCGGTTAACCCCTTTTTCTCTGCGCATGCGAAGATAAAGACTGCCTATTGTCGTTTCTCCTGATTCCCGTGCCTTCGCCAAACGTGTCAGATGCGCCGGAGCCATCATATCGATCAGTCTTTGGGTTTCATCGGCAGAGTGCCATAATGTGTTTTGATCTTCACAATCAATAAGGTCGGTAAGTTCCTTTATTCTCGAATCCGGCGCATCGCCGGGCGTCCACCAGATCCAGTCGCCGAGCGTCTCCGCTGGAAGCGCTTCGCAGGCGCGAAGAAGCGAAGAAGAATGCCATTGCGTTAGAGGTTCTTTTGAAAGTAAAGATGCAGGAACGGAGAACTGACGACTAATCGCAACAATAAACACGCGGGGTCTGGATTGAGGCAAAAAGAGCTTTGCATCGATGATCATTGCGCCATAGCGATAGCCCATTTTACTTAACTGGCGACATATCGCAGCGAAATGCCGTCCCTGATCCAATGTCAGCAGCCCGAGGACATTTTCAAGAATCAGTATCGGCGGCTTCCGATTTCCCTCTTCAAGTTTGTCTACTAGATCAAGAAAAGGCCATATCGCGCCGGAACGCGTGGTTTCATCCTCACTAGCGTCGATTTCGCCGATCCCAAGTCCATTACCAGCCAGAGACAAGTCCTGACAAGGAAATGAGGCCCAGACTAAATCTGCGGATCCTGTTAAATCGTCTGGTTTTATTTCACGTACATCGCGACCATCAAAATGTTCGGCTCCCCAATTTTCGATATAACTCGCCGTTTTTATCGGATCCATATCGTTGGCGAACAGACATCGCCACTGTTTTCCAAGACCGGCTCGGGCCATACCGCCGCCAGCGAAAAACTCATAGAAGCCGAATTCCGCCTCGCGCGTTTCTTCTGATCCTGATCCGTTCTTACTCGTAACGGCTTCTTTTTTCATTGCCTGACCATAAATTTATATTGATGAATCGAAGGGGGATGCTTAACTGCCGCAAAACGATGCTGTCGGAGAGATAGTCTATAAAATCATGAGGATAATAGCTACATGGACATTCGGCTTATTACCTGGACCTAAGTACCGGTGATGAGTTATCCCTTAACTGTTAATGGTATGTTTCTGATTCGAATAGCAAAATAGATCGTCTGATTTTATTAGCGATGTTGTGTCGTTGACATAACATATTTATATTTAAAGAAATAATTTATTTATAGACAGGAAAACCGAGTATGGAGTTTGTTATTCGTCCCTGGTCTGAGCTTGAGCAAAGCTATGATGGAACGATCTTATTAGGCAACGGCGCGAGTATTGCCGTAAGCTCTAGTTTTGCGTATAGATCTCTACTTGAACGCGTCAGACAGCGAGAGAGTCTGGCGGAAGACGCGCGCAGGCTGTTTGATTTTTTTGAAACCGAAGATTTTGAGCTTATCCTCCGCATTGTCTGGCAAGCTTCTAACGTCAATAAATCTTTACGAATTGAGGATGCACGTACTCACGAAGCCTACCTCAGTATTCGTGAATGCCTTATTCATGCCGTTCGCGATGTACACCCCGAACACCATGAAATTAGCGGGCAACTGCCCTGTATTTATGATTTTTTGAAAAGATTCGATACGGTTATTTCGCTCAACTATGACCTTATTGTTTACTGGACGATGACCTACGGCTTGGATAAAAACGATCATCACCGGTTTAAGGACTGTTTTCTTGCCAGAGGAGTTTTTGCAGAAGACTGGCAGCGGTTAAGAGCGCCATACGGCGATGAACAATCCAATACGCTTGTTTTTTATCCGCATGGCAGTCTCGTATTATGTCGAAACCGTATTGAACATGAACATAAAATTCATATCCGGAGAGCGGGGCTGCTTGAATCCATTCTGGAACGATGGCAGAGCGAGGAAGTTATTCCTCTGTTCGTAAGTGAAGGAACGCATAAGCAAAAAGTAAACTCTATTCAAAATAGTTTCTATCTTTCAACGGTTTATAGGGAGGTTCTCGTCGAGCCGCGAGAAAGTCTGGTGATTTTGGGCTGGGGAATGGGAGAGCATGATATACATCTGTTAAAACGCATGGCAGGAACAGGAATACAGCGAGTTGCGGTATCTGTTTTTAGAAGAGATCATGCTTATTGCAACAGGGCAAGCCAATTAATCAAAGAGAATCTGGGGCAGGATGTGCGCATAGAGTTTTTCGACAGCGAAAGTCCCGGTTGTTGGAATAAACCTCTAGAAAATCAATAATATTTCTTCGCTATTCTTGCCTCCTGCATTTGGTTGTAATCCCCTATGTAACGAGGACTCAAAACCTCTTTCACGCGGCCAGAACCTACCCCGTCAGTGTTGGCTTTTTTAAACCCTCCGTCCGAAAGGACGGAGGGAGTATGCTGCCCAATCAAAATCGGGAGGGCGACTAATACAACACCCTTCGGGGAAATAAGTCCGCGGTTTCGTGAAGCCGTTTTGAGCCTCCCGGCACCACTTTATGTGGCCATCTCAAAAAAATTTCACGGAGGCATTTATGCCAGATTTCACTCCATCTTTCATTAAGTCACCCGGAGAGTTACTTTCCGTTCCCTTCTGCGCCGCCACGGATTTCACCGTACTTGCCGATTACTGTGAAACCTTTGCCGAAACCCTGATTGAAAGCAACGATCCCATATTCAAAATGGCGCTCTGCGGCAGACTTAATGCTTGTCTGTCGCTGCTTCAGCCCACGCTGTTAGAACTTGTCCCGTCCCATCTTATTGAAAGCCTGACCGTTGATACCCTCCCTGTAAACTCCTCTCGTAGCTATTGCCTTGCCCTGACGCAGACGCTGGCGGAGCAAGGATTTTCTTCTGAAAAGGAGAAACAGCTTAGTTATCTGCTGTATGATCTGATCAACTACTTCGCTGCGGAAATGAAAGCCCCGCGCTGGCTCCGCACTGCCGACGGCGTGAAGTTTATCGACGAGGTGGCCGCATGATGCTACAGGGACTGGCATTCTGCCGACATTATCGCCGGGCTGAAAAAACGTGGGACTTCGCTGTCAGCACTTTCGCGTCAGGCAGGACTGGCGTCTTCCACGCTGGCAAATGCGCTTACCCGCCGCTGGCCCAAAGGTGAAAGGTTAATTGCCGAAGCGTTAGGCATCGCGCCTGAGCAAATCTGGCCTTCACGCTACCGTAAATCAGAATATCGATAAGGCATACAGCTCCTCCCGATCTTCTGCCTGCCTTTGCAGGTGGGAGATCGAGAAAATGCCAGTGACGCACGACAGCTCAGCATTTTATCAAATCAGCGGGAAATGTTTTTCAGGCAAAAACAGTTTCCTCTTCCTGCGCCAGTGGCATTCGTATAATTTCCCCCACGCAACGAACGGCCCTCCGGGCTGCCCTTACGCTTCATGACCTGCAAGAAGCGGCCTGATTTCAGGCTGGTCGTTCCGTTACCGACAATACCTTTGAAAATGTCGGACTGCGTTGCAGCTAAGGTCACTCTTCATACTGTGTCAATATCTGAACTGGTTTTTCGGTACAGGTCGTAAAACGGTGAATGTCTTGCATGTTAATCACTGAAATACCCGAATGCGTCTTCATCTTTGCAGTAATGACGCATGAATCCCTCATCTCATCTCATCACTTCATAATCCACTTTATAGCTTTACATCGATATAGTATTTAACCTATATTAACTGGTAGGTCCCGTGTGGACAATTAAAACAACGGATACGTTTGATAACTGGTTTACCTCGCTCAATGATATCGATCGGGCCAGCGTGCTGGCAGCGCTGTTGGTCCTGCGGGAAAAGGGGCCGAGGTTGTCCAGACCTTATGCCGATACGATCAGAGGCTCCCGCTACAGCAACATGAAAGAGTTGCGTGTTCAGAGCCGGGGCGATCCGATACGGGCGTTTTTCGCTTTTGACCCGGCCCGTGCTGGTATTGTGCTTTGTGCCGGAAATAAGGTCGGCAATGAAAAACGTTTTTACGATGAGATGCTCCCGGTCGCAGACCGGGAATTCACGAACTGGCTGAACACATTAAAAGAGAAGGAGTAACGCGATGGGCAGAACGCTGGAACAGCTTATTGCGGATGAAAAACCGGAAGTCGTGGCCGAAGCTCAGGCGATGGCGACGGACATCCTGCTCAACATTCACCTTGCCGAACTGCGTGAGAAAGTACAGAAAACGCAGGTGGAAATGGCACAAGCGCTGGGCATCAGGCAACCTACTGTTGCAGGAATGGAAAAACCAGGGCGCGACCTGAAGCTTTCAACTCTCAAACGCTACGTTGAAGCGACTGGCGGCAAGCTACGTCTTGATGTTGAACTGCCGGATGGTTCTCACTACGGATTTGTACTGTAAACACTGGCGCTCCCTGAACCGGAGCGTCAACCCCTTCATGACGGGCTGCGGCCTGCATTTGCCGTAAGGCATTTGCTGCCGCGTGACCGTAAAACTGCACCAGACGATAAATTTTCCAACACTGCACCAGTCCAGTGCGTCACTTTAACCGCGCAGAGCGGGAAAGTGACGCACGCAGCCTTTTTGACCTGAACCAGAAAACTCAACTGCGCCAGCCCACGGCTGGATCCTGACACCGCCTTTTCAGGCCATTTGACCAATAAGGAGAACATGAACCGATACCTGAGGGGGATTAGGACGATCCGGGGGATGACCCGCTAAGGCGGGCGGCTGCTCAGAGTGCACAACCGAAGCCCCACCACACCTCAACGGCTGCCGCCCCGGCGCTCAGGTATCGTTCGCAGCCCCGACAAAAAAACAGGGGCTATCGGCCTACGCGCCGGGGAAAGCTGTATCAGTGTTGGGTTTTTGGGATGAGTTTGCAGCAATCATGAAAAGGGGAAAATATGGGGATTCTGGAGCAGGAAATGAAGCGTCTTGCACAGCAGGCTGGCGGCAGCCATAAAACCGTTCACGACCGCATTAAGCTGGCGCAGCGGTTATGTGAACGTCTGGTGCTGGCGCAGAATGTGCAGATCCGCCGGGTGGAGCAGCTGAAAGTCGCCAATGCGCTCAAACAATTCAGGTAACCGCTCCAGCGGCAGGGCGGGATAGTGATTTTTAACCGGCGGCGCGGTGACGCCTTCCAGATGCTGCGCCGGGTTGCTTTCGGTCAGTCCCTGCTGCACGGCGTAGCGCATGATATTGCAGAGTTGCTGCCGGGTTCGGGACGCGACTTCCAGAAAGCCTTTATCCTCGATAACTCTCAGCAGTGCCGTGAAATGCTGCGTTTTCAGCATCGTGACGGGCAGATGACCGATTGCCGGAAAGATATGATTTTTCATACTGGCAAGAATGCGCTCTGCATAGTCAGCCGACCATTTCTTGTTGGTTTTGTGCCATGCCACCGCAACGGCCTCAAAGCATTTTTCCGGTGACGCGGCGGCTTTTTCAGTCATGCGTTGTTGTGCTGGATTGATATTTTGTGCCAGCAGTTTACGGATACCGTCGCGCTGCTGGCGGGCGTCGGAAAGCGAGACCTGCGGATAGGCACCTAAGGCAATTCGGGATTCTTTTCGGTTGAAGCGATATTTGAGATACCAGAGGCGTGAACCGCCCGGATTGACAAGCAAATACAGACCCTGAGAATCGGTCAGTTTAAAGGGTTTATCAGAAGGCTTGATACTGCGGATTTTTGCGTCGTACAGGGACATATGGTGGTCACTCCATTATCGAACTGAAATGACCCCAAATCAGACCACCAATCTCGCCGGATGCGTAGGGAAAACCAGATACACATCGGGAAAGATTTTCACGCTAACTTATTGAAACCTAACTGAATAGGGACTTATAAGCATGCCTGAAAACAGGAATTTGGCTCCTCTGACTGGACTCGAACCAGTGACATACGGATTAACAGTCCGCCGTTCTACCGACTGAACTACAGAGGAATCGTGTGAACGAGGCGCATAGTAGCGACCTCACTACGCCTTGTCAAAGGGTGAAAACGCACTTTTCGTTCGTTTGCCGACAATTTCAGCAAATCGCTGATTTTATAGTAAATTTGCTTCGAAATTACACAACAAAATGCGCCGCCCGCAGGCGGCGCGCAGGATTAGAACAGAACGGAGTAGTTCAGACCAAACGTCCGTCCGCGGCCTTTGTAGGTATACAGACCCGGTGCACCGTAGGTTGGGCTATACAGCCCCGGCGCGCGCTGGCCCCAGGCGGTGGTATAGTCTTTGTCCAGCAGGTTTTCCACGCTGAAGCTGACTTTACCCACCGGCAGGGCGTAGCTGCCCAGGAAGTCGACCGTGTTGTAGCCATCGATCTTCTTGCCGTCGGCGTCGGAGACGTCAAAGGTCTGCGTGCTCTGCACGCGCAGGGTCCAGTCGCCCGGCGCCCAGTTGACCCACGCGCTGGCTTTTGACGGGCTGGCGCTGTCGACCGTCAGCTTCTCCCATTTCCCGTTTTCGCGGGTTTCAGACTTAATGGCGTTAAAGTTCGCACCCGTGCTCCAGTCGCTGTTGGTGAAGAAATAGTCCACCTGACCTTCCACCCCGTAGATACGACGCTTGTCGTCTTCCAGGTTGATGGTCATATCCGTCTTGTTGATGGTAATGGTTTTATCCGAGAGCGAGTAATACGCCGCAACCTGCGTGCGCAGGTTATCCCCGGTGTAGCGCCAGCCCAGCTCATAAGCGTTGACCTTGATACCGTCTAGCTTCGAGTCGTTCACGTTGACGCTGTTCAGCAGGCGATAGTGACCGTTGCTGAGCTGATAGGTCCCGGAGCCGTAGTACTTCGCCAGGTCCGGAATTTCGAAGCCCTGGGAGAAGTTAAACCACACCTGCTGCTGTTCGGTCAGGCGACCAAGGATCCCGGCGTTAAACAGGAAGTTGTTGTAATCGGTTTTCCCACCCGGCACCGCGTCGGCGGAGGTGGCTTTCCCGGTAGCGATGGCCTGTTGCTGGGTGTAACCGACAAAATCGTCTACCTTGTTCTCGGTGTACTGGTAGCGCACGCCGCCACTCAGGGTGATGGCGTCAATGTCGTAGCTGGCCTGCAGGAACGGGGCGAGGTTGGTGATGCTGTAGCCCGGGTAGCGGCCCACGTTGTAGGCGTTATCCAGCTCCATGCCGCCGCTCGCCGCGGCTTTGCTCAGGTTAAAGAACTGCTGGTTGGCGTCGAAGGTTTCGTGGTCGGCATCCATACCCCAGGTCAGCGTCAAATCGTCCACCGGCTTGCTGTTCAGCGTCAGCTTGCCGCCGTAGAAATCGGTTTTCTGCTGCGACGCGCCGATGCTGCTGACCACGCCTTTGGTCAGGGTCGGGAACGGATAGTAGGTCAGGCTCTCGTCGCGATAGTAAATCTGCGCGACCAGATCCTGGCCCCAGAAATCAGTATTGGAGTACTGCAGGTTGATCAGATGGCGCTCGGTACCCGGCACGCGGTCAGAATCGAGGTTACCTTTGTTGTACGCGGTCGCATCCCCCGTGACCGCCGAGAAGTTCTTCCCGAGATACAGACCATGCTTGCCGTCGGACTCGCTCTTGTAGTACTGAGTGGTCAGCTGTAGCTGCTGGTGATCGTCAATATTGAGGGTGCCTGTGCCCATCACATCGATACGGTCGGAATACTGTAAGCCGGTCTGGGTGTTATCAATGATCACCTCGTCGCCGTTGCCGTCATACCAGCCGCCGTAGCGCTGATACGACACCGACAGACGACCGGAAGCGTTATCGTTGCCGCCGCTGACCGCTGCCGATACGTTCTCATCATGGTCGTTGTGGCTGTTGAACCCGCTTTTAGCACCCGTCTGGAACTCGACTTCGGTCTCAGGCTGGCCCTTTTTGGTGACGATATTCACCAGACCACCGGTGCTGCCGCCGCCGTAGAGTGACGTGGCGCCGGAGATGACTTCGATACGGTCAATGTTGAACGGATCGATAGAGTCGAGCTGGCGGCTGTCGCTGCGGGACGAGTTCAGGCGCACGCCGTCCACCATCACCATCATGGAGCGGCCGCGCAGGTTCATGCCGTAGTTGGTACGTCCCTGGCTGCTGACGTCCATACCCGGGATCAGCTGTGCCAGCACTTCTTTAATCTCTTTCCCGCCCTGAACCTGCTGCTCAATTTCAGCCCGCTCAATGACCCAGGTGGTCTGTGCCATCTCCGCCACGCTGCGGTGCGCACGGCTGGCGGAGACAACAATATTTTCTTCCTTTTGTTCTTCCGCCCACGCAGAGGTAGAAAGCATTGCAAGCAAACAAGGATTTAAAACCCAAAGATGAGAACGTTTCATTGTTATGTTGACCCTGATTGTGTGTGTCAGTACTCGGTGGTTTTTGCTAATGATTTAACAACCTGACTGTTCTCCGGGCTGGTGGCGCTTCGCCAGTGGATAACGCCAGGCGTGGTAGCCAGCTCAAACGGCTCGTCAGCGTGCGCGCGATTCAGAATGCGCGCCGCGCGCCAGGCCATCAGGCTGAGCTGGGGTTCGGCAATGCCGAGACGGTGCATCCCGGCATTCACGGCGAACAGGCGGTTGCTCTGCGGACCGTCCCATTCGAGGGTGAAATCGTTGTTGATGCAGAAGGCTTCGTCCGTATCCAGATGCAGGCGGTGAGACAGCGGCGCCAGGAACGCAGGCTGCACGGCGCGATAGCCGGTGGCAAAGATCGTCACGTCGCTCTCCAGCTGCTCTCGGCCGCCGTCAAGGTGATGCTGTATGCTCAGGCGCTGGCCGTTTTCCAGGCGCGTCAGGGCCGTCACCGAGCGGGACGGCATCAGGTGCGCCCAGGGTTTTTCACGCAGCACTTCGAAGCGATGGTACATGGCGCGGTAAATCGCCAGCAGTGACTCGGTGGTGATGCCGTCGGAGGTCATCTTCTGCTCGTGTAGCATCTGCCGACGTGCCTCTTCACCGAGCGTGGAGAAGCTGTCCACGTACTCCGGCGTGAAATACTCGTTAGCAAAGGCGGCTTCATCCAGCGCGTTGTAGTTGTTGCGGCGCGAGACCCAGTTCAGGCTCAGCGGCTGGCCCCATTCGCCACGGAAAATATTCAGGAACAGGTCGGCACCGCTCTGGCCGCCGCCGACGATGGTAACGCGCTTGCCCGCGAGATCCGGCGTGCGCAGCATCATCTCGCTGGCATGGAAGCAGCTATCGTCCTGCGTCGTGACGCAGTCCGGCAGGTTGATCTGCTTACCGATCCCAACGCAGACGTGGCGCGCCAGGAAGCGATCGCGTTGGGTCACTACCTCAAACAGGCCGCTTTTCTCATCAAAGTTCACCTGCTGTACCTGCTGGCTGAAGGCGAGGTTGGTGAGGTTGTCCGCCGCCCAGCACAGGTAATCGGCAAACTCTTCCCGCGAAACGGTGCGCTGTTCGGTGGTCAGGAAGCGGTAGAACTTTTTACGCTGCACCAGGTAGTTCAGGAAGCTGTGGCGGTTGGTCGGCTCCACGGCGCTGACCAGATCCTTCAGAAAGCTGGTCTGCATGTGGCAGTCCGGCACCATCATCCCCGGGTGCCAGGAAAAGTGCGGTTTGCGCTCAAGAAACAGCGAGCTAAAGCCGTCCAGCCCTTCCGCCAGCGCGGCGATGCTGAGGTTAAACGGGCCGATACCAATGCCGATGAAATCATAGGTTTTCATTGCGCTGACTCCCGGGAGGCCAGAAAAAGAGGGTTATCAAGGTCGGTGACGTAGTTCGGCAGCATGCGGCTGCCGCCGTCGTGTTCGGAGAAGGTCAGTTTGACCGGGTTGAGGATCACGCGAATAATCTGCGGCTTAAACAGGTCGAACTTCGCGAAGCGATCGGCAAGCTCGGGGTGAGCGGCCATATAGCGGTGCAAAACTCCGGCGAGGATCTGATAGAAACGCGTTTCGCTGACGCCGCTTTGCAGCGTGAGGCGTGAGATAAAACGCAGCACCGTCACAAAGTTGCCGGTTTGCAGATCGTGAATGATGTAATCCGCGCTCAGCCGCGCCGTGACGGCCTTCACCTGATCAGGCAGGCTCTGGGCCTGCGGGAAATCTTCATCCACCAGGCGCATATCGCCCTGGAAATCCTTCAGCAGGATGCGCTGCGGGACATAATCCTTCATCACCAGCGTCACGTTCTGGCCGTGGGCGATCAGCGCCACGCCGTAGCGGCAGAGCAGGTGATAGAACGGGATCACCGATGCCTCAAACAGTTTTTCCAGCCATGCGTCGGCGCTTAACCCGGAGCGACTGATCCACGCGTCGATCAGCGCACACCCGGCGTTGTCGGTTTCCATTAGCGCCGCCAGCAGCACCGCCTGTTCGCCGTCCTGCAGATAGCAGGACGGGTTTTCCCGCCAGATCACGCCCAGCATCTCCTGATAGCGATAGGGCGCTTTCGGCAATGCGGCATAACCCGGATGCGAGAGATACCCGGCAGCGGGCTCACCCAGCACCTGCGCGCCAGAGCGGGCAAACGTGGCGTCGCTGGCGAACTGCTGCTGCAGCCAGCGCGAGGCCAGCGGCCCGGCGGCAATGTATTTGCCCGGAATACCGCGATAGCAGGAGGTGTTGTAGATTGTCAGCGGGAGCTTGATGTCAAACGGCGCGCGACGGCTGGCGTTGGTAAGCGTGCGCAGGGACTGCTGCGCCAGGTACTCATCGCCAAACTCGCCCACCTCAACCATCTCACCGCGTGCCAGCTGCGCCAGGAAATGAATGGCGATCTTCTGCTGCCACTGCCACGGATGCAGCGGCACGGGCAGCCAGCTCTCGTCGAGACCCAGCGCCTGCCAGCGGGCGTCAAAGCGGGCGCGCTCGGCGTTGTCCATGGCGCTGGCCAGCAGGGCGCTGATATCGTAATCGACGTCGCTGCTCCAGACCAGATGCTCCCGCTGAACGGCAACCCAGTGCAGACGAAAACGTCCGCGATACTCAGGCGCGTACTGACGCAGCGCGTCCAGACCCCAGCCGCGGCGGCCTTTGTTGAAAATAAACTTCGGGTGACCGCGCATCAGGCACTGTAATTCGTCCGGGTCGAGGTGGATCAGCGCGTCCGCGTCCAGCGCTTCACGCGCCTGCAGCAGCTGTATGTCGCCGCGCAGCGTGGCGTAGAGATCTTCCATGTGCTCCGCCGTCTGCGCGTCGCTCATCTCCAGCACCTTCGCCAGCTGCAGCAGCGCGCGCTCCGCCTCCACGGCGGCACCGCTGGCGGTGGTCAGGCTGTCCGGGTCGATATGCAACCAGCCCCAGATCCCGCGCGTGGCGCTAAACTGCCAGGACTCGTTGCCCATGGTGATGCGCCAGGCGTCAGACGCAAGCGGCTCGGCGCGCAGGGTGCGTTCATACTCCAGCTCGGCGAGGATCTTCGCCACCATCTCGCGGTTCACTTTTTCCCAGAGCGCGTTCACAGGCCCACCTCGCTGAAGAAGCGGTGACGCTGGCTCATAATGAGGCGCGAGCGTTTATGCGGGAAGTCGAACTCTTTCACCGTGTCGAAACCGGCAGAGTCCAGATGGCGGAACAGGCGCTGGTTATCGAAGCGCGGCTCGGCGACAATCCGCGTGGTGCGCGGTTCATCAAGATACAGATAGTGGCTCAGACCGCGCAGCCAGCTGCGGATATACTGCGCACCGCGCCAGTTTTCTTCGCCCACCAGCATGTGCAGTCCGCGGTCAAACGGCTGCCAGCGGTAGTGGCGGCCAATGCGGTCTTCCGCCGCCCAGTAGAGTTCAAAATAGCCGAACGGCTGGTCGTCGAAGCAGCCGATAACCGGGTAGCAGTAGGTCGAGTCGAGCTGACGGCGCAGGTAGTTTTCCTGCTCGGCCTGCGGGCCCGCCATCTCCCAGAAGGCGTTCACGCGCGGGTTGTTCATCCAGCGGGTAAAACGTTCGCCGTCCAGCGCCACGTCGGCCACGCGGAAGCTGAGGGTGCGTTTAATTTGCGGATCGTAACGGCGATACACTTCGCCCCGCGGGCGGTGAGGGCGCAGCGGGAAGTACAGCTGACGGCTCTCGTCAAACTGCATTCCGCCGCTCGCCTGATGCCGTTCGCCTTTCAGCCACAGCGGCAACTGCCAGAAGGCATTGCGCGCCAGATAATCACCGTGGGCCAGGCCAAACAGCGCCTGCGCCTGGGGTTCATCCTGCCAGTCCGCCCACGGCAACGTAATGCCGGTCAGCGCGGGGGCGGCCACAAACAGCTGATCCAGGGCTTCCACCAGCCAGCCGTCCGGGATCCCCTTCAGACGCTCCAGCACCGCGCTGCCGTCGAGACCCAACGCCAGCGGCAGGGTGCGATCCGTTGCGGTGCAGTGAAAACCGTAGCCGGAATGGACGATATTCGCGATAGCCATCACGCCTTCTCCTTGTAAAACGGGTTGCTAAAGTCGAAATAGATCACCGCCGGATCGGCGATGGTGTTTTCATTGCGATCGTGCAAGTAGCAGAAGAAGTTGCCTTTGCAGTTCCAGGTCGGGCTGTCGAGCACGTAGTCGAGGCAGCGGGTCTGCTTCGCCGTGCTGCGTAGTTCCGCCAGCGCGTCGCGCACCCGGGACATCAGGCTCTCCTCGCTGTCAAAACCGGCGGCAGCAAGGGCGGCGGTAACGGCAAGGGTAGAGTTCAGCAGCAGGTAGTAGGGGAAGTAGCGCAGCAGCTGGCTCTCGCCAAAGCGGTTTTCCACCTCAGTTTCGCCAGCTTCTTTCAGCCACGCGTCGGCGCTTTCGGTCCACGCGCTGCCCTGGCAGTCGCGATAGATCAGCCCGACCGGGAAATCCTGCTGCATCTCAACGAGGATATTTTGCTGGTGCGCCAGCAGGACCAGACCGTAGTCCGCCTCGGCGCTGAACAGCGGAAGCAATACGCGGTCGCAGTAGGCGTCCAGCCAGCAGCGGGCGGCCTGAGCGAGCGGTAAATCAAGACGCTGGCTCAGACGGCGCACCGCCGCAGCGAGCAGGCTGTCACCGCCGTCCGGCGCGGCCTGCGTCAGGCTCACCAGCACGTTGGTCTGGGTGTCTGGCGTATCGAACAGCAGATTAACGCGTAGGGCCATCAGGCTCTCTTCCTGAACGACGCCGCTGTCATCGCGTAGTCCCGCCCAGCCGTCTTCCTGCATCACGCGCATGGTCGGGTAGCGCGCCTGTAATTCCTGCCAGCGTTCCGTTTTTGCCAGACGCGCCAGGCGCATGCCGCGCTTCACCTCTTTCACCGACAGCGTGCGCACGGAGTTCGTCAGGCGCACGCTGAGGGAGAACTTAATCATGTCGCTGTTGGTCTCGCTGTACAGCGAGCGGGAGGAGCTGGTGGGCAGCCACTGTGCACCCGCTTCACCCAGATCCTGCAGTGAACCGTTTTCCGCCAGACGCTGGCACCAGTCTTGCTCCAGCAGATAGTCGGCCTGCCACGGGTGCATCGGCAGCAGCCAACGGGTGTCGGTGAAGTGGCCGAGCAGCTCGGGCGCGCTCTGGGCCGCAAAGCGCAGCAGACGTTCACGCAGGGAAACGTTCAGGCTGTCGCCGGCAACGAGCGTGCTCTCAACGGCAAACCAGCGCAGCGGGAAGCGGGAGGCGAAATCAGGCAGGTAGCGACGCGCCTCGGTTTCGTTGAACGGCTCGTGCGACTTCGGTGCCGGATGAAACGCATGGCCGACCAGCAGCGCCTGTTCCGCGTCGGCAAACGTCAGCGGCTTATCGCGCAGGGTTGCCCAGCGGTGGCGTAAATCAATCGCCTGCCAGGAATGGACATGGCTTTCGAGAACGCGCTGCTTAAAACGCGCCAGCGTATCGGCATCCAGCGAGCCTTTTACGGACGGTTTTTCAAGAATTAAATCAACCAGTTGAGGGAATGTGACGGCGTCACTGCGGTCGCTGTTGCTCTGAATAAGCGTTGCCGGGAAACGGTACTGATGATGCTGGGTGGGAGAGAAATAGCGTACCGGCACCCGAAGCGCCTGGGTTTGGGAAAGCGGGATATGGATCTCAGATAGCGCATCCGCATCGGTAGCGGAGTGATAGCGCCAGTCCTTCGTTTCGCGCAACAGGGCGTTTAAAAAACACTGGGCTGCAACGTCTGTACCGGCGGCGCGGAGCAGAGCACGCATAGATGTACCTCATTCCATGATTGATAATAATTCTCGTTATGATATTCATTCTGTTTACAGTCGCAACCATTTTTGCAATATTTGTTTTCATAAACTTCATAATTTCCACACATTTATTGACACTATGTTCACATTCTCATGCGCGCTGACTCTGAAATCTTGACGGAAAACGTCACCTCAAAAGCTAACTGGCCCCTGGCGCTATCTGCGGGTTTACTGGGCATCGGGCAAAACGGTTTACTGGTGATGCTCCCGCAGCTGGTCACCCTGACCGGGCTGTCACTCTCAGTCTGGGCCGGGCTGCTGATGTTTGGATCCATGCTCTTTTTACCGGCATCGCCCTGGTGGGGGCGTCAGAGCGAGCGGAAGGGGTGTAAGTCCGTCATGCTGGCCTCACTAAGCGGCTATCTGGCCAGTTTTGTTGTGATGGCGCTGGTGGTCTGGGCGATGGCGGCCGGAAGGCTGGATACGGTCTGGGGGCTGGCGGGGCTTATATTCTCGCGCCTGCTCTACGGACTGACGGTCTCGGGGCTGGTGCCTGCGGCCCAGACGTGGGCGATTCAGCGTGCGGGACTGGAGAAAAGAATGGCGGCGCTGGCGACGATCAGCTCCGGCCTCAGCTGCGGGCGTTTGCTCGGCCCACCGCTGGCGGCGCTGATGCTCAGCGTTAATCCGGTGGCGCCGCTCTGGCTGATGGCGGTTGCGCCGCTTCTCGCTCTGTTGCTGGTGCTTCGCGAAGTCGCTGACCCGCCGCTGCCACCGGTAGCCCACCAGGCAACCCGCCTGCAGGCCTCCATGCTGCCGTTCCTGCTGCTGGCGCTGCTGCTGGCGGCGCTGGTGAGCCTGATGCAGATTGGCCTGTCACCGCATCTTAGCCCGCTGCTGGACGGTAACGCCCGGGAGATCAGCCATCATGTCGCGCTCCTGCTGAGCCTGGCCGCGCTGGCCACGCTCGCGGCACAGTTTCTGGTGGTCCGCCCGCAGCATTTCAGCCCGGTGACATTGCTCTGCATCGCGGCGGTGCTGATGGTGGCAGGGCTTGGGCTGATGTCTGTTGCCGGTTTAATGTTGTTCTACGTGGGGATTGTTATCACGTCACTCGGGGCGGCGATGGCCACGCCGGGCTACCAGCTTCTGCTGAACGATCGGCTTACCACGGGGAAAGGCGCGGGCGTCATCGCCACCAGCCACACATTAGGCTACGGCGTCAGCGCACTGCTGGTGCCGGTCGTGACGCGCTTTTACGGGGAGCAGGCTTTAACAGTGGCCGCATGGGGAATGGCGCTGCTGTTTTTAGCCCTGAGCATAGGGGTATGGTCAACTGAGCGTACCCCTGCTGAAAAAGCTTAATGGACCTGGCGGGAGGAGGAATGCCCGCCAGACCCCTCATTCTGCCGCAGGCGCTGGAGCGGATCCTGCTGATAAAACTGGCAGAAACGTTGCCACAGGGCCGGGAAACGGGGCGCGAAAAGCTCTGGCGCGCTGAAGAAATACTCGGAGAGCACCGCAAAGCACTCAGCCGGGTCGGTTGCCGCATAGGCGTCAATGCTGGCCGCGCTCTCGCCCACAAGGTCTATTTCATCCTGGATGTTATCCATCGCCGCGTGCAGGTCGTGCTCCCAGCCCGCGACCTCGCGAAGCGGGATCAGTGGAACGCCGCTGGCGCGATCGCCGTTGCGGGTATCCAGCTTGTGCGCCACCTCATGAATAATCAGATTAAAGCCGGAGGCGTCGAACGAGTCCTGAATATCGAGCCAGTTGAGGATTATCGGCCCTTGCTGCCAGCTTTGTCCGGATTGCACCACGCGCTGGTTATGCACCAGTCCAATGTCGTCCTGCCATTCGTCATCCACCACGAACGGCGCGGGATAGATAAGCACTTCGTGGAAACCGTCCAGCCACTCAATGCCGAGTGCAAGCACCGGCAGACAGAACAGCAGTGCGATGCGGGCGTTTTTCAGGGGATCGAGTTCAAACCCCTGCAGTGGCACCAGGCGTTTTTGCTGCAAAAAACGATCCGCCAGTTGAACCAGTTTCGATTGTTCATCCGGGGTTAGATTAGCCAGAACAGGGATCGTCAGCGCATCATCCCATGGCAGCGCCACATCCCGGCCAGCCTCATTCGTTTTCCAGGGCCACTTTATCATCGCTTTGCTCGCAAACTCGTCACTTGAACAAAAATGGGAAAGTCAGGTTCGTTTAAGATGCCAGAAAATCGCTCACTGCGACAAATCCAGCCTGAATAAACTATCATTTCGTACGTAGCGGTGGGTAGCGGTTTGCGGGCATCACCTTCATTTTGTGAAGTCTGTCGTGGCCTTTATCCGCAGGTGGGGTGAATTAATCAGTGCGGTATTGAAAAGATGAGCGATTTCAAAGGTAACAAGCAGGACCTGCCCAGTCGACTGTGTGTGCACTGCCAGCGGCCCATGACGTGGCGCAAGAAATGGGCGAAATGCTGGAATGAGGTTAAATACTGTTCTGAGCGTTGCCGCAGGAGCCACCGTTGACCGAGCTGCGTCTGATCCTGGGCGATCAGCTTAATCCGCATCACAGCTGGTTTGATACCTGCAGTCCGAACGTCATTTACGTGATGCTGGAACTCCGGGCAGAAACCGCCTACGTGCTTCATCACGCCCAGAAAGTTATCGCTATCTTCGCCGCCATGCGCGCGTTTGCCTCTGCATTAAAAGAGAAGGGGCATCGGGTGAGGTATGTCCGACTCTCCGACGGCTCAAACCGCGGCGCGCTGGAAGACAATCTCAACGCGCTTGTCGCGCATTACCGCGCGGACAGGGTGATATGGCAGGAGCCCGACGAATGGCGTCTTGATACGCAGCTGCAGGCGTGGGCGAAGACGGTCTCCGTTGAAACGGCCTGCGTCAGTAGCGAGCATTTTTTCACCACTCGGGAACAGGTCAGCGCGTTCTTTGCGTCACGCAAAAGCTGGCGAATGGAGTACTTTTATCGGGAAATGCGTCGTCAGCACGGCGTCCTGTTAACCTCTGAAGGCGAGCCGGAAGGGGGGAAATGGAATTTCGATGCTGAAAACCGCAAGCGCTGGTCCGGCGAGCCTCCCGCGCCGGTGGACGCGCGTCCCTGCCACGATCGTTCCGCCTTATGGGCGGAGATCCAACGCTGCGGCGTAAAGACCTTCGGCGAACCGCAGGCCGACAATTTTCGCTGGCCGCTCAACCGTGCGGAAGCCAAAGCCAGGCTGGATGATTTTATCGCGCACGTGCTCCCGCAGTTTGGAAACTGGCAGGACGCGATGCACGCGGAGGAACCTTTTCTTTTCCACTCGTTAATTTCATTCGCGCTGAACGCTAAAATGCTTAATCCGCGGGAAGTGGTCGCGGCCGCCCAGCAGGCGTGGCGTTCGGGCCACGCGCCGCTGCCTGCCGTAGAAGGGTTTATCCGACAAATTCTCGGCTGGCGGGAGTATGTGCGCGGGATCTACTGGTCGCAGATGCCGGGCTATCGGGAGCTGAATGCCTTAGACCAGCACGCCCCGCTGCCGGACTGGTTCTGGACGGGCAAGACGCAGATGCGCTGCCTGGCGCATGCCGTTGGGCAGTCGCTCACCGAGGCTTACGCCCACCATATCCAGCGCCTGATGGTCATTGGAAACTTTAGCCTGCTCAGCGGCCTGTCGCCGCAGGCGGTCCATGAATGGTATCTGGGCGTCTATATTGATGCCTTTGAGTGGGTGGAGCTGCCCAACACCCTCGGCATGAGCCAGTTTGGCGATGGCGGGTTACTGGCGAGTAAACCCTACGTCTCGAGCGCGTCATATATTCATAAAATGAGTAATTACTGTCAGGGGTGCCGGTATCAACACAACCAGCGTACCGGCGAACAGGCGTGCCCCTTCAATGCCCTTTACTGGGACTTCTTTGCGCGCAATAAGGCGCGTCTCGGTAACAATCCCCGCCTGGGCATTGTCTTTAAACAGCTAGCGGACATGACGGAAGAGGATCGGCAGGCCATTGCAGACCGCGCCGGGTACATCCGCCTGCATCTCAACGACCTCTGATCGGTATTTCAACGCCTGGGCGGTTGCGGCAGGTCAATAAGACGCTATTATTTTTGACTTTGTTGCGTATTCCCTGACAGGACATCCAGACGCTATGCCCGTGAATTTTGACCTTAACGATCTTTATGCTTTCAGAGCGTTAGTGGAATACGGTAACTTCCGTGTCGCCGCTGAATCTATCTGTTTATCCCAGTCGGCGCTGAGCCGCAGGATTGAAAAGCTGGAAGCCGCGCTGGGAAACAGGCTGTTCGATCGCACCACCCGCCGCGTGGCGCTGACGCTCTACGGACAAAACTTTGCTGAGCGCTCCGCACAGTTGCTCGACAGCGTTGAGTCAATGCTCGCGGATGTCGATAAGGCCAGTGAAGAGCGGACGGGGCTGATCACGGTTGCCACGGTACCTTCCGCGGCCTGTTACTTTATGCCTGACGTGATCCGGCGTTTTCAGTCTCGCTATCCGCGTGTTCGCATTAAGCTCATCGACAGCAGCGCGGGCAATGTCATTGACGCCGTGGCCCGCAGCCAGGCGGATTTTGGTATCTGCTTTGCAGGAAACCTGCCGTCTGAAATCGAATTTTTCCCGCTGGTGGAGGATGTCTACGTCGCGGCGTGCAGAAAGGATCATCCCCTCGCGCAGAAGAGTCACCTGACATGGAAGACGTTCTACCAGCAGGATTATATCTCCCTCGATAAAACGTCAGGCAACCGCAATCTGCTCGACCGGATGCTGGGGGATATCGTTCCCGAGCGGCCCAGTGTCTGCGAAACACGTCACGTTACCACGATGCTCGGTATGGTTGAGGCGGGGATCGGCATCGCTGCCGTTCCCGCCATGTCAATGCCGACCTCAGAGCACACGCTGTTGACGCATCTGCCGCTGATGGCGCCGGAAGTGAAACGCACCGTGGGGCTTATCCGGCGCCGGGGGCGCATCCAGTCTTATATTGCGGCTGAACTGGAAAAGCAGATCACCGAGCAGTATCGCCGGACGTAACGGGGATCATCCCCGTCTCCGTAATGACGGCCCTTGAGGGCGGTGAGGCGAGATAGGTCAACAGCGCTTTCCCCTCCCCGGGATGTTCTGCATGGCGGGTAACCGCGCCCGCGAAGCGCGTGATGTATTGCAAATTGTCAGGGATTTTCCCGACAAAGGTGACGCCCTGAACCGGCAACAGCTCGCTAACCTGCTGGAAACCGAGGGTGTATTTTCCTTTGGCCACTTCTGAGGCGACCGGAATACGCTCGACCTTTGTCGTTTTACCCGCCACCTCTTTTTCTATTCCCAGCTTTTTGAATAACGCCTGGCTGACGTACCTGCCGCTGGCGCTGTCAGAGTAGGCGATGGAGCTGGCCTGCAGCAGCGTTTCACGCAGTTTCGCATCGCTGCTGATATCCGGTACTTTCGCTCCTTTTTTTACCACCATGCCAACGGGAGAATCCGCGAGTTCCGTTCGCGAACCCGGCTGGGTCTGGCTGGCCTTTTCGAGCTTCTCCAGCGCATCGCCCACCATAATCACCACGTCGGCCTTCTCGCCGCGCGCCAGTCGGTTTGGGATCGCCTGCGGCGTATTGCCCATTGAGGGGCCGGGGATGATCACAATTTTATCCCCGGTCCGGTGTTCATATTCCGGGGCCAGCTTTTCAAGGGCGGCTTTAAAACCGCCTGAGATCATCACCTTCACGTCCTGGGCAAAGGCATTGACGCTCAGGAACGTCAGCACCAGCGCGCTGGCGGTATAGCGATAAGTGCGTTTCATACTGCCCCCTCTGACTTGACGGTGTTTTGCAGCGATACCGCGCGGCGGCGGTAGAGGTAGAGCGTCGCCAGCAGGGCACATACCGCGGCGAAGCTCATCCAGTAGCCCGGCGAGGCTTTGTCGCCGGTGTATTCAATCAGCGCGGTGGACATGACCGGGGTAAAGCCGCCAAAGACCGCCGTTGCCAGGCTGTAAGCCAGCGAGAAGCCCGCCACGCGCACTTCAGCCGGCATAATTTCCGTCAGCGCCGGGATCATTGCGCCGTTATAGAGGCCATAGAGGAAGGAGAGCCACAGCAGCACGCTCAGCATCATCGAGAAGCTGGGCGCGCTCGCCAGCAGCGTGAGGGCCGGGTAGCTGGTCGCCAGCGCCAGCAGGGTCATGGCAATCAGCACCGGCTTGCGCCCGAACCGATCCGACAGGGCACCGCCCACCGGCAGCCAGATGAAGTTAGAGATCGCCACCAGCAGCGTGACCAGCAGGCTGTCTGACGCGCTCAGCATCAGCACCTTTTTGCCAAAGGTGGGGGCGTAGACGGTGATCAGATAAAAGGCCGTGGTGGTCATCGCCACCATCAGCATGCCCGCGACCACCACCTGCCAGTTCGCGAGCAGCGTTTTAAAGACCTGACGCATCTCCAGATGATGGCGACGCGCGCTGAACTCTTCCGTCTCTTCCAGCTTGCGGCGCAGGAAGAAGATAAACGGCACGATTAAACAGCCGAACAGGAACGGGATGCGCCAGCCCCATTCGCGGATAGCGCTCTCTTCCAGCATCGCGTTCAGCGCAAAGCCCATTGCGGCGGCGACCATAATGGCGACCTGCTGGCTACCGGACTGCCAGCTGGTGTAAAAACCCTTGCGGCCCGGCGTGGCGATTTCAGCCAGATAGACCGACACGCCCCCAAGCTCCGCGCCGGCGGAAAAACCCTGCAGCAGACGGCCCGTCAGCACCAGCAGCGGCGCCCACAGACCGATGCTTTGATAAGACGGAATAAGCACGATCAGGAAGGTCCCCGCCGCCATGATGGACAGCGTGACAATCAGCCCCTTTCTGCGCCCCACCTTGTCGATATACGCGCCAAGCACAATGGCCCCGATTGGACGCATCAAAAAGCCCGCGCCGAATACGGCGAAGGTCATCATCAGCGACGCAAATTCACTGCTCGCCGGGAAGAACGTGTGGGCGATGTAGGTGGCATAGAAGCCGAACAGAAAGAAATCGAATTGCTCAAGAAAGTTGCCGGACGTGACGCGAAGTATCGCGCCCGCTTTCGACCGTACGGTTGCAGGTGAGGTTGAGGAAAACATGGTTATCTCCAGTTTATTGTTGACGTTTTACGCGTCTGTTTCTGAAAACTGGATCAGGATGAGGAATTAGATAAGCGCAAATGCCGCATCGACTGATGCATTTTTTGCATGAATATAATTCGACTGATAAATACAATTAATGGCAACAATAACTTAACAAACCGTTGGCTTTTTATTCACCAATATTCTGTAAGTCTCTGATATTGCGATTTTGTGATGTGGCGCAGAGGCCCGTTTCAGAATGCGCCGGGTAACCGCTTCATTACCCGGCGGATGCATTTTAGCGCAGCGCCCTGGCGATCGCGCTAAACATCAGAGAAGCTTCCAGCGGCTGGGCGCTGAAGGACGGCTCCGCCTGCGGCCAGGTAGACCACTGGACGATGACCAGATTTTCCTTCGGGTTCACCACGATCATCTGCCCGAAAATGCCCAGCGCCCAGAGCGAACCTTTTAGCGAATCCTGTGCCGTCGGCTCTACGCCCGCGGCGTTCGCGGGCACTTCATTGTTCCACCACTGATAGCCGTACAGCCCCTCGGGATGGGCGTCTGATAC
The DNA here is from genome assembly GCF_001742765.1 of Enterobacter sp. ku-bf2. NCBI lineage: Bacteria > Pseudomonadati > Pseudomonadota > Gammaproteobacteria > Enterobacterales > Enterobacteriaceae > Enterobacter > Enterobacter sp. ku-bf2. The sequence continues at coordinate 36,218 of NZ_MDVW01000001.1, forward strand.
CGAGCCTTTGGCCTTCGTCCAGTCTGACGACTGCCGGATCCAGTTTTCCGGCAGGATGGTCTTACCGTTCGGCAGCGTACCGTTGTTCAGGATAAATTGCCCGAAGCGTCCCCAGTCCTCCAGCGTGGCGTTAAAGCCGTGCGCGCCGACGTCGTGCTGGCCTTTGCTGTAGGCATGCCACACGCCGTCGCTCGCCATGCCGTAAGGCTGCCAGATGCTTTTCTCCAGATAGGCTGCGAGCGTCATGCCGGTGGCCCGCTCCAGCACGTCACCCAGCAGCCAGGCGCCACCCGAAGAGTAAGACCAGCTCTCTCCGGCCGGATGCGCTCTGCGTAACCCCTTCACCAGCTTGCGCACGCAGTCATAGGTACCCGGTTTCGCCTCGCACTCGGTGAGCTGCGCAAAGTCGGAGTGGGGGTTGGTATAATCCTCGTTCCAGGCCACGCCGGAGGTATGGGTGATCAGCTGTTTGAGCGTCACGCCATCCCACGCGGTGCCTTTCAGGTCGGGTTCATACCGCGTGATCAGATCGTCAAGCGAGTGGATCTTTCCCTCTTTGAGGGCCACGCCCACCAGCGCCGATACCACCGATTTCCCAACCGAGCGCGAGGTCCAGAGCGTCGAGTCGGTATTGCCCTCTCCAAGATACTTCCAGGCGATTTTGCCGTCCTTCAGCACCAGCATGCCGCTGACGTTCTGGCGCTGGAGGTACTCCTGAAGGCCGTAGCGCCTGCCGTTGACCTGATAGTGTGCGTCCGTGAGCGGCTTGTCCGACATTTGCAGCGGCACGGCGTTACCGTGGCGGAAACGATCCCCGGCGTAGTTGCGGTAGTCATTGCGAAAGCCCACCACGCGATCGGCCTGGCTCCAGGTGAGCATCTTATGGGGGTCTGGCAGCGTGGTGTCGAAGGGGGCTGGGCAGGCGCTGAGGTCGGTGCCTTTACAGGCCGCCACTGCCGCAGGGGAGAGCAGGGTGCTGAAGACAAGGCCCGCCAGCAGGGCATGGTTTACTTTTCTGTTTTTCATATCCGTCTCTTACAGGTTAGGAACGGCTTCAGTTTAAAAACCCCGGGGCTATAATAAAAAACGCGTAGCGGGGGAAAATCCCCCCAAAAAACAGAAGGAGCGTAGCGTGGCGGGATTGATTTACTCTTTTGCACAGCTCGAGGCATTTACCGCCGTGGCCGAGAACGGGAGCCTGAGTAAAGCCGCGGTGGCGCTGAAGAAGGACCGAACGACGCTTCGCGATCTGGTTGATTTTCTTGAGGATGGGTTAGGCTACGCGCTGTTTATTCGCGACGGCCGCACCCTGCGGCTCACGCCCGAAGGGGAGCAGCTTCAGCGCCAGGCGCACCTGCTGATGCGGCAGGTAAAAGCCTTTGAGGCGTTTGCCAGAGAGGTGCCGCACGGTGCCACGCAGGACCTGACGCTGGTCTACGATCCTTTTACGCCCAGAGCCTTTCTGCACGGGGTGATTGCTGAAATGGCGGTGCGAAAAATCCGCCTGAGCCTTATTTGCGCCTCGCGGGATGAATCGGAACGGCTGCTGGCGAACAACGACGCGGATCTCGCCATCTGCCAGGCACGCAACCGCAGCGTGGGCAATGATATGGAGTGGCGCGCCCTGGGTGCCATCGATATGGATTTTTATGCCGCCAGCGGGCTGTTTGCTGACCGTTCTTCGCCTCTGTCGCTGCTCGATCTCTCCCTGGTGCCCCAGGTCGTCATGCACCCCGCCTCGGACGAGCCGGTGGCGCGCCGCCTGCAGATTTCCGGGCATACCCTCTTTACCAATGAACCGGAGATGCTGCGCGGTTTGCTGGAGCGCGGCTGCGGCTGGGGATTCTTACCGACGCATTTTCACGCCGGGCAGTGGCAAAACGTAAAAAGGCTGCACACCGAAGTGGGCAGCCAGGGGATTGGTCAGACGATGGTCACCATCTGGAAGCCGGGAAGCGACAAGCGCAGCACGATCGCTGAAACGCTGTCGCTCTTGCCGGACGTATGGAAGCACTCAGCGCTGTGAACAGCCTTTACACTGCTGGTTCTGGATCTGCTGGAAGAAATCGTTGCCTTTGTCATCCACCAGGATAAACGCCGGGAAGTTCTCGACTTCAATTTTCCAGATGGCTTCCATGCCCAGCTCAGGATACGCGACGCACTCCAGGCTCTTAATGCTGTTTTGCGCCAGCACCGCCGCCGGGCCGCCGATGCTGCCCAGGTAGAAGCCGCCGTGCTTATGGCAGGCGTCCGTCACCTGCTGGCTGCGGTTGCCTTTTGCCAGCATGATCATGCTCGCGCCGTGGGACTGCAGTAAGTCCACATACGAATCCATGCGCCCTGCGGTGGTTGGACCGAGTGAGCCAGACGCGTAGCCTTCCGGCGTTTTGGCTGGGCCCGCGTAGTAAATCGGATGATCTTTGACGTACTGCGGCAGTTCTTCACCGTTGTCGATCAGCTCTTTCAGCTTCGCGTGGGCGATGTCGCGCGCCACGATGATGGTTCCGTTCAGCGACAGGCGGGTAGAGACCGGGTGCGCGGAAAGCTGCGCCAGGATCTCATTCATCGGCTTGTTCAGGTTGATGCTGACCACATCGCCTTCGCCCTGCTGGCGCAGCGATTCAGGAATGTACTGGCCCGGGTTGTGCTCCAGCTTCTCAATCCAGATCCCGTCGCGGTTGATTTTCGCTTTGATGTTGCGGTCCGCGGAGCAGGAAACTCCCATGCCAATAGGGCAGGACGCGCCGTGGCGCGGCAGGCGGATCACCCGGATGTCGTGGGCGAAGTATTTACCGCCAAACTGCGCGCCGAGGCCGAGGTTCTGTGCTTCCTGGAGCAGTTCCTGTTCCAGTTGAACATCGCGGAACGCCTGGCCGTGTTCGTTGCCTTCCGTTGGCAGCGCGTCGTAGTAGCGCGTGGAAGCCAGCTTCACGGTTTTCAGCGTGGCTTCCGCCGAGGTTCCGCCGATAACAAACGCGATATGGTACGGCGGGCACGCCGCGGTGCCGAGGGTGCGCATCTTCTCAACCAGGTAATTTTTCAGCTTAGCCGGGGTGATCAGCGCTTTGGTTTCCTGGTAGAGATAGGTTTTGTTGGCAGAGCCGCCGCCTTTCGCCATGCACAGGAATTTGTATTCATCGCCGTCCACGCTGTAGAGATCGATCTGCGCGGGCAGGTTGGTACCGGTATTCACCTCTTTATACATATCCAGTGCCGCATTCTGGGAGTAGCGCAGGTTGTCTTCAATGTAGGTGTTATACACGCCCTGGCTCAGGGCCGCTTCGTCACCCCCGCCGGTCCAGACGCGCTGGCCTTTTTTACCCATGATGATCGCGGTGCCGGTATCCTGGCAGGTCGGCAGCACGCCTTTGGCCGCGATTTCGGAGTTGCGCAGGAACTGCAGGGCAACGTACTTATCGTTCTGGCTGGCTTCCGGGTCGTTGAGGATGGCGGCAACCTGCTTCTGGTGGGAAGGACGCAGCATAAATGCGGCGTCGTGGAAGGCCTGCTGCGCCAGCAGGGTCAGCGCTTCCGGCTCCACTTTCAGGATTTCCTGGCCTTCGAACTCGGCAACGGAGACGTGCTCTTTGGTCAGCAGGTAGTATTCGGTGTCGTCATGCGCAAGAGGGAAGGGGTTCTGGTAGATAAACGGTTTGTTTGACATAGCTTGCTCCACAAAAATAAAACCGCCGGAGGAAGGCCCCGGCGGTCAGAAATCAGAACATCATGGACATCCACGGATAGCCAATCAGCAGCAGGGCCGCCAGGAAGATGGCACCGAAGATGGTGCCGAGGCGCCAGTAGTCTTTGGTTGGCAGGTAGCCGCTACCGTAGTAGATCGGGCTTGGGCCAGTACCGTACGGGGTGATGATCCCCATCACGCCCAGCGAGGTCACCATCAGCAGAACGAACACTTCCATATTCATGCCCGGAATGGTGGAGGCGATGGTCAGCATCGCTGGCAGCAGCGCCGTGGTGTGCGCGGTGGTGCTGGCAAACAGGTAGTGCAGCAGGTAGAACGCCAGCAGCAGGACGATGGTCGCCACGCCCGGAGAGATACCGCTCATTAACAGACCACCTTCTTTACCCAGCCAGCTGATAAAGCCGGTAGAGGAGAGGCCGTCCGCCAGCGCAACCAGGGTGGCGAACCAGACGAAGGTGTTCCACGCCGCTTTGTTACCGGTGATATCGTTCCACTCCAGCACGCCGGTCCACAGCATCAGGCCGACGATGAGCAGGGCAGCCATAGCGGGTTCAATCCACGCGGCGGCGAAGATCCACATCAGCAGCGCACAGCACACGAACACCAGCAGCAGGATTTCATTGCGGGACAGTTTGCCCAGTTTTTCCAGCTCACGGGTCGCCCACAGCGGCACTTCGTTGTTCACCTTCACTTCTGGTGGGTAGAACCAGTAAGCCAGCAGCGGCATGGCCAGAATCAACAGGATACCCAGCGGCAGGAAGGCGAGGAACCAGGTGCCCCAGGAGATATCGATCCCAACCGTACTTTTCACCAGCGCCAGCGCCAGCAGGTTCGGCGCGAGGGCGGAGAGGAACATTGAACTGGTGATACAGGCCGCGGTGATCGCCACCCACATCAGGTACGAACCAATTTTACGCGCGCTTGGGTCGTTCGGTTTAGAACCGTACAGCGGCGGCAGGTTAGCGATGATCGGGTAGATGGTCCCGCCGCTGCGCGCGGTGTTGGACGGGGTGAACGGTGCCAGCAGCAGGTCAGCAAACGTAATCGCGTAACCGAGCGTCAGGCTGCGACGGCCGAGGTATTTCACCAGAATCAGCGCCAGACGGCGGCCGAAGCGGGTTTTGTCATAGCCTGCGGCGAACATGAAGGCACCGAAAATCAGCCAGACGGTCGAGTTACCAAACCCGCTAACCGCCCACTTAAAGGAGGCGCCTGCCAGCTTGAATTTCGGATCAGCCAGCTGTTCAGGACTGAACAGCACCCACTGGCTGCACAGGGCAATGGCGACCACGCCGGTCAGACCGATCACCGCACCCGGCAGCGGTTCGAAGATCAAACCGACGATCACGCCAACGAAGATAGCGAAATAGTGCCATGCGTAAGGAGGCAGACCTTCCGGTACCGGAACAAACAGCAGCAGTACGGCGACGATGACGGGCAGTGCCATCATCAGCAGACGTTTTGCGTTTCCATTTGACGCCTGGTTCGCCACAGGGGGCGTTACAGCAGTTTTTGTATTCATAGTTTCACGTCTTAAGTTGTCAAAGATTCGGTCGTAATGAAAAAACAAAATCACTTTCTTAAGTTTCTTTGCTTTTTTTAGTTATTAAAGGTGCGGTTTTGTATTTTCAGTAATAGCAATTTAACGCTTTTATGGTGGCGCTAAATTAAAAAATGATGATGTTTTTATATTGCGCTTTTGGATGCCATAACTATTGATCGCGATCAAAAAAACAGAATTGCAGCGTTATTTTTATGCTTTTATTAATAACCGCTCAGGCGTATGTGGGTATTACCTGTTTTATTGGTTTGTTTTATCATTTTCGTAACATCTATTTTTTCTTTGCTTTATATCTTGTTGTTTTTAATGGTTTTGCATGCGTAATGGAAATTGGTTTTACCAATTTTTATTTAACGAATTTTAAATTATTGTGAATGACTGAATTACATTCGCTAACACCAATGTGTTATTTGTGTTATTGCAGGGATTAAATAGTTTTTTAACTAACGTAATAACTTTAGAAACTAAAAAAATCATTATATTAATATCATGACATCGGCAAATAACGACGAACTAAAAACTAATCCGATAACGAATTCTTAATTTTTTAAAAGTTTGGAGTTTCTAATATGAGCACTAACGAACGTATTCTTAGCCCCTTCACATTACCGAATGGCACTGAACTGAAAAACCGTTTGTTAATGGCCCCTATGACCACCTGCACCGGCTATTACGACGGCACCGTTACCAGTGAACTGGTGGAGTACTATCGTGCCCGTTCAGGCAGTATCGGCACCATCATTGTGGAGTGCTGCTTCGTCGACGATCTCGGTCTGGCCTTCCCGGGCGCGATCGGGATTGATAATGATGAGAAAATTGCCGGGCTGGCGAAAATCGCGGAGGCGATCAAATCCAAAGGCTCTAAGGCTCTGCTGCAGATCTACCATGGCGGCCGCATGGTTGACCCGAAACTGATCGGTGGCCGTACGCCGGTTGGCCCAAGCGCCGTTGCCGCGCCGCGTGAGGGCGCAGCAACGCCAGTGGCACTGACTGGCGAAGAAGTCGAAGGCATGATCGGCAAGTTTGGTGAAGCGGTGCGCCGCGCCATCCAGGCCGGCTTCGACGGCGTGGAAATCCACGGGGCAAACACCTATCTGATTCAGCAATTCTATTCGCCAAACTCTAACCAGCGTGACGACGAGTGGGGCGGCAGCCGCGATAATCGCGCGAAGTTCCCGCTGGCGGTTCTGGATATCACCCACAAAATGGTGCGCCAGTACGCGGACGACGCCTTTATTATTGGCTACCGCTTCTCCCCCGAAGAGCTGGAAGTGCCGGGCATCCGCTTTGAAGACACCATGTACCTGCTGGAAAAACTGGCGGCGCGCGGCGTGGATTACCTGCACTTTTCCGTCGGCGCGACCCTGCGTCCTTCCATTGTCGACACCCAGGACCCAACGCCGCTTATCGAAAAATACTGCGCGATGCGTTCTGAAACGCTGGCGCAGGTTCCGGTCATGGGCGTGGGTGGCGTGGTGAATGCCGCCGATGCCAATGAAGCGCTGGAACACGGTTACGACCTGATTGCCGTGGGCCGTGCCACCATCGCCTATCCGGACTGGACCGACCGCATCGCGGCCGGGGAAACGCTGGAGCTGTTTATGGACAGCACCCAGCGCGAGGCGCTGAACATTCCTGAACCGCTGTGGCGCTTCTCGCTGGTGGAAGCGATGATCCGCGACATGAGCATGGGCGAATCAAAATTCAAACCGGGCATGTTCACCGAGAAGGTGCAGGACGACGCGAACGAGCTGGTGATTAACGTCAGTCTGGAGACTGACCGCATTGCGGACATCGAGCTGGCGTCTGGCCCGAGCGAAGACGTTGAGTTCGTCACCAGCTTTGAAGAGATCCGCACCCGCATTCTGGATGCCAATACCCCGCACGTGGATGCCATCACCGGCGCAACCAGCCAGAGTGAAGCGGTGAAGAAAGCGGTCTCTAAAGCGATGCTGAAATCCAGCAAAGCGCGGGCAGCGGAAGAGGGCGTTGACCCGAACGAAACCCGCAGCGTGGACGTGGTGGTTGTCGGCAGCGGCGGCGCCGGTCTGGCGGCGGCGATTCAGGCTCACGACGAAGGCGCGAGCGTGCTGATTGTTGAGAAAATGCCAACCATCGGCGGGAACACCATTAAAGCCTCTGCCGGGATGAACGCCGCCGAAACGCGCTTCCAGCGCGTGAAAGGCATTCAGGACAGCAAAGAGCTGTTCTACCAGGAAAGCCTGAAAGGTGGCGGCAACAAGAACAACCCTGAACTGCTGCGCCGCTTCGTCGAGAACGCGCCGCAGGCAATTGAGTGGCTGGCAACCCGCGGCATCATGCTGAACGACATCACCACCACCGGCGGGATGAGCATCGACCGTACTCACCGTCCAAAAGACGGTTCTGCGGTGGGCGGTTACCTGATTAGCGGCTTGGTGCGTAACGTCAACAAACGCAACATCGAGGTGATGCTGGATACTTCCGTCAGCGACATCCTCTTCGAAAACGGTGAAGTCACCGGCGTGCGCCTGACCACCGAAGAGAATGAAACCATCACCGTGGCAGCGAAAAGCGTGATTGTGGCAACCGGCGGCTTCAGCGCCAACAGCCAGATGGTCGTGAAATACCGTCCGGATCTGGAAGGTTTCGTCACCACCAACCATAAAGGGGCGACCGGTGGCGGTATCGCGCTGCTGGAGCGCATTGGGGCAGGCACTGTCGATATGGGCGAAATTCAAATTCACCCAACCGTAGAGCAGAAAACCTCGTACCTGATTTCCGAATCCATCCGCGGGGGCGGGGCGATTCTGGTCAATCAGAAAGGGGAACGCTTCTACAACGAAATGTCGACCCGCGATAAAGTCTCAGCGTCAATCATCGCCCTGCCGGAGAAATACGCTTACATCGTCTTTGACGAGCACGTACGCGCCAAAAACAAAGCCGCGGATGAGTACATTGCCAAAGGCTTCGTGACCAGCGCCAGCTCGCCGAAAGCCCTGGCGGAAGCGCTCGGCATGGATTACCACGCTTTCCTGGCGACCCTGGAACGTTACAACGGTTTCGTTGAAAAACAGCATGATGACGACTTTGGTCGTACCACCGCGCTGCGTGCGCCCATCAATGAAGGGCCATTCTACGCCATTCAGATTGCGCCGGGCGTGCACCACACCATGGGCGGCGTGACCATCAACACCGAAACCTGCGTGCTGGATAGCAACCACAACGTGCTGCCAGGCGCGTTTGCTGCCGGTGAAGTGGTCGGCGGGATCCACGGTGCTAACCGTATCGGCGGTAACGCGGTGGCAGATATCATTATTTTTGGTACCCTTGCAGGACATCAGGCGGCTCTGCGTTCGAAAAAGAGGTAAGGCTCCTGCTTCCCAGGCCGGATACGCGCAGCGTTATCCGGCATTTTCCCCGGCGGCGCGGTGCCAGCCGGGGGCTACAGCTGAGGACTCCTGCCATGCCTGATAGCCATCGCGTTTACTGTTACTCCGCCGTCCTGATGGGGTCACCCATCCTCCTGAAGCTCTTCTCCCATGACGAAGCCCTCGCGTCCCGCGTGTTTCGCCTGATCAAACAGTATGAAGACCTGCTCACTGTCAACCGCGCGCACTCGCAGGTGATGGACATCAACCATGCGGCCGGCCAGCATCCGGTCACCGTCAGTCGGCCAGTGTTTGATCTGATCCGCTGTGCAAAAGCGGCAAGCCTGCTCAAGGACAGCGCCTTTAATCTGGCAATCGGTCCGCTGGTGAAGCGCTGGAAGATTGGTTTTCAGGGGGACAGCGTTCCGCCTGCCGATGAAATCGCGTCGCTGCTGGCGATAACCCGTCCTGAAGATGTCCTCCTTGATGAGGCTAGCAGCAGCGTGTTTCTGACCCAGGCGGGGATGGAGATCGATCTGGGGGCGATTGCCAAAGGCTATATCGCCGACAGAGTGCGGGATTACCTGCATAAAGAGGGCGCTGAGCTGGGGCTGATTAACCTTGGCGGAAACATTCAGACCTTAGGCTCCCCGGAAGGGGGCTGGGGCGTCGGACTGAAAAAACCGTTCGCCGAGGATGCGCTGATCGGCACGATGGTCGTCGAGAACCTCTCCGTCGTGACGTCGGGAACGTACGAGCGCTACTTTGAGCACAACGGCAAACGCTATCACCACATTCTCGATCCGCGCACCGGGTATCCGCTGGACAACGAACTGGACAGCGTGACCATCATTTCAAAAGATTCCATCGATGGCGATATCTGGACCACGCTGATGTACGGCATGGGCGTGGAGAAGGGCTGCGCCGCGCTGCGTGCGCGTCCAGACATAGAAGCTATCTTTGTGACCAAAACTAAAGAAGTGGTGTTCTCTTCAGCACACCACTTCCGCTTTACCCTGCTGGACGATACCTACCGCGTTACTGGCAGTATTGCTTGAGCAGGCCCGTCTGCTCCGGCTGGAGACGGTAGCGATACACAGGACGCCCGGTGGCGCCGTAGTGAATGCTGGTGAACAGAATATTGATTTGCGCCAGCCAGATCAGATATTTGCGGCAGGACACGCGGGAAATATTGACCGCGTTTGCCAGGTCATCGGTAGAAAACTCCGTCTCCGGGTGTGCGTCAATCCACTGGCAAATCGTGCGCAGCGTTTGCGGCGTTAACCCTTTCGGCAGCTTTTTGCTGTCTGCCAGTTCCGGTGCCCCGCCGTGGATCAGACGGTCGACGTCCGCCTGCTCGTAATACTGATGCGACCCCATCAGGCTGTGCTTTGCCTTCCAGCCGTTCAACGCCTCTTCAAAGCGCGGGAACTGGAACGGCTTAATCAGATAATCCACCACGCCATAATGGATGGAGGTCTGGATCGTGGCGGCGTCGGCGGCCGAGGTGATCATGATCACATCGATTTGGCGGCCGGATGCGCGAATGACGGGCAGCAGATCCAGCCCGTTATCCTGCTGCATATAGACATCCAGCAGCACCAGATCGACAGGATGGCTGGGGTCATTAATGATGGCCTCGGCCTGGTTTAGCGTGGAGGCGACGCCACAGCAGGTAAAGCCTTCAACACGGTTGACGTACAGACGGTTGAGGTCGGCCACCATGGCGTCATCATCGACAATTAATACATTTATCACGCGATATTCCTCTCGCTATCCCAGGGGATGTGAACAAAAAATTGGGTAAATACGCCGGGCTCAGACTCGACGCTGATATCGCCGCCAAGGTTCTGAATCTGCTGGCGAGCAAGGAACAGCCCAACGCCGCGGTTGTCGCCTTTTGTTGAGAAGCCCTTTGTAAAAATAGACTCCAGCTGAGTGGGATCAATGCCGGGGCCATCGTCGCTGACTTCACAGCTGAGCCAGCCATTCTGATAATGCAGCAGCAGGCCAATCTCACCTTCCTGCTGTCCTTCCATCGCGTCGAGCGCGTTTTCAATGAGGTTGCCCAGCGCGGTGATCAGCACCGCGACCTGCTCTTCACTTGCGGTATCCGGTATCTGGCTTTCATCCGCCAGCGTCAGGGTGACGCCCGCTTCTTTCGCCCGGTTGATTTTACCCAGCAGGAACCCGGCTACCACCGGGGATTTTACCTTGCTCTGTATCGTACCGATATCCGTCTGGTAATGATGTGCCGTCTGCAGGATGTACTCTTCCAGCTTGTCGTAGCGCTTCATGTGCAGCAGGCCCAGGATCACATGCAGTTTATTCATAAACTCGTGTGTATGGGCGCGCAGGGCATCGACGTAATTCACCATGCCATCAATACGCTGCATCAGCTGGCTGATTTCCGTTTTATCACGGAAGGTGGTGATGGCACCGATCACCCGATCCTGGCTTTTCACCGGGACCATGTTGCACAGCAATAGCCGGCCGTTGCAGCTGATCTCCTGATCCTGGCGCGCGACGCCCGTCTTCGAGACGTCACGCAGGCTGGCCAGCAGGGGTGCGCTGGTGTTTTCGGTCTGCTTGCCGGAAGGGAGAAGCAATATTTCTCTGGCGGTCTGATTGATCATCGTCACGCGCCCGTGAATATCAACGGCCAGCACCCCCTCACGAAGCGACTGCAGCATCGCCTGGCGTTGTTCGAACAGGGCGGAAATTTCGTAGGGTTCGAGTCCGAACAGGATGCGTTTCAGGACCCGCACCAGACCCCAAATCGCCATCGAACTCATAAAAATGCTGAACAAAATGGTCCAGACGGCGTTTAGCCGCCCGCGGGTAATCTGCTCTTCCACCTTATTCAGGGAGATACCGACCACTACCACGCCAATCTGCTCGTGCTGGCCGTCGTAGACGGGGGTAAATACGCGCAGCGCTTCGGCGAGCGCGCCCCGGTTAACCGATACGTTCTCTTTGCCTTCCAGCGCGGGCGTTAAATCGTCGCCGATAAAATGCAGCCCCAGCAGCGCCTCATTCGGGTGAGAATAGCGGATCCCGCGCATATCGGTGACCACGGTGAACAGCAGATCGTTTCGTTTCGTCACCGCCTGGGCGATGGGCTGAATAATATTCTCCTGCGGCGCCTGCATCAGGCCGCGCTGTATCTCGGGGCTGTCGGCGAGGGTGCGGGCAATGCCGAGCGCGGTGTCTTTGACATCATCGCGTGTGGCGCGGGTGATTTGCACCGAATAGAGCGCAAAGACCACCAGCAGCACTGAACCGATAATCGCGCATACCATCAGCGTGACCAGCGTATTGAGTTTCATGGGGCGCTTGCGCGTCGGAAGGAAAGGCTGCAAATCGCTCATCAATACTCCGCGATGATTAAGTAAGGGGGTAATTATCGCCGATGACGCGCTTTTCTTAAAGCCATGTAAAGGCGTGGATTTGGTCCTCTTTTCGTGACCCTCCTCGCAGGTCATCTATATAAAACACTTTATAGTGTGTGGGTACTCATAATAAGGAGGCTGTTTATGAGCATTCTGCTTACCGGTTCGGTCAAGGAAAGACGGCACGCCAGCACGATGAATATCGATCGATTGTCCACGCTGGACATGCTGAAAGTCATTCACCAGGATGATGCACTCATTTCTGCTGCACTCACCCCTTGCTTACCTGTGATTGCCCGCGCGGTGGATAACGCTGCCGCGACCCTCAATCACGGTGGCCGTCTGGTGATTGTCGGGGCGGGACCGTCTGGTCGGGTCGCGCAACAGGTTGCCGATGACTATGCGCCGGGCAAAACCCCTGTGGTGGCCGTCACGGCAGAAGAGGGGGAAGGGAGCTACGAGCGCGGCGTTGCCGATCTGCAGGCCATTAAGTTTGGTGAACACGATATGATGCTGGCCGTGACCGTCAGCGGAAAAACGCCGTGGGTGTGGGGGGCAATGCGCCATGCATGGTCGCTGGGTTCGCCGGTCGCCGTCATTACCGGTGATGCGCAAAGTGAAGCCGCGCAGCTGGCGAGTATGGTTATTGCTCCAGAACTGGGTGCCGATGTGGTGGCCGGCTATCTCAACACCAAAGCGGGGATTGCGCAGAAAATGATCCTCTCGATGATCGCTACCGGGCTGGCCGTTCGGACCGGGCGCGTTTACAGCAACCTGCGGGTGGATCTCGAGGCAAGCAGTACCAAATGGGCTGAACGCCAAATCGCCATTGTGATGGAAGCGGGGGGATGCTCCCGGGCGGAGGCAAAAGCGGCGCTGGAGAGCTGTAACCATCACTGTAAAACGGCGGTATTGATGGTGCTGACAGGGCTGGATGCGTGGAAAGCCCATGAACTGCTGGCGCAGAATAACGGGTTCATCCGCGTGGCGCTGCAGGAAGCGCCATAACACAGACCGCGAAGAAATAAAAAAGGCCGCAGATGCGGCCTTTGGTATTTTTAAAGATTAGAACTGGTAGGTCATGCCGATGCCAACGATGTCGTCGGTGGAAATACCGTTGGCTTCGTAGAAGCTTTCATCGTTATCCAGCATGTTGATTTTGTAGTCAACATAGGTGGAGAAGTTCTTGTTGAAGCTGTAGGTCATACCCAGGTCAATGTAGTTAACCAGGTCCATGTCTCCATGCTGACCCTGAGGGTTGCTGGCGTTGCCTGGATAGGTCATGTCCTTGCCCTTGGAGTAAACCCATGCCAGGGATGGACGCAGGCCGAAGTCGAACTGGTACTGTGCTACCGCTTCGAAGTTCTGAGTCTGATCCGCGATACCATAATCACCGTATGGCGTCATGTTGCGGGTTTCAGCGTACATCATCGCCAGATAGACGTTGTTGGCGTCGTATTTCGCGCCAAGGGTCCACGCTTCAGCTGTTTTACCGCTCGCGTAACGCGCGCTGTATTTGCCTGCCGCTTCCTGTTCATTAGTACGATCAGAAGAAGAGTACGCCGCACCCAGGCTCAGGCCGGAGAGATCGCCAGAGAAGTCATAGGAGGTAGACATACCGAAGCCGTCGCCGTTCTGGAAGCGTACGTCTTTATGACCGTTTTTCGTGCCTTCCTGGTCTTCTTGAGCAAACTGATATTCATTCGCACCCTGATACTGCAGCGCGAAATTCAGACCTTCAACCAGACCGAAGAAATCGCTATTACGGTAGGTTGCCAGACCGTTGGCACGGCCATTCATAAAGTTATCGGTCCAGGTGTAAGAATCACCGCCAAATACCGGCAGCATATCGGTCCAGGCTTCAATGTCGTACACGACGCCGTAATTACGGCCATAATCAAATGAACCGTATTCGCCATATTTCAGGCCAGCGTAGGCCAGACGGTTAAAGGATTTGTCACCCGCGCCTTCGGTATCGTTAGCGAACGTTTTATATTCCCACTGACCGTAACCGACCAGATCGCGAGTAATCTGGGTTTCGCCTTTGAAACCAACCTGTACATAGGTTTCATCGCCATCATCACCAGGGGTGTCAGAGAAGGTATGACGCGCGTCAACCTTACCGTACAGGTCAACTTTGTTGCCATTTTTGTTATACATTTCAGCCGCATTCGCTGCGCCTGCCATTAATAACGCGGGTACCAGAAATGCCAGAACTTTTCTTTTCATTATATATTCCCTTTAAAGATAATTTATATGAATATATGTAATCACCCTCCGTAATTACAGGCTCGATACTATTCTATGGCTTGTGATTTAGTTTCAAAAATAAATGTAATTAAATTCGATGAAATATTTCAAATTATTTCTATTAATCTCTTTATTTTTCTTGTGAATTATTGGGGTGGATTTATAAGGAGTAATTATTATTAAATATTTCTCAGCGCTATTTTTAAATTTATTTAATTTGGCTATGTTATAATTCATCTTCTTTTAAACAACAGGACATGATGATGGAAGTGGCCCGGTGGCAGCATGGCTTTGAGCGCTGGCTCAAGGAAAATCACCAGAACGACGATACCGCACATGATATTTCTCATTTTCGTCGGGTGTGGATGACGGCGCAAAAAATCATGGTTCACCACGCGGCCGAGCCGCGGGTGATTCTGGCCGCCTGCTATTTTCACGATATTGTCAGCCTCCCGAAGAACCATCCTGAACGCAGCCAGTCGTCACGGCTCGCTGCTCGCAAGACGAGCGAGATACTGCGCCGCGACTTCCCGGACTTTCCGCCCGAGCATATTGCCGCCGTCGCGCACGCGATTGAGGCGCACAGCTTCAGCGCCGGCATTGCGCCGCAAAGTATAGAAGCCAAAATTGTGCAGGACGCTGACCGGCTGGAAGCGTTAGGCGCTATCGGCCTGGCGCGCGTTTTTGCCGTCTCGGGCGCACTGGGCGTGCCGCTATTTGACGCGGACGATCCCTTTGCGGATGCGCGTTCCCTCGACGACCGCGCGTTTGCCCTCGACCATTTTCAGACCAAGCTGCTGCGTTTGCCTGATACAATGCAAACGGACATGGGCCGCGAACTGGCACGTCACAATGCCGATTTCCTGATCCAGTTTATGGCGAAACTCAGCGCCGAATTAAGCGGCGACTGCCTCGGGCTGGATAGCCAGGTGCTGAGCCGCTTCCGTCGCAGTTTGCGCAACTGAACTGTGGTAATCTGTTCCCAGTCTTTACTCTCCGGTTAAAAGAATGCAGGAAAATCGATCAGTGACAGAGCCCGCGCCCGCGCAGGCTGAGAAATCAACGGCAACGGTGCAGGCCTTACTGCGCCAGCTGTTGGATATCTATGATGCTAAAACGCTGGCCAGCCTGCTGGTGGCGCACGGCGAGAGCCACTGGAGCCCGGCGATCCTTAAACGTCTGCTGACCAGCGAGCGAGCAGGGCGACGCCTGAGTGAAGGCGAGTTTCGTTATCTGCAAAATCTGCTTCCGCGTCCTTCTGCCGCGCACCCGAACTATGCCTTCCGGTTTATCGATCTGTTTGCCGGTATCGGCGGCATTCGTCACGGTTTTGAAGCCATCGGTGGACAGTGCGTGTTTACCAGCGAGTGGAACAAGCACGCCGTGCGTACCTACAAGGCAAACTGGTACTGCGATCCGCACGAGCATCATTTCAACGCGGATATCCGCGATGTGACCCTGAGCCATAAAAGCGGCGTGAGCGATGAACAGGCCGCCGAGCACATTCGTCAGACGATCCCGGCGCATGACGTGCTGCTGGCAGGCTTCCCGTGTCAGCCTTTCTCGCTGGCCGGCGTCTCCAAAAAGAATGCCCTTGGACGCGCCCACGGTTTTGCCTGCGATACGCAGGGAACGTTGTTTTTTGACGTGGCGCGTATTATTGACGCCCGTCGTCCGGCCATTTTCGTACTGGAAAACGTCAAAAACTTAAAAAGCCACGACGGCGGGAAAACCTTCCGCATTATCATGCAAACGCTGGATGAGCTGGGTTATGACGTGGCCGATTCAGAGGTCATGGGCGCGGACGATCCTAAAATTATTGATGGGAAACATTTCCTGCCCCAGCATCGCGAACGTATCGTGCTGGTGGGCTTCCGCCGCGATCTCAATCTGAAAGGGGATTTCACCCTGCGGGATATTCCTTCTCTGTATCCCGAGCGCCGCCCCACCGTGGCCGATCTGCTGGAACCCGTCGTCGACGCGAAATTTATCCTGACCCCGGTGCTGTGGAAATACCTCTACCGCTATGCCAAAAAGCACCAGGCGAAAGGCAACGGCTTCGGCTTTGGGATGGTCAACCCGAACGATCCGCACAGCGTCACCCGTACGCTGTCTGCTCGCTACTATAAAGACGGCGCGGAAATCCTGATCGACAGAGGCTGGGACAAGGCGCTGGGTGAAAAAGATTTCGACGATCCGCACAACCAGCGCCATCGCCCACGGCGCTTAACGCCGCGGGAATGCGCCCGGCTGATGGGCTTTGAAACGCCGCAGGGTTATCGCTTCCGCATTCCGGTGTCGGACACCCAGGCGTACCGTCAGTTTGGTAACTCGGTGGTGGTTCCCGCGTTCGCGGCTGTCGCAAAGCTGCTGGCCTCGCGCATCCGACAGGCGGTGGCACTTCGTCAGGGCGAGGCCGTCAATGACGGATGTTCACGATAAGGCCACGCGCAGTAAAAACATGCGTGCCATCGGCACGCGTGACACCGCCATTGAAAAGCGCCTGGCCGCGCTGCTGACGCAGGCGGGGTTTGACTTCCGCGTGCAGGATCCCACCCTGGCGGGGCGCCCGGATTTCGTCATCGACGCCTGGCAGTGCATCATCTTTACCCACGGCTGTTTCTGGCACCATCACGACTGCTACCTGTTTAAAGTCCCGGCGACGCGCACCGATTTCTGGCTGGATAAGATTGGCAAGAACGTCGAGCGCGACAGGCGGGATCTGGCCACGCTGATGGCGCAGGGCTGGCGGGTGCTGATCGTCTGGGAGTGTGCGCTGAGAGGCAGATTAAAGCTGAACGATGCCGATCTGAGCGAACGGCTGGAAGAGTGGATCTGCGGCGGCGGCCAGACCGCGCAGATCGACACGCAGGGCATTCACCTGCTTACGGTTTCTCCACCTCGCAAGGCGTGACCACCGGTTTTGCCGGCAGCAGATATTTGCCCAGCGTGACCAGCACGACGGCAAACACGATGATGCCAAGAGCAATCCATTCCACAGGTGAGAGCGTTTCTCCCCCCAGTCCTGTTCCGAGCAGTACGGCCACGACCGGGTTGACGTAGGCGTAGCTGGTGGCGACAGCCGGAGAGACATTGCGGATCAGGAACATATAGGCGTTAATGGCGATGATAGAGCCAAACAGCGCCAGGTAGCCAACCGCCAGAAAGCCCGACAGCGGCGGCAGGGTCGTCAGCGTTTCTCCCGTCAGCGCGGAAGCCAGCAGCAGGACAATCCCCGCGGCGAGCATCTCAATCGCACCGGCCATCATGCCGGTCGGCAGTTCGATACGCGACCCGTAGACGGAACCCAACGCCCAGCTCATCGAGCCAATCAGGATAATCACCGCGCCCCACGGATTCCCGCTCAGGTTGCCGCCACTGTTGAGCAGAACAATGCCGGCCAGGCCAATCCCAATCCCCAGCCATTCCAGCTTGCGGGTGCGGATGCCGAAAAGGCGGCTGAAGCAGAGGGTAAACAGCGGTACGGTGGCAACGACCACGGCGGCGATCCCGGACGGGACGTTCTGGTGCTCGGCAATCGTCACAAACCCGTTACCCACCGCCAGCAGCAGCAGGCCGATCAGGGCGGCATTCAGCATCGGGCGTAGCGGGGGAAGCTTATGCCCGCGCAGGAGCAGGAAGGCCAGCAGCAGGATGCCCGCCGAGAGGAAGCGAATCCCCGCCATCATCAGCGGCGGCCAGCTCTCCACGCCGATGCGAATGACAAAGTAGGTTGACCCCCAGATGATGTACAGCGAAAAGAGTGCCCCGATGAGCGGTAGCAATTGCCGGAAACGCATAATCCCTCACGACGAAATAAAAAGTTCGCTGATAGTAAACGCGAAAACTATCTCGCTGGCGAGCCCTTTAATTGTGTGGCAGATGTGAATTTTTTGTTGACGTAAGGTGCCTGTTTCCGGGTTGGCGCTTTTGCTCCATACTATTCACTTAATTACCAAAAAATGAAGGATTAAGATTTTGGCAGGAAGTAGCTTATTAACATTGCTGGATGATATTGCCACCTTACTGGACGACATTTCAGTGATGGGTAAACTGGCGGCGAAGAAAACCGCAGGCGTGCTGGGCGATGATTTATCGCTTAACGCCCAGCAGGTGAGTGGGGTGAGGGCAAACCGTGAACTGCCGGTGGTGTGGGGCGTGGCGAAAGGCTCCTTCCTGAACAAGGTGATTCTGGTGCCGCTGGCGCTGCTGATCAGCGCGTTTATTCCCTGGGCCATCACGCCGTTACTGATGATTGGCGGGGCATTTCTCTGCTTCGAGGGCGTGGAGAAGGTGCTGCACTCCTTTAGCTCGCGCAAGCAGAGCGATACGCCGGAGGTGCGCCAGCAGCGTCTTGAAGCGCTGGCCGCGCAGGATCCGAAAACCTTCGAGCGCGATAAGGTCAAAGGCGCTATTCGGACCGACTTTATCCTGTCTGCGGAAATCGTCGCGATTACGCTGGGCATTGTCTCTGACGCGCCGCTCCTGAATCAGGTGCTGATCCTCTCCGGCATCGCGATTCTGGTCACCGTGGGCGTGTACGGTCTGGTGGGGCTGATCGTCAAGCTGGATGATATTGGCTACTGGCTGGAGGAAAAATCGAGCGCGGTAGCAAGAGGCATCGGCAAAAGCCTGCTGGTGCTGGCCCCGTGGCTGATGAAGAGTCTGTCGGTGGTGGGCACGCTGGCGATGTTCCTCGTGGGCGGCGGAATTGTGGTTCACGGCATTGCGCCGCTGCACCATGCCATCGAACATTTCTCCTCCACGCAGGGGGCCGTTATCGCGGCGATTCTGCCTACGCTGCTGAATCTGGTGCTGGGCTTTATCATTGGCGCTATCGTCGTTGCGGCGGTGAAGCTGGTTGAGAAAATTCGCGGCACGTCGCACTAATTGTTACCCGCGGCAGGATGCAAAAAGACCATTCCTCGTCTAAATTGAAACAGTTTCACCCTGATACAGGAGGCAGGTATGGTCTTTTTGGTCAGTGATGAAGTTAAGCCTAAGAAGGGCGGCCCACGTATGATCGTCACCGGGTATTCCAGTGGAATGGTGGAATGTCGGTGGCACGATGGCTATAGCATCAAGCGGGAAGCATTCCGTGAAGATGAGCTTCAGCCGGGTGACGGGCAGCACCAGCGGGACAAGGCTTAATCACATAACGCCCGGCTTTGCCGGGCGTTTTTATCTCAGGTTTCGGGTAAAGAGCAGTAATCAGGGAGTGTGTGTGCAGCGCGATACCTTTGTTGTAAGACAAACTTTTTTGCAATGGCTGCATAAGCGTAGCAATCCGGGGCGGATTGTTAATCTCTGTTTTCTGATCGTTCTGGTGTTTTCCACGCTCCTGACCTGGCGTGAGGTGGTAGTGCTGGAAGAGGCGTACATCTCCAGCCAGCGCAACCATCTGGATACGGTGGCCAGTTCGCTGGACAGGCAGTTACAGAACAGCGTCGACAGGATGCTGTTGTTCCGCCAGGGCATGCATGATGCAATCGAGACGCCGCTGGCCTTTGATGTCTTACAGGATGCGGTGTCACGCTTTAATACCGTCCGCATGCTCCCCACCTGGCAGCTTGCCGTTGATAAAAAGCGCACGCTTCCCCTTAACGGGGTCTCGGATGCATTCGTGGATAAAACCACCCTTCTTAACCGGGACGCTGAGCGCATCAGCCATGAAATTTCTGCCGCACTCGAAGTAGGGTATCTGCTCAGGCTGGCGTCATCGAGAGCGCAAACAGAAGCGCGGGTGATCTACGTCTCTCGCGCCGGTTTTTTCCTTTCCACGGATACGCCGGATCGGGCGGGCGATATTACCGCCCGCTATTATCATCTGGTCACGCAGTCCTGGTTTACCCAGCAGTCAGAACGTAACAATCGCGCGCGCGCCGTGCGCTGGTTTATCTCTACCCCTTCATCCTGGACCGGGGATGAACGAACGATCACCGCCAGCGTCCCCATCTATTTCGATCACTACTGGTACGGCGTCGTGGCGATGGACTTTACCTTAGACACGATGCAGCGTCTGCTGACCGACGCGACGGAAGACCGGACGGAGGGGGAGTATCAGCTGTACGATACCCGGCTTAATATGATAGCCACCTCTGCCCACGCGGGAACCCTGGTTAACCATTTTGACGAACGCGAAACGGCGCAGATTGCCCAGGCGATTGAGCATGATACCGGCGGCGGGATCCGACTCGGGAGCCGGTTTATCACCTGGGAGCGGCTCGATCACTTCGATGGCGTCGTCCTGCGGATCCACACCCTGCATGAAGGGGTGCAGGATGATTTCGGCAGTATCAGTATCGTGCTGGCGCTGCTGTGGGCGCTCTTTACCGCCATGCTGTTGATCTCGTGGCTGGTGATCCGTCGGATGGTGAGTAACATGTACACGCTTCAGCACTCCCTCCAGTGGCAGGCCTGGCACGATCCGCTGACACGGCTCAATAATCGCGGCGCGCTGTTCGACCGCGCAAAATTGCTGGCGGAAACCTGCCGCCAGCAGGCGCTGCCGTTCTCGGTGATTCAGATCGATCTCGACCATTTTAAAAGCATTAACGACCGTTTCGGCCATCAGGCCGGTGATAAGGTGCTTTCCCATACGGCAGGCGTGATTGCCAGCGCGTTACGCAAGAATGATGTGGCCGGGCGCGTCGGCGGAGAAGAGTTTTGTGTGGTCCTTCCCGGCATTGGTCTGGAGGAGGCGAGAGGCGTCGCTGACCGCATTCGTTACCGAATCACCAGTAAGGAGATCCTGGTGAAGAAGAGCACCACCCTGCGCATCAGCGCGTCGCTGGGCGTCAGCAGCGCGGATGAAACGGGCAACTATGATTTTGAACAGCTGCAGTCCGTGGCGGACGTCAGACTCTATCAGGCTAAGCAGAGCGGGCGTAACCGGGTCGTGTGGCGGGATCAGGACAGGAAGTGATCCAGCCCCTCCTGCCAGCCTGCCGGGCCGGTCTGTTGGGTGTGATAGACCCGCTCAGGGTTATCGTCCCGTAGCGTGATGCCCTGGCGGTTAATCCCCTTGATGACCACCGCGAAGTCCATGCTGTCGAGCAGCGGCGCATCGTTAGGGCCATCGCCGAGCCCCAGCGTGGTGGGCTCGATCTCGTCCTGCTCGCGATACTGTTCAATCAGCCAGCTAACCGCCACGTCTTTACCGCAGCGGGCGTCGAGAATATGCCAGAAGCGCGCCCCCTGCAGACACTTCAGGCCGATGTGCGCCAGCTGCTCTTCAAACTGGACCAATTTCTCGTCGGTATCGCGCCAGATGAGCGTGACGGAGGCTTCATGCTTGCGGGCAAGCGTCGAACGGTAGCGCGTCAGTCCGGTCCACTCGCTGATAATGTACTCATCCACATCGTCAAAGGTGGTGAATTTAAAGCCCGTCTGCAGACGAATCTGCTCGATTCGCGGGCGAATATCCCGGTGCGTCATCCCCCGGATCTGACGCTGGACCTTGTCCCAGCGCACGTCAGGCTGAATGACCGCGCCGTTCTCGGCAATAAACGGCAGGCCTTCCAGCCCCAGATCCTGTTGAATATCCAGCATCTCTGCCGCGGTTTTGCTGCTGCAGAGAATAATCGGAATCTGGTTATCCTGTAGCCTGTCCAGCCAGGGCATTGCGGGTTGCCAGTCGTAGGTATGAATATCCAGCAACGCGCCATCCAGGTCAGAAAAAATCAGCAAGGTATCCCGCAGTGAAGGCATAGTGACTCCCGATGACGGTTGCGTTTCGTTCTAAGAAAATTCCTAAAAAATAACCGAAGTGTTAACAGATGAAATGGGAACAATCCCTGGCAAACCCGCATTCAGCGTAAGTTATTGCTCATAACGAAAAGCATTATGTTAAAAATATTATATTCATCATAAGAATATATGCTTGTCAGACAAATTCGTTGGGGATAGTGTGGCTTGTACATCAGATTTCCTGGTGTAACGAATTTTCAAGTGCTTCTTGCATAAGCAAGTTTTGATCCCGGTCATCCCCATGACCGGGATTTTTTTCGTCCTAACGATTGGCTTCCGACACGCTAAAGTCGTGAATATCGAGCTCGAAGGCCTCCGCCAGCTCACGATAGGTGTGATAATCCCTTCCGTTAACAATGACGCGGTCCGAATTGTCGTCCGTCCTGCGGACTTCTGACTCGCTAATCTCATTGATGGCGGCCAGCAGGGCATCGACATCCACCTCGACTTCTCGCTTGATGGTGTCGCTGTACTCTTTATCGGTCTTCATTGCGGGGTTCCTCATTCAGCCGGGTCCATCGCTAAGTATAGACTGTAGATAAAAACGCCATTCACACCGGGCGGCGATGTGCGATTTTGCGTTTTGTTCTACACTGGCTCAAAACCAGAGGAGGAATGTATGAAGGTCAACGATCGGGTAACCGTTAAAACGGACGGTGGGCCGCGCCGCCCGGGTGTGGTGCTGGCAATTGAAGAGTTTAGCGAAGGGACAATGTACCTGGTATCACTGGAAGACTACCCGCTCGGCATTTGGTTTTTTAACGAACTGGGGCATCCGGACGGTATTTTTGTTGAGAAAGCAGACTAACATGGCGTCGGGTAGCACATCGCGTGCCCGACACCCTATGCAGAAGCAAAAATCTCTGGCCAGGCCAGAGATCAAAGGTAGGGTGCACAGGGTCTTAAGCGACTAACGCATGTTGACGAAAATCCCGTTCGTCACATTATCGGTCAGGCGTACCACGTGGTAGATCACTTGCTTATTATGCGTTTTAATTTTCCGTTTAATATTTCCTTTGTGTGATGAAACGGTTTTCGCTTTAATATTCATCTGGTCGGAGATCTGAATAGTTCCTTGTCCCGCCATCCACATTCGCAGCATACTTGATTCAGTCCTGCTTAATGATAGGGTGGGTAAGTTAACCGCTCCTACATTTTTAACTTCTTTATTCAAATAATCACCCAAAATGTCATCCAGCGACTCGGGTTTAATCGATTTAGAACTGATCAATAAATTTTTACGGACCAACAAATACTCATCGAAATGGATATTCGCGATCGCCATAAAAACAATAAACAGGGTTTTTGGATGCTGATTAATGATTTGCTTAATGTGCTGACTGTTGGCTGGATCGTGAATGAAACAGTCCTCATTAATAAACACCACGCCTGGTTTTAGTTCGTCACAAGCGGCTGCGAGTTCGTCAACGGTGTGTGCATCGTTGATGTCTCTCTTTCTTACCCCTCTGCTTGCCAGGTACCCGGTTAACCCTAGCCGGGTGTAGCTGCATAAATCCATAATGATCGTTGACATGGCATACCCTCACTCAATGCGTAACGATAATTCACCATCTGCCTGAGAGCTCAAAACAGCCATACGGGATGGAAAAAAATAATAAACCTGTGAGCATGACAAAGACTTTCAGGCGGACTCACTATCCCGTAAAGTTACGTATAATTTGCCAGGAATCTTCTTAAAGTAAAGTAAATATTAAGTATTGTGAGGTGGTTAGAAACAATTAAACCGCGTCAGATATATCCTGGAAGATGTTTTTCGCGTTTTATTTTAGGAATATCCTCAGAAAGACAGTAGCAACAGTGAGGTCTATTATTTACGAGGCAGTTCGCTGACAATATCCGCTAACAGGTTGAATATCTCGCCGAATAAATGTTCACAGAAGGGAGCGATAAGTGGCATCAGTAATGACATTAATAAAATTCCGACCGTCAGCGTCAACGGAAAACCAATGACAAACACCGAAAGCTGCGGCGCCATTCGGTTCAGTAAACCTAATGCCAGGTTGACGGTCAGCAGCAGGGTGATGATCGGCAGCGCCAGCATCAGCCCGTTCAGGAAGATCAGCCCCGCGGCGCGGGTGAGCGCCAGGAAAGCGTTGCTGTTCACCGGGTTTTCGCCAATCGGCAGCGTATGGAACGTGTCCACCAGCATGGAGATAAGCCACAGATGGCCGTTGAACGACAGGAACAGCAGCATGGCGAGCAGATCGATAATGCGCGCCAGCACGGGCATGTTGAGATGACTGCCGGGATCGACAAACGTGGCGAACGATAACCCCATCTGTAGGCCAATCAGTTCCCCCGCGGTACGCACGGCGGCAAAAGCGAGTTGCATGGTAAAGCCGACGGCAACGCCAATCATCACCTGCTGCAGGGCGACCCACACCGCATTCGCCGAGAAGATCGGAATATCCACGGGAGGGAGAGACGGTGCGACGATAATGGAGATGATAATCCCCAGCCCCACTTTGACACGCTTGGGTATCGATTTCTCGCTGAGAATGGGGGCGGTGGAGATCAGCGCCATGATGCGCAGCATCGGCCAGAAGTAGACGCCGAGCCACTGAACCCACTGGTCGCTGGTGAAATGCAGCATCGTCAGGTCAGCCGATGATGTACGGCAGATTGGTAAACAGGTTGCGCATATAGTCCAGCAGCAGGTTCAGCATCCACGGTCCGGCCACGATAATCGCCACGAACACGGCGATGATTTTCGGGATGAACGACAGCGTCATTTCGTTAATCTGCGTGGCGGCCTGCAGAATACTGATAATCAGACCGGTAACCAGCGCGACAAGCAGCAGCGGAGCGGCAACGGCAATGGCGATTTTCATCGCCTCCGTGCCCATCATCATGACCGATTCGGGTGTCATTGCCGTTCCTTAACTGTAGAAACTCTGCGCCAGCGAGCTGACCAAAAGCTGCCAGCCGTCGACCAGCACAAAGAGCATGATCTTAAAGGGCAGGGCGATGGTCGCGGGCGGCACCATCATCATCCCGAGCGCCATCAGGACGCTGGCGATCACCAGGTCGATAATCAGGAACGGGATAAAGATGGTAAAGCCGATCTGGAACGCGGTTTTCAGCTCGCTGGTCACATAGGCGGGTAGCAGAATACGCATGGGTACCGCTTCTGGTCCTTGCAGCTCGCCGGTGTTGGACAGGCGGGCAAAGAGGGCCAAATCCGCTTCGCGCGTCTGGCGCAGCATAAATTCCCGCAGCGGCTGCGCGCCTTTATCCAGCGCTTCCTGCATAGAGATTTTATCTTCGCTGAACGGCTGATAGGCGTCGGTGTAAATCTTATCGATCACCGGCGACATAATGAAAAAGGTCAAAAACAGCGCCAGTCCGAGCAGAACCTGGTTTGGCGGAGCGGAAGGGGTGCCGAGCGCGTTTCGCAGCAGACCAAAAACGATGATGATGCGGGTGAAGCTGGTCATCATCAGCAGGATAGCCGGAATAAACGTCAGCGAGGTGATGAACACCAGCGTCTGCACCGGAAGCGACCAGCTTTGGCCGCCGCCAGCGAGAGGGGTTGACACCAGACCGGGCAGTTGCGCATAGACCGCGGGAGCAAACAGGCCAACGCCCGCAAGCGTCAGGGATAACAAACGGCGCATCAGGATCTCCCGGAACGCTTAAGCAAACTCTTCATCACGGACTGGAAATCCGCAGGGGCCTCTGCACGCTCGTCCACCACAGCAGGGGCGGGCGGCAGCTTATGTAATACGCTGATGTTTGACGCCGTGACGCCCAGAACCAGACGCGCATCCTCCACCTCGACGATGACCACGCGTTCACGTGGTCCCAGAGTGGTGCTGGCGCTGACCTTCAGCCCGCGGGCGCCGGCGGTTTTTCCCGCCAGGCCAAAGCGCTTCGCCAGCCAGGCGGCGATAAGAATAAAGGCAATAATACCGAACAACGCCCCGCTCACCTGGAGCAGAGGTGAGCCGGGAACGGCAGAAGGTTGCGATAGTGTTGCCTGGGTTTTCATGCTTAACGGCTCAGACGACGCATACGCTCAGACGGGGTAATGATGTCGGTGATACGTACGCCGTATTTATCGGCTACCACCACCACTTCACCCTGAGCAATCAGATAGCCGTTGATCAGAATATCCAGCGGTTCACCGGCCAGGCCGTCAAGGGCCACCACGGAACCCTGCGTCAGGCGCAGCAGCTCTTTAATGGTCATACGGGTGCGTCCCAGTTCAACGGTCAGCTTAACCGGGATATCCATAATCAGGTCGATGTCCTGCAGCGTGCCGCTGACATCACCGCCGCCGAGCTGCTGGAATACGGCATCCGCTGCGCTTTTGGCCGGGGTCGCTTTTTGCTCGTTTAACGCGTCAGCCCACAGATCGTCCAGTGCTCCGCTGTTTTCATCGGACGGATTGTTCATGTCACTCATTTGGGCTGTTCCTCATTCAGCGAATTCAAAATCGGGTTGATCAAGTGCTCAACGCGTAACGCATACTGACCGTTAATCGTGCCGTACTGGCTTGTCAGCACGGGGACACCATCCACATGGGCAATAATGCGGTCGGGTTTTTCTATCGGCAAAACATCACCGGGTTGTAATTTCAGGATCTGAGATAACCGCAGCGGGATATCGGCGAAGCTCGCCACCAGCTCAAGCTGCGAATGCTGGACCTGGCGGACCAGGTTTTCACGCCAGTTCTGGTCTTCGTTGCGAGAGTTCTCCAGCGGCGGGTTAACCAGCAGCTCGCGCAGCGGTTCGATCATGCTGAACGGCAGGCAGATGTTGAACTCGCCGGTCAGGTTACCGATCTCCACGTGGAACGGGGTGTTCACGACGATATCGTTCGGGGAGGTGGTGATATTGGTAAATTTCACCTGCATCTCAGAACGGACGTATTCCACTTCCAGCGGGTTAATCGCTTTCCACGCGTCGCTGTAAGACTCCAGCGCCAGCTTCAGCATGCGGTTAATGACGCGCTGTTCGGTGTGGGTGAATTCTCGACCTTCTACTTTGGTCGGGAAACGCCCGTCGCCGCCGAACAGGTTATCCACCGCAATGAACACCAGGCTTGGGGAAAACACCACCAGACCGGTGCCGCGCAGCGGCTTCAGATGAATCAGGTTAAGGTTGGTTGGCACCGGCAGGTTGCGGGCAAACTCATGATACGGCTGAATGCGGATCGCACCGACCGTGATATCCGGGCTACGACGCAGCAGGTTAAACAGCCCCATACGGAACTGACGTGCAAAACGTTCGTTAATGATCTCCAGCGCCTGCAGACGTTCACGTACCACGCGACGCTGGGTATTCGGGTCATAGGGACGAATATCGCTATCGCCGCCGATACCCGGTTGCGGATCATCACTTTTATCGCTGTCGCCGTTGAGCAGCGCATCGATTTCTGCCTGAGAAAGAATACTGTCGCCCATGTCGTTACCGCAGAATGAAGGCTGTATACAGAACGTCAGTGACTTCCTGCTTAGGTTGGCCGTTTACCAGCGGGGTCGCCAGCGTTTGTTTAATGGCGTCGACCAGCTTTTGCTTACCCACATCGGTGGCCAGCGCCGAAGCGTCCTGACGAGAGAACAGCAGCAGAAGGCGGCTACGCACCTCCGGAAGATAATCATTCAGACGCGCGCGCGTGGCTTCATCCTTCAGGCGCAGCGTAATACCGACGTACAGCACACGATCCGCGTCACCGAGATTCACGGTGAAGGTGTCCAGAGGGAAAAATACCGGCGCCGGTGGCGGTGCAGGTTCGGCTTTGGCCGCAGCGGTCGAAGGTTCCTGCTGCATACGCCAGTAACTATAGCCCGCGGTAGCGCAGGCGGCGAGCGTGATCAACACCAGCAGCGGGATCCAGATGGAACGCTTACTTTTTTTGGTGATAGCGGAGTCAGTCATCTGATACGAGCTTCCTGTTTCGGTACAGCTTAATAAGGTGATTATCCCGTGTCCTGCTGTCGTCAAAGCGTGGAAAAGACGGGGATAATCACGCTACCTCTGGCGTTTAGGCGAAGATGTCTACGGCACTGTTACCGCGCGCGGCGGATTGCAGGGCGGCAGGAACGGGCAGTAGTTCATCGCTCTCTTCATTAAAACCGCCGGTGTTGCCGGAACGCGAAGCCTGGTGCTGCTGCTGGGATGAGGACTGCTGCTGCCCGGCAAAGCTCTCGCTGCTGACGCTGCTCTGCGCAAGCTGAATGCCGTTTTCTGCCAGCGAGGTTCGCAGTACCGGCAGCGCGGCTTCCAGCGCCGCACGGACATGGCTGTGCGCAGAGACCATCTGCAACTGCGCCTGGTTATCATCCAGCTTAAGCGAAATTTGCACCTGACCCAGATCTTCCGGGTGCAGACGCAGCTCGGCCGTCTGCTGGCCCTGTTTGGTGAACAGGGTGATGTGCTGGCTCAGGGACTGCTGCCATTCATGCGTGCCCAGAGGCTGGCTTAACACCGGCGCGGGAGCAACGGTGGCGGCCGTCTGACTGGTTGCATGGCTGGACATAATTGGTGCAAGGGTAGCCGTCGGTGATGATGAAGAGGAGGCGCTGGCGAGCTCCTGCTTCTCTGCGGTTGCGGCCACGACCGGCGTCGCCGGCGCGTTGCCCGACAGGGCCGGGTCGCTGTTTTTCGCCTGGCTCTGATAAGGCGCAGCACTCTGCGCTTTATCATGGCTTCCCGGAAGCGCGTTCAGGGACGGTTGGCCCGCGCCGTTTTGCGCAAGCGCTGCTGTACTCAGCGTTGCGGTGGCGGATACGCCGTCACTGCCAGCTACGCGAGAGGCGGTAGTTTGCTGGTGCGGCAGCATCGCCATCAGGGCGCTCAATCCGGCCAGCTCCTCTTCGCTCAGCTCGCTTTTACCGTCATCTTTGCTGTTCGCGGCATTGATCGTCTTCAGTGCGTCACCTTTAGACAGCGGCACCAGTCCGGAAACCAGCGTATCAAGCGAGGTGACGGGCGCCGTTTCGTCGCCATTCAGCACGGTTTGGCGCGAGAGCAGGTCGGCAATTTTGGCCTGCAGGGTGGTACCCCCTTTGGCGTCCTGAGCAACGTGGGACAGCTTGCTGCCGGCGGCTTTCAGGTCAGCCAGGGTCAGTGGCGCATCTTTGCCCTTGCCCGTCGCGTCCGACAGGGCGCCCGCGAGCAGCGCGAGAAAGTCCTGTGCACCGTCGGTGCCTTTCCCCGCCTGCGTACCGCCTGACAGGTCGCTGTCGCTCATCAGCAGTTGTTGCAGTGTGATCATTCCGGTTTCCTCATTGATGCGCGCTGGGCAAACTCATCCATTTTTTTCTGATCCAGACGGTTTTCCGCCAGGGTCGTTGCCGCAATCTGTCGGTCCTGTAAGGTCTGCCAGGCCTGCAGTCGCTGCTTCTTCTCGCGCCAGAAATTCAGCGCGGTATCGACTTTCTGGGTCCACTGGTGAAGCTGCTGGCGATGCTGATCTATCGCCTTCTCCAGCGTCTGGATAAACTGCTGATAGTTAATCCAGCGCTGGCTTCCAATGCCCTGTGTCATATCGGTATTGAGGTTGGTGCGATATTCATGCTGATAGTCGATTAACATCTTCAACTGTTCTTCAGCCTGCTGGCACCCGCGTCGCATTGCGCCAAGCTGCAATGCGGCATCATCAACTTCTTTTTCAGCCAGATCTTTCAGCGTTGATAACGCGCTGTTTTGCGCCATGACCTTCGCCCTCCACCTGTGTTACACCTGCGGGAAAATCAGCTCCAGTGCCTGAATTGAATCTTCCCAGTTGGCACGTTCAAAAATGCCTTGTTGCAAAAATGCCTCCAGCTGCGGCCACAGGGTAATCGCTTTGTCGAGCATCGGGTCGCTGCCTTTGGCATACGCCCCCACGCTGACCAGATCGCGGTTGCGCTGGAAGCTGGAGAGGAGTTGTTTAAAGTTACGCACGCGGGCGTAGTGCTTCTCGGTTATCAGCGCCGTCATTGCGCGGCTGATAGAGGCTTCAATATCAATTGCCGGATAGTGTCCGGCTTCGGCGAGACGACGCGACAGCACAATATGGCCGTCAAGGATCGCGCGTGCGGAGTCGGCAATCGGATCCTGCTGGTCATCGCCTTCGGTCAGCACCGTATAGAACGCGGTGATGGAGCCGCCGCCGCTGATACCGTTCCCCGCACGTTCCACCAGGGCAGGGAGTTTGGCGAAGACCGAAGGTGGGTAGCCTTTGGTCGCCGGTGGCTCACCGATAGCCAGCGCGATTTCACGCTGCGCCATCGCGTAGCGGGTCAGCGAATCCATGATCAGCAGCACGTGCTTGCCGCGGTCACGAAAATCTTCGGCGATGCGGGTGGCATACGCTGCCCCCTGCATACGCAGTAACGGCGACACGTCCGCCGGTGCGGCGATGACCACTGAGCGGGCACGGCCTTCCGCACCCAGAATGTTTTCAATGAAATCTTTAACTTCGCGACCACGTTCGCCGATCAGGCCCACTACGATAACGTCCGCCTGGGTATAGCGCGCCATCATGCCGAGCAGAACGGATTTACCCACGCCTGACCCGGCGAACAGGCCCATACGTTGCCCACGTCCCACGGTCAGCAGGGCGTTAATCGGGCGTACGCCGGTATCGAGCACATGCTCGATAGGGGTTCGCTGCAGGGGGTTAAACGGCTGGGTGATTAATGCGCCGGTTTCGGTGGTGTCCGGCGAGGGCAGCCCGTCGAGCGGCTTCCCGCTGCCGTCCAGCACGC
Organism: Enterobacter sp. ku-bf2; assembly: GCF_001742765.1. Lineage (NCBI taxonomy): Bacteria > Pseudomonadati > Pseudomonadota > Gammaproteobacteria > Enterobacterales > Enterobacteriaceae > Enterobacter > Enterobacter sp. ku-bf2. Next base: position 66,943 of record NZ_MDVW01000001.1, read on the forward strand.
GCCCCAGCAGGGCAGGACCAAGTGGCAGCTGTTTCCCGCTTTGCAGCCCATCGCCAGAGGTGTTTTTGGCATACACGCGCGCGCCGGGCAGAATGCCTTCCACCTCTTCAAGCGGCATCAGGAACAGGCGCTGGCCGTTGAACCCGACCACTTCGCTTTCCACTTCACGCGTTTCCAGACCGTCCTGACGCTCGATCACGCAGGTCGCGCCCAGCGGTAGCTGCAGGCCGGTGGCCTCCAGTACCAGACCGGTGGCGCGCGTCAGTCGCCCATAACGACGAACAGAGGGCAGTTGCGCCATCTTCGTCTCAAAATTGTCGAGCGTGGTGAGCCAGCGGGTGAGGCGTGCGGTCATCAGACGACTCCCGGTGCCGCCAGGCGGCACAGTTCCTGCCAGCGGGTGGCGACGCTGGCATCCAGATCGCCTTCATCGGCTGAGACTTTGCAGCCGCCGTGATGTAACGACGGATCGCCGCGCAGGCGCCAGCCGTGCAGGTTTAGCGTCGCGCCCAGGCTCTCTTCCACGCGCTGCAGGTCGTCCGGATGGACGCGCAGCTGCGGCTTACCGCTGAACAGCGGCTCCTGCTGCAGCAGGCCCTGAATTTGTTTAATCAGCGCCGTGTTATCCACGACGGGCGTCTGGCCGATCACCTGACGCGCGGCTTCCAGCGCCATCTGCATCAGTCGCGAGGCAATCACGCTGTCCAGCGCGTCCAGCGTGTGCTGAAACTCGCTGACCAACTGCTGCATGCGGGCATGGATCGGCGCCTGCTGCTGGCGCGCCTGATCGATACCGTGCTCTAACCCTTTTGACAGGCCTTCCTGATACCCCAGCTCGTGGCCTTTCTGCCGGCCTTCGTTCAGACCGGCATTGTAGCCCTGCTCGTGCGCCTGCATTTGCAGCTGAGCCAGCATCTGTGCTTGCTGCTCTTCTTCGCTTAGCTCAGGCTGTTCGACGTCCGGGTCAAGCTCCTCGGTCGGGATCACGGCTGGCGTGAACTCGGAGAGGGGAGGGGCCAGATCGTCCGGCGTCCAGCGCTTCCACGGCAGCTCATTAGACATAGGTGTCGTCTCCGCTGCCAATCACCATCTCGCCGGTTTCCGCCAGACGACGAACAATAAGCAGAATGGCTTTCTGTTCGTTTTCCACCTGAGACAGACGAACCGGGCCGCGGTTGGCAAGGTCGTCGCGCAGGATATCGGCCGCACGCTGAGACATGTTGCGCAGGAACTTCTCGCGCAGCGGCTGCTCGGCGCCTTTGAGGGCGATAAGCAGCGACTCGGAATCCACTTCCTGGAGCAGGCGCTGGATGCTGCGGTCGTCCACTTCGACGAGGTTTTCGAACAGGAACATCTCGTCGATGATTTTCTGTGCCAGCTCGCCGTCGAATTCGCGAACCGCCGTAATGACGGCCTCTTCCTGCTGCGTTTTCATCAGGTTGATGATTTCCGCCGCCGTTCTCACGCCGCCCATTTTGCTGCGCTTGAGGTTCTGGCCGTCGAGCAGGTTGTTCAGCACCTCGGTCAGCTCCGCCAGCGCGGCAGGCTGGACGCCGCCGAAGGTGGCGATACGCAGCATCACATCGTGACGCAGGCGCTCTTCGAACAGCGCCAGAATATCGGCCGCCTGACCACGTTTGAGGTGGACAAGAATGGTGGCGATAATCTGCGGGTGCTCGTCGCGAATAAGGTCGGCGGCACTCTGCGGTTCCATAAAGTTGAGCGTTTCGATACCGCTGGCGGTATCGCGCGTTTCCAGAATGTCTTCCAGCAGGCTGGCGGCACGCTCTTCGCCCAGCGCCTTGACCAGCACGGAACGCAGGTAGTCGTTGGCGTTGACGTTCAGCGCAGCAAACTGTTCGGCTTCCTGCTCAAACTCCGACAGCACTTCGGTCAGCTGTTTATTGGAGATTTGGCGCACGTTGGCCATGGCCGCACTGAGAATCTGTACCTCTCGCTGGGAGAGGTGTTTAAACACCTCTGCTGCGCGATCTTCGCCAATGGTCATCAGCAGGATGACGCTTTTATCGGTGCCCGTAAGCGTATTACTCATGTTCGTTACCCATCCACTGGCGGATGACCAGCGCCACGACGCGCGGATCGTTATCTGACATTTCGCGAATGCGCTGGCTCATCACCTCGGCACCCATGCGCTGGTTAGCACGGCGCTGCTGCATCTGTTCATCTTTACTGAGGCGAACTTCAACCGCTTCTTCCGTTTCCTGACGCGCATTCATCTGCTCGCGAGCCGCTTTTTCAGCTTCAGCACGGCGCTGGAGCTGTGGACGAACGCCCTTACGCCACAGCAGCCACGCGACAATCAGCACCAGCAGCCAGCGTCCTGCGGACATCAGCTGGTCGATAAACGCCTGCTGTTGCCAGAACGGCAGTTCACCGCCAGTCTCTTCAACCGAGTTGAACGGTGAGTTCACCACGTTGAGGGTATCGCCGCGCTTCTCGGAGTAACCCATCGCTTCGCGGGTCAGGTTTTCAATCTGCTTCATCTGCTCGGCGGTCAACGGCAACGGTTTACCATCCGCCAGCGTTTTGTAGTTCACCACTACCGCAACGGAGAGACGCTGAATATCGCCCACGTTCAGTTTAGTGTGACGAATCGTTCTATCCACTTCGTAGTTCGTGGTTTCGTTACGGCTGGTGTTTCGTGGGCCGCTGTTATTCGCCGTAGAGGTGGTCTGCTGATTATTTTGCTGACCGTTCTGCTGATTGGCCGGCGGCGTAGAGATCGGCGCCGCGTTTGCCGGGGCAGGCTGGTTAGACAGCGCGCCCGGCACGCCGCCCGGGTAGGCACCGCCAATCTGCTCGCTGGAGTTGATTTGACGCGAACGCATGACCGCCTGAGCCGCATCGCCGTTCGGGCTGTACTGCTCTTCGGTTTGTTCTTTATTCGAGAAGTCGATCTGCGCGGTGACCTGCGCGTGCACGTTGCTGTTGCCCACTACCGGGCCGAGGATCGCTTCGATACGACGCTGGAGACGGCTTTCCACATCGGCGGCATATTTCAGCTGCGCGTCATTCAGATCGCGACCGGCGGTGTTGGATTGCGTCAGCAGGTGACCGCTCTGGTCAACCAGCGTCACGTTACCCGGCGGCAGACCGGCGACGGCGCTGGAGACGAGATGCGTCACCGCGCTGATTTGCCCTTCGTCCAGCGCGCGGCCAGGCTCAAGGTTCACGGTCACGGAAGCCGAAGGTGATTTCTGTTCGCGGACAAATAAGGAAGGTTTAGGCATCGCCAGGTGCACGCGGGCGCTCTTCACCGGGCCTAATGTTTCAATGGTGCGGGCCAGTTCACCTTCCAGCGCACGCTGGTAGTTCACCTGCTCGCTGAACTGGCTGATACCGAATTTTTCCTGATCCAGCAGCTCAAAGCCCACCGCGCCGCCTTTCGGCAGCCCCTGCTGGGCCAGGCGCAGACGCAGTTCGTGCACCTTATCTGCCGGGACCTCCAGCGCACCGCCATTATCGGCAAAGCGATAAGGGATGTTCATCTGGGTCAGTTGGGTGACGATGGCGCCGCCATCCTGATCGGAAAGGTTACTGTAGAGCGTCCGGTAATCAGGGCTTTTCGCCCACAGGACCATCGCTACAAGGATCGCAATTGCGGCAGCGCCTGCCACGATCAACGGGATTTTAGGATTCGCGCGAAGGCGGTTCATCCACTCGAGTGATTTATTCTGCGGCGCTGTCGATGCTGTTGCACTCATTGCGCACCTCTTAAATCCTGGTGGTTTACGTTATTCGTGTAGAGAAACAAAACTGACTCCCGGGTCGGCAAACACGACAAAAGTTCCATATTGATGGCCCTGCCATTATTTGATGATTCGTGATTTTCTATGCGTCAAATAACCTGGTTTTTTCATGCTATTTACCGCCATTATCTTATTGACAAGCTGTTAGTCTTGACCGCGTAAAAAACCATCCAGGGGAGAGTCATGGCTATACAGGGCATTGAAGGGGTAATCAGTCAGTTGCAGGCAACGGCGATGACGGCCCGTAACCAGAATGTGGCAGATCAGCAGCCAGGCATCAGCTTTGCAGGGCAACTGCATGCCGCTCTTGACCGTATCAGTGATACCCAGACCGCAGCGCGCACTCAGGCTGAGAAGTTCACCCTCGGCGAGCCGGGCGTGGCGCTGAATGATGTGATGACCGATTTGCAAAAAGCCTCGGTTTCTCTGCAGATGGGGATCCAGGTGCGTAACAAGCTGGTGTCGGCCTATCAGGAAGTGATGGGGATGCAGGTCTAAGACCTGTCGATCTTCGCTGGCAGCCGCAGCGCTTTAATGCCACAATATTTTTTTCTTCGAATGCAGGAAAGATGATGAAAAAAATAGCAATTGCTGGCGCGCTGCTGGCACTGACCGGGTGCGTTCAGGTCGATAATTATAACGACGTGATCAAGCATCCTGTTCCGGCGCATCTGGCGGGATACTGGCAGTCGAAAGGGCCGCAGAGCAACATGGTCAGCCCGAATGCGATTGCCACGCTGGTGGTGACGGAAGAGGGCGATACGCTGGACTGCCGTCAGTGGCAGCGCGTGATTGCCGTGCCGGGTAAAATCATGCTGCGTTCAGACAGTTATTACAACGTGACGCGTAAGCTGGATATCTATCCGCTGGAGCGCGATGGCTCGACGCTTGAGTACGACGGGCTGGAGCTGCAGAAGGTCGATCGCCCAACGGTTGAGTGTGCCGATTACCTGAGCAAGAACCCGCTGGCGAGTAAACTACCGTAGCCGTTTTTTTGCCGGGTGGCGGCTTCGCCTGACCCGGCCTACAAAAGTACCGTCCCGTAGGCCGGGTAAGCGTCAGCGCCACCCGGCATTGTTTCTACAACGCATCCTCAATCACCCACACGCTGACGCTTCCGCCTTTGCAGGTAAACGTTCCTTCGCCATCTGCCGCCGTGGTGACCGTTTCTTCGCGATTGCCGAGAAAATCACGCCACGTTTTGTTGCCGTAGTTTTCCCCCAGGCAAATTACCTTCTCGCCGTCGTCGCCGTTCGACATCACCACCACGCAGCCGGGATCGTCTTCCGTACCGCTGCGGCTGAAGGCGATGCAGTTAGGATGGTCAAAAAACAGCGTCTGCACGCCGTGGGCAAAACGCTGGCGCGCGAGGATCAGCTCGTGGAGCTGCTCAATGACAGGCATATCAATATGGTACGTTTCTCCGTCTCCACCCGTATCGTCATAGCTGGCACCAAAGAGGTCCGGATAAAAGACGCTCGGCACGCCATTTTCCCGCAGCAGGATCAGCGCGTAGGCCAGCGGTTTAAACCAGGCTTCGACCGGGGCTTCCAGCGCCTGCAAAGGTTGGGTGTCATGGTTCGCGACGAGGGTCACCGCATGAAACGGATCGGCTTCCACCAGCGTGCCGGTGAAGATTTGGCTCATGTCGTAATCCCGACCCTGACGTGACGCCTCGTGGAATTTCATCTGCAGGGGGGCATCAAACAGCATGGTTTTGCCTTCGACCTGGTCAATATAGGCCTGAAGCTTATCCACCTCGTGGGACCAGTATTCCGCCACGATAAACAGCGGCTGGTCGGCGACTTCCTGGACGTGCTCAATCCACTCTTTGTAGAACCAGGCGGGAATATGCTTGACGGCGTCCAGACGAAAACCGTCGCAGCCCGTCTGTTCCATGACCCAGCGGGCCCAGTATTTGATCTCCTCGGTGACGGCGTGATTGCGAAAGTCGATATTTTCGCCCATCAGATAGTCGAAGTTACCCATCTCATCATCAACCTGATCGTTCCAGCCTTCGCCGGTGTAGTCGTTGACGATTTTAAAGATGCCGTCTTCATCGGGGTTTTCAATGTGGTCGACGCCGCTGAAGCATTTGTAATCCCAGATGAACTGGGAATATTGCCCGGCGCGGGCAGGGAAGGTATAGCGGGTCCAGGCTTCACACTCGATGACCTCATCATCGATTTGCGTGCGATCCTGCTCGTTCACGCGCTGAACGCGCACAGGCTCTTTTTCATCGGCGCCCATTTTGTGGTTGACCACCACGTCCAGCAGCACGGCAATGTCGTTGCGCTTGAGGGCGTCGATGGCCTCCAGCAGCTGCGCTTTGTCGCCGTATTTGGTGGCGATACTGCCTTTCTGGTCAAACTCGCCCAGATCGAACAGGTCATAGGAGTCATAGCCGACAGAATACCCGCCTGACGCGCCTTTATAGGCGGGCGGTAGCCAGATCATGTTGATGCCGATTTCGTTAAGATTGGGTGCTAACGCCGTGACCTCTCGCCACAATTCACCGCCAGCAGGGTAGTACCAGTGAAAACATTGTAACAGGGTGGGGTTTTTCATCATCCTTGCTCCAGAAGCCATTGGCAGACTTCTGGAGTATGGATGAAGAAATCATAGTTGTGTGTCGCGGGTAAAACTTTCTGGATAAAGAATATTCCCTGACAGCTTTCCATAGGTAGACGTGATGGATTGCTGTTTGCCGGTTTGATCGATCAGACTGCGCAGTTCGTCCATGCGGACTTTCAGCAGCGCCTTAAGCGCATTTTCATTTTCAAGGATCATTTCCAGCAGCGCACGCGCTTGCTCAACCTGAGCCGGAGGGCATGACATGATGGGCGTTTGAGAAATCCTTTCCACCAGTTGTACGTAATGCATTTCCTGCTCGATAAGCGCATCCCATTGACCAGAATGTGCGAGATTTAGCATAGCAATGCTCTGAGCATGTAACGCCTGCCAGTGGCTAAGCGCTGCGCTGGGATTATTCATCAAAATTATCCTGAAATAGAGGACGCATTGGGGCCGATTTGCTTCCACGCATCCGCAATGTTGTTTAATAAACCCTCGACTTCAACAATTGCGTCTACGTCATTACTGACATTCGCCAGTAACAAACGTCGAACCATATATTCGTACAAGGAGGCAAGGTTACCGGACAACTCGCTCTCAACCTCCATGTTCAGTCCTGCTTTTAAACCGTTGTCGATGATGTTGATGGCTTTGGATAACGCTTCGCCTTTCTCACGAATTTGTCCGGCTTCCATGAACAAACGCGCGCGAACAAGGGCGCTATGCGCCCCGTCGAACAACATGACAATCAGCTGGTGTGGACTGGCATTCATCACTGCACTTTCGACTCCTATCTGCTGATAGGATTGAACACCAGAGGTCTTATACATTTCCACTCCTCAATGCGACGACTATTTTTGTGAGAACTGTTGGGTCAGGTAGTTGGCTGTACTGGTCATTTTGGTGACTAATACGTCCAGGCTGGTGAACTGGGTTTTGTAACGCGCCATGGTGGCTTCAATTTGGGCATCCATGGCATCGTAACGTTCGCCCAGGGTTTTCAGCGTTTTGTTGATCCCGTCTTTCGCGTTCTGGATCACCCCGGCGCTACCGGTACTGGTGCTGAGCATGGCGGTCAGCGTGTTGTTCATCTGCGTGGCCATACCGGTTTTCTTTCCGTCACCGACAAAGTACTGCTGTACGGCGTTCGGGTTGTCGGTCAGCGCTTTTTTCAGCTTGTCGGTATCGACCTTCAGGTTACCGACGGTGCCGTCTGAGCCTTTAACCGGGTCCTGGGTAATCCCCAGTTGGGCCATGATCTGAACCGAGCCGGCCTGCACTTCGGTCAGCAGACCGCGCAGCTGAGACTGAACTCCGCGCACGTTCGCATCACCGACCAGCGCGCCGTTGCTGGTAGACTGGCTGCCGGAGCCTGCATCGACTGGCACATATTTCGTCAGGCTGTTAATGGTGGACTGCAGCGAGTTGTACGCCGTGACCCAGTCCGTAATCGCCTTCTGGTTTGCATCCGTTGCGCGTGAAACCTCAAGGGTTTCATCGGCTTTGCTTTCGGCCTTCACCGAGAAGGTGACGCCAGGCAGCGCATCGGTAATGGTATTCGACTGGCGCTCGATAGAGATGTTGTTCACCACCACAATCGCGTTCTGCGCGTCGGTGTTTACCGTCAGCGCGCCCGTTTTGGTGGTTGAATCGTAGCCAATGGCGCTTTGCAGCTTGGCGTCGCCAGTGACGCTGACGGTCATCGCACCATCGGTACCGGTGGTTTTTGATGACAGCATCAGGCGGTAATCACCGTCTTTCGCTTTAATGACGCTGGCGGTAACGTTGCCGTTCGCTTTATTAATGGCGCTCGCGATCCCGGCCAGCGACGTATCGCCATCGGCCAGCGTGACCTCTAACGGTGTCTTCGTGCCCGGCTGGGTGATGGTGATTTTACGCGTTGTACCTGTCGTATCGCCGAGCAGATCCGTGTTGTTTGCATAGGAGCCGGTAGTGAGCGCCTGTGCTTTTGCAACCTGGTTGACGTTAACCACAAAGGAACCCACGGACGCATCAGCTGTCGTCGTGGCGGTAAAGGCCGTGTTGGTGCTGCTCACGGACGTTGAGTTCCAGGTGGTGGCTTTACCCAGTGCAGCGGTGGCAGTCTGCAGCGATGTCATGGCGCTCTGCAGCTTGCCGTAAGCGCTTAACTGTGCGTTATACGTTGATTGCTGGGAAGTAATCGTCGTCAGCTTGGTTTTCTCTGCCGCTTCCAACTGATTATATAAATCCCCGAGTCCTGCAGAACCTATCCCGAGGTTACTGATAGTAGCCATGCATATTTTCCTTAAAATACGAAAGTAGTTCAGGACTCTTATCGGCCTCTTAACGTAAAAGTTTACGATGGTGAGAAAAAAATAATCCAAAGAATAGGCATGTCCTGGCGGGGTAAATGAAAGGATTGCACTTTAGGATCATTATCCGCGCATTGAAAACACGAATAAGTGTGTGCCTTTTTTGTCATCTCTTTGCGCGTTAAAAAAGCGTAAATAATAACGCGCTGACGGACCTTAATTGATTTTTTAAAAATAAATCCGTTAATAATCAGTTGGTTGTAATTTTTTCAAAATTGATTCTAAAGTCTTTTGGGGACCCGTCGATAACCTTGTTGACGGTGAGAGACGCTGTGAGTGTTAGGCACCGGACCTAAAACCCAATTTTTGAAGGAAAGAAAATTATGGCAGTTATCAATACTAACCTGTTGTCCCTGACCACTCAGAACAACCTGAACAAATCTCAGTCTTCTCTGGGCACTGCTATCGAGCGTCTGTCTTCCGGTCTGCGTATTAACAGCGCGAAAGACGATGCTGCTGGCCAGGCGATTGCAAACCGCATGACCGCTCAGATCAAAGGGATGACTCAGGCAGCACGTAACGCCAACGACGGTATCTCCATGGCGCAGACTGCTGAAGGTTCTCTGAACGAAATCAACAACAACCTGCAGCGTGTACGTGAACTGGCTGTTCAGGCAAGCAACGGCACCAACAGCGCATCTGACCTGGCTTCTCTGCAGGATGAAGTTACCGCTCGTCTGGCTGAAATCGACCGTGTTGCGGGCAAAACTGACTTCAACGGCATCAAACTGCTGGACGGCACTGCAGGTACTGCGGGCGTAGTTAAAATTCAGGTTGGCGTTAACGACGGCGACACCATCAACCTGGATCTGAGCGGCGCGAAAGCTGACTCTACTACTCTGGGCGTGAACGCAATCGACCTGAAAGCAATGACCGCTACCGACCTGAACACCATCGACAAAGCTATCGCTACCGTTGATAAAGCACGTTCAGGCCTGGGTGCTGTGCAGAACCGCTTCACTTCTGCAATCAACAACCTGAACAACACCTCTAACAACCTGTCTGCTGCTCAGTCCCGTATCCAGGACGCTGACTACGCAACTGAAGTTTCCAACATGTCTCGCGCGCAGATCCTGCAGCAGGCTGGTACTTCTGTTCTGTCTCAGGCAAACCAGGTTCCACAGACTGTTCTGTCTCTGCTGCGTTAATTTTACGCACGAAACCCCGCTTCGGCGGGGTTTTTTTATCTCTGCTATTTGAGAATCCGCCCGTGAAACAAATCAGTGTCACTCAACCAAAGCTGGTCGCAGATTTTTCATGTGTCGGTGGGGAATGCCGTGAACATTGTTGTCAGGGCTGGACCATCGCATTTGATAAATCCTCCGTTAATCGCTATCTGAACAGTAAAAATGCCGCCATTCGTCACACGGCGAAAACGGCGATAAAAGTTACCAAAAAACAGTATGGCAACTGGGGCGAAGTGATTTTCCATACGGAAAGTAAAAACTGTCCGTTCATGGATACGGAAAAACTCTGTTCTATTCACAGCGCCATGGGCGCGCAGGCCTTAAGCCCAACCTGTTCGTCGTTTCCACGGACAAACCGGGTCTATAAAAATGAAATCGAAAAATCATTGAATCTCTCGTGTCCGGAAGTCACCCGACTTCTGTTGAACGATCGGGAGTCTATGTCGATGATGGAATCGGTCATTGTCCAGCAGGACGTCAATACTGCGCCGATGATTGATTTAAAGGCAAAAGTCATCAATCTCTTCTGCCAGAATATATTCAGCGTTGAGGACGTTAGCGTTGAAGAACAGGTTTACGCCGTGGTGAAGTTCCTCATGGTGGCTGAAAAACTCGAAAACCTGGAAGAAAATATCGGCACGCTCGAAACGGTTTATTTCTCGCTGGTTAACGAACTGGTGAGCGGTAAAATCAAGACGGAGCTGGGCGGATTTAATCAGAACTACAGCCTGAAATTCGCGTTAATTTCGCTCATCCAGAGTTACTTTACGAAGAAAGCGACGGCCCGCGGCGGTGCGGTGTTAAACCACTATTTTGCCCAGCTTTATCAACAGTTCGAATCTGTCGGTGATGCCGAACCGGCAGAGAAGGTCATGGAGAACATCGAGTCCGTCTGGCGCGATGTGGCGGGTAGTTACCTGGCGACCAATGACCACTTATTTAAGAACTTTTTTAAATACAAACTCTGGGAGCAGGGCTTCCCGCAGAGCAACGGTCGCAGCATGTTGAATAATCTTTATTTAATCGTTGCCGAGTACTATTTCCTGAAAACGTTACTTGCCGGTCAGGCTATCGTGGCGGGGAAAATTGAACAAGATAATATCATTGATGTTATTTACAGCTTCCACTCGCTAAGCCAGCATAATCAGGAAGCGGGAAAGCTCTTTCATCAACATATAGATAGCGTCAAACTGGGCGACGATCTTTCATTGTTGCAACTGTTAATTTAGGCAGAAAAGTTGCCCCGGTTGAGGGCAACCTCAGAATAACCTCACTTTATCCCCCTTTTTCATCCAATTGAACGCCCTGCAGAATCGGATAATCATGCCGATAACTCAACTAACGCAGGGCTGTTTATCGTGAATTCACTCTATACCGCTGAAGGTGTAATGGATAAACACTCGCTGTGGCAGCGTTATGTCCCGCTGGTGCGTCACGAAGCATTGCGCCTCCAGGTGCGCTTGCCGGCGAGCGTGGAACTCGACGATCTGCTACAGGCGGGCGGTATCGGGTTATTGAATGCAGTTGACCGATACGACGCTCTGCAAGGAACGGCATTTACGACTTACGCAGTTCAGCGTATTCGTGGTGCGATGCTGGACGAGCTGCGCAGCCGTGACTGGGTGCCGCGCAGTGTTCGCCGCAACGCACGCGAAGTGGCGCATGCGATGGGGCAGCTGGAACAGGAACTGGGACGCAACGCAACGGAAACTGAAGTGGCGGATCGTCTTGGCATTGCTGTTGAAGAGTATCGTCAGATGTTGCTCGATACCAATAATAGCCAACTCTTCTCTTATGACGAGTGGCGAGAAGAGCATGGCGATAGCATCGAGCTGGTGACGGATGAGCACCAGCAAGAAAACCCGTTACACCATTTAATGGAAGGGAATTTACGCCAGCGCGTCATGGAAGCTATTGAAGCTCTGCCTGAACGCGAACAGCTGGTATTGACCCTTTATTACCAGGAAGAGCTTAACCTCAAAGAGATTGGCGCTGTTCTGGAGGTGGGAGAGTCGCGGGTGAGCCAGCTGCACAGCCAGGCCATTAAACGCTTACGAACCAAGCTGGGTAAGTTATAGGTGATTGATTCACCTTAAAAATGCCGCACAACGTATTGACAACCAGGAGTTATCATGACGGTGCAGCAATCTAAAAGACGGCCTTTAAGCCGCTACCTGAAAGACTTTAAACACAGCCAGACGCATTGCGCCCACTGTAACAAGTTACTCGATCGTATCACGCTGGTTCGCCGTGGCGAAATCGTCAATAAGATCGCGATTTCGCGCCTCGACACGTTGATGGACGAAGCAGCATGGCTCGAAGAGCAAAAAGAGTGGGTGGCGCTTTGCCGTTTCTGTGGCGATCTCCACTGCAAAGAGCAAAGCGACTTCTTCGACATTATCGGCTTCAAGCAGTTCCTGTTTGAACAAACGGAGATGAGCCACGGCACCGTGCGCGAATATGTGGTTCGCCTGCGTCGCCTCGGACAACATCTGACCGTGAACAACATTTCCCGCGATCTGCTGAAAACCGGTTATCTGGACGAGAACCTGGAGCCGTGGCTGCCTGCGACCAGCACCAACAACTACCGAATTGCGCTGCGCAAGTATGCACAATATAAGGTACAAATGCCGGGTGCCATAAAGCAGAAAGCCCACGCCGGAACAACTTCTGATATATATTAAAAAAGAATAAGATGTAGCGCAGTCGCCTTTGACGTTGCAGGCGATTTCTCTACACTACGTAAAAATTCCACTATATCGGGGTATTTATGAAATTTGCACTTCTGGGTCGTCAGGCGCTGATGGGTGTTATGGCCGTTGCGCTGGTTGCAGGCATGAGCGTGAAAACGTTCGCCGCAGAAAACCTGCTGAATAAAGTGAAAGAGCGCGGTACGCTGCTGGTCGGGCTGGAAGGAACCTATCCTCCGTTCAGCTTCCAGGGCGATGACGGTAAGCTGACCGGTTTTGAAGTGGAGTTTGCTGAAGAGCTGGCGAAACACCTCGGCGTGAAAGCGTCCCTGAAACCGACCAAATGGGACGGTATGCTGGCGTCGCTGGATTCGAAACGTATTGATGTGGTCATCAACCAGGTCACCATTTCTGACGAGCGTAAGAAGAAGTATGACTTCTCCACCCCGTATACCGTATCCGGTATTCAGGCGCTGGTGAAGAAAGGCAACGAAGGTGGGATTAAAACTGCCGCGGACCTGAAAGGGAAGAAAGTCGGTGTCGGTCTGGGAACCAACTACGAAGAGTGGCTGCGCCAGAACGTGCAGGGCGTAGATATCCGTACCTATGATGATGACCCGACGAAATACCAGGATCTGCGCGTGGGCCGTATCGACGCCATTCTGGTTGACCGCCTGGCGGCGCTGGATCTGGTGAAGAAAACCAACAACACCCTGGCGGTCGCAGGTGATGCGTTCTCTCGTCAGGAATCCGGTGTGGCTATTCGTAAAGGTAACGAAGACCTGGTGAAAGCGATTGACGCGGCGATTGCTGATATGCAAAAAGACGGCAGCCTGAAAGCGCTTTCTGAGAAGTGGTTCGGGGCAGACGTCACGAAATAAGTTTCGGACGTAAAAAAAGGCGCTTTTAAAAGCGCCTTTTTTATTTCTTACGCGTCTGCGTGCATAATGAAAAATATCACATTTTGTCAGAGTTACCGGAGCATCCATGTCACTACAGAATTTAACGCGCTTTCCTCGCCTGGAGTTTATCGGCGCGCCGACGCCGCTGGAGTATCTGCCGCGATTTTCTGATTATTTAGGGCGCGATATTTTTATTAAGCGTGATGACGTAACGCCCATGGCGATGGGGGGCAACAAGCTGCGCAAGCTGGAGTTTCTGGCGGCGGACGCCCTGCGTGAAGGCGCGGATACGCTCATTACTGCCGGGGCCATCCAGTCCAACCACGTTCGCCAGACGGCGGCCGTAGCGGCGAAACTTGGGCTCCACTGCGTGGCGTTGCTGGAAAACCCGATTGGCACGCGGGCTGAAAACTATCTCACCAACGGTAACCGCCTGCTGCTGGATCTGTTTAACGTGCAGGTTGAGATGGTTGAAGCGCTGACCGACCCGACCGCCCAGCTCGATGAGCTGGCGACGCGTCTGGAAGCGCAGGGGTTCCGCCCCTACGTTATCCCCGTCGGCGGGTCGAATGCGCTGGGTGCGATGGGGTATGTGGAAAGCGCGCTGGAGATCGCGCAGCAGTGCGAGGGCGCGGTGAGTCTTTCCTCCGTGGTGGTCGCGTCCGGCAGTGCGGGCACCCATGCAGGGCTGGCGGTGGGGCTGGAGCAACTGCTGCCGGACGTCGAACTGATTGGCGTGACGGTGTCCCGCAGCGTCGCGGATCAGAAGCCAAAAGTGGTTACGTTACAGCAGGCGGTCGCAGAGCAGCTGGAGCTGAAGGCAAAGGCCGATATTCTGCTCTGGGATGACTATTTTGCGCCGGGTTACGGCACGCCGAACGAAGAGGGAATGGAAGCGGTGAAACTGCTGGCGCGCCTCGAGGGCATACTGCTCGATCCGGTCTATACCGGCAAAGCGATGGCCGGACTGATCGACGGCATTGCGCAAAAACGCTTTAAGGATGAAGGGCCGATTTTATTTGTCCATACCGGCGGAGCGCCTGCGCTGTTTGCCTACCATCCTCATGTCTAAAAATCAGGTCGAAAAATAATAATGCAAGAAAGTATTCAACTGGTTATTGATTCTCTGCCGTATCTGCTGAAAGGTGCGGTATTTACGTTACAGCTTAGTATCGGCGGGATGTTCTTTGGGCTGGTTCTGGGTTTTGTGCTGGCCTTGATGCGCATGTCGCCCATCCTGCCGGTGCGCTGGCTGGCGCGCTTTTATATCTCCGTGTTTCGCGGTACGCCGCTTATTGCGCAGCTCTTTATGATTTACTACGGCTTACCGCAGTTTGGTATCGAGCTGGATCCGATCCCGGCGGCGATGATTGGCCTGTCGCTCAATACCGCGGCGTACACCTCCGAAACCCTGCGTGCGGCCATCTCCTCCATTGACAAAGGGCAGTGGGAAGCGGCGGCCAGTATCGGGATGACGCCCTGGCAGACGCTGCGCCGCGCCATTCTGCCGCAGGCGGCGCGCGTGGCGCTTCCGCCGCTCAGCAATAGCTTTATCAGCCTGGTGAAAGATACCTCCCTGGCGGCAACGATTCAGGTTCCGGAGCTTTTCCGTCAGGCACAGCTCATCACCTCCCGTACGCTCGAGGTCTTTACCATGTATCTGGCCGCCTCGCTGATTTACTGGGTGATGGCGACAGTGCTCTCTGCTCTGCAAAACTATTTCGAAAACCAGCTTAACCGCCAGGAGCGTGATCCAAAATGAGTGCAATTGACGTCAAAAACCTGGTGAAAAAATTCCACGGTCAAACGGTGCTCCACGGGATCGATCTGGAGGTCGAGCAGGGCGAAGTGGTGGCGATTATCGGACCGAGCGGTTCGGGAAAGACGACGCTGCTGCGCAGCATTAACCTGCTTGAACAGCCGGAAGGCGGCACCATCCGGGTCGGGGAGATAACGATTGATACCGGGAAATCCATCAGCCAGCAGAAAGGGTTGATTCGCCGCCTGCGCCAGCATGTCGGCTTTGTTTTCCAGAACTTCAATCTTTTCCCACATCGTACGGTGCTGGAGAACATCATTGAAGGTCCGGTTATCGTTAAAGGTGAGCCTAAAGAGGAAGCGACGGCGCGGGCTCGTGAACTGCTCGCCAAAGTTGGGCTGGCGGGAAAAGAGACCAGCTATCCGCGTCGCCTCTCTGGCGGCCAACAGCAGCGCGTGGCGATAGCGCGTGCGCTGGCGATGCGCCCGGACGTGATCCTGTTTGATGAACCGACCTCTGCGCTCGATCCGGAACTGGTGGGCGAGGTGCTGAACACCATTCGCCAGCTGGCGCAGGAGAAACGTACGATGGTGATCGTCACCCATGAAATGAGCTTTGCGCGCGATGTCGCTGACAGAGCCATCTTCATGGATCAGGGGCGGATTGTGGAGCAGGGGCCAGCGAAAAGCCTGTTCGCTAACCCTCAACAGCCGCGAACCCGTCAATTCCTTGAAAAATTCCTTATGCAGTAGCATTTTTGCACGCATTTGCTCCAGAAATTTACTCTGGAGCAAATTATTCTCCCTCTGCACGAGGTCCCCTGTTTTTTTATTCCATCCGGCTCGGATAAACCTTATCGATAGTAAAGTTAATTGTGCTATTGCCGATATTTTGTGGTTAGAAAAAAGTTTTCTGTGTTAGCTTATATTCACCATAATAATGATTATCTGTTCAGAGGCTTCATTTAGTAAGTATGAAGGATTTAGACTTTTTCACCTGGCGACGGGAATGCTCCCTCCGGTTTCAGGAATTGACCTGTGCCGCCGAGGTATATCAGGAGCTGGAGCGTCAAACTCAGGCGCTGGAATTCGATTATTATGCGCTCTGTGTGCGCCATCCCGTGCCATTTACGCGCCCTAAGATCTCCCTGCATACCACTTACCCAAAACTGTGGATGGCGCAATATCAATCCGCGAACTATTTCGCGATCGATCCGGTTTTAAAACCGGAGAATTTCATTCAGGGGCATCTCCCCTGGACAGACGCATTATTCGCTGAGGCGCAGGAATTATGGCATAGCGCCCAGGACCACGGTTTACGCGCCGGAATAACGCAGTGCCTGATGCTGCCGAATCATGCGCTCGGCTTCCTGTCTGTTTCTCGTAGTCGCGTACAGGAAGGGCCATTAGCCCATGAGGAAATAGAGCTGCGGTTGCAAATGCTGGTGCAAATGGCTTTAACCTCCCTGATGCGTTTTGACCATGAGATGGTCATGCCGCCCGAAATGAAATTCAGCAAGCGCGAGCGTGAAATTCTGAAATGGACTGCGGAAGGGAAGACGTCAGCGGAAATAGCGATCATCCTCTCGATCTCAGAGAATACCGTTAACTTCCATCAGAAGAATATGCAGAAGAAATTTAACGCGCCCAATAAGACTCAGATCGCGTGCTACGCGGCGGCAACGGGACTGATCTGACTCCGTAAAACGTTCTGCGTGACAGACGAGCGAACGGCTGAATGCACTGCATCCAGCCGTTTTTTGTTACTGGCGGTAGGCTTGCTTGATTTGCTTAACGGTGTTAGCAAATACCGCTGATTCAGCCTGGTCTTCCATCTCCGCGATTTGTTTTTCCATTTTAATGATCACACGGCCGGCATCAGCCTGGCCCATCGCCTGCAGCATCAGCGTCAGCAGTGCCTTCAGGCAGTTTACTTCCTGTGCCAGTTCCTGGTTATTCTCCGCAGTGGCAAATTCAGGTGTGCTCATTTATTTTCCTCATTATTAAACGGCGCTAGAGCGCGACGACGAAAGTCAAGGCGGCGGAGTATACCACAAGCTAACGCAAAAAATGCAGCGGTTGTTTTTCGTACTTTTACGCGGGTGTTTAATTGCGTAAACAGATCGTACCGGTAAACTCAACCGGGTTAATGACTATTAATTGTTTAGGTCGGGTCCGCTTGCCGTTAATTATTGTTACAAAAAGTTGTTCCCTGTTTTTGTGCAGGTTAAGGCAGCACGTTTTTTTGTAACTTTTTGAATACAGATGATTAAAAAAAGCCGCAAGAGCCCTAAAAACACGGGCTCTCTTTCCACCGCCTGTACAGGCTAATTTCCAAAAACGAGAGCAAAATCGAATAGCCGGTTTTTTAACGTTTTAATCTTGTCATGAAAACCGTTAATATAAACCAAATTATCACTCAGTAGCGTTATCCCTATTCTGGAGACATTTCCTTTKATCAACGTCCTTCTTGTTGATGACCACGAACTGGTGCGCGCAGGGATACGACGCATTCTTGAAGATATTAAAGGTATTAAAGTTGCCGGTGAGGCATGCTGTGGTGAAGATGCGGTAAAATGGTGCCGTACTCACTCCGCCGATGTGGTGCTGATGGATATGAACATGCCCGGTATCGGTGGTCTTGAGGCAACACGCAAAATTGCGCGTACCTTTGTAGACACCAAAGTCATCATGCTGACCGTGCATACCGAAAATCCACTGCCCGCGAAAGTGATGCAGGCGGGGGCCGCGGGTTACCTGAGTAAAGGTGCTGCACCACAGGAAGTCGTCAATGCTATCCGTTCCGTGTTTGCCGGACAGCGTTACATTGCGTCCGACATCGCTCAGCAGATGGCGTTGAGTCAGATTGAGCCCGAGAAAACCGAATCACCCTTTGCCAGTTTGTCCGAGCGTGAATTGCAGATTATGCTGATGATCACCAAAGGTCAGAAGGTGAATGAGATCTCGGAACAGCTGAATCTCAGCCCGAAAACGGTAAACAGCTATCGTTATCGGATGTTCAGTAAACTGAACATTCATGGTGACGTCGAACTGACGCATCTGGCCATCCGACATGGTTTGTGTAATGCGGAGACGTTGTTAAGTCAGTGAGTGATGTGTTCGATTCAAAAGCATTTCTGAAAACCGTAACCAGCCAGCCTGGCGTCTATCGCATGTATGACGCTGGCGGTACGGTTATCTATGTGGGGAAGGCAAAAGATCTTAAAAAACGCCTTTCCAGCTATTTTCGCAGCAACCTGGCCTCCCGTAAGACCGAAGCGCTGGTCTCACTCATCCAGAATATTGATGTTACCGTCACGCACACGGAGACAGAAGCGCTGCTGCTTGAGCACAACTATATTAAGCTGTACCAGCCGCGCTATAACGTCCTGTTGCGCGATGATAAATCCTATCCGTTTATCTTTCTGAGCGGTGACACCCATCCGCGCCTCGCCATGCACCGTGGGGCAAAACATGCGAAGGGAGAATATTTCGGGCCGTTCCCCAATGGCTATGCCGTACGTGAAACGCTGGCGCTGCTGCAAAAAATCTTCCCGATCCGCCAGTGTGAAAACAGCGTTTACCGTAACCGCTCGCGCCCGTGCCTGCAGTACCAGATAGGACGCTGCCTGGGGCCGTGCGTGGCCGGGCTGGTGAGTGAAGAAGAGTATGCCCAGCAGGTGGAGTACGTGCGCCTGTTCCTGGCCGGTAAAGACGATCAGGTGTTAACGCAACTGATCGCGCGGATGGAAAAAGCCAGCGCCGCACTCGAGTTCGAAGAGGCCGCGCGGATCCGCGATCAAATCCAGGCGGTGCGCAGAGTCACGGAGAAACAGTTTGTCTCAAATACCGGTGACGATCTCGATGTGATCGGCGTGGCCTTTGACGCCGGGATGGCCTGCGTGCATGTGCTGTTCATACGCCAGGGCAAAGTGCTCGGCAGCCGCAGCTATTTCCCGAAAGTGCCTGGCGGTACCGAACTGGGCGAAGTGGTGGAAACCTTTGTCGGCCAGTTCTATCTGCAGGGGAGCCAGATGCGCACGCTGCCTTCTGAGATCCTGCTCGATTTTAATCTTGACGATAAAACCCTGCTGGCCGATTCGCTCTCTGAACTGGCGGGGCGCCGGGTCAATGTACAAACCAAACCGCGCGGCGATCGTGCGCGCTATCTGAAGCTTGCGCGGACCAACGCGGCAACGGCGCTGAGCACGAAGCTGTCGCAGCAGTCGACGGTGCACCAGCGTTTAACGGCCCTGGCGGCGCTGCTGAAGCTTCCGGAAGTGAAACGGATGGAGTGTTTCGACATCAGTCATACGATGGGGGAACAGACGGTCGCGTCCTGCGTGGTGTTTGATGCTAACGGTCCGCTGCGCGCCGAGTATCGCCGCTATAACATTACCGGCATCACGCCGGGCGATGACTATGCGGCGATGAATCAGGTGCTGCGTCGTCGCTATGGTAAAGCCATAGAAGAGAGCAAGATCCCGGATGTGATCCTGATTGACGGCGGGAAAGGGCAACTCGGCCAGGCGAAAGCGGTATTTGAATCGCTTGATGTCAGCTGGGATAAAAACCATCCGCTGCTGCTGGGCGTCGCAAAAGGGGCCGATCGTAAGGCCGGTCTGGAGACACTGTTCTTCGAGCCGGAAGGTGAGGGCTTCAGCCTGCCGCCAGACTCCCCGGCGCTGCACGTCATTCAGCATATTCGCGATGAATCACACGATCACGCCATCAGCGGTCACCGTAAAAAACGGGCGAAGGTGAAAAACACCAGCTCACTCGAGACGATCGAAGGGGTGGGGCCAAAACGTCGCCAGATGCTGCTGAAGTATATGGGCGGATTGCAAGGATTACTCAACGCCAGCATGGAGGAAATTGCAAAAGTGCCGGGTATTTCGCAAGGGCTGGCAGAAAAGATCTACTACTCGTTGAAACATTGAGGGCTCTGTAGCAACATAGAGCTAAATTTTACTGACAACAAATAGTTACCGTCACTATGCAATATAATATCCCTACGTTGCTCACTCTTTTTCGTGTCGTACTCATTCCGTTCTTCGTGCTGGCGTTTTACCTGCCGGTTGTCTGGGCACCCTTTGCCTGCGCATTGATCTTCCTTATTGCAGCGGTCACAGACTGGTTTGATGGCTACCTGGCGCGGCGCTGGAATCAAAGCACCCGTTTCGGCGCCTTCCTCGATCCGGTGGCGGATAAGGTGATGGTCGCGATTGCGATGGTGCTGGTGGCTGAGCACTATCATACCTGGTGGGTGACGCTGCCTGCGGCAACCATGATCGGCCGTGAGATTATTATCTCTGCGCTGCGCGAGTGGATGGCGGAACTGGGGAAACGCAGCAGCGTGGCGGTCTCCTGGATTGGGAAAGTAAAAACGACGGCGCAGATGGCGGCGCTGGTCTGGATGCTCTGGCGTCCGAACGCCTGGGTTGAGTGGGCGGGGATTGCCCTCCTGTGGGTGGCGGCAGTGCTGACGTTGTGGTCAATGCTGCAATATTTGAACGCTGCGCGCGGGGATTTGCTTGATCAGTGATCGTTTCGCCGTAATTTTCAGCAAACGATCCGGGGATGCAAAAAATAACGTTGACTCATAACGTCATATCAGTAGAATGCAACGCATCGAACGGCGGCACAGTCAGCCGGACGATAATGAAATCAAGTGGTTAGACATTTACTTGATGACATGCGGGAATAGCTCAGTTGGTAGAGCACGACCTTGCCAAGGTCGGGGTCGCGAGTTCGAGTCTCGTTTCCCGCTCCAGATTAAAGACATGCGCAACAGCGGGTGTCAGTTTAAAAAGTTTTACGGCGCGTTAGCAAAGCGGTTATGTAGCGGATTGCAAATCCGTCTAGTCCGGTTCGACTCCGGAACGCGCCTCCACTTTCTTCCCTGGCCGGATGGTGGAATCGGTAGACACAAGGGATTTAAAATCCCTCGGCGTTCGCGCTGTGTGGGTTCAAGTCCCACTCCGGCTACCATGGGAAAACTAGAATAAAATCAATGATAAGCAGTGTCGTATAAACCACCGAAAGGTGGTTTTTTATTGCCTGCTTTTCGCCATTCAACTTCGCCACAAGAAGAGGGCACTACTGCCCAGCGACCACCACTCAAATGTAGACCACGTGAAAAGTTGCGGTTGATTTCATCCTATTTGATGCCTTTCCGTCATTCTTTAATGACAGGAAGACGTTAAGCCTAAGTCTTTAACATCAAGCCCACCAATCGGTGGGCTTTTTGATAGAGTATGAGCAATTGAGGTCTTCAACGTTCGTCAAAAACCTTGAGTATCGCGATTCGGTATATAAAGTAACCAAGGACAATGAGAGCACCAGACGCTACACCCCAGATAAAACGGGATTCGCCTTTTGAAAATGAAAAGAAATAAATACAGAACAATAGGCCCGCAGAAGCCATTCCCATCCCCAACCCGCGCAAAATTCGAGATGCTATTAATTTGATAATGTCCTGAGTGTTCATAATCCACCAAAAAAGTATTTACACACTTCGTTAAATTCGTGCTTGTTTACATCTGCCACGCTACAGGCGTCAAGAAAAGGTTTCAATTTCTCTTCAACTAAAAAATACAAAGATCCAAATCACCCATACCCTTAAGTCGGTAGTAGAGTGCAGGGTTCTGGTTTTCAAGCTTTCGGGCCGTATAGATAGCTCTCGATGTTTCTGCGCCAATCGTGAGGGCGCTTCCGATGACCACGCCAGCGGCGAACGAGGTCATAATGCGTGACGACACGGCAGCACCCAGTTTTATTCCGGTTAGTTCAGCGAATATGAATTTGCCAGCCATTACGCCGGTAAAATTTTGTGCAATACCCTGAATACTGTCCATGTTAATATTCGCTGCCATAACAGAACGTTAAGCCTAACTCTCTAATATCAAGCCCGGAAAGCAGGGCGATTTTCAGCTAACCTGCAACCAATCTTAAACAAACATTTCACTCGCCAGACACAGGTTGCCGCCGCTGATAAACTGGTTGGTATCCACCCTGGAGAGCGGAAGGTTATTGTCATGCAATATGAAGAACAGCAGCTTATCAACGGCCTTTTCGAGCGCCTTAAACAGGCCGGACAACAAAACAGCCAACGGGATGCAGATGCGGAGCGTCAGATCGCTGAATTTGTCAGACAGCAGCCTGCGGCCCCCTACTATATGGCGCAGTCGATTTTGATTCAGGAAGCGGCGCTGAAACGCCTGCAGGTCCGGGTTCAGGAGCTTGAAAGCGAATTAGCCGCGCAAAAAAGCAAACCCTCGACGGGCGGCAGTTTCCTCGGCGGCCTGTTTGGTGGCGGAAAAAGTAACCCGCAGACTGAAAACAGCTGGAATGCCCAGCCGCAACAGCAGCCGGCGCAGGATTACTCTCGGGCGCCAGCGCCGGCTACTCGCGGCGGTGGTTTTATGGCTGGCGCGCTCCAGACAGCCGCTGGCGTGGCCGGTGGCATCGCGCTTGGCGAGATGCTTACCAGCATGTTCCATCAGTCGCGGCCGGAAGAGATCGTGAACATCATCGAAGAACCGACAATGCCCGTCGGTGGTGAACCGTTTGTCGGTAATCAATACGGCGACGTTAATAACGTCTCTGACACCCGTTTCCTCAACCAGAACGATCCGTTCGGCAGTAATAACGACGCTTGGCAGAACGACGATGTAGATGATGACTACAGCAATGACGACGACAGTTTTATTTAACGACGTTATCGTGTCACCATCGAAATGAAGTTAACCCTGAAAGTTGGGTATCCAACTTTCAGGGTTTTGCTTTTCCGGGTCAAAAAAGCCTTCGAGGCTAAGCCTGAAGGCTCATAAATCACATTCTTTTTACTGCTTTTCTTACTAACAAACCTGTAAGAATTGCCGGAAGCAATCCAAACAAAGAGGCGATATCGACTAACGTATCCTCCAGTTCTTCTATCCCGTATGTCCCGAAATGGTCCATCACGGCATAAGCCCATTCGACAGGTATCAAAATAAAAAGCCAGCGCGTATATAAAAGAAAACTGATAAGACCGATTGCAAGGCTGAAGGTGATTTCTATAAAAGTCCTCATGTCACTGTTATTGTCCCGTAAGCTTTAAAGCTCGTGCAAGGTACCGGCATCATAGTTGTTTTCATAAGAGCTTCGTACAAGTAATCAAAGTCACTCAGATGAAGAAGAGTTATACAGCCTTCGCTTAACCCTCTTGGTCCTATCGGATGGAGGCGGAAATGGCCACGCCGGACACCTTCAACAAATACTTGATCATCTATCTGCCAGTCATCTTTGTATAAGGCAAACCATTTTGAGCGATCGGTGCCATAAATATTTTTCAGGGCAAAATCACTTAGTCCTCCGAGCCTGCCTCCGCTCTGTCGGTTCACGATGAAGTAACGTCCTGGCGGGATAGGTCCGATTTCTTGTTTGCTTGCCATAGTCGGATTGTTTCTGCCATAGAGTTGGCCTGAGAATGCCGGAAAGTTTCCTATACCCGGAACGGTAAGAATAGATGACGGTAAGCCATTCAATGCATAGCGAGCAATAATCATGCTGTAGCCCGAATATTCCAGCCGTCAGTAAACTGGATATTCCCGTCGCAGTGCTTCCATGTGATTCTCTCATAACGCAGTTCTATCGCCTCAAGGTGATTGTGTTTTTCCATTGAGGGATTTTTTACGTTATGCATTACAGGCGTTATCCCTACGATTTTCACATTTTCTAAAAGCATGTTGAAATACTCAACTTCCTGCCCTGCATCGTTGATACGGTACCATTTGATTTCAGCTGACTTTAGGGTCTGGCCAGTTGCTACAGCCCGGTAAAGGTAAGGCGAGGATGAATCAAACTCTTTTTCGATTGTTAGTGGAGAGTGGACGCGGGTACCGGTTAGTTTCCCCGTATTGCCATCGGTTGGAATGTGTAAACCATGGCCAAACGATAAAACCTCAATGCTACCTTCACGGTGCTGAACATCTACAGAACCTGTAATATTCGCACCTCCGTCATCTTTGAGCCATAAATATGCGGGTATAGCCATTCTGAACGCTCCTTTCAGTGAGTTTGACGTGATTGTCAAAGACTAATAAATCAACAAACTCAGGCCTTCTCAAGGCATTGCGTGCTATACTTTTCGTGAATATCTCATTGTTATTTATATGAAAATATTTCTAATGGTTCCTTAGGTATCAAATCACACCCCGCCCAAATACGCCTTCCTCACCTCCTGATTCCCCAGCAATTCCTCACCGCTGCCGCTCAGCCGGATCTGTCCGTTCACCATCACATACCCCCGGTCAGATAGCTTCAACGCATGGTGCGCATTCTGCTCCACCAGAAAAATGGTCATACCGCTGCGGGCCAGCTCTCGCAGCGTCTGGAAGATCTGCTTCACCACAATCGGGGCTAAGCCCAGGCTGGGCTCATCCAGCAGCAGCAGCTTCGGACGGCTCATCAGCGCCCTGGCGATCGCCAGCATCTGCTGTTCCCCGCCGGACATGGTCATCGCGCGCTGTTTACGCCGCTCTTTAAGGCGAGGGAAAAGGTCAAACATGGTTTGCATATCTTCAGCCGCAAACTGATTGCCGATGGGAATGGTCCCCATCAGCAGGTTCTCTTCAACGGTCATATCCGGGAAGATTCGTCTGCCTTCCGGTGCCTGCGCAATGCCGCCGGACGCAACGTAGTGGGTGGATTGATGGCTGATATCTTCACCACAGAACAGGATCTGCCCGCTGCGGATACGGGGTTGACCAAAGATGGACATCAGCAATGTCGATTTACCCGCGCCGTTTGCGCCAATCAGCGCCACGGTTTCCCCCTTATTCACCTCAAGAGAGACCTGCTTCAGCGCCTGAATGACGCCGTAAAACACATCCACTTCGCGAAAAGCCAGCAGCGGTTCGCTCATAGGGAGACCTCGCTTTCATCCGTGCCCAGGTAGGCGGCAATGACCTTTTCATCATGCTGGATCTGCTCGGGTTTCCCCCTGGCAATCACATCGCCGTGGTCGAGCACGATAATGTCGTCCGAAATTTCCATCACCATCCCCATATCATGCTCAATCAGCAATACCGTGATGTCATGATGATCTCGCAGAAAGCGAATAATCCCGCTCAGCTTGTGCGTTTCAACCGGGTTCAGTCCTGCGGCGGGTTCATCCAGACAGATCATTTCCGGCCCGGTACACATTGCCCGGGCGATTTCCAGTCGCCGCTGCTGGCCGTAGGACATTTCTCCCGCCAGGCGATTGGCGCACTCCACCAGATCCACCACTTCCAGCCAGTAAAAGGCTCTGTCCAGGGCGTCGCTTTCAGCTCGCCGGTAGGACGGCGTATTCAGGATCCCGGCGAGCAGATTGCGGTTCACCCTCATATGCTGCGCCACCAGCAGATTTTCCACGACCGACATCTCGCGAAAAAGACGGATATTTTGAAACGTGCGCGCCAGCCCGGCTCGGTTGACCAGATGGGTTCCGCCGAACATTTTGTAGAACAGACGCTGCCCGAGCTGAGCGGGGTTAATCCAGTCGCCGGGCTGGAATTTTTGCCCGAGTACCTGAATGACGTTGGTCGTTTTATGGCGGGTATTAAATAAAATGTTGCCGCCAGAGGCTCTGTAGAAGCCCGTCAGGCAGTTAAAGACGGTGGTTTTTCCCGCCCCGTTTGGCCCAATCAGGGCGGTAATGGAGCCGCGTTGCACGTCCAGGTTGACGTCATTCAGGGCCTTAATCCCGCCAAAATGCATCATCAGATGCTCAACGCGTAATATTGTTTCGTTCATGGCGCGACGCCCTTACGCACGGCAAACCCGCTGCGGTTAATGCGGATCAAACCGCGTGGACGCCAGATCATCATGACCACCATCAGCATGCCAAACATCAGGACGCGGTACTCGGCAAAACTGCGCAGCAGTTCCGGCGTGACCGTGAGCACGAAGGCGGCCAGCACCACGCCCAGCGTCGAGCCCATACCGCCCAGCACCACAATGGCGAGGATCAGTGCCGATTCAAAGAAGGTAAAGGAGGTTGGATTCACGAACCCCTGATAGGTGGCGAAGAACACCCCGGCAATGCCCGCGGTCGACGCACCCAGCGTAAAGGCGGAAAGCTTCACCAGAACATGGTTCAACCCCATTGAGCGGCAGGCAATTTCGTCTTCACGCAGAGCTTCCCACGCCCGGCCAATCGGCATGCGCGTCAGGCGGTGCTTGATGTAGAGCACCAGCATCACCACCAGAAAGAGCACCGCGTAGATAAAGATAAACTTCATGTTCGGGTTGTAGGTCAGGTGGAAAAACTCGTGGAAGGGCACGCCGCCTTCTTTCGCGCGTCGTCCAAATTCCAGACCGAAAAAAGTCGGGGGAGGGGCAGACACGCCGTTGGGGCCGCCGGTGAAGGTCAGCCAGTTGTTCAGTATCAGGCGAATGATCTCCCCGAATCCGAGGGTGACGATGGCCAGATAGTCACCGTGCATGCGCAGCACCGGGAAGCCGAGCAGGGCGCCTGCGGCGGCGGCCATGATTGCCGCGAGCGGCAGCATGCTCCAGAACCCTAAGCCGAGATACTGGTATCCCAGCGCCAGACCGTACGCACCAATCGCATAGAACGCGACATACCCCAGATCCAGCAGACCGGCCAGGCCCACGACGATGTTCAGTCCCAGGCCAAGAAGCACGTAGATCAGCCCGAGGATGGCGACGGTCAGCACATACTTGGTGGCGACAAACGGGAAGCAAACTGCAAGAGCAATCACCAGGGGAATGATCCAGCGCATGCGGCTTTTGTAATCCGGAGGTCGGACATAAACGCCCGCGCTGTCGGCCTCGAAGCGCGCCTGGAAACGGGCCCCGGCAGAGGTACCTAAAAAAGCGCTCAACAGAAAACGCCCGAACATGACGATGCCCACCATCCAGGCCAGGCGCTGCCCGGCGAAGGTAAAGCTATACCCGTCCAGCACCACGCCAGCGATGGGGCCGAAGATAATCAGCGCAATCAGCCCGGAAAAAATCGCGTCCAGAATGCAGCGTTTAAGTGAGAAACCGTGTGATGTCATCATTCTCTCCCTCACACTTTGGCCACTATTGGGCGCCCGAGCAGTCCCTGGGGACGGAAAATAAGGATCATGACCAGCAGGCCGAACGAGAAGACATCTTTATAGTCCGAGTTGACCATGCCCGAGAACTGCGCCTCCGCCACACCCAGGATAAGGCCACCGAGCATGGCGCCGGGAAGGGAGCCGATGCCGCCAAGTACCGCCGCCGTGAAGGCTTTAATACCGATCACAAACCCGACGTAGAAATCAAAGGTGCCGTAGTTCATGGTGATCAGCACCCCCGCCAGGCCCGCCATCGCCGCGCCGATGACAAAGACCAGCGAAATAATTCGGTCGGTGTTAATGCCCAGAATGGAGGCCATTTTGCGATCCTGCTGGACCGCGCGGCACATCCGTCCCAGCCGGGTACGGTTGATTATCCAGGTGAGCACCAGCATGCCGGCAAACGAGGCAACCAGGATAAACACTTTGGTGTAGGTTATCTGCACGAACCCTTCGCCCAGATGCAGGCGAATAACGCCGTCCAGCATGGTCGGTACCCCTTGCTGGCGCGGGCCCTGGCTCAGCTGCGCGTAGTTTTGCAGGATAAGCGACATCCCGATGGCGGAGATCAGCGGCGCCAGGCGCGTGGAGTTGCGTAGCGGTTTGTAGGCGATACGCTCGATAGTCCAGCCGTACACCCCGGTAACCACAATGGTGAACACCAGCGTGCCGAGGATCAGCAGCGGGAACGACTGCAGGCCGAAGAACGAGAGCAGCGCCAGGCCAATAGCGCAGAGATAGGCGGAAATCATATACACTTCGCCGTGGGCGAAATTAATCATGCCGATAATGCCGTACACCATGGTGTAACCGATGGCGATCAGGCCGTAGACGGAACCCAGCGTTAAACCATTGATTAACTGTTGCAGGAAGAATGTACTCATCTTAGCGCGCTCGTTTTATAGGCTGCGCGAGCCGCGCAGCCTGATGTTTATTACGCGCCGACGGGAGAGCCCGTCGGCGTTGAGCGTGACTCCGTCCCGTTACTGCACTTCCTTATACTTTCCTTTGTCGTCCCACTGGTAAACCACGTAGTCAGAGACCTTCAGATCGCCTTTGCTGTCCCAGGCTTTTTTGCCCATCACCGTGTCGACGGAATTGGCCTTCAGCCACTCGCTGGCTTTGGCAGAATCCTTGCCGCCGGTGGCCTTGAAGGCCGCGGCAATCGCCTGTACGGAGGCATAGGAGTAAAGCGTGTAACCTTCCGGCTCGAATTTACCGGCGCGGAATTTCTCGATAACCGCTTTGCCGTCCGGGATCAGGCGCGGGTCTTTACCGAAGGTCATGTAAATGCCATTGGTATATTGCGGGCCGCCCGCGGCGGTCACCATCTCCTCGTTGACGATGCAGTCCCCGGAGAAGAATTTTGCCTGTACGCCCTGTTCACGCATCTGGCGAACCAGCGGACCGGCTTCCGGGTGACAGCCACCGAAGAACACGACGTCCGGTTTTTGCGCGCCGATTTTGGTGACCAGCGCGTTAAAGTCTTTTTCACCGCGGGATAACCCCTCGTACATCACATCCTGAACCCCGCGTTTCGCCAGCGCCGCTTTGGTGGCGTCAGCCAGACCCTGACCATAGGTGTCTTTGTCGTGAATGATCACCACGCGTTTGGCTTTCAGTTTGTCGATGATGAAGTCGCTGGCAACCTGACCCTGCTGGTCGTCGCGGCCGCACATGCGGAACATATCGCTCATGCCGCGTTCGGTAATCAGCGGGTTGGTTGAACCGGGGGTAATGGCGATGATCCCCGCATCGCTATACACCTCGGAGGCGGGCATGGTGGAAGAGGAGCAGAAATGGCCGACCACGGCGTTGACTTTATCCTGGTCAACTAAACGGTTGGCAACGGCGACGGCCTGCTTCGGCTCGCAGGCGTCATCTCCCTGAACCAGTTTGATCTTCTCACCATTAATGCCGCCGGCGGCATTAATGTCTTCAGCAGCCTGCGTTGCGCCGTGCCAGTATTGATCGCCATAGGTGGCGTTCGGTCCCGTGAACGGACCGGCCACGCCAATCACAATATCTGCCCGGGCGGAAAACGCCGTCACCAGACAACCGGCCAGCACAAGAGAAAGAGGAGTTCTGATAAATTTCAGCGACATTATTATGTTCCTTAGCAAAGAGGTTTTTGCACCACGGCGTAAACCCGAACGCCCGACGGCACAGCCAATCCGAAACACGAGCAAGAACAAAATGCACTAAACGAACAAGATACAGACGGCATCCTGCATATACGGCGAGGTATCCCTGCGCAGCGTCGCGCGAAGAACATTAAGCAAAAACGTTGCCAGAATGGTTAACCCATTGACGGGCTTGTGACATGTTTGAGTATAGAGCGCCGCGTTATGCCGCCTTGCGGGAGGAGAAGAAATTACAGCGGAGATCACATATCGTTAACAATAAAGCCCATAAGTTGTGCAAAGGTCACGGTTTGCACGTTTTTGCAGCAATAAAGACCTAAACTTCAGCCCGGAGAGGCGTGAGATATGTGTTAGGATCTTTTCCTTTTTGCAGGAGTGTCAGCGATGACTGAAGGCCCATTGAATGAAAGCGAGATGGCGTGGCTTGAAGAGACGTTAATGTCTTACGGTCATGATGACGCGTCCGTGATTGACGTGTCCGAACTGGACGGCATGCTTACCGCAGTGCTTTCCGGTCCTGTTGTCGTTGAGCCAGATGCCTGGCTGGTGGCGGTATGGGGCGGCGAGAAATATATCCCGCGCTGGAAAAACGATCGTGAGATGAACCGTTTTATCGATCTCTGCTTTAAGCACATGAACGATATTGCCGAGCGCCTGAGCGAATACCCGGATCAGTTCGAACCGATGTTTGGCTATAACGACGTGGACGGTGAGAGTTATACCGTGGTGGAAGAGTGGTGCTACGGCTATATGCGCGGCGTGGCGCTGACGGACTGGTCAGCCTTGCCGGAAGCCCTGAAGGCCGATCTTGATACAATTGCGCTGCACGGTACAGAAGAGAACAGCGACAAGCTGGATGAACTGTCCGAAGAGGAGTATATCGCCAGTATCGAGAGCATCCAGCCTGCGGCACTGCGGTTATATCAATACTGGGTAAACAACCCGCAACAGCCGGAAGTGAAGAAGCCGATTGTGAACGGCACGAAGGTCGGGCGTAACGATCCGTGTCCTTGCGGCAGCGGGAAGAAGTTTAAGAGCTGCTGTTTGCACTGATCAATTTTTTATTAACTTAGGTGGATTTGTTTCGTTCACCTCCATTCAGCACGTAGGCCGGGTAAGCGCAGCGCCACCCGGCAAGAAAGACG
This sequence comes from Enterobacter sp. ku-bf2, assembly GCF_001742765.1. Lineage (NCBI taxonomy): Bacteria > Pseudomonadati > Pseudomonadota > Gammaproteobacteria > Enterobacterales > Enterobacteriaceae > Enterobacter > Enterobacter sp. ku-bf2. The sequence continues at coordinate 97,559 of NZ_MDVW01000001.1, forward strand.
GTATCAATATAAATGATGGGGTTTGTCATCAATCTCAAGGGGCTGATGACAGTCCCTTTTTTATTTAACCCACTTCCGGCAGTATCCCGGCTGCAATCAACACCTGCACCAGAATAATCACTACCCCGCAGCCAAACACAACGCACAGCAGCGGTTTTCCCCCCGCCACGCGGTAACCCTGCTGCGGATGCTGCTGGCGGCTCTTCCAGGCCAGCAGGGAGGGGAGGAGCAGAGCAAGGATCGAGAGCGCCACTCCCGCGTAGCCCAGCGCCATCACAAACCCACGCGGATAAAACAGCGCGAACGCCAGCGGCGGCAGGAAGGTGATCGCCCCCGTCTGTAACCGTCCTGCGGCAGTATTGCGACGCTGGAACAGGTCGGCCAGATAATCAAACAGGCCAAGCGCCACGCCCAGGAACGAGGTTGCCAGCGCCAGGTCGGCAAACAGGTGCACCGCCAGCTCCACGTGCGGCGAGGTGACAACCTCACGCAGTGCCAGCAGAAAACCGTTCAGTCCAGCGTGTTGCGCCATCAGCCCAATAAAGGTTGAAGAGTCGATGCTGCCCAGGGTCACCAGCTGCCAGAAAATATAGGCGATCAGCGGGATCGCGCTGCCGATCACAAAGACGCGGCGCAGCTTGCGAATATCGCCGTTCATATAGCTGACGATACTCGGCACGCTGCCGTGGAAGCCAAACGAGGTGAAAATGACTGGGATCGCGGAAAGCGCCAGACCTTTTTCCAGCGGCAACGTCAGCAGGTTGACCTTATGCACGTGCGGCGCCAGCAGGACCAGCATGACAATCAGGAAAAGAATTTTGGCGCTGAACAGAAAACGGTTAAACAGATCGACCAGCGACGTCCCGACGCAGACCACGCCGCCGCCGATGAGCGCAAAGAAGATGGCGCCCGTCGCAGGGGTAATGTCAGAGCCAAACCAGTCGTTGACGCTGGAGGCGATCAATTCCCCGGCGCCGCTGATATAGGCGGCGGTCAGGGCGTACATCAGGAACATCATGCTAAAGCCGGTTATCCATTGGCCATAGCGTCCCAGATAGCGCGCCGCAAGCGAACCCAGACCGGTATCGGCGGGTACGTGCTGGTAAACCTCAAGCAGCAGCAGGGCGGTGTAACACATCAGCGCCCAGAGCATGCCCAGCAGCAGCAGGGTCATGCCAAATCCCACGCCCGCGGCTGCCAGAGGCATTGCCAGCATTCCTGCGCCAATTGTCGTTCCGGCGACGATAAAAATACTTCCCAGAGTTCTGTTTTTCACGCTTTCCTCTACAACGCTTCTTAACCGCGACAAAATCTGCGGCGCAGAGTAAGGGAAAAGCCGTAACTCGTCAAATCACCGTTACAAGAGGTGTAAAAAATGGTTTACGAATTAATGACCCTCCAATCCTTTTTAGGCCTATGCCTACCTCATAAGGGCGATACTGCTGCACGACATTCCGGCGTAACGTAAACAATAAATATAAATTATCAAATAAAGTGAGGGTGTTATGGCGGGGGAGAATCCTTTTACCGCGGCATGGAGCCGGGGAGGCAACCTGTTGTGCCATGGCCACTGGATAATCAGCTGGCAGAACCAGCCCCTGAATCTTCCCGAGTCCCGTCGCGAAAAGGATATGGGCACCTGGGGGATCTATTCGGTTATTGATCCTGAAGATGAGACCTTTGCACAAGGCTTACAGGAAGATGAGTGGATTATCGAGAATGTCGACTGGTTGACGGATTTGTTCTACGAGAAGGGGATTCCGCTGGAGACGTGCAGCTACCGCTATTTTTACCAGGCCGTGAATCCCCACGACTGGCGCTGCACCAGCTGTGCCGGGTGTATGTAAATTAACGCGGTACCGGAAACCGGCACCGCGCTGAAATTAATTCTGCGTATCAAGCGTGGAAAGTTCTTTATCAATAAAGTAAAGACCTTCACCGGATTTACCCACCAGCGATAATTTATCCAGCACGGATTTAAACAGCTTCTCTTCTTCATGCTGTTCGGCTACATACCACTGCAGGAAATTAAAGGTTGGATAATCCTGGCTGGTCATCGCGGCATGAACCAGTTCGTTAATTTTCTGCGTGATCAGCTGCTCGTGCTCGTAGGTGGCGCGGAACAGTTCATCGAGTGAATTATATTCAGCAAAAGGGGAAGCCACGGTTTCAATGCGCGGCAGGCTGCCGGTATCCGTCAGATAATCAAACAGACGCTGCATATGGGTCATCTCTTCCTGCGCGTGACGACGCAGAAACGCGGCCGCGCCTTCGAAACTGTGGTAGCTGCACCAGGCGCTCATCTGCTGGTAGAGCAGGGACGAAAACAGCTCAAGGTTCATTTGCGCGTTGAGCTTGTCGATCATTTCAGTTTTCAGCATGGTGACGCTCCGGGTTATTATTTCTGGTTCACAATGAGCGACACTATAATTTGTTATTTAATTATTTGCAAAACGTAAAAACTTTATTTTATTTATTAAAAATACGAATGGGAATAAAACGCATTGCCGATTTATTATTTATTAATGAGAATTGTTTTTGTTCGTAATGAAATAAACTGCCAGCACAGGCTGGCAGTCTGGATTAATACCACGGATTATTTGACTTAGGGTTAACGGCGTAACCCAGGCATTTATACTGGATAGTCACGCTCTCGTTCAGACACAACGAACCGCTAATCAGGGTGCAGGTTTTGATGGGCTGACCATAGGCCGAGGCAGTGGCATACCCCATGTTTTGACAGGCTTTTACCGCCGTGCCGTTGTTCACATACTCATCGGAATACGCATTTTGCAGCGCTGCCTGGCCGTAATCGAGGCGGACGATGCCGTTCGGCGCGTCGAGGCTGCTGACTTCAGCCTGGCGGTTAATACTGCACCCCGCGAGCAGCAGGAGTGTGCCGGCTACAATGACTCTTTTCATGGTTCGCTCTGAGTGGATGGAAATACGTTATCGTACCCGCAGATGCCCGCCGCAATGGCTGGAATAGCCGGACAATCTGCCCTCACTCTTCGCAACGGGTCAGAGGTGATCGCCATCAGGCCACTGGCTGATTAAATTGTGATGTTTGTCACAAAAGTATTGATTTTTGTGATGGCGGTCATATTATAAGCAGGTTGACGATAAAGTTGTATAACAAGTTAATGGAGCATCATCGTGAAACTGCGCAAAATCCTGAAAAGTATGTGGGCCAATTACTGCCGCACCTTCAAAGACGTGCCGCCGGGCGCCATGTTCTGATAAAAAAACCTGCTTCGGCGGGTTTTTTTGTACCTGCAGCCGATGAAGGGAAGATGTCAGGGGGCGTGTTTTGGTACTATGGCGGCCTTTAAATAAGGAGAAAACCCCCATGTCACAAAACCTGAGCGCCGATCAGGAACTGGTCTCTGACGTTGTCGCCTGCCAGCTGGTTATCAAACAAATCCTCGATGTTCTGGACGTGATTGCGCCGGTTGAAGTGCGCGAGAAGATGTCTACGCAGCTGAAAAACATCGACTTCGCCAGCCATCCTGCTGCCGCTGACCCGGTTACACTGCGTGCGATCCAGAAAGCCATCGCGCTGATCGAGCTGCGATTCACGCCGCAGGGTGAGTCTCACTAAAGCAGGGAAATGGGCGACGGCATGTGTCGCCCTTTGATGCTATCAGAAGAACGTCTGAACCAGCAGGTAGCTCGCCGCACAGGCGCAGCTCACCCCAATCAGCCCTGGCAAAATGAAGCTGTGGTTGATGATAAATTTCCCGATGCGGGTCGTGCCTGACCGGTCAAAGCCGATGCAGGCCAAATCGCTGGGATAGGTCGGCAGGACAAAATAACCGTATGACGCCGGGAAAAAGGCGATCAGCATTTTCGGATCGATGCCCAACATCAACCCCATCGGCGCAACCGCCGTCAGCGCCGCCGCCTGGCTGTTCACCAGTTTTGACACCAGAAACAGCACAATCGCATATGTCCACGGGTGGCTTTTCACCACGCCCTCCAGCGCCAGCTTTAACTCGTCGAGATGCGCCTGGAAAAAAGTATCGCTCATCCACGCCACGCCAAATACCGAGAAGATCGCGACCATACCGGCCTTGAACACCGCGCCGTTAGAAATCGCGGAGGCATTGACCTTACAGACCATCAGCATCACGGCACCCGCAATTAACATCATCATCTGGATGACAAGGTTCATCGACAGGGCCGTCATTTTGCCTTTCAGTTCAAAGGCCGGGCGCAGCTCAGGGAAGGCCCCCAGCAGAACGACCACGGCAATACCGGCAAAGAAAATCCACGTGGACCAGTAGGCCTGTTTTGGGAAACGCTGATTCATTAACGTCTCCGTTCCGCCATAGATAAATTCACGTTGTTTAGGATCGTTCAGCTTTTCCTGGAACTCCGTGTCGTCGGCCAAATCTTTCCCACGGCGTAAACTCCACAGGGCCGCAATGGCCACTCCGAAAAGTGAAGCGGGAACCGACACGGCGAGAATTTCCAGAATTCCCCACCCGTGGCCGATCCCATGCTGGGCCGCCAGGATGGACACCAGCGACACGACGGCAACGGAAACGGGGGAGGCCGTGATCGCCATCTGCGATGCCACCGATGCCACGGCCATGGGGCGCTCCGGGCGGATCCCTTTTTTCAACGCGATATCCGCTATGATGGGGAACATGGTGTAGACCACATGGCCGGTGCCGCACAGAAAGGTCAGCATCCAGGTGGTAAACGGAGCGAGCAGGGTGATGTGCTGCGGGTGTTTGCGCAGCAGGCGTTCCGCAAACTGCATCATGACGTTGAGGCCCCCCGCCGTTTGCAGGGTAGCGGCACAACCAATCACCGCGAGAATGGTCAGCATGACGTCAACCGGGGGTTTACCCGGCTGCAGACCAAAGACGAAACATAAAATAAAAAGACCAATACCGCTGATTAACCCAAGCCCCATCCCGCCGAAACGCGTACCCGTCAGCAGGCAGAGGAGAATGACAACAAACTCAATGGTGATCATGATGCTCCCTCGTCAATGATTATGTAATTAAATAAATCATCACACGTTGTGTGGTTAATCATTGGGAGCCAGATCTGATTTGTTAAATTTCAGCAAAAGCAGAAGATTGGAGAGGGGAAGGGGACCTGCTCCCCGGGACGGAAGCAGGCCAAAAACTCAGTGGTGCTGCACCGCCACAATGTCGAGCAGGTGACGGTCGGTCTGCTCAGGACATAAACCTGCCTGCTGCGCATTATGGATCTCATCCGCCAGCGTCTTAAGCAGCAGGCCATCCTGCTGCTGCTCTTTGTCCATATCGCGTAAGAATCTGAGCGTCGTAATATCCTGCTGCGCTTTGGCTTCATCAGCCAGTTTGTTGAGGGTGCTGCAGCGTTGTTCATACTCTTCAAGCGTCTTCTGAAACAGTTCTTCCAGGCAAGAATAGCTCTCGTTGATCCCATCAAGGGCTTTAACGACAGGATTCGCCCCTGAGGCCTTCAGGAAGTTAAAGACCCGCATCATATGGGTGACGTTACTTTGCGCCTGAGAGCGAAAGAAGGTGGCAGACCCCGTGAGACTGTTCTCAGCGCACCACGCACTTAAGTGCAGGTGCAGATTGGAGGCATAGAACTCAAGGTTCATCTGCGCGTTAAGTTTTTGCATCATCGTTTGGGTAGCCATACTCATATCCTTATTGACGGTGGGACGTGATGTCCGTTGCTTAACCTGAGCGTCAGGCAAATACGAAGAAAAAGAGCAGAAATACGTTTTCTGCAGTAAACGAAGTCGACCGAAATTCACTTCCTGTGTTCGATATAAATAAGCATACCCTTGTCTGTGGTCTAAGAAAACTCTTAAATAGGCTGTGTTTACCATACATTACAAACTTTAATATAGTACAGAAATACAATTAGCTCGCCATCAATTTCCCTTTCATTAATCCATTGATAATTAATGGCTTTTACCGAAGAGATATACTGTTACTCTTTTGGGGATATTAAGCCGGAATAATGCTCCGTAAAAGAATGAATTACGGATGAATTATTTCGAATATATGATGCATTAATGAAATTGCGCTAAATCAAATTCTACGAAGTAAATAACGCTCCGGACGTGCTGCGTTTTTGATGAAAAACATGCTGCAGCGTTCTGACGTCTGGGGTCCTCACGCCTGTTAAAAGGGATCAGGGATATCTTAGCTAATCTTATGGATAATCCTGCTTACCCTCGTTTCATTTGTCTGACAAATACTGCCTTTTTTATGTCATTTTTCGCTGAATTTATGTACGCAATTACTGTAATTCTGCGGTGTGATGGGGCTCTCTTATGGAGGATTAATTTCCCGCTAAAACTATCACCAGCAATAACGCTTATGACGAGGTAAGCGCTAATGCCTTGTTTTAAGTCCGATTAAATAAAGAAGTACGCAAATATTCCCTACAGAAAAGAAAGCTAAAGCTGGAGTTTACCATGCACAAATTTACTAAAGCGCTGGCGGCCATCGGTCTGGCTGCCGTTATGTCACAATCCGCTATTGCTGAGAATTTAAAACTCGGTTTTTTGGTAAAACAGCCTGAAGAGCCCTGGTTCCAGACGGAGTGGAAATTCGCCGATAAGGCCGGGAAAGACTTAGGTTTTGAAGTGATTAAAATCGCCGTGCCTGACGGTGAGAAAACCCTGAACGCCATCGACAGCCTGGCAGCCAGCGGCGCGAAAGGTTTTGTGATCTGCACGCCGGATCCCAAGCTGGGCTCGGCCATCGCGGCCAAGGCCCGGGGCTATGACATGAAGGTCATCGCCGTTGACGATCAGTTCGTTAACGCCAAAGGCAAGCCGATGGACAGCGTCCCGCTGGTGATGATGGCGGCGACCAAAATCGGTGAGCGTCAGGGCCAGGAACTCTATAAAGAGATGCAAAAACGCGGCTGGGATGTCAAAGAGACCGCGGTGATGGCCATTACTGCGGATGAGCTGGACACGGCACGTCGTCGTACGACCGGGTCAATGGACGCGCTGAAAGCAGCCGGCTTCCCGGAAAAACAGATCTATAAAGTCCCAACCAAATCCAACGATATCCCGGGCGCATTCGACGCCGCGAACTCCATGCTGGTGCAGCATCCAGAAGTCAAACACTGGCTGGTGGTCGGCATGAACGACAACACCGTGCTGGGCGGGGTGCGCGCGACGGAAGGTCAGGGCTTCAAAGCGCCTGACGTGATCGGGATTGGCATCAACGGCGTTGACGCCGTCAGCGAGCTGTCCAAAGCGCAGGCAACCGGCTTCTACGGTTCACTGCTGCCAAGCCCGGACGTTCACGGCTACAAATCCAGCGAGATGCTCTACAACTGGGTCACCAAAGGGGCTGAACCGCCGAAATTTACCGAAGTGACCGACGTGGTGCTGATCACCCGCGACAACTTCAAAGAGGAGCTGGCGAAAAAAGGACTGGGCGGGAAGTAATACGCGGTGATTGTGCCCCTCATCCTTCGTGAGGGGCCTGACGTACACACTACAGGAATCACGGAGACGTTATGCGACAGTCTGATCCGTATCTCTCTTTTCGCGGCATCGGGAAAACCTTCCCCGGTGTTAACGCGCTGACCGATATCAGCTTCGACTGCTATGCCGGCCAGGTTCATGCCCTGATGGGGGAAAACGGTGCGGGAAAATCGACGCTGTTGAAAATCCTCAGCGGCAACTACTCGCCCACGACCGGCACGCTAGCGATCCGCGGCGAAGATGTCGCTTTTGCCGATACCACGGCGGCGCTCAATGCCGGGGTAGCCATTATCTATCAGGAGTTGCACCTCATCCCTGAGATGACCGTGGCGGAAAATATCTATTTAGGACAGCTCCCGCACAAAGGCGGCGTGGTGAATCGTTCGCTACTTAATTATGAAGCGGGGCTGCAGCTTAAACATCTGGGTCTGGACGTCGATCCCCAGACGCCGCTGAAATATCTCTCCATCGGCCAGTGGCAGATGGTTGAAATTGCCAAGGCGCTGGCGCGTAACGCCAGAATTATTGCCTTCGATGAACCCACCAGTTCGCTCTCGAAGCGGGAAATCGAAAATCTGTTCCGCGTGATCCGCGAATTGCGTCAGGAAGGCCGGACGATTCTGTACGTGTCGCACCGCATGGAAGAGATATTTGCCCTGAGCGATGCCATCACCGTGTTTAAAGATGGACGCTATGTGCGCACCTTTACCGACATGGCGCAGGTGAACCATGACCAACTGGTCCAGGCGATGGTCGGACGCGATCTGGGTGATATCTATCACTGGCAGCCGCGCCAGTACGGCCCGGAACGCCTGCGCCTGGATAGCGTAAAAGCGCCGGGCGTCAGAACGCCGATTTCGTTATCCGTACGCAGCGGTGAAATTGTCGGCCTGTTTGGTCTGGTGGGCGCGGGGCGTAGCGAGTTGATGAAAGGTCTGTTCGGCGGTACCCGTATTACCGATGGGCAGGTCTCCATTGACGGCGAGCGGATCGATATTCAGAAACCAGCCCACGCGATCAGGGCGGGGATGATGCTCTGTCCGGAAGACCGGAAAGCGGAGGGCATTATTCCGGTGCACTCGGTGCGCGACAACATCAATATTTCCGCCCGGCGTAAGTTTATTCGCGCCGGTTGCCTGATAAACGATAGCTGGGAGTCGAGTAACGCCGACCACCATATTCGTTCACTGAATATCAAAACGCCGGGTCCGGAACAGCTGATCATGAATCTGTCAGGCGGAAACCAGCAGAAGGCCATTCTGGGCCGCTGGCTGTCAGAGGATATGAAGGTCATCTTACTGGATGAGCCGACGCGCGGTATCGACGTGGGGGCAAAACACGAGATTTATAACGTGATCTATGAGCTGGCAAAACGCGGCGTGGCGGTGCTTTTCGCCTCCAGCGATCTGCCGGAGGTGCTTGGCGTGGCCGACCGCATTGTGGTGATGCGTGAAGGCGAAATTGCCGGCGAATTACTTCATGAACAGGCGAATGAACAACAGGCGTTGAACCTCGCCATGCCTAAAGTTAGCCAGGCCGTCGCCTGAGTAAGGAGTTAATGATGTCCTCTGTTACTACATCCGGAGTGCCGAAGTCGAAGTCGGCGTTGAGCGTTGGGCGTATCTGGGATCAGTACGGCATGCTGGTGGTCTTTGCCGCACTGTTCGTCGCCTGCGCGATCTTTGTTCCCAATTTTGCCACCTTCATTAATATGAAGGGGCTGGGTCTCGCCATCTCCATGTCCGGGATGGTGGCCTGCGGGATGCTGTTCTGCCTGGCCTCCGGCGATTTTGACCTGTCGGTGGCGTCGGTGATTGCCTGCGCAGGCGTCACGACGGCCGTGGTGATCAACATGACGGAGAGCCTGTGGATTGGCGTCCTTGCCGGTCTGTTACTCGGCGTCATCAGCGGTCTGGTGAACGGTTTTGTCATCGCGCGCCTGAAGATTAACGCCCTGATCACGACGCTTGCGACAATGCAAATTGTCCGCGGGCTGGCCTATATCATCTCTGACGGTAAAGCGGTGGGGATTGAAGACGAACGTTTCTTCACGCTGGGGTACGCCAACTGGCTGGGTCTGCCTGCGCCTATCTGGCTGACGGTGGCCTGCCTGATCCTGTTCGGCTTCCTGCTTAACCGGACCACCTTTGGCCGTAATACGCTGGCGATTGGCGGTAATGAAGAGGCCGCCCGTCTGGCCGGGGTGCCGGTGGTGCGCACCAAGATTATTATCTTTGTGCTTTCAGGACTGGTTTCTGCCGCGGCGGGGATTATTCTGGCGTCGCGTATGACCAGCGGCCAGCCAATGACCTCTATCGGTTATGAGCTGATCGTCATTTCGGCCTGCGTGTTAGGGGGCGTTTCCCTCAAGGGCGGCATCGGAAAAATCTCATATGTGGTGGCCGGTATCCTGATTTTAGGGACGGTAGAGAACGCCATGAACCTGCTGAATATTTCGCCGTTCTCGCAGTACGTGGTGCGTGGTCTGATCCTGCTGGCAGCGGTGATTTTCGACCGTTACAAGCAAAAAGCGAAGCGTACCGTGTAACCGCTTTGCACCTCTTTTATTGCTCAACTTATAACCATAGTTGACCCCTTAACCGCCCCGCCAGTTTTACTGGCGGGGCGGTTGTCAAATGGCGAGCGACGTCACACTGTCTATACTTACATGGCTATGAAAGAGGTAAAGGCGTTTGCCTCTCGTCAACCGTAAGGAGGAAAAGGGTGGCTGACTTGTTAACCGCACCGCCTGTACTGCCCGGACACTATGCTTTCTTTTTTGATCTCGACGGCACGCTCGCCGGGATAAAACCGCACCCCGATCAGGTGTCTATTCCGGAGGCGGTGTTACAGGATTTGCATCAGCTCTCGCTCATGAATGAGGGAGCACTGGCATTGATATCAGGGCGCTCAATGGCCGAGCTGGATCTGCTCGCCAGTCCATACCACTTTCCGCTGGCCGGTGTACACGGAGCGGAGCGCCGCGACATCCATGATCAAACGCATATCGTTTCACTCCCCGACGCACTCACGCAAACGCTCCAGAAGCAGCTCTCTGCTGCGCTGGCAGACCTGCCTGGCACCGAGCTGGAAGCCAAAGGCATGGCCTTTGCCCTGCATTATCGCCAGGCGCCGCAGCATGAAGCTGCCGTGCTTGCGCTTGCGCAGACGGTTGCGGATGAACATCCACAGCTGGCGCTGCAGCCGGGCAAATGCGTGGTGGAGTTAAAGCCGAAGGGGATTAATAAAGGCGCAGCCATCGCCGCATTTATGGCGGAGGCACCTTTTAAGGGCCGGACGCCTGTTTTCTTTGGGGATGACCTGACCGACGAGGCCGGGTTCCGTGTGGTTAATCAGGCCGGAGGGATCGCCGTTAAGGTAGGGCCTGGTGACACTGTCGCCGAATGGCGGCTGGCGGATGTCGCCAGCGTCTGGCAGTGGGTATCTGATATCGCTAACCAGCAACAACAACAAATAGCGCAAAACAAAGGGGGAAACCATTATGGGTCGCTTAGTCGTCGTCTCTAACCGAATCGCACCGCCTGATGATAAAAAAGCCAGTGCGGGTGGCCTGGCGGTAGGGGTGTTAGGTGCCTTGAAAGCCGCTGGCGGGCTGTGGTTTGGCTGGAGCGGAGAAATCAGTGAAGAAGAGAAACCGCTCAAAAAAGTGACGCGTGGGAACATCACGTGGGCGTCGTTTGCACTGAAAGAGAAAGACTACGACGAGTATTACTCGCAGTTCTCGAATGCCGTCCTGTGGCCGGCGTTTCACTATCGTCTTGACCTGGTCAAATTCCAGCGTGAATCCTTCGAAGGCTACGCGCGCGTGAATGCGCTGCTGGCGGATAAACTGCTGCCTTTAATAGAAGAAGACGATATTTTATGGATCCACGATTATCACCTGCTGCCGTTCGCCAGAGAGCTGCGAAAGAGGGGAGTGAATAACCGGATTGGCTTCTTCCTGCACATCCCGTTCCCGACGCCGGAAATTTTTACCGCGCTGCCGCCGCATGAAGAGCTGCTGGAGGCGCTGTGTGACTACGATTTGCTGGGCTTCCAGACGGAAAATGACCGACTGGCATTCCTTGACTCCGTGTCAGGGAAAGCGCGTCTGGTGACCAAAGGCGGGAAAACCCATACGGCGTGGGGAAAAACGTTCCACACCGAAGTGTATCCAATAGGGATTGAACCTGACGAAATCGCGGAGCAGGCCGCTGGCCCGCTGCCGCCAAAGCTGGCGCAGCTTAAGAATGAACTCAAGCACGTGAAAAATATCTTCTCAGTTGAGCGTCTTGATTATTCCAAAGGCCTGCCGGAGCGCTTCCTGGCATATGAAACGCTGCTGGATAAATATCCGGAGCATCACGGTAAAATCCGTTATACCCAGATTGCGCCGACGTCGCGCGGTGAGGTTCAGGCCTATCAGGACATTCGCCATCAGCTGGAGACAGAAGCAGGGCGGATTAATGGCCGCTACGGGCAGCTGGGCTGGACGCCGCTGTTTTATCTGAACCAGCACTTTGACCGTAAGATCCTGATGAAGGTCTTCCGCTACGCGGACGTCGGCCTGGTGACGCCGCTGCGCGACGGGATGAACCTGGTCGCGAAAGAATACGTGGCGGCGCAGGACCCCGCCGATCCGGGTGTGCTGGTGCTCTCCCAGTTTGCCGGGGCCGCAAATGAGCTCACGTCGGCGCTGATTGTGAACCCTTACGATCGCGATGACGTGGCTAACGCCCTGAACCGCGCGCTGACCATGCCGCTCACGGAGCGTATTTCCCGCCATGCTGAAATGATGGAGACGATCCGGGAAAACGATATTAACCACTGGCAGGCGCGTTTTATTCAGGATCTCCGCGATATCGCCCCACAAAGCCATGAAGGCGATTTACAAAAAAAGATCGCAACCTTCCCTAAACTTGCCTGATATTTCCCTGGGGGGTTAACGCCCCCCAAGCGGCACTAACAGCACATCAACCTGGCTTGACGCGACAATAGATTTCGCCGCGCAGGCTGCGCGCGATAAAAAGCTGTGGTTATGATTCCCGCATATCACTAAATCAATATTCTGTTTACGACACATATCGAGAATATGGGCATTAAGTTCTCCTGTCGCAATAACGGTCTCAAAGACGGGATAATCTGCCTTTTCTACCAGCTCGCGCAGGAATTGCTGCGTTTCCTCCTGAAGTACCTCACGAATATCCTCCAGCATAGGGGCAGCCAGCTGATTATACATCTCCGGTTCGGCCGCAAGCGTGATGAGGCTGATGCGGGCATTGTGGGGTCTGGCAATTGACACCGCCCGGGCGACGAGTTGATGGCTTTCTGGGGAAACAGCAACAGAAACAAGTAGATGGGAGTAACTCATGGCGCACTCCTTGGGTGTCTGACTGACAGCGTTTGATCACCTTTACCGCGAATTTCGGGGTTCTGCAAGGGCTGATTACGACATTAGTGTGAAGCTTATCATAATTATTCATTAATTATTCTTATAAGAAGAATAACTGAAAAATGGGCCTAAATGAAAAAAATTAACAACTTAACGTAAATCACACAAATTTATGCCTTGACTGTTGAATCGTTTTTACGCGTTACAAAATCATTTCGAATGATCACGGACTGAAACATCTTTTTTAGGCTCCCTGCATAACTCTATGTTTTTTCACAGTAAGAAAAATGTTTCCCGAAGGGGTGTTTGATGTAAATGTTTCCGCGCCATGCTCCCCGATGGAAAAGCACATTGCATGCCAGTTCTGATCCCCCTTCTGCATGAGTATTCGTCAATTAAGAATACAAAACAGTGCCGATTGGTCAATAAGTGAACAAATTACAAGTCATACTGATGGATTTATGGGTCATATTCACTTAAATTGTGTGACGTGGATCACATTTTTTTTAAATTTGAGGATGGCTGGATTGTATGTGTCAAAACTGACGAGTAGAGTTTGCGTCGAATTAGGAAAAATCTTAGTTATTTGTAAGAAATGATAAAACATGTAAGAGACGCATTCGCGTTTCCTCTCTTACGCGTTTCGATGAATACAAACCTAAATTCAACTATGCATTTAGCCTTTTCTTTTTTATACCGGGTGATTTCCCGGCGACATCACGGGGTGCGGTCTTTCCGCATAAAAATAATAGTTGGTTATTCGGGATGGGAACAATGCATACATCCGAGTTGCTAAAACATATCTATGACATCAATTTGTCGTATTTACTGCTCGCGCAGCGTTTGATTAGTCAGGACAAGGCGTCCGCGATGTTTCGTCTGGGTATTAACGAAGAAATGGCAACCATGCTGGGCGGCTTAACCCTCCCGCAGATGGTTAAACTGGCTGAAACGAATCAACTGGTTTGCCAGTTCCGTTTCGATGATTCACAGACAATAACGCGTCTGACGCAGGAGTCCCGTGTAGACGATCTTCAACAGATCCATACCGGTATTCTTCTTTCCACTCGCTTGCTTAACGAAATCAGCCAGCCTGATGACGTAGCCCGTAAGAAAAGGGCCTAGCAATGAGCGAGAAAAGCATTGTTCAGGAAGCGCGTGACATACAGTTAGCCATGGAGCTGATTACACTGGGTGCTCGTTTACAAATGCTGGAAAGCGAGACGCAGTTGAGCCGTGGCCGTCTGATCAAACTGTACAAAGAGTTACGTGGTAGTCCCCCGCCGAAAGGCATGCTGCCGTTTTCTACCGACTGGTTTATGACGTGGGAGCAGAATATTCACGCTTCCATGTTCTGTAATGCCTGGCAGTATCTTCTCAAAACCGGTTTGTGTAGCGGCGTTGACGCCGTGATCAAAGCCTACAAACTTTACCTTGAACAATGCCCACAGCAGGAAGAAGGTCCTCTGCTGGCGCTGACCCGCGCATGGACGCTGGTGCGTTTTGTTGAGAGCGGAATGCTTGAGCTGTCGCGCTGCAACTGCTGCAACGGCAATTTTATTACCCATGCTCATCAGCCTGCAGGCAGCTTCGCCTGTAGTTTATGTCAGCCTCCATCCCGCGCAGTAAAAAGACGTAAACTTTCCCGGGATGCTGCCGATATTATTCCACAACTGCTGGATGAACAGATCGAACAAGCTGTTTAACCCGAACGTGTGGGAAAGATTCCAGCAGCGGTAAGCGATTACCGCTGCTTTTTTTTACCCCGTAAACGGTCAACGCTGCGAGCTGGACGTCCTTGCCATAGTCACTAGCGGAAGGATGATGTCGTGCTTATCTTATTAGGTTACCTGGTAGTTCTCGGTACAGTTTTCGGCGGTTACATGATGACCGGCGGGCACCTTGGAGCACTCTATCAACCGGCTGAACTTATTATCATCGGCGGCGCAGGGGTAGGGGCTTTTATCGTTGGTAACAACGGTAAATCGATCAAGGGCACGCTGAAAGCAATTCCATTGCTGTTCCGTCGCTCGAAATACACCAAAAGCATGTATATGGATCTGCTGGCACTGCTCTATCGCCTGATGGCGAAGTCGCGTCAGCAGGGCATGTTCTCGCTCGAGCGGGATATTGAAAACCCGAAAGAGAGCGAAATTTTTGCCAGCTATCCGCGCATTCTTGCTGATGCCATGATGCTGGATTTCATCGTCGACTATCTGCGACTGATCATCAGCGGCAACATGAATACCTTCGAAATCGAAGCGCTGATGGATGAAGAAATTGAAACCCATGAAAGCGAATCTGAAGTACCGGCCAACAGCCTGGCGCTGGTCGGCGACTCGCTTCCGGCGTTCGGTATCGTTGCTGCGGTGATGGGGGTGGTTCACGCGCTGGCCTCAGCAGACCGTCCGGCAGCGGAGCTCGGTGCGCTGATTGCCCATGCGATGGTGGGAACCTTCCTCGGTATTTTGCTGGCGTATGGCTTCATCTCTCCGCTGGCCAGCGTACTGCGCCAGAAGAGCGCGGAAACCACCAAAATGATGCAGTGCGTGAAGATCACGCTGCTCTCTAACCTCAACGGTTATGCGCCACCGATCGCGGTTGAGTTTGGCCGTAAAACGCTTTACTCCAGCGAGCGTCCGTCGTTTATCGAGCTTGAAGAACACGTACGTGCGGTGAAAAACCCAAACCAACAGACGACAACTGAGGACGCATGAAAAACCAGTCCCATCCGATCGTCATCGTAAAAAAACGCAAGCACAAGGGCGGTGGGCATGGCGCGCACGGCTCGTGGAAAATCGCGTACGCCGATTTTATGACCGCAATGATGGCGTTCTTTCTGGTGATGTGGCTGATCTCCATCTCCAGCCCAAAAGAACTGATCCAGATTGCCGAGTATTTCCGCACGCCGCTGGCAACGGCGGTCGCTGGCGGACCGCGTATCTCTAACAGCGAAAGCCCGATCCCGGGCGGCGGCGATGATTACACCCAGCAGAAGGGTGAGGTGAAAAAAGAGCCGAACATCGACGAGCTGAAGAGAAAGATGGAACAGGCGCGCCTGAAGAAACTGCGTGGCGATCTCGACCAGCTGATTGAAGCGGATCCGAAGCTGCGCGCGCTGCGACCGCATCTGAAGATTGATCTGGTGCAGGAAGGGCTGCGTATCCAGATCATCGACAGCCAGAACCGCCCGATGTTTAAAACCGGGAGTGCGGAAGTTGAACCGTACATGCGCGATATTCTCCGCGCCATTGCACCTGTGCTGAACGGCATTCCTAACCGAATCAGCCTGTCAGGACACACGGACGATTTCCCGTACGCCAGTGGGGAGAAGGGATACAGCAACTGGGAACTTTCTGCCGATCGTGCCAACGCCTCGCGTCGCGAGCTGGTGGTAGGTGGGCTTGATGATGGCAAGGTACTGCGCGTAGTCGGCATGGCCGCAACCATGCGCGTTTCCGACCGCGGGCCGGATGATGCCATCAACCGTCGTATCAGTCTTTTAGTGCTGAACCAGCAGGCGGAGCAGGCCATCCTGCATGAAAACGCCGAAAGTCAGAATGAGTCACTGGACGATTTAAAACAGCCTGGGGCCGTTCCTTCGGCTGCCGTTCCAACATCGCCACCAGCCAATCCGAGGTGATAGCGTGAGCATGGATATTAGCGATTTTTACCAGACATTCTTTGATGAAGCCGACGAATTGTTGGCCGATATGGAGCAACACTTGCTCGATTTGGTGCCCGAAGCACCGGATTCCGAGCAGCTCAATGCCATCTTCCGTGCGGCGCATTCCATTAAAGGCGGAGCCGGAACGTTTGGATTTACCATCCTGCAGGAAACGACCCATTTAATGGAAAACCTGCTTGATGAAGCACGACGCGGTGAGATGCAGCTCAATACCGACATTATCAACCTGTTTTTGGAAACCAAAGATATTATGCAGGAACAGCTCGACGCCTATAAAAGTTCGGCAGAGCCTGATGCCGCCAGCTTTGAATACATCTGCAATGCGCTGCGCCAGCTCGCGCTGGAAGCAAAAGGTGAGGTTGCCGCAGCCGTGGTTCCTGCCGCAAAACTGAGCGTTGTGGATACGGTTGCCGCGCAGGCGTCTGCCCCTGCTGACGCACCGGCAGGCAAGCTGCGCGTTGTGCTGTCTCGCCTGAAAGAGAATGAAGTTAACCTGCTGGAAGAAGAGCTGGGTAACCTGGCGAAATTAAGCAACGTGGTAAAAGGCAAAGACAGCCTGGCCGCGACGCTTGATGACGGTATTGGCCAGGACGATATCGTGGCGGTGCTGTGCTTTGTGATTGAAGCCGATCAAATCGCCTTCGAAACCGAAACTGTCGCGGTTGACGCCCCTGTGGCTGCGGAAGAGGTGGCTGTTGTAGCCCAGGCCGCCGCACCGGCTGTGGCCCCAGCGGCCCCGGCGCTGAAGGCGGTGCCAAAAGAAGCTGCTGCGCCGGGCCGTGGTGAAAAACCTGCCGCGCGCTCCAGCGAGTCGACCAGCATCCGTGTTGCCGTTGAGAAGGTTGACCAGTTGATTAACCTGGTGGGCGAACTGGTGATCACCCAGTCGATGCTGGCGCAACGTTCAAACGAACTCGACCCGGTCACCCACGGGGATTTGATTACCAGCATGGGCCAGCTGCAGCGTAACGCCCGCGACCTGCAGGAATCGGTCATGTCCATCCGTATGATGCCGATGGAATATGTCTTTAGCCGCTTCCCGCGTCTGGTCCGCGATCTCGCCAGCAAGCTGAACAAGCAGATTGAACTGACCCTGATGGGCAGCTCAACCGAACTGGATAAGAGCCTGATCGAGCGCATCATTGACCCGTTAACGCACCTGGTGCGTAACAGCCTCGACCACGGTATCGAACTGCCGGAAAACCGCATTGCCGCCGGGAAATCGCCGGTCGGCAACCTGATTCTCTCTGCGGAACACCAGGGCGGGAACATTTGTATCGAAGTGACCGATGACGGCGCCGGTCTGAACCGCGAGCGCATCCTGGCAAAAGCGATTTCGCAGGGGATGGCGGTCAATGAAAACATGACCGACGAAGAAGTGGGCATGCTGATCTTCGCGCCGGGCTTCTCTACCGCAGAGCAGGTGACCGACGTCTCCGGGCGCGGCGTGGGCATGGACGTGGTGAAACGTAACATCCAGGAGATGGGCGGCCACGTTGAAATCCAGTCTAAACAGGGTTCCGGCACCACCATTCGCATCCTGCTGCCGCTGACGCTGGCGATCCTCGACGGCATGTCCGTCAAGGTGGCGGACGAAGTCTTTATCCTGCCGCTGAACGCGGTGATGGAATCCCTGCAGCCGCGTGAGGAAGATCTGCATCCGCTGGCGGGCGGCGAGCGCGTGCTCGAGGTTCGCGGTGAGTACCTGCCGCTGGTGGAACTGTGGAAAGTGTTCGAAGTGGACGGGGCGAAGACCGAGGCCACGCAGGGTATCGTGGTGATCCTGCAAAGCGCGGGCCGCCGCTATGCGCTGCTGGTCGATCAGCTGATTGGCCAGCACCAGGTGGTGGTGAAGAACCTCGAAAGCAACTACCGCAAAGTGCCGGGTATTTCTGCCGCCACCATTCTGGGTGATGGTAGCGTGGCGCTGATCGTCGATGTGTCGGCGCTTCAGGGATTAAATCGTGAACAACGTGTGGCGTACACAGCCGCCTGATTAAGTAGAAGGTAATAACATGACCGGTATGAGTAATGTAACGAAACTGGCGGGCGAGCCATCAGGACAGGAATTTCTGGTATTCACTTTAGGCGATGAAGAGTACGGCATCGATATCCTGAAAGTGCAGGAAATCCGTGGTTACGACCAGGTTACCCGCATCGCTAACACGCCTGCGTTTATTAAAGGTGTCACCAACCTGCGTGGCGTCATTGTGCCCATCGTGGACCTGCGCGTGAAGTTCAGCCAGGGCGACGTTGATTACAACGACAACACCGTGGTGATCGTCCTGAACCTGGGGCAGCGCGTGGTGGGTATCGTGGTGGATGGCGTGTCTGACGTGCTTTCCCTGACCTCTGACCAGATTCGTCCTGCGCCGGAGTTTGCGGTCACGCTGTCGACCGAATACCTGACCGGTCTGGGCGCGCTCGGCGAGCGTATGCTGATTCTGGTGAACATTGAGAAGCTGCTGAACAGCGATGAGATGGCGCTGCTGGATATCGCGGCGAGTCACGTAGCCTAAAACAAAGCCGGGTGGCGCTGACGCTTACCCGGCCTACGTGTTCGAGCCATTTGTAGGCCGGGTAAGGCGAAGCCGCCACCCGGCTTTTTCATACCCTTAAGCTTCCTGCTTTACCAGCTCAGCGTCCGCTTCCCGCGCACCTTCATTCTGCGACAGCATCGCGGTCGCAATACCATTCCCCAACACGTTAATCGCGGAACGGCCCATGTCCAGGAAGTGGTCGATCCCCATCAGCAGCAAAATACCAGCGACCGGAATGTTGAAGCTTGGGATCGTCGCGGCCAGCACCACCAGCGAGGAGCGCGGTACGCCCGCAATCCCTTTTGAGGCCAGCATCAGGGTCAGCATCAGCACCGTCACTTCAGAGAAGCTCAGGTGAATGTTGTACGCCTGAGCGATAAACATTGAGGCGAAAGAGCAGTACACCATCGACCCCACCAGGTTGAAGGAGTAGCCAATCGGCAGCACGAAAGAGGCGATGTTGCGCGAGCAGCCAAAACGCTCCAGCTGCTCCAGCGTTTTAGGGTAGGCCGCTTCAGAACTGCTGGTAGTAAACGCCACCAGAACCGGATCTTTCAGCATGCTGACCAGGCGGAACACCTCTTTTTTCAGCACCATGTAACCCACGGCCAGCAGCACCATGCAGGTGAGAAGAATGGCAACATAGTAGCCGCCAATAAAGGAGGCATAGTTCAACAGAATACCCAGACCCTGCGTGGCGATAACGGAGGAGATTGCCGCGAAAATGGCCAGCGGCGCAACGTACATCACATAACCCGTGACCTTCAGCATGATATGGGAAACCACGTCCAGCGCAGCCACCAGTGGGGCATTGAATTTCTGCCCCAGCGACGCGCCGCCAATGCCGAAGAACATGGAGAACACCACAATCTGCAGGATCTCATTGTTCGACATCGCCCCCGCGATGCTGGTTGGAATGGTGTGTGACAGGAACGCTTTCAGCGTCATGCCCCCAACGGCCAGACCGGTATCCACCGCCTCAGTCGGGACGGTCAGGTTCAGCCCGCTTCCCGGATGCTCCAGCGTGACGATAAACAGGCCGACCAGAATAGAGAGCACGGATGAGCTGATAAACCATACCATCGCTTTGCCGCCCACGCGGCCAATGGTAGAGGTTTCGCCCAGCTTCATAATGCCGACGGTGAGCGTACTGAACACCAGGGGGGCAATGACCATTTTGATCAGTCGGAGGAAAATATCGGTCAGAAGGGTAATATTATCCGACCAGGCTTTGATGGCATCCGCAGATGCATATTCATGAATTGCTGCCCCTGAAAGAATACCCGCCAGCATGAATATCACGATGAAGAGTGTGAGTTTGTTTGCACTTGCCACGAAAAAAGACCCTCTATGCGCTTCAGATGTAGCCCGCGGCGATACATATAAATTTTTTATTACGACGCGGGAAATTATTCGGCACATAAATTGACGCAAAGCGTAGGGGGATACAACTCCTTTTTAAGTTTTATTAATTTTGTTGTTATTGCCATGACGATATATTGTGATCCGCATCACACTTTAATGGATATATTCTCAGAAAATAAATTAAAAAAGCGGAAAAAATGATTTTAACTGCATGTTATTTAAGGAAATAAGAAGTCAATAAGACAAAGTGCTTATGCGTTAAGGGGCAGGTGGTCGAAGCGATATCCGTAAACTAAATTCTCAATAACCCCCCTCAGAGGAACATTAAGCGGGGCTAACATCTTGAACGAAATAAATAAAATGTGGCAAGGGAACGGAGACGTCTTCTGGAGGGTGGTAAATGAAAAGAAAACTCCTTTTGATCTGCGCAGGCACCTTACTGACTGCGACAACGGTCCATCAGGCGCTGGCCGTCACCAGTAGCGGCACCATCGGCGCGACGCTGACACTCACGAACGGCTGTCTGATAAACGGATCGCCCACGCAAAACGGCATTAACTTCGGGACACTGGATTTCGGCACCCATCCCGCAACGTTTTCCACTCTGACCACCCAGCTCACCGGCGCCAGCGGCGGAAACACCTTCACCATTCAATGTACGACCGCCAGCTATACGGTGGCGATCACTGGCAACACCAACTCCACCGCTCCCGGTACCGTTGTTGGCACCCCAGGAACACCTGCCCGCTATCTGGTTAACACCGCCAACGCGGCACAGGGCGTGGCGTACAGCCTGTACAGCGACAGCGGGTTTAACAGCGTGATTGCCAATAACACCGCGTTGCCGATCGCCTCTACGGCGGGAGGGGTAGACAGTTACACCCTCTACGGACGTATTACCGGCGGCGGTAACAGCGTGACGGTCGTACCCGGAACCTACACAGACACGATTAACGTCAGCGTCACCTATTAGTCCTGCACCGCCATGAAGGCAACTCTCACAGGTCTGCGCATATGCGCAGAGGGACACGTGCAGCCTTTTTTCGCGCTGATCGTCGGATTGCTGATGACGCCCGCGGCGAATGCGGTGACATCACAGTCCTTTAAAGTCAGCGCGACCATCGTCCCGGGATGTGTGGTGACCACCGGCAGCGGAGGGCTTCTCGGGACGCTGGATTTTGGCACCCATAACGGCGTTGAGAGCGCACCGGTCAGCACCAGTTTTGTGCCAAACGGGGCCTTGTCTATCGCCTGCACGCCAGGCGTGGCGCTGAGCATGAGCATTAATGGCGGCCAGAATTATTCAACCGTTCGCCGCATGAAACGCTCGAACGGCGCCGACGTGGTGGGATATCGGCTTTACAGCAGCAGCTCGCTGGCCGCGAACAGCGAGATTGGCGTCAACCAGGCGATACCGGTGACCTATAGCAACAGCAATAACATCGCGCTGCCGCTTTTTGGCGTGGCGCTACTGACCGGATTTAGCCCGGCAGGAACGTATTCCGATCAGCTCACCGTGACCTTGTCATGGTAATAAAGGGAGAGTGTTGATGAAGCCAATTTTCAGACCTGTTTGTCTGGCGGGCGCGTTGGGAATGGCTGTGGCAACCGGTCAGGCGCAGGCGGCAGCCACCATTCTGCTCTGGCCGATCGACCCGTGGCTTGCGGCAGACGCCAACGCCACGGAACTGTGGATCCAGAACCAGGGAAACAGCGCCACAACGATGCAGGTGCGCATTGTGCGCTGGAAACAGGAGGACGGACACGAGCGCTACACCGCACAGCAGGATGTGGTCGCCAGCCCGCCCATCGTCACGATTGGCACAGGCAGCAAGCAGCTTATCCGCCTTATTAAGCAGGCGCCCGTTCCCGCAGGCATCGAACAAGCCTACCGCATTATCGTGGATGAAATTCCTCAGCCTGATGCCAAAGCAGAACCCACCATCGGCCTCAAATTGCAGATGCGTTACTCCATTCCGCTGTTTGTGTATGGTCAGGGGATCCCGACCATAAAAGAGGGGGCGCATCACGCGCTGGCGGAGACCCGAAACCTGAGCTGGCGGGTGACGCGAACGGATGGGCAGCCGGCACTGGAGGTCCGGAATCGGGGGGATGTCCATGTCAGGCTGAGCCAGGTGGCGCTGGAGCAGGGAGGGCAGAAACGCACGGTTGCGGAGGGATTGCTGGGTTACGTACTTCCCGGTAGCACCCGCAGCTGGCCGGTACCCGCGGGCGTTCGTCAGCCAGAGCGGATGAGCGCGCAGATTAATGCCAGGGACGCACAATGGCAGTCGACGCCCGTCAACTGAAGCCGGCGATGATGATACTGCTTTGCGTCAGTTCCGCGACCTGGGCTGAGCCCGGCGATGACAGCCTGCCGCCGCCGCCCCAGGCACAGGCGATACATGATGAAGCGGTCTTCCAGCTTGCCCTCGTGCTTAACCACTACGACACCGGTCTGGTCGTGCCCGTGACGCAGCGTAAAGGCGCTTTCTTTATCTCCAGCGCCGACCTGCTGCGTGCGGGGCTGCCACCGGAACATGTTCCTGCCGGCGAGGTAAATCTCTCTTCGCTTTCTCAGGTTCGGGTCGAGTATGACAGCGCCGCGCAGCGCCTGCTGCTGACCGTTCCCCGCGACTGGGTCGCGTCCCGCGTGACGCCGTTCAGCGCGCAAGCGACGCAGGCCAAACCGCACTTCGGGCGCGGCGCGCTGCTCAATTACGATCTTTACACCAACCACACGGAGCACATCGGCGGACAGGCTTCCCTCTGGCATGAGTTCCGCTACTTTAACGAGAACGGTTCGTTTTCCTCCACCGGCTATGCCCGCGAAAATTTCACCGGCAACGAGGGTCAGCAGGAGGGGTATGTCCGCTATGACACAACCCTGCTGTTCACCAATGAGGATGACGCGATGAGCTGGAGCGTCGGGGACGTGATCAGCGATGCCCTGAGCTGGAGTTCCAGCGTGCGGATGGGGGGGATCAGCGTCGGGCGGGATTTCTCCCTGCGGCCTGACCTGGTGACGTGGCCGCTGCCCGAGTTCGCCGGGGAAGCGGCGGTACCCACCTCGGTCGATCTTTTTATCAACGGGTATCGCTCCGGCTCAACCCAGCTTCAGCCGGGCCCCTTCACCCTGACCAATCTGCCCTATATCAACGGCGCCGGGGATGCGGTGCTGGTCACGACGGATGCGCTGGGGCGACAGGTCAGCACCACGCTGCCGTTTTACGTCACCAGCGACTTGCTTAAAAAAGGGCTGAGCGACGGCGCCGTGACGCTGGGCAGCCTGCGGCGTAATTACGGTATCAGGAATTTTGACTACGGCTCCGCGGCAGGCAGCGGCTCGTATCGCTACGGGGTGACGGACTGGCTGACCCTGGAAGGGCATGCGGAAGGGGCGCAGGAGCTGGCGCTGGGCGGGGCAGGGACGGTGATAAAACTCGGCCAGTTTGGCGTGGTGAATACCGCTTACTCGCAGAGCCGCATGCGCGGGGATACGGGCGGGCAAATCAACTGGGGTTACCAGTACAGCACCAGCGAGTTTAGCATCGCCACTCAGCACACGCGCCGTGACCGCGGTTTTGGCAATCTGGCCCTTTACGACCAGCCGACGGTGTATGACGAGAACAATAAACCCATCGCCAGCTTCAGCCGCAATACGGACCAGTATTCTCTGACCTTCAATCTGGGACAGTACGGCAACATCGGCGCGGCCTGGATCGGCGTGGAAAGTTTTGACAGTCAAAAAACCGAGCTGCTTAATCTCTCATGGAGCCG
Organism: Enterobacter sp. ku-bf2; assembly: GCF_001742765.1. NCBI lineage: Bacteria > Pseudomonadati > Pseudomonadota > Gammaproteobacteria > Enterobacterales > Enterobacteriaceae > Enterobacter > Enterobacter sp. ku-bf2. The sequence continues at coordinate 121,789 of NZ_MDVW01000001.1, forward strand.
CAATTTGTGGGGCGCGAGCAGTATTTACCTCGCCGGAAGCCGGGACCAGCAGCGGGGAGACTGGACGGTCGCGCTGTCGCTGCAGGTGCCGCTGGGGGCACGCGACAGCGCCGCGTTCACCGTTGAAAACACCCCGGATGCCGGTAGTACCCAGCGCATCAACTATAACCACGCCATGCCGTCTGACGGCGGCTTTAGCTGGAACATGGCCTGGGCCAACCAGTCAAAATCCAGTGATTATCAACAGGGCACGCTGGGCTGGCGTAATAACAATATTGAACTGCAGGGCGGCGGCTACGGCGAAAGGGACATGATGACCTGGTGGGGCGAGGCGATGGGCGCGATTGTTCTGATGGACGGCGAGCTGTTTGCCGCGAATAAGATCAACGATGCGTTTGTCGTCATCAGTACCGACGGTCATCCGGACGTGCCCGTCAGCTATGAGAATCAGCCCGTCGGTAAAACGAATAACAACGGTTACCTGCTGGTCAGCGGGGTGTCGGCGTATTATCCGGCTAGCTACCGCATTGATACCCTGAACCTGCCGGCGGATACCCGTCTGAAAGAGACCGAGCGGCGGATCGCGATCCGGCGTCACAGCGGCTATCTGGTTGATTTCCCAATGGAGCAGGAGCGGGTGGCAAGCGTCATTCTGCACGATGTACGCGGCCAGGCGCTGCCGGTGGGAAGCCAGGTCCGACGCGCTTCGCGCAGCAATGCGGTGGTGGGGTATGACGGCATCGCCTGGCTGGAAAATCTTAGTGATGTTAACCCGTTGGAGGTGATCGCGCCTGATGGAAAACGCTGCAGGGCTACCCTGACCGTGGGAGCCAACCCGGAGCACAAGCTGCAAACCTACGGTCCGCTGGTGTGCCGGGAGGCGCCATGAAGCGCCTGCTGCTGTTAATACTGCTGCTGTTTTCCGGTGGCGGCTGGGCAGCGTGTACCGTCAGTACGGTCAACGCCTCGTTTGGCAGCGTCACGTCGTTTGCGCTCAGCGGAACCGGGGAGGTGGAAACCACCGGCACGCTGGTGGTGGCCTGCGATGCCATACTGAATCTGTTGACCAGCGACTCGGTGACGCTGACCTATACCGCGGCATCGGTCTCGGGCAGCAGTCGGGCCACCATGAAGCGCACGGACAACGCGGCCATCACGGACGTGATCCCCACCCGGCTGTGCGGACTCGCGGGCTGCGCGAGCAGCAGCGAGGTACAGATAAGTAAATCGTATACCTGGAGCGGGAATACGCTGCTGGGGTTGCTGGGGTCAAAGCAGTACAACATCCCGCTCTATTTCCGTACCGTCGCCGGACAGAACGTTTCTGCCGGGCCGTATCAGGTGCAGTTAACCTTCAGCGTTAACTACAGCGTCTGCTCCGTGGGCGCGCTCGGTATTTGCTCAATCAATCAGACGGGCACGGCGACGACCACCATCCTCCTTAACCTGACCGTGACCAACGACTGCAGCGCCATGACCACGCCGGACGTCAACTTCAACAGTGCGCCGCTGGTGCAAAGTTTCCCTACCGTCTCGCAGGCGATTGCCGTCACCTGTACCAAAGGCAGTACGTATACCATCGGCATTAACAACGGTGCTAACGCGCTGAATAACGTGCGCCGGATGGTAAGCGGCAGTAACTACCTGAGTTATGACATCTATAAAGAAGCCACGGGTAACCGCTGGGGCGGCAGCGGCAGCGAACGCTGGACCAGCGCGACGTCGTCGCAGGTCAGTACCGATGGTCTCCTGCGTACCTACAACTACACCGCGAAAGTGCTGACCAATCAGGCCACGCCACCCGCCGGAACCTACACCGATACGCTGATTGTCGACGTGGCTTTCTAACCCCGCGCTTTTCCCTTTCGCAAATGTAAAGTTCCTGTTGGCTGTGCCGATAACACCGTTAATAAATCTATGAGAAGGTGTTGTATGTTGAACCGTATCCGCGTTGTCACAATGCTCATGATGGTGCTGGTCATTTTCGCACTTCTTCAGCTCATCTCCGGCGGGCTTTTTTTCTCGTCATTAAAACAGAACCAGGACAGCTTTGCGGCCTCGAACGATCTCCGCCTGCAGCAGAGTGAGCTCACCTCAACGTGGGATCTGATGCTGCAAACGCGTATCAACCTGAGCCGCTCGTCCGCGCGCATGATGATGGATCCCAACAATCAGCAGAGCAGCGCGAAAACCGATCTGTTGAAAAATGCCCGTGCCACCCTCGCTGACGCCGCAAAACATTACGACGCCTTCAAAAAGATTACCCCGCAGCCTGCGATGGAGCAGGTGAGCCAGAACATTGACGAAAAATACAACGCCTATCATGCCGGTCTGGCAGAGCTGATTCAGTTCCTTGAGAGCGGCAACATGGACGCCTATTTCGCGCAGCCGACGCAGGGGATGCAAAACGCCCTCGGCGCGGCGCTGGGGGAGTACGCGAAGGTCAGTGGCGATCTGTATCACTCCGCGTTTGCTGAAAGCCAGAATGACTACCGCTTTGCGAAATGGCAGATGGCGGTGTTGGCGCTGGCGCTGGTCATTGTGCTGATCGCGGTCTGGTACGGCATTCGCCATATCCTGCTGAACCCTCTCGGTCGCGTCATTGCCCACATTCGTGACATTGCCGGCGGTGACCTGACCAAAACGCTGACCGTGTCCGGGCGTAATGAGATCACCGAGCTGGCAAACAGCGTTGACCATATGCAGCGTTCGCTAATCGATACCGTCGCCAACGTGCGTAGCGGCACGGATGCCATCTATACCGGCACCAGCGAAATTGCGATGGGCAATAACGACCTTTCTTCGCGCACCGAACAGCAGGCGTCCGCCCTGGAAGAGACGGCGGCCAGCATGGAGCAGCTCACCGCGACCGTGAAGCAGAACGCCGATAACGCCCGCCAGGCGTCTCAGCTGGCGGAAAGCGCCTCCGAGACGGCACAGCGCGGCGGTCGCGTGGTGGATGGCGTGGTGAAAACCATGCACGACATCGCCGAGAGCTCGAAGAAAATCGCCGACATTATCAGCGTCATCGACGGCATTGCCTTCCAGACCAACATTCTGGCGCTGAACGCCGCCGTGGAAGCGGCGCGTGCGGGTGAGCAGGGACGCGGGTTTGCCGTGGTGGCCGGGGAAGTGCGCAACCTGGCCAGCCGCAGCGCCAACGCGGCAAAAGAGATCAAGTCGCTGATAGAAGATTCCGTCTCCCGCGTGGATACCGGCTCCGTGCTGGTGGAAAGCGCCGGGGAGACCATGAATGACATCGTGAATGCTGTCACCCGCGTGACGGACATCATGGGTGAAATCGCCTCTGCGTCTGATGAGCAGAGTCGTGGTATCGACCAGGTTGCTCTGGCGGTATCGGAAATGGATCGCGTGACACAGCAAAACGCCGCGCTGGTGCAGGAGTCCGCTGCGGCGGCCGCTGCGCTGGAAGACCAGGCAAGCCGTCTGAAGATGGCCGTCTCGGCGTTTCGTCTCGCTTCACTCGCTGGAAACACGGTCACCCCGCAGGCGACGTACCGCGCGCCAGCCGCTGAACCGGCTGCAAACCGTACGCGTACCGCGACGACCGGACAAGATGAAAACTGGGAAACATTTTGACTGACAATTAAACCGCGGCTGCTTGCCGCTTGATGGGAGCGTGGATGTTAAATCGTATTCGTATCTCGACCACACTGTTTTTGATTCTGATCCTTTGCGGTGTGTTGCAGGTTGGCAGTAACGGGTTGTCTTTTTGGGCGTTTCGCGATGGCTATCAGAATTTGCAGGACGTTGAGGCGAGTAATCAGCAGCGCTCCGCACTGGCACAAACCCGTGCCGTGCTGTTGCAGGCAAGCACTGCGCTGAACAAGGCGGGAACCTTAACCGCGCTAAGTTATCCGCCGGATGACATTAAGGCGCTGATGGCCACCGCGCGCGACAGCCTGAAACAGGCTGACGCACAGTTTAAGGCCTTTACGGCACAGGCCACCGGTAGCGAGAAAGAGAAAGCGCTGAAGGCCGCCATGAAGACCCATTTTGAACAGTGGTACAGCGATCTGGACCATCAGGCGACGTGGCTTGAGAACAACCAGCTGTCGGACTTTATGACCGCGCCGGTTCAGGCCTCGCAGGCCGCGTTTGACGGCAGCTTTAACGCGTGGCAGCAGGATATTAACCAGTCTGTCCAGCGTGCCGGTGAACAGAGTCGCCAAAGCTATCACATGTCGGGCGTCATCTTTGCCGTGGTGGTGATACTGGCAGGGTTGCTGACCGGTGCCGCGCTGCTCTGGTCGCGCAGAATGATTGTGCAGCCGCTGTCCATTATCAGCAGCCACTTCGACAGTATTGCGAAAGGCGACCTGGCGCGTCCGGTGGCGGTGTTCGGCAAGAACGAAATTTCGGCAATTTTTGCCAGCCTGAAGGCGATGCAGGGATCGCTGCGGGAAACGGTATCCGACGTGCGTCAGGGCAGTTATGCCATGCACACCGGGATCTCAGAGATTGCGGCGGGTAACAACGATCTCTCGTCCCGCACCGAGCAGCAGGCGGCCTCGCTGGCGCAGACGGCAGCCAGTATGGAGCAGCTGACCGCGACGGTAAGCCAGAACGCCGATAACGCGCGTCAGGCGTCTGACCTGTCAAAACAGGCGGCGATGACGGCGAAGAAGGGCGGCGACCAGGCGTCCCACGTCGCCAGCACCATGCAGGAGATCGCCACCAGTTCACAGAAAATTGGTGACATCATCAGCGTGATTGACGGTATCGCGTTCCAGACCAATATTCTGGCGCTGAATGCCGCAGTAGAAGCCGCGCGTGCCGGGGAGCAGGGGCGGGGGTTTGCGGTGGTGGCGGGTGAAGTGCGTAACCTGGCGAGCCGCAGCGCCAACGCGGCGAAAGAAATTAAGGTGCTGATCGAAGAGTCGGTCTCACGCGTTCAGCAGGGCTCAACCCTTGTGGATACCGCGGCGAAAACCATGCACGAAATCGTCACCTCCGTGACGCGGGTGAACGACATCATGGGCGAGATTGCCTCGGCGTCGGATGAACAGCGTCGCGGCATTGAGCAGGTTGCCCAGGCGGTGAGCCAGATGGATCAGGTGACGCAACAGAACGCCTCGTTAGTTGAGGAAGCGGCAGCGGCAACCGATCAGCTGGCCAGCCAGGCGGATCGTCTGACCGGGCTGGTCGCGGTATTTAATGTGAAAGAGCACGTTGAAGCAGTAACAGAAGTCGGGCGGTCGCAGGCCGTGCCAGTTGTATCCTGAATGTAATTAAGAAGGCGCTATGACATCACCAATGCCCCCTGGGCAAACGTCATTATTGTTGCAGATGACACAGCGCCTCGCGCTGTCCGACGCGCATTTTCGTCGGATATGTCAGTTAATCTACCAGCGTGCGGGGATCGTGCTTGCGGATCATAAGCGGGACATGGTCTACAACCGTCTGGTGCGGCGCTTGCGTACGCTGGGGCTGGATGATTTTGGCCGCTATCTGAGCATGCTCGAGGCGAACCAGAACAGCGCAGAGTGGCAGGCTTTTATTAACTCGTTAACCACCAACCTGACGGCGTTTTTCCGCGAGGCTCACCACTTCCCGGTTCTGGCCGAGCATGCGCGCCGTCGCACCGGGGAGTATCGCGTCTGGAGTGCGGCCGCATCGACGGGTGAAGAGCCGTACTCGCTGGCGATCACCCTTGCCGATACGCTGGGGATGGTGCCCGGGCGCTGGAAGGTCTACGCCAGCGATATCGATACCGAAGTGCTGGAGAAGGCGCGTAACGGCGTTTATCGCCAGGATGAACTGAAAACGCTGTCGCCGCAGCAGCTGCAGCGTTATTTCATGCGCGGGACGGGCCCGCATGAAGGCCTGGTACGCGTACGCCAGGAGCTGGCGAACTGCGTCGAATTCGCGCCCGTTAACCTGCTGGATAAGCAGTACAACGTGCCGGGGCCTTTCGACGCCATTTTTTGCCGTAACGTCATGATCTATTTTGATAAAACGACGCAACAGGACATTTTGCGTCGGTTTGTTCCGTTGCTCAAGCCTGACGGTTTACTGTTTGCCGGGCACTCGGAAAACTTCAGCAACCTCGTGCGTGAGTTTAGCCTGCGTGGGCAAACGGTATATGCGCTGAGTAAGGAAAAAGCATGAGTAAAATCAGGGTATTGTCTGTCGATGATTCAGCGCTGATGCGTCAGATCATGACTGAAATTATCAATAGCCACAGCGACATGGAGATGGTGGCAACCGCGCCTGATCCGCTGGTAGCGCGGGATTTAATTAAAAAATATAACCCCGACGTGCTAACGCTGGATGTCGAGATGCCGCGCATGGATGGCATAGATTTCCTCGAAAAATTAATGCGGCTGCGGCCCATGCCGGTGGTGATGGTCTCCTCCCTGACCGGGAAAGGATCGGAAATCACCCTGCGCGCGCTGGAACTGGGGGCGGTCGATTTTGTCACCAAGCCGCAGCTCGGCATCCGTGAAGGGATGCTGGCGTATAGCGAGATGATCGCCGAGAAGATCCGCACCGCGTCGCGGGCGAAGCTTGCCGCCCACACGCCGATGGCCGCGCCGGCGACCCTGAAGGCCGGTCCCTTACTCAGCTCGGAAAAACTGCTGGTCATTGGGGCGTCAACCGGAGGAACAGAGGCAATTCGTCATGTACTCCAGCCATTGCCGCTCTCAAGTCCGGGTATTCTGATCACTCAGCATATGCCGCCAGGCTTTACCCGTTCGTTCGCAGAACGCCTGAACAAGCTGTGCCAGATCAGCGTGAAAGAGGCGGAAGACGGCGAGCGCGTGCTCCCGGGGCATGCCTATATCGCGCCGGGCGACAAGCATATGGAGCTGGCGCGCAGCGGCGCTAACTATCAAATCAAAATTCATGACGGACCGCCGGTCAACCGGCACCGTCCGTCGGTGGATGTGCTGTTTCATTCGGTGGCGAAACATGCGGGGCGCAACGCCGTGGGGGTGATCCTGACGGGGATGGGCAACGACGGTGCCGCCGGAATGCTTGCAATGCACCAGGCTGGCGCCTGGACGATTGCGCAGAATGAAGCAAGTTGTGTGGTGTTCGGCATGCCGCGCGAGGCCATCAATATGGGTGGCGTGAGCGAAGTGGTCGATCTTAGCCAGGTAAGCCAGCAGATGCTGGCGAAAATCAGTGCCGGACAGGCAATACGTATTTGACTCAGGAGTATTATTTTATGGCGGATAAAGAGCTTAAGTTTTTGGTTGTGGATGACTTTTCCACCATGCGTCGCATTGTGCGCAACCTGCTGAAAGAGCTGGGCTTCAACAACGTTGAAGAAGCAGAAGACGGCGTTGATGCGCTGAACAAACTGCAGGCTGGCGGGTTTGGTTTTGTGATCTCCGACTGGAACATGCCAAACATGGACGGTCTGGAACTGTTAAAAACCATTCGTGCTGATGCGGGAATGGCGTCCATGCCGGTTCTGATGGTCACGGCAGAAGCGAAGAAAGAGAACATCATTGCCGCTGCACAGGCGGGCGCAAGCGGCTATGTGGTGAAGCCATTCACCGCGGCGACCCTGGAAGAGAAGCTCGGTAAGATCTTCGAGAAACTCGGCATGTGAGGTGTTGGTTATGATGCAACCTGCTATGAAACCCGTTGAAGAACACTCGCCGAGCGACATCATCGTCCGCATCGGCAGCCTGACGCGCATGCTGCGTGACAGCCTGCGTGAGTTGGGTCTGGATCAGGCGATTGCCGAAGCGGCGGAAGCGATTCCTGATGCCCGCGATCGTCTGGACTACGTCGTGCAGATGACCGCTCAGGCCGCTGAACGTGCGCTGAACAGCGTTGAAGCGTCGCAGCCGCACCAGGATGCGATGGAAAAGGGGGCGAAAGCGCTGACCAAACGCTGGGACGAGTGGTTTGAGAACCCTATCGAGCTGGCGGATGCCCGCGAGCTGGTGACCGATACCCGTCAGTTCCTGGGGGATGTGCCGGGTCACACCAGCTTCACCAATGCCCAACTGCTGGACATCATGATGGCGCAGGATTTCCAGGACCTGACCGGTCAGGTTATCAAGCGCATGATGGATGTGATCCAGGAGATTGAGCGCCAACTGCTGATGGTGCTGCTGGAGAACATCCCGGAACCGGCAGCCCGTCCAAAACGCGAGAACGAAAGCCTGCTCAATGGTCCACAGCTCGACGCCAGCAAGGCGGGCGTGGTGGCAAGCCAGGATCAGGTGGACGACCTGCTGGACAGCCTCGGCTTCTGATGGTCCATTCCGCCTCAGGGGGCATCCATCCCCTGAGGCGGTTTGCGACAAAATCACCGAAAAGAGCCCGAATAAACGGGCTTTTCCCGCCATTGGATTTCCGCTGCGCTGGCATGATACCCGTGACGTAATGGGCTGAGCGTGCACAGTGGCAGAAGAGAACGACGACAAAACGGAAGCCCCCACACCCCACCGACTAGAAAAGGCGCGTGAGGAAGGGCAAATCCCCCGATCCCGAGAATTGACCTCCCTGCTGATCCTTATCGTAGGCGTGTGCATTATCTGGTGGGGCGGGGAGTCGCTCGCCCGCAAGCTGGCGGGCATGCTGTCAACCGGCTTACGTTTTGACCACAGTATGGTCAACGATCCGAATCTGATCCTCAGCCAGATTATTCAGCTGATTAAAGGGGCCATGGTTGCGCTGCTGCCCCTGATCACCGGCGTTGTGCTGGTCGCGCTGGTCTCGCCGGTGATGCTCGGCGGTCTGGTCTTCAGCGCCAAATCGCTGCAGCCGAAATTTTCCAAACTGAACCCGCTGCCGGGCATTGCGAAAATGTTCTCTGCACAGACCGGGGCCGAGTTGCTCAAAGCCATTCTCAAATCGGTGCTGATGGGCAGCTCAGCGGGGTTTTACCTCTGGTACCACTGGCCGGAAATGATGCGTCTCATCAGCGAATCGCCTCTCACCGCGATGAGCAATGCCCTGAATCTGGTCGGACTCTGCGCGCTGCTGGTGGTGCTCAGCATTATCCCGATGGTGGGTTTTGACGTGATCTTCCAGCTCTATACCCACTTCAAGAAATTGCGGATGTCACGTCAGGATATCCGTGACGAATATAAGCAGATGGAAGGTGACCCGCACGTGAAGGGGCGTATCCGCCAGATGCAACGTGCCGCCGCCCGTCGCCGCATGATGGATGATGTGCCCAAGGCCGACGTCATCGTTACCAACCCGACACACTACTCCGTTGCGCTGCGCTATGACGAAAACAAAATGAGCGCGCCAAAAGTGGTGGCAAAAGGGGCGGGGCTGATCGCTTTGCGTATCCGGGAAATTGGCACCGAACACCGCGTGCCGATCCTCGAAGCGCCTCCGCTGGCGCGTGCCCTGTACCGCCATGCGGATATTGGACAACAGATCCCGGGACAACTCTACGCCGCCGTGGCGGAAGTGCTGGCCTGGGTGTGGCAATTGAAGCGCTGGCGTCTGGCCGGCGGTCAACGGCCTGTGAAACCTGAGAACCTTCCGGTGCCTGCCGCGCTGGATTTTATGAACGAGAAGGACACTGATGGCTAATCTGGTGGCAATGTTGCGCCTGCCCGGCAACCTGAAATCGACCCAATGGCAGATCCTGGCCGGGCCGATTCTGATCCTGCTAATTCTGTCGATGATGGTACTGCCGCTCCCGGCGTTCATCCTCGACCTGCTTTTCACTTTCAATATCGCGCTGTCCATTATGGTGCTGCTGGTGGCGATGTTCACCCAGCGTACCCTGGAGTTCGCCGCGTTCCCGACCATCCTGCTGTTTACCACCTTGCTGCGACTGGCGCTGAACGTGGCGTCCACGCGTATCATCCTGATGGAAGGTCACACCGGGGCGGCAGCGGCAGGTAAAGTGGTGGAAGCGTTCGGCCACTTCCTGGTGGGCGGTAATTTCGCTATCGGTATCGTGGTGTTCGTCATCCTCGTGATCATCAACTTTATGGTCATCACCAAAGGTGCAGGGCGTATTGCGGAAGTGGGCGCGCGCTTTGTGCTCGACGGGATGCCCGGCAAGCAGATGGCGATCGACGCCGATCTGAACGCCGGTCTTATCGCTGAAGATGAAGCTAAAAAGCGCCGTGCGGAAGTGACGCAGGAGGCGGACTTCTACGGCTCCATGGACGGTGCGAGTAAGTTTGTCCGCGGTGACGCCATCGCGGGCATTCTGATCATGGTGATTAACGTGGTCGGCGGCCTGCTGGTGGGCGTGTTGCAGCACGGGATGGACATGGGCCACGCGGCGGAAAGCTATACGTTGCTGACCATCGGTGACGGTCTGGTCGCGCAGATCCCGGCGCTGGTGATTTCCACTGCGGCGGGTGTCATCGTGACCCGCGTGAGCACCGATCAGGACGTTGGCGAGCAGATGGTTGGCCAGCTGTTCAGTAACCCGCGCGTGATGCTGCTGGCCGCGGCGGTTCTCGGGTTGCTCGGTCTGGTGCCGGGTATGCCAAACCTCGTTTTCCTGCTGTTTACGGCGGCGCTGCTGGGCCTTGCCTGGTGGATGCGTGGCCGTGAAACCAAACCGGCAGCGGAGCCTGTTCCGGTCAAAATGCCGGAGAATACCCAGGCCGTTGAAGCGACCTGGAACGACGTTCAGCTCGAAGATTCCCTGGGAATGGAAGTCGGGTATCGCCTGATCCCGATGGTCGATTTCCAGCAGGACGGCGAGCTGCTCGGCCGTATCCGCAGTATCCGTAAAAAATTCGCCCAGGACATGGGCTTCCTGCCGCCGGTGGTTCACATCCGCGACAATATGGACCTGCCGCCCGCGCGCTATCGCATCCTGATGAAAGGCGTTGAAATCGGCAGCGGTGATGCCTATCCGGGCCGCTGGCTGGCGATTAACCCCGGCACCGCCGCAGGCACGCTGCCGGGCGAGCAAACTATCGACCCGGCCTTTGGTCTGGCCGCGATCTGGATTGAAAGCGCGCTGAAAGAGCAGGCGCAGATCCAGGGTTATACGGTTGTGGAAGCCAGTACCGTGGTGGCAACCCATCTTAATCACCTGATTGGGCAATTCTCGGCGGAGCTGTTTGGCCGTCAGGAAGCGCAGCAGCTGCTGGACCGCGTCACGCAGGAGATGCCGAAGCTGACGGAAGATCTGGTCCCCGGCGTGCTGACCTTAACCACGCTGCATAAGGTGCTGCAAAACCTGCTCGACGAGAAGGTGCCGATCCGCGATATGCGCACCATTCTGGAAACCCTTGCCGAGCACGCGCCGATACAAAGCGATCCGCACGAGCTGACGGCGGTGGTGCGCGTGGCGCTGGGACGGGCAATCACCCAGCAGTGGTTCCCGGGAACCGGGGAAGTGCAGGTGATCGGCCTCGATACGCCGCTTGAGCGTCTGCTGCTGCAGGCTCTGCAAGGCGGGGGCGGCCTGGAGCCGGGCCTGGCGGACCGTCTGCTGGCGCAAACCCAGGAGGCGCTGGCGCGTCAGGAGATGCTGGGGGCGCCGCCGGTGCTGCTGGTGAACCACGCGCTGCGTCCGCTGCTGTCGCGCTTCCTGCGTCGCAGCCTGAACCAGCTGGTCGTGCTGTCGAATCTGGAGCTGTCGGATAACCGTCATATCCGCATGACCGCGACGATTGGAGGAAAATAATGCGTAAGTGGCTTTGGATAGTGCTCTTCCCGCTGGCAGCGCAGGCTGCCGGGGGAGGTACCTGGCAGGCGAGCAGCATGGGGGTGACCCTCAGCAACCGCGGTGTTGCCATGTCGTCTAACCCGCTGTCGCCTTCGGAAGAGGTTTCCGGTCAGATGGGCCTTGTGGTCTGGAACTACCGGCTGATTGGCCCTACGCCAGCGGGCTTGCGGGTGCGCCTCTGCTCTCAGACGCGCTGTACCGAAATCGACGGCGAAAATGGAACAACGCAGGCGTTCAACGGCGTGCCAGCTATTGAGCCGTTGCGTTTCATCTGGGAAGTGCCGGGCGGAGGACGTTTGATCCCGGCGCTGAAGGTGCAGAGCAATTCTGTCATCGTGAACTACCGCTAACACCCTGCCTTTTCACCAGCCATCAGGCAATTTTGATGGCTGGCTCTCAAAACTGACCTCGCCTTTTGATCAAAAAGAAACACTGTTTTATAAATCAGTGACGCGCGTAACCATACTCTTTGTATTTTTGCCATTCCCCCTCTTTGCAATGGCAGAAACAGAAAGGTATCAACAATCCGATGCAATTACTGTAGCCGTATTAAAGCTCCCGGACGAGGCTTGCTTGCAGGGAGTCTCCCAAAACTGATTAGGGTTGACGGCAATGAAAACACGTAAAATTGGACTCGCGAATTATCTTGCGTACGGATCAGGTGATTTCCTTGGGGCGGGTACCACCGCCCTGACGGCGGCCTGGCTTTTATATTTTTATACCACCTTCTGCGGGCTCACACCGATCGAAGCAACGTTCATCTTTGCCGCGGCAAGGGTGCTGGATGCCGTGGTTAGCCCGTTAATGGGCTTTTTAACCGATAACTTTGGTACGACCTGGCTCGGTAAGCGCTTTGGCCGTCGTAAGTTCTTTATCCTGCTGGGTATTCCGTGCGTGTTCAGCTACTCGCTGATGTGGGTTGGGGACATGAGCTTCTGGTATTACCTGCTGACCTATCTGGTGTTTGATATTGTCTACACCATGATTCTGGTGCCGTACGAAACGCTGGTGCCGGAAATGACTGACGACTTTAAACAGAAAACGAAGTTCTCCGGGGCGCGCATCTCTATGGCGCAGATGTCCGCCATTCTCGCCTCCTTCCTGCCGGGGATCCTGTTGACCCACTTCGGGAAAGACAACGCGGTTTCCTTCTTCTACGCAAGCCAGGTCTTCTCTGTGCTCTGCGCGCTGATGCTGACCTTCGTCTGGTGCTTCACCTGGGAGCGCCCGCGCGAAGAGTGGTCTGAAGCGGCGCTGCGTGCTGAAGAAGAGAAGAAAAAACTGACGCTGGGGCAGAGCCTCAACCGGCTGATCGTTGAGTTAAGCTCCACGCTGCGTATCAAAATTTTCCGTCAGCATCTGGGCATGTACCTCGGCGGCTATATCGCGCAGGACGTGTTTAACGCGGTATTCACCTACTACGTGGTGTTCGTGCTGATGCAGGAAGCGTCAATGGCGTCCAGTCTGCTGGGCACGATGGCTATCTTCCAGTTCATTGCGGTTATCGCCATGATCCCGCTGTGTATCCGTTTCGGGCCTGCACCGTCCTACCGCATGGTTGTGGTGCTGTTTGGCCTGGCGTCTCTCTCGTACGCCGTACTCTATTATGCTGGCCTGAGCGACGTCTACGCTCTGCTGTTGCTGATCTCTGCGGTCGCAGGGCTGGGTCGTGGCGGTATCAATTACGTGCCATGGAATACCTACACCTACATTGCTGACGTGGATGAAGTGATCACCGGCCAGCGCCGCGAAGGGATTTTCGCGGGCATCATGACCCTGACCCGCAAGGCGTCGCAGGCCGGTGCGGTGATGCTGGTGGGCATCGTGATGCAGATGTCCGGCTTTGTCAGTGGTCAGAAAGTGCAGCCTGCGGAAGTGAGCCACACCATTTTGATGATCCTGAGCGTGGGCACCATCCTGGTGCTGTTCTGCGGCTTTCTTGTTTCCCTGCGCTTCAAACTCAATTTGCAAACCCACAGCACGCTGCGCGAGGAGACCGCGAAAATGCGTGAGAGTGGTCATGCGATGCCTGAGTCAGCGACGCCACACGCCCGCGCCACCGTCGAGATGCTGGCCGGTATGCCTTATGAGTCACTGTGGGGCAATAACAACATCGGTTATCTGAATCGTAATAAGCCAGCGGCACCTTCTCTTAAGGATCGCGCGGTACTGAATTCGACATACAACAGAGGTTAAGATAATGAAAGTTTGGCCTGTCAAACATAGCCCGTTATTACGTCAGCCAGAGCGCTTTATCGCCCGGGACGAGCTGAAATCGCTGATTCAAAAGGTGACGCATAATCTGGTCAATATCCGCGACAAAACGGGTGAATTTTTGCTGCGGCTGGACGACGGGCGCGTGATCGACACCAAAGGCTGGGCCGGATGGGAGTGGACGCACGGCGTCGGCCTGTATGGTATCTGGCAGTATTACTGCCAGACCGGCGACGAAGGGATGCGCGACATCATCGACAGCTGGTTTGCCGACCGCTTTGCGGAAGGCGCAACCACCAAAAACGTGAATACCATGTCGCCGTTCCTGACGCTCGCTTATCGTTACGAAGAGACCCAAAATCAGGCCTGGCTGCCGTGGCTGGAAAGCTGGGCGGAATGGGCGATGGCGGAGATGCCGCGCACTGAACACGGCGGGATGCAGCACATCACCCTGGCGGAAGAGAACCATCAGCAGATGTGGGACGACACGCTAATGATGACGGTGCTGCCGCTGGCGAAAATCGGCAAGCTGCTCAACAAACCGGAGTACGTTGAAGAGGCGGTGTATCAGTTCCTGCTGCACGTGCAGAATCTGATGGACCGGGAGACCGGACTGTGGTTCCACGGCTGGAGCTATGACGGTAATCATAACTTTGCCCGTGCCCGCTGGGCGCGTGGCAACAGCTGGCTCACCATCGTGATCCCGGACTTCCTCGAACTGGTGGATCTGCCGGAAAACAACGCCGTGCGCCGCTACCTGGTGCAGGTATTGAACGCGCAGATTGCCGCGCTGGCGAAGTGTCAGGACGGGAGTGGTTTGTGGCACACGCTGCTTGACGATCCACATTCTTATCTTGAGGCGTCCGCCACGGCAGGGTTTGCCTACGGCATTCTGAAAGCCGTGCGCAAGCGCTATGTTGGCGCGGAGTATGCTGAGGTGGCAGAAAAAGCAATTCGCGGTATCGTCAGGAATATCTCGCCGGAAGGCGAGCTGCTGCAAACGTCGTTCGGCACGGGCATGGGGAGCGATCTTGAGTTTTATCGTCAAATCCCGCTGACCTCAATGCCGTATGGGCAGGCGATGGCGACACTGTGTCTGACGGAGTATTTGCGTAAATACTTCTGAACCTGTGGATATCCCCGGTGGCGCTGTGTTTACCGGGGCTACAAAACAAAACCCGGCTTGCGCCGGGTTTTTTGCTTTACATACGTTCTACGGTTTCGATACCCAGGGTATCCAGACCCAGCTTCAGGGTCTTCGCCGTCAGCTGCGCCAGCTTCAGGCGGCTGTTGCGGACCGATTCATTCTCCGCTGAGAGAATAGGGCAGTGCTCGTAGAAGCCGGAGAACAGACCCGCCAGATCGTACAGGTAAGCGCACATCACGTGCGGCGTGCCGTCACGTGCGACCACGGTCAGCGTCTCTTCGAACTGCAGCAGACGCGCTGCCAGCTGTGCTTCACGATCTTCCGTGATGGTCACGGTGGCATTCGCCAGCACGCTTTCGTCGATATTGGCTTTACGGAAGACCGACAGCACGCGGGTATAGGCGTACTGCATGTATGGCGCCGTGTTGCCTTCAAACGCCAGCATGTTATCCCAGTCGAAGATATAGTCGGTGGTACGGTTTTTGGACAGGTCAGCGTATTTCACCGCACCGATACCCACGGCGTTGGCCAGTTTTTCCAGCTCGTCGGCCGGCATGTCCGGATTCTTCTCGGCCACCAGACGACGGGCGCGTTCCAGCGCTTCGTCCAGCAGGTCGGACAGCTTCACGGTCCCGCCCGCACGGGTTTTGAACGGCTTGCCGTCTTTGCCCAGCATCATGCCGAACATGTGGTGTTCCAGCGGAACGCTGTCCGGCACGTAACCGGCTTTACGCACGATCGTCCACGCCTGCATCAGGTGCTGGTGCTGACGGGAGTCGATGTAGTACAGCACGCGGTCGGCATGCAGCGTTTCGTAACGGTATTTCGCACAGGCGATGTCGGTCGTGGTGTAGAGATAGCCGCCATCCTTTTTCTGGATGATCACGCCCATCGGTTCGCCTTCCTTGTTTTTGTACTCATCAAGGAACACAACCGTTGCGCCTTCGCTCTCAACCGCCAGGTTTTTCGCTTTCAGGTCAGCCACAATGCCGGGCAGCATTGGGTTATACAGGCTTTCACCCATCACGTCGTCACGGGTCAGGGTGACGTTCAGACGGTTATAGGTCAGCTGGTTCTGAGACATGGTGATGTCAACCAGCTTGCGCCACATCTCGAGGAAGTATTGATCGCCGCCCTGCAGTTTTACCACGTAGCTGCGCGCGCGCTCGGCAAAGGCTTCGTCTTCGTCGTAGTGTTTTTTGGCTTCGCGATAGAACCCTTCCAGGTCCGCCAGCGCCATTTCGCCCGCGTTTTCCTGCTGCTGTTTCTCCAGGTAAGCAATCAGCATCCCGAACTGGGTACCCCAGTCGCCCACGTGGTTCGCGCGGATCACCTTGTGACCGAGGAACTCGAGCGTGCGCACCGCGGCATCACCGATGATGGTGGAGCGCAGGTGGCCAACGTGCATCTCTTTCGCCACGTTCGGGGCAGAGTAGTCGATCACGACGGTCTGCGCTTCCGGCTGGGAAACACCCAGACGGTCAGATTTCAGCGCCGCGTCAACGTGGCTTGCCAGGAAGGCAGGCTCAAGGAAGATGTTGATAAAGCCCGGGCCGGCGATTTCGGTTTTGCTGGCAATGCCGGCGAGATCCAGATGCGTCAGTACCTGCTCAGCGAGCTGTCGCGGCGGCATGCCCAGTTTTTTAGCCACTGCCATCACGCCATTAGCCTGATAGTCGCCAAACTGTACTTTTGCTGACTGACGAACCTGCGGTTCGCAATCCGCAGGCGCACCTGCGGCAATCAGTGCCTGACTGACTTTTTCGGAGAGAAGAGCCTGAATATTCACCTGGATACCTTACTTTTTTGATGCGGGCTCACAACCACCCGCGCCAGTTAGAGAATTTAGGGCGGGAGTATACTGCAAATGCCTTCTGCCGTCAGCATCGCGGGGCCTGAAGATTGCTCAGAATCCAGGCTAAGAAGGTGTGCATAAACATGCAGTCATAAAAAGCCGGATTCTGCGGTTGGTCAAAACAGGGCAACAGAGTAAATTAGCGGCTTTGCGACACGAAAAGAGAGTGACTTATGGCGAACTGGCAATCCATTGACGAACTGCATGATATTTCCGCAGATTTACCGCGTTTCACCCAGGCGTTCACAGAACTTGCCACCCGTCTGGGTCTGGATATTGCGCCGCTTGAGGCCGATCACATCTCTTTGCGCTGCCATCAAAATGCCACCGCAGAGCGCTGGCGTCGTGGGTTTGAACAGTGCGGCGAGTTACTGTCCGAGAACATCATTAACGGTCGGCCTATTTGCCTGTTCAGGCTGCGTGAGCCGGTGAACGTGGCCCACTGGCAATTCACCGTGGTTGAACTGCCGTGGCCGGGCGAGAAGCGCTATCCGCACGAAGGGTGGGAGCACATTGAAATTGTCCTGCCGGGCGAGCCGGAGACATTAAACGCCCGTGCGCTGGCCCTGTTAGCTGACGAAGGCTTAAGCCAGCCAGGGATTTTTGTGAAGACCAGTTCACCCAAAGGTGAGCGCGAGCGATTACCGAATCCGACGCTGGCCGTCACGGACGGGAAGGTCACGGTGAAGTTTCATCCCTGGACCATTGAGCAGATCGTTGCCAGTGAAGCGCAAGAGATGTGAGTTCCCGCCGGGACTGAAAGCGGACGGCATGTCATGATGGCGCGTTTGGTGGGAGTAAAGGAGGATTAAATGGCGCTGCTGGAGATTTGCTGTTACAGCGTGGAGTGCGCCGTCACCGCGCAAAAACACGGGGCTGACCGCATTGAACTGTGTGCGGCACCCAAAGAGGGCGGACTGACGCCTTCTTACGGTGTGCTGAGGGCCGCCCGTCAGGCCGTCACCATTCCCGTTCACCCGATTATTCGTCCGCGCGGCGGTGATTTTTGTTACACGGCGGGCGAGTTCGGTGCCATGCTTGAAGACATCGCCCTCGTTCGCGACCTGGGGTTCCCGGGGCTGGTCACCGGCCTGCTGGATGAATACGGTAATATCGACCTCCCGCGCATGCGTCAGGTCATGAGCGCCGCGAAGGGGCTGGCCGTCACGTTTCATCGCGCATTTGATATGTGTAAAGATCCGCTTCAGGCCTTTGAAACGCTTGGAGAACTTGGCGTGGCGCGCGTTCTGACCTCGGGTCAACAGGCGTCCGCAGAAAAAGGAATGCAATTAATTACGGAACTAAACGCACATTCCCGCGCTCCAATAATAATGGCGGGTGCGGGAGTCCGTGCCAGCAATCTGGAACTGTTTTTAAACGCCGGGGTAAAAGAGCTGCACAGCTCGGCAGGCAAATGGATGCCGTCACCCATGCGTTATCGCAATACAGGATTGTCTATGTCGACGGATGCTGAAGCGGATGAGTATTCACGCTACGGTGTCGAGGGAGAGTCGGTTGCGGAAATGAAGTCGCTGATTGAGCGCCATCACGTGTAGCAACGTACCGATTTTTACCGCGCATCATGTCGCCCAATATGATGCTTGCTTGTACCAGGCCCCTGCAATTTCAACAGGGGCCTTTTTTTCTCCTGCGCCCGGTGGCGCTTCGCTTACCGGACCTGGAAAATCGGGAGTAGGCCGGGTAAGGCGCAGCCGCCACCCGGCTAACAGGTTACGGCTTTGTCGCAATCAACACCGCTCGCATCGGGGCCGGATAGCCTTCGATGGTTTTGCTGTGATCGGTTGGGTCGAGGAACTGCTCCAGGGATTCGGTGATCATCCAGTCGGTGCGGCGCTGCTCTTCGATTGAGGTCACGCTGACATCGGCAATCCGCACGTCCACAAACCCGCATTTCTCCAGCCAGTTCTTCAGCGCCAGCGCGGAAGGGATGAAGTAAACGTTGCGCATCTGCGCGTAGCGATCGCCCGGCACCAGAACGGCATGTTCATCCCCTTCGATGACCAGCGTCTCCAGCACCAGCTCGCCGCCGCTGACCAGCTGATCTTTCAGTTGCCACAGGTGCTCCAGCGGGGAACGACGGTGGTACAGCACGCCCATGGAGAACACGGTATCAAACGCTTTCAGAGCGGGCAGTTGCTCAATACCCAGCGGCAGCAGGTGGGCGCGCTGGTCGTTACCCAGCAGCTTACGTACCGCTTCAAACTGGCACAGGAACAGCTGCATCGGGTCAATACCCACCACCAGATGCGCACCCGCGCCAATCATGCGCCACATGTGGTAACCGCTGCCGCAACCCACGTCCAGAATGGTGCGCCCGGTCAGGTCGGAAAGGTGGGGCAGAACGCGATCCCATTTCCAGTCTGAGCGCCATTCGGTATTGATGTTCACGCCGTACAGCGAGAACGGTCCTTTGCGCCACGGCATCAGGTTGCGCATCAGCGTTTCAATACGGTTGATCTGTCCTGGCGGAAGCGGTTCTTCACTCTCAGCGGTGACGCTGTGCAGGAGATCCAGACGATGCGGGGTCAGCTCGGGCAGAAACTCCACCGCATTCGCCCACTGCTTTAACAGGCCGTGCTGCTGATCGCGCTGCCAGGCGGCAATCTGCGCAGGCAGCGTCTCCAGCCAGTGTGAGAGCTGATTTTTGGCAATCAGCTGATAGAAGTTACTGAACTCGATCATGCCGGTTTCCCCGCTTTCAGCGCCACCAGCGAACCAAAGTTGAAGCACTGGAACCACAGTTCGCTATGCCCAAATCCGGCCTGACGCAGGCGCGCCTTGTGGGTTTCTACGGAGTCCGTCAGCATCACGTTTTCGAGCATGCTGCGCTTCTGGCTGATCTCCAGCTCGCTGTAGCCGTTCGCACGCTTGAAATCGTGATGCATATTGAACAGCAGCTCGCCAACCTCGGCATCTTCAAAACTGAATTTCTCTGAGAGCACCAGCGCGCCGCCAGGATTCAGCCCCTGATAAATTTTGTCCAGCAGCAGCTGGCGGTCTTCCGGCACCAGGAACTGCAGCGTGAAATTCAGCACGACCATCGACGCGTTAGTGATCTCAATCTCGCGGATATCGCCTTCCACCACGTCCACTGGCACAGGGGCTTTGTAGGCGTCAATATGGCGACGGCAGCGTTCAACCATCGCCGGGGAGTTATCGACGGCTATGATTCGGCAGCCTTCGTGGTGAACGTTACGACGAACCGACAGCGTTGCCGCGCCGAGCGAGCAGCCCAGGTCATAGACCTGCGTGCCGGGTTGAACGAAGCGCTCAGCCAGCATGCCGATCATAGAGATAATATTGGAATAACCGGGAACAGAGCGCTGGATCATATCCGGGAAGACTTCGGCTACCCGTTCATCGAAGGTCCAGTCGCCCAGGCTGGCGATAGGCGCGGAAAAAAGCGTGTCGCGATCTGACATAACGTAAAAATCCGGGAAAAATAAAGTGGCGTATTGTGCGCTAATGGAGGGAGAAAACCAACTCCCACGGCATATACCACAGGTTAGCCAGCACCATCAGCAAAAGTGAACACCAGGTCGCACTCATGCCGGAACGACGCCAGCGGATTAAGCGGTGGTGAAAACCGTAATAGTGCATCAGGCGGCCAGCGATAAGCAGCAGGCCACAGATGTGCACCATCCAGGTTTCTGCGCCATTCATCTCCATAAACAGCAGCAGGATTAAGGCCGCGGGGATGTATTCGACCGCATTGCCGTGAATGCGGATTGCGCTTTGCAGTTCGGAAAATCCGCCGTCACCGTAGGAGACGCGGTAGAGCGTTCTGAGGCGCACAACATCAAATGAAAATTTAATCAGCAGTAATGCACCTAACACCGCATACAGCGCGCTGACCATACAAACTCCCTGTTTTTGGCAGATGGCACTTCACTATGATAGGGGGTGATATCAGAAAAGAGAAGATTGTTGTGGGATGGAAGGGGCGCTGCCCACGGACGGCACCGCAGTCTGCAAGGCCTGCCACAGAGCATCGACCAGTTCGGGGGCCTGGGCAATATCCGGCGTGTGCAAAAAGAGATACGGCGTGGTGGTGTGTTCCCACGAGGCCAGTTTTTCCAGCCAGACGGCGAACAGCGCCTGGTTTTGCTGCATGTTATCGCTGCCGATAAACCTGACCATGGGGTTCTTCGCGGTCACCACAGCATGAACGGGCACTTTTGGCTTTTTACGCTGCGCCTCAATGATGGCCTCACTGTGCGGTATCGCGCTGTGCACCGGACGGCTATCGAGGATCACCCGGTTAACGGAACGCTCGAGAAGGCCGCGGTTGAGCGCTTTTTCTGCTTCGCCCTTCGCAAAGAAGTCCTGGTGTCGAACTTCCACGCCGTAGGTAAACTCCCGGGGCAGGGCGTCCAGAAACGTCCACAGTGCGGGCAGGTCGCGCGGGCCAAAGACGGCCGGAAGCTGCAGCCAGTACTGGCCAATGCGGTTTGCCAGAGGCGCCATCCGGGCAAAGAATTCGTCGGTCAACTCACCGCAGTTTCGCAGCGCGGCCTGGTGAGAAATGGTCGCCGGAAACTTGAAGCAGAAGCGGAAGTCGTCGGTCGTTTGTTCCCGCCAGCGCGCAACAATCTCGGCTTTCGGGAGCGCATAGAGGGTAGTGTTACCCTCGACGCAGTTGAAGTGTCGGGCATACTCTTCAAGGCTGGTGATGCCAAGGCGCACCCATTTCGGGTGCGACCACTGGGGTAAACCGACATACATCATAGCGCGCTGACAATCTCATCCGTGCTGCGCACGCGGCCGATGCGCGGGAAGATGTGGGTCATGCTGCCCTGGTGCTGTTCCGCGGAGGCCGCGCTGCAGGCATCTTCGGCGATCACCAGATTAAAACCGAGCTCCCACGCGTTGCGGGCAGTCGACTCCACGCCGATGTTGGTGGAAATACCGCACAGGATAATGGTGTCAATGCCGCGACGGCGGAGCTGCAGCTCAAGATCGGTGCCGTAAAATGCGCCCCACTGGCGTTTAGTGACTTCGATATCGCTGTCGCGTTTGCCAAGCGAGACCGGGTACGTCCACCAGTTTTCCGGCAGGGCACGGGCGGGTGCCTGCGCATCAACGGGCTGTTTTAACGCTTCGGCGTAATCCGCAGACCAGCCGACGCGCACCATGACAACCGGGGCACCGCTGGCGCGGCATTTTTCCGCCAGGCGGGCGGCGCGGCTGACTACATCGTCCGCGGTATGCGGGCCACCGGCGAAGGGCAAAATGCCTTCCTGTAAATCAATGACTACAAGCGCGGTTTTTCTGGCATCAAGGGTTAACATCGTTACTCCCGTTAAATTAATCACTTCCAGACACCATACGACGTGATGGCCTGTTATTGGTCGCATAATTTTGTTAATTTTTGTGAGAATGCGCAATAAGAGTGCAGCAAACGACCGCCTGGCCGTGGTTCGCTCTTATCGTCCGGCGGAATTTCCAGTATAATAGCCGCCTTTTTTCATCCAGTTGTGACATACAGAAAGCTGCGACATAGTAGCCTGCATACCAGGCGACATTTAGCCTGCGGCTAATTAAGGGATATCTCATGCGTACAGAATATTGCGGGCAGCTGCGTCAGTCCCACGTCGGACAGCAGGTCACCCTGTGTGGTTGGGTCAATCGTCGTCGTGATCTTGGTAGCCTTATCTTTATCGATATGCGCGACCGCGAAGGTATCGTTCAGGTGTTCTTCGATCCGGATCGCGCAGATGCGTTGAAGCTGGCCTCTGAGCTGCGTAATGAGTTCTGCATTCAGGTCACCGGCACCGTACGTGCGCGTGACGAGAAAAACGTTAACGCCGACATGGCGACGGGTGCCATTGAAGTGCTGGCGTCCGATCTGACGATCATCAACCGTGCTGAAGCGCTGCCGCTGGACTCCAACCACGTCAACACCGAAGAAGCGCGTCTGAAATACCGCTACCTGGATCTGCGTCGCCCGGAAATGGCTCAGCGCCTGAAAACCCGTGCGAAAATCACCAGCCTGGTGCGTCGCTTTATGGATGACCACGGTTTCCTCGATATCGAAACCCCGATGCTGACCAAAGCCACGCCGGAAGGCGCGCGCGATTACCTGGTGCCATCCCGCGTTCATAAAGGCAAATTCTACGCGCTGCCGCAGTCTCCACAGCTGTTCAAACAGCTGCTGATGATGTCCGGATTCGATCGCTACTATCAGATCGTGAAATGCTTCCGCGACGAAGACCTGCGTGCTGACCGCCAGCCTGAATTTACCCAGATCGATGTGGAAACCTCCTTCATGACCGCCGAGCAGGTGCGTGAAGTGATGGAAGCTCTGGTGCGTAGCCTGTGGAATGACGTGAAAGGCGTTGAGCTGGGCGATTTCCCAATCATGACCTTCGCGGAAGCCGAGCGTCGCTATGGCTCTGACAAACCAGACCTGCGTAACCCAATGGAGCTGGTAGACGTAGCTGATCTGGTTAAAAACGTGGAGTTCGCGGTATTCGCGGGCCCGGCTAACGACGCCAAAGGCCGCGTAGCAGCGCTGCGTGTACCGGGCGGCGCGGCTCTGAGCCGTAAGCAGATCGACGACTACGGTAACTTCATCAAGATCTACGGCGCGAAAGGTCTGGCCTATATTAAAGTGACCGAGCGTGCGAAAGGTCTGGAAGGTATCACCAGCCCGGTCGCGAAATTCCTGAACGCAGACATCGTGGAAGCGATCCTGGAGCGCACCGGCGCGCAGGACGGCGACATGATCTTCTTCGGTGCAGACAACAAGAAAGTCGTTGCGGATGCGATGGGCGCGCTGCGTCTGAAGCTCGGCAAAGACCTGAACCTGACCGACGAGAGCAAATGGGCGCCGCTGTGGGTTATCGACTTCCCAATGTTTGAAGACGACGGTGAGGGCGGCCTGACCGCGATGCACCACCCGTTCACTTCGCCTAAAGAGATGACGGCGGCAGAGCTGAAAGCGGCACCGGAAGAGGCGGTCGCCAACGCCTACGATATGGTCATTAACGGCTACGAAGTGGGCGGCGGTTCCGTGCGTATTCACAGCGGTGAAATGCAGCAGACCGTGTTCGGCATCCTGGGCATCAACGAGCAGGAGCAGCGTGAGAAATTCGGCTTCCTGCTGGACGCGCTGAAATACGGTACGCCTCCGCACGCGGGTCTGGCTTTCGGTCTTGACCGTCTGACCATGCTGCTGACCGGCACCGATAACATCCGTGATGTGATCGCCTTCCCGAAAACCACTGCCGCCGCGTGTCTGATGACCGAAGCGCCAAGCTTTGCCAACCCTGCCGCACTGGCTGAGCTGGGCATTGAGGTGGTGAAGAAGGAAGAGAAAAACTGATATGACATATAAGCTCCCCGTTTCGGTCCTGGTGGTCATTTATGCAGAAGACACGAAGCGGGTGCTGATGTTGCAGCGGCGCGATGACCCTGAATTCTGGCAGTCGGTTACCGGCAGTCTGGAAGAGGGGGAAACCGCGCCGCAGGCCGCCGCGCGTGAAGTAAAGGAAGAGGTCGCCATTGACGTTGCCCGCGAGCAACTGACCCTGAAGGACTGTCAGCGCACGGTGGAGTTTGAAATTTTTAGCCATTTACGTCATCGCTACGCGCCGGGTACCGAGCGCAATACGGAATCGTGGTTCTGTCTCGCGCTCCCCCATGAACGGGAGATCGTGTTTACCGAACACCTGACCTACCGCTGGGTGAATGCGGCGGATGCCGCCGCACTGACCAAGTCGTGGAGCAACCGGCAGGCGATTGAAGAATTTGTAATTAACGCAGCCTGAAAAGGCGCGATTTTTGGAGAACTTTTTATGGCAGGTCATAGTAAGTGGGCCAACACCAAACACCGCAAAGCGGCACAGGATGCCAAGCGCGGTAAGATCTTTACCAAAATCATTCGCGAGCTGGTGACGGCAGCGCGTCTGGGTGGCGGCGACCCGGCGTCTAACCCGCGTCTGCGTGCGGCGGTAGATAAGGCGCTGTCCAACAACATGACGCGTGACACCCTGAACCGTGCTATCGCACGTGGCGTGGGCGGCGATGAAGACGCGAACATGGAAACCATCATCTATGAAGGTTACGGTCCTGGCGGTACGGCGGTAATGGTTGAGTGCCTGTCCGACAACCGTAACCGTACCGTTGCGGAAGTGCGCCACGCGTTCACCAAAACCGGTGGCAACCTGGGCACTGACGGTTCCGTTGCGTACCTGTTCAGCAAAAAAGGCGTCATCTCCTTCGAGAAAGGCGACGAAGATGCGATCATGGAAGCGGCGCTCGAAGCCGGTGCGGAAGACGTGGTGACCTTTGACGACGGTGCTATCGACGTTTACACCGCGTGGGAAGAGATGGGTGCCGTGCGCGATGCGCTGGAAGCGGCTGGCCTGAAAGCGGACAACGCTGAAGTCTCCATGATCCCGTCCACCAAAGCGGACATGGATGCGGAAACTGCACCAAAACTGCTGCGTCTGATCGACATGCTCGAAGACTGCGACGACGTTCAGGAAGTGTACCACAACGGTGAAATCTCTGATGAGGTTGCAGCGACTCTCTAATGAGAGCGTGTAGATCCGTTACAGGAGACGCGTGATGTCGATTATTCTCGGGATTGACCCAGGCTCACGCGTCACCGGATATGGCGTTATCCGTCAGGTGGGACGCCAGTTAACCTACCTCGGCAGCGGCTGTATTCGCACCAAAGTGGACGATCTGCCGTCGCGCCTGAAGCTCATTTATGCGGGCGTGTCGGAGATCATCACCCAGTTTCAGCCGGACTATTTCGCCATCGAGCAAGTCTTTATGGCGAAAAACGCCGATTCGGCGCTAAAGCTCGGTCAGGCGCGCGGGGTGGCCATCGTGGCTGCGGTAAACCAGGATTTGCCGGTATTTGAATACGCGGCACGTCAGGTCAAGCAGACGGTGGTGGGCATCGGTAGCGCGGAGAAAAGTCAGGTGCAGCACATGGTGCGTACCCTGCTGAAGCTCCCTGCAAACCCGCAGGCTGACGCCGCGGATGCGCTGGCGATTGCGATTACCCACTGTCACGTCAGCCAGAACGCGATGCAAATGAGCGAGTCGCGGCTCAATCTGGCGCGAGGCAGGTTACGATAATGACAAATCAGGCTGGATGTTTATCCAGCCTTTTTTTATTATGTCGGCAGTTAATTTCTTCCAGAACGCAGGAGCGTCACGTGATAGGCAGACTCAGAGGCATCATCATTGAAAAACAACCCCCGTTAGTGCTGCTGGAAGTGGGTGGCGTGGGCTATGAAGTCCATATGCCGATGACCTGCTTCTACGAGCTGCCGGACGCGGGCAAAGAGGCGATTGTCTTTACTCAGTTTGTGGTGCGTGAAGATGCTCAGCTGCTGTACGGCTTCAACAACAAACAGGAACGCACGCTGTTCCGCGAGCTGATTAAAACCAACGGCGTCGGGCCAAAGTTGGCGCTGGCGATCTTATCCGGCATGTCAGCGCCACAGTTTGTGAATGCCGTTGAGCGTGAAGATCCTGCTGCGCTGATTAAGCTTCCTGGCATTGGTAAGAAAACGGCAGAGCGCCTGATTGTCGAGATGAAAGACCGCTTCAAAGGCCTGCATGGCGATCTCTTCACGCCGGCGGCCGATCTGGTGCTGACCTCCCCAGGCGCGCCTGCGACGGATGATGACGCCGAGCAGGAAGCGGTTGCCGCGCTGGTGGCGCTGGGCTATAAACCTCAGGAGGCCAGCCGCATGGTAAGTAAAATTGCCAAACCGGACGCCAGCAGTGAAACCCTGATTCGTGAAGCGCTGCGCGCTGCATTGTGAGGTAAAGGATGATTGAAGCAGACCGCCTGGTTTCGGCAGGCACTGTTCAGGCAGAGGATGTGGTGGATCGCGCGATTCGCCCAAAACTGCTTGATGAGTACATTGGCCAGCCGCAGGTTCGTTCCCAGATGGAGATTTTTATCCAGGCGGCAAAACTGCGCGGCGATGCGCTCGATCACCTGCTGATTTTTGGCCCTCCGGGGTTGGGCAAAACCACGCTGGCGAATATCGTCGCTAATGAAATGGGCGTAAACCTGCGCACCACCTCCGGCCCGGTGCTGGAGAAGGCGGGCGATTTGGCGGCCATGCTGACCAACCTCGAACCGCATGACGTGCTGTTTATCGATGAGATCCACCGTCTGTCACCGGTGGTGGAAGAAGTGCTCTATCCGGCGATGGAAGATTATCAGCTGGATATCATGATTGGTGAAGGTCCGGCTGCGCGCTCCATCAAAATCGATCTGCCGCCGTTTACCCTGATTGGCGCAACGACGCGAGCCGGGTCGTTGACCTCTCCACTGCGCGACCGTTTCGGTATCGTGCAGCGTCTGGAGTTTTACCAGGTGGCCGACCTCCAGCACATCGTTGGCCGCAGCGCCCGCTATATGGGGCTGGAGATGAGCGAAGAAGGTGCGTTTGAAGTGGCGAAGCGTTCCCGCGGTACGCCGCGTATTGCCAACCGCCTGCTGCGCCGCGTGCGTGACTTTGCTGAGGTGAAGCACAACGGTTCGATCTCCGCTGAGATCGCCGCGCAGGCGCTGGATATGCTGAACGTCGATGCCGAAGGTTTTGACTACATGGACCGCAAGCTGCTGCTGGCGGTGCTGGACAAGTTCTTTGGTGGCCCGGTCGGGCTGGATAACCTGGCGGCGGCAATCGGGGAAGAGCGTGAAACCATTGAGGATGTGCTTGAACCGTATCTGATCCAGCAGGGCTTCTTGCAGCGCACACCGCGTGGCCGCATGGCGACGGTGCGGGCGTGGAATCATTTCGGCATTACGCCACCGGCAATGCCGTAAGCAGCGATAATTTGTAGCCCCGGTAAGCGAAGCGCCACCGGGGACATGTCCACTACTGCGCGGTCTTCTTCATCATACTGAAGATAAACAGCACCGCCGCACTCAGCACCACGGACGGCCCGGCAGGCGTGTCATAGAACGCCGAGAAGGTGAGTCCACCCGTTACCGCAATCATTCCGACAATCACGGCCACACCGGCCATTTGCTCCGGCGTACGGGCAAAACGACGCGCCGTAGCCGCAGGGATGATCAGCAGTGACGTAATAATCAGCGCCCCGACAAACTTCATCGCCACGCCAATGGTTAACGCCGTTACCAGCATCAGCAGCAGCTTAACGCGCTGCAGCTTCACGCCGTCGACAAACGCCAGGTCCGGGCTGACGGTCATGGCCAGCAGGTTACGCCACTGCCAGAGCAGAATGCCGAGCACCACCACAACGCCAATCGCGATAGCGATGAGATCGTCTGGCGTGACGGCCAGCAGGTCACCGAACAGGTAAGCCATCAGATCCACGCGGATATTCGACATCAGGCTGACCACCACCAGGCCCAGCGACAGGGCACTGTGCGCCATGATGCCAAGCAGGGTATCGATGGCGAGGTGAGGGCGCTTTTCCAGCCAGACCAGACCGGCCGCCAGCAGCAGCGTGACCACAATCACCGCGTAGAACGGGTTGACGTTCAGCAGCAGGCCAAAAGCCACGCCCAGCAGGGACGCGTGCGCCAGGGTATCACCGAAGTAAGACATTCTGCGCCACACCACAAACGAGCCGAGCGGGCCCGCGGCGCAGGCAAGCATAATCCCGGCCAGCCAGCCGGGCAGTAACAGTTCAATCATGAGTGTCCATTTCCCCGACGCAGAACGATTCGTCCCTGCAAATCATGGCGATGATTATGATGATGGCGATAGATGCCGAGCTGTTCAGCGCCGCGAGGGCCGAACATGGAAATAAATTCCGGATGCATGGAGACCACTTCAGGCGTGCCGGAGCAGCAGATATGGTGGTTAAGACACAGCACTTCGTCAGTCTTTGCCATCACCAGATGCAGGTCGTGGGATACCATCAGCACCGCGCAGTTCAGTTCCCGGCGCAGCTGGTCAATGAGGTCGTATAGCGCGACCTGGCCGTTGACGTCTACGCCCTGCGTCGGCTCATCCAGTACCAGCAGCTGCGGGCTGCTGAGCAACGCGCGGGCAAGTAAAACGCGCTGCGTTTCTCCGCCGGACAGTTTTTGCAGCGGCGCATCGACAAGATGGCCCGCCTGCACGCGCTTCAGCGCCGGGAGAATATCGGCTTTACGCGTGCCGGGACGCAGGCGCAGGAAACGGCTCACCGTCAGCGGCAGCGTGGCGTCGAGGTGCAGTTTTTGCGGCACATAGCCGATGCGCAATTTTTCCTCGCGCGTGATCACGCCTTCATCGGGTGCGACCAGACCCAGCACCACCCGCACCAGAGTGGATTTGCCTGCGCCATTGGGGCCGAGCAGCGTCAGAATTTTGCCGGGCTTCAGATCGAGCGACACGTCAGAGAGGACGCGGCGCTGGCCAAATGAGACCGAAATATTTTCAAGGGAAACCAATGTCGTCATGTCATTTTAAGCTTGAAGAAGTCAACGAATGTTATAATATCACATTCCACGCATTCACTACGATGATTAGTCGCATTATGTTACATAAAAATACGCTTCTTTTCGCAGCATTATCCGCTGCCCTTTGGGGTACAACCGCACAAGATGTTAACGCTGCGGTTGTCGCTTCGCTTAAACCACTCGGGTTCATCGCGTCAGCCATTGCTGACGGGGTAACAGAAACCCAGGTTCTGCTCCCGGATGGTGCATCGGAGCATGATTATTCCCTGCGCCCTTCCGATGTAAAACGCTTACAAAACGCGGACTTAGTTGTCTGGATCGGTCCGGAAATGGAAGCGTTTATGCAGAAGTCAGCAAAACAGGTGGCGGGTGAAAAACAGGTCGCGATTGCCGACCTCCCCGGCGTGAAACCGTTACTCATGAAAGGGGCGGATGACGACGGCGACGAACATGACCATCATGCTGCCGACGGTGAAAAAGGTGATGGAGATCACCATCACGGCGAGTACAACATGCATCTTTGGTTATCCCCAGAGATAGCGCGGCTTTCAGCGGTTGCAATCCATGACAAATTAGTGGAACTTATGCCGCAAAGTCGAGCCAAACTAGACGCCAACCTGAAAGATTTTGAGGCACAATTAGCCGCAACCGATAAGCAGGTTGGTAATGAGCTCGCACCGTTGAAAGGAAAAGGGTATTTCGTTTTTCATGACGCCTACGGCTATTACGAAAAACACTACGGTTTGACCCCGCTGGGTCATTTTACCGTCAACCCTGAAATTCAACCTGGTGCGCAGCGTTTACATGAAATCAGAACACAGCTGGTTGAGCAAAAAGCGACATGCGTTTTTGCTGAGCCACAGTTCAGGCCAGCGGTCGTAGAAGCCGTGGCCAGGGGGACATCCGTGCGCATGGGGACCCTTGACCCGCTAGGAACGAATATCCAGTTGAGCAAAGCGAGCTATTCGCAGTTCCTCAGCCAACTGGCGAACCAGTATGCGAGCTGCCTGAAAGGAGATTAACGAGGAAGTGAATACGTGCAACAGATAGCCCGCTCTGTCGCCCTGGCATTTAACAATCTGCCTCGACCCCACCGCGTCATGCTGGGGTCGCTTACAGTACTCACCTTAGCGGTCGCCGTCTGGCGGCCCTATGTTTACCACCCGAGTTCTGCCCCTATTATCAAAACCATCGAGCTTGAAAAGAGCGAAATCCGTTCTTTGCTGCCTGAAGCCAGTGAGCCTATCGACCAGTCGGCTCAGGAAGATGAAGCAATTCCACAGGATGAACTGGACGATAAAACCGAGAACGAAGCGGGTATTCACGAATATGTTGTTTCTACCGGGGACACGCTGAGCAGCGTGCTGAACCAGTACGGCATCGACATGGGGAATATCAGCCAGCTGGCGGCGGCAGATAAAGATCTTCGCAACCTGAAAATTGGGCAACAGCTCTCCTGGACGTTAACGGCCGATGGCGATCTGCAGCGTCTGACCTGGGAAATGTCCCGCCGCGAAACCCGCACCTACGATCGCACGGCGACGGGCTTTAAAATGACCAGCGAAATGCAGAAGGGCGACTGGGTTAACAGCGTTCTGAAAGGCACCGTGGGGGCAAGCTTTGTTTCCAGCGCGCGTGATGCAGGGTTGACCAGCGCTGAAATCAGTTCGGTGATCAAAGCCATGCAGTGGCAGATGGATTTCCGCAAACTGAAGAAGGGCGATGAGTTCTCCGTTCTGATGTCCCGCGAAATGCTTGACGGCAAGCGCGAGCAAAGCCAGCTGCTGGGCGTGCGTCTGCGCTCCGAGGGCAAAGATTATTACGCGATCCGTGCTGAAGACGGTAAGTTCTACGACCGCAGCGGTACGGGCCTTGCAAAAGGCTTCCTGCGCTTCCCGACGGCTAAACAGTTCCGCGTCTCCTCCAACTTTAACCCGCGTCGTCTGAACCCGGTAACCGGGCGTGTCGCACCGCACCGTGGCGTTGACTTTGCCATGCCGCAGGGCACACCGGTTCTGGCGGTAGGGGATGGTGAAGTGGTGGTGGCCAAACGTAGCGGTGCAGCCGGGTATTACGTTGCGGTACGTCATGGCCGTACGTATACGACCCGCTACATGCACCTGCGTAAGCTGCTGGTTAAACCGGGCCAGAAGGTGAAACGTGGCGATCGTATTGCGATCTCTGGTAATACCGGACGCTCTACCGGCCCGCACCTGCACTATGAAGTGTGGATTAACCAACAGGCAGTGAACCCGCTGACGGCGAAACTGCCGCGCACCGAAGGCCTGACAGGTAAAGATCGTACTGATTATCTGGCGCAGGTGAAAGAGGTGTTGCCGCAGCTGAGCTTAGACTAAGCCCTCTGTTTTTGTTAAAAAAGCCGGCGCACACTGACGCCGGCTTTTTCTTTTGTGCGCGGACGACTGCCTCGCTACACTATCTGAATAATTTTTTGCGTCATCAGACCCTGGATCCAGCATGGAAACCCAAAAAAACAATATTGAATACATTCCTGAGTTTGAAAAATCCTTTCGTCATCCGCGCAACTGGGGCGCCTGGCTTGGCGTTTATGCCTTTGCGGGGATAGCGATGCTGCCGGCTTCCGTCCGCGATCCTGTCCTGGGTAAAATTGGCCGTCTGGCCGGGCGTTTTGGCAAGAGTGCCCGCCGTCGCGCGCAGATCAACCTCTATTACTGTTTTCCGGAAAAGAGTGATGCCGAGCGCGAGGCAATCATTGATGAGATGTATACCACCGCACCGCAGGCCATGGCGATGATGGCGGAGCTGGCGCTGAAAGGGCCGGATAAAATTGTCGATCGCGTTGACTGGAAAGGGCTGGAAATCATCGAGGAGATGCGTCGCAATGACGAGAAAGTCATTTTCCTTGTCCCACACGGCTGGGGCGTTGATATTCCGGCGATGCTGATGGCCTCTCAGGGCCAGAAGATGGCGGCAATGTTCCACAATCAGGGCAATAAGATTTTCGATTTTGTCTGGAATACGGTGCGTCGTCGTTTTGGTGGACGCCTGCATGCCCGTAACGATGGCATTAAGCCCTTCATTCAGTCGGTACGTCAGGGATACTGGGGCTACTATCTGCCGGATCAGGACCACGGCCCCGAGCACAGCGAGTTTGTCGATTTCTTTGCGACCTATAAAGCGACGCTCCCCGCGATTGGTCGCCTGATGAAAGTGTGTCGTGCCCGGGTGATCCCGCTGTTCCCGGTCTATGACGGCAAAACGCATCGCCTGAGTATTGAGGTTCGTCCGCCGATGGACGATCTGCTCACCGCCGATGACCACACCATTGCGCGTCGGATGAACGAAGAGGTGGAGATTCTGGTGGGACCGCATGCCGAACAGTACACGTGGATTTTGAAGCTGCTTAAAACGCGCAAACCGGGCGAAACAGAGCCGTATAAACGCAAAGAGCTGTATCCAACGAAATAAAAAAAGCCCTCTCCATCTGGAGAGGGCTTTTTAACAGAGACGTTATTACTCGACGGTCATAACGCGGGTGGTGTTGGTTGAGCCGATGGTGCTCATCACATCGCCCTGGGTCACAATGACGATATCACCGGACACCAGATAGCCTTTGTCGCGCAGCAGGTTTACGGCATCGTGCGCGGCGGCCACGCCGTCATTGGTGCTGTCGAAGTGAACCGGCGTCACGCCGCGGTAGAGCGCCGTCAGGTTCAGCGTACGTTCGTGACGGGACATGGCGAAGATCGGCAGACCCGAGCTGATACGCGAGGTCATCAGCGCGGTACGGCCAGATTCGGTCATGGTGATGATCGCGGTAACGCCCTTAAGATGGTTTGCCGCATACATTGCCGACATCGCAATCGCTTCTTCCACGTTGTCGAACTGCACGTCCAGACGGTGTTTAGAGACGTTGATGCTTGGGATCTTTTCAGCGCCCAGGCAGACGCGCGCCATGGCGGCCACGGTTTCTGCCGGATACTGACCTGCTGCGGTTTCTGCGGAGAGCATCACCGCATCGGTTCCGTCAAGCACGGCGTTTGCCACGTCCATGACTTCGGCACGGGTTGGCATCGGGTTAGTGATCATCGATTCCATCATCTGAGTGGCGGTGATCACCGCGCGGTTCAGCTGACGTGCGCGACGAATCAGGGCTTTCTGAATACCGACCAGCTCAGGGTCGCCGATTTCCACACCCAGGTCGCCGCGCGCAACCATCACCACGTCAGACGCGAGGATCACGTCGTCCATGGCATCCTGATCGCAAACGGCTTCCGCACGCTCAACTTTGGCGACGATTTTGGCATCGCAGCCTGCATCGCGTGCCAGGCGACGCGCATAGTTCAGATCTTCGCCGCAGCGCGGGAAGGAGACAGCCAGGTAATCAACGCCGATCAGCGCAGCCGTCACGATGTCCGCTTTGTCTTTATCGGTGAGCGCTTCTGCAGAGAGGCCGCCGCCCAGTTTGTTGATGCCTTTATTGTTGGAGAGCGGGCCGCCGACGGTGACTTCGGTGAACACTTTCATGCCCTGAACTTCCAGCACTTTAAGCTGTACGCGGCCGTCATCAAGCAGCAGGATATCGCCAGGTACGACGTCAGCCGGGAGGCCTTTATAGTCGATACCGACTTTTTCTTTATCGCCTTCGCCTTTGCCCAGGTTGGCATCCAGCAGGAATTTGTCGCCGATATTGAGGAAAACTTTCCCCTCTTTAAAGGTGGAGACACGAATTTTTGGACCCTGCAAATCACCGAGGATAGCAACGTGGCGGCCCAGTTTTGCTGCGATTTCACGCACTTTATCGGCACGTAATTTATGGTCTTCTGGCGTACCGTGAGAGAAGTTCATACGCACCACGTTGGCACCGGCGGCAATAATTTTTTCGAGATTATTATCGCGATCGGTGGCCGGGCCTAAGGTGGTTACGATCTTGGTTCTGCGAAGCCTTCTGGACATGTAATACTCCGTTGACTGAAACAACTTTGGTGTTGCGTGAACATTGAATCGGCCTTCATCTGCTGCAAGGCAGCGGCGAGGGGACCGAATGCCGTAAATCGTTACATCGTCATTATTCGTGACGTCTTCGTTATCAACTATCAGGGAACATCGCTCTTTATAAGCAATTCTTTATCAAAACGCGATTCCTTCAGCGCTTCCTTGACCCGCTTCAAGTTATCCCGGAATTTTGCCCCCCGACGTAAGGTAAAACCGGTCGCGAGCACGTCAATCACGGTGAGCTGGGCCAGGCGGGAGACCATCGGCATATAAATGTCGGTGTCTTCCGGCACGTCGAGGGTGATCGCCAGTGTTGCCTCACGCGCCAGCGGCGTGCCTGCCGTTGTGAGGGCAATCACCATGGCATCGTTTTCACGGGCCAGCTGCGCCAGCTCAACCTGACTCTTGGTGCGGCCGGTATGCGAAATCAGTACCACGACGTCATCTTCACTGCAATTCATACAGCTCATGCGTTGCAGGACAATGTCATCGGAATAAATCACCGGGACGTTAAAGCGGAAAAATTTGTTCATGGCGTCATGCGCGACGGCTGCCGACGACCCGAGCCCAAAGAACGCAATTCGCTTGGCCTGGGTGAGTAAATCCACCGCGCGATTCACGGAGCTCATGTCCAGTGACTGACGGACGTGGTCGAGCGAAGCCATGGCCGACTCAAAAATTTTCGCGGTATAGGCATCAACGCTGTCGTCTTCATCCACATTACGATTAACATAAGGGGTGCCGTTAGCCAGACTTTGCGCCAGATGCAGTTTAAAATCAGGAAAGCCGCGCGTTTCCAGGCTGCGGCAAAAGCGATTGACCGTGGGTTCGCTAACACTCGCTTCCTGTGCCAGAGCGGCGATGCTTGAATGAATCGCCTGAGCGGGAGAGGCGAGAATGACCTCGGCCACTTTTCGCTCGGATTTGCTAAGGTGTTCCAGTTGAAACTGGATTTTTTCCAGCATGTTCATGTTAACAGGATGCTCATGGGTGTAAACGATTTCATAAATTGATGAAATCGTGATTCGATTTAGCCGATATTACCCTTGTGGCTTCCATTAAGGGTAACAATCGACAAGATAATGTTGTTGTTTTTTTTCATTACTTGATCGGTGTCGGGTTTTGCTATGACCCTGTTGCGCAAAGAAACGACGGTTGTTGCGTCATTAAGCCGTCGAAATCATCCGAAGGGTGAAAAATCGCGGTATCGCACGCGACGATAAGCGCTAATGGTTTCGGGAATGACGTAAAAGCAGTACAGTGCATTGTAATAAAATTACAACGATACCTGGCAGAAGTACCAGGTGATCCAACTGAGGAGAATGACATGGCGGTAACGCAAACAGCCCAGGCATGTGACCTGGTCATTTTCGGCGCGAAAGGCGATCTTGCACGCCGAAAATTGCTGCCTTCCCTGTATCAACTGGAGAAAGCGGGCCAAATTCATCCGGATACCCGTATCCTGGGTGTAGGGCGCGCCGACTGGGACAAGGACGCTTATACCAAAGTTGTCCGCGAGGCGCTCGAAACTTTCATGAAGGAAAAAATTGATGAAAGTTTGTGGGATACCCTGAGTGGACGTCTCGATTTCTGCAACCTGGACGTTAATGACGTCAGCGCGTTTACCCGCTTAGGCGCGATGCTGGATCAGAAAAACCGTGTCACGATTAACTATTTCGCCATGCCGCCAAGCACCTTCGGCGCCATCTGCAAAGGCCTGGGCGAAGCCAAACTGAACGCCAAACCGGCGCGCGTCGTGATGGAGAAGCCGCTGGGTACGTCGCTGGCAACCTCGCGTGAAATCAACGACCAGGTGGGCGAGTTCTTTGAAGAGTGCCAGGTCTACCGTATCGACCACTATCTCGGTAAAGAGACGGTACTGAACCTGCTGGCCCTGCGTTTTGCCAACTCCCTGTTTGTGAATAACTGGGACAACCGCACTATCGACCACGTGGAAATCACCGTGGCAGAAGAGGTGGGTATTGAAGGCCGCTGGGGTTACTTTGACCAGGCTGGCCAGATGCGCGACATGATCCAGAACCACCTGCTGCAGATTCTGTGCATGATTGCCATGTCTCCACCGTCTGACCTGACGGCGGACAGCATCCGTGACGCAAAAGTGAAAGTGCTGAAATCGCTGCGCCGCATCGACCGCTCCAACGTGCGTGAGAAGACCGTTCGCGGCCAGTACACCGCCGGGTTTGCGCAGGGCAAAAAAGTGCCGGGCTACCTGGAAGAAGAGGGCGCGAACAAGTCCAGCAATACCGAGACGTTCGTGGCGATCCGCGTGGATATCGACGACTGGCGCTGGGCGGGTGTTCCGTTCTACCTGCGCACCGGTAAGCGTCTGCCTGCGAAATGTTCCGAAGTGGTTGTCTACTTTAAGAACCCGGAACTGAACCTGTTCAAAGAGTCCTGGCAGGAGCTGCCGCAGAACAAGCTGACCATTCGTCTGCAGCCGGACGAGGGCGTGGATATCCAGATCCTGAACAAAGTGCCGGGCCTGGATCATAAACACAACCTGCAGACCACCAAGCTGGATCTGAGCTACTCCGAAACCTTCAACCAGACGCACCTGGCCGATGCGTACGAGCGTCTGCTGCTGGAAACCATGCGCGGTATTCAGGCGTTGTTCGTGCGTCGCGATGAAGTGGAAGAGGCGTGGAAATGGGTCGACTCCATCACCGAAGCCTGGGCTGCCGATCAGGATGCGCCAAAACCGTATCAGGCGGGTACCTGGGGACCTGTCGCGTCGGTGGCGATGATCACCCGCGATGGCCGCTCCTGGAATGAGTTTGAGTAAGATAATCCGCTAGCCCGAAAGTGTTATTTTACCGGTAACATGATCTAACACAGCTCGTGGCACAATTTTCAACTTTTAAGCTCCGCGTGGATTCACCCGCGGAGCTTTTTTTATTACACTGCCGGAAGTGATTTTGCCCCTGAGCTCCGGACAGCAAGCGTTTCAGCGTTGTTAACAACTGCCAGCGACTTTGTAAACTCCCGAGCCCGGACAGATAAATGAGAGGAGCTTTTATGAATCCGACATTGTTACGCGTAACACAGCGCATTATTGAGCGCTCGAAAGAGACCCGTTCGGCCTACCTCGCCCGGATTGAGCAGGCAAAGAGCAACACCGTCCACCGATCTCAACTGGCCTGCGGTAACCTGGCGCACGGCTTCGCCGCCTGCCAGCCTGACGATAAAGCGTCGCTGAAAAGCATGTTGCGTAACAATATCGCTATCATTACCGCCTATAACGATATGCTCTCCGCGCACCAGCCCTATGAGGTTTATCCGGATATCATCCGTAAAGCGCTGCACAGCGTGAATGCGGTCGGCCAGGTGGCGGGTGGGGTACCCGCCATGTGCGACGGCGTAACGCAGGGTCAGGACGGTATGGAGCTCTCCCTACTGAGCCGCGAAGTGATTGCCATGTCCGCGGCGGTGGGTCTGTCACACAACATGTTTGATGGTGCGCTCTATCTCGGCGTGTGCGACAAGATTGTTCCGGGCCTGGTGATGGCCGCGCTGTCGTTTGGTCATCTGCCTGCGATCTTCGTGCCCTCGGGCCCAATGGCAAGCGGACTGCCGAACAAAGAAAAAGTCCGTATCCGCCAGCTGTACGCGGAAGGGAAAGCAGACCGTCAGGCGCTGCTGGAGGCGGAAGCCGCGTCCTACCATGCGCCGGGCACCTGTACGTTCTACGGTACCGCGAACACGAACCAGATGGTGGTGGAGTTTATGGGGATGCAGCTTCCGGGCTCATCCTTTATCCAGCCGGACGCGCCGCTGCGCAAAGCGCTGACCGAGGCTGCGGCCCGTCAGGTCACGCGTCTTACCGGCAACGGCAACGAATGGATGCCGATGGGCAAAATGGTCGACGAAAAGGTCATCGTCAACGGGATTGTCGCGCTGCTGGCAACCGGTGGGTCAACCAACCACACCATGCACCTGGTGGCCATGGCGCGTGCTGCGGGCATTCTGATTAACTGGGATGACTTCTCCGAGATCTCTTCCGTGGTGCCGTTGATGGCACGCCTGTACCCGAATGGCCCGGCGGACATTAACCACTTCCAGGCCGCGGGCGGCGTACCGCTGCTGATGCGCGAGCTGCTGAAAGGCGGTCTGCTGCACGAAGATGTCAACACCGTGGCGGGCTTTGGCCTGCAACGCTACACCCAGGAGCCATGGCTGAACAACGGCGAGCTGGACTGGCGTGAAGGGGCGAGCGCGTCTCTTGATGCGCAGGTTATCGCCACCATCGACAGACCGTTCTCTCCTCACGGTGGCACCAAAGTGCTCAGCGGTAACCTCGGTCGCGCGGTGATGAAGACCTCTGCCGTACCGGAAGAGAACCAGATTATCGAAGCGCCGGCGGTGGTATTTGAAAGCCAGCACGACGTATTACCTGCCTTTGACGCCGGTCTGCTCGATAAAGACTGCGTGGTGGTGGTGCGTCATCAGGGGCCTAAAGCCAACGGGATGCCAGAATTACATAAACTTATGCCACCACTTGGTGTATTATTGGACCGCCGTTTCAAAATTGCACTGGTGACCGATGGACGCCTCTCTGGCGCCTCAGGTAAAGTGCCTTCAGCCATCCACGTGACGCCGGAAGCGTACGACGGTGGCCTGCTGGCGAAAGTGCGTGACGGTGACATGATCCGCGTTAA
This sequence comes from Enterobacter sp. ku-bf2, assembly GCF_001742765.1. Lineage (NCBI taxonomy): Bacteria > Pseudomonadati > Pseudomonadota > Gammaproteobacteria > Enterobacterales > Enterobacteriaceae > Enterobacter > Enterobacter sp. ku-bf2. The sequence goes on from NZ_MDVW01000001.1 coordinate 160,729, forward strand.
CGGTCAGACAGGCGAGTTAACCCTGCTGGTGGATGATGCCGAACTGGCGGCACGTCAGCCCCATATTCCTGACCTGAGCGCGTCGCGCGTGGGAACAGGACGCGAAATGTTTGGCGCGCTGCGTGAGAAACTCTCCGGTGCTGAGCAGGGCGCAACCTGTATTACGTTTTAAGACGACTTGATTTTAACGATCTGGCGAGAGAAAACTCTGATGAAAAACTGGAAAACAAGTGCAGAAGCAATCCTGACCACGGGCCCTGTCGTGCCGGTTATCGTGGTAAACAAGCTGGAGCACGCTGTACCGATGGCGAAAGCGCTGGTTGCGGGCGGCGTTCGCGTTCTGGAAGTGACCCTGCGTACCGCCTGCGCGATGGATGCCATTCGCGCCATTGCTAAAGAAGTGCCGGATGCCATCATCGGTGCGGGTACCGTGACGAACGCAAAACAGCTGGCTGAAGTGACCGAAGCGGGCGCACAGTTTGCCATCAGCCCGGGCCTGACCGAGTCGCTGCTGAAGGCCGCGACCGAAGGCACTATTCCGCTGATCCCGGGTATCAGCACCGTCTCTGAACTGATGCTGGGCATGGACTACGGTCTGAAAGAGTTTAAATTCTTCCCGGCGGAAGCGAACGGCGGCACCAAAGCGCTGCAGGCGATTGCGGGTCCATTCTCTCAGGTACGCTTCTGCCCGACAGGCGGTATCTCTCCTGCCAACTACCGTGACTACCTGGCGCTGAAAAGCGTGCTGTGCATCGGTGGCTCATGGCTGGTTCCGGCGGATGCGCTGGAAGCGGGCGACTGGGATCGCATCACAAAACTGGCTCGCGAAGCGGTGGAAGGCGCGAAGCAGTAAGTCATTCGTCGCATGAAAAACGGGCCTTTCGGCCCGTTTTTTTATCCCTCTACCTTAACGCTTGCTGCGGCCGCTTTCGCTCTTGCCACGGCGTCGTCAACGTTATCCGCGGTGGCTAATGCCACGCCAAGACGACGGGTTCCGTCGATCTCCGGCTTACCGAATAAACGTACCTGCAACCCGGCACCCACCGCCGCGTCGACGTTATCAAACGTAACGTTCTGGCTGGTTAACTGCGGCAGGATCACCGCCGAGGCGGCCGGGCCGAACTGACGGATACCGCCGACGGGCAGGCCGAGGAAGGCGCGCACGTGCAGAGCGAACTCGGAAAGATCCTGCGAAATGAGCGTGACCATGCCGGTGTCATGCGGGCGAGGGGAGACTTCGCTGAAAATCACCTCATCGCCGCAAACAAACAGCTCCACGCCGAACAGGCCATAGCCGCCCAACGCCAGGACGGTTTTACGGGCGATCGCCTGCGCACGCTCCAGCGCCAGAGCGCTCATCTGCTGCGGCTGCCAGGATTCGCGGTAATCGCCATCTTCCTGGCGGTGGCCAATCGGGTCGCAGAAATGGACGCCGTCAACGGCGCTGACGGTCAGCAGGGTTATCTCGAAATCAAACTTCACCACGCCTTCGACGATGACGCGACCGGCACCGGCGCGGCCACCCTGCTGGGCGTAATCCCACGCCTTGTCCAGCGTGCTGCTGTCGCGAATGAAGCTCTGTCCTTTACCGGAGGAGCTCATCACCGGCTTAACGATGCACGGGTAACCAATCTCCTCTACGGCCTGCTGGAATGCGGCCTTATCGCCAGCAAAACGATAGCCCGAGGTGGGCAATTCCAGCTCTTCCGCCGCCAGGCGACGAATGCCTTCGCGGTTCATGGTTAGCTTTGCGGCTTTCGCGCAGGGCACCACGCGCTGGCCTTCCTGCTCAAGCGCAATCAGCGTATCGGTGGCGATAGCTTCAATTTCCGGTACAACGAAATCGGGTTTCTCGCGCGTAATCAGCTCGCGAAGGGCATCGCCATCCAGCATGTTAATCACATAAGAACGATGGGCGACGTGCATGGCGGGCGCATCGGCGTAACGATCTACGGCAATGACTTCCACGCCTAAACGCTGGCACTCAATGGCGACCTCTTTTCCCAGCTCGCCCGATCCCAACAGCATCACTCGCGTCGCCGCAGGTCGCAGCGCGGTTCCTAAACGAATCATAACAATCCCCCTGAAAAAGTTGCGGGCAGTATAAACGAAAACGTTTGCGTCTGTCTTGTGCACCGCTAAGCGCGGGAGGAAGAAATTTGCGCTTCTTTAGCCCGGCCAGACATTTCCTGACGCCTGCTCGCTTACGCTGTGGAACATATTCACCGTTAAGTGAGGGAAATCATGTCTGGCTGGCTAAATCAATTGCAATCACTGTTAGGGCAGAAAACATCGTCTTCCGGCGAGCGGGACCTCAGTAAACTGCTGGTACCCGGGGCGCTCGGCGGGCTGGCTGGCCTGCTGGTCGCGAATAAATCCTCGCGCAAGCTGCTGGCAAAGTACGGGACAGGCGCGCTGCTGGCCGGTGGGGGCGCCATTGCGGGCACCGTCCTGTGGAATAAATACAAGGACAGGGTCCGAACCGCGCACAGCGACGAACCGCATTATGGCGAGCATACCTCGCCGCTGGATCTGCGTACTGAACGGTTGATCCTGGCGCTGGTTTTTGCCGCGAAAAGTGACGGGCATATTGACGATAAGGAGCGACTGGCGATCGAACAGCAGTTGCGTGAAGCTGGCGTTGAAGAGAAGGGCAGAGCGCTGGTGGCGCAGGCCATTGAACAGCCTCTGGAGCCGCAGCGTCTGGCGCAAAGCGTGAAAAATGAGGAAGAGGCGCTTGAACTCTATTTCCTCAGCTGTGCCGCCATCGATATCGATCACTTTATGGAACGCAGCTACCTGAATGCGCTTGGAGACGCGCTGAAGATCCCCCAGGACGTGCGTGAGGGCATTGAGCGGGATATCCGGGAACAAAAACAGGCGTTACAGGGCTAGTGCTCGCCGTTGCGATCCGGTTTCGCTTGCATCATGCGTGGGTTTTGCCAACCTTATAGGGTGTAAAACTAAAAAGAATGATGACATGCCACCGAAAGCCCGACGTATACCTTATGCGATCACCACGCATGGCGATACGCGTATAGACAACTATTACTGGCTACGGGACGATTCGCGCTCCCGGCCAGAGGTGCTCGACTACCTGCACGAGGAAAATGACTACGGCCGCAAGGTCATGTCCAGCCAGCAGACGCTTCAGGACCAGCTGCTGAATGAGATGGTGCAGCGCATTCCTCAGCGCGATATCTCGGCGCCCTGGACCAAAAACGGCTATCGCTACCGCCATATTTACGAGCCCGGCAACGAGTATCCCATCTACCAGCGTCAGTCGGTGCTGAGCGCCGAATGGGATGCGTGGGATATTCTGCTGGATGCCAACCAGCGCGCCGCCCACAGCGAGTTTTATACTCTGGGCGGCATGTCCATTTCACCGGATAACGCGGTAATGGCGCTGGCGGAGGATTATCTCTCGCGTCGCCAGTACGGCCTGCGTTTTCGCAATCTGGACACCGGCAACTGGTATCCTGAAATGCTGGAAAACGTCTCCCCGGATTTTGTCTGGGCGAATGATTCCGAGACGGTTTACTACGTCAAAAAGCATGCCTCTACGCTGCTGCCCTATCAGGTATGGCGGCATACCGTGGGAACGGACTCTGCAGACGACGAGCTGGTCTATGAAGAGAAAGACGAAACGTTCTATGTCAGCCTGCATAAAACCTCCTCGCGCCATTATGTGATTATCTTCCTGGCCAGCGCCACGACGTCGGAAGTCCTGCTGCTGGATGCCGAGCTGCCCGACGCCCAGCCGCTCTGTTTCCTGCCGCGCCGGAAGGATCATGAGTACAGCCTGGATCACTTCCAGCACAGCTTTTATCTGCGCTCGAATCGCGAGGGTAAAAACTTTGGTCTCTATAAAACCAAAGTGCGCGATGAGCGCAAGTGGGAGGTGCTTATTCCCGCGCGGGATCAGGTGATGCTGGAAGGGTTCACCCTGTTCACCGACTGGCTGGTGGTGGAGGAGCGTCAGCGCGGGCTGACCAGTATCCGGCAAATCAACCGTAAAACGCGGGAAGTGGTGGGGATCGCGTTCGACGACCCGGCCTATGTGACGTGGATTGGTTTCAACCCGGAACCTGAATCCTCGCGGCTGCGCTACGGTTACTCATCGATGACCACACCGGACACCCTGTTTGAGCTGGACATGGATACCGGGCAGCGCCAGGTGATTAAACAGACCGAGGTCAAAGGGTTTGAGTCTGAAAACTACCGCAGCGAGCACCTGTGGGTCACCGCCCGGGATGGCGTCGAGGTCCCCGTCTCGCTCGTCTATCACAAAGCCCATTTCCAGAAAGGCAAAAACCCGATCCTGGTGTACGGGTACGGCTCCTACGGCTCAAGCATGGATGCCGATTTCAGCAGCAGCCGATTAAGCCTGCTCGACCGCGGCTTTGTTTTCGCCATCGCCCATATTCGCGGCGGCGGTGAGCTGGGGCAGCACTGGTATGAGGACGGGAAATTCCTGAAAAAGAAAAACACCTTCAATGACTACCTTGACGTCTGTGATGCGCTGATTGAGCAGGGCTATGGCGATCCGCAGCTCTGCTTTGGCATGGGCGGCAGCGCGGGGGGCATGCTGATGGGGGCGGTGATCAACGAGCGCCCCGAGCGCTTTAAGGGAATTGTCGCGCAGGTGCCGTTTGTCGATGTGGTGACGACCATGCTCGATGAATCCATCCCCCTTACAACAGGGGAGTTTGAAGAGTGGGGGAATCCGCAGGATGAGATTTACTACCGCTATATGAAAACGTACAGCCCGTACGATAACGTGGAAGCGAAAGCTTATCCCCACATGCTGGTCACCACCGGTCTGCATGATTCTCAGGTGCAGTACTGGGAGCCGGCAAAATGGGTGGCGAAACTGCGGGAGCTGAAAACCGACGACAACCTGCTGCTGCTGTGTACCGATATGGACTCCGGTCACGGCGGGAAATCGGGTCGATTTAAATCCTACGAAGGGGTTGCTCTGGAATATGCCTTCCTGATTGGCCTGGCGCAGGAGACGCTGCCAGGCCGTGCGGAGCGTTAAGCTTCGCCCAGATAGTGCTTCAGCGTCAGGCGCAGTTCCGGGCTCATTTTATCGAGGTTGTTATACAGCCAGCGTAAATAGCCCGGGTCTTTATCCGCAATATCCGACACCGCTCTGCCCCGGTATTTACCAAAAGTAAACGTGGTCAGCAGTGCGGGGCGTCCGGTAATCGTTGCCATATCGTCCGGCGTCCAGCCCGAGGTGTTCATAATATCGATGAGTAGCGCGGCGGTGATATAGCAGTCATACAGGGCCCGGTGATGGTGAAGCCCTTCAGGCGTGCGGACGCTGAGCTTGCGGGACTTGTACAGCGCCATATTGCTGTATTTAATGCCCGGCCAGAGGCGACGCGCCAGCTTCATGGTACAAATCCATTCCCCCGGCATCTCAGGAAGCACCCGGCGGTCAAAACTGGCGTTATGCGCGACGTACCAGGGGCTACCGTAATAGTGGGGAATGATCTCTTCGATCCACGGCTTGTCCGCCACCATCGATTCGGTAATGCGATGAATAGCCATCGCCTGAGGGCTGATGGGGCGGTCGGGACGCACCAGATGGCTCATAGGGTTGACGATTTTCCCATCAACCACGTCGACAGAGGCCACTTCCACAATTCCGCCCTGAAGATCGCAAGTTTCGGTATCGATGACGCGCAGCATTGAACACTCCTGAGCTTAAAACGCCTAGCCTAAAGGAATGATATCGCCTTGCCAACCCTCTCCGCCGAGCGTGCCGGTTAACAGCAGCTCGCCCCGATCGGCGCGGACGATCAGCTGGCCTTTTTCATCCCACAGCGCGCTACCGCCGCAGGCGTTCGCCATCAGCACCGCAATGGCATATTTATGCGCGAAGCGCTGCAGGGTACTGATGGACTGCCGCCAGCGGTGATCTTCCACGGACTGGCTGCTGGTAAACAGCGACGCTCTGGGATCGAGATTGGGGGAATCGGCATGCGCATCAATAATGCTGAGCTGTTTCTCCCCCGGCACCAGGCTGGCACCGCTACCTTGCGGGTAGCGCAGGATGCGGTGACGGGCGGGCGTGAAGAGCGCGAGGCCTTTCTGGCGCTGACCGTTCCGTTCCAGGGGGAGCCCGGCAATCACGGTAATCCGGTAAAAATGCGCCGCGTCCAGCAGCGGTTCCAGCTGCGCGTCATTGGGTGGGGGAGGTAGCGTAGTGTTACCCGAGCCTGTTAATGAAAGTTCAGGGAACACCAGCAGATCGCACCGCTGCCGTGCTGCTTCGGCGATGAAGCGCAGGTGGTGCGTGATATGGTCATCGACACTCTGATGCTGCCCACCATACTGGGCTGCCGCTATATTCCAATGTGACATCGTGACTTCCTTATACACTGAGTCGCAGAGATTTAAGAATACACCTAAATTTATCAGGGTTTTCTTATCCTGCCAGATTCAGCGTAAGGAAGTGTAACGGCTCGTTAAGCTTATTTAACTTTAGGTTCGTACGGTAAACGGGAGAGGTTAACCGAGGCGAGACGGTGGGCGATGAGTCTTTCGCGAAACCAGTCGCGCAGATGGGCGGGCTGTTCCCGTTCAACGACTTCAGCCACGACAGGCATGTTGTAACGCTCTTTGAACGCGACGCCAGCGGCAGCGAGATCGACATTCACTTTATCCATCTCGTCCTGTGGAAGGGCGGCCAGATTGATCTTCATTACCTTCTCCTTTTTCTGCGGCGGCAACGTTACCGCGATTGCACGACGATGACAAGCGGAGGCAGGATGTTCCTCGACTCGTTTATTATACAGCGTTATTCTTTAGCATACAGACATAACAAAAAGGAATGATTGCGATGGGTTTCTCCGCTTCCCGCGCGGTATGCGCACTGGTTTTTCTGACCTCTACAATGATGACCTCCTCCGCGCTGGCGCATGCGCATCTTAAGCAGCCGATCCCGGCAGCGGACAGCGTGGTGAGCGCTCCGCAGGCACTTACACTGCATTTTTCAGAAGGCATCGAACCGGGATTTAGCGGTGTGGTGGTGACGGACGCACAAAAGCAGGTCATCAAAACGGGTACCGCTACGCGAGACGAAAAGAACAAGACGCAACTCACCGTTCCGCTGGAACAAACGCTGACGTCAGGGACGTACCAGGTGGACTGGCATGTCGTCTCTGTAGACGGTCATAAAACCAAAGGCAGCTATCACTTTAGCGTGAAATAGCATGCTGGCGCTGTGTTATATCGGGTTGCGCTTTATCCATTTCGGGGCGCTGATGCTGGTTTTTGGCAACGCGCTTTACAGCGTCTGGTTTGCCCCTTCCTCTCTCCAGCGGCTGATGTCCCGGCGTTTCCAGCTGCAGCAGAAAGTGGCGGCCTTAGTGAGCCTGGCGGCTGCACTCCTGATGTTTATGCTTCAGGGCGGACTGATGGGTAACGGCTGGGGAGATGTGTTTGCCCCGCAGGTCTGGTACGGCGTGATGAGGACACAGTTTGGCGGCGTCTGGCTGTGGCAAATGATTCTCGCTGCGATGACTGTCGCTGCAGCATGGCTCGCGCCGCTGAAAGGTTCGCGGCTGCTGCTGCTCGCCATGGGGCAGCTTATCCTGCTGGCGGGGGTAGGGCACGCGGCGATGAACGACGGTCCGATGGGGGCGTTGCAGCGCCTTAATCACGCTTTTCACCTGATCTGTGCCGCAGCCTGGCTGGGCGGATTACTGCCCCTGCTGTTCTGTATGCGTCTGGCGAAAGGGCGCTGGCAGAATGCCGCCATCTATACCATGATGCGCTTCTCGCGCGTGGGCCATTATGCCGTCGCGGGCGTGCTGCTCAGCGGAGCGATCAATGCGCTCATGATACTGGGCGTCCATATTCCCTGGCAGGCTGGCTACGTGCAGTTTTTGTTGTTCAAATGTGCGCTGGTGGCGTTGATGGTGGTAATTGCGCTGGCAAATCGGTATTTTCTGGTGCCACGGTTTCGTCCGGAGACCGGGCGAGCACAACAGATTTTTATCAGGATGACACAGGCAGAAGTGGTGCTGGGGGTGCTGGTACTGGCAACGGTCAGTCTGTTCGCCACCTGGGAACCCTTCTGACAAGGTTAAATATCATATGAAAAAGACAGTACTTTCTCTCATATTGCTGGCCTGCACGGGGAGCGCGTTTGCCGCACCGCAGGTTATCACCGTCAGCCGTTTTGAAGTGGGTAAGGATAAATGGGCGTTCAACCGCGAAGAGGTGATGCTGACCTGCCGTCCGGGCCATGCGCTGTATGCCATCAACCCGAGCACGCTGGTGCAATACCCGTTAAATGAAACCGCCGATCAGCAGGTGGCCAGCGGAAAGAGCAGCGGCCAGCCGATTAGCATTATTCAGATCGATGACCCGGCGAATCCGGGCCAGAAAATGAGTCTGGCCCCGTTTATCGAGCGCGCCGACAAGCTCTGCTAACGTTCAGGTTTCCAATAAAAAACCGCAGATGCTTGCGAAAGCACTGCGGTTTTTCACATTTTATGATGCTCTGGCGCTTTTTTTCCGACCGCTTTAGCTGTGGACTGGAAAACCTGGCGTCGTCATCTATTCTTAAAAGGCAAGGCGACTTAGCCTGCATTAATGCCAACTTTTAGCGCACGGCTCTCTCCCAAGAGCCATTTCCCTGGACCGAATACAGGAATCGTATTCGGTCTCTTTTTATCTATTTGTTTCTCAAGCGTTTTTCGGTCTTTACCCGAAATGCCCAGAAAATTACTCGAATATTCCATATCCTGTCTAAACCATAACATAATCTGCACCGCGTACGTCCAGGTATTTTTTGGTCATTGTTAAATTTTTGTGGCCGAGCAAGCATTGAGCAAACTCCTCTCCGCGCTCCTTTTCATAGGGTCTGTTCGCGAGGCTTCTGCTCTCATGGAAAGGTGGCGAGTAAGGTCCGAATTTCAACCCGGGTGAATCCCTTATCTCTCGAACGCCCGGGGAAGACCGTCAGGAGTTAGCGGTCCAGGTTTTCTTTCTCCGCAGAGCGGGGTTCGAACATTTGGATAAAATAAGTTGGGTAAATCCAAAATCTGCCGATATGTTAAGAGATATTTTTAGGGAATGGCGTCCATGAAGACACAGAATTTACTCCTGTTTATACTCTTAACCGTGGCCCAGGGCAGTCATGCTCAAGAACAATACAATTTTGAAGCTGTAAAACCTGCAGTGATTGAATTCTTTAAGCGCGGGGCAGGAAATCCTGATAGTTGCAATGTGTTCAAAGAGCAGCTAGCAAGAAATTTTGAAGATAAGCAAACAAGGAAAATGATGATTGGTCTCTGTGACAGCGACTTAGATACAACCAAGCCAGTTTCTTTTACGGAAATGTCATTACATCATTCTGAAGGGCATCCCTATGTTTGCGGTATTCTCTCTGGTGAGACTCAACTAGGCCGAAAAATAGGTGCTCGTTTTATTGCTGCCGAACCATATCATTTGGTTCTGGGCTTCAAGTATTCACGACGACCGATAGCTTACGCAACTGATGATAAATTTCTGGTCGATGAAGTTCGATCTCAGATCAAAGCATTTAATGAACTTTATGCAAAAGCATGTAACTGAATTAAAGCTCTCTGCTTGTTCTTCAGTTTGATAATATTTTGGAACTCAGCGCACACCGACATTCAGACCGAATGGATGTATTGGTAAGCATTAAAAACCCGTACTTGACGGGTTTTTAATGCTTAACTATTTGAATAATAAAAGGTTAATTGTGGCGTAAAAGAAATCGTTTTCGAACACTACCTTTACGATACAGAGCATCCCTTAAGAACTTTTTTGTAATTCACAATACGGCATAGCTAAATTCAGCCCGTTTGCCTGCCTTGTTAATTTTTCTATTGCAATTCAACAAAGTGGGTACGGGGTCTAAAAGTGCGACTTAACCGATGCCTCAATTTCATCAAGCAGCTCAAAGCGACGGCGGTATTCAGCGCGTTTTTTACTGGCGATCTCTTCAAGGGATTTGCGTGTCATCTGCAGCGGCAGCTGCCAGCAGAAAGCGGAGAGTTTTTTACCGTCCAGAGATGCCCAGAATTCATCATAGCTGGCGTGGAAATGGCGGCCTTTGCTGAGGCGATAGCGCAACGCGCGGAATACGTGGCCCTCATCGCTGACGGCAAAAATCGCCCGGACAGAGGACTGTGCAGCCAGCTGGAAAAGCACTTCCATCAACACGCGCTTTGGGAACAAGCCGTGGCAGGCGCGGGTGGCCTGTTTAATCACGTCACGCGTTACGCTGCGGCGGGGACCCTGAAGCCCGCCAATGACCATGACTTGCTGACCATTGCTGCGCGCGACGCTAAAGGTCAGGCTGGCCAGCAGCGTATCCTCGTTGTCGCGAAGCCACAGCGTGCTTTCACCTTCACGCTCGGCTTTCCCCGCAGAGGACGCATTGACCGTATAGATAACACCGTCTTTTGCATGGAACTGCGCAACGGGTTGCTCCTGCGGGCTGGTCAGGGCCTGGGCGAGGCAGCTCTCTTTCAGGCTATCAATCCAGTAATAATGGCTAACGATCGCGTCGGCGCGATCGTTAGCCGTCAAACCGCGCATCAGGTACTGCCGGTGGGTTTTGCTTGGCAATGTAATTTGAGAGGCCAGCAGTTTGTCGAAATCGTCGCGACCAGAAAGCGCCTCCAGCATGCGATGGGTAGAAGACCAGAACACCAGCGAACGTAACAGGAACTTCAGGCGATATTCGCGTTTGCGCCAGATCGGTCCCGGGACGCGTTTGCCGTTCACCAGCTCGGAAATAATATTTGTGCGATGCGGATAGAAAACATCGTTATGCAGGTGCGTATTAGACACGTGAAGACCCCTCTTTTTTTCTCCCTTTATTCTAAAGAGCCAGGAAAAAGGGATTAATAGCGCGAGGATCTTTATTTCTGTTTGGTTTACCGTTTGTTTCACTTCGTGAGGACCACGCCCGCCTGTTGCATTTTCTGCGGCGGCTATACTGTTAACAGGAGGAGCTATGTATCAGCGAATTGAAGGTGGGATGTGGCGTCACGTCTGGGTTGTCAGCGATATACATGGCTGTTATCAGTGGCTTATGGAGGAGCTTAAACGCCGTCATTTTAACCCGTATGAGGATTTGCTTATTTCCGTTGGGGATATGATCGATCGTGGGCCTGATAGCGTGAAATGCCTGCAGTTAATTCGTGAAAAATGGTTTCGTGCCGTCCGGGGCAACCATGAGCAAATGGCGCTCGACGGTCTGGATAATAACGATTTTTCTCTCTGGATGATGAATGGCGGAATGTGGTTTGCGCAACTTGAACGCGACCAGCAACAGCTTGCGCTGTCGTTGCTCGAGGCCTGTCGCGATTTACCGCATATCATTGAGATAACCTGTGCGAACGGTCTGAACGTGATTGCCCATGCGGATTATCCGGCAGCGGAATACTGCTGGCAAAAACCGGTCAGTGCCCATCGCGTTTTATGGGACCGCGATCGGTTGATGGGGTTTATGGTGGGTAAAGGGCAGGGCATCAGCGGTGCGGATCATTTCTGGTTCGGACATACGCCTGTCGACAGAAGGTATGATTTTGACAATCTTCACTACATTGATACGGGCGCCGTATTTGACGGTTACTTTACGCTGGCGCAGCTGCAGTAATAAATAACCCGCCTTCGGGCGGGTTCTCTTTAGGTCAGGCAAGACGCATGACCCAGGCATCGGTTTTACTATCGTAATGCTCACGGTAAAGGACTGAGTGTTCGCCATCAAGTATTGCCGGGACGCTGGTGTCTGCATCCCATGCATCGAGCTGCATGCACAAATCCGGGTCGGATTTGCAGGGAATACTTAACGTTCGATCGCCTTGTGCTTCGCCGCGCAGCTCTGCGTCGTCGATTTCAAAAGCGCCAATACGCACGCTGGTTTTCGTCATAGTGCTCTCCGGGTCGGTTGTCAAAATCTGGTATGACCAGTGCGGCCACCCATTTTTGATCGTAGACAAGGAGAGCAAAATCGCCAGTAAAAAAATGCGCTTTTTTTCAGGTCGTGCGATCGTTACCGGTAAACAGCCGTCCATCGCGAACCAGCTCGCGCGGGTAGCTGTTTTTCAGTCGTGAACCGACTTTTTTTGCCAGCCCGAGCGGGTATCCCTGATACGTCACGATCACTTCATCGCCTGTTGGCGTGCTGTCCGGATAGACATCGCGACCACGATACCACTCTTCGGCTTCCTGATGCGTCAGGGCAAAGGTATTCTCGCGTCCGGCAAGGGCGATGACGGCCTCATGCTGCCAGCGATAGCCTTTATTATGCACTTCCGCCAGGCGGACACCGATTCGGGAAAAACGGACCTTTCCGATGAGCGGCTCGATCTCAGCCGGGAACAGCCATACCTCTTTATCACGCATCCAGAGGTGCAGGCTCTCATCCCAGGCCAGGCCAACTTTTTCGGCGGCGGCGATAAGCTGTGCTGCATCGCGCCCTTTGAGGGGGGCAAACGGGAAGTTGCCGACCTTGAATTTAGGTGCGGGCAGGGGAGCAACCGCCTGTGTTTTACGCAGACGCGCCACAAAGAAGCCTTCGCAGTCGTAAATCTGTGGGAACACATGAAGGAAACCCTCAGGGGTGGCCGCCTCCTGTGCTGAGGCAAACAGATCGTCGAGCGGCAGGAACTCGACCGCATCCGGGTATTGCGCTTTCAGCCACAAGCAGACGTCTTCGTTTTCATCGCGGTTTAAGGTGCACGTTGAATAGACCAGCGTGCCGCCAGGGCGCAGGGCATGGAATGCGCTCTCGATCAGCTCCCGCTGCGTGGCGGCGATCTCAAGGTTGCTTTCCACGGACCAGTTCTTTAACGCATCGGGATCTTTACGCACCACCCCTTCGCCGGAGCAGGGGGCGTCCAGCAGGATGGCGTCGAAGGCTTCCGGCAAGGCGGCGCCAAACACGCGGCCGTCGAAGTGCGTCAGGGCAACATTATGAATACCGCAGCGGCTGATATTGGCATGCAATACCTTCACGCGGCTGGCGGAAAACTCGTTGGCGAGGATCGCACCGCGGTTACCCATGCGGGCGGCAATTTGCGTGGTTTTTGAGCCAGGCGCCGCGGCCACATCCATCACGCGAGCGGGCGCGTTGCCCTCTGCGAACAGGGCAGCCACCGGCAGCATCGAGCTGGCCTCCTGGATATAGAACAGACCGCTCAGATGTTCCGCGGTGCTTCCCAGCGGCACGGCGTCTTCGTCATCGCGCTCGATCCAGAACCCCTCAGCGCACCACGGTACCGGCGTAAGCTGCCAGCTGTAGGGCGCGACCAGCGCCAGAAAATCTTCGACGCTGATTTTCAGCGTATTGACGCGAATACTCCGGCGTAACGGACGCTGGCAGGCGGCGATAAAATCGTCTAACGACAGGTGAGAAGGAAGCGCCTCGCGCATCTGCGCCAGGAATTGTTCAGGAAGAAATACGGAGTTTTGAGCCACGGGCACACCACAGGGAAAAGTTCAGGTGCGCAGTGTAGCATAAAGGCTCCGGTGCGTTGACACCGGAGCCTTGCAGATTAACGTGGCAGGGCGGTTCCCCATTCGCGCCACTCTTTCGGTTCGCTTTCGAGCAGCAGGAAGTGTTTACCCGGCTGCGCTTTCGGTGCCAGCGGCGTTCCCGGCGGCGTGGCAAAAGCAATGCCACCGCGAATGAACTGGTTGAAGGTGCCGGTTTTCACCACGCCTCCCGTCAGGCCAAAGTCCAGCGAATAGCCGGATGCCAGCCAGAATACCGAGTTATTACGTACCAGGTGCTGGTAGCGTTCACTGATGCGCAACGCCACCATTACGCGGTCGGAGAGCGTACCGAGCGTCAGGCCCGTGACCGTACCTACTTCAATACCGCGGAACAGCACAGGGGTGCCGATGCTCAGCGAGCCCGCTTCCGGCACTTCCACCACGATGCTCAGGCCGCCAAGGTAGCGCGAGTCGGTGATCGTGGCTTCCTGCAGCTCGAAATCACGACGGGCCTTGCCCTGGCCTGGCTCCACGTTGATGTACGGCTGCAAAATGGTATCGAGATGCTCAACGCCTGCGGCCGAGATCTGCGGCGTGACCACCGAGAAGCGCGTACCCGTACGGGCAAAGGTTTGTACATATTCCGGGTAAAGTACGGCAGTGGCCTGCACCTCGTTACGCGAGGTGATCAGCGTCAGCTTCTGGATCTGCCCGATATCAATACCCAGATAGCGGATGGGCATGCCTTCCGCCAGCTTACCGGCGTCAAACGCATGGAGGGTAATCTGCCCCCCCACGGCGCGGGCGGCGGTCTCGGACGGGAAGAGAATACGTTTATCGCCCTTGCGCAGATTCGCGCCCGCACCGCTGAGGTTATCGAAGCTAATCGCCCCCCGCAGCGCGCGTGACAGCGGAGAGGCCTGCACGGTCAGTCCGTTGCCGTTAAGCTGAACTTTCGCGCCGCCTTCGGCCCAGAAGACGCTGTTTGGCGTCAGCAGCTTGCGGTACTCCGGCTTGATGTGCAGTTCGATATCAAAGGCGTCGGCACGCGGGCGAACGGTAATCACTTCCCCGACTTCAAACTTGCGATACAGCACCACGGAGCCCGCCTGAACGTCCGGCAGGGTCTCGGCGCTTAACGTCAGCGTGGTGGTAGGAAGATCGCTCAGGCTGTTTTCAATCGCTTTCTCCAGGTTAGCATACAGCGGGTAGCTGTCGCGCACGGGGCCTTTATCCCCCGGTAAAATGCGGATACCGCCGTTGACCCATTCGCTGGCGCTGGCGCCGAGAAACTCCACGCCGTCCAGACCCACCTTCACGTCGACGCGACTGTTCACCACGAATTTACTGTCACCGTGCACCAGATCTCTGTATTGCGGGTCGATGGCGACGGAGAATTGCACCCCATCCGCGGAGAGCTTGCGCTCCAGCACCTGTCCCACCTGCACGCCGTGTAAAATCAACGGCTGACCGGCTTCAATCCCATAGCTTTCAGGCGCATTCAGGGTAACCGTCACCACGCCCGGTTTTTGCAACAGAGCTTTATCCGCCGGAGCAATCACGAAGCTGTTGCTGGGCTGACCTTCACCCGGGATCAGCTCAAAGGTATTGCCGGTCAGCAGCGTGCTGAGGCTGGTATCGTTCAGCGAGATCTTTGGACTGCGCATTTCGATGCGCGTTTTCTCGCGCAGGAGATCGACCACGCTCGGATCGACCGTCATTTCGCCGGTGACCGACCCGCCCGGGTTGAGCGTCATTTTGGTGAGCTGGCCGACCTGCAGACCCTGATACATCAGCGGCGTTGAACCCGCTTTTAGCCCCTTAGCATCGGGCAGGGCAAGTTTGACGATCACGCCGCGCTGGCTGTGCGCCAGGTCGGCGTACAATCCGAACGTGTCATCAGCGGTGGCAGGGCTCGAGTTTTCCGGGGAGTCAAAGGCAATGGCGCCGTTCACCAGGGCGGCCAGACTTTCCAGCTTCACTTTGGCGCCGCTCAGGCTGAGGTCGGCATCCACGCCGGACACGTTCCAGAAGCGGCTGCCCTTTTTCACCAGATTGGTGAAGCGACGCTCGATCAGCACATCAATAGTGACGCCCTGTTTGTTCGGGTTAATCGAGTAATCGTACACGCGGCCAACCGGGATCTTACGGAAATAGACCAGGGAGCCACTGTTCAGGGAACCGAGGTCCGGCGCCTGGAGATGAATCATCAAATCGCCGTTATTAAGACGGTATTTGGGCTGCGTATCCAGCGCAACAAAGTGATCCTGCGGCTCGCCTTTGCCCGGCATCATGCCAATATAGTTGCCGCCCACGAGCGCATCCAGCCCGGAGACACCGGCCAGAGAGGCTTTTGGCGTCACCAGCCAGAACTGTGTTTCGCTGCGCAGGGCATCCTGCATGTCAGATTTGATACTGACCCGCACCTGAATCTTATTCAGCCCTTTTCCAAGGGAGATATCCTGAACCGTACCGACCTCAACCCCCTGGAAGCGAACGGGCGTTCGTCCGGCGACGATGCCGTCGGCGGTCTGGAAATCAATGGTGACCGTACTCCCGCGATCTTCATAGCTTGTCCAGATAAGCCAGCCTGCAATCATCAGGGCGATGACGGGCAGCAACCAGAATGGCGAAATGCGGCGTTTTGTTTTAATTCTCGCTTCAGTCGGCGAAGCGGGGGTTTCCTGACTCATGTGCATCCCAAAGTAAGCGGCTATCCAGCCATTCCACAGCAAGAATAGTCAATATCACCGCAGAGCCGAAATAAAAAGCCGCGGGTCCCATTGTAAAAGCAAGTAACTGATCGCGATTGATGAGCGACATCATCAGCGAAATCACGAACAAATCTAACATTGACCAGCGGCCAATCCAGGTGACGAATCGCAGAAGCAGAATGCGGGTCCGTAAACCTTGTTCACACTTTAAGTGAATGCTGATGAGCAGGGTAATCATCACTACCACTTTGGTAAAGGGAACCAGGATACTGGCAATAAAGACGATCGCCGCCACCCCGACATTGCTGTGCGCAAGGGAGATAATTCCGGAGAGGATAGTATCCTCCTGGCGTCCGCCATTCACGTAAATGATGGAAATCGGAAGCATATTGGCGGGGATCAGGAACACCAGGGAGGCGATCAGCGCGGCCCAGCATTTTTGCAGGCTGTTGTTGCGCCGCAGCCGTAATGGAATGTGGCACCGCGGGCAGCGTCCGCGCGGGTCGGGCAACCCGGTATAGTGGCAGCCCAGACAGACGCGCAGATTTTCATCGGGGCGCGTGGCGGGGCGCTGAGGGTAAAAACGCTCCCAGAGCTGCTCAACGTTCAGGTGGATCAGGGTCAGGATGCTCAGCAACACCAGACAGATGAAAGCAAAGAGTCCAATGCCGGGCTGCAAAAAGGCGTAGTCCTGGACTTTTATGGACGCAACGCCCACGCCGACCAGATAAATATCCAGCATGACCCACTCTTTGAGCTTATCCAGCATCAGCAGCACCGGGCGAAGGTTCATGCCAAGAATATTGCCAAACCAGAGATAGGCAATGGCGGCAACCAGCACCAGCGGTGCGCCAACGGTGCAGAATAGCACCATGGCGGCGGTAATCGGATCGCCCTGACGGGTCATCTGCCAGATACCCTGCAGCACGTTAGCATCAATGCGCACGCCAAGCAGATAGAGCTTCAGCAGCGGTTCGCTCCAGGCGAAGGGCATCAGCAGCAGCATGGTGACGGCCATGGCGGCGAGGCGGGTCAACGACCAGTCGCGGCCATCGCGAATTTTGGCGTCGCAGCGGGGACAGAAGGCACTTTGGTGCGATTTCATCTTCGGCAACATAAAAAGCGTATCGCACTGGGGGCAACGCTGATAATGTGCACGAGGCAAAGCTTCGCTTACCGTATGGACAGTTATTTTTCTCGTCGGCGTAATTTTGGTTGTTTTTAAGGCCATCAGCTGCGCACAAATAAGTATTGTTGAAAGTTATAATAACTCATGAACGGATTCATCTTGAGCATGAGCGCATTTAATGCTTATTTTAATAGGCTATGCGGTAATTTTGTAAGACAACTAAGTGATTGAATAATGAACAAAACAGAATTCTACGCGGATCTGAACCGCGATTTTAAGGCATTGATGGCGGGTGAGACCAGCTTCTTAGCCACTCTGGCAAATACTAGCGCATTGCTGTTTGAACGTCTCTCTGACGTAAACTGGGCGGGCTTTTACCTTCTGGAAGGTGAAACGCTGGTGCTCGGTCCGTTCCAGGGCAAACTGGCCTGCGTGCGTATCCCGGTTGGGCGTGGCGTATGCGGCACGGCGGTGGCCGAGAATCAGGTCCAGCGTGTGGAAGACGTTCATGCGTTTGACGGACACATTGCCTGTGATGCTGCCAGTAATTCTGAAATCGTTCTGCCGCTGGTGGTCAAAAATCAGATTATTGGCGTTCTGGACATCGACAGTACGGTCTTCAGTCGCTTTACAACCGAGGACGAACAGGGGCTGCGCGAGCTGGTGGCGAATCTGGAAAACGTACTCGCAGCAACCGATTATCAAAAATTCTTTGCGAGCGTCGCAGGATAATCAACGGATAACGTAGCATTTACTGATAGCGTCATTATAATGACGCCTGTTCATGCCTGCGCTTGTTGGCAACGTCCGTTGTAATCAGGAAATTTCATGGAAAATCAACCTAAGTTGAATAGCAGTAAAGAAGTTATCGCATTTCTGGCCGAGCGTTTCCCGCAGTGCTTCAGCGCGGAAGGCGAAGCTCGTCCCCTGAAAGTCGGTATTTTTCAGGATCTGGTGGCACGTGTTGAAGGGGAAATGAACCTCAGCAAAACTCAGCTGCGTTCCGCCTTACGTCTTTATACTTCGAGCTGGCGTTACCTGTACGGTATCAAACCTGGCGCGACTCGCGTGGATCTCGACGGCAACCCTTGCGGTGAGCTTGACGAGCAGCACGTTGAGCATGCGCGCAAGCAGCTGGAAGAAGCCAAAGCACGCGTTCAGGCACAACGTGCAGAACAGCAAGCGAAAAAACGCGAAGCCGCCGCGGCAAACGGCCAGGAAGAAGCGCCTCGTCGTGAGCGTAAACCACGCCCTGCGCCGCGTCGTCACGATAATAACGATCGCAAACCGCGTGCAGACAAACCAGCAGCAAAAGCCCCACGTGCGCCTCGTGAAGAGCCGCGCCATACTCCGGTTTCTGACATTAACGCCCTGAGCGTCGGTCAGGCACTGAAGGTAAAAGCGGGTAACAATGCTATGGACGCCACCGTACTGGAAATCACCAAAGATGGCGTTCGTGTACAGCTGACTTCTGGTATGTCAATGATTGTACGCGCAGAACACTTGTTGTTCTGAAACGGAGGCCAAGCCTGGCATGAACACTTTTTTTAAGCTCACCGCGCTGGCGGGTCTGTTTGCTATAACAGGTCACGCTTTTGCAGTGGACGATATCACGCGTGTTGATCAAATTCCGGTACTCAAGGAAGAGACGCAGCACGCGACGGTGAGCGAGCGCGTGACCTCACGTTTCACCCGTTCGCACTATCGTCAGTTCGATCTCGATCAGGCCTTTTCGGCCAAAATCTTTGACCGCTATCTGAACTTGCTGGATTACAGCCATAACGTTTTGCTCGCCAGCGATGTCGAGCAGTTCGCTAAGCGAAAATCCGAGGTGGGTGACGAGTTGCGTTCAGGCAAGCTGGATCTGTTCTACGATCTCTACAACCTGTCGCAAAAGCGCCGCTTCGAACGCTATCAGTACGCGCTGAAAGTGCTGGAACGTCCAATGGACTTCACCGGCAACGACACCTTCAATCTGGACCGCAGCAAAGCGCCCTGGCCAAAAGATGAAGCCGAGCTGAATGCGCTGTGGGACGGCAAAGTTAAATACGACGAACTGAGCCTTAAGCTCACCGGCAAAGACGAAAAAGAGATCCGTGACACGCTGACGCGTCGTTACAAATTTGCCATTCGTCGCCTGGCCCAGACCAACAGTGAGGATGTCTTCTCGCTGGCCATGACGGCCTTTGCGCACGAAATCGATCCGCACACCAACTATCTCTCACCACGCAACACCGAACAGTTCAATACCGAAATGAGCCTGTCTCTGGAAGGTATCGGCGCGGTGCTGCAGATGGACGATGATTACACGGTGATCAATTCGATGGTCGCGGGTGGCCCGGCATCTAAAAGCAAAGCGATTAGCGTTGGCGATCGTATTGTGGGTGTGGGACAAACCGGCCAGAACATGGTCGACGTGATCGGCTGGCGTCTTGATGACGTGGTTGCGCTGATCAAAGGTCCGAAAGGCAGCAAGGTTCGTCTGGAAATTCTGCCAGCCGGAAAAGGCACCAAAACCCGTATCGTTACCCTGACCCGTGAGCGTATCCGTCTGGAAGACCGCGCGGTGAAAATGTCGGTGAAAACCCTGGGTAAAGAGAAGGTGGGCGTCCTGGATATTCCTGGCTTCTACGTCGGGCTGACTGACGATGTGAAAGTTCAGTTGCAGAAGCTTGAAAAGCAGAACGTCAGCAGCATCATCATCGACCTGCGCAGTAACGGCGGCGGGGCGCTGACGGAAGCGGTTTCTCTCTCTGGCCTGTTCATCCCATCTGGCCCGGTGGTTCAGGTGCGCGATAACAACGGTAAAGTGCGCGAAGATGCGGACAATGACGGTGTGGTCTACTACAAAGGTCCGCTGGTTGTTCTCGTTGACCGCTTCAGCGCTTCCGCGTCTGAGATCTTTGCCGCAGCCATGCAGGACTACGGCCGCGCGCTGATCGTCGGTGAGCCAACCTTCGGGAAAGGCACTGTTCAGCAGTACCGTTCTCTGAATCGTATTTACGATCAGATGCTGCGTCCGGAATGGCCTGCGCTGGGCTCGGTTCAGTACACCATTCAGAAATTCTACCGCGTAAATGGCGGCAGTACGCAGCGTAAGGGCGTCACGCCGGACATCATCATGCCGACTGGCACCCAGGAGACGGAAACCGGCGAGAAGTTTGAAGATAACGCGTTGCCGTGGGACAGCATCAATGCCGCGACCTACGTGAAAGCGGGTGATATGACGCAGTTTGGCCCTGAGTTGCTGAAGGCGCATAACGACCGCATCGCGAAAGATCCGGAGTTCCAGTACATCATGAAGGACATTGCGCGATTCAATGCTCTGAAGGATAAGCGGAATATTGTTTCTCTGAACTACGCTCAGCGTGAAAAAGAGAACAACGAAGACGATGCAACCCGCCTGGCGCGTATCAACGATCGCTTCAAGCGTGAAGGCAAGCCTCTGCTAAAGAAACTGGACGATCTGCCAAAAGATTACCAGGAGCCGGATCCGTATCTCGACGAGACGGTGCATATCGCTCTCGACCTGGCGAATCAGGAAAAAGAGAAACCTGCCGTACAGCCCGCTCCGGCAAAATAACCTCCCAACAGGCACAAGACATTGTGCCTGTTTCTTTTTGTACTTTATCCTTCCGTCAGCCAGATTTTCAATTGTGTAAAGTTGTGTCTTTCTGGTGACTTACGCCCTCAGGATGCTTGAAAATAGCCGCAATACCCATACGATGTGGGTAATCGCATAGTGCGTTTTGTTAAACTGAGGTAAAAAGAAAATTATGATGCGAATCGCGCTCTTCCTGCTCACCAACCTCGCGGTGATGGTGGTTTTCGGGCTCGTGCTAAGCCTGACAGGAATTCAGTCGAGCAGCGTTCAGGGTCTGTTGATTATGGCGCTGCTGTTTGGTTTTGGTGGCTCGTTCATCTCCCTGCTGATGTCGAAGTGGATGGCACTGAAATCGGTAGGGGGTGAGGTCATTGAGCAACCCCGTAACGATATGGAACAGTGGCTGATGAATACGGTGGCTCAGCAGTCCCGTCAGGCCGGGATCGCCATGCCGCAGGTGGCCATTTACCATGCTCCGGATATCAACGCGTTCGCCACGGGGGCCCGTCGCGATGCGTCACTGGTTGCTGTCAGCACCGGACTGCTGCAGAACATGAGCCGTGACGAAGCCGAAGCGGTTATCGCCCACGAAATCAGCCATATCGCTAACGGTGACATGGTGACCATGACCCTGATTCAGGGCGTGGTAAACACCTTCGTGATCTTTATCTCCCGTATTCTGGCGCAGATTGCCGCGGGCTTCATGGGCGGCAACCGTGACGAAGGCGAAGAGAGCAACGGCAACCCGCTGATCTATTTTGCTGTGTCGATGGTTCTGGAACTGGTATTCGGTATTCTGGCGAGCATCATCACCATGTGGTTCTCCCGTCACCGTGAATTCCACGCGGATGCCGGCTCTGCGAAGCTGGTTGGTCGTGAGAAGATGATTGCCGCGCTGCAGCGTCTGAAAACCTCCTACGAGCCGCAGGAAGCGAACAGCATGATGGCCTTCTGCATTAACGGTAAATCCAAATCGCTGAGCGAGCTGTTTATGTCTCACCCGCCGCTGGATAAGCGTATTGAAGCGCTGCGCAGTGGGGAATACCTGAAGTAACGCAACAAAACATAAAAAGCCGGGCGGGAGAACACTCCGCCCGGCTTTTTTTATGCCTGAACCCTGGGCTGGGTCACCCGCAGGCCACTGACGACCGCCGCGAGGGTGGCAAGGGCGCCTGCTGTGAGGAGCGCAAGGTGGTTACCGTTTTGTCCGGCAAGGTTAAACATCAGGGCGACCAGTGCCGCACCGCTGCTTTGGCCCAGCAGACGCGCGGTTCCCAGCATACCGCTTGCCCCACCGCTGCGATGCCGTGGTGCTGAGGTGATAATGGTGTGATTATTGGGGGACTGGAACAGGCCAAACCCTGCGCCGCAGAGGATCATGCGCCAGATGATGTCCAGATCCGAAGGCGACGAGGGCAACAATGCTAACGCGAAAAGGCCTGTCGCCATCACCGCCAGCCCCAAAGCGCCCAATAAACCGGCATGAACACGTTCAATTAAATAACCTGCCAGCGGTGCCATCACCATCGTCGCCAGCGGCCAGGGGGTGAGCAGCAGCCCGGTTTCCACTTCTGAACGGCCAACTACGCTCTGCAGAAAGAAGGGCAGGGAGACCAGAGCCAGCATCTGGGCGCAGAACGAGCAGACAGACGTGCAGATGGAGAGCGAAAAGAGGGGAATACGCAGCAGGTCAACGGGCAGCAAAGGAACTGGCAGGGTGAGCTGGCGGCGGACAAAGAAGAAGCCGATCGCCAGCAGGGCGATGAGCTCCGCGGCGGTAAGCACCAGAGATTGTCCCTGCGCAAAGCCGCTCAGCGCCGTAATCAACAGGCCGAAGGTCAGGGCATTCATCACCGCACTTGCCACGTCGAAGCGCGGCATGCTGCTTTTGGGACCATTAGCGGGAAGAAAGCGCAGAGCAAAAAAGATGGCGACGATACCCAGCGGCACGTTAATGGCGAACAGCCATTGCCATGACGCAACGGAGAGGATCGCCGCCGCAATTGTTGGCCCGGCGGCAGAAGAGACGGCGACAATAAACGAGTTTATCCCCATTCCGCGCCCCAGATGACGCTGCGGATAAATCAAGCGGATCAGCGCCGTGTTTACGCTCATGAGCGCCGCGCCGCCAAAACCCTGCGCAATACGCGCAAGCGTCAGGGTATGCAGTGAATCTGAAAGGGCACAGAGCAGGGAGGTAAAAGTGAAAACCACCAGGCCGCACTGATATACCCGGCGGTAGCCGAACATATCGCCGAGGAAAGAGAACGAGAGCAGTGACACCACAATCGCAATCTGGTAGGCGTTAACAATCCAAATCGAACTGGCGGGTGAGGCATGCAGGTCGCTGGCGATGGTTGGCAGGGCAACGTTTGCAATCGCGCCGTCAAGGACGGCCATTGAGATACCGATAATGATGGTCGCTATTGCGCCATACCGCTGGGGTAATGGCAGGCCATCAGAAAGATTCTTTTCCATCAGGAGTAAAAAGCTCAGCGTGAAATTATTCTCAGGGTAACTATTTTAGCATTGTTACAGCCGCGATATGTCGCAGATTTGTAACGAAGTAAACGCGGATTGATTGCAGGTGACATGACGGGAACTTATAATAAAAACCGGTTCTGATTTTTATAAAACACTCGCTATGAGGTGGTAAATGGCTATTGCGGATTTGGATAAACAGCCAGATTCTGTTTCTTCCGTGCTGAAGGTGTTTGGCATCTTACAGGCGCTTGGAGAAGAGCGTGAAATAGGTATTACAGAGCTGTCGCAGCGCGTGATGATGTCAAAAAGCACCGTTTATCGCTTTTTGCAAACCATGAAGTCCCTGGGTTACGTTGCGCAGGAAGGCGAATCTGAAAAGTATTCTCTGACGCTTAAGCTGTTTGAATTGGGTGCGCGTGCGCTACAAAATGTTGACCTGATCCGCAGCGCTGACATTCAGATGCGTGAAATCTCTCGCCTGACCAAAGAGACCATTCATCTCGGTGCCCTGGATGAAGACAGCATCGTTTACATCCATAAAATCGACTCCATGTACAATCTGCGCATGTATTCGCGCATTGGTCGCCGCAACCCGCTCTACAGTACCGCCATTGGTAAAGTTCTGCTGGCGTGGCGCGATCGCGAGGAAGTGAAGCAGATCCTTGAAGGCGTGGAATACAAGCAAAGTACCTCACGAACCATTACCAGCACGGATGCGCTGCTGACGGTGCTCGACCGCGTGCGCGAGCAGGGATATGGCGAAGATAACGAAGAGCAGGAAGAGGGGCTGCGCTGCATCGGCGTTCCGGTATTTGACCGCTTTGGCGTGGTGATCGCGGGCTTGAGTATCTCCTTCCCAACCTTACGTTTCTCCGAAGAGCGTCTGCATGAGTATGTGGCTATTCTGCACACTGCGGCACGGAAAATTTCTGAACAGATGGGATATCACGACTACCCGTTTTAATCCCTGCTGGTAGAAAAAAACGCCGCATCTGATGCGGCGTTTTTTGTATGTCATTCACCTGGCTGATTAGCCATTATCAATCACGACGGATGTTTTACGCAGTACAGGGCAGTGGGTTAAGCCAACGATCCCGCTGTCAGTATGCAGATACTGGGCAGTGCTCATTCCCTGTGCTGTGAGGTATTTACACTGAATGCCTAGCCCGGCTGCGTTTTCGGTGCTCCCCACGAGCACGCCATAGCCCGTTAACAGAAGGCCAATCCAGACAATGGCCAGTGCAATAATTGTTCGAATGATGAATCGCATCATTACCTCTTTTATCGTTGTTATCGTAATGCTAGCGTAAAGCGTTTACGCGATGAAACAAGTGCAGGATTCTGAAAAAAAACGCGATGGAGGCACAGTTAGTCCTTGTTTAAGATAAGCGTGATAATCTCGTTACATCAGGTCCTTAGACGGAGTGTGGAGTGAAAAAAATACGCTGGGTAATTCTGATTATCGTGCTGATAGCGTGCGTGGTGTTATGGACGCAGACGATCAATGTGATGTGCGATCAGGATGTACAGTTTTTTAGCGGCGTTTGCGCAATAAACAAGTTTATTCCGTGGTAATAGACATTTTTTCTCAACGTGATTTCCTTCCTTCGCGCCAGTGGTAAAATAGACGTTTTTATTGAGGTGGTGAAATGGGTGAGTTACTGAATTCAGGGCTGCTGAATATAGCATCCCTGATGATTTCTTTGGTGGTACTGCTTGTGGGGCTGGTCATCTGGTTTTTCGTGAACCGCGCCAGTTCCCGTACTAACGAGCAGATCGAACTGCTGGAAGCGCTGCTCGATCAGCAAAAACGTCAGAATGCGCTGCTACGCCGTCTGTGTGAGGCTAACGAACCGGAAGAGAAAGACGCGCCGAAAGACGCGGTCGCTGAAGATAACAAAGACGAAGACGACTTTATCCGCCTGGTGGCTGAGCGTTAATCTTTTTGTCCTGGGAGGTGGCTGTGGTCTGGAAAAATCCCTGGTATGACCCCTCCCTGAAACATCACACCCCAAACGGTTTTTGTAATACCGATCCTGTCGGACATCAACCCGGCGACCTTGACCGTTGGCGTAAAGCGCGTAAAGCGGCCGGATTACCGAAGCCGCCCGCGCTGGGTTATGAAGACTTTATCCGCCAGTGGTGGCAACCGGTTGAGCTTACGCAACCTCAGGAAGATGGGGTATGGTGGCTCGGGCACGCGAGCGTGTTGCTGCAGCTGGACGGCAATATCATCCTTACCGATCCGGTGTTTTCTCGACGCGCTTCTCCGCTGCCTTTCCTGGGACCCCAGCGTAAGACACCCCCCGTACTGTCTGTCGAGCAACTTCATCAGCTGGATGCGGTCGTCATTTCCCATAATCATTACGATCATCTTGATGACGCAACCCTTCGCCGAATCCTCAAACGCTTTCCCGACGTCAGTATTTTTGTTCCTTTGGGCCTCGCCGACTGGTTTCGTCGCCGGGGAGCAAAACGCGTGGTCGAACTCGACTGGTGGCAGAGTTTCACCTGGCAGGGGATGACGCTGACCGCCGTACCGGCACAGCACTGGAGCATGCGCACGCCATGGAACCGCAATCGTTCCTTATGGTGCGGCTGGGTGATGGAAGGACGACATCACCGTTTCTGGTTTAGCGGTGATACCGGTTATTCACCTGAGCTGCTGTTAATTCCTGAACGCCTGGGCCAGATAGATGCCGCCGCGTTACCGATTGGTGCCTATGCCCCACGATGGTTCATGGCTGTCCATCATATGGATCCGCAATCTGCGGTGGCATTGTGGCAGCAGCTGGGCTCACCTCTGGCGTTCCCTATTCACTGGGGCGTGTTCGAACTGGCAGATGAATCCTTAGATGAACCTGTGCAGGAGTTAACTCACGCACTCGATAATTTAGCACCAGTTAACCATTCTTTCAGGATACTGAAAATTGGTGAATATTTATCCTTATAAACGAAGCGATAAATTGTTGCATATATTGTTGATGTAAACGCGCGCAGGAATGTTTTATTTTTATCGAAACGTTTTGCTTGCCTTCTTTTGATGCAGAGTCATAAAAATTTCATTATTTTGGTGCATAACGCTGTTTATTCGCTGGTGCATTTTAATACAGCTGGGCGCGGGTTATTAACACTGTTTTTTCTCTGAAACAATTTGGTCGCGTTACAATGATTTAAGCATAAGTTTTCACAAATTGTTCTAACTCAATCAAGACGTAAGATTTCTTTTCCCGTTTGCTGGACGGTTCGTAATGATTGAGCTATGTTAAAAAAGTCTTAGATTACAGCGGGTGTGAAAGCAACGCTGGGTCTTTGTTACGCAGCAGGGCTGTCTGTACGTGATGCGCATAATTGTGCAAAACCTGACAGGCACTGTTCGAATTTGTGCGGCGGATCGAGACATGTTTAAAAATGGCTTGCCATATTAAACATAGTGTGTGATAACACGTTTTGGGTCAAACGAGGTACAGTTCTGTTTATGTGTGGCATTTTCAGTAAAGAAGTCCTGAGTAAACACGTTGTCGTTGAATACCGCTTCTCTGCCGAACCTTATATTAGTGCCTCATGCAGTAATGTCTCAGTTTTATCTCAGTTAATGCCTGCGGGCTAAGAAAACACTCTAAGGAATTTTGCAAAATGGCAAAGATTAAAGGTCAAGTTAAGTGGTTCAACGAGTCTAAAGGTTTTGGTTTCATTACTCCTGCTGACGGCAGCAAAGACGTGTTCGTACACTTCTCTGCAATCCAGGGTAACGGCTTCAAAACTCTGGCTGAAGGCCAGAACGTTGAGTTCGAAATTCAGGACGGCCAGAAAGGCCCAGCTGCAGTTAACGTAACTGCTATCTGATCGAACCGCTGCTGACTGAAGTGCCCGGCACTTCACTCTCAGACATAAAGCCTCGCCTGTCGCGGGGCTTTTTTATGTCCCTTATCTTTCAAAATATTACCATCCGCGGTCTTGTTAGTAACTTGTTGCAAAGCTGCGAGGTTAGTAGCACTGTTTCGTCACCTTCTCGCCGTCTTTTCCCGTTAAATCAGGGCGTTGTTTTACAGCCCTGGGGTTCAGGTGAAGAAGACATTGATAACAGCAACTGGAAATTTCACGCCGGCGCGTTTTGCTCTGCTCTGTTTAGCTATTTTTTGTAGTCTGGCTTTTCTGCTGGGCCGCGTTGCCTGGCTGCAAATCATCAAGCCTGACAATCTGGTGAAGCAGGAGGATATGCGATCCCTCCGCCAGCTGGCGATTGATGCGCCGCGCGGCATGATAATGGATCGTGAGGGTCGCCCCCTGGCGGTGAGCGTGCCTGTCCAGGCCGTTTGGGCCGATCCTAAAACGGTGCTGGCAAAAGGGGGCGTCGGCCTTGATGAGCGCTGGCAGGCGCTGGCCAGCGCGCTGCATCTCTCCCTCGGCACACTCTCGGCACGCATCAACGCCAATCCGCAGGGCCGTTTTATTTACCTTGCCCGTCAGGTCGATCCTGCGCAGGCAAAGTGGATCGACAAACTGAATCTGCCCGGCATCAATTTGCGCGATGAGTCCCGCCGTTTTTATCCTGCTGGCCATGTGGCAGCGAACCTGATTGGCTTCACCAATATTGACGGGCAGGGCATCGAAGGTGTGGAAAAGAGCTTCAACGCGCAACTCACCGGCAAGCCGGGTGTGCGTCAGGTAAGGGAAGATCGCTATGGACGCGTGGTTGAAAACCTGACCGAAATTGCGCCCGCACCGGCGCATAACATCCAGTTAAGTATTGACGAGCGGCTGCAAACCATCACCGAAGATGCGCTCGACAATGCCGTGGCCTGGAACAAGGCCGAGTCGGGGGCGTCGGTGCTCATTAATATCCCAACCGGGGAAATCCTCGCCATGGCGAGCTACCCGGATTTTAACCCCAATAATCGTGAAGGGGCGACGATAAACGATTTTCGCAACCGCGCAATCAGCGATACGTTCGAACCCGGTTCAACCGTCAAGCCGCTGGTGCTGATGACGGCTCTGCAGCAGGGGCTGGTCCAGCCGGACAGCGTGATTGACACCCACCCGTATATCCTTGACGGGCATCGCATTCGCGACGTGGGCTTTTACCCTGAGCTGACGATGACCGGGATCCTGCAAAAATCGAGCGACACCGGCGTTTCCCGACTTTCGCTGGCGATGCCTGTCCAGCATCTCATCGATACCTATCGAAACTTTGGTTTTGGCACCAATACGGGGCTTGGCTTAACGGGGGAAAGCTCGGGGCTGTTGCCACAGCGTAAATACTGGAGCCAGCTCGATCGCGCGACTTTTGCCTTCGGCTACGGGCTGATGGTTACGCCGCTCCAGTTGGCCCACGTCTACGCCACGATTGGTGGGTACGGGCTTGAGCGTCCGCTCTCGATCACCCGCATCGATCCCCCCGTTATCGGGCATCGCGTCATGCCGGAAGAGATTGCCCATGAAGTGGAGCACATGATGGAGAGCGTTGCGCTGCCGGGCGGCGGAGGCGTTAAGGCTGCCGTGCGTGATTACCGGGTGGCGGTGAAAACCGGTACGGCGAAGAAAATTGACGATAGCGGGAAGTATGTCGATAAATACGTCGCCTACACGGCGGGGGTTGCCCCTGCCAGCAATCCGCGTTTTGCCCTTGTGGTGGTGATTAACGATCCGCAAAACGGGGCTTACTACGGCGGGGCCGTCTCTGCCCCTGTCTTCAGTGAGATTATGGGTAACGTGCTGCGTCTGGAGAATATCAAACCTGACGGGTTACCGGCGGGGTCCGATCACCTTATCGTCATGCGCTAACCGGGCGTTTATAACAGGGGCGAATAGCGGTACACTTCGCCCTTTGATTATGCTCCGGAGTTGCCATGTCCTTCAGCTGTCCCCTTTGCCACGCCCCCCTGACGCACTCAGATAAACGGTATACCTGCCCGCAGGGGCATCAGTTTGACCGGGCAAAAGAAGGCTACGTGAATCTTCTGCCGGTGCAGCATAAGCGTTCCCGCGATCCTGGCGACAGTGCTGAGATGATGCGGGCGCGCCGCGCGTTTCTCGATGCCGGACACTATCTGCCGCTGCGGGAGGCCGTCACGCAGATGCTCAATGACATTCTGCCTGCTTCAGCCACCGCCATGCTCGATATCGGCTGTGGGGAAGGATACTACACCGCACGGTTTGCGGAGGTTGCTCGTGAGAAGGGCGCGCAGACATTCGGTCTGGACGTGTCGAAAGTGGCCATACGCGCGGCGGCAAAGCGTTATACCGACGTGACGTTCTGCGTGGCCTCCAGCCACCGGCTGCCGTTTGACGATGCCAGCATGGACGCGGTTATCCGTATCTACGCGCCGTGTAAGGCAGAAGAGCTGGCGCGCGTGGTGAAGCCGGGCGGATGGGTGGTCACCGTGACCCCAGGCCCGCGTCATCTGATGGAGCTGAAAGGGCTGATCTACGACGAAGTGCGTCTGCATGCCCCGCATTCTGAGCAACTGGCCGGTTTTACGCTGAAGCAGGCGGAATCGGTGGCGTACGAAATGACGCTGAAAGGGGAAGAGGCCGTCGCGTTATTGCAGATGACGCCGTTCGCGTGGCGGGCAAAACCGGAGGTGTGGGAAACGCTGGCGGCACATTCAACATTTCGCTGCCAGACGGACTTCAGCATCCACATCTGGCAGCGCGAAGATTAACCGGCGAAGTGTGCCCAGAGGATCTGGGCGCCAATGCCAATCAGCACAATTCCCCCGAGGATCTCGGCGCGTTTACCCAGCAGCGGGCCGATAAACCGTCCGACCATCATGCCCAGCGTGGACATAATCAGGGTTGCACAGCCAATAGCCAGCGCGGTGGCGATAATATTGACCTGCAGAAATGCCAGACCCACACCAACGGCCATCGCATCAAGGCTGGTGGCAATAGCGGTGGTGACCAGCAGCCAGAAGCCGTGGCGATGCTGCGGCTCCTCGTGTTCATCATCACCGCCGCGAAAACCTTCAATGACCATTCGGCCTCCGAGGAACACCAGCAGGACGAAGGCAATCCAGTGGTTCCACTCCAGCACGAACTGGCTGGCGAGCATGCCAAGTCCCCAGCCGATAAGCGGGGTCAGCGTTTCGATAGCGCCAAAAATCAGGCCGGTACGCAGGGCTTCTGAGAATTTAGGTTTGTGTAGCGTGGCGCCTTTTCCGATGGAAGCAGCGAAGGCGTCCATGGACATGCCAAAAGCGAGAAGGATCGTAGCGGAGATATTCATAACAGCGTCCAGACCGGGGATATCCATATGACACATCACTGCCCCCAGTAAACAGCAGTTGATGTATCTATGGTCTCGCCTGATCGCAATGCACATAAGATGTGCGGTAAGCGATCCGTACGTGCCACGTTTTTCAACGAGTATGTTGACACGTACATTTCCTGTGAACAGGAAATCGGCTACTCCCCAACGACGGGCGCAACCTTAACATATTTTGAGAATATAAAACAACAATGAAAAGGCATTATTTAAAACGTTTATTGATAACGATTTTCATTTGTCTTTAATCGTGAAAATATCGTTAACAAATAGCGTTCAAATTAGCGGTGGGGATATAGCTTCGGCTATGTTTCTTGCGCAAAATAAACACAGGATATAGCCGTTGCTATATATCTAACTCATTGAGTTTTAACGAGTAACTTGTATATCTTTTCCAGGTCATCAATATTCTTCACCCGAATAAGCAGGCGGCGTTGTTCTAATTGCATCACCAGCACGCCGTCTTCGGATAAATTCATCTCTTTAATACGGTTATATTCTATCCATACATTGGCGAAGAAGAATCCGTGGGATTTAAAAATGATTTTTGGCGTGCGGATCCAGAACAGATAAATCGCCATTAATGCCAGCGCACATAATAACCATGTGGTTAATAATGCACCATGGCTGGTGACGTTATTGTAAATAAGAATGGCGATGAGACCCACGAAGATAAAGGCATCCACGCGGCCGCGTCGTAGCAGGGGAAGGGAGAGCAGCGTCTCGCCGTGACGGCGGGGCATAATGAACTCGTCATAGATCGCGTAAGCCAGAAGGGCAACAACAAATAAAACCAGTACGATGTCCGTGACAGTCATTCATCCTCCAGATAAAAAAAACCGGGGGCAAGCCCCCGGCCTATAGTATTGATACTTACAGACCCAGCAGGCCGACGGCGTAGCCCGCAATACCGATGACGAAGAAGCCAACGATGATCCACAGCGGGTTCACTTTCTTACGCAGCAGCCACATACAGGCGAAGGTCAACAGCAGCGGGACCAGGCCCGGCATCAGCTGATCCAGAATCGTTTGCACGGTGGTGACGCGGGTCTGACCATCCTGTCCGGTGATGGTCGATACCACCAGCGGGATGTTCACGTGCGTCCACTTGTTTACCAGCGCGCCCATGACAAACAGGCCGAGGATTGACGCCCCCTCAGTCAGTTTCTGCAGGAAGCCGCCGCCCATGTCCTTAACGATGTCCACCCCTTTACGGTAGCCGTAGGCCACGCCGTAGTAACGGGTCAGCAGACGCACGGCGTTGAACAGGATGAAGAACAGCAGCGGGCCAAGCAGGCTGCCGCTCATCGCGATACCGGCACCCAGTGCCGCGAAGACCGGACGCACGGTCCCCCAGAATATAGGATCGCCGACACCGGCCAGCGGACCCATCAGACCGACTTTGATACCGTTGATGGCACCATCGTCAATCTCTGCGCCGTTTGCACGCTGCTCTTCCATCGCCAGCGTTACCCCCAGAACGGGGGCCGCAACGTAAGGATGGGTGTTAAAGAATTCCAGGTGACGCTTGATGGCCTGACGGCGTGCTTCGTTGTTTTCCGGGTACAGGCGTTTGATCGCCGGTACCATGGAGAAGCAGAAACCCAGCGCCTGCATACGTTCGAAGTTCCATGAACCCTGAAACAGGTTAGAACGGATGAACACGCCACGAATATCACCCGGAGTGAGTTTTTTCTCGGTGGTAGTTTTTGTCATATCAACCATTTCGCTCACCTGTTAGTCCAGTTCGTTATCGAGATCGTTGTTACCAGCAGCCTGCGCTGGGGCACCCGCGACGCGGTTATATTTTGGGCTGAGCTGGATGTAGAGAATCGCCATCACCGCACCGATCACACCCAGTGCAACCAGGTTGAAGTTGGTGAAGGCCGCGGTCACGAAGCCGAGGTAGAAGAACGGCATCAGGTAGCCTGCGCGCATCATGTTGATGACCATCGCATAACCAACGACCACGATCATACCGCCCGCGATGTTCAGGCCGCCGGTGACCACTTCAGGAATGGCGTTCAGCATGCTCTGGACTTCACTGGTACCCACAGAGATCGCGACGATAACCGCCGGGATTGCGATACGCATCGCCTGCAGGAACAGGGATGAAACGTGGATCCATGACAGGGCCGTGAGGTTGCCGTTGTCGGCCGCCTTATCCGCCGCGTGCTGGAAGGCAACGGTGATAGTACGAACGATGATGGTCAGAACCTGGCCTGCGGCTGCCAGCGGGATTGCCAGGGCGATACCAGCACCAATACTCTGGTGACCGGCAATAACCAGAACGGTAGAAATGATAGAGGCCAGCGCGGCATCGGGCGCAACCGCCGCACCGATGTTCATCCAGCCCAGGGCGATCATTTCCAGGGTACCACCGATGATGATACCGGTTTTCATGTCACCCAGAACGGCCCCAATCAGCGTACAGGCCACCAGAGGACGGTGGAACTGAAATTCATCAAGTACGGATTCCATACCCGCAATACATGCGACCACGAACACCAGCACAATCTGAAGAGTGGTAATCTCCATTGTACTTCTCCTATTACATAAGCATTATGTGAAAAACCGGCGCGGGCTTATTTCCCAACTTTGCCGATCAAATCCATCATTTTCAGTTTCTGGTCCGTGGAAACCTTACGGGCTTCCAGCTCAATACCGCGTGCATTCAGCTTGTTGAATGCTTCGATATCTTTCGCATCGACTGAAATGGCGTTGTTGACCTGCGTTTTGCCCTGACGGAATGCCATACCACCAATGTTAACGGAGGTGATTTTCACGCCGCCTTCAACAATGCGCTCAACGTCTGTCGGGTTAGTGAACAGGAGCATCACGCGTTCGCCCGCATATTTCGGGTTGTTGTAAACGCGAATCATCTTGGCGACATCCACAACGTGCGCGGTAACGCCAGGAGGAGCAACCTGAGTCAGAAGGGTTTTACGTACGGTATCAGCGGCCACTTCGTCGCTGACCACGATAATGCGTCGAACGTTGGTCTCTTTGGTCCAGCGCGTGGCTACCTGACCGTGGATTAAGCGGTCATCAATACGCGCAAGGCCGATCACCATGTAATCATTCGGGCCCATCGGTTTTGCCGGTGCCGCCGCTTTCGGTGCCGCTGCAGGCGCAGGGGCAGGTTTTTCAACCGGCTGTGCCTTCAGGGCCTTAACCCCTTCGCGGCCGGTTTCAACAGCCAGTGCAACCAGCTCATCGAAGGACGGATTGTCGTCGCGTGCCATAAGGGTTTCCACCAGCATGGGAATATTGACCCCGGCGACAACTTCATAGTGCTCTTTATCGACGACAATGCGGCTGGCAGCATTGAACGGGCTGCCGCCCCATGTATCAACGAGAAACAGCACGCCTTTGCTGGTATCCAGCTTCTCGAGCTGAGCGTTGTACTTCTCTATCAGCGTCTCGGCGTTTTCACCGGGAACGAAATCGATCCAGCCGACGTTTTCCTGCTCGCCCAACAGCATCTCTGCCGTTTTGAGTAGCTGCTCAGCAGCCCAACCATGTGTGCCTATGACAATAGCAATGGTCACTTGCTACCTCCTTTTATTATCATTAATACGCCTGCCAGGCAGTCGTACTGAGAATCGTATTGGCGAACCGAATCGATTCAGATAAGGGTTAGAGTTCAAAAAACTAAGACTTCCGCGAATTATTTTAGATAGTGAAAAAATAATTTATGTGATGAAGATCCGTAATTTAGCCACGCGTTACAGAATTATCTGTAGCGTATAGCCGCTGTGTTACAGAACTTTGCAAAGGAACGTAAATCTTTGCTAAAAACACAGTCTCTCTGATATGTTTAGCCTCCGTTTAATTGTTCAGGAGTATAGGGCTCCAGCCCACTATATGGACCGTCACCGACGTCAGTCATCTTCCAGGCCATTTCGCGCCTTTTTCACCGGCGATCCTCGCCACGTATCGACTCTGTCTGCCTCTGTTTTGCCCACATTGAGTGGGGCACCGTTTCGTCATTCCTTTAGCAGGAGCTTGTCATGGAATTCTTAATGGACCCGTCAATCTGGGTGGGATTGCTCACGCTGGTCGTGCTGGAGATCGTTCTCGGCATTGATAACCTGGTGTTTATCGCCATCCTTGCGGATAAGCTGCCGCCAAAACAACGTGATAAAGCGCGTCTGATTGGACTCTCGCTGGCGCTGGTCATGCGACTGGGGCTGCTCTCCGTCATCTCGTGGATGGTCACGCTGACCAAACCGCTGTTCTCCGTCATGGATTACACCTTCTCCGGCCGTGATTTAATCATGCTGATCGGGGGGATATTCCTGCTCTTCAAAGCGACGACAGAACTTCACGAGCGGCTGGAAAACCGTCAGCACGATGATGGGCACGGTAAAGGCTATGCCAGTTTCTGGGTGGTGGTGCTGCAGATCGTGGTGCTGGATGCGGTCTTCTCGCTGGATGCGGTGATCACGGCGGTCGGCATGGTGAACCATCTGCCGGTCATGATGGCAGCGGTGGTTATTGCGATGGCGGTCATGCTGCTGGCGTCGAAACCGCTGACGCGTTTTGTGAACCAGCATCCAACGGTGGTGGTACTGTGTCTGAGCTTCCTGCTGATGATTGGTCTGAGCCTGGTGGCTGAAGGCTTTGGCTTCCATATTCCGAAAGGCTACCTGTACGCCGCGATTGGCTTCTCGATCCTGATCGAGCTGTTCAACCAGATTGCGCGCCGTAACTTTATCAAGCAGCAGTCAAATCAGCCGCTGCGCGCCAGGACCGCGGATGCCATTCTGCGCCTGATGGGCGGTCGTCGTCAGGTGAACGTACAGTCTGATTCCGAAAACCATAACCCGGTTCCGGTCCCGGAAGGGGCGTTTGTGGAACAGGAACGCTACATGATTAACGGCGTGCTCTCTCTGGCCTCCCGTTCGCTGCGCGGCATCATGACGCCGCGCGGGGAGATCAGCTGGGTCGATGCTAACCTGAGCGTCGATGAAATTCGCCAGCAACTGCTCTCTTCACCGCACAGCCTGTTCCCGGTATGTCGTGGTGAACTGGATGAGATCATCGGCGTGGTGCGGGCGAAAGAGATGCTGGTCGCCCTGGAAGAGGGCGTTGACGTCGAAGCCGTTGCTGCTGCATCGCCTGCGATTGTGGTGCCGGAAACGCTGGATCCGATCAACCTGCTCGGGGTGCTGCGCCGCGCTCGCGGTAGCTTTGTTATTGTCACCAACGAGTTTGGCGTGGTGCAGGGGCTGGTGACGCCGCTGGACGTACTGGAAGCGATCGCCGGTGAATTCCCGGATGAAGACGAAACGCCGGAAATTGTTGCCGATGGCGAAGGCTGGCTGGTTAAAGGTACCACCGACCTGCACGCGCTCTCGCACACGCTGGGGCTGGAAAACGTGGTCAACGATGAAGAAGACATCGCGACCGTTGCCGGTCTGGTTATCGCCGTAAATGGCCAGATCCCGCGTGTTGGCGATGTGATCGAGCTGCCGCCGCTGCACATTACCATTGTCGAAGCCAACGACTATCGCGTTGATATGGTCCGTATTGTTAAAGAACAATCTGCCCACGACGAAGATGAGTAAGTCTGCTTAACGCAGTGGCATTAAGGGTACGATGTGCCCGTTATGACGCGCTGGCGGGGGAGCACTTCCCGCCAGCCAGTCTGGAAAGTCCCGTAGCGGCATCGGCCGCGCATAGAAAAAGCCCTGCAGGACTGGAACGCCGTGACGGCGTAAATAGCGCGCCTGCTCTTCCGTTTCGACCCCTTCCGCAACCAGCTCGATATTCAGCCGCTGGCCCAGCGCAATGATCATGTCCGTCACCGTTGAATTCACGGCATCCGTACCAATGGCGGTGGTAAAGGACTGGTCAATTTTCAGAACGTCCGGATGCAGCTTCTCAAGCCAGGAGAGGGAGCTGTTCCCGGTGCCAAAATCGTCGATAGCGAGCTTCACGCCTTTGCGATGCAGTTCGCGCACGATGCGATAATCCGCGTCCAGCAGCGCATCCCGTTCCGTGAGTTCAATCACCAGCTGCTGTCGCGGATTGGCGCTGAACCAGAGACGGTTCAGGTCCTGTACCAGTACAGCGTGACGGAAATGGCTGGCGGCAACGTTAATGCCGATGTGGAAACCGGCGCTGGACGGGAAGTAGCCTATCTGGCGCACCGTTTCGGCGATGACATAGCGGGTCAGGGGGACAATCTGGTTATGTTCTTCTGCCAGAGGGATAAACACCTCCGGGGTGATCCAACCCTGACGGGGGTTATTCCAGCGCAGCAGGATCTCAACGCCCGTGCACGCCTGGGTGCGGGCATTCACCAGCGGCTGGCAGAAAAGCTCAAATTCCCGCGCCGCAATGCCCATATCGATCTCCCACGTAAAGCTCATCCGGTTTGCCGTCGCCAGCCAGGCGAGATAGCCCAGCAGCAGGCTGAGCATCAGCCCCAGCGGCAGCTGGGCGGGCAGGCTTTTTAAGGCTAACTCACCGGGGCCAGGTCCGCTGACCGTAATGGTGAAAGGATTTCGGGTTGATGACTGCTGGAAAAGGGCGCTCTCTTCATCAAACGTCAGGCTGTCGGTGACGCGTTGACCGTAGCGTAAAAAACGATCGCCGACTGTCAGCACCACGTCATTGATGAGCGGACGCTGGGGCTCGAGGATCATTCTGGCGATCAGGTCGATATTAATAATCTCGACGACGCCTTCTTCACCGTCCTGGGAGACGGGATACCACTGGATCAAAACAGGGCTGCCCTTAAGCAGCCACTGGTCGGTCGATAAAATCAGCTTCGCCGTGCTGGCGGGGAGTTCCTGAAGGAAGTCACGAACAGGCTCGCTGCGGCTGCCGAAAATACTCGAACAATACAGGATACCGTCTTTAATCAGGGCGATAGAACGTACCGTCTGCAAAATGGCTGCCTGCTGTCGCAGCGCCAGCTGCACCTGCGGGCAGGGCTGTCCCACCAGCGGCTGCAGCACGTTGCGGTGGTTTTCCAGCGAAAGCAGAACGTTATCAAGGGCGCGAACGGTATGGCTGGTAAAATCGAGGATCCGCTGTTGGTTAACGTTGCGCTGGGAAATAAAGCGAATGCCCAGCGTCAGGATGAGCGTGAGGAGCGCAACCGTCACACAGACGATAACGCGTTTTCGGCGATAGTTTTTAATGATCGTTTGTGCAGTTTGCATGAACGGTCGCCTGATAAGCCACCAGCCACAAAAGCCGGACGCAACAGTGAAAGTGTAGTGGGGAAAGCAGAAGGAGACGAGGAAGAAGAGGGAAATTCGCCCATCCGTTGCAGATGGGCGAAAGGCAGTATTAGTCGCACTGCACCTTAATGGCCAGGCCACCACGGGACGTCTCGCGGTATTTCGCGTTCATGTCTTTGCCCGTTTCGTACATGGTTTCAATCACCTTATCCAGCGATACGCGAGGTTCGCTGGTACGGCGCATCGCCATACGTGAGGCGTTGATGGCTTTCACCGAGGCAATCGCGTTACGCTCAATGCACGGCACCTGCACCTGGCCCGCGACCGGATCGCAGGTCAGACCGAGGTTATGTTCCATACCGATTTCAGCCGCCACGCAGACCTGCTCAGGGCTTGCACCCAACAGCTCTGCCAGACCTGCCGCCGCCATGGAGCAGGC
The DNA here is from genome assembly GCF_001742765.1 of Enterobacter sp. ku-bf2. Taxonomy (NCBI): domain Bacteria; kingdom Pseudomonadati; phylum Pseudomonadota; class Gammaproteobacteria; order Enterobacterales; family Enterobacteriaceae; genus Enterobacter; species Enterobacter sp. ku-bf2. Next base: position 199,062 of record NZ_MDVW01000001.1, read on the forward strand.
CACGCCGACTTCACCCTGACAGCCCACTTCCGCACCGGAGATGGAGGCATTCATCTTGTACAGCGCGCCGATGGCACCTGCTGCCAGGAAATAACGGATATAGATGTCCGGCGTCACGGGCTCAATAAAGTGGTCGTAATACGCCAGCACCGCAGGAACAATGCCGCACGCGCCGTTGGTTGGCGCCGTCACGACGCGGCCACCGGCGGCGTTCTCTTCGTTAACCGCAAGTGCAAACATATTCACCCAGTCGACCACGTTCATCGGGTCGTTGGAGAATTTGTCCGTGGTCACCAGCATACGGCGCAGAGCAGAGGCACGACGCGGCACGCGCAGCGGACCCGGCAGAACCCCTTCGGTGTTCATCCCGCGATCGATACAGGCGCGCATGGTTTGCCAGACGTTGGCAAAATAGTCTTCAATCTCTTGTTTACTGTGCAGGGCCAGTTCGTTCTGCATCACCATGCCGGACAGGGAAAGACCGGTCTGTTTGCAGTAATCCAGCATCTCTGTCGCCGATTTGAACGGGTACGGTACGCTGACGTCGCCGACGCTGTCTTTGCCAAAATGCTCTTCATCCACGATGAAACCACCGCCGATGGAGTAGTACGTTTTGCTGTAGATCTCTTTTTCACCGCTATAAGCGTGAATGGTCATGCCATTTTCATGCAGCGGCAGGTTGTCGCTACGGAAACGCATGCCGTCATCCTGCGGAAAATCGACTTCCTGCTGGCCGTTTGCCAGCAGCAGGCGGCCGCGTGTTTCCACGTCGCGGATGAATGCCGGGATGGCATCAATATCAACGGTATCCGGCATGTTGCCTGCCAGACCCATAATAATGGCGATATCGGTGTGGTGGCCTTTACCCGTTAATGACAGCGAGCCGTAAACATCCACGGCGACACGGGTAACGCTTTCCAGTAATCCTTTTTCGACCAGATCATCGACGAACTGTTTACCGGCCTTCATCGGGCCAACAGTATGGGAAGACGAAGGGCCAATTCCCACTTTGAACATGTCGAATATACTAATCACTTTCACACTCCTGACAGGGTTACCGGGGTTCCAGTAACGATGTTATAACTGCGCATAGTGTAAGAGGGAACACCGACCTCGGCTTAACTATTCACATGAATTAAACTAATGGTTAACGATGGGTTTTGCTAATAGCGCGACGCAGATCGCAAACCTGGCAGAAGAGGGCGGAATGTAAAGTATAGTCAAGGCTTCAGGCCGATTTGCAACGCCAGCTCACGAATAATGCCCGCCGTCATGCCCCAGACAAAATAATGCTGATACCAGGACAACCAGACCCGATGGTCATGCCCACGACGCTGAATATCCAGCGGGTGATAACGACTCAGTCGGAGGGCTTCATCCAGCGGCATTTCAAACACCGCGGAGACTTCATCGACGCTGGCGTGATACTGCAGGCCCGGCGGGATAATGCCGACCACCGGCGTGACCTGAAAACCGGTGACGCTGTCGACGGGTGGCAGCACGCCGATGACCTCAACGGCCTCTGGCGGAATGGCAACCTCTTCCTGCGCTTCGCGCAGCGCGGCGGCAATCAGCGAGGCGTCGGAGCTGTCTACCGCGCCCCCCGGAAAAGCGACCTGACCCGCGTGCTTGCGTAAATGGGCGGAACGCTGGGTGAGCAGCAGGCCCGGCTGCGCGCGACGCACGACCGGGATCAACACGGCCGCCTGACGTTGATTCAGCGCTTCGCGGTTGACCTGCGGTCTTAGTAGCTGAAAGCGAGATAAAAAGTCATCCAGCGTCAGATTCTCTTTTTCCACCCGTGTTTACTCCAGTTGTTTCAGGATACGGTTAACTTTATCAAAGGTTTCCTGATATTCCGCATCGACCTGGCTGTCGGCAACAATGCCGCCCCCGGCCGAACAGTAAAGGTTTCCGTTACAGGCGGTCAGCGTGCGAATGGTGATGCTGGTATCCATGGTGCCGCACAGGCTGATATAGCCGATGCTACCGCACCAGGCATTACGGCGGTGGGGCTCCAGCTCATCGATGATCTCCATTGCCCGCACCTTCGGCGCGCCGGTGATGGAGCCGCCCGGGAACGCGGCGCGCAGAAGATCGCAGGCCGTGCGCGAGTCAGGCAGCCGCGCGCTAATGGTGCTGACCAGATGATGCACCGCCGGGAAAGGCTCAACGACAAACAGTTCCGGCACGCGGACGCTGCCCGGCACGGCCACCCGGCCAATGTCGTTACGCATCAGATCGACAATCATCAGGTTTTCGGCGCGGTCTTTTGGCGAGGCGGCCAGTTTTTCCGCCTGCTGACGGTCGGCGTCGGGATCGGCAAGGCGTGGAAGCGTGCCCTTAATCGGGCGGGTTTGAATCGTGCCCTCGGCCAGATGAATAAAACGCTCGGGCGACAGGCTGAGGATCGCCCCCTGTTCCAGACGCACAAAGGCGCTGAACGGCGCCTTATTGCTGGCATTAAGACGGGTAAACGCCTGCCACTCATCTCCCCGATAGGTCGCCTCGAAGCGCTGGGCGAGGTTAACCTGATAGCAGTCGCCGCTTTGCAGATACGCCTGAACGCGCGCGAATTTTTCGCCATACTCCGCGGCGCTCATGTTGGAGCGCCAGCCGGAGGTCAGCGTGAACGTCTCTGCGGGTGCAGCCTGTTGCGCCTCAAGCCAGGCCAGACGCGCCTGCACGTCACGATGGCTCAGCAGGGAAACCGTTTTTTTCTGGTGATCGACAATTAACGCCCAGTCATACAGCCCCACGGCCATGTCGGGCAGGGGGATATCAGCCTGCGCATGCTCGGGCAGCGTTTCGAAACGGCGACCCAAATCGTAGCCAAACAGGCCCAGCGCGCCCCCCTGAAAAGGAAGATCCGGGTTGGGTGTGGCAGATAAGCCCAGCGCGTTAATGTCGTGCTGAAGCTGCGCCAGCGGATCGTCCGTTAACGACAGAACATCGGTTGTCAGCGTCTTCAGCGGATCGGCGACCAGAATATCAAAGCGGCTATAGGGATGGTCCGCATGGCCGGAGTGCAGCAGCATCGCAAACGGAAGATGGCTCAGGCGGGCAAACCAGTATTCAGCGGCGTCTGTCCGCCAGGGCAGGGTAATAACAGTGGGGAAGCGCATGTTCATGTGTGGCATACTACCGGGCAGCGTGAAATAATTAGCGCGAATAATTTAGCAGGAGTTGACGATGTTTGCAGGTTTACCTTCTCTGAGCCATGAACAGCAGCAGAAAGCGGTTGAGCGAATTCAGGAACTGATGTCCCAGGGGATGAGCAGCGGACAGGCGATTTCCCAGGTGGCGGAAGAACTGCGCGCCACGCATACCGGCGAGCGGATCGTGGCGCGTTTCGAGGATGAAGATGAAGAGTGATCGGGCTTAAACCGCCGCGATAATCTTAATCTCTACCTTGTATTCCGGCTTCATCAGCGTGGCCTGTACGGTGCAACGTACAGGCGCGTGACCCGCCACCACCCACGCATCCCAGGCTTTGTTCATTGCCGCGAAGTCATCTTTGTTTGCCAGGAAAATCGTCGCATCCAGAATGCGTGATTTGTCGCTGCCCTGTTTTTCCAGCACCGCGTCAATCTGCGCCAGGGTATTGGCCGTCTGCTCGAACGCATCCGCGTCCAGGTTAGCCGGGACGCCGGTGTAGTAGAGCGTCTGGTTATGGATCACCACATCAGACCAGCGGGCTTCGGCATCAATGCGCACAATTGTCATAAACGTTTCCTCGTTATTTTTCGTCGTCAGGCGGCAAGACTGCCATATTGTTCATCTGTCGTCACTATTTGGGGTGGCACATGAGAGGATGGGCTGACATAATCCCTGTGCAAAAATACAGTGAGAGAGCACCGTGGCAGACGATTTTTCCCCTGAAGGTCAATTAGCGCAGGCTATCCCCGGCTTCAAACCCCGTGAGCCTCAGCGACAGATGGCGCACGCCGTTGCACGCGCCATCGATAAGGCTCAGCCGCTGGTGGTCGAAGCCGGTACCGGCACGGGTAAAACCTATGCTTACCTTGCGCCGGCGCTGCGGGCGAAAAAGAAGGTGATTATTTCCACCGGTTCGAAGGCGCTGCAGGATCAGCTCTACAGCCGTGATTTGCCCACCGTGGCAAAGGCACTGAAATATAAAGGCCGTCTGGCCCTGCTGAAGGGGCGCTCCAACTATCTTTGCCTGGAACGCCTTGAGCAGCAGGCGCTGGCGGGCGGCGACCTGCCGGTGCAAACCCTGAGCGACGTCATTATCCTTCGCGCCTGGGCGAACCAGACCGAAGAGGGCGATATCAGCACCTGCGCGAGCGTGCCGGAAGACTCTCCCGCCTGGCCGCTGGTGACCAGCACCAACGACAACTGCCTCGGCAGCGACTGCCCGCTGTATAAAGACTGCTTCGTGGTGAAAGCGCGCAAAACGGCGATGGATGCGGATGTGGTGGTGGTGAACCACCATCTGTTCCTTGCGGATATGGTGGTTAAGGACAGCGGCTTTGGTGAGCTGATCCCGGAAGCGGACGTGATGATCTTCGACGAAGCCCACCAGCTGCCGGACATCGCCAGCCAGTACTTTGGTCAGTCGCTCTCCAGCCGTCAGCTGCAGGATCTGGCGAAAGATTTCACCATTGCTTACCGGACCGAACTCAAAGATACCCAGCAGCTGCAGAAGTGCGCCGACCGTCTGGCGCAGAGCGCGCAGGATTTCCGTTTACAGCTCGGCGAGCCGGGCTATCGTGGTAACCTGCGCGAGCTGCTGGCGGACAAAAACATCCAGCGCGCGCTGCTGCTGCTCGATGATGCGCTTGAGCTCTGCTACGACGTGGCAAAACTGTCACTCGGCCGCTCCGCGCTGCTGGATGCGGCCTTCGAGCGCGCCACGCTCTATCGCGGGCGGCTCAAACGGCTGAAAGAGATTAACCAGCCGGGTTACAGCTACTGGTACGAGTGCACTTCGCGCCACTTTACCCTGGCGCTGACGCCGCTGACGGTGGCGGATAAATTTAAAGAGGTGATGGCGCAGAAGCCGGGCAGCTGGATCTTTACGTCGGCAACCCTGTCGGTGAATGACGATCTGCACCACTTCACCGAGCGCCTCGGCATTGAGCAGGCGGAATCGCTGCTTCTGCCCAGCCCGTTCGATTACGAAAAGCAGGCGCTGCTCTGCGTGCCGCGCAATTTGCCGCTTCCCAACCAGCCGGGTGCGGCCCGTCTGCTGGCGGCGATGCTGAAGCCAATGATCGAGGCCAATAACGGCCGCTGCTTTATGCTCTGCACCTCCCACGCCATGATGCGCGACCTCGCCGAGCAGTTTCGCGCTACGATGACGTTGCCGGTGCTATTGCAGGGCGAAACCAGCAAAGGCCAGCTTCTGCAGCAGTTCGTGAGTGCCGGTAATGCCCTGCTGGTCGCAACCAGCAGCTTCTGGGAGGGGGTGGACGTGCGCGGCGACACGCTTTCGCTGGTGATCATTGATAAGCTACCGTTTACCTCCCCGGACGATCCGCTGCTGAAGGCGCGGATGGAAGACTGTCGTCTGCGCGGCGGCGATCCGTTTGACGAGGTTCAACTGCCGGATGCGGTCATTACGCTTAAGCAAGGGGTAGGGCGCCTAATCCGTGACGTCACAGACCGCGGCGTGCTGGTCATCTGCGATAACCGGTTGGTGATGCGTCCTTACGGTGCGACTTTCCTTGCAAGCCTGCCGCCCGCGCCGCGGACGCGGGACATAAAACGCGCGGTGCGTTTCCTGGCAAACCCAACGGCGGAGTAATTTACCCCGGAGTGTGCTAAGATGCGCGCCATTTTGTGACTGACCCTTGCGAGAGCGCGACGACCGATGCGAATTCTGGCTATTGATACCGCGACAGAGGCTTGCTCTGTTGCCCTGTTGAACGACGGTGCTGTTTCTGCCCATTTCGAAGAGTGCCCACGGGAACACACCCAACGCATTCTGCCCCTGGTAAAAGCCATTTTAACCCAGGGAAACACCTCCTTAACCGACCTCGACGCGCTGGCCTTTGGCCGCGGCCCCGGCAGCTTTACGGGCGTACGTATCGGGATTGGCATTGCGCAGGGGCTGGCGCTGGGCGCCGAACTGCCGATGATCGGTGTCTCTACCCTCGCCACCATGGCGCAGGGCGCATGGCGCACGACCGGGGCAACGCGCGTCCTGGCAGCGATTGATGCCCGCATGGGCGAAGTCTACTGGGCCGAATACATCCGTGACGAGCAGGGCGTGTGGCACGGTGAAGAGACGGAGGCCGTGCTTAAGCCAGAAGCGGTGACAGAACGACTGAAGCAGCTGTCCGGCGAGTGGGCGACCGTCGGCACGGGCTGGCCAGCGTGGCCTGAGATGGCGAACGACACCGGGTTGACGCTGGTGGACGGCAACATGCTTTTGCCGGCTGCGGAAGATATGCTTCCGATTGCCAGCCAGTTGCTCGCAGCAGGCAAAACCGTGGCTGTTGAACAGGCGGAACCGGTTTATTTGCGAAACACCGTCGCGTGGAAGAAACTTCCGGGCCGCGAGTGAATCTCAGTAACAGGAACTGAGAAAAAGGAGTCGCATCATGGCGGTTCAGACTAAAGTAGTACGCCTTATTATGGCAGGCGCGGTTGCCATAGCACTGAGCGGATGCGTTTCCGTTCCTGATGCGATTAAGGGCAGCAGCCCGACGCCACAGCAGGATCTGGTTCGGGTGATGAATGCGCCTGAGCTGTACGTGGGCCAGGAAGCGCGCTTTGGCGGTAAGGTGATTGACGTACAAAACCAGCAGGGCAAAACCCGCCTGGAGATCGCCACCGTTCCGCTGGACAGCGGCGCGCGGCCTGTACTGGGCGAGGCCTCCCGGGGACGTATCTATGCGGACGTCAGCGGGTTCCTCGATCCGGTCGATTTTCGCGGACAGCTGGTGACCGTCGTCGGGCCGATTACCGGCGCCGTGCAGGGCAAAATCGGCAACACGCCGTATAAATTTATGACCATGCAGGTCAACGGATACAAGCGCTGGCGGCTGGCCCAGCAGGTGATTATGCCGCCGCAGCCGATCGATCCGTGGATGTGGGGTCCGCATCCCTATCGCTACGGCTACCCGGGCTGGGGCTGGTATAACCCGGGACCTGCACAGGTACAGACGATCGTTACTGAGTAACTTACTGTTATTGCTAGAAAAGAGACAGCGGCTCAGCCGCTGTCTCTGTTTTTTTACGGATAAAACGAAAAAAAAGAGTGACGCGCTTCGCAACCTTAAATCTGAACAATTAATAAACTGGTACGCTGAGTTAATATAATGTTAACAAACTGTTTATTATCGGGGTTGTGATGACGACGAACACTCATTTCAGAGGTGATGCATTGAAGAAGGTTTGGCTTAACCGTTATCCCGCAGATGTTCCTGCTGAGATCAATCCTGACCGTTATCAATCCCTGGTGGAATTATTTGAACACTCGGTAAGGCGCTACGCGGACCAGCCCGCATTTGTGAATATGGGCGAGGTGATGACGTTCCGTAAGCTGGAGGAGCGCAGCCGGGCGTTTGCGGCGTATCTGCAGGAAGGGCTGGGGCTGCAAAAAGGGGATCGCGTCGCGCTGATGATGCCGAACCTGCTGCAATACCCGGTGGCGCTGTTCGGTATCCTGCGTGCCGGGATGATCGTCGTCAACGTCAACCCGCTGTATACCCCGCGCGAGCTGGAGCATCAGCTGAACGACAGCGGCGCGGTTGCGATTGTCATTGTGTCCAACTTTGCCCATACGCTGGAAAAAGTGGTCGACAAAACCCAGGTGAAACACGTCATCCTGACGCGCATGGGGGACCAGCTCTCTACCGCCAAAGGCACGCTGGTTAACTTTGTCGTCAAATACGTCAAACGTCTGGTGCCAAAATACCATCTGCCGGACGCTATCTCCTTCCGCCGCGCGCTGCATGCGGGCTATCGGATGCAGTACGTCAAGCCGGAAGTGGTCTCAGAAGATCTCGCCTTCCTGCAGTATACCGGTGGTACCACCGGCGTGGCGAAAGGCGCAATGCTGACCCACCGCAACATGCTGGCGAACCTTGAGCAGGTCAACGCAACCTACGGGCCGCTGCTGCATCCCGGCAAAGAGCTGGTCATCACGGCGCTGCCGCTGTACCACATTTTCGCACTGACCATGAACTGTCTGCTGTTTATTGAGCTGGGCGGTCAAAACGTGCTGATTACCAACCCGCGTGATATCCCGGGGCTGGTGAAAGAGCTGGCAAAATACCCGTTCACCGCCATGACCGGGGTAAATACCCTTTTCAACGCGCTGCTTAATAACAAAGAGTTCCAGCAGCTGGACTTCTCCACGCTGCACCTCTCTGCGGGCGGCGGTATGCCGGTTCAGCAGGCGGTGGCCGAGCGCTGGGTGAAGCTCACCGGCCAGTATCTGCTGGAGGGCTATGGCCTGACGGAATGCGCGCCGCTGGTCAGCGTTAACCCGCATGACATCGACTACCACAGCGGAAGCATTGGTCTGCCCGTTCCTTCCACGGAAGCGAAACTGGTCGATGATAACGATAATGAAGTTGCGCCGGGTGAGCCGGGTGAGCTGTGCGTCAAAGGTCCACAGGTGATGCTGGGCTACTGGCAGCGTCCCGACGCGACTGACGAAATCATCAAAGACGGCTGGCTGCATACCGGTGATATCGCGGTGATGGATGACGAGGGCTTCCTGCGCATTGTCGATCGCAAGAAAGATATGATCCTGGTCTCCGGCTTCAACGTCTATCCGAATGAGATCGAAGACGTGGTCATGCAGCACAGCGGCGTACTCGAAGTGGCAGCGGTCGGCGTGCCTTCCGGCAGCAGCGGTGAAGCGGTGAAGATATTTGTGGTCAAGAAAGATCCTTCTCTCACCGAGGAAGCGCTGGTAACGTTTTGTCGTCGTCAGCTGACGGGCTATAAAGTGCCGAAGCTGGTGGAATTCCGCGATGAGCTGCCGAAATCCAACGTCGGGAAGATATTACGACGAGAATTACGTGACGAAGCCCGTGCCAAAGTAGACAATAAGGCCTGAGCTACACGTTAATCGCCCAGACGCCGGTTAAGCCGGCGTTTTTTATGGGCGCAAACAAAAGAGAATCCGATTTGAATTACCAGATGATCACGACCAACGACGAGCTGGCTTCGCTGTGCGAAGTGACGCGCGACTTTCCTGCCATTGCCCTGGATACCGAGTTTGTCCGTACCCGGACGTACTATCCGCAGCTGGGGTTGATTCAGATGTACGACGGTAAAAACGTGTCGCTGATCGACCCTCTCGGCATTACCGACTGGACGCCGATGCGCGACCTGCTGCTCGATACCGCCGTCACGAAATACCTGCATGCAGGCAGTGAAGATCTGGAAGTCTTTCTGAATACCTTTGGCATCATGCCTCAGCCGCTGATTGATACGCAGATCCTCGCGGCGTTCAGCGGTCGCCCGCTCTCATGGGGCTTTGCCGCCATGGTGGAGGAGTATACGGGCCTGACCCTGGATAAAAGCGAATCCCGTACCGACTGGCTGGCGCGTCCGCTTACCGCCCGCCAGCTGGAGTATGCGGCGGCTGACGTGTTTTACCTGCTGCCGATCGCCGGACAGCTGATGAAAGAGGCGGAAGCCTCCGGATGGCTCCCGGCTGCGCTGGATGAGTGCCGTATGACCCAGCAGCGTCGTCAGGAAGTGGTGGATCCGAAAGAGGCCTGGCGCGACATCAGCAACGCCTGGCAGCTGCGCACGCGTCAGCTGGCATGCCTGCAGCTGCTGGCAGACTGGCGCTTGCGTAAAGCGCGCGAGCGCGATCTGGCCGTTAACTTTGTCGTCCGCGAAGAGCATCTCTGGGCGGTGGCGCGCTATATGCCGGGCAGCCTTGGCGAGCTGGACAGCATTGGGCTTTCGGGCAGTGAGATCCGTTTCCACGGCAAAACCCTGCTGGCGCTGGTCGCAAAAGCGCAAGAATTACCCGACGACGCGCTGCCGGAACCGCTGCTGAACCTGATGGACATGCCGGGCTATCGCAAAGCGTTTAAAGATATCAAAGCGCTGGTGCAGACTGTGGCAACGGAAAGCAAGCTGAGCGCGGAACTGCTTGCCTCACGCCGTCAGATTAACCAGCTACTGAACTGGCACTGGAAGCTGAAGCCGCAGAATGGCGTACCGGAAATGATGGCGGGATGGCGCGGGGAATTGATGGCCGATCGCCTGAATACGTTGCTGGAAGGTTATCCGCGATAAAAATATGCCGGGGGATAACCCGGCATATTCCCCCGGTGGCGCTGCGCTTACCGGGGCTACGAAATCACAAACCTACGGACGCGACTCTTCCGCTTCCGGGAGCGTCACGTTCAGCTCCAGAATCGAAATATCCCCGTCTTTTTGTTCCAGCTGCACCGTCACCATCTCCGGGTCAATCTGCACGTACTTACAGATCACTTCCAGGATGTCCTTACGCAGCTGCGGCAGGTAGTGAGGCTCGGCGTCGCTACGACGACGCTCCGCAACGATAATTTGCAGACGTTCTTTTGCGATGTTGGCGGTGTTCTTTTTCCGCGAGAGAAAAAAGTCCAGTAATGCCATAACTTATCCTCCGAACAGGCGTTTGAGGAAACCTTTCTTCTCTTCTTCAATGAAGCGGAAAGGACGTTCTTCTCCCAGCAGACGGTCAACGGTATCGGCGTAAGCTTTACCTGCATCTGCCATTGTATCCAGGATCACTGGCTCGCCCTGGTTAGAGGCGCGTAACACGGACTGATCTTCCGGGATAACGCCCACCAGCTTAATGCGCAGGATCTCCAGCACGTCTTCCATGCTCAGCATGTCACCTTTATTCACGCGGCCCGGGTTGTAGCGGGTGAGCAGCAGGTGTTCTTTAATCGGGTCTTCGCCATTTTCCGCACGACGGGATTTAGAGGCGAGGATCCCGAGAATACGGTCTGAGTCACGCACGGATGAAACTTCAGGGTTGGTGGTGATGATCGCTTCATCAGCGAAGTAGAGCGCCATCAGGGCACCGGTTTCGATGCCGGCAGGGGAGTCACAGACGATGAAGTCGAACTCCATTTTTTTCAGCTCGTCGAGCACCTTTTCTACCCCTTCACGGGTCAGGGCGTCTTTGTCACGCGTCTGAGAGGCCGGGAGAATGTAGAGGTTCTCGGTGCGCTTGTCTTTAATCAGCGCCTGGTTCAGCGTGGCATCGCCCTGAATGACGTTCACGAAGTCATACACGACGCGACGCTCACATCCCATGATGAGGTCGAGGTTACGCAGGCCGATATCGAAGTCGATAACGACGGTTTTCTTTCCCTTCTGGGCCAAACCAGTAGCGATGGCCGCGCTGGAGGTGGTCTTGCCAACGCCTCCTTTACCCGAAGTAACAACAATAATGCGTGCCATAGAAATTCCTTGTTAAAAAGGGATCAATTCAACGGTTGAACGGTCAACGCGTCGTCTGCCAGAAGCAGGCGAGCCGCTTTGCCATAAAATTCGGCTGGGATCTTGTCGCTCAGCCAATATTCACCTGCGATGGACACCAGTTCCGCCGTCAGGTGAGTACAAAATATTTGCGCGTCCCGATCGCCACTTGCACCCGCGAGCGCACGTCCACGCATCATACCGTATACGTGAATATTGCCATCTGCAATCAGCTCAGCGCCAGCGCTGACGTGGCTTGTAACAATCAGATCACAGTTTGGTGCATAAATGCGCTGACCGGAACGAACCGGCACATCAATCATTCGCGTTTTTGTGATGGTTGTAACGTTTTGCGCCGCAGGAGGGGGCGTTTCGACGGCAACGGGTGTCGCACGGGGGGCTTTTTCTTTGCCTTCATTCAGAAGCGGCAGCCCCGCACGGTCGATTTCCGCTTTCAGTTCAGTATCTTTGCAGCCGCTGATGCCGACAATACGCAGTCCGGTAGAGGAGACGGCCTGCTGGAGAAGTTTCCAGTTAACCGGCGCCTCAAGACCGCTGACGTTGATCACAACAGGGGCGTGCTTCAGAAAGGCGGGAGCCTGGGCGATTTTGTCTTCTAACGCCTGACGAATAACCTCGGGTTTTGCATCATGCAAATGTACCACTGATAAGGTGAAGCTACTGCCTTTAAGCTCGATGGGCGTGTTTGACATCCTGGCCTTACTCAATTTGCTATTAACCGCAACCACTCGCTGCGATATTCCGAAGAGTATCAGGCATGTTATAGTCAGGAGTATATTGAGGCAAGCAACCACCCATTAATTCAGAGTAAAAACATGTTTTGTGTGATCTACAGAAGTACAACCCGTGACCAGACCTATCTTTATGTCGAAAAGAAAGACGATTTTTCACGCGTGCCTGAAGAATTAATGAAGAGCTTTGGCCGACCGCAGATGGCGATGCTGCTGCCGCTTGATGGTCGCAAGAAACTGGTGAATGCCGATCTGGAGAAAGTGAAAACGGCATTAGCCGAGCAGGGCTATTATTTACAGCTTCCGCCACCACCGGAGAATTTATTAAAACAGCATCTTGAGGCGAACGGAAAAAAATAGTCTCAACTGTTTTTGAGCACAACACATCAACCGTTTAGGGGTCGACCATGTATCAACATCATAACTGGCAAGGTGCATTACTGGATTATCCCGTCAGCAAAGTGGTTTGCGTGGGCAGCAACTATGCAAAACATATTCAGGAGATGGGCAGTGCGACGCCAGAGGAGCCGGTTCTGTTTATTAAGCCTGAAACGGCGCTTTGCGATATCCGCCAGCCGCTGGCCCTGCCGCAGGGGCTCGGCTCGGTGCATCACGAGGTTGAACTCGCCGTGCTGATCGGCGCGACGCTGCGTCAGGCTTCCGAAGAGCATGTTCAGAAAGCGATTGCCGGATACGGCGTGGCGCTGGATCTGACGCTACGCGACGTGCAGGGCAAAATGAAGAAAGCCGGACAGCCGTGGGAAAAAGCCAAAGGGTTTGATAATTCCTGCCCGATTTCGGCGTTTGTGCCGGTGAGCGAATTTACCGGCGATCCGCAGGATACCCCGCTCAGCCTGAAGGTTAACGGTGAAATCCGCCAGCAGGGCACCACGGCAGACATGATCCATAAGATTGTGCCGCTGATCGCCTACATGAGCCGCTTCTTTACCCTGAAGCCGGGTGATGTGATCCTGACCGGCACGCCGGAAGGCGTTGGTCCGCTCGTGAGCGGTGATGAACTGGAGGTCGGTTTTAACGGCCTGTCGCTGAAAACCCGCGTGCTGTAACTTCCTCTTGCCGCCTGAAAAGGGCGGCAAAACTTGCAACGACGTGCCAGACTCGTTATAAGGTGCGCTTTCTTTTGACGTGTGGACATCCTGATGAACGACATCCCTTTCTGGCAAAGCAAAACTCTCGACGACATGACGGACGCGGAATGGGAATCCTTATGCGACGGCTGCGGTCAGTGCTGCCTGCACAAGCTGATGGATGAAGACACGGATGAAATCTACTTCACCAACGTTGCCTGCAAGCAGCTCAACATTAAGACCTGCCAGTGCCGCAACTATGAGCGCCGCTTTGAGTTCGAGCCGGACTGCATCAAGTTAACCCGGGATAATCTGCCCACCTTCGAATGGCTGCCGCATACCTGCGCGTATCGCCTGCTGGCGGAAGGGAAAGACCTGCCGGCCTGGCATCCGCTGCTGACCGGTTCAAAAGCGGCGATGCACGGCGAGCGTATCTCCGTGCGTCACATTGCGGTGAAAGAGTCTGAGGTGCGTGACTGGGAAGACCACATCATGAACCACCCGACGCGCTGAGATTAAAAAACCCGCCGAGGCGGGTTTTTTATTATATCGGGTGGCGCTGTGCTTACCCGACCTACAAAACCGTAGGCCCGCGCAAGCGAAGCGCCGCCGGGCGAATTAGCGCCCAAATAGATCGCGTTTCTTCGGTTTGAACGGCTGAGCGATCAGCACCAGCAGCGCCACGACGAAGTAGGCGGCAAAAATGCCCACCAGCCACTGCGGCATCTCGAGGGTCAGGAATTCCCACTGGCGAACGGAGCAGTCACCGGATGCAACAAACACCTGAGGCAGCCATTTATCCAGCGGCAGCCAGCTCGGGAAGCGGGCGGCAAAATCGCAGGTCATAAACGGTGACGGATGCAGCTGCATCATGGTGTGCTGCCAGGAGAGTTCAATGCCTTTCCAGGCGCTGTACAGCCAGATCGCGATAGCGGCGTAGCGAAGCGGCGATTTCGGCGCAATCGCGCCCACCAGGCCCGCACCCATAATGCCGAACAGGGCGCAGCGTTCGTAAATACAGAGTACGCAAGGTTTCAGTCCCATTACGTGCTGGAACCATAGCGCCACCATTTCCAGCGCAAAGGCGGTCAGGGCCATTAACAACCACGCTCCGCGACCGCGGGAGCACTGGTTTAAAAATCTCAACATAATCATTTCCCTGGAACATGCTTAGAAATCGCAGTGTAAACGAATTCGTTTTTCGCGCCACCTGTACCTGGCGAAATAAAACGTAATTGGATGTTTATCGTGCGAAAAGGCAAACGGGCAGCGAACTGCCCGAGTTGCAGTATTTACTGCGCCGCAAGTATACCCGCTTGTATCAACCATTGCGTACAGGGAATGAGGGTAATTTTGACGCAAAGCAATCCCACGATCGTGAGCACCAGCGTGTAGGGCAGCGCCATCCACACCATCCGGCCATAAGAAAGACGTATGAGGGGGGCGAGGGCGGAGGTCAGCAGGAACAGGAAGGCGGCCTGGCCGTTTGGCGTCGCCACCGACGGCAGGTTGGTACCGGTGTTGATCGCCACGGCCAGCAGCTCAAACTGTCCGGCGCTGATAACGCCTTGCTCCATGGCCGCTTTGGCCTCGTTGATGTAGACCGTCCCGACAAAGACGTTATCTGAGATCGATGAGAGCAGGCCATTAAACAGGTAAAACAGCGACAGTTGAGCATCCGGCGACGCCTTTAAGACAAAGGCAATAATCGGCGCGAACAGATGCTGGTCGATAATCACCGCCACGACCGCAAAGAAGACCGCCAGCAGGGCGGTAAACGGCAGGGCTTCGGTAAAGGCTTTGCCGATGGCATGCTCATCCGTTACGCCGGTAAAGGTGGTGGCGAGAATAATGACCGACAGGCCAATCAGCCCCACTTCAGCCAGATGGAACGCCAGCGCGGCGATCAGCCAGACGCCGATGATCCCCTGAGCAATCAGGCGCAGCGTCTCCTGGCACGTCCGCTGGCGTCGACTCTGCAGATCAAATTTATGCAGCTCCTGGCGCACCGGCTCCGGAAGTTGTGCTCCGTACCCAAAGAGGCGAAACTTCTCCACCAGCAGACAGGTCGCCAGACCGCAGATCAGCACCGGCACGCTCACCGGCGCCATTCTCAGGAAGAAATCACCGAAGTGCCAGCCCGCCGCTTTGGCAATGATCAGGTTTTGCGGCTCGCCCACCATCGTCATCACGCCCCCCAGAGCGGTACCGACGCCGGCATGCATCATTAGGCTGCGCAGGAAGGCGCGAAACTGTTCCAGAACCTCACGGTTATGCGCATCGACGTGGCTGTCATCCTGCAAATCCTCGCCCGGACGAGAGGAGGCCACGCGGTGATAAATACCGTAAAACCCCACCGCTACGCTTATCACTACCGCGACCACCGTCAGCGCGTCCAGGAAGGCCGACAGGAAGGCAGCCGCAAGGCAAAATGCCAGCGAGAGGAACATTTTCGACGGAATGCTGAGCAGCAGGCGCGTGAAGATAAACAGCAGCAGTTGTTTCATAAAGTAGATGCCCGCCACCATAAACATCAGCAGCAGAAGCACTTCAAGATTGGATGCCAGCTCGGCCTTGACGTGCTCAGCGCGGGTCATGCCGATGACGACGGCCTCAAACGCCAGCAGTCCGCCCGGCAGAAGGGGATAACATTTCAGCGCCATCGCCAGGGTGAAGATAAATTCCGCCACCAACAGCCACCCGGCCATAAACGGGTTCACGCTAAAGAGGAGGGGATTTACGACCAGGAACACCAGAAGTAAAAGCTTGTACCAGTCAGGAGACTGGCCTAAAAAATTGCGCCACAGCGCGCGCCCAAATGAAATTTCCACGACAGACGTCCTTCCCCGTCAAGTAAGACAAAACATCAGTATACGCAAAAATCGCGGGCCTGAGGCGGATAACGCTGCAGTGTAAATTTCACAAAAATGAAACGGCGATCCCTCTTTTCTCTCTTTGCCGCGCTACCTGCCACTGCGTGCCTCTGGTATGATGAGTCCAATTTGCTAAAGCTGTGTAATGGAAATCTCACTATGGTCATTAAGGCGCAGAGCCCGGCGGGTTTCGCGGAAGAGTACATCATTGAAAGCATCTGGAATAATCGTTTCCCTGCGGGGTCCATTCTTCCGGCTGAACGCGAACTCTCTGAACTGATTGGCGTCACTCGCACCACGCTGCGTGAAGTGCTTCAGCGACTGGCGCGCGATGGCTGGTTGACGATCCAGCACGGCAAGCCAACAAAAGTGAACAACTTCTGGGAAACCTCCGGGCTGAACATTCTTGAAACGCTGGCGCGTCTCGATCATGAAAGCGTGCCGCAGCTCATTGATAATCTGCTCTCCGTTCGCACCAACATCGCGACGATCTTCATTCGTACGGCTTTCCGTCAGCATCCGGAAGATGCGCTTGCGGTACTGGCCAGTGCCAACGAAGTGGAAGATCACGCCGACGCGTTTGCCACCCTCGATTACAACGTCTTCCGTGGGCTGGCGTTTGCCTCCGGCAACCCGGTGTACGGTCTGATCCTCAACGGCATGAAAGGGCTCTACACCCGCATTGGCCGCCACTACTTTGCCAATCCAGAAGCCCGCAGCCTGGCGCTGGGCTTCTACCATAAGCTGAGCAAGCTGTGCTCTGAAGGCCTGCACGATCAGGTTTATGAGACGGTGCGCCGCTACGGTCACGATTCCGGTGAAATCTGGCACCGTATGCAGAAAACGCTGCCGGGCGATTTGGCGATTCAGAGCCGCTGAAATAAAAAACCTCTCGTATGAGAGGTTTTTTTTCGCCCGGTGGCGCTTCGCTTACCGGGCCTACAAAACCCGTAGGCCGGGTAAGGCGTAGCCGCCACCCGGCAAAAACTACAGCGTATTTAACCGCGCCGGGCAGCGTTCCAGCAGCTCAACGCTCCCGTCTTCATTCTGCTGCTCCAGCTGCACGTCAAAGCCCCACAGGCGATGCACATGCTTCAGCACCTCTTTACGCCCTTTATCCAGCGGCGCGCGATTGTGCGGGATATAGCGCAGCGTCAGGGAGCGGTCACCGCGTAAATCCACGTTCCAGACCTGAATATTCGGTTCAAGGTTACTCAGGTTGTACTGGGAAGAGAGGCGAGAGCGGATCTCACGGTAACCCTCCTCGTTGTGGATTGCGGAGATCTCCAGATAGTTGTTGCGGTCATCGTCCAGCACGGTGAAGAAGCGGAAGTCACGCATGATCTTCGGCGACATAAACTGGCTGATGAAGCTCTCATCCTTAAAGTCGCGCATCGCAAAGTGCAGCGTTTCCAGCCAGTCAGAGCCGGCGATATCCGGGAACCAGTACTTGTCTTCTTCCGTTGGCGACTGGCAGATACGCTTGATGTCCTGGAACATGGCAAAGCCAAGCGCATACGGGTTAATGCCGCTGTACCACGGGCTGTTGTAGGGCGGCTGGAACACCACGTTGGTATGGCTGTGGAGGAACTCCATCATGAACCGCTCGGTAACTTTCCCCTCGTCATACAGGTGGTTGAGGATGGTGTAGTGCCAGAATGTCGCCCAGCCTTCGTTCATCACCTGCGTCTGCTTTTGCGGATAGAAATACTGGCTGACCTTGCGCACGATACGCAGGATCTCACGCTGCCACGGCTCCAGCAGCGGGGCGTTCTTCTCCATAAAATAGAGCAGGTTTTCCTGCGGCTCGGACGGATAGCGACGCGCTTCGGCGATCGTTTTTTCCTCCTCACGCTTCGGCAGGGTACGCCATAGCATGTTCACCTGGCTCTGGAGATACTCTTCGCGGCTTTTCTGCCGCGCTTTCTCCTCCTGCAGGGAGATTTTCTGCGGACGTTTATAGCGGTCTACGCCGTAGTTCATCAGCGCGTGGCAGGAGTCCAGCAGTTTTTCCACTTCGTCCACGCCGTAGCGCTCTTCGCAGTCGGTAATGTATTTACGGGCGAAGATCAGGTAATCGACGATGGAGCTGGCATCCGTCCAGCTCCGGAACAGATAGTTATTCTTGAAAAAAGAGTTATGCCCGTAGCAGGCGTGCGCCATCACCAGCGCCTGCATGGTAATGGTGTTCTCTTCCATTAAATAGGCGATACACGGATTGGAGTTGATGACGATTTCATACGCCAGACCCTGCTGGCCGTGCTTATACAGCCGCTCCGTTTCAATAAATTTCTTACCAAACGACCAGTGCGGGTAGTTAATCGGCATCCCGACGCTGGAGTAGGCGTCCATCATCTGTTCGGACGTAATGACTTCAATCTGATGGGGGTAGGTATCCAGGCGATACAGTTTTGCGACCCGGTCGATCTCGGCGAGGTAAACATCCAGCAGCTCGAAGGTCCAGTCGGGTCCATCGCTCAGACGTGTGTTGTCCTTGTTCAGGGAATCAATAGTAGCCATTAGCGCGCCCTCGTTGTGGGTGCTCTCTCTGTCTGGAGAGCCTCCTTTCAAGCATAGATCAACGTGTTAAAAAGCGTGCTGAGGCAGAAATTTTTTCTTTGCGATTTCGCGTTTTTGATACGGCAAAAAAAGGGCGTCCCTCAGCATATTATGCTGGTTAAAAATAACGCGCAGCAGGAGATCCCAAATTAGCACTATCCCCTGATGCTGGGGGATGTGTGAGGTAAGTCACCATAAAAAAGTCGTATGTTGAATAATATTTTCAACTAGGTTATCAATCTGTAATTAGAAGATTGTTCTTTTGCACATAATGGAGTGGCTATGCGTGTTGTCATACTGGGAAGTGGTGTCGTTGGGGTAACCAGCGCCTGGTATTTAAGTCAGGCGGGACATGACGTCACCGTTATCGATCGTGAGTCAGGCCCTGCGCTGGAAACCAGCGCGGCGAACGCCGGGCAAATCTCTCCCGGCTATGCGGCACCGTGGGCAGCGCCGGGCGTTCCGCTGAAGGCGATTAAATGGATGTTCCAGCGCCACGCGCCGCTGGCCATCAGCCTTGACGGCACGCAGTTCCAGCTGAAGTGGATGTGGCAGATGCTGCGCAACTGCGACACCCGCCACTACATGGAGAATAAAGGGCGCATGGTGCGCCTGGCGGAATACAGCCGCGACTGCCTGAAAGCGCTGCGCGCGTCAACGGGGATTGAGTACGAAGGCCGTCAGGGCGGAACGCTGCAGCTGTTCCGCACGGCGCAGCAGTACGAAAATGCCACCCGCGATATCGCCGTGCTGGAAGATGCTGGCGTACCGTACCAGCTGCTGGAAGCCAGCCAGCTTGGTCAGGTTGAACCGGCGCTGGCGGAAGTGGCGCATAAGCTGACGGGCGGCCTGCGCCTGCCGAACGACGAAACCGGCGACTGCCAGCTCTTTACGCAGCGTCTGGCGCAAATGTGCGAGCAGGCGGGGGTGAAGTTCCGCTTTAACACCGCTGTCGACAAGCTGCTGTCGGAAGGGGAAAAAATTTACGGCGTGAAGTGTGGCGAAGAGGTGATCAAAGCGGATGCTTACGTCATGGCGTTTGGCTCGTACTCCACCGCCATGCTGAAGGGCATTCTCGATATTCCGGTCTACCCGCTAAAAGGCTACTCGCTGACCATTCCGGTAAAAGAGGAGAGCGGCGCACCGGTTTCTACCATTCTGGATGAAACCTACAAAATCGCCATTACCCGCTTCGATAACCGCATCCGCGTAGGCGGCATGGCGGAGATCGTCGGCTTCAATACCGAGCTGCTGAAACCGCGTCGTGAAACGCTGGAGATGGTGGTAGGGGATCTCTTCCCGCGCGGTGGCTTTGTCGAGCAGGCGACGTTCTGGACCGGCCTGCGTCCAATGACGCCGGACGGTACGCCGATTGTGGGGCGCACGCCGTTCAAAAACCTGTGGACCAATACCGGACATGGCACGCTTGGCTGGACGATGGCCTGTGGCTCCGGCCAGCTGCTGAGCGACCTGATTTCCGGACGCACGCCAGCCATTCCGTTTGACGATTTAAGCGCCGCGCGCTATCAATCGGGGTTTACGCCGTCGCGTCCACAGCACCTGCACGGCGCGCATAACTAAGGAGTTGTCATGTCCCGTCCTGTTCTGGCTCAGCTGAACCTGCAGGCCCTGAAGGATAACCTGCAGATTGTTCGCCGGGCGGCACCTGGCGCACGCGTGTGGTCGGTCGTGAAAGCGAATGCCTACGGCCACGGCATTGACCGTATCTGGAGCGCGCTGAGCGCCACCGATGGCTTTGCGTTACTTAATCTGGAAGAGGCTATTCTGCTGCGCGAGCGCGGCTGGAAAGGGCCCATACTGCTGCTCGAGGGCTTCTTCCACGCCGACGATCTGCCGCTGCTGGATAAGTACCGGCTGACCACCAGCGTTCACAGCAACTGGCAGATCAAAGCGATTCAGGATGCGAAGCTCCACGCGCCGCTGGATATCTATCTCAAGGTGAACAGCGGCATGAACCGCCTGGGCTTCCAGCCTGAGCGGGTGCATACGGTCTGGCAGCAGCTGCGCGCGCTGAAGAACGTAGGTGAAATGACGCTGATGGCGCATTTTGCCGAC
Source organism: Enterobacter sp. ku-bf2 (assembly GCF_001742765.1). Classification (NCBI taxonomy): domain Bacteria; kingdom Pseudomonadati; phylum Pseudomonadota; class Gammaproteobacteria; order Enterobacterales; family Enterobacteriaceae; genus Enterobacter; species Enterobacter sp. ku-bf2. The sequence continues at coordinate 219,825 of NZ_MDVW01000001.1, forward strand.
GCGGAAAAACCGGACGGCATTGCCGATGCCATGGTCCGCATTGAGCAGGCGGCAGAAGGGCTGGACTGTCCGCGCTCGCTGTCCAACTCGGCGGCCACACTCTGGCATCCCGAGGCGCACTACAACTGGGTGCGTCCGGGGATCGTTCTGTACGGCGCGTCGCCCTCGGGCCAGTGGCAGGATATCGCCAACAGCGGACTGAAGCCTGTAATGACCCTGCGCAGCGAAATCATTGGTGTGCAAACCCTGAAGGCTGGCGACACGGTGGGCTACGGTAGCCGCTATCGGGCAAAGGGCGAGCAGCGGATTGGTATCGTGGCGGGCGGCTATGCCGACGGCTACCCACGCATTGCGCCGACCGGCACGCCTGTGTGGGTCGATGGGGTCCGCACGGGAACGGTGGGTACCGTATCAATGGATATGCTGGCCGTTGACCTGACGCCATGCCCGCAGGCGGGTATCGGTTCGCCGGTCGAGCTGTGGGGTAACGAAATCAAAATTGATGACGTGGCAGCCGCAGCAGGGACGGTAGGGTATGAACTGATGTGCGCGCTGGCACCGAGAGTGCCGGTTGTGACGGTGTAACAAATGTTTGTGTCGGGTGGCGGCTTCGCCTTACCCGACCTACAAAATCCTCGAGTGTAGTCCGGGTAAGGCGAAGCCGCCACCCGGCAAAAAAAACGCTACTCCGCTTCCTCTTCCATCGGCCTCAAACCGACTTTCCTCACAGCGTTATCTTCTTTCTCTGCTACCGTCCAGATCATCCCGGCAAACTCGACCTGATCGCCCACGACCGGGGCAGCGCCAAGCCGCTGCTGGATGATTTCGCCCAGCGTTTGCTGGCTATCTCCGTCTTCAGCACCTTCATCCAGGCCGTAAATCAGCGCCACATCGGCAAACCTGGCGCTGGCTTCCAGAATGAAATCGCCGAAGAAACGCTGGTCCAGCGCCACCGGAGGCGACTGGCTGAACAGCTTGCCCAGCGCGGGCAGGTCGCGCTCGCGGCCAATCACGCAGAGAATGTCCCCTTCGCGCAGGCGGGTGCTGCCGGTAGGGTGCAGCAGAACATTGTCGCGGAACAGGGCGGCAATGCGCGTTTCGGCCGGCATGTGCAAATCGCGCAGCGAAGCCCCCACGCACCATTTGTCGGCGCTCAGCTGATAAACGAACTGTTCCCACGGGTTTTCCGGATGGATGTCGAGCCCCACGCGGGAAACCGGCCAGCCCACGGGAGGCACCACCACTTTGGCTTTTTTCGCCGCCCACCCGAGGGACGTTCCCTGGAACAGCAGCGAAATCAGCACCACGAAGAACGCCACGTTGAAGAACAGCCGGGCGTTATCCAGACCCGCCATCATCGGGAAGACGGCAAGGATAATCGGCACCGCGCCGCGCAGGCCCACCCAACTGATGAATATCCGCTCGCGCAGGTTGAAGCCGCGAAACGGCAGCAGGCCTGCAAATACCGACAGCGGACGGGCGAAGAAGATCATCCACGCGGACAGCAGCAGCGCCGGAACCGCGATGGGCAGCAGGTCTGAGGGGGTGACCAGAAGCCCCAGCACCAGGAACATGCCGATCTGCGCCAGCCAGGCCAGACCGTCGAAGTTCTGCAAAATGGCATGCCGGTTGCGAATAGGGCGGTTGCCCATCAGGAACCCGCAGAGGTAGACGGCGAGAATGCCGCTGCCGTCGAGCGCCGTGGTAACGGCAAAAATGAGGATGCCGCCGCTCAGCGCCAGCAACGGGTAAAGCCCCAACGGCAGCGATATGCGGTTGATTGTCTGCTGAAGCAGATAGCCGCCCGCCAGGCCGATAACAATCCCCAGGCCAAACTGCTGCAGGATATGCCACGCAAACGTCCAGCTCAGCCCGCTTTCGTGCTGCTGAATCATCTCGATAAGCGTTATGGTGAGAAACACCGCCATCGGGTCGTTACTGCCGGATTCAATCTCAAGCGTGGAGCCAACGCGTTCGTTGAGCCCTTTTCCACCAAGCAGGGAAAACACCGCTGCCGCATCGGTTGAGCCAACAATCGCGCCAATCAGCAAACCTTCCATGATATTGAGATGGAAGAGCCACGCGGCCATCATTCCGGTGAGGCCGGAGGTTATCAACACGCCAACCGTCGCGAGCGACAGCGCGGGCCCTAAGGCCACGCGGAAGGAGCTCGCCTGAGTGCGCATGCCGCCGTCCAGCAGGATCACCGCCAGCGCCAGGTTACTCACCATGTAGGCGAAAGGATAGTTATCGAATGGGATACCGCCAATGCCATCAATGCCGGCCAGCATGCCGATGGCGAGGAAAATAACAAGAATAGGTATGCCGAGACGCGATGAAAATGAACTTAATAAAATACTGCTGGTTACAAGGACCGAACCCAGAATGAAAAGGCTGATTATCGCTGCGGCATCCAATGTTCTCTTACTCCCACCTCAATGTTAACGCTGTTACTAAAACCCTAACATATTAACGACGGCAACAGCGTTTTATTAAGGGGGTATAACGGCTTTTTTATGCCTTTATGACAGGATGGCCGCTGATGGTCAGCCGGGAGCCGGAATCATTATGGATCAGGGAGGCGTGCGCCCCCAGCGCCAGGGTCACGGTGCGCTGCTCATGGCCGAAATCCAGACCGGCGATCACCGGAACATCCAGCCGCGAGCGAATGAACTCAATCATGGTTTCCAGGGAGTAACCCGCGTCATAGTCATTCGGGGCAGAGCCGCTGAAGCTGCCCAGCACGATCGCGGACTGGCGCTCAAGAATACCGGCATGATAGAGCTGCAAGAGCATGCGCTCGACGCGGAACGGATGTTCGTTGATATCTTCCAGCACCAGAATGCCGTCCTCGATGTGCGGCATCCACGGCGTGCCGATAAGCGAAACCAGCATCGCCAGGTTGCCGCCCCAGAGCTGGCCTTCACATTCCCAGTGCGGTCCAAAGCCCCGCCACTCCACGCTGTAGGAGGGATTACGCAGCGCGCGCCAGAAATGTTCCACGGTGAACGCTTCCAGCTCCGGCGCGCCGAAGTTACCGGCCAGCATCGGGCCGCTGAAGGTGATGACGTTATGCAGCGCCAGCAGCCCAAGCTGGATGACGGTGAAATCACTGTGGCCGCATATCAGCAGCGGATCCTGCTGCTGGCGCTGCGCCAGGCCCTGCCAGTCAATGCTCTCCAGCAGCCTGCTCGCGCCATATCCGCCGCGCACCGCCAGCACTATGCTATTTTCACCCTTCAGGCTGACCAGGCTGTTGATATCATTCAGCCGCTGCGCTTCGGTACCGGCAAAACGCTGCTGGCGGCGGGGGATAATCTTCTGATTTTCTACCCGGTGGCCCGACTCCAGCAAACGCTGAACGCCCCGCTGCGCCGCGTCCTGGTTAATGCAGTAGCCCGACGGCGCGATGAGATGAAACTGAGACATGGCAATTCCTTGCTGAATGAGAAACTAATTGTCTATATCATGCCGCTTATACGCCGCCTGCTTCAAGAGCGGCGCACCGCGATGACCGGCTATAAGGATAGATGACGTGAAATTGAGATGGTTTGCTTTTTTGATTGTGTTGCTCGCTGGCTGTAGTTCAAAACATGATTATCAAAACCCACCCTGGAACCCGGAAGTGCCGGTGAAGCGGGCGATGCAGTGGATGCCGATCAGTGAACAAGCCGGGAAAGCCTGGGGCGTTAGTCCGCGTCTCATCACGGCGATCATTGCCGTGGAGTCCGGCGGTAACCCCACGCTTGTCAGCAAATCCAACGCGGTGGGGCTGATGCAGCTTAAAGCGTCAACGGCGGGGAAAGAAGTTTACCGCTATATGGGCTGGAGCGGTCAGCCGTCGACCAGCGAGCTGAAGAATCCGGAACGCAACATTTCAATGGGCACGGCCTATCTGAGCATCATGGAGCACGGCGTGCTGAAGGGCATTAAGGATCCGGAGGTGATGCAGTACGCGCTGGTTGTCTCTTACGTTAACGGTGCCGGCGCGTTGCTGAGAACCTTCTCCTCTGACCGCAAAGAGGCGATAGAAGAGATTAACGGCATGGACAAAGACGAATTCTTTGAGCATGTGGCGAAAAATCACCCGGCACCACAGGCGCCTCGTTATATCTGGAAAGTACAGAAAGCGATGGATGCCATGTAATGCCGCAGACGGGCGGCGGTCACGCTGCCCGATGTTCCTTACAGAACTTTATTTGCGCGTTCCCGCGCCTCGCGCTCCAGGGAGTAGATAATGCGCTGCAGCTCGCGCTCTGCGCCGGGCCCGACATTCAGGAAACGGAAGCTCAGACGCGGCGTGGTGATGGTTTCATTTTTGCTGTCCACGACGGTGCGGTCGCTGATGGCAATCAGCTGTGCATCGAAATAAAAGCGCCCCCAGCCCCCCATATCCAGCTCAATTTGCGTGAACCGCATGCCTTCTACCAGTCCGTCGGGTTTCGGCGTATCCATCAGCGCACCCATACCGCCCAGCGACAGATCGAAGAGGCGGAAGCGGATCTCTTTTTTGTCCGGCATTTTGGCCTTGCAGAAGTAAGCGGGATGAAGCGGGGCGTTGATGCGGAAATATTCGCGACGCTGGACAAACCAGAGATTGCCAGGAAGGGGGGTCACAAAGGCCGGAAGCCCCTGATATTCGCTCAGTTCCAGTCGCGACAGGACAAACTCCACTTTGGCGCCCTGCGTTTCGGCCATCACGGCGATATTCTCCGCCTTCAGCGCCGCGCGGTTTTCATACTCCTGGCTGCCCAAATCAATCACCAGCCGCTCCTGCGAGGCGTCAAGGATCTTGCTGATGAACTGATTATTCGACCAGCTGATGCGCAGCGGCACTTCACCTTTTTGCAGGTCGCGTAATACCCCTAATACAGCCAGCGGATTTTGCTTGAGGAACTGCTCACTGTAATGACTCACGCCGGATGGCTCCTTGATAGATGACAGACTGTCTTAGCGTTATCGGCAATCTGCGATGAAACTTAATACAAACCGGTGAGTTTTTTTTGCCTGTTTAGACAAAGATAAGTCGGTGAGAAGAAAATGATTTTCCGGCGATGACCTATACTTATGTTAGCTGTGCAGAAGGTTTTCTGCGCATGCGTTAAACCTGCAAGAGGGCATCGCTATGGGTATCATCGCCTGGATTATCTTTGGTCTTATTGCTGGCGCTATCGCGAAATTGATCATGCCGGGAAACGATGGCGGCGGCTTTATTTTGACCTGTGTACTCGGGGTCGTTGGTGCGGTTGTGGGCGGCTGGCTGGCGACGATGTTTGGCTTCGGAGGCAACATAAGTGGTTTTGACCTGCACAGTTTTCTGGTCGCTGTCGTGGGCGCCATTGTGGTGCTGGGCATATTCAGGTTACTGCGACGAGCATAACATGACGTAAACGGCTCTCTGCGGAGGGCCGTTTTTTTGCCTGTGTATTGATTTGTTAATCTAAATGATAATAATTGTCGTTCCGTATCGCATCTAACAACAAGACGACATTATGACTCCTTCACGTTTTACGCTATGCGCCCTGGCAGGCGCCGTCTCGCTCGCACTGCATGTTCCGGCATTCGCCGAAGAATCCACTATCGTCGTCACCGGCGCAGAGCAGGGCAGCGCGCTGCCGGCCTGGACGAACAGCGCCACGAAATCGGCCGTTGCTGAAAGTAAAACGCCGCAGGTCATCACGACCGTTTCTGCACCGGAAATTGACAAGCGCCATGCGAATTCCGTGAATGAAATCCTGCGCTATGCACCAGGGGTCTCAACCGAGGTGCGGGGAAATACCTCCTACATGAGCGAATATAAAATTCGTGGCTTTACCGTCGACCAGGAGTTCTACAACGGGCTGCAGCTGCCCTATAACGTCACCGGCAATACCAAAGCCCGCATCGATCCGCTGTTGATTGACAGCGTTGATATCCTGAAAGGCCCCTCATCGGTTCTCTACGGCGGCGGCTCGCCGGGCGGGCTGGTGAATATCCAGAGTAAAAAGCCGCAGCGAGAAGCGCGAACCGAACTCGGATTTAACACCGGCAACCGCAACCTGAAAGAGGGCTATCTCGACTCAACCGGGCAGATCGCCGATAGCGACTGGAACTACCGTCTGCTGGGGAAAGCGACGGAAAATGACGATCAGCCGCACACCACCCGGTATGAAAACTACCTAGTTGCCCCGTCCGTCACCTGGCAACCCGACAGCAAAACCCGCCTGACTCTGGATGCGCTGGCGCAGAACTCCCCAAGCCTGACGCCGTCGAACCCGCTGCCGCTCGCCTACCTGCGCTCGAAATACGCGGGCAAGCGCGACTACGCCGGTGATGAGTGGAACGGATTTAAGCAGCGCCAGTGGATGCTGGGCTACAGCTTTGAACATGCGTTCGACAGCGGCTGGGGCTTTAACCAGAAGGCGCGCTATTTCGACGTCGATACGCATCAGCGCAGCGTCTATGCGACGGGCACGGGAAGCGAGGTCTATCAGCTCAACCGCTTTGCCTACACCACCGATGAAGATCTGCAGAGCTTCAACATCGATAACCAGGTGACGAAAACCGTGGCGCTGGGCGACTGGCAACACCATCTGCTGGCCGGGTTTGACTACCAGAAGCTGAACTCCCATTTCCACTACCGTTACGCGTCGGCCACGCCGGGCATGGATATGCGTCATCCTGACTATTCGCAGATCGGCGAAAGCGCGCTGGGCCTGTATACCGCCCAGAAAAACCGTCTGAGTTATCAGCAGAACGGCTACTACCTGCAGGATCAGGTGGAGTGGGGGAGCTTAAATCTGCTGGGCAGCCTGCGCTACGACGATTATCGTTCCGTGACCACCAATTATCTGCAAAACGGTGATAAGGACTGGGTCTCTCAGGATCGCGTCACCAAACGCCTGGGCGCGCTTTACGCTTTTGATAATGGTCTGTCACCGTTTATCAGCTATTCCGAAGGCTTTGCACCGGTGTCGCCGAAGGGAACGCTCGCGGCGAAAGATGTCAAACCGACCACCAGCAAGCAGGTGGAGGGCGGCGTGAAATATCTGCTGGCCGACTACGCCACTACCTTTACCGCCTCGGTGTTCAACATCCGTCAGAAAAATGTCGTCACCTCCGATCCGGGCTTCCTGAACTATCGTCAGACCGGGGAGGTGGAATCCAAAGGGGCTGAGCTGTCTGCCATCAGCCGCCCGACGGACAACCTGACGCTGATTGCGAACTATGCTTACACCCACGCGATCAATACGGAAGATGATAAGTACAAAGGGAAACGTCCAACGCAGGTGCCGGAGAATGCCTTCAATCTCTGGGGGGATTACACCTTTGAGAACACGCCGCTGAAAGGGCTGATGCTGGGGGCGGGGGCGCGCTATACCGGCCCGATGGAAATCTCACCGGCTAACGATGCGGGTAAGCTGGGCGGTACCACCCAGTACGATCTGGCGGCTTCATATCGGATGGGCGAAATCCTGCCTTCGCTGGCAGGGCTGACGCTTAAGGCCAGTGCGCAGAACATCACCAACAAAGAGACGCTGACCTGCTACGACGCGACCAACTGCTGGATTGGGCGGGACAGAACGTATCAGCTTGGGGCGAGTTACAGTTTCTAAGCAAAGCCCTGTGAGTTTAAAAAGTAGGCCGGGTAAGGCGTAGCCGCCACCCGGCAATACTCACTTACTGCGCCGTCGCCTTCACCGGCGCCACCTCATCATTCGCGGCAGGCCGATTCTCCGGCACGCTGTCGCACGGTTTCTCTTTCGGGCAGACCCGATCCAGCATCTTCAGCGTCACGCCGTTGCTCCAGCCGAAGCCGTCCTGCAGCGGATACTCGCCGCCGCCGCCGCCCGTACCGGTCGTCGACACGTCGTATTTCTCGACCAGTTTCTTTTCCCGGTCATAGGTATGCTGAACGTTTTTCAGGAAGCGCCAGGTCACATCCATCGAGACCTTCTCTTGCCCGTAATTCTGCAACCCTTCCGCCGCCACCCATTGCAGCGGGGCCCAGCCGTTTGGCGCATCCCACTGCTGACCGCTGTTGACGGTGGTGGTCGCTATTCCGCCCGGCTGTAGCAGACGTGAGGAGGTTGCCGCGGCGACTTTATCGGCACGATCCTGCGCCGCCGCCTTCACGTAAAGCGGGAACAGGGCCGCAGCCGTGAGCTGATTGCGTACCTTCTTACTCTTCAGATCGTAATCGGCGTACCAGCCCTCTTTATCATTCCACAGGTGGCTCTCGATGGCTTTCTGGCGCGCGGTGGCCAGCGCCTCATACTTGTTTGCGCTGGCGGCATCGCCGCTTTCCTGGCTTGCCCGGGCCAGCAGTTTTTCCATCTTGAACATCAGAGCATTCAGGTCCACGGGCACAATGCTGGTGGTCCGGATGGTGCCGAGTTTTTGCGGATCGTCCATCCAGCGGGAGCTAAAGTCCCATCCCGAGGCCGCGGCGGAACGCAAATCACGGTAGATCTCGGTTGCCGGTCGGTTAGGGTTACTTTTCGCGGTATTCACATCGTCAAGCCAGGACTCCGGGCGCGGGGTGTCGCGATCGTCCCAGTAGCGGTTGAGGATCGCGCCGTCATCCAGTTTCACCACGCGTTTGTTGGCCTGGCCCGGCTGCAGGGCATCGACGCCGCCCATCCAGTAGGCATACTCTTTCTCCATCTGCGGGCGATATTTCTTCAGCGCGTCGCTGTCATGGGTCGCCAGCAGTTCAACCATCAGTGAGAAAAACGGCGGCTGGGAGCGGCTCAGGTAATAGCTGCGGTTGCCGTTGGGAATGTGGCCGAAGGTGTCGATCTCATACGCAAAGTTATCCACCATGTCGCTGATTTTGTCCCAATGATCGCTCTCAGCCAGGCCCAGCATGGTGAAATAGCTGTCCCAGTAGTAGACCTCGCGGAAACGACCGCCGGGCACAACGTAAGGCTTCGGTAACGGCAGAAGGGAATCCCATTTGTTGCTGGCTTTATCGGTGGTGCGCGTCAGTACGGGCCAGAGATCGTCAATGTGCTCACGTAACGATTGCCCCGCCGGTGGAACATACTTTTCTCCCTCTTCTGGGAGGGTGAAATTCATCTCGACAAAATGGCGCAGGTCAAAGCTGGACTGCGCGTGCTGCATCCTGTAATCCGCCAGAATCATCAGCGGGTCACTTTTGGGGACTGCATCCGCAAAGGTTTTTTGATCGGGAAACAGTTTAGCGCTTTGCACATCATTGAAGAGGGGCCCCAGTAAAATATCGGGCGGGGTTGTCTGAGTCGCAGGCTGTTCGTTGGCATAGCCAAACGTTGCGACACCGAGCAGCGCGCCTCCCAGCGCGAGATGTAAACAAGCGGGGCGCAATGTACGAGGTTTTATCATCTTTTCGTCTCCTGTCTTTACCGGGCAGCGTGACCGCTGTTGTCAATCACCTGAAAACCTTAGACGAATATTGCCCGCTTCGCGTGTTGAATATCCCATTTTGCGCAGAACCAGACAAATTACCGCGTTCTCAGGCAGGCTGCAGGACGTTTGATAATTTGTTGTGGGAATGAAACCGGTCTAATTATTATCTTAAATAATTATATTTGTATTTTATATAATTAACGTCGGGAAAGTCGATGAAATAATAATGTGAGGCGGGTTGTGTTTCTCTCGTTAATAATAAAGGAATTATTCTGTCCGGTTCACACAAGTTAAAATTCGTAATTCAGTTATCAAAAAACATAATAGCGTTCCTGCCTGTATTTGTACGAAATGGCGAAACTCAATTATTGGGTATTTCCTTTTTAATCAGGACGGAATCTATGAAATTAAAGAAAATGGTCATATTGACAGGTGCGCTCTATTCCGGGGCGCTTTTAGCCGCCCAGTCCTCAGCAAGCGTGGAGGAAAAGCTGGCGCAGCTGGAAGCGCAAATCGAAGTGCTTAAGCAGCAACAGGCGACGGTACAGCAGGCAGCGACGGTCACCGTGCAGTCAGAGGAGCCGGTCAACAACGAGGCGCCGCCGAAACTGACGCTGTCAGGTTTTGGCGATATTAAATTTTATGGTGACGTTGAGCTTAATATGGATGCTGCCAGTAAAACGGGTAGCCTGACGTCTGTTAAGCAAAGCGCTAATAACGACTGGGCACCCGGGGACAAAGAACGCTGGGATATTAATGGCCGTATTCTGCTGGATTTTGATGGTTATCGTAAAATGAATAACGGAAATTATGCCGGATTCTCCGTTCAGCCGCTCGGCGATCTTGCTGGGCAAATGTATCTGGATGACGCCGTATTTTTCTTCGGCTCTGAAAAAGACTGGGAAATTAAGGTTGGCCGCTTCGAAGCGTATGATATGTTTCCGCTCAATCAGGATACCTTTGTGGAATACTCGGGCAATACGGCAGACGACCTTTACAGCGACGGCTACGGCTATATCTATATGCTGAAAGAGGGACGTGGCCGAACCGACAGCGGCGGTAACTTCCTGGTGAGCAAGACGCTGGACAACTGGTATTTCGAACTGAATACCCTGTTTAAGGACGGCAGCGATCTGTACGTCGACCAGCGTTATCACGGCGCGGAGCTTGAGAACGATAAAAACGTCGCCTACGTGCGCCCGGTTGTCTCATGGCAGAGCGGACCGTTTTCAACCGCGTTCGCTATGGAGACCAACCTGGTAAACAACGCTTACGGCTATCGTGACGATGCCGGGCGCTGGGTCGATCAGTCAGACCGGACCGGCTACGGGTTTACTATGACCTGGGACGGACTTAAAACCGATCCGGAGAACGGGGTGGTCATGAACTTCAACACGGCTTACCTGGACGCGACGGGCGAAACCGACTTTACCTCAGGCATCAATGCCCTTTGGCGTAATTTTGAGCTGGGCTATATCTATGCTCATAACGAAATCGACGAGTTTAATACCTCAACCTTTGACGCCGAGTGTGAAAACGACTGCTGGATCAGCGACCCGGGCGAGTACGACATTCATACCATCCATACGTCGTACCTCATTCCGAACGTCATGAAGATGAAAAACTTCAACATCTATCTGGGCGCGTATGCGTCCTGGGTCAACGCCTCTCCAAAAGAGGGTGACAATAAAAACGACGATCGCTACGGCGGACGCGTACGCTTTAAATACTATTTCTGATGCCGTACGCCAGTCAGGCTTCTTCCGGAGTCTGGCTGGCTTCCCGCAGCGTGCCCGGCGCATGGCCAATGATGCGCTTAAATGCCCGGCTAAAAGCCGCCAGCGATCCGTAACCCAGCCGCAGCGCGACGGTTTCGATCGGCTGGTTTTCATGACGAATATACTGAATGGCCAGCCGCATTCTCAGCTCGCTGAGATATTTTGCCGGTGTCGTTCCCGTCGCCGCGAGAAACCGTTCCGCGAAAACGGATCGGGAAGTCCCGGCTTCTTTTGCCAGATCGGCGACGCTCCAGTTCAGGCCAGGCTGTTGGTGCATAGCGTAAATGGCCCGGCTCAGGCGCGGGTCGCGCAGCACCTGCACCCAGCCAGTGGCTTTGCCGCAGCCGCCTTCAACCCAGCCCCGCACAATTAACGCCGCCACCACATCGGCCAGCCGCGCAAGGATCCCGGCATAACCAGCCTGACGCGCCGCGGATTCCCGCTCCATTGCCGCCAGCAGCGGATGAATTTCCGGCCAGGTGGACATCAGCCGACTGACCATCATCACTTCCGGCATCGCCTTGATCAGCGGCTGCATCCCGCCCAGCTCAAAATCCATGCACCCGCTAAAAATAAGGGTGTTCTCGCTCTCCGGGCAGGGCTCGCAGGTAATGGCGCAGACCGAGCTGCAGATAGGCTCGCTCGGGAAGGCGTTGACCGGGGTAAGGGTGGCCTGCTCGTCAGAGAGCAAAGCGTGGGAATTCCCGCCGGGAATAAAGAGGGCGTCGCCACCGCTCAGTTCGAACGTTGCGCCGCTCTCCATGCGCAGCAGGGCGCTACCGTGGCTCACAAAATGGAACTGTGCCCGGCCGGGAGCCTGATGAAACGCGACGCCAAAGGGCGCACTGGCTTCAATCCGCCGGTATTTCACGCCTGACAGGCGCATGCCCCGTAAAAGTTCGCTGATCAAATCGGGTGACTGTACGGTCATGGCGCAACTCCGGACGAATAATCAATAAGTGGAGATTATATGTCATAGATCGTCCAGGGTGAACCTTCTATTCTTTTGCGACAGTAGTCACATTTTTATAACGGGAGATCAACAGATGAGTTCATGTGTCGCGGCAAGCGAGGCGGTAGCGCCTGCAAAACCCGCCTGGCGGGCCGTCTATTCACTGGGGCTGGGGGTATTTGGTTTGATTACGGCAGAATTTCTGCCCGCCAGCTTGTTAACACCCATGGCCGCGAGCCTGGGCGTGACCGAGGGGATGGCCGGACAGGCTGTCACCGCCACCGCGCTGGTGGCGCTGGTCACCGGGTTGTTGATCACCCCGGCAACCAGGCGTATCGACCGCCGCTGGGTACTGATGTTTTTCTCGGTGCTGCAAATTATCTCCAGCCTGCTGGTGGCCTTTGCGCCCAACCTGCACGTCCTGCTCATGGGGCGTCTGCTGCTGGGGATAGCCATCGGGGGATTCTGGGCCATGTCGACGGCGACAACGATGCGTCTGGTTCCGGCGGATAAAGTGCCGAAAGCGCTGGCGGTAATCTTCTCCAGCGTATCAATTGCCACGGTGGTCGCGGCCCCGCTGGGCAGCTATCTGGGCAGCCTGATCGGCTGGCGCAACGTCTTTGTACTCTGCATTCTGCCGAGCATGCTGGCGCTGCTGTGGCAGCTCTGGGTGCTGCCGTCCATGAAGCCGGAGAGCAGCGGTAGCCTGAGTACGCTGTTCCGCGTGCTGCGCCGTCCGGGGATGATCGGCGGCATGCTGGCAACCATCCTGATCTTCAGCGGCCATTTCGCTTTCTTTACCTACCTGCGTCCGTTCCTGGAGACGGTGGGCCAGGCGAGCGTGGAGACCATTTCACTGATCCTGCTGGGCTTTGGTATCGCCAACTTTGTGGGCACCTCCGTGGCCGGGCATCTGCTGGCACGTAATCTGCGCCTGACGCTGGCGCTGGTGCCGTTTGCGATGGGCGTTCTAGCGCTCATGATGGTCGCCTTTGGTCATCTGGCCATGCTGGACGGGCTGCTGGTTGCGCTGTGGGGCTTTGCATTTGGCCTGGTTCCGGTGGGCTGGTCCACCTGGCTTGCGACCACCGTTCCGGATGAAGCCGAAAGTGCAGGGGGGCTGCTGGTGGCCTCAATCCAGCTGGCGATAAGCGCCGGTGCGGCCGGAGGTGGGGCAGTGTTTGATCTTAACGGTGCCAGCGGCGTGTTCGCGGGCAGCGGTTTCCTGCTGGTGACGGCGATGGTGATTGTGTTCATGGGTGTGAAAGTGAAAGCGGAGTGATTTTTTAGCCGGGTGAGCGTTCGCGCCACCCAGCCTCAGGCTTACAGCCCTTTCTTATCCATCAGCACCGCCAGATCCACCAGGCGGTTAGAGAAGCCCCATTCGTTGTCATACCACGCCAGGATCTTCACCATGTTTCCGCCAATGACCAGCGTGGAAAGCCCGTCGATAATTGACGAACGCGGGTCGCCCTGGTAATCGCTGGAGACCAGCGGTTCATCGCTATAACCCAGGATATCTTTCAGGGGGCCGCTGGCGGCCGCGTTGCGGAACGCGTCATTCACTTCTTCGGCGGTCACGTTGCGGCTCAGCGTCACGGTTAAATCGACAATCGATACCACCGGCACCGGCACGCGCAGGGAGTACCCGGTCAGCTTGCCGTCCAGGGAGGGGATCACTTTCCCCAGCGCTTTCGCCGCGCCGCTGGAGTAGGGCACAATCGACAGCGCCGCCGCGCGTGCGCCGCGCAGATCTTTTTCCGGCTGATCGTGCAGCGCTTGGCTGTTGGTGTAGGCGTGCGTCGTGTTCATCAGGCCATGCTCAATCCCGAACTGCTGGTGCAGCACCTGAGCGGCCGGTGCCAGACCGTTCGTGGTGCAACTCCCGTTGCTCACCACCGCGTGCCGGTCGGGATCGTACTGATCATGGTTGACGCCCATCACAATCGTCAGGTCGTCGTTTTTCGCGGGAGCGGAAATGATGACGCGCTTAGCGCCGCCGTGGGTGATATGCACCGCCGCTTTCTCCCGTTCAGTGAAGAAGCCGGTGGCCTCAATCACCACGTCTACCCCGGCATCACGCCACGGGATATTCGCCGGATCGCGTTCGCTAAATACGGCGATCCGCTGGCCGTCTACCTGCAGCGCGCCGTCAGCCGCTTCAACGGGCGCGGGCAGCTTGCCCAGAAGGGAATCATGTTTCAGCAGATGGGCGAGGGTTTTACTGTCTGTCAGATCGTTGATGGCCACAATCTGAAGCGCCGGGTTGCCCAGCGCCGCGCGCAGGACATTACGTCCGATACGGCCGAAACCGTTAATACCGACCTTAACCATGGTGCACTCCTTATCTCTGTTGTCTGGAGTCACTGTAGGCGTCGGGTCGCTTGGCGTAAACGACAAAAAAGGATCAGATTACGCCATCTTGCGGCAGTGAAAGCGCTGGCGGTATTCGCCGGGCGTGAGGTGAAGCTGTTTCTCAAAGATGCGGCGCAAGTTAATGCTGGTACCAAAGCCGCTTTGCTCAGCAACGCGCTCAAGGGGATCGCGGGTCTGTTCAAGCAGCTGGCGGGCGGCGGCCAGACGCGCCTCGGTCACGTAGCGGGCAGGCGAGATCCCGGCCTCGCGGGTAAACACGCGGGTGAAGTTACGCGGGCTCATCGCCGCTTTCTCGGCCAGGTTCTCCACGCACAGATTGGCGGTGAGGTTCTGCAGGATCCAGCTTTGCACCTCGCCAATTGGCCCTGCAGTGCCGGGCTGCTGCAGGCTGTAGCGGCTGAACTGCAGCTGTCCGCCGGGACGTCGCAGATACATCACCATATCCTGCGCCACGTCGCGGGCGAGGGTAAATCCGTAGTCGTCCTCCACCAGCGCCAGGGTCAGGTCGAACCCGGAACTCACGCCGCCGGAGGTCCAGATGGGGCCGTCCTGAATGTAGAGTGGGCCGCCTTCAACCTGGATTGACGGGTACTGGGCTTGCATGGTCTCCAGCAGCCGCCAGTGGGTGGTGGCGCGACGACCGTCCAGCAAGCCGGTCTGGGCCAGCAGCATCGCGCCGCCGCAGATAGAGGCGATCCGCCTGGCGTGCGGCGCAGCGAGGTGCAGCCAGTCGACTACGGCTATGCTCTCCTGCTCGTTCATACCGCGTCCGGTGATGATAATGGTGTCCAGCGGTTCGCGCGGATCCAGCTCCGGAAGCCGATAGTCCGCCAGCAGGTTCAGACCGGACTGGCCGTGGATTACCTGGTGAGGCTGCGTGGTGGCGATGATAATCCGGTAGCGGGGCTGCGCAAGCCCTTCCGGATGCAGCCGGTTGGCCTGCATCAGAATGTCGGCGATACCGGCGGCTTCAAACAGCATGCCGCCGTCGGGAACGATAATCAGGATCTTCTTCATGTCCTGAAAAGTACCTTTAATACAGAATAAGTCAAGCGACGCGTGCGCTCTGTGTTTCTGGCAAAGCAAAGCGATTTAAGTTCTTTGTTATTTCAGGCGTAATCCCCGATCTTCAGGGCTCTGTCTCTGGAGAAACGGCGTCTGAAGGAATGGGTAAACGAAGCTCCCTCTATTTACATCCACAACAACGCAATCAAATCCACCGCCTCGCGTCGGGTTTCTTGTGGCGAAGCGAACTGCCCACCTGGCTGGTAATGTTCACGATTTATACGGGCTGGTTTGCCACGCTGGCGTTCTGGCAAACGCTCGGCCTGCTGCCCGCCACGCTGCTGCTCATCGGGTTTACCGCCTGGTATATGTCCCTGCAGCATGAGCTGATCCACGGGCATCCCACCCGTTTTGCCTGGCTTAACCAGCTGTTCGGCACGCTCCCGCTGGCGGTCTGGTACCCGTACGGCCTGTACCGGGATTCCCATCTGGCCCACCATCGGTACGATAGCCTGACCCATCCGGTGGATGACCCGGAGTCGTACTATTTTACCGAGGCGAGCTGGGCGCGCTTTTCCCCCTGGCAGAAGCGCCTGATCCGGGCCCGAAATACCTTTGCCGGGCGGCTTCTGCTGGCGCCGCTGCTGGATATCGTCCAGACGCTGGGCAGCGCCGTGGCGGCGTTTCGTCATCTTCACCTGCGGGCGATGACGATGTGGCTGGTTCACATCACGCTGCTGGCGGCACTCTTCGCCTGGATGACGCACGTCGGTTTTTCACCCGTCTGGTTTGTGCTGGCGGTCAGTTATCCGGCGCTGGCGCTGACCAAGGTACGATCGTTTTTCGAACATCGTGCGGCGGACGATCCGCTGGCGCGCTCCGTCATTAACGAGGCCGGGCTGTTCTGGCGGATACTGTTTTTGAATCTCAACTATCATTCAGTACATCATGATCTACCGGGCGTGCCGTGGTACGGACTGAAGGCGATCTACCAGCAAAACCGGGAGGCGTACCGGGAGCGAAACCGCGGTTTTCTGGTCAGGGGCTACGGTGAATGGCTGCGCCGGTTCTGGCTCAGTCCCGTCGACGTCACCGTACACCCCGGAAAGCAACAGGGAGAAGGGTATGAGTAACCTGCTGGCGTTTCCCATGTATGCGGTGGATCGCGCCGACACGCGTGCGCTCTGGCTGGCGGTAAAGGGGCTGCTGGCCGCACGCGGTGTGCCCGTCGATGATGTCCCCGACGGGCCGGAGTCCGATCTGCTCACGCACTGGCAACAGCCCTGGCTTATCCTCAGCCAGACCTGCGGTTACCCGCTGGTCACGCAGCTTCCGGACGTGCAGGTTGTCGGCTGTTTTCACTACGCGGCCCCGGGCTGCGAAGGGATCCAGTACCGCAGCTTTCTGGTGGTGCGCGAGGAGGATCGGCATCTCACGCTGGCGGATTTTCGCGGCCGACGGGCGGTCTGTAACTCTGCGGACTCGCAGTCCGGCTACAATGCGCTGCGAAAAAAAGTAGCGCCTCTGGCGGCGGACGGTCCGTTTTTCGCGCAAACGTCCTTTAGCGGCAGCCATCGCCAGTCGCTGAAGGATGTCAAACGCGGAGCAGGGGATATCGCGGCCATCGACTGTGTCACCTGGGCACTGCTGCAGCGTCACGAACCGGAAAGTCTGACGGGGCTGGCGGTCATTGACCGTACCCCGCTGACGCCAGGGCTGCCGCTCATTACCTCGCCCCACACTTCGCCTGACACCCTGAACGCCCTTCGCGATGCGCTCCACGCGCTGGTGAGTTTGCCGGAACACCGGGCCGTTTGCGACGCGGTACTGATTGAGGGGTTTAGCGCCGTGACGCGTCAGGCCTACGCCTCATTGCTGGCGTAATAAATCTCCTGCGCGTCGGTAAAGCAGCGCAGCGCCAGCGAGGAGACCGGTTTTTGCCTGCGCATAATCAGGCCGACAGGGGCCTCAATGTTCGCATCGGCGATGGGGACAATCCTGAAATGGCTGTTCAGATCTTCCAGTCCGTTGTTCAGCGGCATCACGGCGCAGCATACGCCGCTTTGCACCGCCTGAATGATCTGGAACGTGGAGTCGCTCTCGAAAACGGACCTCGGTTCAATGCCAGCAGACTGAAAGCTGGCCTCCATATGCGCCCGGTAATGCATCCCTTTGGTCAGAAACCCCAGCGGAAAATCCGTCAGGTCGCGCCAGGTCAATTTCTCCTGGCCGAGCTGGAAATGGCGGACGTCGTGCAGCAGGCCCATCTTCGTTTTGGGAAGCTGGATAATATCGAACTGGCTGGTGTCGATGCTGTTGAGATAGCAAATCCCCAGCTCAAGCTGATTGCGGCTGACGCCGTCGGCAATCTGCGCGGAGGACATGGAATAGAGGCTATAGGTCAGCTCCGGGTATTTTTGCGTCAGCAGGCGAATAAAGATCATCGGATCCACACTCGCCAGCGGCACCATCCCCAGACGGAGTTCCCCCACCACCTGGCCTTTGCACAGTGCGGCTTCCGCCTGTAGCCCGTCGTGCGCGGCCAGCAGCGCGCGGGCCCATGCGAGGATGCGTTCACCCTCCGGCGTAAACCCTTCAAAGCGCTGCCCGCGCACAATCAGCACCAGCCCCAGTTCCTCTTCCAGGCTGCGGATGCGCATGGAGAGGGTCGGCTGGGTGATGTTGCACTGCGAGGCCGCCTTGCCAAAATGGCGGGTCTCGTCGAGCGCGATTAAATATTTTAACTGTTTAATATCCATCTTTTTCTTTGCGCGAACAGCCTTACAGCATGCGGATCTCTTTTGAGCGCAGGGTGATGCGAACCGGAACGGATTTATACGACGGCGTACCGCTGTCCTTATCCAGATAATCAAGCGGGACCAGCACGTTGGCCTCCGGATAATAGGCCCCGACGGTCCCCGGCGCGATGTTGTACGCCACCACGGTAATGTCTTCCAGACGCTGTCCGTTGCCGGGCAGGGCGGTTTCGATATCCACGCGGTCGCCGTGTTCCAGCCCTGACTGCGCCATATCGTCTTCGTTCATAAACAGCACGTCGCGACGGCCAAACACGCCACGGTAGCGGTCATCCAGCGCGTAAATGGTGGTGTTGTACTGGTCGTGGCTGCGCAGCGTGATCAAGCGCAGAACGTGCTCACCTTCACCGCTGGCGTTCTCGTGTACGCCGTCGAAGACCGAGAACATCGCTTTTCCCGTCGCCGTTGGCCAGAGACGTTGCGTTGGCGGC
Source organism: Enterobacter sp. ku-bf2 (assembly GCF_001742765.1). Classification (NCBI taxonomy): domain Bacteria; kingdom Pseudomonadati; phylum Pseudomonadota; class Gammaproteobacteria; order Enterobacterales; family Enterobacteriaceae; genus Enterobacter; species Enterobacter sp. ku-bf2. The sequence goes on from NZ_MDVW01000001.1 coordinate 238,552, forward strand.
AGCGGCATACGGAAGCCGCCGGGAACGCGGATCCGCGCGTTGTAGTTCTCAAAGCCCGGAATGGTCTGCTCGATCAGATCGCGGATGCGGTCGTAATCCTCAACCAGCGTCATCCAGTCTACGCGGGTATCCGGCAGGGTGGCTTTCGCCATGCCCGCGACGATAGCGGGTTCTGACCGAAGCAACGGCGAGGCGGGTTTTAGCTTGCCGGATGAGGCATGGACCATCGACATCGAGTCTTCGACGGTAATGGACTGGCGGCCGGTGGCCTGAATATCCAGCTCGGTACGGCCAAGACACGGGAAAATAAAGGTCTCTTTGCCCACCAGCAAATGGGTACGGTTCAGCTTGGTCCCGACGTGAACGCTCAAATCGAGGGAGCCCATGGCCGGAAAGCCGCGTTCATGATCGGGCATCGCCACCGCAAAATTACCGCCGAGGCAAATGAGCGCTTTTGCGCGGCCGTCGATCATCGCCTGCGTGGCCTGCACCGCGTCATGGCCGTGGTGAGACGGTGGCTCAAAGCCGAATACATCCTTCAGACTGTTCAGGAAGGCTGGCGTGGGTTTCTCGCTAATCCCGACGGTACGGTTCCCCTGCACGTTTGAGTGACCGCGCAGCGGGCATATTCCCGCGCCGGGTTTACCGATATTCCCGCGCATCAGCAGCACGTCAGCGATCAGGCGGACGTTGGCCGTCCCTTTATTGTGCTGGGTAATGCCCATCCCGTAGGTAATGATGGTGGCATTCGATTTCGCATAGGCCTCAGCCACCTGTTTGAGCGCCGCCTGGCTCAGACCCGACTCGCGCTCAATGTCGTCCCAGCGGGTTTGTGCGATATCGTCGGCAAAGTCCTCAAAGCCCTGGGTGTGTTCGGCAATAAACGCGCGATCGAGCACGTCCCCGCGTTCGGCCTCCATTTCCAGCAGGTGTTTGGCAATCCCTTTCAGCGCGGCGGCATCGCCTCCGGCCTTCACCTGGAAATAGGTCGAGGCGATATCCGTGGAGCTGTAGGTCGCCATTTCAATCACGCTCTGCGGATCCGCAAAACGTTCCAGGGCGCGCTCGCGCAGCGGGTTAAAGACGATAATCGGCACGTTGCGGCGGGCCAGCTCGTGGAGGGTCCCCATCATGCGCGGATGGTTAGTGCCGGGGTTATGGCCGATAGAGATCACCAGTTCAGTCTTATCAAAGTCATCCAGCGAGACGGTCCCTTTCCCAATCCCGATCGAACGGGGCAAACCGACGCTGGTGGCCTCGTGACACATATTCGAGCAGTCGGGGAAGTTGTTGGTGCCGTATTCGCGAGCAAACAGCTGGAACAGATAAGCCGCTTCGTTAGAGGCGCGTCCGGAGGTATAGAACTCGACCTGGTCCGGCTCGAGCCCGCGCAATACTTCGCCGATGCGTTGAAACGCCGCGTCCCAGTCGACGGGGCGGAAGGTGTCACTCGCCCGATCATAGCGCAGGGGGTGCGTGAGTCGACCGTAGCCTTCCAGCTCAAAGTCCGATTTTGCCAGCAGCGAGGAGACGCTGTTTTCGGCCAGAAACGCGGGGGTGACGCGTTTGCTGGTCGCTTCCCAGGTCACCGCTTTGGCGCCGTTTTCGCAGAACTGGAACGTCGATTTGTGTTCTTTATCAGGCCACGCGCAGCCCGGGCAGTCGAAGCCGTCAGGTTGGTTGGTGCGCAGCAGCGTCGCGGGGGCGTCAAGGGTATCCATTTGGGTGCGTACCGCAATGGCCGTTGCTTTCAATGCGCCCCAGCCGCCAGCAGGGCCGTCATAGTGTCTGATGCCTGGCACCGAGCGTCTTTTCTTGTTCATACCCACTCCTGATTTGTTCGATCACACAACGCCTGAGCTCAAAAAATCACTGACGAGAGCAATAGGTGAAAGCAATGACGACCGAATGGCAACGCACATACGGAACGGAAAAGTGCCTTAACGCAAACTCTTTTTATTACAGCAATTTATCTGGTCTGGTGTTTAAATATTTAAAGAAATTATAACGAATTTTTATCATTTTAATAATAAATCTTATCTATCGTCCGGTAGGCGAGATAGATGGCGGTGAGCAGGAAAATATGTAGCGCCAGTAAAACTTCGAATGAAGCTGATGCGCTGGGGATATCGCCACGATTCGCGGCTGGTGGGCTGCTGGAGGCATTATTCAATTGAGAGAATGGCAGGAAGGTTTACTCACGCTTAATGAATAATAGATATAAGGTATACCGGACAGCGAAATTATCACCGAGTGAATATACAGTTTTTTTGCGGCATGAAATTAACGTCTGGCTGCATAAGTGAAATATTCTCACCCAGGCGATGAAGCGTCTTCAATATTAAAGATACCCTGTTAGTGCAACAAATAATTCATCAGAGATATATTCCTTTGACATCAAAAAACGCGAATTCTACTAATTATGGTAGTGGCGATAATAGCGTGATTGCGTTAATGAAAGTGGTTCTCCTTTATGTTTTTTAATATATAAAACATAAAGTTATGTCGTTTTGTGGTGAAGAAATAAGAAAGGGTGGGCCATAACGTTTTTTATCATAGGATTAATCCTATAATTTTCCGACTGCTTCATTTACCAACAGTTACGCGGCGGTAAATATTGAATTGATACGAAGCTCATGTAAACTTGTTTACCGTTTGTCAAAATATGTCAGGAAGACACTGGGCCTTATTCTGAAAGGCTCGTGCGGTAGCTATGCCCTTAAAGTAGTAACGCCCCGAAAATATCCTGGCTATTTTAACAATAGCACTTAAGTCAAACTTCATCCCCTTATCTCCATCATCGAAATATCGCTACGGAAAAGCATATGAAAATGCGCGTACTGTTTTCACTTCTGTTTGTAATGGCGGTGGCGGGCTGTAAAGCACCGCAGAAACCTGTGATCAACGACGATACGATCGAGACCAGCCAGGTCAACGGCGTCACCTTAACCCACCGTCACGCCGTGACGGCGCCGACGGAGTTCAACCCGGTTAACGAGCCGTATCGTGCCATGTATCCGGCCTCCCTGATGAGCCGTCCTGACTTTGGCGGTAAAGTTATCCGCACTCTCGAGACCGGAAAAACGTACGTGGTGCTGGGGCAGGTTGAACACTACTGGATGGCGCTTGCCGATGAAGGTAACGAACAGCTGATTGGTTACGTTCCGATGCGCGCTGTTATCAAGGCCGACCAGTACGAAGCCACCGTGCGTAAACAGGCTATTCGTCCAAAGGCGCGTAAAAAAGCGACCTGTGTTGATGTCGACGGTAACAGCAAAGCCTGCAAAGACAGCGCTAACGGTACCTGGATCCTGAACTAAACGGCTTTCATGAGCGCATTTTTATGAATCATAAAAATTTTCATAAGCTGTGGTTACCCTTTTACGCGATGATTCTCGCGCTGGTCAGTGGTTGTACGTCGTCTTCACACAGCGACCCCTCCCGCTACAATCTGCAGTTTCAGGCTCATCCACAAATCAATGAATCTGCGCCGCTTAAGGTCCGGGTACTGTTGCTGAAATCCGATGCGGATTTCATGTCCAGCGACTTCTACTCCCTGCAGAACAACGCGTCAGCTACGCTTGGCGCGAATCTGCTGAACAGCGATGTGTTCTTCCTGATGCCGGGACAGCTGTCAAAAACCCTCAGCGGGCAAAGCTCGCCGGAGGCTCGCTACATCGGCGTGATGGCGGAGTATCAGGTGCTGGATGGCAAAAAATGGCGCGTTTCACTCCCTCTGCCCGTGCCTGGCGAAAATCATATCTACCAGTTCTGGAAATGGTCCGCAGATGAACTTCAGGCCAACGTTTTTCTCGACGTGAACGGCATTCGGGTCATCAGCCAGTAACGCGCTTCAAAACAGGAAACACATCATCATGACGAAAGCAGAAAAGGTCGTCTGGACCGAAGGCATGTTCCTGCGTCCACACCATTTTCAGCGGACTGAAAGCTATCTGCTCAACCATGTTCGTGAATGGGGCGCGCTGCAGCGATCGTATCTCTGGGGCTTTCTCGACGTAGAACTGGATGAAGCGATGCTTCGTCAGGGATGCATAGCCCTGAGCTACTGCAGTGGGCTGCTGCCGGACGGCACCTTTTTCCAGGTCCGTAACGGGCGCAACGGTCCTGTACCGTTGAAAATTCCTGACAATCTCACCAACGAAAAAGTGGTGCTCGCACTGCCGGTTCGTCGGGGCGAGAGAGAAGAGGTGATTTTCAGCGAAGAGCCAGCCTCGCTGGCGCGCTTTATCGCGTTTGAGCAAGAGGTGGAAGACGATAACGCCATGTCGGTGGGGGATGCCACCGTCCAGTTTGGCCGCCTGCGTCTGACCCTGATGCTCGAAAAAGACCTCACGGCAGAGTGGACCGCCATCGGCGTGGCGTTTGTGACCGAGAAGCGTAACGACAACCACGTGCGGCTCGACAACAGCTACATCCCGCCGATGCTGAATGCCAATAACAGCCCGCAGATCTACAGCATGATCAACGATCTGCACGGCTTGCTGGTGCAGCGCAGCCAGCAAATTGGCGGCCGTTTGCGCCAGCCCGGCCGCTTTAATACCTCCGAACTGATTGAGTTCACGCTGCTGTCGCTGGTTAACCGTCACCTTGGCGAGGTGTCTCATTTAAAAACCCTTCCGCTGCTGCACCCGGAAACGCTCTGGCGCAGCTGGCTGCCGTTCGCGACCGAACTTGCCACCTGGACATCGCAGCGAACCGCTGAAAGCGTGCTGCCGATTTACGATCATGACGATCTGGCAAACTGCTTCAGCAAGCTGATGCTGATGCTGCGTCAGGGGCTGTCGCTGGTGATGGAAGACCATGCGATCCAGCTGCCACTTAACGAACGCTCTCACGGCCTCAACATCGCCACGGTGCCTGAAACCAGCATGGTGCGTGAGTTCGGCTTCGTGCTGGCGGTCAAAGCCAATGTGCCGGGCGAACACCTGCAAACCCATTTCCCGGCGCAGATGAAGGTCGCACCGGTGTCGAAAATCCGCGATCTGGTTCAGCTTCAGCTGCCGGGCATTATGCTGCGCGCCATGCCGGTCGCACCGCCGCAGATCCCGTGGCATGCCGGCTACAGCTACTTCGAGCTCGAGAAGGGCAGCGAGCTGTGGCACGAGATGGATAAGTCCGGCGCATTCGCCCTGCACCTTGCAGGGGAGTTCCCGGGGCTGGATATGGAGTTTTGGGCCATCCGTAGCCCGACAGAATAATAAAGCGAGCGCTTAATATGCAGGAACGACAGGATACCGGCAGCGATGCCGCGTTCACCGGGGCCAGTAGCAACAATCAGCTGGTGGCGGCCGCCAATCCGCTGCTCAATGCGATTCCGCAGATCCGTCATTCGGTATCGCATGACGATCAGGTGGCGCTACGCCAGCGCCTGATCGATGAAATTCGCCGTTTTGAAGTCCGTTGCCAGCAGGCGGGGCTGCCCTACGAAGTGATCGTCGGGGCACGCTACTGCCTGTGTACGGCGCTCGATGAGGCTGCCGCGCTCACCCCCTGGGGCAGCAGCGGGGTCTGGTCAAGCAATGGCCTGCTGGTGACGTTCCATAACGAAACCTGGGGCGGCGAGAAGTTCTTCCAGCTGCTGGCGCGCCTGTCGCAAAACCCGCGCGAGCACATTCTGCTGCTGGAGATGATCAACTACTGTCTGCTGCTCGGTTTCGAAGGGCGCTATCGGGTGCTGGACAATGGCCGCACCCAGCTTGAGACCATCAAGCAGCGGCTGTGGCAGATGATCCGCGGCGTGCGCGGCAGCTATCCGCCGCCGCTTTCTCCTCATCCGGAAGATCGTCCGGTGCTGCGCAAGCTCTGGCGGCCCATGGTTCCCCTGTGGGCCTGCGTGGCGCTGGCCGGCTTTATCGCCTGCCTGTTTTATATCGTGCTTAACTGGCGTCTTGGCGACAGCACCAACCCGGTGCTGGCGAAGATTTACCAGTCCCAGCTGCCGGAAACCACTATTCAGCAGCCGGCGCGTCAGCTTCCGGCGGTGCTGAACCTGCGCGGCTTCCTGAAACCGGAAATCGAGGCTGGCCTCGTCGCGGTGAAAGATGAAGCGGATCGCAGCGTGGTTATCCTGAAAGGCGACGGGCTGTTTGCCTCTGCCTCGACCGTCGTGCGTGACCGCTATGAACCGGTCATCCACCGCATCGCGCAGGCGATGAATAACGTGAGCGGCAAAATTCTGGTGGTGGGCTACAGCGACAACGTGCCGATCCGCAGCGCGCGCTTTGCCTCTAACTATGAACTCTCTCTGGAACGCGCCCGCTCGGTACAGAAAATGCTGCAGGGAAGTCTCTCTCAGCCTGGCCGCGTGAAAGCGGAAGGGCGGGGCGAGAGTAACCCGGTAGCGCCGAACACGACGCCTGAAAACCGCGCCCGTAACCGCCGTGTGGAAATTACTCTGCTGGTGTCGCCTGAAAATACCCAGGCCGAGCTGAACGGATTGCCGCAAGGAAACTAAGGAATGCTGACGACTCTTCTTTCCATACTGACTAACCGCATTCTGTGGAGCTTCCTCGGCGTCACGGCGCTGGCGGCGGTGATCTGGATGATTGGACCGCTGCTGTCCATCGTGGACACCCGACCGCTTGAATCGGAACAGAACCGCATCATCAGTATCGCCGTGGTCTATCTGCTCTGGGCGCAGGGCCATATTCTGCCGCGCCTGTACAACGCCTGGCTGAACCGTAAACTGATGGACAAGCTCAAAGAGAATACCGCCAGCCCGGAAGCGGCGGATCCGCAGAAGCGACTGAACAGCGAGGAGCAGATCCTCGCCAGCCGTTTTGATGAAGCTGCGCAGATGCTGAAAAAAGCGCACTTCAGCAAGGCGGGACAGGGCGCCCAGTGGACGCAGCGCTTCAGCACGCAGTACCTCTATCAGCTGCCGTGGTACGTCATTATCGGCGCGCCGGGATCCGGTAAAACCACTGCGCTGGTCAACTCCGGGCTGCAGTTCCCGCTGGCCGACCGTTTCGGTAAGACCGCCCTGCGGGGTATTGGCGGCACGCGTAATTGCGACTGGTGGTTCACCAACGAGGCCGTGCTGCTGGATACCGCGGGTCGCTATACCACCCAGGAGAGCGAGCAGGTGCAGGACGCCGGGGAATGGCTGCAGTTTATGGGGTTACTGCGTAAGTATCGCCGCCGCCAGCCGATCAACGGCGTGATCGTTACCATCAGCATTTCTGACCTGCTTACCCAGTCTGCCGAGGCGTCCCGCCAGCAGGCGGTAAACCTGCGTCAGCGTCTGTCCGAGCTGCATGAACAGCTGGGTATCCGCTTCCCGGTCTACGTGATGGTGACCAAAGCCGACCTGCTTAAGGGCTTCCGCGCCTGGTTTGCCGACTACGACAAAGCGCAGCGCGACCAGATCTGGGGCTTCACGCTGCCGTGGGAACAAACTAAACACGCCGATTACGACCTGATGGGCAACTTCCAGCAGGAGTTTTCGCTGCTGCAGCAGCGCCTCGACGCCGGGCTGCCGGAAACCATGCTCAAAGAGCATGACGCGAAAACCCGCGCCGAAGCGTATCTCTTCCCGCAGGAGTTCGCCGCGCTGCGTCCGCTGCTGGCGGATTACCTGAGCACGGTCTTCGCCCGCTCCAACTTCGAAACCGAATTCTCCCCGCGCGGGATCTACTTCGCCAGCGGGACGCAGGAAGGCATGCCGTTCGACCGCGTGATGGGCGAACTGAACCGCGCCCTGTCGCTGCCGGAAGGGGCAGAGAGCGATAACTGGGATTCGGTCAGCAAAGAAGCGCCAATCCCGGGCGCAAAAGGCCAGAGTTTCTTCATCAAGAACCTGCTGCAAAACGTCATCTTCCAGGAAGCTGGGATCGCCGGGGAAAACCGCTGGTGGGAGCTGCGCAACCGGGCGGTGATCTGGTCAGGCTATGCGGCGCTGCTGGCCATGCTCGTGATCCTGGGCGGGCTGTGGCTCACCAGCTATGCCAAAAACAAGGCCTATCTGGAAGAAGTGGATGCGAAGGTTCCGCTGCTCGACCAGCAGAGCAAAGCCCTACAGAACCAGACTCAGCGTGACCTGTTCGAACTGCTGCCGCTGCTGAATAGCTTGGTGGATCTGCCGAAAAGCGACGCCTTTGATGTGAACGATCCGCCGATCTCCCGCCGCATGGGGCTTTATCGCGGGGATGACGTCAGCGACGCCTCCCAGTCCCTGTACCAGAAAGCGCTGGATCAGATGCTGCTCCCTGCCGTCGCCATGCACATCACCACCTGGCTGCGCAACGACAACGGCAGCGATGTGGAATACAGCTATGAAGCGCTGAAAGCCTATCAGATGCTGTATCAGCCGAAACACTATGACGGCAAATTCCTGCATTCATGGGTGATGCTCAACCTGCAGCGTAACCTGCCGCAGAACGTCACGAAGGCGCAGCTGCAGCAGCTTGAATGGCATCTGACGCAGCTGCTGGAACCGAAAATTCAGGCCTCGCCGTACGCGCAGGACGAATCCCTGGTCGCACGCGAAAGAGCGATGATTAACCAGCCGCCGCTTTCCACGCGCGTCTATGGCCGCCTCAAGCGCCTGCTGGAACATGATGACAACCTGAAGCCGGTTTCCCTTTCCGACCTCGGCGGACCGCAGAGCGAACTGGTGTTTTCGCGCAAAAGCGGCAAGCCGGTGAGCGAGGGCGTACCGGGTCTCTATACGCCGGACGGCTACTGGAAAAGCTTTAACGGCCAGATTGACAGCGTCACCACGGCGCTGCACGAGGACGACGCCTGGGTGCTGGGGGCCGCCACCGCGCAGGAAGATAAACAGCAGATCGATAACGCCGTGCGCCAGCTCTATATGCGCGACTTTATCGCCAACTGGGATCGCTTCCTCGCCGACATCCAGCTCAATAACAGCGCCGACCTTTCCCAGCGCATCAACACCGCGCGCCTGCTCTCCGGCGCCAACTCGCCGCTGCGCCGTCTGGTGCAGAACCTGAGCCAGGTCCTGACGCTCTCACGTAATACGCCAGCGCCAGAAGATGCGGGTAAAGCGCAGGATCAAAGCAACCGCGCCACCCGTACGCTGGAAGCCCTGTTCAGCAACAACGACGCTGCGCCGACGCAGGCCGCGGTGGTCACGCAGGCACCGGAACAGCTGGTGACCGACCACTATGCGCCGATGATTGAGCTGGCGCAGCCGCTGGAGAAGGGCGGAAAGACCATCGTGTTTGATGATTTTCTCAAGCAAGTGGATGAACTCTATCGCTACCTGACCGCCGTTCAGGATGCGGCCAACAGCGGCATGCCTGCGCCGGGCGGGGAGGCGATCAGCCGTCTGCAGGCCAGCGCCGGTCGTCTGCCGGGCGGGCTGCAAACCATGTTCAGCAACATGGCGGTAGGCGCCAGCAGCGATACCCAGCGTCGTGACCTGGAAAACGTTCGTAAGCGCATTAACGTTGAAGTGGGTGGTTTCTGCCGTCAGGCAATTGCCGGTCGCTACCCGCTGGTGCGCAGCGCCAGCACCGAGGTGACGCCGGACGATCTCGCGCGCATGTTTGCGCCGGGAACCGGGCTGATGGACGCCTTCTTCCGCGACAATCTGACCAACAAGGTGGATACCACGCAGGCCAACTGGCGCTTTATGCCGGGCATTGACGGGAAAACGCTGCCGGGAAGTGAAGGGCTGCTGAGACCGTTCCAGCAGGCCCAGTCGATTCGCGACGCCTTCTTTGCTAACGGCGCAACCACGCCGTCTTTCAAGGTGACGGTTCGCACCGTGCGAATGGATAACACCATTCTGAACCTGACCCTGGACGTTGACGGTCAGTTGCTGCGCTACAGCCACGGCCCACAGGCCGTGCAGATCATGAACTGGCCGGGGCCGGGCGGCACCAACCAGGTCCGTATGCAGCTGGGGCTGGCGAACGGCAGTACGGCGACGCTGGTCACCAACGGCGCCTGGGCGCTGAACCGCTTTTTCGATAAAGCGAGCACCAGTCCGGGCTCGGGTAGCCTGAGCCGTCAGGCCACCTTCAACGTCGACGGACATCAGGTCACGCTGGAGTTTGCGCCGAACAGCATTCGTAACCCGTTCCAGCTTCCCCGTTTCTCATGCCCATAACCGCAAGGACAGCCGTATGACGAATACCCCTGCGATGAACCGCTACAGCTGGTATGGCAAGTTACCCAGCGCCGGAGATTTTTTGCAGCGTCGCTTTCCTGACACCTTACAGCGCCAGTGGTCGCACTGGTTCCAGGTCGGTCTGCTGGCCTGGCAGCAGGAAGAGCAGCGCAGCGGCGAGCGCCCGTTTCAGAAAGCGCCAGTCTGGAATTTTGTGGTACCGCCCATGCTGGGCAGCCAGATGATCCAGATGGGCTGTCTGCTGCCCGGCCGCGACAGCGTTGGACGACAATACCCGGTTTGCCTTCAGTTGAGCTTCGCGCCGTCCGAATGGTCGACCAGCCTGCTCAGCCAGGCCGAAAGCTGGTATCAGCAGATTGGGCGCCTGGGGCTGCACGCGGTGCGCAACAGTTTTTCCGCCTCGCAGCTGGATGAGATGCTGATGACCATTCCGGCGCCGCAGCCGGTCGAGCCGCAAAAGCGCTCCGACATCCTGGATGTGATTGGCTATGACGAGGACGGTCAGAGCACGCTGGGCTGGCCGCAGGCGGCAGAGTGTTTTGATCCGCTGCGTCAGACCAGCTACTGGTGGACCAACCGCTGCGACGGTTACCCGCTGTACACCCACGTTCACAGCGGTAACTTCACCGGGCAGCTTTTCACCCTGCTGTTCGATCCGGCAGGGGGGGCCCGTCCGGGCCGTCACGGTCTCTATCCGCCTATGTTTGAATAAGCAGGGATCTCATGAATATCGAAGAATTTCTCGCGCCGATAAGCGCCGACAAGCCCTGCGGCGAAAATCTGGAGTACGACGCCGACTTTCAGGCGATGAACCAGGCAAGCCTTGGAAAAGCGGAACAGCAGTTTGGCGACACCATTATCCCGGCGGAGCCTGCTGACTGGAACACGGTCGAAAAATACGCCACCAGCCTGCTGACCCGCACCAAAGATCTTCGCGTCCTGCTGGCGTTAACCCATGCCTGGACCCGCCGTCGCGGGCTGGCGGGTTACGCGGACGGATTGCTGCTGGTGCAGGAGGCGATCGCCCGTTACTGGGAGCCGCTCTATCCGCTGCTGGAAGAGTATGGCGAAACCGATCCGTTCTACCGCATTAACGCCCTGGCAGGGCTGAGCGATAAGTCTGACCTCACCGTCGCCGTGCGTAACGCCTCGCTGCTGCGTTCAAACGGCGATGAAATTTCGCTCAGGGATGCCCAGGCCCTGCTGGACGGCAGTAAGACGGAGTGTCCCGACTATCCCGGCGGCCGTCCACGGCTGATTGACGAGCTGGCCGGCGGCGACCAGCCGGGAACCGCAGCGGTTATCGTCATTAACGAACGTCTGCTGGCGATTCGCGAGCTGCTCACCGGGCATCTCGGTGAAAGCGGCGTGCCCGAGATGGAGCAGCTGCTGAAAACCGTGGGGCTGGTGGCCAGCGCCTGTCAGGTGACCGACATCAGCAAGCTGCTGCCGAACCGTGAGGCGCAGGCGGACCCACAGGCGGAGCCGCCATCAGCGGCAACGCAGCCCGTTCAGCCGGTCTCCGACTGGCGCAGCGTGCAGGTCACCAGCCGCGCCGATGCCCAGCTGATGCTGGAAAAAGCGAAGCAGTATTTTGCACAGTACGAACCGAGCCACCCCGCGCCGCTGATGATTGAACGGGTGCAGCGGCTGTCAGAACTTAACTTTATGGACATTATTCGCGACCTGGCGCCAGACGGCGTTAACCAACTGGAAAACATCTTTGGGCGCCGCGAATAGCGCGTCCAGGCATTATGACGTCAGGCATGGAGCCTGGCGTTTCACCTTCACCGCGCATCTTTGATGGAGAACATCATGGCAATGAGTAACAGTGGGCAGAAATTCATCGCACGTAACCGTGCCCCCCGCGTGCAGATCGAGTATGACGTAGAGATCTACGGTGCAGAACGTAAAATTCAGCTGCCGTTTGTGATGGGCGTTATGGCCGATCTGGTCGGCAAACCGGTGGAAAACCTGCCGGCCGTCGACGAGCGTAAATTCCTGGAAATTGACATCGACAACTTTGACGAACGCATGAAGGCGCTGAAGCCGCGTGTGGCGTTCCAGGTGGATAACACCCTGACCGGCGAAGGTAAGCTCAACGTGGATCTGACCTTCGACAGCATGGACGACTTCCTGCCGGACGCGGTAGCCCGCAAGGTTGAGCCGCTGAACAAGCTGCTGGAAGCGCGTACCCAGCTCTCCAACCTGCTGACCTATATGGACGGTAAAAACGGTGCGGAAGAGCTGATCGCAAAAATTCTGCAGGATCCGACGCTGCTCAAATCCCTGAGCCAGTTGCCGAAAAATGACGAAAGCGCGAAAGGTAGCGAGGAATAATCGATGAGCAACCAGACTCAACAACACGAGCAGCAGGCGGGTCAGGCGTTCAGCCAGGATGAATTCAGCGCGCTGCTGAACAAAGAGTTCCGCCCGAAAACCGACCAGGCCCGCTCCGCGGTAGAAAGCGCGGTCAAAACCCTGGCGCAGCAGGCGCTGGAAAATACCGTCACCTTCTCGAACGATACCTACCGCACTATTCAGAACCTGATTGCCGGTATCGATGAGCAGCTGTCGCAGCAGGTGAACCAGATCATTCACCACGAAGAGTTTCAGAAGCTGGAGAGCGCCTGGCGCGGTCTGAGCTACCTGGTGAACAACACTGAAACCGACGAGATGCTGAAGATCCGCTTTATGAGCATCTCCAAGCAGGAGCTGGGCCGCACCCTGAAACGCTACAAGGGCGTGGGCTGGGACCAGAGTCCGATCTTCAAAAAAATCTACGAGCAGGAGTACGGTCAGTTCGGCGGCGAGCCGTTTGGCTGCATCGTCGGCGACTACTACTTCGACCACAGCCCGCAGGACGTTGAGCTACTGGGCGAAATGGCGCGCATCGGTTCTGCGGCGCACTGTCCGTTCATTACCGGTACCGCACCGGGCGTGATGCAGATGGAGTCCTGGCAGGAGCTTGCTAACCCGCGCGACCTGACCAAGATCTTCCAGAATACCGAATACGCCGCCTGGCGTTCGCTGCGTGAATCGGAAGATGCCCGCTATCTTGGCCTGGTGATGCCGCGCTTCCTGTCGCGCTTGCCGTACGGTATTCGCACCAACCCGGTCGACAGCTTTGACTTTGAAGAGCAGACCGACGGCGCGAACCACAACAGCTACTCGTGGGCGAACGCCGCGTACGCGATGGCCGCCAACATCAACCGCTCCTTCAAAGAGTACGGCTGGTGCACCTCGATTCGCGGCGTGGAGTCCGGCGGGGCGGTGGAAAACCTGCCGTGCCACACCTTCCCGAGCGATGACGGCGGTGTGGACATGAAGTGCCCGACCGAGATTGCCATCAGCGATCGTCGTGAAGCCGAGCTGGCGAAAAACGGCTTTATGCCGCTGGTTCACCGCAAAAACTCCGACTTTGCCGCCTTCATCGGCGCGCAGTCCCTGCAGAAACCGGCGGAGTACCACGATCCGGATGCGACCGCCAACGCGCGCCTGGCATCACGTCTGCCGTACCTGTTCGCCTGCTGCCGTTTTGCCCACTACCTGAAGTGCATTGTGCGCGACAAAATCGGCTCCTTCCGCGAGCGCGAAGAGATGGAACGCTGGCTGAACGACTGGGTCATGAACTACGTCGACGGTGACCCGGCGAACTCCTCTCAGGAGACCAAGTCCCGTAAACCGCTGGCAGCTGCGGAAGTGCAGGTGCAGGAGATTGAGGACAACCCAGGCTACTATGCCGCGAAGTTCTTCCTGCGTCCTCACTACCAACTGGAAGGTCTGACCGTCTCTCTGCGTCTGGTTTCTAAGCTGCCGTCGCTGAAGACGAAAGACGCGTGATGATGAGTGCCGGCCCTGGAGGGCCGGCTACATTTCGGTGAATATGAGATAGCTAATGAATTTGACTATGACAGCGTTAATACGAAAATTCATCAGCTATTTAGCCATTTATACATTGCTAATAATTTCATTCATGCTGTTTGTGACGGTATCTGGCTACTATTTGTTTATCTTTGACTGGCCGGCAGATTTCCCGCGAATCGCAATGCATGCATTTCTATGCGCTGGACTTAATGCATTAGCGATAGGGATATATGTTGTCGCAGAAAAACGGAAAGAGAAAAATTAGTATTTTACGCGGACTGATGCGCTGCGGATCCTATGGCAAAGGATATTAAGGTGAAACGTTTCTGTTTTTTCCTCGTATTTATGACCTCTTATGTGTGTGCCGGAAATAACTATCCTGATTTTTATCATCAGCAAACATACCGGCAGGTTTTAAAAGATTTAGTTCTGGCGCGATGCCTCGCGCAGGTGGCAGATAAAGGCAGCCAGTTTTCTGCTGATGCGGCCCGCAGTGCGAGTGCATTCATTGAGTGGATACCTTTTGATGCCGAAAATGGCACTGATAAAGTGGATGCCCTCATCGGAAAATATAAAAATCAAATTAACGGTTTTCATTCAGAGCGAAAACCCGATGTCAAAGGCGTAACCTTAAACTGTTTACGTCTTTATCATAGCGATGAGCTGAACAAACTGGTTCCGCAGGTCATCATAGGCGATCCTGAACGTACCTGGATTCAGGATAATCCGCAGTAGCAAAAGACTTCACATTCTTTCCGTTCATTCAGGGAGAATGTAAGACTGTCAAATGACACGGGTCATTTGATATGAGGCAGAGGTAAAATATGGACGGTTTTATTCAGCCCCATGCTTTCCTGTTTGCCATATAAGTGCTTTTTCGAAAGCAATATTGTTCATCCACGAAGAGTAGATATTATGGCTATTGATATGTTTCTGAAGGTCGAGGGTGTTACGGGCGAATCTAAAGATTCTAACCACACCGGCTGGACTGATATTACCTCCTTCTCCTGGGGCGCTTCCCAGCCAGGTAATATGAGCGTTGGCGGTGGCGGCGGTGCCGGTAAAGTTAACTTTAACGACCTGCACGTTAACGCGCTGATCGACAAATCCACCACCGCTATCCTGAAACACTGCGCCAGCGGTAAACACCTGACTAAAGTTGAACTGTCCGTTTGTAAAGCGGGCGGCCAGCAGGTGGAATACTCCCGCATCACGCTGGAAGATGTGCTGGTGACCTCTGTTCAGTACACTGGTGCAGACAACGGCGATACCGTTGGTGTGACCTACGCATTCCAGGCTGCGAAAGTGAAACAGCAGTACTGGGAGCAGACCACGTCGGGTGGTAAAGGTGCTGAAAGCAGCGCTGGCTGGAACATCAAAGAGAACAAAGAAGCGTAATTGCGTATGTGGCCGGGGAGTTTTCCCCGGTCATTATGGTTGCTTCACTATTCGGCGTGTATTTGCGATGGAAAGAGCGTTAACGTTAATACCCATTGTATTATCATGTAGCGCCTGCATATCCCACCCTGCTCAGTTTCAGAGTTTAACTGTTAAGGTGGAAAAAAATGCCCCCTGTTTTGGCGTTTCGAATGACACTGAACCAGATGAGGCTGTGTTAGTTTATGAACCCTCGATATCTCGACGTGTAGGTAACGAATGGGAAAGCATCTTCTCTCCAGGAGCATTTCCTTCCAGCCGCTTTTTGAAATCTGAAGAGTGCCTACGCTGGGATAAAGTAGACTGGCAGTCAGGGGAGTATGATGTGGTTTTACAATCGAGAAATCACAATACTATTTTTCGATATGCTACTCGCTTTATTCTAAGTGTAAGTTCCAGAGGCGAATTATCGCTGGCTAGAATAGAATAGAAGCGTTTTCAAATGTTGATGTCTTTAAGGAAGTGTCAACCTTTGGATATTAATACAACTCCGCTTTTATTTAAATGGGTATGCTTATTTGTGAGCGCTTTTGCAAAAATCAAAGGGAATGAATATGGCTAACCAATCATTAGTTAATCCGGGATATTGTATTGTTCAGCAACCCGGAACCCTAGATTTCCAGACAAGGCTTTTATTCAACGATCCAAATAGTGATGCTGCGCGTTATTTCATGAAGGTTAATAGTGATGTGCAGTGGTCAAAACCTGGGCAGATGTTGATTCTTGGTGCACCGGGAAGTAATAATTCTGTGCAGCTTAAGCAATTACAGCTTGCTAAAAAGAAAGTCAATGGTGCTCTGGCCGATCTTAACTCTGGAGAAGCGAATTTCTTTAATCAACATTTTAGTACCATTGCTGCTGTCACTAATTTTATGGATAAGTCCCTTGGTGTCGTTGCTGATGCAGGCGAAAAATATTTTAGCGAAATAGAAAAAAAT
Organism: Enterobacter sp. ku-bf2; assembly: GCF_001742765.1. Lineage (NCBI taxonomy): Bacteria > Pseudomonadati > Pseudomonadota > Gammaproteobacteria > Enterobacterales > Enterobacteriaceae > Enterobacter > Enterobacter sp. ku-bf2. The sequence goes on from NZ_MDVW01000001.1 coordinate 254,914, forward strand.
CTTAAATCCATTGAGTTGGCTTACCAGAATCAGTACAGAGCACAAGGGACATTGATAAGCCAACAGTTTTTTGTTGAGCGTCAGCGCCTCTTTTCTGAGTTGGATGGTTTATTGAACAAATTGTCCCGACTGACCTTAAAGATGAAACCCTATAACGAATTGAAGCATGCATTAGGCTTGTCAAGCAGATCCATTGTACATGAATGGAGTACAGCCGGAGTCGCTTCTATTCGTGGTTATTCAACTTATATCGATAATGCCTCTAAGGCTGCTCGTTTTCTTAAAGCGGGAGGGTGGCTTGCAATAGGTTTTGCAGGTGCAAATACCACTAATGAAGTTTACAATGCCTGCACCGCGGGACGAGAGCAGAGTTGCTCTAAAGTCGCTGTGAAAAAATACAGCAGCTTTGGTGCAAGCCTGGCAGGGGGTATTTACGGTGGTAAATACGGAGCCATGGCAGGTGCTGGTGTATGCGTTGCGCTTGGTGTTGCGACGGGGGGCGCAGGACTGCTCGCTTGCTCCATTGTCGGGGCTGCTGCAGGAGGATACGTTGGTGGCGAGATAGCGGGCGGAGCGACTGAGTATATGATGGATAAAATATGGTGAATATAGAGAACTTACTATTACTACTTATCGTGGTTTTATTGCTGATTGTTGTAATTATGGACCTGCGCAGTTCTCGTTATTTCAAAAAACACGAGGCTGATTATAATCAGTTACTTTCAGACTATCGGCACAAGGGATATGATCTGGATCTTGTAACCGACTATGCTTCTTTTTTTGGTTCTCTGGCCAATTATCAAAAAATAATTTGGTTTGTTCGCCTTTATAAAGGCGTTAAAATGAAATTTACGCGTGAACGGCTTGTTCAGGAAGATGCTTATAAATATGTACAGTCGTTACCAGAAGAAAAAATTGGTTGGATACTAAAGTTACATCGCCGTTATAAGTTACAGGCGTTAATATTCACTCTATGGCTCATTGTTGGATTATATTTTATCATCTTCATTAAATAGTTTTGATATTCAATTTCTCAAACGCCGCCGTTCTCGCTCCGAGAGCGGCAGCGTTTGAGCGCTAATCATACCAGCAGGAATACGCCATGCGATTCACGATTATTTCTACGAAACCCGGTCATCAGCCGCCGCAAAGCAGCTGTGATTTTTACGCCCCGGGCGGCACCATTGGGCGCGGTACGGATAACAATCTGGTGTTGCCGGACAATGACCGCACCATCTCTCGTCTGCAGGCGATTGTTCACGTTGACGCTCAGGGCGAATGCCGCGTCACCAACCGCGGCAGCGTCACCCGTGTGGTATTAAATGACATTCCGCTGGAGCGGGGACGTCAGGTTGAGCTGCAGGATGGTGATATTCTCGGTATTGATGACTACCGTATTGAAGTGACCGAACTGATCCACGATACACAGCCCGTGAGCCGCATGGCGGCCAGCCTGCACCAGCAGGCGCGTCCGACGGTCGCTCCTGCGCCAGCGCAGCAGCCGAAACCGGCGAGCGCCGCACCGCGCGGGAAAACCGAGCCGACCGCCGTGCCAACGGAGATCTGGGATAGCCTGATGCAGGAGTTCTCCATCTCCGACAGCATCTCCAGCAACCGTACAAAACCGCAGCCTGCTGCATCGCACGATCCGTTCTCCCAGCCTGCGGCTCCGGAGCGAAACGCCGAAGATCCGCTGGCGATGTTCAACGACAGCGATCCAAAGCTTGAGCGTAAACATGTTGATCCGGATACGCTGTTCAGCGATGAAGCGTTGTTCAAAAAAGAGAGTATTTTTGACGACGTCACCCCGTCAACCCTGGTGCCGCCGGGCGAGACGAGCCCCGTTAAGCCAGAAGAAGAGGCAACCGATGAGCTCGATCCGCTGGCCCTGTTTGGCGGTAAGTCCAGCGCGCCAGCCGCGCGCAATGACGACCCGCTCGGGCTGATGGGCGGCGCGCCGTTAACCCATCCGGATGACATTATCAACGAGAAGCCTGCCCCCGTGCCGGAACCTGAGCAGGAAGAGGATGTCCTGGCCGATTCCCCGCTGTTCGCCCCTGAGCCGCAGGAAGAACCGCGTGCTGAAGAAGAACCCGCGCGACCGGATTACGCGGGCTTCACCATGCCTACGCCGCAGGCCGTTGCGCGCAGCAGCGCGCAGGCCCCGAAGGGCCGCCTGCGCATCGACCCGGTCAATAACGCCGCCTCGCCAGCCGCCACGGCAAACAGCGGTGAGAAGGGCGAAGTGCTGCAGGGCGAGCTGCTGGAAGCGCTGCTGGAGGGGATGGGGCTCAGTGAAATGCAGCCCGTTCCGCAGTTTGACCGTGAAAATATGCGTCAGCTGGGGCAGATCCTCGGTATGTTCTCTCAGGGGACAGTGGCGCTGCTCTCCTCGCGCTCTATCCTCAAGCGCGGCGTAAAAGCCGACATGACCATGGTGCTCGACGATGCCAACAACCCGTTCAAGCTGTTGCCGACCGGCAAAACCGTGTTAATCCAAATGTTCGGCACCCCGATGCCGGGCTTTATGCCGCCGACCAAATCCGTGCGCGACGCGCTGATCGATCTGCAGGCGCACCAGCTGGGTATGATCTCCGGCATCCGCGCCATCATTGCCGCGATGCTGCAGTCCTTTAACCCGGAGCAGCTGGAAGAGCAGGCGAAGCAGAACGGTATGACCTCGCGTCTGGCGCTGCCGGGCAGCCGCAAAGCCGCCCTGTGGGACTACTTTGTTCGCAGCTATGGCGAGACGGCGGGCGAGATTGAGGACGACTTCCACACCCTGTTCGGCGAGGCCTTCCTTCATGCCTATGACATGGAGGTCAATCAGTACAAAGACTCACAGAGCGGATCGGAAGACAAATGAATATCGCAACGGCTTCTCTCTCCCGCCAGGGGACGCGCGCCAGCAACCAGGATCAGACGGGAGAAACCATAGGGAAACGTTCAGCCTGCTTTGTCGTCTGCGACGGCATCGCGGGGCTGCCGGGCGGCGAGGTGGCCGCAGCGCTGGCCCGCAACAGCATTATCTCCCGCTTCGATGGCGACAAACATCTTAATGCGCAGCATATTCGTGACTACGTGCAGACGGCGAATCGCACCATTCTCAGCGAACAGCAGGCCGTTCAGGACTATCGCCGGATGGGCACGACGCTGGTCAGCCTGTTCATTGACCGTGATTACGGGCTGGCCTACTGGGCCCATGCCGGAGACAGCCGCCTGTACCTGTTCCGCCGCGGATGGCTGTGGCATGTGACCACTGACCACAGCCTGGTGCAGCAGATGAAAGATGCCGGGCACCAGACCGACAACCTGAACAGTAATCTGCTCTATCTGGCGCTCGGGATTGAAAACGGCGGGCCGGAAGCGAGCTACAGCGACGTGGTGCAGGTTGAAGACGGCGATGCATTCTTACTCTGCACCGACGGATTCTGGCACGGCGTCAGCGAAGAGCAAATGAAGCAGTCGCTGCACATGGTGAATACGCCGCAGGAGTGGCTGACCTTAATGAACCAAATCATTCAAAAGAATGGCGAGCAGGAGGGGAATGCTCAGGATAACTATACTGCCCTGGCGGTATGGATGGGCAACCCTCAGGACACCACTTTGCTGCACACCCTCTCTGACGCAGCACAATTTCTTCCCTGCGGAACTGATTAGACACACAAGGAACGATATGAAACTTTGGCTATCGGGTTTGGCACTTCTGGCGGCGACCTCCACCGCGCAGGCTGAAAATTTCCGCATCGTGCAGTCTCCTGCGCAGAAGCTGGATATCTGGATCGACAACATCAAAGACAACACGCCGCAGAGCTGGTGTAAGCCTGAGGTGGCGCTGCGTATTGTGGCGAACGGCAAGAAAGACGTCTCCGTGCTGGAGAACTTTGTGCCGCGTCTTGGCTCACTGCTGGAACACCAGTGCAGCAAAGTGAATAAACTCAGCTGGATGCTCAACGATCCGGCGGGTACCACGCTGGCGCAGGGCACGGCTGGCAAAGCGCAGGACTGGGCGCTGGTGGTGAAACAGGAGCAGGCCGCGTCTGCCGCGACCGTCACCGCTACCCCAGCCAGCGGCGCGTTACTGCCGCCCGATCAGAACGTGGCTTCCCGCACCGTTGCCGCCGACCGTACGCCGTGGCAGGAGTTTACGCTTCAGGACGGCTGCCACCTGCGCACCTTCTGGGAAGGGGGCGCTTCTGCACCGGCGCTCTTTATTCCGGATTCTGACACCACCCGCTGCGGGAACGGCAGCTGGCTGAGCGGACACACCGTTGTGTCGCAGTCCCGCAACGGCGGGCAGAAAGAGATGGCGGTGACATACATTCATGGCTTCCCGGTCACCGGGCTGAATCAAAGCGCCGACCCGGAAAACGCGCTGATCACCTCCGTCAACAAAGAGCGCATGGTATTCAGCACTCCAAACAGCGACCAGAGCTGGATGATCCTGCCTTACGACAACGCCCTGAACAGCTGGAAGAGCAACGGCACGGTCGCGGTGGAGATTTCCCGTGAAACCGCCAGCGATGATGCAAAACTGCAGGCGCGTATCGCGGCGGTGAAAAAAACCTGGAGCGCCTGGGTGGCACCCGGCACTCCGCTGAATATCGTTCTGATTGACACCCTGCGTCCTCAGCTGCGCGATCCGGCCGTCGGCGCATGGCGCGCGGCAAATTAAGGAATGGCAATGAATACGCTCTATCAACACCTGGCGGGTGAGTCGCTTAACGATGCGCTCGCACGTCTGGAAGCAGAAATCAAAGCCCGTCCGGCAGATGCCGACCTCCGCGCCGCGTTCGTGCAGTTTTTAACCCTTAGCGGCAACTGGACGCGTGCCCTGACCCAGCTAAAAAGCTGGCTGGCGCTGAAGCCGCAGGCTAAGCCCACCGTCACGCTGCTGGAGCAGTCCATTCAGGGCGAGCTGCAGCGCGCGCAGGTGATGGCGGGACAGGCGCGTCCGGCGATGCCTGAAACCCAGTGGCCGTGGCTGACCACCCTTGCCGCGGCGCTGAGCGAGGAGGGCGAGCGCGCGCAGGCGCTGCGTCTGGAAGCCCTTGAACAGGCGCAGGCAAACCCTGGTAGTGTCACCCTTGAAAACGACGAGACGCAGGCCTTTGACTGGCTGATGGACGGCGATGCCCGTCTCGGCCCGGTGTGCGAAACCATCGTCAACGGCCGCTATTTCTGGCTGCCGTTTAACGCCATCGCGGAGATCCGTTTCCAGGCGCCTGCCAGCGTCACCGATCTGGTCTGGCGTCACGCGCTGGTGCGCCTGACCGACGGAACGGAGCAGGTGTGTCAGATCCCGGCGCGCTATCCTTTTGCGGCCGATGCTTCCGATGCGGTCAAACTGGGGCGCACCACCGACTGGCACCCGCTCGATACTGACGGCACGCTGTATGAAGGCCAGGGCCAGAAGGCCTGGCTGAGCGAGCAAAGCGAAAGCCCGCTGCTGTCCTTGAGCCTCGTGACGTTCGCGACGGATGGAGCCGATGAGTAATCCCGCTGGCGAAGGCGATCTGCTGCGCAGCGGCTGGCAAGCCCGCAGCAAGCAGGAAAAGGTGGGGGCGCGCGACAAAATGCAGCCCTCGCTGCTCGATCGCCTCACCGATAACGATCCGGAAAAAAAACGCGAGTCGGCCAACAGCAATCTGATCACCCACGCCGCCCTGCGTCGCAATGTGCTGCGGGATCTGCAGTGGCTGTTTAATACCATCAACCACGATGCCTCCGGTGATTTGAGCGCGTTACCGCACGTGAGCCGCTCGGTGGTTAACTTCGGCGTCGCGCCGCTGGCCGGGAAAAGAATGTCGGACATCGAATGGCACGACATTCAGCGCAAGCTCACCGAGGCCATCATTAATTTTGAACCACGCATTTTGCCGCAGGGGCTGCAGGTCCGCTGCGTGTCGGATACCTCCTCGCTGGATCTGCACAACGTGCTCTCCATCGAGATAAAAGGGCGTTTATGGTGTGTGCCGTACCCGCTGGAGTTTCTGTTTCGTACCGATGTCGATCTGGAAAACGGCCATTTTGAACTGAAAGATGCGGGGTAATCATGGAAAGTAAACTGCTCGAATACTACAACCGTGAGCTGGCCTACCTGCGCGAAATGGGGGCCGAGTTTGCCGAACGCTACCCTAAAGTCGCCGGACGGCTGGGCATGCGCGGCATCGACGTGGCGGACCCGTATACCGAACGCCTGATGGAAGGGTTCGCCTTCCTGACCTCCCGCGTGCAGATGAAAATGGACGCGGAGTTTCCGCGCTTCTCCCAGCGTCTGCTGGAGATGATTGCGCCGAACTATCTTGCGCCCACGCCGTCGATGGCGATTGCGGAGATTCAGCCCGACAGCAGCCGGGGCGACCTGAGCAAGGGATTCATTGTGCCGCGCGGTACCATGATGGACAGCCTGGCGCTGAAAAAAACCGGCGTGACCTGCAGCTATACCACGGCGCACGAGGTCAACCTGCTGCCGCTGAAAATCGACAAGGTCGAGTTGGGCGGTGTCCCCGCCGATTTGCCGCTCGCACAGCTGGGTCTGAGTCAGCGGGGGATCGGCAGCGCCCTGCGGATCCGCATCGCCTGCGACGGCCCGCAAAATCTCGGGCACCTGGATTTCGACCGTCTGGAATTTTTCCTCGCCGGTCCGGATATCGAGGCGCTGAAGCTGCTGGAGCTGGTGATGGAGCACCACGCCGGGATCGTCTGTCAGACGGTCAGCCCGCAGCCGCAGCGACAGCTGCTGGCGTCGGACGCGCTGCGTCAGGAGGGCTTTGAGCCTGACCAGGCGCTGCTTCCGGACGATCTGCGCAACTTTGACGGCTATCGTCTGCTGCAGGAGTATTTCGCCTTTCCGGCCCGTTTCCGCTTCATTAGCCTCAGCGGCTTGAGCACGCTGATCCAGCGCTGTGAAGGCGAAAAAGCCTTCGACATCTTCATCCTGCTGGATAAGTCGGATGAACAACTGGAGCGCGTGGTCGATGCCAGCCACCTGGCGCTGCACTGCACCCCGGTCATCAACCTGTTCCCAAAGGTCGCGGCGCGTCAGAAGCTGAATGAAGGCCAACATGAATACCATCTGGTGGTCGATAACATCCGTCCGCTGGATTATGAGATTTACGCGGTCAAAAAAATCTATGGCAGCGCGGATGGTCAGCGCGATGACAAGACGTTTCGCCCGTTCTGGAGTACCTGGAGCGGTGATGCGGGCAACTACGGAGCCTATTTTTCCCTGCGCCGTGAACAGCGCGTGCTGTCCGAGCATGCCCTGCGCTACGGCACCCGTACCGGCTATATCGGCTCGGAGGTCTTTGTCTCGCTGGTGGATGAACAGCACGCACCCTGGCAGGAAAACCTGCGCTATATCTCTGCCGAGGTGCTCTGCACCAGCCGCGACCTGCCGCTGATGCTGCAGCAGGAGCTCGGGCAGTTCATTATGGCGGACTCCATGCCGGTGAAATCCCTCACGCTGCGTAAAGGCCCGACGCCACCGCGTCCGGCGCTGGCGGAAGGGTTCAGCACCTGGCGGCTTATCAGCCAGCTGCAGATGAACTACCTCAGCCTGATGGACAGTGACAATGAGGAGGGGGCTGCCGCGCTGCGCCAGCTGTTAGGGCTGTACGCCAACCTGGCCGAAACGCCCGTGGCGCGTCAGGTGGAAGGCGTTCGTCACTGCGTGCTGGAGCCGGTTCACCGCCGCGTGCCTGAACCCGGCCCGGTGGTGTTCGCCCGCGGGATCGGCATTACACTGACGGTGGATGAGCGAGCCTTTTCGGGGGCCAGTCCGTGGCTCTTCGGCAGCGTGATGGAGCGTCTTTTTGCCCGTCTGGTCTCTATCAACAGCTTTACGGAGTTCTCCCTGAAAAGTCAGCAGCGCGGCGAGATTGGCTACTGGGCGCCGCGCATGGGTAAAAGGGCGCTGATATGAGTGACGCCGCCACTGCACCGCTGCGCGTGCATCGCCTGACGAAGCTGCCGGATGCGTTCTGGCACGGCGTCCGTGAGACGCCCTGGCGCTACGATCTGTTTCAGCTGTTAAGGCGCATTGATGCCCAGGGCGGCGAGCGCTACCCGCTGGGCCGCGCGCCGCTGCCAAAATTTGAACCGCTGCGCATCGGCCAGCAGCCGTCGATGAGTTTTGCCCCGTCGACGCTGGCCAGGGTGCGTCAGCGGGAAGAGAGCGGGCTGCATGAGGTGTCTATCCTCAGCTTCGGCCTGTTTGGCCCGAACGGTCCGCTGCCGGTCCACATGACCGAGTACGCCCGCGAGCGTATTTATCATCATCAGGACACCAGCCTGAGCGCGTTTGCCGATCTGTTCCACCATCGTCTGGCGCTGCTGTTTTACCGCGCCTGGGCGGATGCGCAGCCGACCGTCTCGCTGGACCGCGCCGATAACAAGCGCTTTGAGGGCTATCTGGCGTCGCTGATTGGTATGGGCCAGCCGGGTCAGATGGACAACGGCAGCCTGAGCTCACACGCGCGCTTTACCCACGCCGGGCACCTGACCCGTCACGGGCGGGATCCGGAGGGGCTGGAGAAGATCCTGCGCAGCTATTTTAAGGCGCCGGTCAAACTGGTCAGCAACGTGCCGCAGTGGATGCCGCTCTCCACGCGCGAGCAGGCGCAACTGGGAGCAGGACGCCGCATGCCGCGCATGGGTGAATCCGCCTTTCTCGGCGTCGCCGTCCGCGACGTGCAGCATAAGTTTCGCATCGAGATTGGCCCGCTGAGCGCGGAGGAGTACAACCGCTTTCTGCCGGGTGAAGCGTGGGTCACCGAGCTGCGCGACTGGGTGCGTCAGTACGCTGGAGTGGAGTTTGAGTGGGAAACGCGGGTGATCCTGCGGGCAGACGCGGTGCAGGGCGCCACGCTCGGCAGTCATGCGCGATTAGGCTATAACACCTGGCTGGGCCTTCAGCCGCAGCCTGTCCCGCGCGGCGATCTGGTGTATCGCGCAGAGCGGTAATCCTTCCGTATACCGAATCATTGTTAATGGAAACTAACATGTCAGAAATTAGCCGTGCCGTGCTTTTCGGCAAACTGGATACGCTGTTATTTACCTCTCTGGAAAGCGCCACTGCGTTCTGCAAGCTGCGCGGCAACCCCTATGTTGAGCTGGTGCACTGGCTGCATCAGCTGATGCAGCAGCAGGATGGCGATCTGCAGCAGGTCATCCGCCACTTTGCCCTTGATGAACAGCAGCTGACGCGCGATATCGTTGCCGCGCTGGATGTGCTCCCGCGCGGGGCGAGTTCCGTTTCCGATCTCTCCGAGCATATCGACAGCGCCGTGGAGCGCGCCTGGGTCTTCGGCTCGCTGAAGTTTGGCGTCAGCCGCATTCGCGGCGGCCATTTGCTGATCGGCATGCTGAAAACCTGGAATCTGGCCAACGTGCTGAAAAGCATTTCGGCGCAGTTTACCCGCCTTAACGTCGAGGTATTGATTGAGCAGTTCGATACCATCTGCGCCAACAGTAAAGAGACGCAGCAGGCCGCTGCTGCCGTCGATGCACCGGCGGGTGCGGTACCGGCTGCGCAGGGGACGCTGGCCCAGTACGGTCAGGACCTGACCGCCCGTGCCCGCGACGGGAAGATTGACCCGGTTGTCGGGCGCGACGAGGAGATCCGCCAGATGGTCGATATCCTGATGCGCCGTCGTCAGAACAACCCGCTGCTGACCGGGGAAGCCGGGGTCGGCAAAACGGCGGTGGTGGAAGGTCTGGCGCTGCGTATCGCCGACGGCGACGTGCCGGAGCCGCTGCAGAACATTCAGCTGTGGCTGCTGGATATCGGCATGCTGCAGGCCGGTGCAGGCATGAAAGGCGAGTTTGAAGCCCGTCTGCAGGCGCTCATTAATGAAGTCCAGTCCAGCGCCACGCCGATCATTCTGTTTATCGATGAGATCCACACCCTGATTGGCGCAGGCGGCCAGCAGGGGACCGGCGATGCGGCGAACCTGCTGAAGCCAGCTCTGGCGCGCGGCCAGCTGCGCACCATCGGGGCCACCACTTGGGCAGAATACAAAAAGTACATTGAGAAAGATCCGGCGCTGACCCGTCGTTTCCAGACGGTGCAGGTACACGAGCCGGACGAAGCGAAAGCCATTCTGATGCTGCGCAGCACCGTGTCGCCGTTGGAGACGCATCACCAGGTGTTGCTGCTCGACGAAGCGGTCAGCGCGGCGGTAAAGCTGTCGCATCGCTACATTCCGGCGCGTCAGTTGCCGGACAAAGCCGTTGCGCTGCTCGATACCGCCTGCGCCCGCGTCGCGGTCAGCCAGAGCGCGCCGCCGGCGCAGCTGGAAGACTGCCTGCGCCATCTTGCCGCGCTGGATGTGGAAATTGAGATTGCCGAACGCGAAGCGCGCGTGGGGGCCGGTGATGCCGAGCGCGTCACGGCATTACGCGCCGAACGAGACGCGTATGAGACAAAACGCGCAGCCCTGGCCGAGCGCTGGGAAGAAGAACGCAGCCTGGTGCAGGAGATTATCCGCCTGCGCGCCGCGTTGTTCGCGGCGGGCGAGGAAGATACCGCTGAGCTGCGCGGCCAGCTGGCGGAACAGCAGCTAGCGCTGAACGCCTTACAGGGTGACGAGCCGCTGCTCTTTGCCGCGGTGGATGAAAACGTGGTTGCTGCGGTGGTCTCTGACTGGACCGGGATCCCGCTGGGCCGGATGGTGAAAAACGAGATCGACGCGGTACTCAACCTTGCCGACACGCTAAACCAGCGCGTTATCGGCCAGCGTCACGGTCTGGATCTGATTGCCCGCCGTGTGAAAACCTCGCGGGCGAAGCTGGACGACCCGAACAAGCCGGTGGGCGTCTTTATGCTGTGCGGCCCATCCGGGGTCGGTAAAACCGAAACCGCGCTGGCGCTCGCCGAATCCCTGTACGGCGGCGAGCAGAACGTCATCACCATCAACATGAGCGAGTTCCAGGAAGCGCACACCGTCTCCACCTTAAAAGGTGCGCCTCCAGGGTACGTAGGGTATGGTGAAGGCGGGGTATTAACCGAGGCCGTCCGCCGCCGTCCATACAGCGTCGTGCTGCTGGACGAAATTGAGAAAGCGCACCCGGACGTCCACGAGATCTTCTTCCAGGTCTTTGATAAAGGCTGGATGGAGGACGGCGAGGGGCGCCATATTGATTTCCGCAACACCATTATTATTCTGACGTCTAACGTCGGCACCGAGCTGATTAGCGCCATGTGCGCCGATCCGGAGTTGATGCCGGAGCCGGACGCGTTAAGCGGTGCCCTGCGCCAGCCGCTGCTGGAGGTCTTCCCGCCCGCGCTGCTGGGCCGCCTGCTGGTGGTGCCGTATTACCCGCTCAGCGACGAGATGCTGGGGCAGATTGTTCGCCTGCAGCTCAGGCGCATTCAGCGTCGTCTGGAAGAGAATCACAGCATTATTTCTGAGTTTGACGACAGCGTGGTGGAACAAATTGTTCAGCGCTGTACCGAGGTGGAGTCCGGCGGCCGCATGGTGGACGCTATTCTGACTAACACCCTGCTGCCTCAGATGAGCCAGATATTACTTACCGCCAGCCGCAGCGACGAGCAGTACCGACGTCTGCACGTCACCTGCGAGCAGGGCGAGTTTCACTGTCAGTTTGCCGCGTAATAATCATCAAGAGAACTGTAAAAGATGACGGATAATGATAACAATCGGACTGTCCCAAACGCGCTCCCGGTCGGGTACCGCTTCAACGAGTTTGAAATCAAAGAGGTGATCGGCGGCGGCGGTTTTGGCATTGTCTATCGCGCGTGGGATCACCAGCTCGAACGCACTATCGCTATCAAAGAATTTATGCCTTCCTCGCTCGCCGTACGCGGCGAGGACATGACCCTGGTGTTGCGCAGCGAGCGCTTTGGCAAAGCGTTCTCCGCGGGCCTGAACAGCTTCATTCAGGAAGCGCGTCTGCTGGCGCGCTTTAACCACCCGAACCTGCTGCACGTCCTGCGCTTCTGGGTGCAAAACGACACGGCCTACATGGGGACGCTGTTTTACAGCGGCACCACGCTGTCACGCCTGCGTGAAGAAAAGCCGGAGCTGATCAACGAAGCCTGGATCCGCCGCACGCTGCCGATGCTGTTCGGTGCGATCAAGACCATCCACGACGAAGGCTACCTGCACCGCGATATCTCTCTGGATAACATCCAGATTCAGGATAACGGCCTGCCGGTGCTGCTCGATTTCGGCTCCGCGCGCCGCACGATTGGTAACCTATCCGACGAAACAGAAACCATGCTGCGTCCGGGCTTTGCGCCGATTGAGCAGTACACCGACGACAACGAAAGCGAGCAGGGCCCGTGGACGGATATTTACGCCCTCGGCGCCGTGCTGCGTACCCTGATTGTGGGTTCTCCGCCGCCGGTCAGCGTGGTGCGCTCTATTCAGGATACCTGCAAACCGCTGGTGGAAATCATGCCGCAGGGCTATTCCATTCCACTGCTGCAGGCCATTGACCGCGCGCTGGCGCTGCACATGGAGGATCGTCCGCAGTCCATCGACGAGTTCGCCGCGCTGATTGAGATGCCGGTCGCGGGTATCAACGATGTGCTGACGGCGAAAAAGCCCGGCACGATGTTGGTACCGGTGGAGGAGGAACAACCTGCTTCGCTGCTCGACTGGCGTCGCTATAGGATCCCGGGCATGGTTGCCGCAGGCGTGCTGGTCGGCGTTGTCGCTGGCGCGATGCTGTTTAGCGGCGGCAAAGATACGCCAGAGCAGGCTGCGCAGGCACCGGCAGAGACGCGTCCAACCGAAACCGCCGCGAACGCCCCAGACGTGAAGCCAGAAACGGCGAAGGTGAGCGAACCGGCGACGGCACAGCAGACGCCACCGCCTGTCGCGAGCCCTGTTGCGTTGGTCTATATCCGCATCCTCGACGGCGAAACGCTGAAAGTAAACGGCGAGCCAAAAGCGCTGCGCCCGGGAACCAACGGTTATGCATCGCTCAAGCTGCCGGCCGGTGAGGCGAAGATTGAACTGCAGGGCAACGGAAGAACGCGTGGCCAGACGCTGGATATTGCCAAGCCGGGCACCTGGCTGGTGAATCCGTAGGAATATAAACAGGAGATACTATGGAAGTGTACAATCTTCGAAGCCAGAGGCTTCACATCCAAAGGAATGTGAGAAGGTTGTCTCTCCTGTTTATGCGTTTTGAATTTAACCCTAATCTGGAGAGTTGAGTTGAAGCCAACATGTGCCTCCCCATTTTTGTAAATAATAATATCGGGCGTACACAAAACAACCTCGCTCATTTAAATAGCAATCTATGGTATTTCTGGGGAAGCATGGATCTTCTCGCAATGTTACTTTATTGCGTGAATTCAGTTCGCCACGACAGAATTCCATTCATTTCTGATGCAAAAGCGTTTGGTGATTCGTTGCATTATTATGCAGGTGATGGTTTCAGCATTTTGGTCATGCTTTTTTTTGTGCTTGACTTACTTTTATTACTCTCTTTGTTTACTTCGGCCTGGTTATTCTTCAAGCGAAAGATTGGAGCGGTTAAATTTGCCCTTGCTCAGGAATTATTTCGCTTGATTTCATTCAGATGTTCGGTCTCATTGTTCCCTCTTTTAGTAAGTATGTTTGATATTTCAAACATCTGGTTGAATGTAGGTTTATTTGTCACATCAGAGTCACTGAAAATCTACTCTCTTGTTTTTTGGATGATCAAGAGGGAAAAGCCCCTTTCTTGAATGACGCTTTATCACAGATGCGAACTTTAGTGGAAAGACATACCGCGGGATGAACAGCCTACCTTCGCACATATTGGAAGGATATACTCCGGGCAAAACTGTTATCGATCCCGTCTTTCTTAGTACTGATGTTAATCGAGGCTTCAGCGGTCCTATCCAAATGCGTATTGAAGGTTTTTCCGGTAGGAAAATTGACTTCCTTTCAGAGTTCAATGCAACAGAGACTGAAGTGCTGTTTAAGCCGAATACATCGTTTGAGGTTATCAGCAGGTCAGATGAACTTGGGATAACGAATATAGAATTAAAGGAAATACCATGATCGACCTTCATTCCGAAGACTCAGTAATCAATCATTATGCTGATCGCTATCATACATACATGCCAGTTAATGTCCGTAAGGCAATAAGAAGCAACAGTATTGATAATTTGAGTTCTTCACAAGTCTGGGATGCAACTTTACCTTTAATTACGACTAAAGATGTTTCACGTGATAAAGCGCTTGGGGCGTTTGTGGGATTGGCTGTTGGGGACGCCGTCGGCACCACTCTTGAGTTTAAGAAAAGAGACAGTGAACATGTAGCAGATATGATTGGTGGCGGGCCTTTTCAATTAAAACCTGGTGAATGGACAGATGATACGTCCATGGCATTATGTCTGGCAGAGACTTATCTTTCAGAAAACAGAATGCACACCGATGTGCTTAGAAAATATCTCCTGAAATGGTATCTTGACGGAGATAATAGCAGTAATGGTCGGTGCTTCGATATCGGGAATACGACGCGGTTCGCGCTTGAACAGTATATGCGTGTGGGACCTTCCTGGTATGGTAATACAGAGAAACATACTGCTGGTAATGCTGGGGTTATTCGTCAAGCACCTGTGTCTATCTTTCGTCGAAAATCGCTGCGTGCGATTTACTTCGAATCACAGGCTCAGAGTCGAGCAACGCATGGCGCGGTAGAATCAATTAACGCATGTCAATTTCTCGGATTGGTATTGCACTATTTAATCAACGGTTATCAAAAAGAAGAAGCTTTTTCGCCTCATGTTTTCCCACTGTGCGCGCGTGTAATGATCATAAACGCGGGTGAGTATAAGCAAAAAACTCGCGACCAGATTCGTTCAAGTGGTTACGTTATTGATACGCTTGAGGCCGCGATGTGGTCCGTATGGAATACGAATAATTTCCGTGATGCAATTCTACTGGCCGCCAATCTTGCCGATGACGCTGACAGCGTTGCGGCGACGGCGGGACAAATAGCTGGAGCATTATATGGTTATTCCGGTATTCCGCAGGAGTGGAAAAACAAACTCGTACAGCACGAACGTATCGCCAAAATGGCAGGTGAACTGTTCGATAGAGCTCCAGAGGATAATTTCTTATAATTATATTAGTCATATGGCACGGGTATTGTACCGTGCCTCTTTCTTTGTCTGTCCCTAATGGTTTGTTAGTTAAAAGCGTCCCGGCGTCTCAAAAATTGGACAATACACATTCTTCGAGAAGAGAAGATGTGGTGACCATGGTTTGTGGATAAAGAAAATTATATTGAGTTGGGTTGAATTAATGGCGTCACTGATATTGTCAATCAGCGGTTCGGGCCAATTTTACGCCTGGTAGCAAAATCTCTCGCCGCGTTAAGCTGTATCTTGTTTTTTTATGGTATTTGGTTTGGAAAAGAAGTGTGATGCGAAGTGAGATGACGACACGACAATGCCTGGAGAACAACCTGTATAAATGTGGTACGTTATGATTCAATGGCTTTTCTTTATTCTCTTTATGATTTGGACACTAGCGCTTATCTGGAATGGAAAAGACTTATTCAGTAAAAAACAGTGGTTCCTTGCTGGGTTGATGTTCGTTCTGGTGCTAGTGGTTACGGTTGTTATTGGTTTTACGTTGAAATGGCTCGCGCAGTCAATGTCATTATTCTCCGTCGCAACGGCGAAACAATATTCGATTATCTTTTCCATGTCTTTCCTGTGCGTATGGGGACTAAAAGTTACCGTTGTGCTGCTCTGCACGATCTTTTCCGGGATTATAAGGGGGCACAAAAAATACAATGCTGAAAATTATGAAGCGATATCGTCTATAACACGCGTCGTTGCGCCTGGCTTACTTATCGTTGTTAAAAGCGTAGTTTCCCTGGGTAGCGTCCTTATGTTTTCAGGTTTATGGCTTAAATAAGCACGATATTAAATAAAAATATCTCAATCAATACTGAGATTAGTCCATAGTGGAATAAAGATTATGCTCAACCGAATTACCGTTCAGCTCCCGGTGGAGGGGCTTCTGTTCTGGAAACTGACGGGCCGCGAGGCGATGTCCGAGTCGTTCGCGCTGACGCTGACCGTGCTCGGCACGGACGCGCGCATTGACCGCAGTAAGCTGCTGGGCCAGCCGGTCACGGTGACCATCCCGACGCAGAGCCTGCTGACGTCCCGCTATATTAACGGCAAGATTACCCGCGTGGCGGTCAGCGCCGTTGAGCTGACGGGCACCCGCTATGCGGTGTACCAGCTGACGGTGGAGCCGGACCTGTGGCCGATGAAGCGCGACCGTAACCTGCGTATCTTCCAGGGGCAGACGGTGCCGCAGATTGTGAAAACCCTGCTGGGTGAGCATCAGGTCAACGTTGAGGACAAACTCACCGGCAGCTACCGGGTGTGGGACTACTGCGTGCAGTATCAGGAGTCGAGCCTGGACTTCGTCAGCCGCCTGATGGAGCTGGAGGGGATTGCCTATCACTTCCGCCATGAGGCGGACAAGCACACCCTGGTGCTCACCGACGCCGCCACGCAGTACCAGCCGTTCAGCGGCTATGAGGTCATTCCTTACCACCAGACGCCGTCGGGCGGCAGTACGGACGAAGAGGGCATCAGCCAGTGGGCGCTGGAGGACAGCGTGACGCCGGGGATTTACAGCCTCGACGACTATGACTTCCGCAAGCCGAACGCGTGGCTGTTCCAGGCCCAGCAGAACCCGGCGTCGCCGAAGCCGGGCAGCATCGACGTGTACGACTGGCCGGGTCGCTTTGTGGACAAGGGGCACGGGGAGTTTTATGCCCGCATCCGTCAGGAGCGCTGGCAGGTGGAGCATCAGCAGATTCAGGCCACCGCGACGGCGGCGGGGATTGCGCCCGGTCACACCTTCACCTTAACCAACGCGCCGTTCTTCAGCGACAACGGGGAGTATCTGGTGACGGCGGCGGGCTACCACTTCGAAGAGAACCGCTACGCCAGCGGCGAGGGGGAAACCATACACCGGACCGATTTCACGGTCATCCCGTCGGCGGTGGTGTACCGTCCGGCGCAGACCACGGCGTGGCCGCGCACCTACGGCCCGCAGACGGCGAAAGTGGTGGGGCCGAGCGGGGAAAGTATCTGGACGGACAAATACGGTCGGGTGAAGGTGAAGTTCCACTGGGACCGGCTGGCGAAGGGCGATGACACCAGCTCCTGCTGGGTGCGCGTGTCGAGCGCGTGGGCGGGCCAGGGCTACGGCGGGGTGCAAATCCCGCGCGTCGGCGATGAGGTGGTGGTGGACTTTATCAACGGGGACCCGGACCGTCCGATCATTACCGGTCGCGTGTACAACGACGCGAGCATGCCGCCATGGGCGCTGCCGGCAGCGGCGACGCAGATGGGCTTTATGAGCCGCACGAAAGACGGTTCCGTGGACAATGCCAATGCCCTGCGGTTTGAGGATAAAGCGGGCGCAGAACAGGTATGGATCCAGGCCGAGCGTAACATGGACACCAGCGTTAAAAATGATGAAACGCACAGCGTCGGCGGCGAGCGCAGCCATTACGTTAAGAAAAATGAACTGCATCGCGTGGAAGCGAACCAGACTCAGGCCGTGAAAGGTGGCACCGAGATCCTGACGGGGAAAGGCAAGCTGGATGCGGCGGTGGAGCAGTACGTCATTGCTTCCGGGACGAAGCTGCGGCTGGTCTCAGGGGAAAGCGCCATTGAGCTGAATGCTAACGGCAAGATTAACCTCATCGGCAAAGAGTTTAACTTCTTCGTGGAAGGGGATGGGTATATCACCACGGGCGGTAAGCTGCACCTGAATACCTCTGGCACCAAGCCGGGCACGACGGCACCGGGGGCGGGACATAAAGGGGATATTGATGCGGCGGTGCAGGCGAAGTTTACGCCAAAAGATGAGTAAGGCCGGTGCGGTGCTTATCGCATTATTAACGACGGGAATGGCTAAAGGAGACGCGCAGAAAAAGGATCTCTGGATGTTTATTTCCGGGATGAGTGCATCGCTTAAGACGTTATCCGTTACAACCCTTAGTAATGCGCCGTTATCGTTTAAAATGACCAGGCAAAATGAATATATCAATTTCTACAATGCCGACGATATCAAACTCGCTGATGGAACGAACATAACCGCAATTGGGTTACGTTTAAGCAAAGATAACGACGGCATGGCGCCTTTACTGAATTTTTCACCCTTCTCAGGTCAATGCATAACGCTTGATACCGTTAAAAAGCATTATCCGCAGCTGACGTTAACTGATTATCCACGAGGCCGCTCGGAGAACGAAGTGACCAGCTATACAGTCCGAAAAGATATGAATGGACAAAAGGTGAGCTTCAGTTTCACCGTGAAAAATCCTCACTGTCTGGGTTCAGTCGTCATTAGCGCAGACTAAGAAATACTGCACTCATGTCCTGGCGGTTTCTTCAGGGTGATAACTGCAATACACATTCAATAAATGACGATTAACGTGAAAAAACACACGCCGATATTTCTTTGTTCCATCCTGATGTTTACCTGTCTCGGCAGCAATGTGGTTTTGGCTCAGGTAATGCCTCCCGTTCTGACAAAACGGGACTTTTCTGTGCAGATCAAAGACCAGCCTGTCGCATTGGGCGACCGATGGTCTCCTGATAGTGCCGGTAAAATTGATGTGCCGTTGGAAGGCAACTTTGTCGGTGAGGTTTCTTTTGACGGAACGAACTATAAATTCTACCAGCATCAAAGGGCTGGGTTAGAAATATTCAGTTCCAATCTCTGGTGGGATAAAGCTGAACGAAGCGTTGATGATTATATCGTGTCGCAGATTACGCTGACTGCCGAAGACTTCGCAACGCCGCGTGGTGTCCATGTGGGTTCAACGAGAAAGGAACTGAACAGCGCATACGGTACCGGTCAGGTCGACAATGATGCGGGGGAGCAGTGGATTACCTACGAATTGGATAAAAAAGTGCTTTCTTTTGAGATAAAAGACGACAACGTTATAAAAATAACGATGAATTACAACAATGATTCTCAAGAATAATTTATGACCAAAAAATATGTTGCAGTCGTATTGTTCACGGCTTTATTGACAGGCGTCGTTGAAACGTCATCGGCACTTGAATTATCGCAATACAATAAGCTCGATACGGTAAGTCGCATCCTTAACGACAGTGAAGTGACAGACAATCTCAGGACGCTGTTGGGAAATCATTATCAAACCTTTATTGATAACTTTGACGTCTTCGGCGAACCGCATACCACCACTGGTGGAGGATTGTTTGTTGAAGGCTGGCTAAAAGATCTTTATCTGGAGAACGCGTCAGCGCTGGTTATCAATCCTGACGGCAAAATCTTTGCGGCCTGGGTGGTTCCGGAGTCGGACGTAATCCATTACCAATCCTCTGATAATAGCCCGGGTATTAATGCTGATATCCAGCAATGGGCCGCCAGATTCCATACGATGCAGTTTGCAACGAACAGCCAATCGAGATCTGCGTTTGACGGGGTTTGGGCAGGCGGGGTTGGCAACGACTCGACGTTAACCCTGCAGTTAGCTGAATCAGGCAACCGTATCACAGGGTCTTATTGCTATATCTCCCAGAGAGGGAATCACATTGACTGCCCGGAAGAAGATGAGCGAAATCTTAGCGGTACGATCGCGAGAAACCGTGCAAACGTAGAGTTCAACTCATCGTTTGGCGGCGCAGGCGGACGGGCTGTTCTGGAAATAAAGGGGAGTGAAATGGAATGGCGTCTGGTAACGCCTCCACAAAAAGGAAATGATTATACTCCGCTGCGTTATACGTTACGTAAAGCCGCTTCGGTTCATCACGCTGAAACCAGAAAACTGGACACCGAAAAGTTCACTATCTCTCTGATAAACAAGTGCGGGCGTTTCGAGAGCGAATGTGACCAGATGTTTTATCTCGGCGTGCGCAAAAGCGATAACAGTACGATCTCCTTAAAGGGAAAAACGTTACACGACTCCGCAGGTAAAATAATCGGCTCAACGTACAAGAATGGCGAGATCGCTTATACCGTGACGTATGCACCCGTGAAATTGCTTGTCAGCAAAGGCAGCCATGTTTTAGTCGAACAATCAGGCCAGTGGCTTAAATAACTATAGCCAGCCAAAAGGCCAGCATCGATTGGCCTTCATGTTTCTCTCAATATTAATCATCCCGAGTTCACTTATGAAATACACCCTCCAGGAAGGTTCATTTTCCCTTTTTCCTGCTGCCTGGCAGGATAACAGCATGAACATCATTCGCGATGACGAAAGCGGGCTGTCCGTGGTGGTCAGCCGCGGCGTGATTCCCGATGGCAGCGACTACGAACAAGAGTTTCACCGCCAGTGGAATGTGCTGCGTCCTCAGATGGGTGAGATTGCCCAGAGCGAATTTAGGAACGTAAACGCCGGGCCTGACGGAAAAATTAACGGGCTGGAAGTTGAGACCACGTTTGACCGTAACGGGCAACGCCTGTGGCAAAAACAGCTGGCCTTGCAGATGCCGGGCAAACCGGTATTGATGATTTTTACCCTCTCGGCATTAAGAGCCTTTACCGAAGAGGACGAGGTGCGCTGGAGCGCGCTTAAGCAGAGTCTGACGCTAAACGACAACCGGAATGTGTAAGGCATGAGCGATAACAACGCGGCCCGTAAGGGCGACGAGATTATTCACTCCAGCATTTTTGCTGACATCACCAGCATCGTGGCGGAAGGTGCCGCCTATGCGGTGATCGGCGCGGCGGTGGGGCTGGCGGCTACGGCCGCCGCGCCACTCCTCGGTGCCGGAGCCGCCGCAGCGGGCGTGGCGGCGATTGGGTCCAGCTGTCTGTTAAGCGGGATTATCGGTGGCGTGCTGGCGAACGTGGCGGGGATCACCGACGATATCAGCAACGCCGCGGAAGGGTTAGGCTATGCGCTTTTCCCGCCGTCGCCTGCGGGTAAAATTACCACCGGTTCAAACAACGTGCTGACCAACGCAATCCCCGCCGCACGTGCGGCAGGCACGCTGACTCCCGCCGATACACCGTCCCCTGAACCGCAGTCGCCGGGCAGCTTTGCTGATTACGCGGGCATGTTGCTTTCCGCCGCCGGACAGTTTGGCAGCGAAATGTGGCAGCCGAGTGTCGCCTCTGCCGCCGCGGGGACCTCGCCGCTGGAAGAGGACAAGGTGGCGTGTGAAAAGCACTCCGGGCCGCAATATCTTGCGGAAGGCTCCAAAAGCGTCTTCATCAATGGCCAGCCCGCGGTGCGTGCGAAAGATCGCACCACCTGCGAAGGCACCGTTTCCGACGACGTCTCCCCGAACGTGATCATCGGCGGGGACACGCTCACGGTCCGCGATATCAAAAGCGGTAAAACGCCGGGTCTGGCGCTGGGGATGATTGCGCTCTCCCTGCTGCGCGGGCGTCCGGGCAAGATCCTGAAAAACATGCCCTGCGCGCTGGCGGCGGCCGGCGGCGGGATGCTGGCGGATATGGCCGTCAACGCCGTGTTTGGCTCCTCGCACCCGGTTCACGCCGCCACCGGCGTGAAGGTGCTGAACGACGACGATGAGCTCGACTTCTCGCTGCCGGGGCGCTTCCCGCTTCGCTGGCAGCGCAGCTACAACAGCCTGACCACCCGCGAAGGGCTGTTTGGTCTGGGCTGGGCAACGACTTTTGACAGCTATCTGACGCTGGAAGATAACAATGCGACCTGGTTCGACGAAACCGGGCGCGAGCTGAGCTTTGAGCTGCCGCCTGTCGACCGCGCGTTTTACAGCATCAGCGAAGGCATCATTATCCGCCGCAATGAGAGCGGCGACGTGGCGATTGCCGACGATGACGGCGCGGTGTGGCGTCTGTACAAACCGACCCGCATGAATCCTTCTATCCTGCGTCTGGCCTCCCTTAGCGATGAATACGGCAACGCGCTGCTGACGGCGTGGGACGAGCACGGCAGGCTGATTGGTATCCATGATGAGCCGCGGGCGATAGACGTCACCCTGCGCTATGAAGATGAGCGCTTCCCGCTGCGCGTGACCGCAGCCAGCCATTTCGACGGCAACCAAACCTGGCCGCTGATGCAGTGGGGCTACGATGCGCGCGGCCAGTTGGCGAGCGCGACGGACGCCTCCGGCGTGGTGACGCGTGAATACCGTTACAACGACCACGGCCTGATGGTCTGGCACCGGATGCCGGGCGGGCTGGAGAGCGAATACCGCTGGCAAAAATTCGACCACTGGCGCGTGGTGGAAAATCGCACCAGCACCGGCGACGGCTGTCGCTTTAGCTACGATTTGGCCGCCGGTCTGACGACCGTCGAGCACTACGATGGTCAGACGCGCTGCCACTACTGGAACGCGCAGAATCTGATTGTCCGCTACGTTGACGAGCGCGGTGAAAACTGGCGCTACGAGTGGGATGATAACGAGCTTCTGACGCGTCGCATCGATCCGCTCGGCAACGCCGTCACCTTCGTCTACGACGAGATGGGCAACCGGGTGCAGGAGACCGATGCCGACGGCAATACCCGCACCACTACCTGGCTGGAGCACCGCGCGCTTCCCGCGGCCATTATCGAAGCCGACGGCAGCGCCACCCGGTTCTGGTACGACGAACATCACGGGCTGAAGCGCGTGGTGGACCCGATGGGGCAGACGACGCAGCTGCGCCGGGACGAGTTTGGCCAGGTCGTTGAAGAGGTCGATGCCGCTGGCAACAGCCGCTACCAGGAGTACAACGAGGCCGGGCAGATTGTCCGTTCGACGGACTGTTCCGGGCGTATTACCCGCTATCGCTATCATCCGCTGGGCTGGCTGGTGGCTGAGACTGGCGCCGACGGTGAAGAGACGCGCTACCGCTACGACGCCGCAGGGCGTCCGGTGCAGCTCGATCGCCCGGAAGGCTGGACGGAATCGCTCAAATGGAACGAACGTGGCCTGCCGGTGAAGCATGCGGGCGCTGACGGGAAAGAAAGTGAGTTCAGATACGACGAGGCGGGGCGCTTAATCGCCACCCGTAATACGCAGGGTGAAGAAGTGCGCCGCCGCTGGGACAGCCGCGGGCGTCTGATTGCCCTGGAAAACGAGAACGGCGAAGCGTATCAGTTCCGCTGGGGGCCAGACTCGCTGCTGCTGGAAGAGGTGGGGCTCGATGGCGTAGCCTCGCACTATCGCTATGATGCCTGCGGGCGCACGATTGCGCGCACCTTTGCCGCCGGTCATCCGGAGGCTATCACCCACGCCTTCGCCTGGAGCGCGAGCGGCCAGCTGGTCGCCCGCACCACACCGGAAGGGCAGACCCGCTACCATTACACGCCGTCCGGGCTATTAAGCCGGATTGGTCTGCATCCTGCGCTTTCACCCGACGCGTGGACCACCGAGGCAGAGCAGGAGCTTGCCTTTGAGTATGACGCGCTCGGTCGCGTGACGCGCGAAGCGGGCGAGCACGGTGAGCTGGCGTGGGAGTATGACGCGCTGGGCAACCGCACCTCCGTCACGCTGCCCGATGGTCGCGAGCTGAAGCAGTTCTACTACGGCAGCGGGCATTTGCTCAGCATTGCTCTCGATAAGCTGTCGGTCTCCGATTTTACTCGCGACGAACTCCACCGTGAGACCAGCCGCACCCAGGGGCTGTTGACCACCCGCAGCGAGTACGACCGCCTCGGCCGACTGCACCGCCGGGACGTCTTTACCGGCAATGCGCAACGCCCGTCGCCGCGCCGCTGGTCCCGCCGCTGGGATTACGACTACCGCAATAATCTGGTGCGCGAAGAGCGGGACGATAACCCGTTCAGCTGGTACCGCTGGCAGTACGACAGCGCCGGGCGCCTGCTCGTTCAGGACGGCACGCTGCCTGGCCAGGAGCAGTGGCGCTGGGATGCAGCCGGTAACCCGCTCGAAGGATCTGCTGAGAAGGTCACGCACAACCGCCTGACGCAGCTGAACGGCATTCGCTGGCGTTATGACATCCACGGCCGCACCGTGGAGAAGGATAACGGCCAGACCCGCTGGCACTACCGCTACGACGGCGAACATCGCCTGACGGAAGTCATCAGCCAGCCGCGGGACCGCAACAAACCGCAGACGCAGGTCAGCTTCCGCTACGATCCGCTCGGTCGCCGCATCAGCAAAACGCGCCGCCAGATGCTGGGCGGACAGCCAACCGGCAAGCCGGTCACCACCCGGTTTGTCTGGGAAGGGTTCCGCCTGCTGCAGGAGGTGCACGGGGATGTGCCGCTGACCTACGTTTACAGCGATCAGGACAGTTACGACCCGCTGGCGCGTATTGACGGCGTTGATGCCCCGGAGATTTTCTGGTTCCACTGCCAGCCCAACGGCACGCCGGAGCGGATGACGGATATCGAAGGGCAGGTACGCTGGGAAGGGGTGAACAGCGCCTGGGGCAAGCTGCTGCGGGAAAGCGAGACGCAGGTATCAGGATATTCTCAGAACCTGCGCATGCAGGGGCAATACCTGGACCGTGAGACAGGGCTGCACTACAATCTGTTCCGGTATTATGACCCGGACTGCGGGCGGTTTACGCAGCAGGACCCGATAGGGCTGGCGGGGGGGATAAACTTATATAAATATACTGTTAACCCTCTTACCTGGATAGATCCTCTGGGTTTAGCTGGTTGCACTTTAACAAAATCGAAGTCAAAAAATTACGAATACGTTTTGAAACTGAAACGCTCTGAATATCCTGCAACGTTTGGTCACATATCAGACGCGATCGATTTAGGACATGCAAAGGTTGTAACAATTCAACGAGGCACTGCGAAAGCTAACAGGAAAACGAGTCTAAAAAATATCAAAACAAAGCCTGGTTATGATCGTGATGAATGGCCTATGGCGATGTTTAAAGAAGGCGGTGATGGCGCTAGCGTAAGATATATAGATCCTAGTGACAACCGTGGTGCAGGTTCAAGTATTGGTAATGTTTTATCAGAACTGCCAGATGGAACAAGAATAAAAGTCGAGGTAATATAATGAGTGATAAGAGCATGCAAACAGTAGATCTACTTATTTCGCATAGTCAAATATTGTTACGATCCCGAGATTATGACGAAAAGCTGAGTCAGTGGGGAAAAGGCAATGTTTCTCAAGGTGCTGTTCTACACAAGGATTATGTTATATTCGATCCATTACCAGAGGACGCGTTTGGAGCAAACGTCAATATCAAAAAAGAGAATGCTTTCAAAATGGATGAAAATGCTCAGCGCTGTATTGTTGTGCCATTTTTCATTACGGATAAAGATAAGCTGCAAATCGCTTCTGCAACTGAGAAATTTGATTTAAATATAGATGTGAACGATAAAGTTTATTCACTCTTTTATGAGATCTGTGAAGGAGATGAAATTTACTATAATTTCACTCTTGTACCGGCAAAAGAAGCTATTGATGCTAAGTTTTTGCTAGATGACCCTTGGGGAGGAATAAAAGACCATCCTCTCAAAGAAGGTATTTTTTAAATTTAATACTATCTGGGAAATTTATTTCGGAAAAAAAATCCACGCCAAAGCGTGGATTTTTTTCATTCAAGACGAATCAAACGTTAAACAAGAAGTTCATCACATCGCCATCTTTAACGATGTAATCTTTCCCTTCCGCACGCATCTTGCCTGCTTCTTTCGCGCCTTGCTCACCCTTGTAGGTGATGAAGTCTTCAAACGCGATAGTCTGCGCACGAATAAAGCCTTTCTCGAAGTCGGTATGGATCTTACCAGCAGCCTGAGGCGCAGTCGCACCCACAGGGATGGTCCACGCACGCACTTCCTTCACGCCAGCGGTGAAGTAGGTCTGCAGGTTCAGCAGCTCATAGCCCGCGCGGATCACGCGGTTCAGGCCCGGCTCTTCCAGACCCAGCTCGGCCATGAACTCTTCACGGTCGGCGTCGTCCAGCTCGGCGATGTCGGATTCAACGGCCGCGCAAACCGCCACAACCACAGAACCTTCCGCCGCGGCAATTTCACGCACTTTGTCCAGGTACGGGTTGTTCTCGAAACCGTCTTCGTTAACGTTGGCGATGTACATGGTTGGCTTCAGGGTCAGGAAGCTCAGGTATTTGATCGCCGCTTTGTCTTCGTCAGTCAGGTTTTTCAGCGCGCGCAGCATGCCGGCGTTTTCCAGCTGTGGCAGGCATTTTTCCAGCGCAGCCAGTTCCGCTTTCGCGTCCTTGTCGCCGCCTTTGGCTTTCTTCTGCACGCGGTGAATCGCGCGTTCGCAGGTGTCGAGGTCAGAGAGCGCCAGCTCGGTGTTGATAACGTCGATGTCGTCAGCCGGATCCACTTTGTTGTTAACGTGGATGATGTTGTCGTTCTCGAAGCAGCGCACAACGTGGCCGATCGCTTCGGTTTCACGAATGTTGGTCAGGAACTGGTTACCCAGACCTTCGCCTTTGGATGCGCCTTTTACCAGGCCCGCGATGTCCACGAATTCCATGGTGGTTGGCAGAATGCGCTGCGGCTTCACGATTTCCGCGAGCTGGTCCAGACGCGGATCAGGCATTGGCACAACGCCGGTGTTAGGTTCGATGGTACAGAACGGGAAGTTCGCCGCTTCGATACCCGCTTTGGTAAGCGCGTTAAACAGGGTGGATTTGCCCACGTTTGGCAGACCGACGATACCGCATTTGAATCCCATTTCTAAATCACCTTAATATCTTGATAATCAATCCGTTAACGATAACCGATTGATGAAAAGTAAATAACTACGCCTATTATACACGTAACCCGCATGACGCGCGGTAAAAAAGCCGTATCGGGCGGATTATTGCGCTTTAAAAGCGTGTAAGCGGTTTGTCGCTTTGGTTAAGCCGTCTTTCAGCCAGATTTCCGTGCAGCGTGCCGCCTCGTCTACCGCCTCGTCAATCAGTTTCTGCTCAGAAACCGGTGGCTTACCGAGCACGAAACCGACAACTTTGTTTTTATCGCCCGGATGGCCGATTCCCACGCGCAAACGGTGGAAATTCGGGTTATTGCCCAGCTTGCTGATGATGTCTTTTAGGCCGTTGTGGCCGCCGTGCCCGCCGCCCAGCTTGAATTTTGCCACGCCTGGGGGAAGATCCAGCTCATCGTGGGCGACCAGAATTTCATCCGGATTAATGCGATAAAACGTTGCCATCGCCGCTACGGCTTTACCGCTCAGGTTCATAAAGGTGGTAGGCACCAGTAAGCGAACGTCCGCGCCAGCAAGGTTGATACGTGAGGTATACCCGAAGAATTTAGGTTCTTCACGCAGGGGAGCACGTAACCGCTCGGCCAGCAGATCGACGTACCATGCCCCGGCATTGTGGCGGGTGGCCGCATATTCTGCGCCCGGGTTGGCGAGGCCGACAATCAGTTTAATCGTCACGATTCAATTCCTAATGGGTTCCAGATCTGGCGCGTAGTTTACTGTCTGGCGCGCCGCTTGACAAAATTCTGCGATCGTCGCAGCGAAATACGAATAATTACTTATCTGAACAATTAGAATTTCAAGCTGTTCAACGTGTTATTTGTAAACTTTTGTTTGGGAGTTATCTGTAATTGTGATCATTCACGCAACTCATAAAAGGGGCGTTGTCTATACTTTACACACAAGGATTAGGGGCTTTTCCCCTGACAACCCAAAGTTCCGGAGGTGACACATGAAACGCAAAAACGCTTCGTTACTCGGTAACGTGCTGATGGGGTTGGGGCTGTTCGTGATGGTTGCCGGCGTGGGTTATTCAATTTTAAACCAGCTGCCGCAGCTTGATCTCCCGCAATACTTTGCGCATGGCGCGATATTGAGCATCTTCATTGGTGCAGTGTTGTGGCTGGCGGGAGCACGCGTGAGCGGCCATGAGGAAGTGTGTGACAAATACTGGTGGGTGCGCCACTACGACAAACGCTGTCGTCGCGATCAGCATAAGCACAGCTGACGCTACGTTAAAGAATACCGAAACGGCTCCTCAGGGAGTCGTTTTTTTTGCATCAAGGGTTGACCCTCACGTAACGTAAGGCTCCAGAGTAGCGGCACTGGCAAAGTAAAAGGAGCAGTTATGTTGATTCAGGTGGGTGAGCTGGCAAAACGGGCCGGGATCACCGTACGCACATTGCATCACTATGAGCAAACAGGGTTGTTGCTGCCTTCTGCCAGAAGCGCAGCAGGTTACCGGCTCTACAACCTGGCGGATGTTCAGCGTCTGCATATGATCCAGGCGCTGGCAAAGGCGGGGCTGGAACTTGCTGAAATCAGGGATTTCCTGGAACAGGAGTCGCTGTCGTTAACCGAGTTACTCGATGCGCAAATCACGCTGCTGGATAAACAGCTGCGCAGCATACATACGCTGCGCGACCGGCTGGTCGAACTGCGCACCGGGCTGCTCAACGATGCGACGCCGGATCTGGAATCCTGGCTACAGACTCTGGAGTTAATGAATATGTACGATCGCTGGTTTAGCAAAGAAGAGTTACAGCAGCTGCCGTTTGCGGTGCAGAAGGATGCGCTGACGGCTATCTGGTCAGGGCTGGTTACGGAAGCAAACACGCTGTTGAAACAGCACATACCCGTCACGGACCCGCGGGCGATGGACCTGGCGACGCGCTGGATGGAACGCCTGGAGCAGGACACGGCGGGCAAGCCGGAGTTTCTCACCCGGCTGAACGAGATGCACAGCGTGGAGCCACAGATGCAGGTGCAGACCGGCATCACGCCGGAAATGACCGATTACATTACGCGAGCGTTCGCCGAGTCGAAGCTGATTATCTGGGAAAAATATCTTTCCGCCGAGGAGATGGCCTTTACCCGGAAGCACTACTTTGACCGCATGATGGAGTGGCCGCCGCTGGTGGCAAAACTGCATCAGGCGCAGCGGGAAAATCGCGATCCCGCATCGGAGGAGGCGCAAAAGCTGGCTGAAAACTGGCTGGCATTATTCCAGTCGTATGCAGGCACCAGCCCGGAGACCCAGCAAAAGTTTCGCACGGCCATGCAGCAGGAGCCGCATCTGATGAAGGGTACATGGATGACGCCTGCCGTGCTTGGGTGGCTTCAGCAGGCGATTGGGGTGATGATGCAGAGACGTTCCTCTGCATCAGGCAATTCACAGATCCGCTAACGCGGCTTCACGGTTAGGATAAAAGGCAAGGCGGCCAGGGATCGGCTGCACGCCCGCCCGCGCCATGGTGCGCAGGGGCTGGAATTCGAGGTTACTCACCCGCAGCTCGCAGCCTTCCGGCAGACGTTTCACAAAGCGCTGGAAGGCGTCCAGTCCGCCCGCATCCAGCACCGGCACGGCATCCCATTTCAGCACCACAATCCGCTTGCCCGAGATGCGGGATTCCAGATCGCTGAACAGACCTTCCGCCGCGGCGAAGAACAGCGGGCCAATCACGCGCAGAACCAGCACATCGTCAGGCACCTCTACGTTGACCGGGGAGAGGCGCGTCATCTGCGCGATACGGCGCATAAACAGCAGGGACGCCAGCACGATCCCGACGCTGATGGCGATGACCATATCGAACAGCACGGTCAGCGACATACAGATCAGCATCACAATGATGTCGTCTTTCGGCGCACGACGCAGCAGGTTTACCACCTTGTGCGCCTCACTCATGTTCCAGGCCACCATCAGCAGCAGGGCGGCCATGGCGGAAAGCGGTAGCCAGGAGAGCAGCGGGGCGAGGATCAGCAGGGCGAGGATCACCAGTACGGAATGGATAACTGCCGAAACGGGTGACGTTGCCCCCGCACGCACGTTGGCCGCGGAACGGGCGATGGCTGCCGTTGCGGTAATACCGCCAAAGAACGGCGCGACGAGGTTCCCCAGTCCCTGACCGACCAGTTCGCTGTTAGCTTTGTGCTTGGTGCCGGTCATCCCATCCAGAACGACGGCGCAGAGCAGGGATTCAATCGCCCCCAGCATCGCCATCGAGAACGCGGCGGGAAGCAGGGCGCGTAGGGAGTCCCAGCTTAAGGTAAAGCTGGAGCCGGGCATATCCCACGGCAGCACCAGCTGCGGCAACAGTTGCGGAATGCCGCTGCCCTGTGAACCGTCCGCCAGAACATAGTGGAACTGTGAGCCGATAGTCGCGACATGACCACCGAACATATTGACGATAGCCATCACCGCGCAGCCCAGCAGCAGCGCGGGCAGATGGCCCGGCAGTCGAATGCCCAGACGAGGCCAGACGATCAGCGTGCCCAGTGTCACCATCCCGATGGCGGCGTCGCCAAGGTTCGCAGTCGGCAGCGCCATAAACAGCGCGCCCACTTTTTGCAGATAGTGTTCAGGGACGTGCGCCATTTGCAGGCCGAGGAAATCCTTGATCTGCATGGTTCCGATGGTGATCCCAATCCCCGAGGTGAACCCCAGCGTCACGGAAAGGGGGATGTACTCAATCAGCCGCCCAAAACGGGCCAGGCCAAACAGAATCAAAAAGACCCCGGACATCAGGGTGGCGACCAGCAGGCCTGCCAGACCAAACTGCTGTGAAACGGGGTAGAGGATCACCACAAAGGCGGCAGTCGGGCCGGAGACGCTGAAGCGCGAGCCGCCGGTCAGAGCGATGACGATCCCGGCCACGGCTGAGGTGTACAGGCCGTACTGCGGCGCAACGCCGCTGCCAATCGCCAGCGCCATCGCCAGCGGGATGGCAATAATGCCGACTGTGATCCCGGCAATCAGGTCACGCACAAAGCGTGAGGAGGTGTACTTCTCTTTCCAGCAGGCGTCGATGAGGGCGCGAAAGGGCAGAACATGTGAGGAGGCTACGTTTTTCACAATTATCTATCATCCGTATGCGCATCATCTGTCATATGAATGGCAGGTGAAGGAGGCATTAATCATACAAATAAAACCCAGAGACAAAAAAACCCGCCGCAGCGGGTTTTTTGGCCGTGCTCGATCAGTGTTCGAACATTGCAGAGATGGATTCTTCGTTGCTGATACGACGAATCGCTTCGGCCAGCATCCCGGACAGGGTCAGGGTACGCACGTTTGGCAGTGCCTTGATCTCGTCGCTCAGTGGGATGGTATCGCATACCACAACTTCGTCAATCACGGAGTTGCGCAGGTTGTTTACGGCATTGCCGGAGAAGATCGGGTGGGTCGCGTACGCGAATACGCGCTTGGCACCACGCTCTTTCAGCGCTTCAGCCGCTTTACACAGCGTACCGCCGGTATCGATCATGTCGTCAACCAGCACGCAGTCGCGGCCAGCCACGTCACCGATGATGTGCATCACCTGAGAAACGTTAGCGCGCGGACGACGTTTGTCGATGATCGCCATGTCGGTATCGTTCAGCAGCTTAGCGATAGCACGGGCACGTACCACGCCGCCGATGTCCGGTGAAACCACGATTGGGTTATCCAGGTTCAGCTGCAGCATGTCTTCCAGCAGGATTGGGCTGCCGAATACGTTATCAACCGGGACGTCGAAGAAGCCCTGGATCTGCTCTGCGTGCAGGTCAACGGTCAGTACGCGGTCAACGCCAACGCTGGACAGGAAGTCAGCGACAACTTTCGCGGTAATTGGCACACGCGCGGAACGGACGCGACGGTCCTGGCGGGCATAGCCGAAGTAAGGGATTACAGCAGTGATACGGCCTGCGGAAGCGCGACGCAGGGCGTCGACCATAACAACCAGTTCCATCAGGTTGTCGTTCGTTGGAGCACAGGTGGACTGGATGATGAAAATATCACCACCGCGTACATTTTCGTTGATTTGTACGCTGACTTCGCCGTCGCTAAAGCGACCTACGGCGGCGTCGCCGAGGGAAGTGTACAGGCGGTTGGCAATACGTTGTGCTAGTTCCGGGGTGGCGTTACCAGCAAAAAGCTTCATATCAGGCACGAGAAGAACCTCAGGCATGCGTCCAGTGGTGGATAGCGTTCGCCGTAAACTGTGCGGGCCAGGCAAAGGCTATCCAGGCGGTGTATTAAAGAGCGCGATGCAACGTCTGGAACAGGGTGACGTTGTCACCGAAACTCAGTCTGCGCCAGAATGGCCTGCTGTAGGGGGGAAATGTTCATCCCACGCGCTACAAAACCATGCAGCCAAACCGGCGCTTGCTCAAGCACCTGACGAGCGGCGGATTCGGTGTCAAATTCAGCAAAGACACAGGCCCCTGTACCAGTCAGGCGCGACGGCGCGTATTCTAACAGCCAGGAAAGCACCGCATCAACCTCGCGAAAACGTTTTCTTGCGATATCCTCGCAATCGTTGCTGAATTCACAATTTAATAACGTTTCTATTGACCGAATCGGGGTATTTCTTTTCAGGTCAGGATCTTTAAAGATGACCGGGGTCGGAATGCTCACGCCGGGGTGAGCAACCAGATACCATTTTTCCGGCGGGTTGACCGGGGAGAGGATTTCCCCCACGCCCTCGGCAAAGGCCGCATGACCGCGAACAAACACCGGAACATCCGCGCCCAGCGTCAAGCCCAGGGCGGCCAGTTCGTCTTGCGACAGCCCGCAGCCCCAGAGGTGGTTCAGGGCAACCAGCACCGTGGCGGCGTTAGATGAGCCGCCGCCCAGACCGCCGCCCATCGGCAGACGTTTCTCGATACGAATATCCGCACCGCTTCCCGCAGGCAGACGACCTGATTCCGCTGCGGCGTTCATCAGCAGACGCGCGGCGCGCACAATCAGGTTGTCCTCATGCGCCACGCCGTCGACCGGCGTCAGGAGGCAAATCTGCCTGTCCTGGCGCAGTTCAATGGAGATCGTGTCGCCATAGTCAATAAACTGAAACAGCGTCTGCAGGGTGTGATAGCCGTCAGCGCGCTGGCCGGTAATGTATAAAAACAGATTCAGTTTTGCCGGAGAGGGCCAGTGGGTCATCATTTAACGATCCAGTTGTCCATTTTCAGCTTGATGCGCTGGCTGCCCTGGGTCAGTTCCATATTCGATGGCAGCGACGGTTTACTCTTGCTGTCATAGTCGCTGTACACCACTTTCCAGGTCTTGCCGTTCTGGGTGTAGTTCACCTGGCTCAGACGATATTGATCGTCCAGGGTATAGTCGGTGGCGTCACCCGGCAGGCCGAGGATCCACTGGCGCAGGCTGTTGAGCGGGATAGGCATTCCGGTCAGCTTGCCAATCATCTCTTCGGCATCGGTTGCGGTGTAGTGCTGGCCTTTGTTATCGGTGATCTGCGCTTCGCCCGGTTTCGCGATAAGCTCCAGCTCGGTGCTGCCCAGCGGGTTCAGCAGCAGCAGGCGATAGTTGTCCTGACCCGTTTGTTGCCAGAAGAAGCGTGCATACACTTTTTGCTCATCTGAGAGATAAGCAAACGCGCCGCGGGTCTGGTACTGGTTCAAATTACGGACGTCCTGCTGGTGCTGACGCCACTGTGGCGAGTCAGGGCTTTTGCCCGGGCCTTTTGGTTGAGTGACGGTACACGCGGTCAGAACCAGTGCCGCCAGGGGCAGCAGGCGAATCAGTCGGGTCATAATGAGGACAAATCCTTGAGATACGTTGCAGTTATAACTGTTAATGCTAGCGTCGAAGGGGGCTACCGTCTACGTTCAAATTATCTCAAAGCGTTGTGTAACCTATTACTCCGAAAGGGGGCTGTCTCTTTTATTGATCTCGCGCATCCTGTATGATGCGTTCTGCTAACCTTATTAACGCTGGTACTACTCCCGCTCAACATGACCCTATTAGCACTCGGCATCAACCACAAAACGGCCCCGGTTTCGCTGCGAGAACGCGTAACGTTTTCGCCAGATACGCTCGACCTGGCGCTGGACAGCCTGCTTGCACAGCCTATGGTGCAGGGTGGCGTGGTGCTCTCGACGTGCAACCGTACCGAGCTCTATTTAAGCGTGGAAGAGCAGGATAACCTGCACGAAGCGCTGATCCGCTGGTTATGCGACTACCACAATCTCAATGAAGACGAGCTGCGCAACAGCCTGTACTGGCATCAGGACAACGATGCCGTCAGCCATCTGATGCGCGTGGCCAGCGGGCTGGATTCGCTGGTGCTCGGCGAACCGCAAATTCTGGGTCAGGTGAAAAAAGCCTTTGCGGATTCGCAAAAAGGGCATCTGAAGGCCAGCGAGCTGGAGCGTATGTTCCAGAAGTCTTTCTCCGTGGCGAAGCGTGTGCGAACCGAAACCGACATTGGTGCCAGTGCGGTTTCCGTTGCTTTCGCGGCCTGCACCCTTGCGCGCCAAATCTTTGAATCCCTCTCCACCGTCACCGTGATGCTGGTGGGCGCGGGCGAAACCATCGAACTTGTGGCGCGCCATCTGCGCGAGCATAAAGTGAAAAAGATGATTATCGCTAACCGCACCCGCGAACGCGCGCAGGTGCTGGCGGATGAAGTGGGCGCAGAGGTGGTTGCCCTGAGCGACATCGATGAACGTCTGAAAGAGGCGGACATTATTATCAGCTCGACTGCCAGTCCGCTGCCGATTATCGGCAAAGGGATGGTGGAGCGTGCGCTGAAGTCCCGTCGTAATCAGCCGATGCTGCTGGTGGATATTGCCGTCCCGCGCGATGTTGAGCCGGAAGTGGGCAAACTGCCTAACGCCTACCTCTACAGCGTGGATGACCTGCAAAGCATCATTTCGCACAACCTCGCCCAGCGTAAAGCGGCGGCGGTGCAGGCGGAAACCATTGTTGAGCAGGAAACCAGTGAGTTTATGGCCTGGCTGCGCGCGCAAAGCGTCAGCGAGACCATCCGCGAGTATCGCGGACAGGCGGAGCAGGTGCGTGACGACCTGACTGCCAAAGCGTTAGCGGCCCTGGAGCAGGGCGGCGACGCACATGCAATTATGCAGGATCTGGCGTGGAAACTGACCAACCGCCTGATCCATGCGCCAACCAAATCTCTTCAGCAGGCTGCCCGTGACGGGGATGATGAACGCCTGACTATTCTGCGCAACAGCCTCGGGCTGGAATAGCGCCCTATACCCATTTTCTAAGACAAGGTGCACTTACGCCTATGAAGCCTTCTATCGTCGCTAAACTGGAAGCTCTGCACGAGCGCCATGAAGAAGTCCAGGCGCTGCTCGGCGATGCCGGGACCATTGCGGACCAGGAGCGTTTTCGCGCGCTCTCACGTGAATACGCGCAGTTAAGTGATGTTTCTAAATGCTTTACCGACTGGCGACAGGTTCAGGAAGATATCGAAACCGCGCAGATGATGCTCGACGATCCTGAAATGCGCGAGATGGCGCAGGAAGAGTTGCAGGATGCGAAAGCGCGTTCTGAGGAGATGGAGCAGCAGCTTCAGGTGCTTCTGCTGCCAAAAGATCCGGACGACGAGCGTAACGCGTTTGTGGAAGTCCGCGCCGGGACCGGCGGTGACGAAGCGGCACTGTTTGCCGGGGATCTGTTCCGCATGTACAGCCGCTACGCCGAGTCGCGTCGCTGGCGCGTGGAGATCATGAGCGCCAACGAAGGCGAACACGGTGGCTACAAAGAGGTTATCGCCAAGATCAGCGGCGACGGCGTATATGGTCGTCTCAAATTTGAATCCGGCGGTCACCGCGTGCAGCGCGTTCCGGCCACCGAATCTCAGGGCCGTATCCACACCTCCGCCTGTACGGTGGCGGTGATGCCGGAGCTGCCGGAAGCGGAGCTGCCGGACATCAACCCGGCGGACCTGCGTATTGATACCTTCCGCTCCTCCGGGGCGGGTGGTCAGCACGTTAACACCACCGACTCCGCCATCCGTATTACCCACCTGCCAACCGGTATCGTGGTGGAGTGTCAGGACGAACGTTCCCAGCATAAAAACAAAGCCAAAGCGCTGTCCGTGCTGGGTGCGCGTATCCACGCGGCTGAAATGGCGAAACGCCAGCAGGCGGAAGCGTCTACGCGTCGTAACCTGCTGGGGAGCGGCGATCGCAGCGACCGTAACCGCACCTATAACTTCCCGCAGGGGCGCGTGACCGACCACCGCATCAACCTGACGCTGTATCGTCTGGATGAAGTGATGGAAGGCAAGCTGGATATGCTGATTGAGCCTATCGTGCAGGAATACCAGGCCGACCAGCTGGCGGCACTGTCCGAGCAGGAATAATGGATTTTCAGCGCTGGTTACGTGAGGCTGCCGGTGAGCTTTCCGAAAGCGAAAGCCCGAAACGCGATGCCGAAATTTTGCTTGAGCATGTGACGGGCAAAGCCCGCACGTACCTGCTGGCCTTCGGTGAAACCGAACTGACCGCTGAGCAGGAAGCACGGCTCGCCACGCTGCTTGCCCGCCGTAAGCACGGCGAGCCGGTGGCGCACCTTGTCGGTGAGCGCGAGTTCTGGTCGTTACCGCTTTACGTCTCGACGGCGACGCTGATCCCGCGTCCCGATACCGAGTGTCTGGTCGAACAGGCGCTGGCGCGTTTACCGACGGCGGCCTGCCGCATTCTCGATCTCGGTACAGGCACCGGGGCCATCGCGCTGGCGCTCGCCAGCGAACGACCCGACTGCGCGGTGACGGCGGTAGATGTGATGCCCGACGCGGTGGCGCTGGCGCAGCGCAACGTGGAACGTCTTGGCCTGACCAACGTAAAGGTGCAGCAAAGTAGCTGGTTTAGCGCGCTGGAGAACCAGACGTTCGGCATCATTGTCAGTAACCCACCCTATATTGACGAGCATGACCCGCACCTTGCGCAGGGGGATGTGCGCTTCGAACCGCTGACGGCGCTGGTCGCCGCCAGGGAAGGTTTAGCCGACCTCGATCACATTGTGACAATGTCACGACAACATTTACTTTCCGGTGGCTGGCTTCTTGTGGAGCATGGCTGGACGCAGGGAGAAAGCGTGCGGGCATTGTTTACCCAGGCGGGCTATGCCGACGTCAAAACCTGCCGCGACTACGGCGGCAACGAACGCCTGACGCTGGGGCAGTGGCTATGAGTGCAGGCTATCTGCCATTTACTGATAAAGGCGTAAGGCTGACTGAAAGGCGGTTTGGCGTTATCATCTACATCGTTTTGAGTTTTATCTCGTCCGGGCGTCGCTGTGCGCTCGGTCGTTACTGGGGTAAGTCATGAGGTCCTTAGCCGATTTCGAATTTAATAAAGTGCCGCTTTGCGATGGCATGATCCTGATTTCTGAGATGATTCGCGACGATTTTACGTCGCAGTTTGTCTACGATGAGCTGGAGAATCTGGTCAGCCTGGCGCGTGAAGAGATTAATCAGGCGCGCCCGCAAGACTGGCAATTAGAGAAGCTGCTTGAGCTTTTCTACGGCGAATGGGGTTTCTGCGACACGCGGGGCGTGTATCGCCTGTCTGACGCATTATGGCTGGACCAGGTCTTAAAAAATCGTCAGGGCAGCGCCGTTGCGCTGGGCTCTATTTTACTGTGGGTCGCGCATCGCCTGGATATTCCGCTGGTGCCGGTTATTTTCCCGACGCAGATGATCCTGCGTGCGGAGTGGCTGGACGGCGAGATGTGGCTCATTAATCCCTTCAACGGCGACACGCTGGATGAACATACGCTGGACGTGTGGCTGAAAGGCAACATCAGCCCGGTGGCTGAGCTCTTCAACGAAGATCTCGACGAGGCGGATAACGCAGAAGTGATCCGCAAGCTGCTCGATACGCTGAAGTCAGCGTTAATGGAAGAGCGTCAGATGGAGTTGGCCCTGCGCGCCAGCGAAGTGCTGCTGCAGTTTAATCCGGAAGACCCGTACGAAATTCGCGACCGCGGGCTGATCTATGCCCAGCTCGACTGCGAACACGTGGCGCTAAACGATCTGAGCTATTTCGTTGAGCAGTGTCCGGAAGACCCCATTAGCGAAATGATTCGTGCGCAGATCAACGCGATCTCGCACAAGCAAATTACACTGCATTAATCTTAATTCCGATTCACACCTGAATAAGGCGATCCTATGAAACAAAAAGTGGTTAGCATTGGTGATATCAAGGTAGCAAACGACCTGCCTTTCGTGCTGTTTGGCGGCATGAACGTGCTGGAATCCCGCGACCTCGCCATGCGTATCTGCGAGCACTACGTGACCGTGACCCAGAAGCTGGGCATCCCGTACGTGTTTAAAGCCTCTTTTGACAAAGCCAACCGCTCCTCCATCAACTCTTACCGTGGCCCGGGCCTGGAAGAGGGGATGAAGATTTTCCAGGAGTTGAAGCAGACCTTTGGCGTGAAAGTGATCACCGACGTGCATGAAGCCTCTCAGGCGCAGCCGGTGGCAGACGTGGTAGACGTGATTCAGCTCCCGGCATTCCTGGCTCGCCAGACCGACCTGGTTGCCGCGATGGCGAAAACCGGTGCCGTGATCAACGTGAAAAAACCACAGTTCGTGAGCCCGGGTCAGATGGGTAACATCGTCGATAAGTTTATCGAAGGTGGTAACGATCAGGTGATCCTGTGCGACCGTGGCGCTAACTTCGGTTACGACAACCTGGTGGTGGACATGCTGGGCTTCAGCGTGATGAAAAATGTCTCCGGCCAGTCTCCGGTGATTTTCGACGTGACCCACGCGCTGCAGTGCCGCGACCCGTTTGGCGCCGCGTCCGGTGGACGTCGTGCTCAGGTGACCGAACTGGCGCGTGCCGGTATGGCAACCGGTCTGGCGGGTCTGTTCATTGAAGCGCACCCGGATCCGGATAACGCAAAATGCGACGGCCCATCCGCGCTGCCGCTGGATAAGCTGGAGCCGTTCCTGAAACAGATCAAAGCGATTGACGATCTGGTGAAGAGCTTCGACGAGCTGGATACCAGCAAATAATAAAAAAACCCGCTTCGGCGGGTTTTTTTATGGGGCATATTGCCGGGTGGCGCTTTGCTTACCCGGCCTACAAAACCCGTAGGCCCTGCAAGCGAAGCGCCGCTGGGCAAAAAGGCTACGCAAAAATCGTCATCAAGTACGCAATAAACAGCGCCATATGCGCTGCCCCGTTAAGCACGTTGGTGCGCCCGGTTGAGAACGAAATCTGGCACAGCAGCAACGAGGCTACCATCACAATCATCTCCGGCGCGCCCAGCGCAAACTGCAGCTCGTTACCGGTCATAAAGGCAATCAGCGTCACCACCGGCACGGTGAGTGAAATGGTCGCCAGCACGGAGCCAAAGAACAGGTTCATTGCGCGCTGTACCTGATTGTTTAAGACGGCTTTCAGCGCGCCCAGCCCTTCAGGAGACAGGATCAGCAGTGCCACCAGGAAGCCG
Source organism: Enterobacter sp. ku-bf2 (assembly GCF_001742765.1). Classification (NCBI taxonomy): domain Bacteria; kingdom Pseudomonadati; phylum Pseudomonadota; class Gammaproteobacteria; order Enterobacterales; family Enterobacteriaceae; genus Enterobacter; species Enterobacter sp. ku-bf2. Next base: position 293,976 of record NZ_MDVW01000001.1, read on the forward strand.
GTAAAGGCTACCGGCGCGTTCAGCTCGGTTAACAATGTTTCCAGCGGGTTGGCGTTCATCTTGGTGACGGCAATCACCGCAATCAGATGCACTATCAGCCAAACCGTATGCCACGCGCTGCTGTGGGCCGACGGCTTACCGTGGTGCGGGTCATCGTCGTCGCTGTCGTCTTCATGCTCATACACAAACAGGCTCTGGTGCGTTTTGGTCTGAATCAACAGGAACACGCCGTACATGGCTGCGGAAATCAGCGCGACCAGCAGCGCCTGACCGGTGGAGAAGTTTGCACCCGGCAGCGCCATCGGGAAGACCAGCACGATAATCGCCAGCGGGAAGAGGGCAATTAGATACTGTTTAATGCCGAACAAGTTCATATACTGGGTCGCAAATTTACGCCCGCCCAGCAGCAGAGAGAAGCCCACCAGGCCGCCCGTCACAATCATAATGATCGAGTAAAGCGTGTCGCGCATCAGCGTCGGTGCGGCATCGCCGGTCGCCATGAGCGCGGAAATCAGGCTGACTTCGAGAATAACGACGGAAAGGCTGAGAATTAACGATCCGTAGGGCTCGCCCAGACGGTGGGCCAGTACGTCCGCATGGCGAACGACGCTAAATGCGCTGGTTAAGATACCGACCAGGGCAAGAATATTGATACCAACCACCACTGGCAGTGACTGACTGCTTCCCCAGAAGAGCAGCACAGCCAGTGCCAGAACCGGGAAAATGAGAGACGTCTCCTTGTGGCGGGTTTTTACCGCCTCGTGTGTTGCTGTCATGTGCTTCTCCATCAATGCAGGTGCTTGTAATTATAGATAGATTTTTGAGGGCATTAAATTAACAGATCTCTGTTATATACCCTTAATTTTTTACTTAATTTTACCCTTTGTCATAAATTTAATATCTGACTCCTGTAATTGGCGGTTTTCACATAATATTTATTAAATAACAATTAATTAGATATAAAGTTAATCCATAAATTAAGACCGGGTGGCACGCTGGCATATCGTCGTCCACACTTATCTCTTTAAGCAAAAGAGAGGTGAGTGATGCCATATAAAACGAAACGCGAATTACCCGATAACGTGCAAAACGTGCTGCCCGCTCACGCGCAGGATATCTACAAAGAGGCGTTTAACAGTGCCTGGGATCAGTACAAAGATAAGGAGGATCGCCGGGATGATGCCAGTCGTGAAGAGACGGCACACAAAGTCGCCTGGGCCGCCGTAAAACATGAATATGAAAAAGGAGACGACGATAAATGGCACAAAAAGAAATAGCCGTGAAATAATTCGCTGCCTTCATTTTGACTTTTCAGGCGGTTGAACTGCCGTTGTATTGCAACTGGTCCGCTAATTGCTTATCGTTATTTAACTGCTGGCAAAATGACCAGCACCTAAGGCCCGGAAGGCGAATTACAGATGTCGCAAGGAAGCATGCAGTGGCGGAGGTGGAAAGTGTTAACGCGTGATTTCTTAATGAAGGCAGATTGTAAGACGGCATTTGGTGCTATTGAGGAATCGCTTCTCTGGTCAGCTGAACAACGTGCGGCGTCGCTTGCTGCCACGCTTGCCTGCCGCCCGGATGATGGCCCGGTATGGATTTTTGGCTACGGCTCCCTGATGTGGAACCCGGCTCTGGAATTTGTCGAATCGGCAACGGGAACGCTGCCTGGCTGGCACCGCGCATTTTGCCTGCGTCTGACGGCCGGACGCGGCAGCGCGTGCCAACCCGGACGTATGCTTGCACTGAAAGAGGGCGGGCGCACCACGGGCGTGGCGTATCGCCTCCCGGATGCCACGCTGGAAGAGGAGCTTACGCTGCTCTGGAAGCGTGAGATGATCACCGGCTGCTATATGCCGAGCTGGTGCAAGCTGGAGCTGGACGACGGTCGCACCGTCAATGCGCTGGTGTTTATCATGGACCCGCGCCATCCGCTGTATGAAGCGGACACCCGCACGCAGGTCATTGCCCCGTTGATTGCTGCCGCCAGCGGACCGCTGGGAACTAACGCGCAGTATCTCTTCTCCCTCGATCAGGAGTTGACCCGCCTCGGCATGCAGGACGATTGTCTGAATGAGCTGGTGGCGAAGGTGAAGGCGCTGCTGGAAGGAAACCCGCTCAACGGCACGCTGCGACCGGGTTTTGCCTGAAAATACGCCCGGCTTGCCGGGCGTTTGACGTTATGCTGCTACGTAACTGACGGAATGCTCCAGCGACTGGCTGTGGCTGTCGATCAGCACATCCCACGTGCCGGTATATGGCACGGTAAGCCAGGCCTTATCGTCCTGCACGGTCAGAATATCCGCCTGGGATTGTTTTTGTGCTTTCGCACTCATGAGATGAATACGACAGCGCTCTGAGCAACGCACCACAACCGTATCCCCGCCAAACAGCTTCAAACTTGTTTTTACCAGTGCCATTTTTTACCCCGTAGTCTTAAACAACGCTCTCCCTGCTGCCATATCCGAGCGTGATGTTGTTCACAATTCACTCATGGCATAACACCAAAGGGGAGGGGGTGGGATGCTGATTTTGATCAAAAAATGGCATAACGATTAAACAAAAATGACAAAATCCCTCAAAATTTCCTCTGGTGCGCGTTTTACCCGCTAAACGCGCGCCAGTAGAAAATTAAATGCGGAAATGGCCGGCGGTTTCAGCAAGGTCGCCCGCCTGGCTCTGCAGAGCGCCCGCAGCGGCGGCGGATTGCACCACCAGTTCGGCGTTCTGCTGGACCATGCGGTCGAGATGGGTCACCGCGTGGTTGATCTCGTGAATGCCTTTCATCTGCTCGCTGGTGGCGATGGAGATTTCGCGCATGATGCCGGAGACGCTGCCGATGCTGGAGCGGATCTCGTCCATGCTTTCCCCGGCCAGATGCACGTAGCGGGAGCCGGTGGCCACGCTGTCGGTGGTGGAATCGATCAGCGATTTGATCTCTTTCGCCGCCTGGGCGCTACGGCTCGCCAGGTTACGCACTTCGCCTGCCACCACGGCAAACCCACGCCCCTGCTCCCCGGCACGGGCCGCCTCGACGGAGGCATTCAGCGCCAGAATGTTGGTCTGGAACGCGATACCGTCAATCACGCTGGTGATGTCGCCAATTTTAGCCGACGCGACTTCGATGGACTGCATGGTGCTGATCGCCTGGGATACGACTTCGCCGCCGCGCGCAGCGGCCGCAGAGGCCTTGCTCGCCTGGTCATTCGCTTCTGCCGCCGACTCGTTCGACTGGGTCACGGAGGCGGTGATCTGCTCCACGGCGCTGGCCGTCTCGCGCAGGCTGGATGCTGCCTGCTCGGTACGTCCGGAGAGATCCTGGTTACCCGCCGCAATCTCCTGGGCGGCGTTTTTCACCGACTCACTGGCATCACGGAGCTGCACCATCACCACCGACAGCTTATCGCTGAAGGCGTTAAAGGCCTGGGCAATCTGCGCCACCTCGTCTTCGCCGCTGTCCGGCAGACGCTGCGACAGATCGTTAGTCCCGTTGGCAATGTTGTGCATCGCGTCGCGAATGTCAGACAAGCGCTTCAGCAGACGGGCAATCAGGAGATGAACAATGGCCGCGCTCAGCAGCGCCAGGATCACCAGTGAAATCGCCGATGCCTTAAGCAGGGAACGCATGCCGGAGGTGGCGTCACCGTTGTCGAGGGCGACGACCAGCAGCCAGTTTGTGCCCGGCACGGCTGTCGCCACGAAGGTTTTTTCGACGTCGTTAAGCGTACCGTCGACAAGGTTACCGCTTTTCAGCGCAGCAAAATCGATGCCTTTGATGGTCTCAGCAAACGGTTTAAGCGTCAGCGCCGGATCGTTAGCCGCTATCACGCTGCCGTCACTGTTCAGAAGCAAGCCGCTGCTGGACGGAGTTGGATGGATCCCGCGCACGTTCGCCACCACGCTGTCCATGGCCACGTCGCCCGCCACCACGGCTTTCAGGGCGCCATTCTCTTTCACCGGCACGGCGAAGGTCACCACCAGTTTACCGGTACCTGCATCAACGTAAGGCGCGGTGACGACCGGGCCATCCGTGCTGACCACCTGCTGATACCAGGGGCGAATGGTCGGGTCATAATCCGCCGGGACACCCACGGGCTCAGAGAATTTCGCCGTTTTGCTGGCGTAGCCCACATAAACGTTGGTGAATCCACCCGCCTGCGCAAGCTGTTTAAACACCGGAACCGGATCGTCACTCAGCGCAACGGTCTGGGCAGAGGCAATCACCGTCATCTTGCTTTTGACCCAGTCGGCAATCGCCATGTTATGGCTTGCGCTGGTGCTGGTCAGGATATCGCGCTGTGACTGCTGGTTATCCTGACGTGTGACCTGGAAGTTAATAACGGTATTGAGGAGAAGGGCGACGACCAGACAGCCTGCCGTCGCGGCGATGATGCGTGCACGAATCGATCTGAACATAAGTGAAATACCTGCTGTGTTGTTTCCATGCCTATCGGCAACCCCGCAGGTAAACTTGATGCTGAAACCGCGTCCATAAGAAAATAATATTTTTACGGGTTTATTATTAAAAAGTTAATACTTTATCGGCGGACAGCGTCCACTCGGCCAGCTCAACCAGCGTACCAATTTCTACGCCATCAATCAGCGGCAGCCCGGTGATACCGCGCCCTTCGGTGCAGGTTTTGCACAGCTTCACCGGCACGTTTTGCGCGGTCAGGATCTCCAGCATCTGCTGAATGTTATAGCCCTCGGCCGGTTTTTGTCCCTTCAGCCCGGCGGTGACCGCGTCCGACATTAAAAAGAGTCGTAACGCGAGGTCACTCTCTTTTTCGCGCAGCGCAATGGCCAGGCGCAGGCTGTTGAAAAGGGATTCGCTGCCGTAGGCCGCACCGTTGGCGATGATCACAATCTTCTGCATGTTGACTCCTGTTCTTATAAAGGCTCGAATAATATAGGGTTTACCGAGTTTACGCTGCCTGCAGCCGTCAATAAACTTCAGGATATTCCTGAAATTTCCCGTAAGGCTGCAATTCTTTCTTAATAGCGTTAAGGTAAGAGCGTCTTTTACAAAACTCAGGCGCAAATCCCGACGTTGATGGCTGTATCGTCTCGCATTCGTTCTCTGCTATTACTCTCCCTTCTGTCGGCCGGAGCCGTTCACGGTGCGCCGAATTCCTTTATGCATCAGGCCCAGAACCCCTTTGATAATAATGGGGATAGTCTGCCCGATCTCGGCATGGCGGCGCCCACCGGCGAAGGGGAAAAACACCTGGCCGAAATGGCGAAAGCCTTTGGTGAAGCCAGCATGACCGACAACGGGCTGACGACCGGCGAGCAGGCGCGTCAGTTTGCCTTTGGTCAGGTGCGCGACGCGGTAAGCGGGGAAGTGAACCAGCAGATTGAGTCCTGGCTGTCGCCCTGGGGAAACGCCAGCGTGAACATGCTGGTGGATAAAGACGGCAAATTTAACGGCAGCAGCGGGAGCTGGTTTATCCCGTGGAATGATACTAACCGCTACCTGAGCTGGAGCCAGCTTGGCCTGACGCAGCAGACGGATGGCCTGGTCAGCAATGCCGGAATCGGTCAGCGCTGGGTCGCCGGGAAGTGGCTGCTGGGCTACAACACCTTTTACGATAATCTTCTGGATGAAAACCTGCAGCGTGCCGGGCTGGGGGCGGAAGCGTGGGGGGAAAATCTGCGCCTGTCAGCGAACTATTATCAGCCCTTTGCCGGATGGCGCGCGCGATCTGACGTTCAGGAGCAGCGCATGGCGCGCGGATATGACGTGACCGCTAAAGCCTGGCTGCCATGGTTCCATCATCTGAATACCAGCGTCAGCTTTGAGCAATATTTTGGCGATAACGTCGACCTGTTCAACAGCGGCACCGGCTACCACAACCCGGTTGCGGTCAATCTGGGGCTTAACTATACCCCCGTTCCGCTGGTGACGTTGACCGCCGGGCACAAGCAGGGCGAAAGCGGCGAGAGCCAGAATAACCTTGGACTGAAGCTCAACTACCGCTTTGGCGTGCCGCTGGCAAAGCAGCTATCCGCCGATGAGGTCGCCGCCACGCGATCCCTGCGCGGCAGCCGCTACGATTCACCGGAGCGCACCAGCCTGCCGGTGATGGAGTTCCGCCAGCGTAAAACGCTGTCCGTCTGGCTGGCCACGCCGCCGTGGGATCTGAAAGGGGGTGAGACCGTGATGCTGAAGCTGCAGGTTCGCAGCACGTACGGTATCCGTCAGATCCACTGGCAGGGGGATACGCAGGCACTGAGCCTGACGTCGCCGGCGAAAAGCAACAGCAGTGACGGCTGGAGCGTGATTATCCCTGCCTGGGATGATCGGGAAGGGGCGACAAACCGCTGGCACCTGTCGGCGGTGGTGGAAGATGAGAAAGGCCAGCGCGTCTCGTCCAATGAGATCACGCTGGCCGTGGTGCAGCCGCTGGTCGCACTGCCTGACGACGATCCGCGCTGGAAGCTGCTGCCGGATGAGTAGCCCTTAAAAAATGCGTTCCTGATGCACCCATACGGCGGCTTCAACGCGGGATTTTAGCTTCATTTTCTTCAGCATATGCTTCACGTGCACTTTCACCGTGCTTTCGGTGATGTCCAGGCGGCGAGCGATCATTTTGTTCGGCAGCCCCTGGGCAATGAGCTTGAGAATGTCGCGCTCGCGCGGCGTGAGCTGGCTGACGTCACGGTCAGAGGTGGCGCGGTTGGCTCGCAGGCTGGCGGCCAGAACCGGCGTTAAGGCTTCGCTCAGCACCATCTCGCCCGCCGCCGCCTGCTGCAGCGCCTTAAGCAGATCTTCCGGCTCCATGTCTTTCAGCAGATAGCCATCCGCACCGCGCTTCAGCGCCGTGACTACGTCCTCCTCATGGTTCGACACGCTAAAGACGACGATGCGCCCGGAAAGCGATTTTTCCCGCAGCTTGTCGAGGGTCTCCAGACCGTTCATGCCCGGCATATTCAGATCGAGCAGGATCAGATCGGGATCGAGGGATTCGGCAAGCTCAATGCCCTGTTCACCGTTGCTGGCTTCGCCCACCACGGTGATATCGGGTGCCATGCTGACCAGCTGTTTCACGCCAGTACGCAGCATCGGATGGTCGTCGATCAACAGGATGGATGCCGGTTCCTGATTAGTCATGGGTTTCTCCTTGAGCAGTTGTGAGCGGTTTCTCGGGAATAAAGGTGACGACAACTTCCGTGCCGCCCGTTTCTCTCCGGCGAACCTGGCAATCACCGCGCAGGCTTTGAGCGCGGTCTCGCATAATGATTAAACCATAGTGGTTAGTGCGTTCGGCATTTTCTGGCACGCCGCGGCCGTTATCGTGAACCGTCAGTTTCACCTGATTATCGTGCTGGCTGACGGTGACCGTGACCGCCGTTGCTTCAGCGTGTTTAAGCACGTTGCTCAGCGCTTCACGGGCGATCTGCAGTAGATGGATGGCCTGATGGGAAGGGACAAACCGCGGCGGCAGCTGGTAATCCAGCTTCACCGGGAACCCCAGTCGGGCGCTAAATTCGTGACAGCTGGATTCCAGCGCCGGGCGCAGGCCCGGCTCGGTCAGCTGCAGGCGGAAGGTGGTCAGCAGCTCGCGCAGCTGCACCCAGGAGGTGTTTAGCTCGTTGCGGATCTGGCTGAGCAGCTGCTTGTTGCTTTCGGGCATCTCCGCATCTTGCATCTGCAGGCAGCTCACCTGCATTTTCATACAGGAGAGAGACTGGGCGATGGAATCGTGCAGCTCGCGGGCGATGGTCGCGCGCTCTTCCATGACGATAAGCTGCTGCTGTTTTTCCTGATGCCTGTCGAGCGCCAGCGTGGCCGTCAGCTGTTCAACCAGCGTATCCACCAGCTGCTGCTGGTCGTGGCTCAGGTGGCGTCCGGTTGGCAGGGTGGCCAGCAGAATGCCGTACTGGGTGTGGCTGTCCGTCAGGCGCCACTTCAGGGTCGTGCCGCCGGAGGTCAGCGGCGGCAGGCCGCGAGGGCAAAGATGGCAGCCTTTGTCATCGCAGGACATATCGGACTGACAGGTAAATTCCTGGTGGTTCTCTTCGTCTTCCACATCGTAGACCCGTAGCTCCAGGTCGCGCAGCAGGGTCAGATTTTGCAGGCCGTTCAGCACCGGCGAAAGACGTTCACACAACGGCACCTGCATGTGCAGCCGACGGTTGGCCTGCCAGAGGAAGGAGAGGATCTCGTTTTTCTGCTCCAGCCCGGCCGTTTTTTCCTGAACGCGCTGTTCCAGCACCGCGTAGCTCTCGGAGAGCTCTGCCGACATGGTATTGAGTGCCTGGCCGAGCATGGCCATCTCGTTGCGCCCGCTGATGTGCGTGCGCTGGGTAAAATCGCGTGCGGTCACCGCGCGGGCCATTGCCAGCAGCTGTTTCCAGGGATTCAACAGCCGCGCGCGGAGCCAGACGATGGTGAAGATCAGCAGCAGGCCCATAAACAGGGCCATGGCCCGGTGTACTATCACCACCCGGTCAATGCGTAATTCGGTCGTCTGGTCAAAAGCGGAGACCAGCGCATCAATGCGGGAGACAAATCCCGCCACGTCCTGGGCAACGGCTTCTGTACTGCGCGCCTGTTTCAGGCCGGGCTGCAGCTGGGTGTGCCAGTACCCCTGAAGGGCCTTAAGCTGGGACTGCTGGCCGGCGCGGATGGCGGCATTTTCCAGTTCGGGGCTGAACGCCGTGCGCTCCATTTCATCGATTAAAGGCCGATCGTCCTGCGTCAGGGGAACCGCCGCAAGCAGGCGATAACTCTGCATGCGTAGTGAGCCTGCCTCGTTGATGGCATGCGCATTACCCTGTACCCCTTGTACCAGCCAGCCGGAGATCGCCATGCCGGTCACGCCAATGGCGGTGGACAGCAAAACAATCAGGGCGAGCTGATTCACGAGCGTTAGCGGAGATAAGCATCTTTTTAACATTGAGTGGGCGTGCTCCTGACGTGGCCTGCTTGCAGGAATGGCGCTATTCTGGTGCATACCCTGGAGTATACCCATACCAATAAAGTATTACCCCTAAATTGCCAACGGAGTAGGGGGCAAGAGGTGGGCGTTGCAGGGAATCGTCAGTGCCGTGAAAAATCACGTCTTTTTTACCGAATTAGCCTACTCACTAAGGATAACACCTTTTTTTGTGCCGCAAATCCTCCCACTTTTCCTTTGATTTATATCAACTTACCGCCGCCCTAAAACCCTAATGTTTGCAGCATCATTCGAGAATCAGAGGTGTCTATGAGTCACTCATCCGCTCCCGAAAGGGAAAATGGTGCCGTTATTACTGACTGGCGTCCAGAGGATCCGGCGTTCTGGCAACAGCGCGGCCATCGTGTAGCAAGCCGGAATCTGTGGATTTCCGTGCCGTGTTTGTTATTAGCGTTTTGCGTATGGATGTTGTTTAGCGCGGTGGCGGTAAATCTGCCCAAAGTCGGCTTTACGTTCACGACCGATCAGCTGTTTATGCTGACCGCGCTGCCGTCGCTGTCAGGCGCGCTGCTGCGCGTCCCTTACGCGTTTATGGTGCCGGTCTTTGGCGGCCGTCGCTGGACGGCGTTCAGTACGGGCATCATGATTATCCCCTGCGTGTGGCTGGGCTTCGCGGTGCAGGATACCTCCACGCCGTTCAGCGTGTTCGTGATTATCTCCCTGCTGTGCGGCTTTGCCGGGGCGAACTTTGCCTCCAGCATGGCCAACATCAGCTTCTTCTTCCCGAAAGCGAAGCAGGGCGGCGCGCTGGGGATTAACGGCGGTCTGGGCAATATGGGCGTGAGCGTGATGCAGCTGATCGCTCCCCTGGCGATCTCGGTCTCTATTTTTGCAGCCTTTGGCGGCGGTGGCGTTGAGCAGGCGGACGGTTCTTCCCTCTATCTGCAAAACGCAGCCTGGATCTGGGTACCGTTCCTCGTGGTCTTCACCCTCGCAGCCTGGTTCTTTATGAATGACCTGTCCGCGTCGAAGGCGTCGCTGAGCGAACAGCTGCCGGTGCTGAAGCGTGGACACCTCTGGGTGATGGCGCTGCTGTATCTGGCGACCTTCGGTTCGTTTATCGGCTTCTCGGCGGGCTTCGCGATGCTGTCGAAAACGCAATTCCCGGACGTGCAGATCCTGCAATTCGCCTTCTTCGGCCCATTTATTGGCGCCCTTGCTCGCTCGCTGGGTGGCATGGTGTCTGACCGTCTGGGTGGTACCCGCGTGACGCTGGTTAACTTCGTCGTGATGGCGGTCTTCTGTGCGTTGCTGTTCCTCACGCTGCCGGCCGACGGACAGGGCGGTAACTTCATCGCCTTCTTCGGCGTGTTTATGGTGCTGTTCCTGACGGCCGGGCTGGGGAGCGCGTCCACCTTCCAGATGATCTCCGTGATCTTCCGTAAGCTGACCATGGACCGCGTAAAAGCGCAGGGCGGAAGCGAAGAACAGGCCATGCGCGAAGCGGCGACGGATACGGCTGCGGCGCTGGGCTTCATCTCCGCCATCGGCGCAATTGGCGGCTTCTTTATCCCGAAAGCGTTCGGTATCTCTCTGGACCTGACCGGCTCTCCAGCCGGTGCCATGAAAGTCTTCCTCGTCTTCTATATCGCCTGCGTCGTGATTACGTGGCTGGTATATGGCCGTAATACCAAGAAAAATAAGTAAGTATGATTATCCGTTTACGCGGCCTTCGGGCCGCGTTTTTTTGGCGTCAAAATAGTTACAACATACTGGTTGGCATGCAGAGGAAATCCGCAGGCAGCATTGTGATCGCCATCGCTTTACAGGGCGCTCTACCCCTTAATACCTGCGAGGTTAAATTTTGCCTGGCGGTTTGTACGATAAATTAAAAATAACGATATATTTCATATGGATATGAAATTTTAAATGATACCGCTTTGGTGGTATTCGGTGTAACCCCTCGCCTGAAAGTCCCTCGTCGTCTTGATCGTTATCAATTCTCCCCCTCTTTCAGGGCGTTACCTTCGCTGCAAATCAGCAATGTCGATTTAGAGAGCCACAGGCTCCACACAGGAGATACCCGATGAGCAAATTTTTGGACCGGTTTCGCTACTTCAAGCAGAAGGGCGAAACGTTTGCCGATGGGCACGGCCAGGTTCTGGATACCAACCGGGACTGGGAAGACGGTTACCGCCAGCGCTGGCAACATGACAAAGTCGTCCGTTCGACCCACGGCGTGAACTGCACCGGCTCATGTAGCTGGAAGATTTTCGTTAAGAACGGTCTGGTGACCTGGGAAATGCAGCAGACCGACTACCCGCGCACCCGCCCGGATATGCCGAACCACGAACCGCGCGGCTGCCCGCGTGGCGCCAGCTACTCCTGGTATCTCTACAGCGCGAACCGTCTGAAATACCCCCTGATGCGCAAGCGCCTGATGAAAATGTGGCGTGAAGCGAAAGTGCAACACAGCGATCCAGTGGATGCCTGGGCCTCTATCATTGAAGACGCGGATAAAGCGAAAAGCTTCAAGCAGGCTCGCGGCCGCGGCGGCTTTGTGCGTTCCTCCTGGAAAGAGGTGAACGAGTTGATTGCCGCCTCCAACGTCTACACCGTGAAAACCTACGGTCCTGACCGCGTGGCGGGCTTCTCGCCGATCCCGGCGATGTCGATGGTCTCTTACGCTTCCGGCGCGCGCTATCTCTCCTTAATCGGCGGTACCTGCCTGAGCTTCTACGACTGGTACTGCGACCTGCCACCGGCGTCTCCGCAGACCTGGGGCGAGCAGACCGACGTGCCGGAGTCTGCGGACTGGTACAACTCCAGCTACATCATCGCCTGGGGCTCTAACGTGCCGCAGACCCGTACGCCGGACGCACACTTCTTTACCGAAGTCCGTTACAAAGGCACCAAAACCGTGGCGGTGACCCCGGACTACGCCGAAATCGCCAAGCTGTGCGATCTGTGGCTGGCACCGAAGCAGGGTACCGATGCGGCGATGGCGATGGCGATGGGCCACGTCATGCTGCGCGAGTTCCACCTGGATAAACCAAGCCAGTACTTCACCGACTACGTCCGTCGCTACACCGACATGCCGATGCTGGTCATGCTGGAAGAGCGTGACGGGTACTATGCCGCAGGCCGTACGCTGCGCGCCGCCGATCTGGTGGACGCGCTGGGCCAGGAAAATAACCCAGAGTGGAAAACCGTTGCCTATAACAGCAACGGCGAGCTGGTGGCGCCAAACGGCTCTATCGGCTTCCGCTGGGGCGAGAAGGGCAAGTGGAACCTTGAGCAGCGTAACGGCACGACCGGTGAAGAGACGGAGCTGCGCCTGAGCATGCTGGGAAGCCAGGACGAGATCGCCGAGGTGGGCTTCCCGTACTTCGGCGGTGAAGGTTCCGAGCACTTCAACAAGGTTGAACTGAAAAACGTACTGATGCACAAGCTGCCGGTAAAACGCCTGCAGCTGGCCGACGGGTCTACCGCGCTGGTCACCACCGTCTATGACCTGACCATGGCGAACTACGGCCTGGAACGTGGTCTGGGCGATGAAAACTGCGCCACCGGCTATGACGATGTGAAAGCCTACACCCCGGCATGGGCAGAGCAGATCACCGGCGTTCCACGCGCGCAGATCGTGCGTATCGCCCGCGAGTTCGCGGAAAATGCCGACAAAACCCATGGTCGTTCAATGATCATCGTCGGTGCGGGTCTGAACCACTGGTATCACCTCGATATGAACTACCGTGGCCTGATCAACATGCTGATCTTCTGCGGCTGCGTTGGTCAGAGCGGCGGCGGCTGGGCACACTATGTGGGCCAGGAAAAACTGCGTCCACAGACCGGTTGGCAGCCGCTGGCGTTTGCCCTCGACTGGCAGCGTCCGGCACGCCACATGAACAGCACCTCCTACTTCTATAACCACTCCAGCCAGTGGCGCTACGAGACGGTCACCGCGCAGGAGCTGCTGTCGCCGATGGCGGATAAATCCCGCTACAGCGGCCACCTGATTGACTTCAACGTGCGCGCCGAGCGCATGGGCTGGTTGCCGTCTGCGCCGCAGCTGGGCACTAACCCGCTGCGCATCGCGGAAGCGGCAAAGCAGGCGGGCATGTCACCGGTGGATTACACCGTGAAATCGCTGAAGGATGGCTCAATCCGCTTCGCGGCGGAACAGCCGGAGAACGGTAAAAACCACCCGCGTAACCTGTTCATCTGGCGCTCCAACCTGCTGGGCTCGTCCGGTAAAGGCCACGAGTACATGCTGAAATACCTGCTTGGTACCGAAAACGGTATCCAGGGGAAAGATCTCGGCAAGCAGGGCGGCGTGAAGCCGGAAGAGGTGGAGTGGAAAGACAACGGTCTCGACGGCAAGCTGGATCTGGTGGTCACTCTCGACTTCCGTCTGTCCAGTACCTGCCTGTACTCCGACATCGTGCTGCCTACCGCCACCTGGTATGAAAAAGACGACATGAATACCTCGGATATGCATCCGTTTATTCATCCGCTGTCTGCGGCCGTTGACCCGGCGTGGGAATCGAAAAGCGACTGGGAGATCTACAAAGACATCGCGAAGACATTCTCCGAAGTCTGCGTGGGGCACCTCGGCAAAGAGACCGACGTGGTGACGCTGCCCATCCAGCACGACTCTGCCGCCGAACTGGCGCAGCCGCTGGACGTGAAGGACTGGAAAAAAGGCGAATGCGATCTGATCCCGGGCGTGACCGCACCGCACATCATTCCGGTTGAGCGTGACTACCCGGCAACGTACGAGCGCTTTACCTCTATCGGCCCGCTGATGGAGAAAATCGGTAACGGCGGGAAAGGGATCGCCTGGAACACCCAGAGCGAAATGGACCTGCTGCGCAAGCTCAACTACACCAAAGCGGACGGTCCAGCGAAAGGCCAGCCAATGCTCAACACGGCAATTGATGCGGCAGAGATGATCCTGACCCTGGCACCGGAAACCAACGGCCACGTGGCGGTGAAGGCCTGGGCAGCGCTGAGCGAGTTCACCGGTCGTGACCATACGCACCTGGCGACGAATAAAGAGGAAGAGAAAATCCGCTTCCGCGATATTCAGGCCCAGCCGCGCAAGATTATCTCCAGCCCGACCTGGTCAGGCCTGGAAGACGAGCATGTGTCCTATAACGCCGGCTACACCAACGTTCACGAGCTGATCCCATGGCGCACCCTGTCCGGCCGCCAGTCGTTGTATCAGGATCACCAGTGGATGCGCGACTTCGGTGAAAGCCTGCTGGTGTACCGTCCGCCAATCGACACCCGCTCCGTGAAAGCGGTGATGGGCGCGAAATCGAACGGTAACCCGGAGAAGGCGCTGAACTTCCTGACGCCGCACCAGAAGTGGGGGATCCACTCCACCTACAGCGACAACCTGCTGATGCTGACCCTGTCGCGCGGCGGTCCGATTGTCTGGATGAGCGAAACGGATGCCAAAGATCTGGGTATTGAAGATAACGACTGGATCGAAGTGTTCAACAGCAACGGTGCCCTGACGGCGCGTGCAGTGGTGAGCCAGCGCGTACCGGCCGGGATGACCATGATGTACCACGCGCAGGAACGTATCGTTAACCTGCCGGGGTCAGAGATCACCGAGCAGCGCGGCGGGATCCACAACTCCGTGACCCGCATTACGCCGAAACCGACCCACATGATCGGTGGCTATGCGCAGCTGGCCTACGGCTTTAACTACTACGGCACCGTAGGATCGAACCGCGATGAGTTCGTGGTGGTACGTAAGATGAAGAATATTAACTGGTTAGACGGCGAAGGTAATGACCAGGTACAGGAGAGCGTAAAATGAAAATTCGTTCACAAGTCGGCATGGTGCTGAATCTGGATAAATGCATCGGCTGCCATACCTGCTCGGTCACCTGTAAAAACGTCTGGACCAGCCGTGAAGGTATGGAATACGCCTGGTTCAACAACGTGGAAAGCAAGCCGGGCACCGGCTTCCCGACCGACTGGGAAAACCAGGAGAAGTGGAAGGGCGGCTGGATCCGCAAAATCAACGGCAAGCTGCAGCCGCGCATGGGTAACCGTGCGATGTTGCTGGGAAAAATCTTCGCTAACCCGCATCTGCCGGGCATCGATGATTACTACGAGCCGTTTGATTACGACTACCAGAACCTGCACAACGCGCCGGAAGGCAAACACCAGCCGATCGCCCGTCCTCGCTCGCTGATCACCGGTCAGCGCATGGACAAAATTACCAGCGGTCCAAACTGGGAAGAGATTCTGGGCGGCGAGTTTGAGAAACGCGCCAAAGACCAGAACTTCGAGAACATGCAGAAGGCGATGTACGGCCAGTTCGAAAACACCTTCATGATGTATCTGCCGCGCCTGTGCGAGCACTGCCTTAACCCGGCGTGCGTGGCGACCTGCCCGAGCGGCGCCATCTACAAGCGTGAAGAAGATGGCATCGTGCTGATCGACCAGGACAAGTGCCGCGGCTGGCGTATGTGCATCACCGGCTGCCCGTACAAAAAGATCTACTTCAACTGGAAGAGCGGCAAGTCTGAGAAGTGCATCTTCTGCTACCCGCGTATCGAAGCCGGTATGCCGACCGTCTGTTCCGAAAGCTGCGTAGGCCGTATTCGCTACCTCGGCGTGCTGCTGTACGACGCGGACGCGATTGAAAACGCAGCGAGCACCGAGAACGAGAAAGATCTGTATCAGCGTCAGCTGGACGTGTTCCTCGATCCGAACGATTCGAAGATCATTGAGCAGGCGCTGAAGGACGGCATTCCGCAGAGCGTGATTGACGCCGCGCAGCAGTCGCCGGTGTACAAGATGGCGATGGACTGGAAGCTGGCCCTGCCGCTGCATCCGGAATACCGCACGCTGCCGATGGTCTGGTACGTGCCGCCGCTGTCGCCGATTCAGTCTGCCGCTGACGCGGGCGAGCTGGGCAGCAACGGCATTCTGCCGGATGTGGAGAGCCTGCGCATTCCGGTGCAGTACCTGGCAAACCTGCTGACCGCAGGGGATACCCAGCCGGTCCTGCTGGCGCTGAAACGAATGCTGGCGATGCGCCACTTCAAGCGTGCCGAAACCGTGGACGGCGTGACCGATACCCGCGCGCTGGAAGAGGTTGGTCTGACCGAAGCGCAGGCGCAGGAGATGTACCGCTATCTGGCGATTGCCAACTACGAAGACCGTTTCGTGGTGCCGAGCAGCCACCGTGAGCTGGCCCGCGAAGCCTTCCCGGAGAAAAACGGCTGTGGTTTTAGCTTCGGCGACGGTTGCCACGGGTCAGACAGCAAATTCAACCTGTTCAACAGCCGCCGCATCGACGCCATGGATGTGACCAGTAAAACGGAGCCGCACTCATGATTGAACTTGTCATTGTTTCTCGACTGCTTGAGTACCCGGATGCGGCGCTAGCGCAGCATCAGCAAGAACTCTTTGATGCACTCGCGTCTTCAGAAAACCTGGATAAAGAGGATGCCCAGAAGCTTGGCGTTTTCCTCCGTGACCTGTTAGCGCGCGACCTTCTGGACGCACAGGCGGACTACAGCCAGCTGTTTGACCGTGGACGTGCAACGTCCCTGCTGTTGTTTGAACACGTCCACGGTGAATCCCGTGACCGCGGTCAGGCGATGGTGGATCTGATGGCCCAGTACGAACAGCACGGCCTGCAGCTCGACAGCCGCGAGCTGCCGGACCATCTGCCGCTCTATCTGGAGTATCTGGCGCAGTTGCCGAAAGAGGAGGCGTTGGGTGGTCTGCAGGACATCGCGCCGATCCTGGCGCTGCTCGGCGCGCGTCTTCAGCAGCGTGAGAGCCGCTATGCGGTGCTGTTCGATCTGCTGGTGAAGCTGGCCAACGCCGCGGTCGACAGTGAAAAAGTGGCGGAGAAAATCGCCGATGAAGCCCGTGACGATACGCCACAGGCGCTGGATGCGGTATGGGAAGAAGAGCAGGTGAAATTCTTCGCTGACCAGAACTGCGGGGAATCAGAAATCTCAGCGCATCAGCGTCGTTTTGCCGGTGCCGTGGCCCCGCAATATTTGAATATCTCTAACGGAGGACGGCACTAATGCACTTCCTGAATATGTTCTTCTTTGACATTTACCCGTATATCGCGGGCACCGTGTTCCTGGTGGGAAGCTGGCTGCGTTATGACTACGGTCAGTACACCTGGCGTGCCGCCTCCAGCCAGATGCTGGATCGCAAAGGGATGCATGTGGGCTCTAACCTGTTCCACATCGGTATTCTGGGCATTTTTGCCGGTCACTTCCTCGGGATGCTGACGCCGCACTGGATGTATGAAGCGTGGCTACCGATTGAGGTGAAGCAGAAGATGGCGATGATCGCCGGCGGTGCCTGCGGGGTGATGACCTTAGTCGGTGGCCTGCTGCTGCTGAAACGTCGTCTGTTCAGCCCACGCGTGCGTGCTACCACGACCGCTGCGGACATCCTGATCCTCTCCCTGCTGATGGTGCAGTGCGCGCTGGGTCTGTTGACCATTCCGTTCTCGGCGCAGCATATGGACGGTAGTGAAATGATGAAGCTGGTGGGCTGGGCGCAGTCCGTGGTGACCTTCCACGGCGGTGCGTCTGCGCACCTGGACGGCGTAGCGTTTATCTTCCGTGTTCACCTGGTGCTTGGGATGACGCTGTTTGTGCTGTTCCCGTTCTCCCGCCTGGTGCATATCTGGAGCGCGCCGGTGGAGTACCTGACGCGCAAATACCAGATAGTACGCGCCCGTCGCTAATTTGCCGTTTTGATACCAACCCCGCACTCGCGGGGTTTTTTTTCGCCCCAGCCCAGGTTGTTACCCGCGGCAGCAAACAGGATAAGCGCGCCACCCGCCAGCTGCGTCAGGTTCAGCGCGTGTCCGAACGCCAGATTATCAACCACAATTGCTACCACCGGATAGATAAACGACAGGGAGCCGGTAATGGGCGTCGGCAGCTTCTGAATCGCGCTGTAGAGCAGCTGGTACATAATGCCGGTATGGACAATGCCCAGCGTGAGCAGGATCGGCCAGGGGAAATCACCGGAAAATGACGGCAGGCTGGCAAACGGCAAAAGCATCACGACGCCTGTCAGCACCTGGATAAAGGCAATATGCTGCGGTGCGATGGACTTCAGCTTGCGGGCAATCATGGCCGTTAGTGCGTAGAAGAAGGCCGCGGCCATGGCCAGACCGATTCCGGCGAGCCATTCACCGCCATGTGCGCCGGCCAGCTCGCTGGACAGCAGTATCACCACGCCGCCAAAGGCGAGTAACAGCCAGCCCCATTTCACCAGGCTGACGCGTTCCCCTAAAAACATCCCCATCAAGACCAGCATAAACGGCTGGGTGTTATAGACCACGGTCGAAAGGCCAATCGAGATCCGCTCATAGGCTGCGAAGAGCAGCAGCCAGTTCACCACGAGCGCCATGCCGCCGAGAATAGCCAGCAGCAGCGTGGTGCGGGTGAGGGGACTAAAGGGCTTTTGACTGACCCGGATAAAAATAAAAAGCGCCATAGCCCCGATAAGACAGCGCCAGAACACCACTTCCGTCACCGGCAGACCGGAGAGCAAAACAAACGCGCCGATAGAGCCGGAAATTAACATCGCCAGGCTCATTTGCCAGACGCCTTTATGTAAATCACGCATCTTCCACCTCCTGATTAATGACGCTATTGTCGAAAATCGCTGTCGGGTTTTACAGGGGTGATATAAGGTTGAAAAGGTAAATGACTTTTTAAAATTAGGTGAAAAGAATGGAATGCCTTATCGATGATATCGACCGACAAATTTTAGCCTGTCTGGTTGAGGATGCGCGCATGTCGTTGAAGGTGCTCAGCGGCCGCATCGGTCTGACGTCCCCCAGCACGGCAGAACGCCTGAAGAGGCTGGAAGAGCGCGGTGTGATCCAGGGTTATGGTGCACGGGTGAATCTGGCGGCGCTGGGGTATACGCTGCAGGCGCTGGTACGGGTTCGCCCCTTACCGGGTCTGTTGCATAAGGTGGATAAGTACATTCAGTCGATGCCGGAGTGTATTGAGAGCGACAAAGTGACCGGGGAAGATTGCTTTGTGATTAGGCTGGTGGTGCGATCGATAGAGCAGTTGGATGCGCTGCTGGACGGTCTGGCAGAGCATGCTCAGTGTAATACGTCGATTGTGAAGAGTTCGCCGGTCAGGCGTCGTTTGCCGCCAATGTAGCCATTTTTCGCCGGGTGACGGCTGCGCCTTACCCGACCTACAAAGGCGGACTTGGTTTTTTTATGTTGGGGAAGTGATGGTGGTGGGGGAAGGATTCGAACCTTCGAAGTCGATGACGGCAGATTTACAGTCTGCTCCCTTTGGCCGCTCGGGAACCCCACCAGGGGTAATTCAAATTTTGAGGTCGTGCTGAGAGATGGTGGTGGGGGAAGGATTCGAACCTTCGAAGTCGATGACGGCAGATTTACAGTCTGCTCCCTTTGGCCGCTCGGGAACCCCACCACGGGGTAATGCTTTTTACTGGCCTGCTTCCTGCTGGAAGCGGGGCGCATCATATCAAATGAGACGCCCCTGTAAAGCATTCCTTTAGGGAAACGAAGTTGTTTGCCTGCTTTTTATCCGTAAAGGCGCAAAGCTAATCAATTCATTTTCCGAAAGATTAAAGAATGATGGTTCTGTTACCGTAAACGAAGACTCGCTGAGCCAGCACCTGATACAGCGCGCGGCTTAACACATTCTTCTCAACGTCACGGCCTGCGCGCATCATGTCCTCAGCGGTGTAGGTGTGATCTACATGAATCACGTCCTGCATGATGATGGGACCTTCGTCCAGGTTGTCATTCACGTAATGGGCTGTCGCGCCGATGATCTTCACGCCGCGCTCGTAGGCCTGGTGGTATGGACGCGCGCCAATAAAGGCCGGCAGGAACGAGTGGTGGATGTTGATGATCTTGTTCGGGAAACGCGCCACGAAAGATGGCGTTAACACGCGCATGTATTTCGCCAGCACCACGTAGTCCGGGTTATGCGCTTCAATGGCCTGCGCCATCAAATCGTCGTGCTCTTCACGGGTATGACCTTCATGGCTGACCAGCTCGAACGGAATATCAAAGCGCTCGACCAGCGTACGCAGCGTCTCGTGGTTGCCAATCACGGCAGCAATTTCAACGTCCAGACCGCCGTAGTTGGCTTTCATCAGCAGGTCACCCAGGCAATGTGCTTCTTTGGTCACCAGGATCACGATGCGGCGTCGACCCGCAGGGGTCAATTCGCGCACGGAGCCTTCCGGAAGCGCGCTGTCCAGATCGGCCAGCAGCGTGGTGTCGTTGAAAATACCTTCCAGTTCGGTACGCATGAAGAAGCGGCCGGTACGGTGGTCAACGAACTCGTTGTTCTGCACGATATTCAGTTCATGTTTGTAGCAAATGTTGGTAATTCGTGCGATCAGCCCTTTTTGATCGGGACAGATGGTGCGCAGAACTTTACGTTGTAATGATTGCATCGCCGGGAAATCCTGTTTGTATTTGCGAAGTCTGGGTTGTCAGGCATTACTGCCCGCAACACTTTTTAAATTTTTTACCTGAACCACACGGGCAGGGATCGTTACGACCAAACTGTGGGCGCGTTCCGTCAATATAATACCATTGCCCGCTTTCCTTGAAGAACCGGGAACGCTCGATAATGGCACCCGGTTTATTATTCTCGGTAAAACGGGCAACAAAACTGACGTAACCTTCATCCACATGACTGCCTGGAGAGGATTCATAGACGGTGAGGCCGAGCCACTGCGTGTTCGCAAACCCGGCTTCGATGTCCTGTTTGAAATCGGTTGCGCGGCAGGATGGATGCCAGGTTTTAATCAGATAGTCTGCGTCTTTGATCACAAAAGCAGTGTACCGTGAACGCATAAGGTGTGACGGGTCTGGTGCAACCTGATCGCCAGAAAGATATCGCTGGCAACATAGGCTATACTCCAGAGCGCTACCACAAGGGCAGAGTTGAGACACGATTCTCTTCCTGGAACAAAATATAAAGGCGTAAAACGCTTCGGGTAGCACTATGTTAACTGAGGCGTTGCGTTGACGCTATGTCAGGAATCCAGGGGAAGTAAAACAGGACTAATGAGAAAGGTTAAAATTGGGCTGGCGCTGGGTTCAGGGGCCGCCCGGGGATGGTCGCACATCGGCGTGATTAATGCCTTAAATCAGATGGGCATTACCGTCGATATTGTTGCAGGGTGTTCAATCGGATCGCTTGTCGGCTCCGCTTACGCGTGCGGGAAGCTTCCGGAGCTCGAGACATGGGTGCGCTCCTTCAGCTACTGGGACGTGCTGCGTCTGATGGACCTCTCCTGGCAGCGTGGTGGACTGCTGCGCGGCGAACGCGTCTTTAACCAGTTCCGCCAGGTTATGCCTCTCGAAGACTTCACTGATTGTCAGATGCCTTTCGGCGCCGTCGCGACAAACCTCAGCACAGGACGCGAGCTCTGGCTCACCGAAGGCGATATCCATCTTGCCGTGCGTGCCTCCTGCAGTATGCCGGGACTCATGGCGCCTGTCCCACACAACGGTTACTGGCTTGTCGATGGGGGCGTCGTTAACCCGGTTCCCATCTCTCTGACGCGTGCTATGGGGGCGGACATTGTGATTGCCGTCGACTTGCAGCACGATGCCCACCTGATGCAACAGGATCTCATGCCGGTCAATCTCCAGAGCGAAGATGCTGAGGGCGAGAAACTGGCCTGGCATGAACGCCTGCGCGGAAGAATCGGGCGTCTGGCCGCGCGTCGTTCGGTTGCCGCGCCGACGGCGATAGAAATCATGACCACGTCAATTCAGGTTCTCGAGAACCGCCTTAAACGTAACCGTATGGCAGGCGATCCTCCGGATATTCTTATTCAGCCGTACTGTCCGCAAATCTCTACCCTTGATTTCCATCGGGCTGAGGCCGCCATCGCAGCGGGCTCGTTAGCCGTCGAAAAGAAAATGGACGAATTGTTGCCTTTTGTGCAGACCGCACGTTAAGCACCTTTTTTTGACTACTTCAGCAAAATCTGACAGGCGATAGTGCCGATCGCATGCCACTATTTAGTTACTGTCAGCCAGGGGAGGAACCATGACGCAGCCATTGGCCGGAAAACACATTTTGATTGTTGAAGACGAGCCCGTTTTCCGATCGCTACTGGATTCGTGGTTATCCTCGCTGGGCGCAATGACGTCACTGGCTGAAGATGGCATCGACGCCCTGGAAAAAATGATCAGCATTACGCCCGATTTGATGATTTGCGACATTGCGATGCCGCGCATGAATGGACTAAAGCTGGTTGAACATCTGCGTAACGAAGGCAATCAGACGCCGATTCTGGTGATCTCTGCCACCGAGAACATGGCGGACATCGCAAAAGCATTACGTCTTGGGGTACAGGATATTCTGCTTAAGCCGGTTAAGGATTTGCACCGGCTGCGAGAAACGGTCCTGGCGTGCCTTTATCCGAATATGTTTAATTCCCGGGTAGAGGAAGAGGAGCGTCTTTTCCAGGACTGGGACGCTCTGGTGAGTAATCCGCCTGCCGCGGCGAAACTGTTGCAAGAACTCCAGCCGCCCGTCCAGCAAACTATTTCACACTGTCGCGTAAATTATCGCCAGCTGGTGGCCGCTGACCAGCCAGGACTGGTGCTGGATATTGCGCCACTGTCAGATTCCGACCTTGCGTTTTATTCTCTGGATGTCACCCGGGCGGGGGATAACGGTGTATTAGCGGCGTTACTTCTTCGTGCGCTATTTAATGGTTTGTTGCAGGAACAGTTATCCCATCAGGGGCAACGGTTGCCAGAGTTAGGCAGTTTACTCAAACAGGTAAACCAGCTTTTTCGTCAGGCCAATCTGCCTGGACAGTTCCCGCTATTGGTTGGCTATTACCATAGCGGTTTAAAAAATCTGATCCTCGTTTCAGCCGGTCTCAATGCATCACTGAATACCGGTGAACACCATATTCAGGTGAGTAACGGTGTACCGCTTGGGACGTTGGGAACGGCGTATCTTAATCAAATTAGCCACCGCTGTTCCTCGTGGCAGTGCCAAATTTGGGGTGCCGGGGGACGGTTACGCTTAATGTTGTCCACGGAATAAGCAATTGGATCGTCATTTTAAGATTGCTTTACCTGTGTTTTACGGGGAGTGCTACTATCGCTGCCCGGTTTCATGCGTATTTATCCTAATTGATCGGCAACGCGTTCTTTTCAGACCCGGACTGCGGGGTGAGGCTGATATACTCAACGCGTTATTTATTGCATAAAAGTTCAAAACTTGAACAGCTCAGGAGAATTTGAATGGCTGCCCTAAATTCGAAAGTCAGAAAGGCCGTTATCCCGGTAGCGGGATTGGGGACCAGGATGTTACCAGCAACTAAGGCGATTCCTAAAGAGATGCTGCCTCTGGTTGATAAGCCATTAATCCAGTATGTCGTGAATGAATGTATCGCAGCCGGCATCACTGAAATTGTGCTGGTTACGCATTCATCTAAAAACTCTATCGAAAACCATTTCGATACAAGCTTTGAACTTGAAGCCATGCTGGAAAAACGTGTTAAGCGTCAGTTGTTAGAGGAAGTTCAGTCTATTTGCCCTCCACACGTCACCATTATGCAGGTTCGTCAGGGGCTGGCTAAAGGTCTGGGCCACGCTGTTATGTGCGCGCACCCTGTCGTGGGGGATGAGCCTGTAGCGGTAATTCTGCCTGACGTTATTCTGGATGAATACGAATCCGATCTTTCTCAGGATAACCTGGCTGAAATGATCAAACGTTTCGACGAAACCGGCAGCAGCCAGATTATGGTTGAGCCTGTTGAAGACGTAACGGCATACGGTGTGGTTGACTGCAAAGGCGTTAACCTGGAGCCGGGTGAGAGTGTGCCAATGGTGGGCGTCGTAGAGAAGCCTAAAGCCGATGTCGCGCCTTCAAACCTTGCTGTTGTAGGTCGCTATGTCCTGAGTGCTGAAATCTGGCCTCTGCTGGCTAAAACGCCTCCAGGAGCGGGTGATGAGATCCAGCTGACGGATGCCATCGATATGCTGATCGAGAAAGAGACCGTTGAGGCCTACCATATGAAAGGTAAGAGCCATGACTGCGGTAATAAGCTCGGTTATATGCAGGCGTTTGTTGAATATGGTATCCGTCACAATACCCTTGGCGAAGAATTTAAAACCTGGCTCAAAGAGAGCGTAGGTATTAAGAAATAAGCCACGGTTGTAAATGTTCGAAACCGGTGAGGCGTTGCCCACCGGTTTTTTTATGCCCATAACACTCCCGAAAACCTGTCTGAAAGTACAGTCGATGAAATTGCTAAATAATGCTTTATGACAGAGTGTAAGAGGATGTTTGTGGCAAATTTAGGTTAAAAAAAATCCCGCAATATGCGGGATTTTTCTGAATGAGGCTCGATTAATCCTTGATCAGGAAGTCGTCCAGCTGTTTACCCTGCTCATCCATCGCTTTCTTGATAACAGCAGGAGTACGACCCTGGCCAGTCCAGGTTTTAGTTTCGCCGTTCTCATCAACGTAGCTATATTTAGCAGGACGGGCAGCACGCTTAGCTTTAGTACCGGTTTTAGCGGCAGCCATGCTGTTCAGCAATTCATTTGGATCGATACCATCAGCAATCAGCATTTCACGATATTGCTGCAGTTTACGAGTACGTTCTTCGATTTCAGCCGCAGCAGCGCTTTCTTCTTCGCGACGTTCATTAACTACAACTTCTAATTTTTCCAGCATTTCTTCAAGCGTTTCGAGGGTGCATTCTCTTGCTTGCGCACGAAGAGTACGGATGTTGTTCAGAATTTTAAGTGCTTCGCTCATTGTAGTAATCTCAAACTTATAATGGGGGGTGGTTTGTTGACCTAATAATAGAGCCATAAATTCAGATGTGCAATAGCCAGGAATGTAAGGAATTCAAAAAATACTAAATAATGCCGCTATTATTAATTACGCTAACTTAAATTCCACCACCCAGCTGTCTCGGTTGTTATCACCGGAACCTGCTTAACCCGGTCGATTGCGTCTTTTTTTTGTGACATTTCCCGCAGGAATTATAGTTGCGGCGGAGAAATATCAGCCTTTTGTATTAGTTCTCACCCCTGGTGTTAAGCCTGAAATAGTTAATAAATAGTGAATTTTAAAGGGCCGGGATTCCACTATAAAAAGAAGTGTTATGTTTGGCTTAACTTATAACATATTGGCGTGGCTGAATGGGTTTACTTCATGTTTTAACGGGTTATTTTCATAAACAGAAGGTACTGAACGCGGCACTGAACCGCATCCTCTGTGCGCTGCATCGCTGATGACCGGACAAAATATGGTACAATGACTCATCGGGAATATTACACATTGATTAGGGTTTTACGGCCAATGGCACAACTTTATTTCTACTATTCGGCAATGAATGCCGGGAAATCCACCGCGCTGCTGCAATCCTCGTACAATTACCAGGAACGCGGGATGCGTACCGTTGTTTATACGGCTGAAATTGACGATCGCTTTGGCGCAGGGAAGGTG
Organism: Enterobacter sp. ku-bf2; assembly: GCF_001742765.1. NCBI lineage: Bacteria > Pseudomonadati > Pseudomonadota > Gammaproteobacteria > Enterobacterales > Enterobacteriaceae > Enterobacter > Enterobacter sp. ku-bf2. The sequence continues at coordinate 319,399 of NZ_MDVW01000001.1, forward strand.
AGCTCCAGAATAGGGCTCTCGTCGCCTGCCAGGCTGTTTAACCCGAAAACCGATCTGTTTGAAGACATTCGTGCAGAACATGCGGCACAGCCCATTCACTGCGTACTGGTCGATGAGAGCCAGTTTCTGACGCGTGAACAGGTCCATGCCCTGTCAGAGGTAGTCGATGAGCTTGATATCCCCGTGCTCTGTTACGGCCTGCGTACGGATTTCCGCGGGGAGCTTTTTGAAGGGAGCCAGTATTTGCTCGCCTGGTCGGATAAACTTGTCGAACTGAAAACGATCTGCTTCTGCGGTCGTAAAGCGAGTATGGTGCTTCGTCTCGACCAGTCCGGGAAACCTTATGCAGATGGCGAGCAGGTGGTGATAGGCGGCAATGAACGCTATGTTTCGGTCTGCCGTAAGCATTATAAAGAAGCGTTGTCTGTAGGCTCGCTGACGGCGATTCAGCACGACAACAGAAAATAACGTCAGTCTTATTATTCAGACATAAAAAAACCCGCCATTAAGGCGGGTTTTTCATCTGCTGCTGTCAATTAAGCGCTTTTCTTCGCTTTCTTGTCAGCTTTGATGACTGGGGCTTCTGTTTTCACAGCGGCAACGTCACCTTCTTTGAACTCACGACCGTAGTAGGTATCCAGCAGAATCTGTTTCAGCTCGGAGATCAGTGGGTAGCGCGGGTTAGCACCAGTACACTGGTCATCGAATGCATCTTCAGATAGCTTGTCTACGTGAGCGAGGAAGTCAGCTTCCTGTACGCCCGCTTCACGGATTGATTTAGGAATACCCAGTTCAGCCTTCAGGCTTTCCAGCCATGCCAGCAGTTTCTCAATCTTCGCAGCAGTGCGGTCGCCCGGTGCGCTCAGACCAAGGTGGTCAGCGATTTCAGCATAGCGACGACGTGCTTGTGGACGGTCGTACTGGCTGAAAGCTGTCTGCTTGGTTGGGTTGTCGTTAGCGTTATAACGGATAACGTTGCTGATCAACAGGGCGTTCGCCAGACCGTGAGGAATGTGGAACTGTGAGCCCAGTTTGTGCGCCATTGAGTGGCAGACACCCAGGAAGGCGTTGGCAAACGCGATACCGGCGATGGTTGCTGCACTGTGGACACGTTCACGTGCTACAGGGTTTTTAGAGCCTTCGTTGTAAGACGCTGGCAGGTTTTCTTTCAGCAGTTTCAGAGCCTGCAGGGCCTGACCGTCTGAGAACTCAGACGCCAGCACAGAAACGTAAGCTTCCAGGGCGTGAGTCACCGCATCCAGACCACCGAACGCGCACAGTGACTTCGGCATCTCCATGACCAGGTTCGCATCAACGATGGCCATGTCTGGCGTCAGCGCATAGTCAGCCAGTGGGTATTTCTGACCTGTTGCATCGTCGGTTACTACCGCGAATGGCGTAACTTCTGAACCGGTACCGGAAGTGGTGGTGACCGCGATCATTTTCGCTTTTACGCCCATTTTCGGGAACTTGTAGATACGTTTACGGATGTCCATAAAGCGCAGCGCCAGTTCTTCGAAGTGCGTTTCTGGATGCTCGTACATAACCCACATGATTTTCGCGGCGTCCATTGGGGAACCACCGCCCAGTGCGATAATCACATCTGGTTTGAAGGAGTTAGCCAGTTCAGCACCTTTACGTACAACGCTCAGTGTTGGGTCAGCTTCAACTTCGAAGAATACTTCAGTTTCGACGCCAGCCGCTTTCAGCACGGAGGTGATCTGGTCAGCGTAGCCGTTGTTAAACAGGAAACGGTCAGTCACGATGAGCGCACGTTTGTGGCCATCAGTAATCACTTCATCCAGCGCGATTGGCAGAGAGCCACGGCGGAAGTAGATAGATTTCGGAAGTTTGTGCCACAACATGTTTTCAGCTCGCTTAGCAACGGTTTTCTTGTTGATCAGGTGTTTAGGACCAACGTTTTCAGAGATGGAGTTACCACCCCAGGAACCACAACCCAGAGTCAGGGAAGGTGCGAGTTTAAAGTTGTACAGGTCACCGATACCACCCTGAGAAGCAGGGGTGTTGATCAGGATACGTGCAGTTTTCATCATCTGACCGAAGTGAGCAACACGCTCTGGCTGGTTGTCCTGGTCAGTGTACAGACAAGAGGTGTGACCGATACCGCCCATGGCAACCAGCTTCTCTGCTTTCTCAACCGCGTCTTCGAAATCTTTCGCACGGTACATGGCAAGCGTAGGAGACAGTTTTTCGTGAGCAAACGGCTCGCTTTCGTCAACAACTTTCACTTCACCGATCAGGATTTTGGTTGTTGCCGGAACGGTAAAGCCTGCGAGTTCAGCAATTTTGTAGGCTGGCTGACCCACGATAGCGGCGTTCAGCGCGCCATTTTTCAGGATAATGTCCTGAACCGCTTTCAGCTCTTTGCCCTGCAGCAGGTAGCCGCCGTGGCTGGCGAAACGTTCGCGAACCGCGTCATATACGGAATCCACGACCACAACAGACTGTTCAGATGCACAGATCACGCCGTTATCGAAGGTTTTAGACATCAGCACAGACGCGACAGCACGTTTGATATCAGCGGTTTCATCGATAACAACAGGGGTGTTACCCGCGCCCACGCCGATAGCAGGTTTACCGGAGCTGTATGCGGCTTTAACCATGCCTGGACCACCGGTCGCCAGAATCAGGTTAATGTCCGGGTGATGCATCAGCGCGTTGGAGAGCTCAACAGAAGGTTGGTCGATCCAGCCGATCAGGTCTTTTGGTGCACCCGCTGCGATAGCCGCTTGCAGGACGATATCTGCAGCTTTGTTAGTCGCGTCTTTCGCACGTGGGTGTGGAGAGAAGATGATTGCGTTACGGGTCTTCAGGCTAATCAGTGATTTGAAGATTGCAGTAGACGTTGGGTTAGTGGTCGGAACAATACCGCAGATGATGCCGATAGGTTCAGCGATGGTGATGGTACCGAAGGTGTCGTCTTCGGACAGCACGCCACAGGTTTTCTCATCTTTATAGGCGTTGTAGATATACTCGGAAGCGAAGTGGTTTTTAATCACTTTATCTTCCACGATACCCATGCCGGATTCGGCAACGGCCATTTTAGCGAGAGGGATTCGAGCATCTGCAGCAGCCAGTGCGGCCGCGCGGAAGATTTTATCAACCTGTTCTTGGGTGAAATTGGCATATTCACGCTGGGCTTTTTTAACGCGCTCGACGAGGGCGTTCAGTTCAGCGATATTAGTAACAGCCATAATGCTCTCCTGATAATGTTTAAACTCTTTTAGTAAACCAGCGCTCGATACGTCACACAGTATAGACAGAGCCGATACGACTTGCGTAACACAAAGTAAAACAAAGAGTTACTTTCTGAGTCAGCACACTAATTTACTAAAAGAGCCTTACCTTAGCATCATCCCTTTTTGTCAGGTGACCTCCCTGGGGGTGTAACCAAGATTACTCACTTCTGAGTACGAAAATCATGATCTGTGTCAATTTTCCCCCAAGCTGATACCTTTCAGCAGGGTTATTTCGTGCTGATTTTTCCAGTGTTAAATAATTACGTAAGTATTGGAAGCAGCGCTATCATTGATTATACATATGTTTAACATCCTGAAATGATAACGTTTTGGTACAGATTTCAAGTGAAGTATGCTGATAAAAAGGGTATCTTCAGCGCGATTTCTCACGACAAATTGTCAGTCCAGGGCATGTGTATAAGCGGAGCAAAACGTGATCCAAACGCTCTTTGATTTTCCAACGTATTTTAAATTTTTTATTGGTTTGTTTGCCCTGGTCAACCCGGTGGGGATCATTCCTGTCTTCATTAGTATGACGAGTTACCAGACAGCGGCGGCCAGGAACAAAACCAACCTCACCGCTAACCTGTCGGTAGCGATCATATTGTTGACCTCTCTTTTTCTCGGCGACACGATTCTTCAGCTGTTCGGGATTTCCATTGATTCATTCCGTATTGCCGGCGGGATCCTGGTGGTGACCATCGCCATGTCCATGATCAGCGGTAAGCTGGGCGAGGATAAGCAGAATAAACAAGAGAAGTCAGAAACCGCTATCCGCGAAAGCATTGGCGTAGTGCCGCTGGCCTTACCGCTGATGGCCGGTCCGGGTGCCATCAGTTCAACCATCGTCTGGGGGACGCGTTACCATAGCCTGATGCACCTGATTGGCTTTTCAGTGGCTATTGCCATTTTTGCGCTCTGCTGTTGGGGTGTGTTCCGCATGGCACCCTGGCTGGTGCGCTTGCTGGGTCAAACGGGCATCAACGTCATTACGCGTATCATGGGCCTGTTGCTGATGGCATTAGGGATCGAATTCATCGTCACGGGTATTAAAAGCATTTTCCCCGGTTTGTTGCATTAATACTTCATATGAAAGGACGGAGCGACGGCTCCGTTTTTTTACGTGATTATCAGCAAATCATATAACTAAAGTTGAAATGCTCACATATCATAATAAATTCTACTAATAATGTTCATTGCTTGTATTTCAATAGGTTATTAATTCCGCTTCAACCCGCCTGCACAGAAAATCTTCGATCGCTCTGTTATTTTACTCACATGATACTCTTGGGCTTGCTGAGAGATAACCGAAATGATATTAGTAATTTCAACATTCCCCTAGACGAATGTGCTAAATAATAACCAGTTGTTAAATTTTTGTACAAAATCACTCGATGATAGCGCAGCGACGCGCTTGGAGAGAAAATTTTCTCTATCCTATTGAATATCATGTTGTTTTACTGATGTTCGATGTCTGGCAGGGCTGCCCTCAACGATACGGTACTCACCGTAAAAGAGAATTGCTTAACAAATTTGCAAAATGTATTGGCGCACGTTTACGCCATTTGATACTWTCCGGCCTAATATTTTGCAGCATAAAACAATCAGATGAGAATTATTTTCATATAGTTCTCTTCTCAGATATCCAGCGCAGGCCTCAAACAGGGGAGGCCTGTAAAGAATCGACGCAAGACGGCCATACGAGCGGTCAGTAATAAAAAAGTCGGTGATAGCAAGCAGTAAAAGAAGAACCTGACAGCAGCAAAAAAAACTCCTGCGCTGTACAGGCCCCAACAGGGGATTACACAGCTGGCGAAGGCCAGTCATTATAATGAGTGGAGTACCAACACAATGTCCATCATCACAAAAAAAAATCTGGTAGCGGCGGGGATTTTAACTGCGCTAATCGCGGGAAACGCTGCAATGGCTGCGGACGTTCCTGCAGGTGTTCAGCTGGCGGAGAAGCAAACGCTGGTGCGTAACAACGGTGCGGAAGTTCAGTCTCTCGACCCGCACAAAATTGAAGGTGTTCCTGAGTCTAACGTCAACCGCGATCTGTTCGAAGGTCTGCTGGTAACGGACGTAGACGGCCACCCGGCACCGGGCGTGGCAGAAAAATGGGAAAACAAAGATTTCAAAGTCTGGACCTTCCATCTGCGTAAAGATGCGAAATGGTCCGACGGTACGCCGGTGACGGCTGAAGATTTCGTTTATAGCTGGCAGCGTCTGGCGAATCCAACGACCGCCTCTCCGTATGCGAGCTACCTGCAATATGGCCATATTGCCAATATTGATGACATCATCGCGGGCAAAAAACCGATCACCGATCTGGGCGTTAAGGCGATCGATGCCAATACCTTCGAAGTCACGTTGAGCGAACCTGTTCCGTACTTCTATAAGTTGCTGGTTCACCCGTCCGTCTCCCCGGTACCAAAATCCGCCGTGGAAAAATTTGGTGAAAAATGGACCCAGCCTGCCAATATCGTGACCAACGGTGCCTACAAGCTGAAAGACTGGGTGGTCAACGAGCGTATGGTACTTGAGCGTAACCCGCAATACTGGGACAACGCGAAAACCGTGATTAATCAGGTTACCTACCTGCCAATTTCGTCCGAAGTGACTGACGTTAACCGCTACCGCAGCGGCGAAATCGACATGACCTATAACAACATGCCGATTGAACTGTTCCAGAAACTGAAGAAAGAGATCCCTAAAGAAGTTCACGTCGACCCGTACCTGTGCACCTACTACTATGAAATCAACAACCAGAAAGCACCGTTCACCGACGTACGCGTTCGTACGGCGCTGAAGCTGGCACTGGATCGCGATATCATCGTGAACAAAGTGAAAAACCAGGGCGATCTGCCGGCATACAGCTATACCCCTCCATACACCGATGGCGCAAAACTGACCGAGCCAGACTGGTTCAAACAGACGCAGGAACAGCGTAACGCAGAAGCGAAGAAACTGCTGGCCGAAGCGGGCTATACCGCCGATAAGCCGCTGACCTTCAGCCTGCTGTACAACACCTCCGATCTGCACAAAAAACTGGCTATCGCCGTTGCCTCGATCTGGAAAAAGAACCTGGGCGCGAACGTGAAGCTGGAGAACCAGGAGTGGAAAACCTTCCTCGACAGCCGTCATCAGGGCACCTTTGACGTGGCGCGTGCTGGCTGGTGTGCGGACTATAACGAACCGACCTCCTTCCTGAACACCATGCTGAGTGACAGCTCAAACAACACCGCGCACTATAAGAGCCCGGCGTTTGACAAGCTGATCGCCGACACGCTGAAAACCACTGACGAAGCACAGCGTACTGAACTGTACTCTAAAGCTGAGCAGCAGCTGGATAAAGATTCCGCGATCGTTCCGGTTTACTACTACGTTAACGCCCGTCTGGTGAAACCGTGGGTAGGTGGATATACCGGTAAAGACCCGATGGATAATATCTACGTTAAAAACTTGTATATTATCAAGCATTAATGGCAATGAGTGGGGCGGGCGTGCTCGCCCCACGGTGTCTAACCAACGTCACATTATATAGGCACACGCCAGAAGGTACGGGCAATGTTGAAATTTATCCTACGTCGCTGTCTGGAAGCGATTCCAACGCTATTTATTCTCATCACGATTTCCTTCTTCATGATGCGCCTTGCGCCGGGAAGTCCATTTACCGGTGAGCGTACGTTGCCGCCAGAAGTTATGGCGAATATCGAAGCGAAATACCACTTAAACGATCCTATCTCCACCCAGTACTTCAACTACCTGAAGCAGCTGGCGCACGGTGATTTTGGACCGTCATTTAAATATAAAGACTATTCCGTTAACGACCTGGTGGCGTCCAGCTTCCCGGTGTCGGCGAAATTGGGTGCTGCGGCATTCATTCTGGCGATCGTTTTCGGGGTCACCGCTGGCGTCATCGCCGCGCTCAGACAAAATACCAAATGGGATTATGCCGTAATGGGGGTGGCAATGACCGGGGTAGTCATACCCAGCTTTGTTGTCGCGCCATTACTGGTGATGATATTTGCCATCACGCTGAAGTGGCTGCCTGGCGGCGGCTGGAACGGCGGGGCACTCAAGTTCATGATTTTGCCGATGGTGGCATTATCTCTGGCGTACATCGCCAGTATCGCGCGTATCACCCGTGGTTCAATGATCGAAGTGCTGCACTCGAACTTCATTCGTACCGCGCGCGCGAAAGGGCTGCCGATGCGTCGGATTATCTTCCGCCACGCGCTTAAACCGGCGCTGTTGCCCGTGCTCTCCTACATGGGACCGGCATTCGTCGGGATCATCACCGGCTCGATGGTTATCGAAACAATCTACGGCCTGCCAGGCATCGGTCAGCTGTTTGTTAACGGCGCGCTCAACCGCGACTATTCGCTGGTACTGAGCCTGACCATTCTCGTCGGTGCGCTGACCATTCTCTTTAACGCTATCGTCGATGTGCTGTATGCCGTCATCGACCCGAAAATCCGTTACTAACTGGAGCACGCCATGATGTTGAGTAAGAAAAACAGCGAGGCGCTGGAAAACTTCAGTGAAAAACTGGAAGTGGAAGGTCGTAGCCTCTGGCAGGACGCGCGTCGTCGCTTTATGCACAACCGCGCGGCGGTGGCGAGTCTGGTGGTTCTGGTGATCATCGCACTGTTTGTGACCCTGGCGCCGATGCTGTCGCAATTTACCTATTTCGACACCGACTGGGGCATGATGTCCAGCGCGCCGGATATGGAGTCTGGCCACTATTTCGGCACGGACTCTTCCGGACGCGATCTGCTGGTGCGTGTCGCTATCGGGGGGCGTATCTCGCTGATGGTCGGGATTGCTGCCGCGCTGGTGGCGGTGATCGTGGGGACGCTCTATGGCTCACTGTCCGGCTACCTTGGCGGTAAAGTGGACTCGGTGATGATGCGTCTGCTGGAAATCCTGAACTCCTTCCCGTTTATGTTCTTCGTCATCCTGCTGGTGACCTTCTTCGGTCAGAATATCCTGTTGATCTTCGTGGCCATCGGGATGGTGTCATGGCTGGATATGGCGCGTATTGTTCGCGGCCAGACGCTGAGTCTCAAACGCAAAGAGTTTATCGAAGCCGCGCAGGTCGGCGGTGTCTCTACCGGGAATATCGTGGTTCGCCATATCGTTCCTAACGTGCTGGGCGTGGTGGTGGTCTATGCCTCACTGCTGGTGCCAAGCATGATCCTGTTTGAATCCTTCCTGAGCTTCCTCGGTCTGGGTACGCAAGAGCCGCTGAGCAGCTGGGGCGCGCTGCTGAGTGACGGTGCAAACTCAATGGAAGTGTCACCGTGGCTGCTGTTATACCCGGCGGGTTTCCTGGTCGTTACCCTGTTTTGTTTTAACTTTATCGGCGATGGCCTGCGTGATGCCCTCGACCCGAAAGACCGTTAAGGAGCGCCGTCATGACAATGATTGAAACGGCAACCGCGCCACAGGCGCAGCAGCGGAGCGACCTTCTGCTGGACGTAAAAGATCTTCGCGTCACCTTTAAGACCCCGGACGGGGATGTGACCGCCGTGAACGATCTCAACTTCAACCTGCGCGCGGGCGAAACGCTCGGCATCGTGGGTGAATCCGGATCCGGGAAGTCCCAGACAGCCTTTGCGCTAATGGGCCTGCTGGCCGCTAACGGTGTGATTGGCGGTTCCGCGAAATTCAACGGTCGTGAAATCCTCAACCTGCCGGAGCACGAGCTGAACAAGCTGCGCGCCGAGCAGATCTCGATGATTTTCCAGGATCCGATGACCTCGCTGAACCCGTATATGCGCGTCGGTGAGCAGCTGATGGAAGTCCTGATGCTGCATAAAGGTCTGGGCAAAGCCGAAGCCTTTGAAGAGTCGGTCAAAATGCTCGATGCGGTGAAAATGCCGGAAGCGCGCAAGCGCATGCGAATGTTCCCGCACGAGTTCTCTGGCGGTATGCGTCAGCGCGTGATGATTGCGATGGCGCTGCTGTGCCGGCCAAAATTGCTGATTGCCGACGAACCGACCACCGCGCTGGACGTTACCGTTCAGGCACAAATCATGACCCTGCTGAACGAGCTGAAGCGTGAGTTCAACACGGCGATTATCATGATCACCCACGACCTGGGCGTGGTGGCGGGCATCTGTGACAAAGTGCTGGTGATGTATGCCGGCCGTACCATGGAATACGGCAAAGCGCGTGACGTATTCTATCAGCCTGCGCATCCTTACTCGATTGGCCTGCTGAACGCGGTACCGCGTCTCGATGCGGAAGGGGAATCCCTGCTCACCATTCCGGGCAACCCGCCAAACCTGCTGCGCCTGCCGAAAGGCTGTCCGTTCCAGCCGCGCTGCCCGCACGCGATGGAAATCTGCAACAGCGCACCGCCGCTGGAAGAGTTTGCACCAGGCCGCCTGCGCGCCTGCTTTAAGCCGCAGGAGGAGCTGGTATGAACGCATTAGATGAAAAACGCAACGTGCTGCTCGAGATTGCTGACCTTAAGGTGCATTTCGACATCAAAGACGGCAAACAGTGGTTCTGGCAGCCGTCGAAGACCCTGAAAGCGGTGGACGGCGTCACGCTGCGCCTGTATGAGGGGGAAACCCTGGGCGTGGTGGGCGAGTCCGGCTGCGGTAAATCGACCTTTGCGCGCGCCATTATCGGTCTGGTGAAAGCCACCGACGGCAAAGTGGCCTGGCTGGGTAAAGATCTGCTGGGCATGAAACCCGACGAGTGGCGCGACGTGCGCAGCGATATCCAGATGATTTTCCAGGATCCGCTGGCGTCGTTAAACCCGCGTATGACCATCGGTGAGATTATTGCCGAGCCGCTGCGGACCTATCATCCGAAGATGTCCCGTCAGGAAGTGCGCGATCGCGTTAAGGCGATGATGCTGAAAGTCGGGCTGTTGCCTAACCTCATCAACCGCTATCCGCACGAGTTCTCCGGCGGTCAGTGTCAGCGTATTGGTATTGCGCGCGCCCTGATCCTCGAACCGAAGCTGATTATCTGTGATGAGCCGGTTTCCGCGCTCGACGTCTCCATTCAGGCGCAGGTGGTTAACCTGCTGCAGAAGCTGCAGCGCGAAATGGGGCTGTCGCTGATCTTCATCGCGCATGACCTGGCCGTGGTGAAACACATCTCTGACCGCGTGCTGGTGATGTATCTGGGGCACGCCGTGGAGCTGGGCACCTATGACGAGGTGTACCACAATCCGCTGCACCCTTACACCAAAGCGCTGATGTCGGCAGTGCCGATCCCCGATCCCGATCTGGAAAAGAATAAGACCATCCAGCTTCTGGAAGGGGAATTGCCTTCACCGATTAACCCGCCGTCGGGCTGTGTCTTCCGCACGCGCTGCCCAATGGCCGGGCCGGAATGTGCGAAAACGCGACCGGTTCTGGAAGGCAGTTTCCGACATGCGGTTTCCTGCCTGAAAGTAGACCCGTTATAATCGCAAGGGCTGACATGATGTCAGCCCTTATATTTTGCGAGGTCACTGTGTCGCGTTTATTCACGTCAGCCCGTCGGCGGCTTTATCATGTTTTATTCGATCCTGAAACGGTATCCGGGCGACGCTTCGAAGGTCTTTGCGGTTTATTTGCGCTCCTCAGCGTGGTGGTCATCTTTATTGAGTCAGGCGCCGGGACGCAATACCACCTGACGTTTGACGAATGGCATGTCTTTGTCTGGCTTGAGCTGGCGATAACACTTGTTTTTACCGCTGAATATCTGCTCAGAGTAATTGCCTGGCCCAACCCGGCCCGATATGTTTTCAGCTTCTGGGGATTTATTGATTTAGCCACCATTCTGCCGCTCTACGTCATGTGGCTGTGGCCGGAAATCAGCCTGAGCTATGTCTTTGCCTGGCGAGCGATGCGCGTTATTCGCGTATTACGTATTCTGAAATTACTGCGCTTTATGCCCTCACTGCGCGTGTTCTGGAGCGCTATCGTCAGCGCGCGGCATCAGCTTATTCTCTTCTACTCGTTTATTGCCATCGTCATGATCGTTTTTGGCGCGCTGATGTATCTGATAGAGGGGCCGAAATATGGTTTCACGACGCTCAATGCGTCCGTTTATTGGGCGATAGTGACCGTGACGACCGTCGGGTACGGTGATATAACGCCCCATACGCCGCTGGGCCGCATTGTGGCCTCAGTGCTGATTTTGATTGGCTATTCGGTCATTGCTATTCCGACCGGGCTTATTACCACGCACATGAGCAGCGCATTTCAGAACCGCAAGCAGCAGCGCAAATGTCCGGCATGTCACCAGGGTGAACATGACCTTAACGCGCGGTTTTGTAACCGCTGCGGAAGTGCGTTGCCGGAGTAAATAAAAAAGGCTGCAATCGCAGCCTTTTTTATTATTCGCGCCAGAGAATATGGCACAGCTTGTGGTCTTTCTCTCGACAGAGCAGGACGCGGGCGAAAATATCGTTAATCTCGCCACCGTCTTCATCGGCCAGCCCGATGACCACTTCGGCAAAGAAGTCAGGATTCAGATCGAAATCCACATGCTCAGCCCAGTCTTCTGAAGGGTCGAACAGTTCGGCACCGCCGCGCTCTTCGAACTGCAGATTAAAGAGGATCACGTCTGCGGGATCGAGGTTATCAACCGCCAGTTCGAGAAAAATGTCATAGGCCTGCTCGAGCGTTTCGTCTTCGGTCAGGCGATTGTTCAGATCCATTTCCATGATGACTACCTGTTTAACATCGTTGGGCACGTTTTACAGCAACGGACTAAAGAAGTAAAACAGTCGTTCGGCAATTCTCTGCCACAGCGGACGTTTTACCCACAGTCTGGCATCCAGCAGCCGCGAGCGGGAGATATAATCATCCTGCACCGCCGCGAGATCGCCGCCAAAGCCGGCATCATCAATAACCAGCGTGATTTCAAAGTTGAGCCACAGGCTGCGCATATCCAGGTTCACTGTCCCCACCAGGCTTAACTCGCCGTCGACAAGCACGCTTTTGGTGTGGAGCAATCCGCCTTCGAACTGATAGATCTTCACCCCTGCAGCCAGCAGTTCGCTAAAGAATGCCCGGCTGGCCCAGCCCACCAGAAGGGAGTCATTTTTGCGCGGCAAAATAATGCTCACATCGACACCGCGCTGCGCCGCGGTACAGATCGCGTGGAGGAGGTCATCGCTGGGGACAAAGTAGGGCGTCGTCATGATCAGGTATTCACGCGCCGAGTACGTCGCCGTCAGCAGCGCCTGATGGATCAAATCCTCCGGGAAGCCCGGCCCGGAAGCAATGGTATGAATGGTGTGACCGCTGGCCTCTTCAAACGGCATAATATTGCCGTCCGGCGGTGGCGGCAGAATGCGTTTGCCGGTTTCTATCTCCCAGTCGCAGGAGTAAACGATGCCCATCGAGGTGGCAATCGGCCCCTCCATTCGCGCCATCAAATCCACCCACTGGCCCACGCCCGAGTCCTGCTTGAAGAAGCGCGGATCAACCATGTTCATGCTGCCGGTGTAGGCAATATAGTTATCGATCATGATCATTTTGCGATGCTGACGGAGATCCATCCGGCGCAGAAACACGCGCAGGAGATTGACCTTCAGCGCCTCAACCACCTCGATACCGGCATTGCGCATCATGCCCGCCCAGGGGCTACGGAAAAATGCCACGCTGCCTGCGGAGTCAAGCATCAGACGGCAGTGAATGCCGCGTCGCGCCGCGGCCATCAGCGATTCAGCGACCTGGTCAGCCATCCCGCCAGGCTGCCAGATATAAAAAACCATCTCGATATTATGACGCGCCAGCTGGATATCGCGGATTAATGCCTGCATGACGTCGTCGGACGAGGTCAGCAGCTGCAGTTGATTGCCTTTAACACCACCAATCCCCTGACGGCGCTCGCACAGCTTAAACAGTGACGAGGCGACGCTGCTGTTCTCCTCGGCAAAGATATGCTTACAGGCCTTAAGATCGTTTAGCCACTTTGCGGTTGAGGGCCACATGGCGCGGGCACGCTCGGCGCGGCGTTTGCCGAGATGAAGCTCACCGAAAGAGAGATAGGCAATAATTCCCACCAGCGGCAGGATGTAGATGATCAGAAGCCAGGCCATGGCAGAGGGTACGGCTCTGCGCTTCATCAGGATGCGTAACGTCACACCCGCGATTAACAGCCAGTATCCTAAAATGACCAGCCAACTCACCACGGTGTAGAAGGTTGTCATAGGTAAAAAAATCCTTTTGAAAGCGTATTGTTATGAGTGTACGCATCAGGATTCATCTGGCAAATAAAAACGCCAGGTAAAAGCGCTGGTTTGCTGCCAGCATGGGTTTATAATGTCGCCTCTGTTAGAGAAAGAGTTGTAGACATGAAGCGCAGTAGAACAGAAGTAGGGCGCTGGCGCATGTTGCGACAGGTGAGTCGTCGCAAGGCTCGTTGGCTGGAAGCACAATCCCGCCGCAATATGCGTATTCACGCCATCAGAAAATGTGGAATGACCCGGCATCGCAACGCGTTGCTGTTCGCCGTCCAGGATATCTGAGTACCATGAGGGCACCGTAATGGTGCCCGCTGATTTTATAGAGTCTGATTTTTAGGAGTAGCGTATTTGCAGCGCTATTCCTGCTGTATTGAGCAAAAGGAGGGAGAAGAAGTGTTTGCGGAGTTTGGCGTACTGAATTTCTGGACGTATGTTGTTGGCGCGTTTTTTATCGTGCTCGTACCGGGGCCGAATACCCTGTTTGTGCTTAAAACCGGAATTGGACACGGCGTTAAAAAAGGGTATCTTGCCGCGTCGGGCGTATTTATCGGCGATGCGGTATTGATGTTTCTGGCCTGGGCGGGCGTCGCGGCATTAATCCAGACCACGCCGGTACTGTTTAATATCGTGCGCTATCTCGGCGCCTTCTATCTGCTGTGGCTGGGCGGCAAAATGCTCTGGTCGGTGGTGAACCGTCAGAAAAACGCGCATGAGAGCGGCCCCGAACCTGCCAGTATGATCATGAAACGTTCGCTGGTATTGAGCCTGACGAATCCAAAAGCGATTCTGTTCTACGTATCGTTCTTCGTTCAGTTCATTGACGTGAACGCACAGAGCACTGGCACCTCTTTCCTGATCCTCGCGACGACGCTTGAGTTAATCAGCTTCATGTACATGAGTTTCCTGATCTTCTCCGGTGCGTTTGTCACGCGTTATCTCAAAACGAAAAAGAAACTGGCAAAGCTGGGGAACGGGCTGATAGGGCTGCTGTTTGTCGGGTTTGCGGCGAGGTTAGCGTCGCTGCATTGATTGATGAAAGGCTCCTGCGGGAGCCTTTTTTATTCTGTTTGACAATCCCTCATCATTTAGTTGTATAGTACAACTAAATGATGAGGACACAACATGCACAGCGAAACCCCGGTAGTCAGTGTTATTCGACGTTCCTCGCGCCTGATGGTGCGAGAGTTAGGATTTATGGGGTCTACCCTGGCCTCAACGAATTACTCGCCTTCGGCCGTCCATACCCTTGTCGAAATCGCCCTGCGCCAAGAGATGACGGCAAGCCAGCTGGTGCAACTGCTGGGCCTGGAAAAGTCCAGCGTCAGCCGGATGCTGGCTCGCCTGATTGCCGCAGGCGAACTTGAGGAAGTCATTTCTGTTGAGGATGCGAGAGCAAAGAGCCTCAGGCTGACCGCGAAAGGTCACGAGACGGTCAGCAAAATTAATGCCTTCAGCAATGAGCGCGTGGTCACAGCAATAAAGCGTCTTGCTCCTGCCCAGCAGCAGACCATCTCTGAGGGGCTCTCTCTTTATGCCAACGCGCTGCTGGCATGCCGCGAGGCGGGCAACGATATGCAGCCCGACGAGCTGAAGATAGTGCAGGGGTATATCCCCGGCATGATTGGCCGTATCGCGGAGATGCATGGCAGCTATTATTCGCGGGAACATAACTTTGGTCGCTTCTTCGAGGCCAAAGTGGCTTCAGGGCTGGCCGAGTTCAGTGAAAGACTGGAGAAGCCCTGTAACCAGATTTGGCTGGCAGTACTCAACGACAAAATTGTCGGCTCGGTGGCAATCGATGGCGAGGATCTGGCGCCGGGTGAAGCCCATCTTCGCTGGTTTATTCTTGATGATGGCTGCCGGGGACACGGCGTGGGGAAAAAACTGCTGAATGAAGCGATGCGGTTCTGCGACAGTGTCGGTTTTTCTGCCGTGCACCTCTGGACGTTCAATAAGCTGACCGCCGCCCGGCGTCTGTACGAGTCGTTTGGGTTTACGCTGGTAAAAGAATGGGAAGGCGACCAGTGGGGGAGCCTGATTACAGAGCAGCAGTTTACCCGGTACAGAGGCGCGTAATCGCGCCTAAAAAAAGGCTCCTTTCGGAGCCGCTTTGGTATCAGAACACTTTCTTGTACGGTCTGACCGTCACTTTTGCATACACACCCGCTGCAACGTACGGGTCTGCGTCAGCCCAGGCCTGAGCGGCTTCCTGGGATTCAAATTCAGCAATAACCGTGGAGCCTGCAAAACCGGCAGCACCCGGATCGTTGCTGTCTACTGCGGGCATGGGGCCAGCGGTCAGTAATCGGCCTTCATCCTGAAGCAACTGCAAACGTGCCAGATGCGCAGGGCGCACAGACTGGCGTTTTTCGAGCGAATCAGCAACATCTTCAGAGTAAATCACGTAAAACACGGCGAAGCTCCTTAACCGGTAAAAGTGTCAGTTACGTTATGTGAAAGGGCAATCGACTGCAATGTAAAATAAAAACAATGTTAATACCCTGATCTGAATGCGCCTTTTTTGGCCTCTCAGGCCCTAAAGTTGCGCCAGAGCAAAGTGTCTTATTGAATATGATTGCTATTTGCATTTAAAATCAGGGTTCGGTTTTTTAACGTTGATGACTATGACTTCGATGACCCTTGATTTACCTCGCCGCTTTCCCTGGCCGACGCTGCTTTCTGTCGTGATTCACGGTGCCGTTGTGGCGGGTCTGCTGTATACCTCGGTTCATCAGGTTATTGAAATGCCCGCGCCCGCGCAGCCGATTTCCGTGACGATGGTATCGCCAGCGGATCTTGAACCGCCGCAGGTTGCCCCTCCGCCGCCACAGCCGGTGGCTGAACCGGAGCCAGAACCCGAACCCGTTCCGGAGCCACCGAAGGAAGCCCCGGTGGTGATCCACAAACCTGAACCGAAGCCAAAACCTAAGCCGAAGCCAAAGCCGGTGAAGAAGGTTGAAGAGCGTCCGAAACGCGAGGAACGTCCGGTTGAACCGCGCGCGACCCAGCCGGTAGAAAATGCAGCGCCTTCACGTCCGGTGATGAACAATACGGCAACGACGTCAAAGCCAACGGTTACCGCGCCAGCGGGCCCTCGAGCCGTAAGCCGCAATCAGCCTCAGTATCCGGCGCGAGCTCAGGCCTTGCGTATTGAAGGCCGCGTACGGGTGAAATTTGATGTCACTGCGGATGGCCGCGTGGATAACGTGGAAATCTTATCTGCGCAACCTTCTAATATGTTTGAGCGCGAAGTGAAATCTGCCATGCGCAGATGGCGCTATGAGCCAGGCAAGCCGGGTAGCGGATTGATCGTCAATATTGTTTTCCGCCTGAACGGCGGGGCGCAGATGGAATAAAAAAAGCCTCCGAAAGGAGGCTTTTTTTTGCCTGTCGATCAGGCCTGTGGAAGTTGACGAGGTTTACCCTCGCTGTCCACGGCGACATAAATAAACAGCGCTTCAGTGGCCTTATAACGTTGCCCAATCGGCTCAGAAGAGACTTTCTTCACCCAGACTTCGATATTGATGGAAATGGAGGTATTACCGCGTTTCACGCAGCGCGCGTAGCAGCAAACCACATCACCCACCGCAACCGGGCGCAGGAAGGTCATGCCGTCCACTCTCACGGTGACCACGCGCCCGTGGGCAATCTCTTTTGCCAGAATTGCGCCGCCCATATCCATCTGCGACATCAGCCAGCCGCCAAAAATATCGCCATTGGCATTGGTGTCAGCGGGCATTGCCAGTGTGCGTAAAACCAGTTCGCCCTGAGGGGCGTTAGTTGTTGTCATTGTTTTAACTCGTAACGGAAGACTTCAGGCGGGATGCTACTATGATTCGCGTGTGGAGAGAATAGACCAGAACGCCTGTCGTTGACGTTCTGGTCAGTCATTAATCAGTGGTTATCGTCCTGCGGCATATGGCGATAAATGTATACACCACTTAACAGCGTAAAGATAAGCGTCAGCGCGGTCAGGCCAAAGACCTTAAAGTTGACCCAGATATTCTGCGGCAGCCAGAAGGCAATATAGATGTTAGCGAGACCGCAGAGAATAAAGAAGACCGCCCACGCGATATTCAGACGGGACCAGACGTGTTGAGGCAGCGTCAGCTCTTTGCCCAGCATGCGCTGGATCAGCGGCTTTTTCATCACCCACTGGCTGATTAACAGTGCGCCTGCAAACAGCGCGTAAATCACGGTCACCTTCCACTTGATAAACTCATCGTTGTGGAAGAACAGAGTCAGCCCGCCGAAAACGGCGACCAGGACGAAAGTGACCAGCGCCATTTTTTCGACTTTACGATAGCGAACCCAGCTGTAAATCAGTACGACGGCGGTCGCAACGATCAGCGCAGTGGTCGCGGCATAAATATCGTACAGCTTATAAAAAGCAAAAAAGACCACGAGCGGTAAAAAATCAAGAAACTGCTTCATTCTGTGATTCCATCTTCTGAGCGGGGCGGGAGACAGCGATGCCCCCCGCCTCGGGATTACTGACGAATTAACATATACAGGCGGAACAGATAGACGAGCAGTACCGCTGAAATGAGATTGCTCAGCGTATTCGCCACCACGGCGCCAACATTAGGCGTTAAAACCGCAAAATTCGGTGCAAACAATAACAGCAGCGTTTTGGCCAGCAGCCAGCCGATCACGGCGGGCGCCACCAGACGCATATTAGCCCATGCCAGTCTGATGCTGCTGCGCATCGCGGTAAAAATACCCATCTTATCCTGCACGACCATTACCGGGGCAAATGAGAGCACGATAGCCAGTAATACCCCCGGCACCACGACCAGCATAATCCCCATCTGCACCAGCAGGGTGGTCAAAAAGATCAGGATAAACAGCTTAGGTAAGACCGGCGCGCTGGCACCAATCGCCCGTAAGGCGCTGACCCGGTGACCCGCCGATACCAGCTGAATCATCAGCAAAACGCCGCCCGCCAGAACCGCATTACCAATCAGGCCTGAGAACGTGGACGCGGCAGAAGCGCGCAGCAGAATTTGCTGCTGCTCCGGCGTCATGTTTTGCACCAGCTCAAACAACCCCACGCTACCCGCAAGATGGTCGCCCTGGCTCAGGCTGGCAATCTGTTCTTCACTCGGTGAGAACGCATGACCCAGCACCACCGTGATAAAGGCGCAAAGCAACGCGATCAGTAAAAAGGTAATGAACTGATTGCGGAAAAAGTTTCCCGTGTCACGGTAGACAGACTTCGCCGTGATAGACATGCACTCTCCTTGAGTATTGCAGGTGTTAATTAGCCGGCAATTGTACACCGGATGCACCTGCTGTGGCAGCATCAAGGCTTGTATGGAAAAGCATATCTTTGTAAAGCGGCGGTAATCCAACGCGGGCGCGGGCGCGGTTACAGGCTTCGTTGACCTGCCCATCTTCCCCCGACATGGCAAATTCCCGGCACGGGCTGGGGCGATCCTCATAGATGGAACAGCGGGTCGCGACCCCAGGCTCACCCTGTAGCGCCACACAGCGGGCCTGCTTTTGGTTCGTGCCGCTCATGCAGCGCAGAAAGGGGGTTAACGGCTCGGTAAGATGAACCGGAACGGTACCGCCGCCATCGCTGGCTTCGGCCCAGTAGAAAGAGACTCGAAAATACGCACAACAGGCTCCGCACGTCATGCACGGGTTAATATCACTCATGGCACACCTGCAAAAGAAGAACGCATCAAATCAACTTGTAAGAGCGATAAATTATCCAGCCGCCAGAGGAAGAGCAAGAGGGGGAAAAGGGAAAATTTTGTAACCGTGAAATGCCAAAAATTGACATGGAAACAACTTATTGGTTTTGGATGCGTAACAAAAAATTAATCCAGATCAATGAATGTTAAGTTACTGGTTTTAATGTGATCTGTGGCAGATCACTTATTACCCTTTTGTGAGTATATTCTCATCCGCGATTAAAACCACAACGATGGAGCGGATATGAAAAAATTAGCGGTGGCAGCCCTTGTATTAAGCAGTCTCTCTGGCGGCGCGTATGCGCATGAAGCAGGCGAATTCTTTATTCGTGCCGGTTCGGCTACGGTTCGCCCAACTGAAGGATCGGATAACGTGCTGGGAATGGGCGGTTTTAACGTCAGTAATAACACCCAGTTAGGTTTAACCTTTACCTGGATGGCGACGGATAACGTGGGCGTTGAGCTTCTGGCCGCAACGCCGTTCCGTCATCGCGTCGGTTTAGGACCAACCGGTGATATCGCCACGGTTCACCATTTACCGCCAACGCTGATGGCGCAATGGTACTTTGGCGACTCAAGCAGCAAGGTGCGTCCTTATATTGGCGCCGGTGTGAACTACACCACCTTCTTTGATGAGAAATTCAACGATACCGGTAAAGAGGCGGGTCTGACGGACCTCAGCCTGAAAGATTCGTGGGGCATGGCGGGACAGGTCGGTCTGGATTACCTGATTAATCGCGACTGGCTGATCAACGCCTCGGTCTGGTATATGGATATTGATACGGACGTACGCTTCAAGGCGGGCGGTCAGCAGCAAAGTATCAATACTCGCCTGGATCCGTGGGTGTTTATGTTCTCTGCGGGTTATCGTTTCTGATCCCCCGTCAAACTGGCCACAGGGTGGCCAGTTTGCTTTGCTCACATCAAAACGACGGATAAACTGGTCGCTCATCAAGCTTTACGCAGTGCCTCAGGATCGTTTCCCCATCATATAAATAGCTGAAAGCGTCGCTGGACAGGGAATGGAAGAGAATATCGCCGTTGGCAAACGGGATAATTTCAGTATCACCCGCACGTTTATGTCCCGCGCCGGTTTCAAAATGACCGTGCCACCGTTCCTGGGTGTGGTCATAAACGTGAAGAATAACCTCGACAAGTCCTCTTTGCGGACAATTAAGGCTCAGGAAAGTAGAAGAGAAATTCAGGGACAGCGCATGGAAGGGAATCAATAAGGCGAAAACCAGTAAAGCTCGTAAATACATCAAACCGCGAAAACCTCCTTCAAAAGGGAAATGAGATTTTACTTAAGTCAAAAATCACGTTTTTGCCGTGGATCAAGATGTCTTATAATTCAATACGATAAAGGCCCCTGACGAGGCCCTTAACGATCATTTTTGAATCAGATAGCGAATGGTTGGGCCATCCTGCTGGATATCCAGCACCGTATAACCGTGGTTTTTCGCATCCAGCGGTATGTTGTTGATGGACTGCGGGCAGTCGCTGACCACCTCCAGAATTTCACCTTTCTTAAGCTGCGGCAGCGCTTCAAGCGTAGCCACCGCCGGATATGGACAGGGCTCGCCAACCATATCCAGACGATAATCAGGCACAATCTCTTTCATGCTGCATTCTCCTGCGTTTCTGTTTTAACGCTCGCACGGCGGAAGAAACGTCTCTCCTGTGCGACGACCAGTAAAAAAGCGACCAACAGCAGAGCGTAGGTGACGAGCAGGCCGCCGAGAGGCCCGAAGGTATTCAGCAGGTTGACCTTGTCCCAGTTGGTGGCCAGGACGGGAGACACGTCATCCCAGTAGTACGCCAGGATCGTCGAGCCAATCACATTTCCCAGACCCACCCACCAGTAGTGCACCTGGCCTTCGACGGCGCGATACATCCAGCCGGTTTCACACCCGCCAGCCAGCACGATCCCGAAGCCGAACAGCAGGCCGCCAATGACCGCGTTAGGACCGGCCCACATGATTTTTGGTTCGACGCCCAGTTGAACATAGCTGAAGATGCCGATGGCGCTGACCGCCATCCCGGCGATAATCGCTTTCGCCATCATCGTGCGCCCGGTGATCCACATATCGCGAAACGCGGAGGTAAAGCAGATCTGCGCGCGTTCAATGAGCAGACCAAAACCCACACCGAACAGCATCGCCAGACCGAGCTTAGGTTGGTTCAGGGCGGTGCAGAGCGCCCATGCCACCATGGCGAAAAAGACCAGCATTCCGAGGCGAAAACGGCGGCGGGCCTGAGAGGGCTTCTGGGTTAACGGAGATGCTGCGCTGACTTTTGTCATTTTCACTGGAATACGAAACAGCGGCAGCAGGGTGAATTTTGCGCCAAAGTAAGAGCCGATGGCCGTGGCGACGGCAAAGAACCAGGCGTGAAGCGAAAACTGCGGGATCCCGGTAAAGAAGGCGGCAAGGTTACACCCCATCGCCAGACGCGCGCCGAATCCGGCAATCATGCCGCCGACAACCGCCTGCACAATGCGGATCCGGCTTTTGGGCATACGCAACTTAACGTTGTTTGCCCACAGCGCGGCAGCGAAGCAGCCGCCGAACATGCCGATGATCATCATCCCGTCAATACGGGTGAGGGGCGTACCGTCGAGGTGGATGAGCTTAAAGTATCCCCACTCTTCGGCGTGCACGCCTGCGAGCTGCAGCAGCTGTCCACCCCAGCGGGTAAACTCGCCGGTCACGGCCCAGAAGGTGCCGGTAATGCCAAAATAATAAGTAGAGAGAATGCCTGCCGCGATAACGGCCGGAACGGGTGACCAGAACTTAACCAGGTAAGCCTGTTTGAAGGATTGCCATGACATGAATAAGCCTCTGAACTCAGAAGGATTAAAGATAAAAAAGAGTCCAGATCATACGCTTACATGACGGTTTGAAAAGCCATTCACACCGAAAATATCGAAAGGATCAATTTTAACGTCATCCTTTGTTGATGGCGGGGAATAAAGGGTAACCGTCTGGCAGGGATGCCAGACGGTGGAGGGGTCAGGCTTTACGCGTCGCCGCCTTCATGGCGGTCACAAACGCCTTCAGCTCGGCCAGCATCTGCTCGGGCTTGTCCACGTTCTTCTCGATGATCTTCACAATCGCAGAGCCGGAAATGGCACCCGCAGCCTTCGCGTCAATCGCCGCGGTGACTTGATCCGGAGAGGAGATCCCGAAGCCCTGCAGCGGCGGTGCGGCATGGTACTCGGCCAGCTTCTCCACCAGATGATGCAGCGGCAATGCGGCCTTATTCTCGGCACCGGTCACGCCTGCGCGGGAGAGCAGGTAGGTATAACCGCGCCCGTAAGAGGCAATCTGGCGCAGCAGCTCATCGTCCGCGTTTGGCGGGCAGATGAAAATAGGGGCGACATTGTGACGCATCGCAGCCTGGCGGAACGGCGCGGACTCTTCAACCGGCACGTCGGCGACCAGAACGGAGTCGACACCCACACGTGCGCACTCGGCGTAAAATTCATCGATACCGCGGTTGAACACCAGATTGGCGTACATCAGCAGGCCAATCGGGATAGTGGGGTGCTTCTGACGGATCGCCGCCAGCATCTCGAAGCACTGGGTCGGCGTGACGCCCGAGGCAAATGCGCGCAGCGTCGCATTCTGGATGGTCGGGCCATCCGCCAGCGGGTCAGAGAACGGGATCCCCAGCTCCAGCGCATCGGCACCGGCTTCAATCAGGGTGTCGATGATCTTCAGCGACTGTTCAGGGCCCGGATCGCCCAGGGTGACGAAGGGAACGAACGCGCCTTCCTGGCGGGATTTCAGTTCTGCAAATACGTTATCGTAGCGTTCCATCAGATTTCCCCTCGTGCTTTCAGAATATCGTGAACGGTGAAGATATCTTTGTCACCGCGTCCGGAAAGGTTGACCACCAGCAGCTGCTCTTTTTCCGGATTGTCTTTCATCATTTTCAGCGCATGGGCCAGAGCGTGTGAAGACTCCAGCGCCGGGATGATCCCTTCGCTGCGGCACAGCGTTTTGAACGCTTCCAGCGCTTCGTCATCGGTAATGGAGACATAGTCCGCACGACCAGTGCTGTTCAGATAGGCGTGCTGCGGCCCGACGGATGGGAAGTCGAGGCCGGCAGAGATAGAGTAAGACTCTTCAATCTGGCCTTCATCGGTCTGCATCATCGGGGATTTCATGCCGAAGTAGATCCCCACGCGGCCATGCTTCAGCGGCGCGCCGTGTTCACCCGATTCAATGCCGTGACCCGCAGGCTCGACGCCAATCAGACCCACGCTGGTGTCGTCGATAAAGTCTGCGAACATGCCGATGGCGTTAGATCCGCCGCCGACGCAGGCGATGACCGCATCCGGCAGACGACCCTCTTTTTCGAGGATCTGCGCTTTGGTCTCTTCCCCGATCATGCGCTGGAATTCACGCACGATGGTCGGGAACGGGTGCGGGCCCGCCGCGGTACCGAGCATATAGTGCGCGGTTTCGTAGCTGCCAGACCAGTCGCGCAGCGCTTCGTTACAGGCATCCTTCAGCGTCGCGGAGCCGCTGTGCACCGGGATCACTTCTGCACCCATCAGACGCATACGGAAAACGTTTGGAGACTGACGCTCAACGTCTTTCGCCCCCATATAGATGCGGCATTTCAGACCGAGCAGGGCGCTGGCGAGCGCCGAGGCCACGCCGTGCTGGCCTGCGCCGGTTTCGGCGATGATTTCGGTTTTGCCCATACGCTTCGCAAGCAGCGCCTGGCCCAGCACCTGGTTAGTCTTGTGCGCGCCGCCGTGCAGCAGGTCTTCACGCTTAAGATACAGCGTGGTTTTCGTGCCTTCCGTCAGATTGCGGCATTTGGTCAGGGCCGTTGGGCGGCCTGCATAGTTTTTCAGCAGGTCGGTAAATTCGGCCTGAAATGCCGGATCCTTCTGTGCGCTCACAAACGCTTCTTCCAGCTGGCGCAGCGCGGGCATCAGGATTTGCGGGACGTACATCCCGCCGAACTCACCAAAATACGGGTTAAGTAATGTCGTCATCTTCTCTTCCTTAATATGCACGCAGAGTTTTAAAAACCGAGGCCAGTTTGCTGGCATCTTTAATACCCGGCTGGGACTCTACGCCTGAATTGAAATCGAGGCCTGCGCAGCCGGTTTTCGCGGCTTCTACACAGTTGTCCGGGCTTAATCCGCCCGCCAGCAGGACGTTGTCCAGCTTTTCGCCGTTCAGCAGAGACCAGTCAAAACGCTGGCCGGTTCCGCCCTGGCCGTTATCGAGGACGTATTTATCCACGTGGTTCAGGTTACGCGGGGGCAACGTATCGTCAACGCGTTGCGCTTTCCAGATCTGTACCTGCGGTGCCAGCGTGGCGCGCAGGGCATCGATATAGGCCTGATCTTCATCGCCGTGAAGCTGCACCGCACTCAGGGATAACGCGTCGGCTTTTTCAACCACCTCTGCGATATCTGCATTGCGGAACACGCCAACATAGCTGAGTGGTGCCGCGGCGATGACCTTACGCGCCTGCTCTTCGCTGACCGCGCGAGGAGAGGAATCCACAAAAATCAGCCCGCCATAAATCGCTCCGGCTTCATACGCGGCCTGGGCGTCCTGTTCACGGGTTAAGCCGCAGACTTTGTTTTCACCCAGCAGCACGCGACGTACTGCCGCATTGAGATCGTCATGTTCCATCATGGCGGAGCCAATCAGGAAACCGTTGGCGAAGTGGCTCAGCTCGCGCACCTGGGCGTAGCTGTTAATGCCGGATTCACTGATCACCGTGACGCCAGATCCCAGACGCGGCGCCAGCTGGCGCGTGCGGTTCAGGTCAATGGACAGGTCACGCAGATCGCGGTTATTAATGCCTACCACTTTGGCTTCCAGCGCAATCGCGCGCTCCAGCTCTTCTTCATTACTCACTTCGGTCAGCACGCCCATTTTCAGGCTGTGCGCGACGGCAGAGAGCTGGCGATACTGCTCGTCGTCAAGCACCGAGAGCATCAGCAGGCAGGCGTCAGCCTGGTAAAAGCGCGCCAGCCAGATCTGATACGGATCAATGATAAAGTCTTTGCACAGGATCGGCTGCGGCGCGATACCGCTGACGATCGGCAGAAAATCGAAGCTGCCCTGAAAATATTTCTCATCCGTCAGCACGGAGATGGCTGACGCATGATGCTTATAAATGCCGGCAATACGCGCCGGGTCGAAATCGTCACGGATAACGCCTTTAGACGGAGACGCTTTTTTGCACTCAAGAATAAACGCGGTGCGCGCACCCTGCAGGGCGTCATAGAAACGACGGCTGCTCGGGACGACGTCATTCTGAAAACTGGCAAGCGGCTGCTGTTGCTTGCGGGCTTCCACCCAGATGGCCTTATCGGCAACGATTTTGGCTAAAACGGTCTGCATTCTTTACCCTCTTGCCGCAAGTGCGGTAACGCGATCGTAAGCTGCACCGGAGCGCAGTACATCCAGAACTTTTTGAACGTTGGCCTTCAGGTCTTCCTCGCCGTGCAAACGCATCAGCATGGCGACGTTGGCAGCAACGGCGGCCTCATGGGCAACCTCTCCCTTACCTTGTAATAAGCGCGTCAGAATGTCACGGTTTTCTTCCGGGGTACCGCCGGCCAGCGCTTCCTGGTGATACGGGGTTAAACCAAAGTCAGCGGCTTCCAGCTGGTAGCTCAGGATTTCACCGTCGTGCAGTTCGGCTACCAGCGTCGGCGCATGCAGTGACACTTCATCCATTCCGCCGCTGTGCACCACAGCGGCACGCTGGTAACCCAGCACGCGCAGCGTCTCTGCAATCGGCAGGACCAGTTCCGGACTGTAGACACCGATCAGCGCCAGCGGCGGATGGGCCGGGTTGATCAGTGGGCCGAGCACGTTAAACAGCGTGCGGGTTTTAAGCTGCTGACGAACCGGCATTGCGTGGCGGAAACCGGTGTGATACTTCGGCGCAAACAGGAAGCAGACGCCCAGGTCATCCAGCGCTTCACGGGAACGTTCGGCGTTCATATCGAGATTAATGCCGAATGCCGCGAGTAAATCAGACGAGCCTGACCGGCTGGACACGCTGCGGTTACCGTGTTTCGCCACTTTCAGACCACACGCTGCGGCCACAAAGGCGCTGGCGGTTGAAATATTGATACTGTTGCTGCCGTCACCGCCGGTGCCGACGATATCGGCAAACGGATAGTCCGGACGCGGGAACGGGGCGGCATTTTCCAGCAGGGCCGTGGCGGCACCGGCGATCTCCTGCGGGCTTTCACCGCGGACCTTCATGCTCACCAGCGCGGCCGCCAGCTGTTCCGGCTTCAGTTCGCCGCGAACCACGGCGGAGAAGAGCTGGTGGCTCTCCTGCTGGCTCAGGGTTTGCGCCTGATACAGTTTTTCCAGAATCGGCTGCAGGGTGTTGGTCTGCTCCAGCTTCTGTAACGCCCAGTCGAGGGTCTGCTCCAGCAGGCGGGCACCGTGGGAGGTCAGGATGGATTCCGGATGGAACTGCATCCCGCAGACGCGATCCGCGTCGTGACGTACCGCCATCACCATCCCTTCAAACGAGGCGTTGATCGTCAGCCCGGCGGGAATGTTGCTGCCGACCAGCGAGTGGTAGCGCGCGACCGGGAGCGGATTCGGCAGCCCGGCAAACATCGCCTGGCCGTCATGTTCGATGCTGGACGCTTTACCGTGGAGGATTTCACCCGCCTGGCCAACGTAGCCGCCATAGGCTTCAACAATCGCCTGATGACCGAGGCAGATGCCGATAATCGGCAGCTTGCCGCGCATACGGGTCAGCAGCTCCGGCATACAGCCTGCTTCGCTTGGTGCGCCTGGCCCCGGAGAGAGCATCAGCACCGGGTTTTGCATGGTGGCCAGACGGTCAATCAGGGTCTGCGCCGGTACGTGGTTGCGATAGATAACGACGTTATGGCCATTCGCACGCAGCTGATCTGCCAGGTTATAGGTAAAGGAGTCGATATTATCGAGCAGCAGAATGTCAGCCATCAGAAAATCTCCTGTGCGTGGTGTGCGGTAGCAATGGCGCGAAGGACCGCACGGGCTTTACTGCGCGTTTCGTCAGCTTCAGACTGCGGAACAGAATCAAGAACAATCCCGGCACCCGCCTGGACGGTGGCAATACCGTCTTCGACATAGGCGGAGCGGATCACGATGCAGGTATCGAGGTCACCATGGGCGGTGAAGTAACCCACCGCGCCGCCGTAGCTGCCGCGACGACGCCCTTCGGCGGCGGCAATCAGCTGCATAGCGCGCACTTTCGGCGCACCGCTCAGGGTGCCCATGTTCATGCAGGCGCGGTAGGCGTGCAGCACGTCGAGGTCCTGGCGCAGCTCACCGACCACGCGGGAGACCAGGTGCATCACGAACGAATAGCGGTCGACTTTAGTCAGGTCCGCCACGTAGCGGCTGCCTGGGGTGCAAATACGAGCCAGGTCGTTACGTGCCAGGTCAACCAGCATCAGATGCTCGGAGAGCTCTTTATGGTCGGTGCGCATTTCCAGCTCGATGCGGCTGTCAAGATCGCGATCCAGCGAGCCGTCTGCGCGACGTCCACGTGGACGGGTTCCGGCGATCGGGTAGATCTCAATCTGGCGGCTGGCGGCGTCATATTTCAGCGAGCTTTCCGGCGAGGCGCCGAACAGCGTGAAGTCGTTGTCCTGCATAAAGAACATGTACGGGCTTGGGTTGCTCTTTTTCAGCACGTCGTAAGCGGCCAGCGGAGACGGGCAGGGCAGAGAGAAGCGACGGGACGGTACAACCTGGAAAATTTCCCCGGCGCGAATCGCTTTTTGCATCTGGCGAACCACGGCACCGTACTGATCGTCGGTCTGGTTCACATCGCAGGTCATTTTTTCCACGCGCTGTACCGGCAGTGCAGGTGGCGCTTCCGTCATCTGCTGCTGAAGCTGCGCGATGCGGTGCTCAAGACGGTTTTTCTCAGCGGTCGAAGGCGTGAACAGGCTGGCCTGGATACGGGTGTACTGTTTCTGATGGTCGATCACCAGCAGGGTTTCGGCCAGATAGAAGCAATAGTCCGGGCAGCGATTGCCCTGGTCGGTTTCCGGTAAATCTTCAAATCCGGCGACCAGGTCGTAGGCAAACAGCCCGCCAAAGAACATCGCTTCACGCTCATCGTGTGGAACGGTAACCAGGTTCTGCAGCAGGCGGAAGGCATCGAAGACGGAAAGGGAGCACAGGCGCGCGTCTTCATCCAGCAACTGGCTAACCGGCGGGAAATGCAGAATACGCATTTCTGGATGACGTTCGTTTTCGATGCCTGAAGGCAGGGCGGCATCCAGCAGTGGCAGCAGCGAGGCGCCGTTGTCTGATAAGGCCTTGATTGTGACAGTGTCACCTAGAGCGGTAATGCGCAACGCGCTGTCGACCAGCAGCAGGCTTTTGAGATCGTCCTTGCTGTCAATGTCCGCAGATTCCAGCAGCAGCGTTGCCGGGCGTGCCCCGCACACCTGATGAAACAGCGCGGTCGGGTTGTGGCGATAGGCCGCCTCGCAGGTCAGCAATTCGAGATGGGGTTTGGCTGTTTGCATGTTGGTGTTCTCATTTATTCTGTTCAAAAAAAAGCCCGCTGGGTAGCGGGCGGGTATCTGTTTGCATTTCGCAGACGCGTGACACTGCCCGATGATCAGGAAGTACGCCACCAACCGTGCAGAGTGAAATGTGCTGTCATTTTCAGATACCTTTCTCGTGTGAACTTGCGTACTAGTTAACTAGTTCGATGGCGTATTGTCAACCCTTGATTTCAGAATTTCGATATAAGTCGGTATCATGATGGTTTCGGATGTCTCCAACCTGTTATGGGAAGTGCTTTGAGCGATACCACCTACGCTATTATTTATGATTTACACAGCCATACTCAGGCCTCTGATGGCCTGCTGACACCCGAAGCTCTGGTTCATCGTGCCGTTGAAATGCGCGTCGGTACGCTGGCGATAACCGATCACGATACGACGGATGCCATTCCGGCGGCGCGCGCCGAGATCGCCCGCAGCGGGCTGGCGCTTAATCTGGTCTCCGGTGTCGAAATTTCGACCGTCTGGGAAAACCATGAGATTCATATCGTTGGCCTGAACATCAATATAGACCATCCGGCACTGACTGCTTTTTTGCAAGAACAAAAAACGCGCCGCAACCAGCGCGCAGAGATGATCGGCGAGCGTCTGGAAAAGGCGCATATTCCGGGCGCACTGGAAGGTGCCCAAAAGCTGGCGAACGGCGGGGCGGTCACGCGCGGTCATTTCGCCCGTTTTCTGGTAGAGGCGGGTAAAGCCACGACGATGGCGGATGTCTTTAAAAAGTATCTGGCGCGCGGGAAAACCGGATACGTTCCGCCACAGTGGTGTACAATAAAACAAGCTATTGATGTGATTCATCATTCTGGCGGTAAGGCCGTGCTGGCCCATCCGGGGCGGTATAATCTTTCTGCTAAATGGCTGAAAAGGCTGCTGGCGCACTTTGCCGAAAACGGTGGTGAGGCGATGGAAGTCGCCCAGTGTCAGCAGGCGCCCAATGAGCGCGCGCAGCTCGCGACCTATGCCCGACAGTACGGTCTGCTTGGCTCACAGGGTTCTGATTTCCATCAGCCCTGCGCCTGGATCGAACTGGGGCGCAAGCTCTGGCTGCCCGCTGGCGTTGATCCGGTCTGGCAGCTCTGGGAACAGCCGCAGCAAATTGAAGAGAGGGAAGTATGAGTCAGTTTTTCTATATCCATCCGGACAACCCGCAGCCACGTCTGATTAACCAGGCCGTGGAGATCGTCCGCAAAGGCGGCGTGATTGTCTACCCGACCGATTCCGGCTACGCGCTGGGCTGCAAAATTGAAGATAAAGGGGCGATGGAACGCATTTGCCGTATTCGCCAGCTGCCGGACGGCCATAACTTTACCCTGATGTGCCGCGATCTCTCTGAGCTGTCCACCTATGCTTATGTGGATAACGTGGCGTTTCGCCTGATTAAGAACAACACGCCGGGTAACTACACCTTCATCCTGAAAGGGACGAAAGAGGTGCCGCGCCGCCTGCTGCAGGAAAAGCGTAAGACTATCGGCATGCGCGTGCCGTCGAACCCGATTGCGCAGGCGCTGCTGGAAACCCTCGGCGAGCCGATGCTCTCTACCTCGCTGATGCTGCCGGGCAGCGAGTTTACCGAGTCCGATCCGGAAGAGATCAAAGATCGTCTGGAGAAGGTGGTCGAGCTGATTATTCACGGCGGTTATCTCGGCCAGCAGCCGACCACCGTGGTCGACTTAACCGAAGATGCACCGGAAGTGATTCGAGAAGGCGTGGGTGACGTAAAGCCTTTCTTGTAATGGTATAAGCAGATATACTACGCGGCCATCAAAGCAGGGCTCAGCCCTCTTTTGACCTGATTCGACGCCTGTGAAGGCGACACCTGAGGAAGCTCAATGAGCGAGAAGTTACAGAAAGTGCTGGCGCGTGCCGGCCACGGTTCACGCCGTGAAATCGAAGCCATTATTGAAGCGGGCCGCGTGAGTGTGGACGGTAAAATCGCCACGCTGGGTGACCGCGTAGAAATCGTACCGGGGCTGAAGATCCGTATCGACGGTCATCTTATCTCCGTGAAAGAGTCTGCTGAACAAATCTGCCGCGTGCTGGCTTACTACAAGCCGGAAGGCGAGCTGTGTACCCGCAATGACCCGGAAGGTCGCCCGACGGTGTTTGACCGTCTGCCTAAACTGCGTGGCGCTCGCTGGATTGCCGTTGGTCGTCTTGACGTGAATACCTGCGGTCTGCTGCTGTTTACCACCGATGGTGAACTGGCAAACCGTCTGATGCATCCAAGCCGTGAAGTGGAACGTGAATACGCCGTGCGCGTGTTTGGCCAGGTTGACGAGAATAAACTGCGCGACCTGTCGCGTGGCGTTCAGCTGGAAGACGGTCCTGCGGCGTTCAAAACCATCAAATTTACCGGTGGGGAAGGCATCAACCAGTGGTACAACGTGACCCTGACCGAAGGGCGCAACCGCGAGGTACGTCGTCTCTGGGAAGCGGTGGGCGTGCAGGTTAGCCGCCTGATCCGTGTCCGTTACGGCGACATCCTGCTGCCAAAAGGCCTGCCGCGTGGGGGATATACTGAACTGGATCTGACCCAGACCAACTATCTGCGCGAGCTGGTCGGCCTGACGCCGGAAACCACCTCTAAAGTGGCGGTGGAAAAAGATCGTCGCCGCATGAAGGCGAACCAGATTCGCCGTGCGGTGAAGCGTCACAGCCAGGTGAGCAGCAACCGCCGCTCTGGCAGCCGTAATAACAACGGTTAATGTAAAAGCCCGGTGAAGACACCGGGCTTTTTTCTTTAGTAATCAATCCCCATTTGCGCTTTGATGCCCGCATCAAACGCATGTTTTACCGGACGCAGCTCGCTGACGGTATCTGCCAGCTCCAGAATATCCCGATGGCACCCGCGGCCCGTGATGATAACCGTCTGATGGGCGGGACGGTCTTTCAGTGCATTAAGCACGTCTTCCAGCGGCAAATAGTCGTAGGCGACCATATAGGTGATCTCATCCAGCAGAACCATATTGAGTGAAGGATCGGCCAGCATTCTTTTAGCGTGCTCCCAGACGGCCAGACAGGCTGCGGTATCGGTTTGGCGGTTCTGGGTGTCCCACGTAAATCCGGTCGCCATCACCTGGAACTCAACGCCGTGGGGCTCAAGCAGATTACGCTCGCCGTTAGGCCACTCACCTTTAATAAACTGGATAACGCCGACCTTCTGCCCGTGGCCGACGGCGCGTGTCGCCGTGCCGAATGCGGCCGTGGTTTTCCCTTTGCCGTTGCCGGTAAAGACGATGACGATCCCGCGCTCATCCTGAGCGGCCGCGACGCGCGCATCGACCTGTTCCTTCAGACGCTGCTGGCGCTGCTGGTGACGTTCTTCACTCATTGCGATATTCCTGGTTTACGGCCTGGCTGGGCGTCAAAGGTCATCCCGGTTTTGCGGCGGCTGTCGTCGCCCATTAGCCAGAGATAGAGCGGCATAATGTCTGCCGGCGTTTTCAGCTTCTGCGGATCTTCCGTTGGGAAGGCGCTGGCGCGCATTTTGGTGCGCGTACCGCCCGGGTTAATGCAGTTTACGCGCAGATGGCGGCTTTGGTACTCCTCTGCCAGCACCTGCATCATGCCTTCGGTCGCGAATTTTGATACGGCATAGGCACCCCAGTTTGCACGCCCCTCACGGCCTACGCTGGAGGAGGTGAATACCAGTGAACCCGAATCCGATTTGAGTAATAAAGGAAGCAGTGCCTGGGTCAGGAAAAACGTCCCGTTGACGTTGACCTGCATGACCTCCTGCCAGATCTCAGGATCCTGTTCATCCATCGGGCGAACTTCGCCAAGCAAGCCGGCATTGTGCAGCACGCCGTCGAGACGCGGATAATGGGTGCTGATGCGGTGAGCAAGCTCCTGACATGACGCGGGCGTGCAGGTGAGCAGATCGAGCGTGTACCAGCGAGCAGGAATCCCACCTGCGGCTTCAATCTCCTGCGCCACCCCTATAAGTTTTTCTTCGTTGCGGCCGGTCAGGATGACGCTCGCGCCATACTCAGCGTAGGTCAGCGCCGCTTCACGGCCAATCCCGTCGCTGGCCCCAGTGACAAGAATGATGCGGTTCTGCAGCAGATTTTTTTGCGGTTGATAATGCAAGGTGACTCCTCGGCGCACGGTGACTCAAAGACGCCTTCTTTTGTGACTTTTCGGCTTTATGCCCGAATTCGCCTGATAATTCAATCAGTCTACAGGACGCATTGCTGTAAAATTAACAATTTGCAAATATTTAAACGCCAGACCGGGATTCCTGAAGGCGCCTCGCAGAGGTAATGTCACGAGCGAGACGCATGGGCAGGGCTGTTGTACACTGCCGTGAAAGATTCGTGGTTAAATCAAGGTGGAACGCGTGGAATTACTTTCTCAATATGGGTTGTTTTTGGCGAAAATCGCGACGGTGGTGATTGCCATTGCGGTGGTTGCCGTTCTGATTGTCAACCTGACGCAGCGCAAGCGTCAGCGTGGGGAGTTACGCATCACCCGCCTGAGCGAGCAGTATAAAGAGATGCAGGAAGAGATGTCTCTGGCGCTGCTTGACAGTCATCAACAGAAACTGTGGCTCAAAGCGCAGAAGAAAAAGCATAAACAGGAAGCCAAAGCGGCAAAGGCAAAGGCGAAGCTCAATACGCCACAGGATAAGGTCGCGCCCCGCGTCTACGTGCTCGATTTTAAGGGCAGCATGGATGCGCATGAAGTGTCCTCTTTGCGGGAGGAAGTGACGGCCGTTCTGGCCGTGGCGACGCCGCAGGATCAGGTCGTTGTTCGTCTTGAAAGCCCGGGAGGTGTCGTGCATGGCTACGGCCTGGCCGCGTCTCAGCTACAGCGCCTGCGTGAAAAACAGATCCCGCTGACCGTTGCCGTAGATAAAGTGGCGGCGAGCGGTGGCTACATGATGGCCTGCGTGGCAGACAAAATTGTGGCCGCACCGTTTTCTATTATTGGCTCGATCGGCGTGGTCGCGCAGATCCCGAACTTTAACCGCTTCCTGAAAAATAAAGAGATTGATATCGAACTTCACACGGCGGGTCAGTACAAACGCACCCTGACGCTGCTGGGTGAAAACACGGAAGAAGGGCGCCAAAAATTCCGTGAGGATCTCAACGAAACGCATCATCTCTTTAAAGACTTTGTGCACCGTATGCGCCCGACGCTGGACATTGAGCAGGTCGCGACGGGTGAGCACTGGTACGGCGTTCAGGCGCAGGAGAAAGGGCTGGTGGATGAAGTCGGAACCAGTGACGATCTGCTGCTCAACCTGATGGAAGGCCGGGAACTGGTAGGCGTCCGCTTTGCCCAGCGCAAGCGACTCCTTGACCGCTTTACCAACAGTGCCGCAGAAAGCGCGGACCGCCTGCTGCTCCGCTGGCTACAGCGCGGACAAAAACCGCTGTTGTAAACAAAAACGCGAGGCTTATGCCTCGCGTTTTGCGTTAATCGACCAGGTGATATTTCTCGGAAAGCGTGTGCGCCAGGTATTTAAACATGTTAAACACGGCGGTGCTTTTCGGGGTCGGCAAGCCCTGTTCATCAAGGAAGTATTCGCCGCTGAAAACCAGCACGCCATTTCGCTGCTCTACGCCGGTGGCTTCAATGCCTGCCAGAGTATCTTCATGGTCACGAATAAGCTTGTTTGCTTCGATAAGCAGAGAGGCTCGGTCAATAGGTTGGGTCGTATTCTGCATAATCCACTCCTTAAACAGTGACAATAGTCTACGCCGAGGGCGCTTTGGGGGCAAATTTTCCCTGTATTGTGAGGGGATAAGGTGCAGGGGCCTGGCTGGCAGGATTTGCTTTTGCATGCTAATAAAGTTGCGTAACGAATTTTATCAGGTAGAGTGTGCGCTTTCGTCATTCTGGCAACAGAATTGCTTGACATTCAACCGGGAATTCGTCACGAATTACACGAGATGTGAGAAAAATACCCGAGAACTCAATCACCTGGGCGGCTTTTCTTTAACGCCCGGTAAGACAAAGGGGTTGATATCTCCTGACGCAGTCGCAATATCATTGGCTCGTCGTCAGCGGAAGGGAAATCAACGTGCGGCGTATTCCTGGAAGAATTAAATTAGGTAAAGGTGAATATGGGTAAAGCTCTCGTCATCGTTGAGTCCCCGGCAAAAGCCAAAACGATCAATAAGTATCTGGGTAATGACTACGTGGTTAAGTCCAGCGTTGGTCATATCCGCGATTTGCCGACCAGTGGCTCAGCCAGCAAAAAGAGCGCAGACTCTACCTCCACCAAAGGGGCTAAAAAGCCTAAAAAGGATGAACGTAGCGCGCTTGTCAACCGCATGGGTGTTAACCCATGGCATAACTGGGATGCACAATATGAAGTGCTTCCAGGGAAAGAAAAAGTCGTTAACGAGCTGAAGCAGCTGGCTGAAAAAGCAGACCACATCTATCTCGCAACCGACCTTGACCGCGAAGGGGAGGCCATTGCGTGGCACCTGCGGGAAGTGATCGGGGGTGATGACAAACGCTACAGCCGCGTAGTGTTTAACGAAATTACGAAGAATGCGATTCGTCAGGCGTTTGAGAAGCCGGGCGAGCTGAATATCGACCGCGTCAACGCCCAGCAGGCGCGTCGCTTTATGGACCGCGTCGTGGGTTACATGGTTTCTCCACTGCTGTGGAAGAAGATTGCCCGTGGCCTGTCCGCAGGTCGCGTGCAATCCGTCGCCGTGCGTCTGGTCGTTGAGCGTGAGCGCGAAATTAAAGCCTTCGTGCCGGAAGAGTTCTGGGAAGTTGATGCCAATGTGACCACGCCGGGCGGTGACGCTCTGCCGCTGCAGGTAAGCCATCAGAACGATAAGCCTTTCCGTCCGGAAAACCGCGACCAGACAATGGCCGCCGTGGCGCTGCTGGAAAAGGCACGCTATCAGGTACTGGAACGTGAAGACAAACCGACCAGCAGCAAGCCTGGTGCGCCGTTTATCACCTCCACCCTGCAACAGGCGGCAAGCACCCGTCTGGGTTACGGCGTGAAGAAAACCATGATGATGGCCCAGCGCTTGTATGAAGCAGGTTACATCACCTATATGCGTACCGACTCAACCAACCTGAGTCAGGACGCGGTCAACATGGTGCGTGGCTACATCAGCGACAACTTCGGTAAGAAATACCTGCCGGAAAGCGCTAACCAGTTTGCCAGCAAAGAGAATTCTCAGGAAGCGCACGAAGCGATTCGTCCTTCTGATGTCTCTGTGCTCGCTGAATCACTGAAAGATATGGAAGCCGACGCGCAGAAGCTGTATCAGCTGATCTGGCGTCAGTTTGTGGCGTGCCAGATGACCCCGGCCCAGTACGACTCCACCACGCTGACCGTCGGGGCGGGTGATTTCCGTCTCAAGGCGCGCGGTCGTATTCTGCGTTTCGACGGCTGGACGAAAGTGATGCCTGCGCTGCGTAAAGGTGATGAAGATCGAACGCTGCCTGCGGTGAACAAAGGTGATGAACTGTCTCTGGTTGAGCTGATCCCGGCTCAGCACTTCACCAAGCCACCTGCACGATTCAGTGAAGCATCTCTGGTAAAAGAGCTGGAAAAACGCGGTATTGGCCGACCGTCGACCTACGCATCAATTATCTCGACGATTCAGGATCGCGGTTACGTCCGTGTTGAAAACCGTCGTTTCTATGCGGAAAAAATGGGGGAGATCGTCACCGATCGTCTGGAAGCCAACTTCCGCGAGCTGATGAACTACGATTTCACCGCGCAAATGGAAGACAGTCTCGACCAGGTTGCCAGCCACCAGGCGGAATGGAAAAAGGTCCTCGACAGCTTCTTCAGCGATTTCACCGACCAGCTTGAAAAAGCGGAGAAAGACCCTGAAGAGGGTGGCATGCTGCCTAACCAGATGGTACTGACCAGCATCGACTGCCCAACCTGTGGCCGCAAGATGGGGATCCGTACTGCCACCACGGGCGTGTTCCTGGGCTGCTCCGGCTATGCGCTGTCGCCAAAAGAGCGCTGCAAAACCACCATCAACCTGGTGCCGGAGAACGAAGTTCTCAACGTGCTGGAAGGTGACGATGCGGAAACTAACGCTCTGCGTGCCAAGCGCCGCTGCAAAAAATGCGGCACGGCAATGGACAGCTATCTGATCGATCCAAAACGCAAGCTGCACGTGTGTGGTAATAACCCAACGTGTGACGGGTATGAGATCGAAGAGGGCGAGTTCCGCATTAAAGGCTATGACGGCCCGATTGTGGAGTGCGAGAAGTGTGGTTCTGAAATGCACCTGAAAATGGGGCGTTTCGGTAAGTACATGGCCTGCACCAACGACGAATGTAAAAACACGCGCAAAATTCTGCGTAACGGTGAAGTGGCTCCGCCGAAGGAAGATCCGGTTCCGCTGCCAGAATTGCCGTGTGAGAAATCCGACGCGTACTTCGTGCTGCGTGACGGTGCGGCAGGTGTCTTCCTGGCCGCCAACACCTTCCCGAAATCGCGTGAAACCCGCGCGCCGCTGGTGGAAGAGCTGCATCGCTTCCGCGATCGTCTGCCGGAGAAACTGCGTTATCTGGCCGATGCGCCACAGCAGGATCCGGAAGGCAACAAAACCGTGGTGCGGTTTAGCCGTAAAACTAAGCAGCAGTACGTTGCGGCAGAGAAAGAGGGTAAAGCGACCGGATGGTCAGCCTTCTTTGTCGATGGCAAATGGGTTGAAGGCAAGAAATAATCTTCCCTAATCGTAACTTACCTGTGAAAGGGCCGGATTTCCGGCCCTTTTTTATTACCTTGTTATTATTTTTTGTTCCGTACTATACAGTCAGGCTATAAATGATATAGTGGTTATAGTTAACCTGTTTCTTATTATTAAATCGTCTTAAGCGATTGACCGCATGCGCTAAATCGGATGGTCTGGCATGAAATTACAGCAGCTTCGTTATATCGTTGAGGTGGTGAATCATAACCTTAACGTCTCTTCTACCGCCGAGGGGTTGTATACCTCGCAACCGGGCATCAGCAAACAAGTTCGTATGCTGGAGGATGAGTTAGGCATTCAGATCTTCGCCCGCAGCGGTAAGCATCTCACCCAGGTGACGCCTGCGGGACAGGAAATCATCCGCATTGCGCGGGAAGTCCTCTCCAAAGTCGATGCGATTAAGTCTGTGGCGGGGGAGCATACCTGGCCGGATAAAGGCTCGCTGTATATTGCCACCACGCATACGCAGGCGCGCTATGCGCTGCCCGGCGTGATCAAAGGCTTTATCGAGCGTTATCCTCGCGTCTCGTTGCATATGCACCAGGGCTCGCCAACGCAAATCGCTGAAGCCGTCTCCAAGGGGAATGCAGACTTTGCCATCGCCACCGAAGCGCTTCACCTCTATGACGATCTGGTCATGCTCCCGTGCTACCACTGGAACCGTTCTATTGTGGTGACCCCCGATCACCCCCTGGCGGGTAAAGGGTCGGTCACTATCGAAGAGCTGGCCCAGTATCCTCTGGTGACGTATACCTTTGGCTTTACCGGGCGTTCTGAGCTTGATACGGCCTTTAACCGGGCAGGATTAACGCCGCGCATTGTCTTTACCGCGACGGACGCCGACGTGATTAAGACCTATGTCCGGCTTGGATTGGGGGTGGGCGTCATTGCCAGCATGGCGGTGGATCCGGTGTCAGACCCTGACCTGGTGCGTCTTGATGCGCATGATGTTTTCAGCCATAGCACCACAAAAATTGGTTTCCGCCGCAGCACCTTCCTGCGCAGCTATATGTATGATTTTATTCAGCGCTTTGCACCTCATTTAACGCGTGATGTGGTTGATACCGCCGTGGCATTACGCTCAAATGAAGATATTGAAGAGATGTTTAAAGACATCAAACTTCCCGAAAAATAATCACACCCGGTATCTTTCCCCCAGGGAAAGATACCGAAATAACCTCTCAAAGCTAAATTAGAATTATCATCATCTGCGATTCCCCTGCCATATAATGTCATTACCCATTTAATGCGTAAGGTTATAATGTCGTGAATTGGCGACAAAAGTAGAAACTAATTTACGCCTTCGCAAATTTTTCTTTTCAATTATTTATTTCTGGTCAAAAGATTGAATATTTCATACCTCCCGGTGCGTAAATTCACTGGCTTTTCGGCTAAAGTTTCTTTAGGATTTATCTCAACAGATGATTAATTGTACCAATTGTTTGGTCCTAAATGATAAGCGATGTCGATTGTATGAGGTTAGCAATGCCTTCAGGAAGTGAAGAACCGCAAAGGGATCCTGCGCTCAAGCGTAAAGCCTGGCTGGCGGTCTTTCTCGTCTCTACCCTGTTTTGGGTGGTGGTTGCTCTCCTGGCCTGGAAATATTGGGGTTAAATATGTCAGTGACGGTACGTACAGCTTCGGTAAAACAGATGTGTCAGCATCGTGACAGCGGCCACAGAGGGCGTAAAGCACCTGCGACTGTTGTACCCGCGTCCTGGAAACTGACGCCGCAGCAGCAGGCTTTTATTGATGTGTTCGCAGAAGACGAACCCAAAAAACAATAATTTAGTTTATTGCGTAATGATGCAAATAGTCTGAATATCGACTCTGCGCTTTTGTACTCTTTAATAAATACACATCAGCAATATAGCACTGAGGAACGACCTCGGAATTTTTATAAATAATGCTTGGTGTCCCTATGATGAATAACATGACGTCTCACAAATACTGGTCGTGGATCGGCGTTTTTACCGTGTCGATTCTGTTCTGGATTCAGCTCATCTGGCTGGCGCTCCACTAAATTGTAAAACCTCGCTACGGCGGGGTTTTTTGTTTCCCCGCGCTGGACCAATCCTAAATTTATCAATTTGGGTTGTTATCAAAACGTTACGACATCTTTGTGTTATCTTTAATTACGGCCCTGATGATTGTCAGGGCATCTCTGTGATTAAGGAGGAGCTTATGTCGTTAACCCTACGCGAAGCCAGTAAGGACACATTACAGGCAGAAAATAAAACCTGGCACTACTACAGCCTGCCGCTGGCTGCCAGAACGCTTGGGGACATTTCGCGGTTACCCAAGTCATTGAAAGTTTTACTGGAAAACCTCTTGCGCTGGCAGGACGGTGACTCTGTCACACTCGATGATATCCAGGCGCTGGCAGGGTGGCTTGAGAAGGCCCATGCCGACAGAGAAATCGCCTACCGCCCGGCAAGGGTGCTGATGCAGGACTTTACCGGTGTTCCGGCCGTGGTTGATTTGGCCGCGATGCGCGAAGCCGTTAAGCGTCTCGGCGGGGATACGGCTAAAGTTAACCCGCTTTCCCCGGTTGACCTCGTCATTGACCACTCCGTCACCGTTGACCACTTCGGTGATGATGACGCCTTTGGCGAAAACGTGCGTCTGGAGATGGAGCGCAACCACGAGCGCTACGTATTTCTGAAGTGGGGACAGCAGGCGTTCAGCCGGTTTAGCGTGGTCCCGCCAGGCACCGGCATTTGTCACCAGGTGAACCTTGAATATCTGGGTAAAGCCGTCTGGAGCGAATTGCAGGATAAAGAGTGGGTCGCTTATCCAGACACCCTGGTGGGCACGGATTCGCATACCACCATGATCAACGGTCTGGGCGTGCTGGGCTGGGGCGTCGGCGGTATTGAAGCGGAAGCCGCCATGCTCGGCCAGCCGGTATCCATGCTTATCCCGGATGTGGTGGGCTTCAAGCTGACCGGAAAGCTTTCTGAAGGCATTACCGCCACCGATCTGGTGCTGACCGTCACCCAGATGCTGCGTAAGCATGGCGTGGTGGGCAAGTTTGTTGAATTCTACGGTGACGGTCTGGATTCGCTGCCGCTGGCCGACCGCGC
This sequence comes from Enterobacter sp. ku-bf2, assembly GCF_001742765.1. NCBI lineage: Bacteria > Pseudomonadati > Pseudomonadota > Gammaproteobacteria > Enterobacterales > Enterobacteriaceae > Enterobacter > Enterobacter sp. ku-bf2. The sequence goes on from NZ_MDVW01000001.1 coordinate 359,942, forward strand.
CACCATTGCCAATATGGCGCCGGAATACGGTGCCACCTGCGGCTTTTTCCCCATTGACGACGTCACGCTGGAGTACATGCGCCTTAGCGGCCGCAGCGAAGAGCAGGTCGCACTGGTGGAAGCGTACACCAAAGCGCAGGGCATGTGGCGCAATCCGGGCGATGAGCCTGTTTTCACCAGCACGCTTGAACTTGATATGGGAAGCGTCGAAGCGAGCCTCGCAGGGCCGAAACGTCCGCAGGATCGGGTTGCGTTGTCTGACGTGCCGAAAGCGTTTGCCGCCAGCAATGCCCTGGAAGTGAACGTGGCGCAGAAAGACCATCGTCCCGTCGACTATGTTCTGAACGGGCATCAGTATCAGCTTCCGGATGGCGCGGTTGTTATTGCCGCCATTACCTCCTGCACCAACACGTCCAACCCCAGCGTATTGATGGCAGCCGGTCTGCTGGCTAAAAAGGCGGTCGAGCTTGGGTTAAAACCTCAGCCGTGGGTTAAGGCCTCGCTGGCGCCGGGATCCAAAGTGGTGTCGGATTACCTGGCTCAGGCCAAACTGACGCCGTACCTGGACGAGCTGGGCTTTAACCTCGTGGGCTATGGCTGTACGACCTGTATTGGTAACTCCGGGCCACTGCCTGAACCCATCGAAACGGCGATCAAGCAGGGTGACCTGACGGTAGGCGCCGTTCTTTCCGGTAACCGAAACTTTGAAGGGCGCATTCACCCGCTGGTAAAAACCAACTGGCTTGCTTCGCCGCCGCTGGTGGTGGCATACGCTCTCGCGGGGAACATGAATATCAACCTGGTGACCGATCCGATTGGTCACGATCGCAAGAATGACCCTGTCTATCTGAAAGATATCTGGCCATCCTCGCGAGAAATCGCGCTGGCCGTTGAGAAGGTCTCTACCGAGATGTTCCGCAAAGAGTACGCGGAAGTCTTTGAAGGCACGCCGGAATGGAAAGCCATCAATGTTGCAGGTTCGGATACCTATGGTTGGCAGGATGACTCGACCTATATTCGTCTGTCGCCGTTCTTTGATGAGATGCAGGCCGAGCCCGCGCCGCTTAAGGATATCCATGGCGCGCGTATCCTGGCCATGCTGGGGGATTCTGTCACGACGGATCATATCTCTCCGGCGGGGAGCATCAAAGCCGATAGCCCGGCAGGCCGTTACCTGCAAAGTCGGGGTGTCGAACGCCGCGATTTTAACTCTTACGGCTCGCGCCGCGGTAACCATGAAGTCATGATGCGCGGGACCTTTGCCAACATCCGCATTCGTAACGAAATGGTGCCGGGTGTGGAAGGGGGCATGACGCGTCATCTGCCTGGAACGGAAGTCGTGTCGATCTATGATGCGGCCGTTAAATACCAACAGGAAGGGACGCCGCTGGCGGTGATTGCCGGGAAAGAGTACGGTTCCGGCTCCAGCCGCGACTGGGCGGCGAAAGGTCCGCGCCTGCTTGGCGTTCGGGTGGTCATCGCCGAATCGTTCGAACGTATTCACCGTTCGAATCTGATCGGCATGGGGATCCTGCCGCTTGAGTTCCCGCAGGGCGTGACGCGTAAAACGCTGGGCCTGACCGGGGAAGAGCAGATTGACATTAGCGGCCTGCAAAACCTGCAGCCGGGTAAAACGGTGCCGGTAACGTTAACGCGGGCAGACGGGAAAACCGAGGTGCTGGATTGCCGGTGCCGTATTGATACGGCAACCGAGCTGACCTACTACCAGAACGACGGCATTTTACATTACGTGATTCGTAAGATGCTGGATTGATGAACGAGCCCGGCACGCGTGCCGGGCTTTTTACATCATTCTTTCAGCAGATGGCCCATTTTGGCGGCTTTGGTATCAAGGTAGTGGGCGTTTTTCGGGTTACGGCCGACAATCAGCGGTACGCGTTCAACGATGTTGATCCCGGCTTCGGTCAGGATCTCCACTTTTTTCGGGTTATTGGTCAGCAGACGTACTTCGTCCACGCCCAGCAGCTTGAACATATCGGCGCACAGGGTGAAATCACGTTCGTCGGCGGCAAAACCGAGTTGATGGTTCGCTTCAACCGTATCGTAGCCCTGGTCCTGAAGCGCGTAGGCGCGAATTTTATTCAGCAAACCAATATTACGCCCTTCCTGACGGTGATAAAGCAGCACGCCGCGGCCTTCTTCAGCAATATGAGAAAGGGCTGCTTCCAGCTGGAAACCGCAATCACAGCGCAGGCTGAACAACGCATCGCCGGTGAGACACTCTGAATGGACGCGGGACAGCACCGGTGTCTGCCCTGAAATGTCGCCATACACCAGGGCGACATGATCCTGTCCGGTTGCCAGTTCTTCAAAACCCACCATCAGGAAATCGCCCCATGGGGTTGGCAGTTTGGCTTCTGCCACACGTTTAAGCTGCATGTGATTCTCCAGAGTAGGCTGACACGTTTCGTGCCTGTGCCCTGTTTTGCTTTCTGTATCAGTTTATTTTGCCACAAGCTCAGCATGTTCGCCTAATGGGCACCATGCTATATGAACGTTAAACGCACGATCCGACATCTCCACCAGGTGAATAAATTTCAGTTATGATTGTGACGCTTAGCGAAAAAGGAGAAGACATGCATTCAATCGCCAGACGTACGGCAGCAGGTGCGGCCATTTTACTGATTATGCCTTTGGCCGTATGGCTTTCCGGGTGGATGTGGCAGCCCGGGCAGAACACCACGTGGCTGAAAACGTTGTACTGGATTACGGAAACGGTCACCCAACCCTGGGGAATAATTACCCACGTTCTCCTCTGCGCCTGGTTTCTGTGGTGCCTGCGCTTTCGTCTGCGCGCGGCGCTGATGCTCTTTGCTATCCTCGGTGGGGCTATCCTTATCGGTCAGGGCGTAAAATCCTGGGTGAAAGATCGCGTTCAGGAGCCGCGTCCTTTTGTCGTCTGGCTGGAAAAAACGCACCATGTTCCGGTGGATGAGTTCTACACTTTAAAGCGTAAAGATCGCGGCGCGCTGGTCAAAGAACAGCTTGCGGAACAGCAAGATATCCCGAAATTCTTGCGAAAACACTGGCAGAAAGAGACCGGGTTCGCGTTTCCTTCTGGCCATACCATGTTTGCCGCCAGCTGGGCGCTGCTGGGGGTTGGGCTGCTTTGGCCAAGACGTCGTACGGTCACCATCGTGATTCTGCTGGTCTGGGCGACGGCGGTCATGGGCAGCCGCTTACTGCTGGGGATGCACTGGCCACGGGATCTGGTCGTTGCCACGCTCATCTCGTGGCTGCTGGTGATGCTGGCGACCTGGCTGGCTGAACGATTCTGCGGCCCGCTAACGCCACCGCCGGAAGAGAAAGAAGAAATAGCCGAAAGGGACCAAACGGACGCCTGACGGTTGATATTCCGCATTTTGCCCATAGATCCATGACGTGCGCGTCACTTTTTCCGTTTCGCGCCCGTCACTAAAATGGTAGTTTATAAGGCTGATTGCGGTAAGTTGAACACACTTTATTCGCTTGAACCACATAACGGGAAGTAATGTGAAATATTTACTCATTTTCTTACTGGTATTGGCGATTTTTGTCATTTCAGTCACATTGGGTGCACAAAACGATCAGCAGGTGACGTTTAACTATCTGCTGGCTCAGGGTGAATACCGTGTGTCGAGCCTGCTCGCGGTCTTATTTGCTGCAGGCTTTGCCATTGGCTGGCTGGTTTGCGGTTTGTTCTGGTTAAAAGTCCGTGTTTCGCTTGCGCGCGCAGAACGTAAAATCAAACGACTCGAACATCACATTGCGCCTGCGTCCGACATGCCGGAAAGCTCTGGCGTGCCGGTCGTGAAGGAATAATCGACGATGCTGGAGTTGTTGTTTCTGCTTTTGCCTGTCGCCGCAGCCTATGGCTGGTATATGGGCCGCAGAAGTGCGCAACAAACAAAACAGGATGAGGCCAACCGACTCTCCCGCGACTACGTTGCGGGGGTCAACTTCCTCCTGAGCAATCAGCAGGACAAAGCGGTGGACCTGTTCCTCGACATGCTGAAAGAGGATACGGGGACCGTTGAAGCGCATCTTACCCTGGGTAACCTGTTCCGCTCGCGCGGCGAGGTTGACCGCGCCATTCGTATTCACCAGACCCTGATGGAAAGCGCCTCGCTGACCTACGATCAACGACTCCTGGCCGTACAACAGCTGGGACGAGATTACATGGCCGCGGGGTTATACGATCGCGCTGAAGATATGTTCGCTCAGCTGGTGGATGAAACAGATTTCCGCATCGGCGCGTTGCAGCAGCTCCTGCAGATTTATCAGGCCACCAGCGACTGGCAAAAAGCCATTGATACGGCCGAACGTCTGGTGAAGCTGGGTAAAGATAAGCAGCGCGTTGAGATAGCCCATTTCTACTGTGAACTTGCCCTTCAGCAGATGGGCAACGACGACATGGATAAAGCCATGACGTTGCTGAAGAAAGGTGCCGCCGCGGACCGCAACAGCGCCCGTATCTCTATCATGATGGGGCGCGTCTTTATGGCGAATGGCGACTACGCCAAAGCCGTTGAAAGCCTGCTGCGGGTTATCGATCAGGACAAAGAGCTGGTCAGTGAAACGCTGGAGATGCTGCAAACCTGCTATCAACAGCTGGACAAGCAGGAAGAATGGGTGGCGTTCCTGCGTCGCTGCGTGGAAGAGAATACCGGCGCAACCGCGGAACTGATGCTCGCTGACGTTGTTGAGCAGTATGAGGGTGGCGACACCGCGCAGGTCTATATCACCCGACAGCTTCAGCGTCATCCGACGATGCGGGTCTTCCATAAGCTGATGGATTACCACCTGAACGACGCGGAAGAAGGGCGCGCCAAAGAGAGCCTGATGGTGCTGCGCGACATGGTTGGCGAACAGGTGCGCAGCAAGCCGCGCTACCGTTGCCAGAAGTGTGGTTTTACCGCCTATACCCTCTATTGGCATTGTCCTTCATGCCGGGCCTGGTCAACCATCAAGCCAATCCGCGGCCTGGACGGGCAGTGATTTTTTAAAAGCCTTCATTTTAGTTACAACATACTGATAGCTTTTAGCACTTTCTCAACACCGTGCGGTTTGCCAGCCTGGCAGGGACATAAATGGCTTCTGTCAATTTGCGGCGGCGGCAGGTAGAATGCTGGCCGTTTATCTGTTCCGCGCCGCTGCGCGCCCATAGACGAAAAGGGCTGGTCATGACGTCTGTTACATCCTCCACTTCCCGCGTAATTACGGATTCTCCTGTTGTTGTTGCGCTTGATTACAATAAGCGTGACGCTGCACTGGCGTTTGTCGACGGTATCGACCCTCGCGGCTGCCGTCTGAAAGTTGGCAAAGAGATGTTCACGCTGTTTGGACCGCAAATCGTTCGCGATCTGCAACAGCGCGGCTTTGACGTTTTCCTCGACCTCAAATTCCATGATATTCCGAATACCACGGCCCACGCCGTTGCTGCAGCCGCAGAGCTGGGTGTATGGATGGTCAACGTCCATGCGTCGGGTGGGGCAAGAATGATGACCGCCGCCCGTGAGGCGCTCCTGCCGTTCGGTAAGGACGCGCCGCTGCTGATCGCCGTCACCGTGCTGACCAGCATGGACGAAAGTGATTTACGCGACCTCGGCGTGACGCTGTCACCTGCGGAACATGCTGAACGTCTCGCCCGTCTGACGCAGCAGTGCGGCCTGGATGGTGTTGTCTGCTCCGCGCAGGAAGCGGTACGTTTCAAATCAGTACTGGGCCAGGATTTTAAACTCGTCACGCCAGGGATTCGCCCTGCGGGCAGCGATGTGGGCGATCAGCGCCGCATTATGACGCCTGAGCAGGCGCTGGCAGCGGGCGTTGACTATATGGTTATCGGGCGTCCGGTGACGCAGTCTGCAAACCCGGCTGAGACGCTTAAGGCTATCAATGCATCGCTGAACAAGGGGGCGTAATGACCGATTCCAACAGCCGTCTGGTCTACTCAACCGATTCCGGGCGGATAGACGAACCGAAAGCCAAAGTGGAGCGTCCAAAGGGAGACGGTATCGTTCGGATTCAGCGTCAAACCAGCGGACGTAAGGGGAAAGGGGTCTGCCTTATCTCCGGCATTGATCTGGATGATGCAGAACTGACTAAGCTGGCTGCCGAGCTGAAAAAGAAGTGTGGCTGCGGCGGGGCCGTAAAGGACGGGGTTATTGAAATCCAGGGTGATAAACGTGATTTAATAAAATCACTGCTGGAAGCCAAAGGCATGAAAGTTAAACTGGCAGGCGGCTAAAATAAATGAGCCACGGCAAATGCCGTGGCTCGTGTTATATACGTGCGTATGTCAGACCTGAAATGCGTTTAAATATCGCAATATCGAGGAAGGCTTAGATAATAATTATTTGCCAACCTGGTGACCGATAATACCACCGACAGCAGCGCCACCTAATGTACCCAGCGTACTACCATCCGTTAATACTGCACCACCGAGAGCACCGGCACCGGCACCAATCGCGGTGTTACGGTCACGTTTAGACCAGTTAGAGCATGCGCTCAGGGACATTGCTACAGTGATTGCCAGAACAGCGGCGGCTAATTTTTTGCTGGTTAAGGTCATAATACTTTCTCCTGAATTATCGATTCACGGAAAGATGTACACGTTAAGTATAGACGAATCGAATACTTAATTCTTTTCCCCGTGAAAGCTGGTCGCGCAGGCGTTACTTCATCACGCAGGTGATAGTCACTTCCTGTTATATCGCTAACAGTAATTTTACGACTTTAGGGCAGGTTATACAGGTAAAAACTCTTAAAGCAGGGTTAAGAATCATCTCAGAGAAAGAACATGCGCGCCCGAAATTCGGGCGCGGAGGGAAATCAGGCGCTGGTTTCAATAATATTGACGATCAGACCGCTCTCTTCGAGTTTATTGCGATGCGCTTCGCTCAAACGATCATCGGTAATCACACGGCTAAAGCGTGAAGCGGGACCCATCGTGTAAGGATGAACGGCACCAAATTTAGAGCTGTCGGTGAGCACAATGGCTTCGCACTCTTTTTCCAGTACGGCATTGACCACGTCAGAGCGCATCATATCCCGGCCGGTAAAACCTGTCTCCGGCTGCCAGCCGTCAATCCCGATAAAGGCCTTACTGAAATGAACCTGCTGGACGTACTGACGGGTCAGCGGGCCAACCATGCTTTCGCTTTTTTTCTGATAAATACCGCCCAGCAGAATCACCTCGCAGCGCGTCTCTTTAAGCAGATGCGCGATATAGCTGCTGACGGTAATGATGGTAACGTCTTTTTGATCGGCAAGTGTTCGCGCCAGAAGGGCATTACTGCTGCCGTTTTCAATAAAGACGGTCTCACCGTTGTTCACCAGGGAGGCAGCAAATTCCGCCAGTTCACGTTTGAGCGCGTAGTTGTTCATCATGCGCGTCTCAACGTCATCACTGTCCAGCGGGACGGCATAGCCGTGCGCGCGACGCAGGTAGCTCTGTTTTTCCAGCAGATTAAGATCCTGACGGATGGTGACTTCAGAAACGCCAGTGGTTTTCGCGAGATCGACTACGCTTACGCGTCCCTGATCGATGACCATCTGCAAAATGAGTTGTTGTCGGGAATTCATAGCATCCATTTAATAAAGCGAAACGAGGTCGGAAACGGTGGGCGTTAAACTTCCCACGGCGCTTTTGGCTGTCTGTTTTCGGGCGCAGCGTCAGCGCCATGCTGAGCAAGAAGTTCAGACTTCAGGATCTCAAGATTACGGATAGCAGAGTGATAATCGCCCGCCACCAGGATATCCAGCACGGTATCAATTCGTTGTGCTACAGCTTGTGCGTCAATCGTAGACATAATCTCACCCCAGGCGCGAAAAGTTAATATTTTCAATGATGCAGAAATTGGGTTCAAAAGAGAAGGGAAAAAATGCAATAACTAAATTACATAAACGGAAGTGATAAAATTATTCCCCCTCATACAGCGGGCTTATTGAGTGGATTAGTCTAAAACTGCGCGCAACGCGCTTTTTTATAGGAGGAAGTAGACTATGACAGTTATCAATCAGCCTACCTGTACACTGTTTACCGATACTGAACGGTTCACCCAGCTGTCAGGGTATTACGAGGCGGAGCGACATACCGTCTGGATGATGTTACGGGCTCAGCCACGGCCTTGCTTCAACCATGCGTTGATAGAGGAGATCATGAATTTTTCATGGCTCGTCCGCCAGTCTGGTTTTGCGGTTGATTTTTGGGTGACCGGATCGCTGGTTCCCGAAATGTATAACGCGGGCGGTGACCTGCAGTTCTTCGTTGAGTGCATTCAGCACGGTCGACGTGAAGCGTTACGGGCCTATGCGCGCGCCTGCGTTGATTGCGTGCATGCGGCCTCGCGGGGATTTGATACGGGGGCCATCTCTCTGGCCATGGTTGAAGGCAGCGCGTTAGGGGGCGGGTTTGAGGCCGCTCTTGCGCACCATTTCGTTCTGGCTCAGCGCGATGCCCGTTTAGGTTTCCCCGAAATTGCCTTTAACCTGTTTCCGGGCATGGGGGGATATTCCCTTGTTGCACGCCGTTCAGGCATGAAGCTGGCAGAGGAGCTCATCTACAAAGGGGAATCCCATACGGCGGAATGGTACGAACAGCACGGCCTGGTGGATCTCCTGTTTGAACCCGGACAAAGCTATGTCTCCACCCGAACCTTCATCGACACGCTACGGCCAAAACTGAATGGCGTGAGGGCGATGCTGCGCGCCCGGACGCGCGTTCTGCAATTGCCGCGCAGTGAACTGATGGACATCACGGAGGACTGGGTAGACGCGGCTTTCTGCCTTGAACCGAAAGATATCGCCTATATGGAGCGTCTGGTGATGCTGCAAAACCGCCATCACGCGGCGGGCTTGCGTAAAGCCAGTTAATGCTGTTTTCGCGCCTGATAGCGTTTTAGCCATCGCTCGAATGCGGCAGCGGGCATCGGCTTAGCAAACAGAAAACCCTGCCGTTCGTTGACGCCGTTCTTGGTCAGAAAGGCGTCTTCTTTCGCATTTTCGACCCCTTCGGCAATCACCTGCAGGTTTAGCGCCTGCGCCACCGCAACGATGGCGCGCACCAGTGACTGGGAGATGGACTGCTTATGAATATCCCTGACAAACGATTGATCGAGTTTTATGGCGTCTATGGGGAAGCGGGCCAGCTGCGAAAGGGAAGAGTAGCCGGTACCAAAATCGTCGAGATGAATTTGCGCCCCCAGCCGGCTGAACTGCTGGATCACGGAGAGCGCCAGCTCTTCGTTCTCGATAAGACAGCTTTCGGTTAATTCGACGTCCACCGGGCAGTATTCAAAGTTCAGATCCTTCAGCGCCTGCTTTAAGTCGCTAAAGATAGTCTGGTCGGCCAGCTGACGCGCAGAGACGTTCACGGCCACGCGCAGGTTTATTCCCTTATCGCGCCATTTTGCCACCTGGCGAACCACATCGAGCATCACCCAGCGGCCTAGCGGCACGATCAACCCCGACTCCTCGGCATAAGAGATAAACTCCAGCGGTGGGATCAAACCGCGTTCAGGTGATTGCCAGCGGACCAGCGCTTCCAGGCTTCTGACCTCGCCGCGCCAGGTGATTTTTGGCTGGTAGTGGATCAGGAGCTGATCGTTATCCAGCGCTTTACGCAGGTTGGTATCCAGCCAGAGATACTCAAACACGCGTTGGTTCATCTCAGGCGAGAAGACGCAGAACTTGCCCCGGCCGTTCTCTTTGGCGGTGTACATGGCGGTATCGGCGTTGCGAATGACGCTTTCCCGGTCGTTGCCATGCTGCGGGGCGAGGGCGATGCCCAGGGAACAGCCGGTGTAAATTTCAATCAGACCGATTCGGAACGGCTGGCGCAGGCGGGTTAAAATGCGCGACGCCATCGCTTCCAGAGAGCCCTGAGAGGTATTGGTGGCCATGACGATAAACTCATCACCGCCAAGTCGTGCCAGCACCTGTTCCTCATCCAGACAACTCAAAATGGCGAGCGCGACAGCCTGTAACAGCTGATCGCCAAACATATGCCCGTAAGCGTCGTTGACCTTTTTAAAGTTGTCCAGATCGAGATACACCACGCCAACCTGCGTGTCGCCGCGGTGAGTGATGGCGTCAGAAATCAGGTCATGGATTGCATTGCGGTTTGGCAAGCCAGTGATGGTATCGGTATTGGCCAGCACGCGCAGCCGTTCCTGAGCGCGGCGTTCCTCGGTAATATCGGTACCGGAACAGATAAGGAAAATTTCATTTTTACCGCTGCCGCTGTGAACGAATTTGTTTCTGAACAGAAACAGTCGTTGCCCTTTACGCGTTTTGATCCAGCGCTCGACTTCGTAGGAACTGCCGTTGCGGAAGAAACCGGAAATATTGCGCTTTGAGGCTGCCGCTTCGCTGCGGCTCATAAACAGCTTAAACACGTTCTGGCCAATCACTTCCTGCTCTTTCAGGCCGGTATATTCTTCGCTTAGTCGGTTAAAGCGCTGAATATTGCCGTTCTGATCGAGGATCACAATGACGGAGTTAGCCTCTGAAACGACCTGTTCCGCGAAAGAGAGTCCCTGAGCCAGGTCGCGCGCCACGGAGGGGGTATCATGCCAGGCGGAAGCGGTACCGGCCCACTCGTTACGCGTAATTTTCCGCCCAACAAGGTGAACCGGGAGGTCTTCCCCGAATAACGAGAGCGTCATGGAAATGCTGGAGGTAATCACGGTTAAGTGACGGATAAGGTCGGCCTGATCGTCGTCCAGCGCAATCACCTGAGTGACATCGGCATTTTCACTGGCGGCAAGGTGCAGAGCATTGCTGTCAGCTGACAAACGCCACCATGGGCTGTGAGTCCCCATGTAGCGAAACAGCAAATTCTGCTCCAGATCGTCCATCATGTTTTCTCCCGCAGCTGTTCATTAGCGCACAAATTATTCATTTGCAGTCGACTTTTCCGTTGAGAAACAGCGGTAAAACCGAAGTGAACTTATTGTTTTTCCCTGATTTCTGATAATAAAACGAGTCAGGTTAAAAAGGATACTGAACGTATAAAAATTCACGTAACCGAATATAACGACACTCTTTTACTGTAGATAATTATGGCGAATTTGGGCGATGGGAGACTGAAAATAGTAAGAAAAAATAATGCTTTTGTGGCGGGGGTAAAAAGAAAAATTGTCGGCCCTTCCGGAAAGGAAATGACCGACAATTGAACAGGTTATCAGGCGACAGGACGCGCGATAATACTGCGGGTTTCCATACGGACTTCAGCAATGGTGACGTCAATCACGTCGGTGACTTTGTAAACTGTTTCACCTTTAATTTGCACCGTACCGTTTTCCTGACTACAGACCATTTCATCGCGCACAGCATGCAGGAATGGCGCAGGAATAAACGCGACAGCACCGTTATCGACCAGACGGACGCGCATCCCTCCGCGGCTGATATCGATGATTTCTGCGGCGAAACGGGTATCCGTACCGGCTTTATCCTGCAGGAAGCGTGCGTACAGCCAGTCGCCAACGTCACGTTCCGCCATGCGGTTCAGACGACGGCGATCGGCCATCTGCAGCGTGGTGTCCTCCTGAGGACGGGCAACGGTTTCGCCTTTGATAATCGCTTTCAGCAAACGGTGGTTAACCATATCGCCATACTTACGGATCGGTGACGTCCAGGTCGCGTAGGCTTCGAGGCCGAGACCAAAGTGCGGGCCAGGCTCAGTGCTGATTTCTGCGAAGGACTGGAAGCGACGAATGCGGCTGTCCAGGAAGCCCGATGGCTGCGCGTCCAGTTCGCGGCGAAGCTTGCAGAAGCCCGGCAGCGTGAGCACTTCTTCCGGATCGACGTGCACGTCGTGATTCTTCAGCAGGGCTGCCAGCGCTTCGGTATTCGCCGGATCAAAGCCGGTATGAACGTTGTAAATGCCAAAGCCCAGCTTGTCGCGCAGCACGCGTGCGGCACAGATGTTGGCGGAGATCATCGCCTCTTCAACGATGCGGTTCGCAATGCGTCGCGGTTCGGCCACGATATCCAGCACTTCGCCTTTCTCACCCAGAACAAAGCGATAATCCGGGCGATCTTTGAACACCAGCGCATGGGTTTGACGCCACTCGCCGCGGTTCAGACAGATGCGATGCAGCAGACGGATCTGCGCGGCAATGGCGTCTGATTCAGGTTTCCAGCTACCGGTATTTTCCAGCCAGTCGGAGACGTTATCGTAGGCCAGCTTGGCTTTCGACTCGATGGTGGCGGCAAAGAACTCGATATCGTCTTCAATCGCGCCATCCGCAGCAATGGTCATGCGGCAGGCAAGGACCGGACGCACTTCATTCGGACGCAGCGAGCAGAGATCGTCTGACAATTCGCGCGGCAGCATTGGGATGTTGAAGCCCGGCAGGTAGTTCGTGAACGCACGGATTTTCGCCGTTTCGTCAAGCTTACTGCCTTCAACAATCCAGGCGGTGGGATCGGCAATGGCAACGGTCAGGTGCAGTTTGCCGTCGGCACTCTCTTCAGCGTAGAGCGCATCGTCCATATCTTCGGTGCTGGCGCTGTCGATGGTGACAAACTCCAGCGCGGTAAGATCGCGACGCGTCAGACCTTCGTCCTGCATCTCGGTTGCCACGCCGTTCGGCGCTTCTTTTTCAAGATTGTGGCGTGCCAGCGTGACCCACCATGGCACGAAATGATCGGCGCCAAAGGTAATGAACTGGGTCAGTTCCGCATAGAAACCGCGATCGCCTTTCAGAGGATGACGGCGCATTTCTGCTACGGCCCAGTCACCTTCTTTAAAATCATGCTCAACACCACGGGCGGCGCGGCAGGGAATGGCATCTTTCAGCAGAGGATGATCCGGCACGATAGAAAGACGATCGTCTTTTCGCTGCACCTTACCCACAAAACGGGTCAGGAACGGTTCGATCAGTTCTTCCGGTTCGGCGGACTCGCGATCCTTCTCGGTATGAATGACGGCCATGACGCGATCGCCATGCATCACTTTCTTCATCTGCGGTGGCGGAATGAAGTAGCTTTTCTGCGCGTCAACTTCAAGGAAGCCAAAGCCCTTTTCCGTGGCTTTTACGACCCCTTCTGCACGCGGCGTCTGGGAATGCAGTTGCTGTTTAAGCTGCGCTAGCAGCGGGTTGTCCTGAAACATAATGTTCTATTTTCGTAGCCATTGAGCGGCTGACAGTTTTACGCGATTCTCACTGTCTCAGCAAGCGGTCTTTGGGTAATGAGTGTGGTTATTCCTCTTTACCAAACGCCACTTTCAGACGATTGAGCCAGCCATCAAACGCACTTTGGGTAAGCAGCGTGATGGCATATTCGCCCTGGAGTCCTTGATCCGTGAGCGGGGTAAACTGCGCGGCGCTGAAGCGGTCCGGAGAGCGGGTCAGCAGTTCGACCGCTGCCGAAAGTGCGGGGGAGGTCTGCGGGATCTCCGCGCGGCTGTTTAACAGGATTTCTCCGGTCAGGTCGAGCAGCGTCGGCTCATGACAAAGCACCGGCGTCAACGCCTCGAGCGCGGGTTCGGACTGCCAGCGGGACAGGGACTCCAGCTGATGCGCATTCGCGTAGCGCAGCTCGACGACGGGTAAAAGCGGCATCCACGCATCGTGGCTCGCGGGAAGCGTGTGCGGCTGAATATGATGCCCCGGCAACCAGCGAACAGGGTGTCCCAATAGCGCCTGAAAAATCGCGACCACGCGCGCCTGAAAACCGATAAAGCCGATAATCTGGTTAATTACCACGATGTCGTACGTGGACAGGCCCACCTCATCAAGCTGGTTTCGGGCTTTATCATCAATGACATCAGGTGAGCTGGCGAGCTGGCGGGCATACTGGGTGATTTGCGCCAGGCGGCGGTTGCTTTCGCGCGAGGAGTCCGGGCCGGGAAGCGGGGCGAGGAGGGCGGCGTAGTGGTTACAGAGCCGCTGAACGCCGCAGGCCTGTGCGACCGTTAATGCGGTACTGAGCCGATCGTAAGCGCTGAGCGTATGCAGTCGGTTCACGGGAATTGAGAGTGGAAACAGCTGGTGGCATAAGGCTCTGGCAGGAGTAAGCCAGCCAGAACAGGCGGCGACAATCTCATCAGGCAGGGCTAAATCGAGCAAAAAACGATCGTCGACGTTAGCGGCTTCGGGCACCAGGGGCAGAACATCCGTCTGCGCGTGGTTTGACTGGGTTTCATGATACCAGTGGCCTTTGCCGGAAAAACGGCGTTGTTCCATGTGCGTTCCTTGATCTCAAAATGGCGATCAATATCCTGGCGTAAGGCAGATAAAGGGAAAAATATTGTTAGGTGATAACAAATAGCAGAACGGAATAACGAAGGGGTGACGCGGGGGGAAATACTCTCTTCCCGGGCGGGAAGAGAGTCACAACTTATTTAATTTCCAGCTCGTTCATTGCAGCGATGTTGAAGCCGCCGTCAACGTGAACCACTTCGCCGGAGATACCTGCGGAAAGGTCAGAGCACAGGAATGCTGCAGAGTTACCCACATCTTCAATGGTAACGGTACGACGAATCGGGGTAACCGCTTCGCAGTGTGCCAGCATTTTACGGAAATCTTTAATACCGGAAGCGGCAAGGGTGCGGATAGGACCCGCAGAGATGGCGTTAACACGCACGCCTTCAGGACCCATTGCGTTCGCCATGTAGCGTACGTTGGCTTCCAGAGACGCTTTAGCCAGACCCATAACGTTGTAGTTAGGGATAGCACGTTCAGCGCCCAGGTAGGACAGGGTCAGCAGGGCTGCGCCCGGGTTCAGCATCGCGCGGCAGGATTTCGCCATCGCAACGAAGCTGTAGGAGCTGATGTCGTGCGCGATTTTGAAGCCATCACGGGTTACCGCGTTCACGTAGTCGCCGTCCAGCTGGTCGCCAGGAGCGAAGCCGATGGAGTGAACGAAACCGTCGAATTTCGGCCATGCTTTTGCCAGTTCAGCAAACATGCCGTCGATGCTTTCGTCTTGTGCAACGTCACATTCCAGAACAATGCTGGAACCCAGCTGCGCGGCAAACTCTTCAACACGGCCTTTCAGCTTGTCGTTCTGGTAGGTGAACGCCAGCTCAGCGCCTTCGCGATGCATTGCCTGTGCGATGCCGTATGCGATGGACAGTTTGCTGGCAACGCCAGTCACCAGAATGCGCTTACCGGAAAGAAAACCCATAGCTTTAATCCTTATATTCATTGCTTATTTTGCCTTGTAATTCATAGCGTTACAGGCAGTATTTCAAAATCATTCGAAATTAGCTCGAAATTATAGCCCACTCACAGCCCCTTGTGTCACGATATTTCTCGCACTTCTCCGAAGTCGCATGTCCCGAAGAATGCGTCGCGGACACGCGGGGGCGCGAAATTTCAGCATTCGTCCAGTATATCACCCGGCAACAGCTTCGCCTCATCCAACCAGCGAGGAGGCGCGATCCCGCAAGGGTGTTCACGCTTTCCTGATGTTGCTGATGAAGCGCGCAATAACGATAAAGAAAATCGGTACGAAGAAGATCGCGAGAAGCGTACCGCTAATCATGCCGCCAAATACGCCGGTACCGATGGCATGCTGCGTACTGTCGCTTGCACCACTGGCCAGCATCAGAGGAACAACCCCTAAGGTAAAGGCTAACGATGTCATCAGAATGGGGCGCAGGCGCTGACTGGCGGCATGAATGGTCGCCGCCAGCAGGGGTTGCCCTTCGCGATGCAGCTGCCTGGCAAACTCCACAATCAGAATGGCGTTCTTGGCCGACAGGCCGATAAGCGTAATCAGACCGACCTTAAAGAACACGTCATTGGTCATGCCGGCAACAAACACCGCTATCACCGCCCCGATAAGGCCCAGTGGAACAACCAGCATGACCGCAAAAGGAATAGACCAGCTCTCATACAGGGCGGCGAGCACCATAAACACGACCAGTATCGACAGGGCGATCAGGCCCGGAAGCTGGGATTCCGATTTTTTCTCCTGCAACGAACTCCCGGCCCACTCACCCGCCATGCCCTGAGGCAGGCTCCTGGACAAACCCTCCATGATCTTCATTGCGGTGCCGCTGGATACGCCTGACGCCGCACTTCCGGTAATCCGTATAGCAGAATAACCCTGGTATCGCGTCAACTGCTGCGGCGCAACCTTCCAGGAGATCGTCGCAAACGTTGATACCGGCACCATCTCACCCATCCGGTTTTTCACTGATAGTTTCAGTATCTGCTCAGGCTGCATTCGGTAGGGGGCATCGGCCTGCATAATCACCTGTTGAACGCGGCCGTTGTTCGTATAGTCGTTGACGTAATTTGAGCCCAGGGTGACGGAAAGCGTCTGGTTGATTTCATCGAATGAGACGCCCATCGCTTCCGCCTTTTCCCGGTCAACCAGAAGCGCAAGGCTGGTTCCTTCCGGCAGACCGTCTATATAGACATCACTGAGTTCAGGGCGTTGATTAGCCTGCAGAACCAGCGCGTCGGCGGCCCTCTTCAGAGCCTCATAGCCCGCTCCCGCTCTGTCCTGAACGTACCAGGTGAAGCCCGAGGTGGTGCCCAGATCCGAAATGGCCGGCGGGAGCAGGCTCATTGTGACGGCATCAGTGACGTTCGTCATGCTGGCCTGTATGTGGTCGGCTTCATCCTGAGCCGTCGAGCCCTGCCGATTTTTCCAGTCCTTCAGCGTGGTGAAGGCCATGGCCGAATTCGGTCCTGAACCTGAAAAACCAAACCCCAGGATCATAATGTTGCTTTCAATGTCCGGCCGGGCCGCAATTTCCGCTTCAAATTTTTTAACCACGTTGAGGGTGCGCTGCATCGTGGCATCAGAAGGCAGCTGGATAGAGGACATAAAGTAGCCCTGATCTTCATCCGGCAGAAAGGACGACGGTAGCGAAGACAATCCAACAAACAGCGCTGTGCAAAGCGCAACGTACAGGAGCAGCATACGCCCGGTTCGCTTCAGAACGGCACCCAGCCCGGCTTCGTAACAGATGGTGAGCAAACGGAAGCGCGCGTTAAACCTGGCCGCGAACCTTCCACTTCCGCTCTTTCCTGCCTTGTGCGGCTTGAGTAACGTGGCGCACAGGGCAGGCGTTAGTGTCAGGGCTAGAAACGCGGACAGCAGTATGGAGACCGCCATAGAAATACAAAATTGTCGATAGATAATCCCGACCGAACCCTCAGCAAACCCCATGGGGATAAAGACGGCAGTGAGCACCAGAGTGATCCCGATAATCGCCGGGGTGATCTCCTGCATGGCCTGCCGGGTAGCGTCCCGTGGCGAGAGGCTTTTTTCCGCCATCAGTCGTTCGACGTTCTCCACAACCACAATGGCATCATCAACGATAATCCCTATCGCCAGCACCATGCCGAACATCGTCAGAATATTGATGGAGTATCCGCTTAATAACATCACCGTGAAGGTGCCAAGAAGTGCGACGGGAGCAACAATCGCCGGGATAAGCGTACAGCGTATCTTATGCAGAAACAGAAGCATCACCAGGAAGACCAGGACCATCGCTTCTACAAAGGTCTGAACCACCTTCATGATAGACAGTTTCACAAACGGCGCGGTATCGAAGGGAACCGTAAACGTCATTCCTTCCGGTAATACCTGGGAAAGCTCGTCGATGCGCGCGCGTACGCCTGAAGCCGTACTCATTGCGTTGGCACCCGGCGAGAGCTGGATTGCCGCAGCCGTTGCGGGCACGCCATTTTCGCGGATACCGAAAGCGTAACTTTGCAGGCCGGACTCAACGCGCGCGACGTCGGACAGTTTCAGCCTCGCGCCCGATGCATCTGATTTCAGGGTAATGTTTCTGAACGCCTCTACCGAAGTGAGTTGCCCCTTCACGGTGATGGGATATGTTACGCCTTGTCCCGCAGATGCTGGCTCATCTCCCGTTTTGCCGGGCGAAACCAGGGCATTTTGCTGGCCAACAGCAGTAAGCACATCGCTCACCGAAAGGCCGTAGCTGTGGAGCTTCATCGGATCCAGCCAGATACGCAGCGCTTTTTCGCCGCCAAACAGCTGAACTTTCCCTACGCCGGGCACGCGACGAAGCTCGTCACTGACGTTTCGGGCAAAATAGTCGCTTAAGTCGGCTTCCTCGAATTGACCGCTGGTGGACTTCAGCCCCACCATCATTAAAAATCCGGAATTAGCGGCCTCCACGTTAATGCCGTTTTGTCTTACCGCCTGAGGAAGACGAGGCTCGACGATCTTTATCTGATTCTGCAGATCCATCTGTGCCAGCTTGATGTCCGTGCCGGGTTTAAACGTGACGGTAATCGATGCCGAACCGGTTGTGTCGCTGGATGATTCGAAATAGAGCAAATTATCTACGCCAGAGATTTCGCGCTCGATTAACGATATCACCGACGTATTCATGATATCGGGGCTGGCCCCCGGGTAACTGACGGAAATAATAATGCCTGGCGGAGCCACCGCCGGATACTGCGCAACCGGCAAACGAGGAATAGACAGGAGACCCGTCAGGACGATAAACAGCGCCACAACCCAGGCGAAAATGGGACGTTCGATAAAAAAATGAGGCATTGGGTTATTTTTGTGCAAAAGAGTGAGGCAGAGACTCTACCGCGCACCTGTTTAGCGGAAGTGGGCGGTTTATGGAGGCCGTGTGGAGCAAGGGCTCAGATCATTCTCATAATGAGGTACAGCGGTGCTCCACCAAAAAAAATGATCAAATAACATTCATAGTAAAAGATCAGATCCTCAATATCGGGCATCGCGTTTAACAGCACGGTGAACGTAATAATGAGATAAACAAAAATCACCATCAGCCAGAAGGCGATGATAAGTAGCTCAATGAACGCGCCGGCTTTATTTTGTATGACCAGAAAAACCACTGACAATGCGATGCAGCCATAGATAAGGGGTGAGGAGAGCAGCGTCGAGGCGACTTTCTCATCCATTCTGTGTACCAGCACCAGCCAGGTATAAAGTAATCCCCACGACAGCAGCAGAAACAGGAAATATATGCCCAGTTTTTGAGGAGAAAAATATTTGGAAAATTCCATGTTCATTATTTCAGCCAACTTCATAAAATCTTTAAGAAACAGTGGTAATTTGCAGCGCGCAATGCACAACGCGTTATGCCTCATTAGCGATTTTGAACGGACATTGTCGAGTCTTTATTGACTGAATGTGTAGGCTGTGTGGAGAAATAACCGGGCATTTAAACCAACCGGGAAATTTTCGTGACTACGGCACTTTTTCCCGGAGGCTGTGTCTTATTGTGCTCAAGATATCTGATAGCGTGCTTAAAGGGATTTCACCCGCGGAGATAATATGAACAAAAATACGCTGATCCTTGTTGTTGAAGATGAAGACGAAATCGCCGATATACTGATGAGCTACTTAGAGCGTTCGGGAATGAAAACGCTCAGGGCCAGGCAGGGCGAGCAGGCGATAACGCTCAATCGCCTCCATAAACCGGATCTCATCTTGCTGGACATTCACCTGCCCGTGTGTGACGGCTGGAGCGTGCTTACCACGCTCCGCCATGAAAGTACTGTCCCCGTCATTATGGTTTCCGCTCTCGATCAGGACGTCGATAAACTTATGGGTCTGAGGCTCGGCGCGGATGATTACGTCATCAAACCCTTCAACCCTTCGGAAGTTGTCGCACGGGTTGAGGCGGTGCTACGTAGAACAAAGCCTGCGCTTCAGCAGGCGGGGGCCCTGCCGCTCAGAACGCCATTCATTACGGTCTATCCGGATGATTTCTACGTGGAGGTTACTGCGGGGCCCGAGGTTATCTCCCCGGTCTTAACGACGACCGAATTTAAATTGCTATCTTACCTGGTGCGGTATCCGCGCAAGGTCTGTTCCCGTGAAGAGTTGCTTAACGCGTGTTTGCCGGAAGGCGATACGCTCGACAGAACCGTCGACAGCCATATGAGCAAGCTGCGAAAAAAACTGGAGCTGGCCGGTCTTTATGGCGTTCCCGAGAGCATCAGGGGCATGGGTTACCGGCTTGGGGAAAAGAAATGAATAAAGAATCTGTCCTGAGTCGTCAGATCTTAACGTATATGCTGTTGCTGACGTTTACGATAATTGGCATCGCCATACTGGGCTCCTGGTTTTTTTACTCCTTTATTCTGGATCATCTTCCCGGCGGCCCTGCTGCGGGTGATGACGAGCAGATGACGATGTGGGACTGGGTATGGATTGGGACCGCGACAACGATCAGCCTGATCATTGCCGTATTCTTTACGGTCAAACTTTCATCGCGAATACTCACCCCGCTAAACGCGGTCGCGTCCAGCCTGAAAAAAATTTCTCAGGGCAATCTGGACGCCAGAGCATTCTGTGCCAGTTCCCGGCTGGGAGAGATCAATCACCTGGTTACGGATTTCAATGAAATGGCAGAAAAGCTGCAAACGCTGGATATCCAGCGGAAATCCTGGAATGCTGCGATTGCGCATGAACTCAGAACCCCGGTCACCATTTTACGCGGAAGGCTTCAGGGGCTGGTTGACGGGGTGTTTACCCCGGACCCGGTGCTGTTTACTAACCTCCTCAAACAGACGGAAGGATTAACCCGTCTGATTGAAGATCTCCGGGTTATCAGTTCGGATGGCGGGGCAGGATACACGTTATACCAGGCCAGAACGGATCTGAAAGGGACAATACAGGACGCGCTCGATACCTTCATGCCCGAGTTCAACCGTAAGGCATTTACCGTCCATATTGAACTGAGGGAGCAGCAGTGCGTATTCGATCCCTTACGCATCAATCAGTGTCTGACCGTTTTATTTGACAATGCCTTACACTATTCAACTTCGCGCAAGCTCACGGTAAAAAATGGTGTTTCGGATAAAGGCAATTTTATCCTGATTCAGGATGGGGGACCGGGTATTCCCAGGGAGTTTCATGACTTCCTGTTTCAGCCCTTTCAGCGCGATAACGGCGCCAGACAGCTGAACCCGGAAGGCTGTGGTTTGGGCTTGTCGGTGGTAAAAGCCATCATGCTGGCGCATGGTGGCGATGTTACCTATACCTTATCCACGCAAAACCACTCGATATTTAAACTCACCTGGCCCGACTCGTGAGCGTCAGCGGCAGGTCAAATGTGCCTGCCGGCGGTAAATGCCATATTTTTCCTAGCTTAGCATCCCATTCCTGCGGGGTAATCGACAGTTTACCGCGTCTCGGGCTTAAGGTTATTTCACTGAAATAGATTTCATCTTTTTTTAGCATGAGGTCAACGCGGCAGTAGTCAATGCCATCCGCCAGCTCCTGGGATGCCAGCAACGCTTGTCGGAACAAGGCCGGCTCGCCTGGTGCCAACGGTGTATTCGGATATTCCATCTGAAAGGGTTGTAAGTTCCAGTACCTGTCGTAAACGTTGATGAAACCTTTGCCGCTGTCATCGGTAAAATCCGCTTCAACATAGTGGGCAACGCCATGAAAGCAATGGAACCTCAGCATTTCGGGCGCTGTGTTCCTGTCTGCATCATCGAAGAGATCGACATACGGTTCGCAAAGTATTTTTGGCGTAATGTTTTTGTACTGCCATTCGCGCGTGGTGTAGTACATATTTTTCTTTAACGCGAGACTGAGTTTTTTACACGCTTCCCTGACGTTAAATTGCGCTTTGTTTGTACATATTATTGTGCTGCCACTGTCATGGTTGCACTTAAGGACAAATTTTTCAGGGAGCGTCGAAAAATCAATCTGGGACACCTTACTGTAGACGCCGAGTAATGGCACCGTTTTGACTCGCGTTGTTCTGGAGATTACGTATTCCCGAACGGCGAGTTTATCGGCAAGCAGGGTATAGACGTTATTGTGGTCATAAACCAGACGATGACATATTTTTTCACTCAACGTCGTGGGGGATTTAATGTCAGGATGCTGCCCCGATGTTTTCTTGAGCCTCACAGTATGAAAGTACAGGTCTGTCATTAAAAATGAACGACATTTTCTGATGAGATACTCGGTATATTTGAGAATGTAAGTGGCGTTGTTCATTTCTTCTCCTCCGTAATGTCCGGATATTCTGGAGAAGAACTGTTGATGTATTTTGCTGAGAGTATGGAGCAGCAATGGAGATGAAAAAGTTAAGGATTAAACAGCGTATTAAGGCTATTTAATCCTTATTAAGCGGTGCAACGTTTGTTTACCGGTCTTTGCGCCACGCATCGGCTGTGAGTGCTTCACCGAAATGACCGGCTATCAGCCGTTTTGTCAGCTCGTGAAGCGGGGAGGCCATTACATCCGCCGTGCTGCCGCGCTCGACCACTTCACCCTGGTGCATAACCATCACCTGATCGCTGATGTGTTTCATCATCCCCAGATGCTGGGTGACGTAGATATACGAGATGCCCTGTTTTTCCTGCAGCTCCAGCATCAGGTTAATCAGCTGCGAACGCATCGACATATCCAGCGAGGCAAGCGCTTCGTCAGCAATGATCACTTTCGGGCGCAAAATCAACGCACGCGCCAGACCCAGACGCTGTTTCTGGCCGGGGGCCAGCATGTGTGGGTAGTAGCTTTCGTGGTCCGGTAATAGCCCAACCATGCGCAGGGTTTCGAAGATACGCTTACGGCGCGCCTCGGGCTCCAGGTCGGTGTTCAGACGCAGCGGAAAATCGAGGATCTGCGAAATGCGCTGGCGCGGATTGAGCGAGGTCGACGGATCCTGGAAGATCATGCGGATGCGCTGGCTGCGGAAAGAGTAATCCCCGAACGTCAGAGGGTGATCGTCAATCAATACTTCGCCAGCCGTGGGTTCAACCATGCCAGCAAGCATTTTCGCCAGGGTTGATTTCCCGGAACCGTTCTCGCCGATGATCGCCAGGGTCTGTTTTTCACGCAGGGTAAAGCTGAGCGGTTTTACCGCGTCGACAGTTTGACGATGAAACAGCCCCGTGCGGTAGCGAAAGGTCTTACTCAGGTTGCGGACTTCAAGCAAGGTTTCGACCATTTCACTCTCTCTCCATGTTCAGCGGGAAATGACAGGCGTAAAGATGATTTTTGGCCCCGGTCAGGCGTGGCGTCTCGATACATTTACGCTGAGCATACGGGCAACGCGGCCCCAGACGACAGCCTATCGGCAACGATTCCAGCAGCGGAATCGCCCCGGGCAGGGTATTCAGGCGGCTCTTATGCGGCATGGCGCTGCCAAAATCGGGAATCGCGCGGATTAGCGCCTGCGTATACGGGTGGTGCGGCGCGGTGATCAGGTCTTCACTCGGCGCGGTTTCGACCGTTTGTCCGCAGTACATCACGTCAATTTTATCCGCCCATTTGCTGAGCATTTGCAGGTCATGGCTGATCAGCAAAATGGTGGTGTTGTTGTTCTGGTTGAGACGCGACAGCAGGCGGAAGATTTGCGCCTGCGTGGTGGGTTCCATCGCGTTCGTCGGTTCATCCGCAATCAGCAAACGCGGCTGATTAGCCAGCGCGATGGCAATCATCACTTTCTGACATTCACCGTCGGTCAGCTCGTACGGGAAGCTGCGCATCGCATCTTTGTGATCTTTGATCCCGACGCGGTGTAAAAGCTCAATGGCACGACGCTTGCGCCAGCCAACGCGCTGCCACCAGCGGCCTTTATAGGTCCAGCCGGGGATGTTCTGCATTAACTGTTTGCCCACGCGTTCGGACGGGTCGAGACAGGACTGCGGCTCCTGGAAAATCATCGAGACGTTATGACCGACCAGCTTACGCCTTTCGCGGGGAGAGAGGCGCAGCAGGTCGATATCATCAAACCGCATACGGTCGGCGGTCACGCGCCAGTTATCTTTCGCCACGCCGCAGATGGCTTTGGCGATCAGGCTTTTGCCTGAGCCGGATTCCCCCACCAGCCCGCGGATTTCACCCTCCGCGAGGGTGATACTGATGCGATCGACGGCTTTAACCCAACCTTCACCGGTTTTGAATTCAATGGTGAGGTTGCGAATATCAAGAAGCGGCATTATTGCACCCCCGCGTTAATTGCACGGCGAATACCGTCGCCCAGCAGGTTGATCAGCAGCACGCTCACCATAATGGCCGCACCCGGCAGCATAACCGTCCACGGCGCCACGTAAATTAACTCCAGCGCGTCACCGAGCATCGCACCCCATTCAGGCGACGGCAGCTGCGCGCCGAGGTCGAGGAAGCCGAGCGCCGCGATGTCCAGAATCGCCATCGACAGGGCGCGGGTGATCTCGGTGACCAGCCCGGACGCGATGTTAGGCAGCACGGCAAACCACAGGATGTTGAAGGTGGTCGCGCCGTCCAGACGCGCAGCGACGACATACTCTTTTTCCAGCTCGTCATGCACCATGCTGTAAACCGAGCGCACGATGCGGGGCAGGATAGCCAGCCAGACGGCGAACATGGCATGCGACAGGTGCGGACCGGCAAAGGCAACCACAATGATCGCCAGCAGCAGAGAGGGAATCGACAGCAGCGTATCCAGAATGTGGTTAAGCACCGCCGAGCGCAGGCCATGCGTGGATCCTGCAAAAATACCCAGCGCCAGCCCGCAGATCGTGGCCGCGAGCGTCACCACAAACGCGCCGCCCACCGTCGGGGCCGCACCGCTCAGCAGGCGGCTCAACACGTCACGTCCGAGGTCGTCCGTTCCCAGGAAGAAGGAGACTTCCCCGTAGCGGGACCAGGACGGCGGCAGCAGCTGATAGCCAAGGAATTGCTGGTCAATGCCGTACGGCGCAAACCAGGAGCCAAAGACGCACAGCAACACCAGACCGGCACAGCCATAAAGGCCGATCATTGCCGTGGTATCGCCATAGAATTTACGCCACACGGTACGCAGCACACCGGGCGTGCGCTTTTCACTGTATACGCTATCGTAAGGCATACCATTCCTTATGCTTCAATGGGTTGGCCATGGCACCCAAAATATCGGACAACACGTTGACAATAATCACCAGCGAACCAATCACCATCACGCCTGCGGAAATCGCGGCGTAGTCCTGCTGGCGGATAGCGTTAATCAGCCACCGTCCCAGGCCAGGCCAGCTAAAGACCATCTCGGTGATCATGGCCAGCGTGAGCATGGTGGAAAACTGTAATCCCAGACGCGGAATAACCGGCGGCAGCGCGTTGTGCAGGACGTTGCGGCGCAGGATGGTCAGGCGCGACAGTCCGCGCGTGGCGGCGGCTTTGACATAGTTCTGGTCAAACACCTCGATGGTGCTCAGGCGCATCAGGCGGATCACTTCGGTTGTTGGCGCAACCGCCAGCGTCAGCACCGGCAATACCATATGGCGCAGGGCGCTGACGATCATCTCGTGACGCCACACCGAATCAGACAGCCACGCATCGATGATGGCAAAGCCCGTCACCGTTTTAACCGTGTAGAGCAGGTCAAAACGGCCAGAAACCGGTAGCCAGCCCATCGTCAGCGAGAAGAAAAGCGTCAGCAGTAGCGCCAGCCAGAAGACCGGGATGGAGAAGCCGAGCAGGGCGAGGGCGCTGATAAACTTATCCTGCCATTTGTTGCGATATATCCCGGCTAGCATGCCCACGGGGATCCCGACCATCAGGGCAAAACCGAAGGCCAGAATGCACAATTCCATCGTGGCCGGGAAAACCTCTTTCAACTGATCGGAAATAAGCTGCCCGTTAATGCTGGATACGCCGAAATCCCAGTGCAGCAGCCCGTTAAACCAGAAGAGCCAGGCATCCCACAGCGACGATCCCTGGAGCGGGGCGTGGGGCGTGAAATAGCTCAGGCTAAAGCCGACAAAGTTCAGGAAAAAGAGCGTCACCAGCAGCAAAAGGAGCCGACGCAAGGTAAAAATAATCATGGTTTTTTCACCTCTTGTTCTTTTTCACGCGACACGCCGGCGAACGAGGCGTTGCCAAACGGGCTCAGCACCAGGCCTTTAATATCATAGCGATACGCCTGAAGGCGCAGGGAAGAGGCCAGCGGCAGCACCGGCAGTTTCTGAGCAAGGATCTTCTGCGCTTCATCATAGGCGTCGATGCGCGAGGCCAGCTGTTGGGAAGCCAGCGCTTTTTGCAGCACGGCGTCAAACTCCCGGTTACACCAGTGGGCGTAGTTGGTCTGCGAGTTTATCGCCGCACAGCTCAGCAGCGGCCGGAAGAAGCTGTCCGGGTCGTTGCTGTCGGTGGCCCAGCCGGTGAGGGTTAAATCATGATTCATATCCATCAGGCGCGCCTCCTGGAAACGGCCCTCTACCGGTACGATGATCACTTTGACGCCTACCTGCGCCATATCTGCCTGTAGCAGTTCGGCGGTCTTGAGCGGGCTGGGGTTCCACGCCTGGGAACTGGTGGGCACCCAAAGTTGCAGCGTCAGGTTTTCCGCCCCCAGCGCCTTCAACTGTTCACGCGCTTTTGCCGGATTGTATTCCGTAATTTTAGCCTCACCGTCGTAGGCCCACGAGGCGCGCGGTAAAATTGAGGCGGCGGTTTCCGCCGTGCCGTAGTAGATCGACTGCATCAGGCGCTGGTTGTTAATGGCCAGCGCCAGAGCATGTCGAACGGCAGGGTTATTCAACGGCGGCTTATCCGTGTTAAAGGCCAGATACGCGATGTTCATCCCCGGGCGTAGCGTCAGACGCAGACGCGGATCGTCGCGCAAAATCGTGAGCTGGCTGGCCGCGGGCCAGGCAAGCACGTCACATTCCCCAGTGAGCAGTTTCGAGAGCCGCCCCGTTCCGCCAGAGCCGAGATCGACCACCACCTGCGGCATCAGCGGCGTACCGCGCCAGAAGTGTTCATGGCGCTGCAGACGAATATATTGACCGGCGCGATATTCGGCCAGCTGGAACGGACCGGTGCCAACCGGCTGGCGATCGAGCAGTTCCTGACGATCCTTTTTCGTCAACTGAGCCGCGTATTCGGCCGACATGACGGATGCATAGTGGGTTGCCAGGTGCCAGAGGAAGGAGGCGTCCGGGCGCGTCAGCGTGAATTCAACCGTGCGGTTGTCGAGCTTACGCACGCTTTTCACGGTGTCGGCAAACTGCAGGCTGTCGAAATAGGGGAAATTGCTGCCGTTAACGTTATGCCACGGATGGTTGCGGTTGAAGATACGCTGGAAGGTGAAGACCACGTCATCTGCGTTCAGCTTGCGCGTGGGGGTAAACCACGGCGTGCGCTGAAACGCGACATCATCGCGCAGGTGAAAACGGTAGGTTGCGCCGTTATCCAGCACTTCCCAGCTTTCCGCAAGCTCGGGCACCAGACGGTAGGTGTACGGATCAACATCAAGCAGACGATCATAAAGCTGCGCGGCAAGGGTATCCACGATCAGGCCGCTGCCCGCTTTTTGCGGGTTGAATGTATCCACCTGGCCGCTTACGCAATAGACGAAGCCGCTGTCACGAATGTCAGGCTGCGGCGTTTGCCCGGGCGCGGCAAAGGCCTGGCTGCTAAACAGACCAAGTGCAAAAAAGGACGATAAAACCAGACGCATAATTTTTAAGGTATTAAATATGAAGTGGCTATCCTACTAATTTTAAACGACATTATCCAGTATCGTTTAAGCCTGAGGGCATAATGGGGGCAGTAACGTTTGCAGTCGGTCACTCAGCGTCACAACCCGATGCACGTTCATACCTGCAATCCACTTTGAATATACCTCATGGACTATCTTAGCATTTTCGTGGCGTATCTGACTCGCTATAAACGAAGGATTTAACCCGGCAGACAGGGTTTCGCAAAGTCAGTCGGTATAGTTACGTCTTCGCTGGGTAAAATGACAGGAATGCAGGGTACATTCCAGGTGCGATATCATTTTAATTCTAATATGTGTCTGATATATTATGATTTTTTACTAAAGTAAAACAAGTTATGGCATTCAAACTACCCGCCAAACGCGAAGTGTTTGCATACTTTTGCCTGGGATTATGGTTTTACGGGATGTGTCGGCTTGACATCTATACAAGCGATGCGTACTTGATAGAACCAGGTTCTGTTTATTGTCCAATTATCTTGATTTCAGTCGCTATAGGTGCCTTTGCATCATGGCGCGTTTCGTCACGCGTCAAAAGCAAAGAGGGTAAACTGGAGCGCGTTAAGTTTTTCCTGGCTTGTTTTGTGTTTGTAGTGGGTGTCGTATCTTTCACACTCTGGGAAAGCACTGAAGCAATCATCGTTTCAAGTGCAACGCAAACAGTTAGCGGAACTTACCCTTTCAGGATGAACTACCCAGGACCTTCATGCGGAAAACATTGCCGTTGCAAGGCTGGGGTTGTCTATTATGACGAATTCTTAAAGCGTGAAATTGAATTCTGCCAGTGGGATGACGCTTCGTCTTTTTTCTACACAGACTCTATTCGTGTAGTCAAAAAAGTCAATGCTCACGGCGGTAAAATAATAAGCCATGAGGCAATTCACTAATTCAAAAGAGTGTCCTGAGATAGCTACATAATGAATAATAATAGTGCCCAGAAGCAAGCGCATCACTGGAATAGTGAGCTTAGTGTCTTGAAAATAAAGTTTTTTTGATCAAGTGAAATGATGCCGACAGCTAAAAGTAACGAACCACCGCTCGCCATGGTTAAAAGGTTAAAATAGAATTTCCAGGGGTGTTTAGAGCAATGAACATAATACTTCTCATAGGTTCCGTTGAGCCAGCCAATAAAAACTCCTGTCCTCAGAGCTTTACTTGTATGCCAGATGTAGAAAATACCGCCTAAGCAGAATGCGAGAGAAATCAAAAAATCTAAAATAGCCATCTTAATAATATCCTTATTCTTCTTGATTCATCTATTGCTTTTTTTTCATAAAATAAGTGAATTTTAAAGTGATAGACACTGTCATCGCATTTGATGCTTTTTGAGCAATGCCCTTAACTGATGGTAGGTCAGACCCAGCAGTTCAGCTGCCCGTTTCTGGTTGTATTTCGCCATCTTCAGGCTTTGCTCCAGCAGCTGTTTCTCCTGGTCGTGCTGGAACTGGCGCAGATCAAGGGGAAGAGCAGGGGCGTCGCCTGGAGATGCTGGTGCGGGCAAGGGCGGGGCGCTGCGCTGAAAAGGATCGATAATGATGTTGTCCAGCTCCGTCTCGCTGCTGCCGTGGCGATAGACGGAGCGCTCCACGACGTTTTTCAGCTCGCGGATATTGCCCGGCCAGTGGTACGCGAGCAGCGTCTCCCGTGCATAATCGCTGAAGCCGGGGAACAGCGGCAGTCCGAGCTCGCGGCACATCTGAATCGCAAACTGGTCTGCCAGCAGCATAATGTCGCTTCTTCGCTCGCGCAGCGGAGGAAGCTGCACGACGTCAAAGGCCAGGCGGTCGAGCAGGTCGGCACGGAATTTTTCCTCCGCCACCCTCTCCGGCAGGTTGGCGTTAGTGGCGCACACCAGGCGCACGTTCACCTGCAGCGGCTGGCTACCGCCGACGCGCTCCAGCTCGCCGTATTCAATCACACGCAGCAGTTTCTCCTGCACCAGCATGGGCGCGGTGGCCAGCTCATCAAGAAACAGCGTACCGCCGTCGGCGCGCTCAAAGCGTCCGGGATGGCGTTTCTGGGCGCCGGTAAACGCGCCCGCCTCATGGCCGAAGAGCTCGGTATCGAGCAGGTTTTCATTCAGCGCCGCGCAGTTAAGGGAAATGAAGGGGCCGTCCCAGCGCCCGGATAAGTAGTGCAGACGGTTGGCGATGAGTTCCTTACCCGTACCGCGCTCGCCGATAATCAGCACCGGTTTATTGAGCGGCGCCAGGCGAGAAACCTGTTCCAGCACTTCCAGAAAACTGTTTGCTTCGCCGAGTAAATTGTCTTTGTATCCAGGCATGATGAAATTAACCACTCCTTAGCGATATTCACCAGGCAAGAATAGTTCTTCACTGCATGAAAATCAACCATGGCCTGTTAAATCAATAAGATAAAAAGTTGGCATGAGATTTGTATTATCTGTGCAGCAGGGCATCGCCCGATAACAGAACTATGAGGAGTCAATTATGGGTATTTTTTCTCGTTTTGCCGACATCGTGAACGCCAACATCAACTCACTGCTGGAGAAAGCGGAAGATCCGCAGAAGCTGGTGCGTCTGATGATTCAGGAAATGGAAGACACGCTGGTTGAAGTCCGCTCTACCTCCGCCCGCGCGCTGGCGGAGAAAAAACAGCTTACGCGTCGTATTGAACAGGCCACCG
Organism: Enterobacter sp. ku-bf2; assembly: GCF_001742765.1. Classification (NCBI taxonomy): domain Bacteria; kingdom Pseudomonadati; phylum Pseudomonadota; class Gammaproteobacteria; order Enterobacterales; family Enterobacteriaceae; genus Enterobacter; species Enterobacter sp. ku-bf2. Next base: position 390,000 of record NZ_MDVW01000001.1, read on the forward strand.
CTCAGCTGAACGAATGGCAGGAAAAAGCAGAACTCGCGCTGCGCAAAGACAAAGAGGATCTGGCCCGTGCGGCGCTGATCGAAAAACAGAAGCTGGCAGACATGGTCGCGACGCTCGAGCATGAAGTGACGCTGGTGGATGACACGCTCACCCGCATGAAGAAAGAGATTGGCGAGCTGGAAAACAAGCTGAGCGAAACCCGCGCGCGCCAGCAGGCGCTGACCCTGCGTCACCAGGCGGCGAGCTCTTCCCGCGACGTGCGTCGCCAGCTTGACAGCGGTAAGCTGGATGAAGCGATGGCCCGTTTTGAGTCGTTTGAGCGTCGTATCGACCAGATGGAAGCGGAAGCCGAAAGTCACGGTATCGGTAAGCAGAAGTCGCTGGATCAGCAGTTTGCTGACCTCAAGGCCGATGATGAAATCAGCGAGCAGCTGGCGGCACTGAAAGCCAAAATGAAGCAAGATAACCAATAATAATTCGTGCGGCACCTGAACGTGCCGCATCGTAAGACAAGGAGTACACATGAGCGCGCTTTTTCTGGCTATTCCCCTGACTATTTTCGTGCTGTTCGTTTTGCCGATTTGGCTATGGCTGCACTACAGCAACCGTTCCTCACGGGGTGAACTCTCCCAGAGTGAACAACAGCGTCTGGTACAGCTCTCCGACGAGGCGAACAAAATGCGCGAACGCATTCAGGCGCTGGAAGCCATCCTGGATGCTGAACATCCAAACTGGAGGGACCGTTAATGTCTGGACTGAATCTGAACAAAAAGCTGTGGCGAATTCCACAGCAGGGCATGGTACGCGGCGTCTGTGCCGGGCTGGCTCATTATCTTGACGTCCCGGTTAAGCTGGTACGCGTGGTGACGGTGCTATCGATCTTCTTTGGTCTGGCATTTATTACCCTGGTCGCGTACATCGTGCTGTCGTTTGTTCTTGACCCGATGCCGGAAGGAGAACTGGCGGCGGAAGGCGCCCCCACCAGCAGCGATCTCCTTAATGCTGTTGATGAACAACTCGCTGCCGGGGAGAAGCGGTTACGGGAAATGGAACGCTATGTCACGTCGGATACTTTTACGCTGAGAAGTCGTTTTCGTCAGCTTTAAGAGAGAGAAGAGATGAAAAAACACTGGCAACAGGCCGGTCAGAAGGTTAAACCCGGCCTCAAAATCGCAGGTAAACTGGTCCTGCTGACCGCGTTACGTTTCGGCCCGGCAGGCGTGGCGGGGTGGGCGATAAAATCCGTTGCCCGCAAGCCGGTCAGAATGGTTCTGGCCGTGGCGCTCGAACCGCTGTTGCAAAAAGTGGCAAAACGGCTGTCGCGCCGCTACTTGTCCCAGTAATTCCCTCACGCGTTAGCCCTTACTCTTCCAGGAGAGGGGCTGGCGATGATTAACCGCACTTCCTCGTTAACCCTGCTTTCTTTGCGGCAGCTCACAATATTGTGCTGAGCTGCTTTGCAATCGTGTTTTTCTCCTGCCCGGTCCGTTGACAGATATTTTTCATGGGAGTAGATTGCCACTCCGTGGGACCGCTACCATGGAAAATCAAGTGAACGAAAAAATTAAAGCACTCATTAATCTTGTTTATGGAAAAACGTTTTCTGAAGCACATCTTCATGTGTTGCTGGAAAATATTGAAAAGGCCGCCTCTGTTATTACAGAAAAGCGTAAAATGGGCTGGGATGAAAAAGATGTCGTTCTGATAACCTATGCCGACCAGTTTTCAGCGAAAGGGGAGAAAGCACTCCCTGTTTTTACACGTTTTTATAACAAATGGCTTTCGCGTTCTTTTTCTCATGTCCATCTTTTGCCTTTTTATCCGTGGTCCTCAGACGACGGCTTTTCTGTCATTGATTATCATGAAGTTGCGCCTGAAACCGGAACATGGCGAGATGTTGCTGAATTAAAACAGTCAGCCAGCCTGATGTTTGATTTCGTCTGCAATCATATGTCGGCCAAAAGTGCCTGGTTTGCTAATTACCTGAAGCAAATGCCAGGGTATGATGATTTCTTTATTTCTGTCGATCCTGAAACAGATTTATCCGCGGTGACGCGTCCGCGTGCCTTACCGCTTCTTACGCCTTTCACGCTTCATGATGGCAGCGTGCGACATTTGTGGACCACCTTTAGTGAGGACCAGGTTGATCTCAACTTCGCCTCTCCGCAGGTGCTGATTGCGATGGTCGACGTGCTGCTGCATTACCTTATTGAAGGGGCGCGATATATTCGACTGGATGCCGTTGGGTTCATGTGGAAAATACCGGGAACGAGCTGCATTCACCTTGAGCAAACCCACCAGCTCATCCAACTTTTCCGCGCCATTACCGAGGCGGTTGCCCCCGGCACGGTGATAATCACCGAGACGAATGTTCCGCATAAAGATAACGTCTCTTACTTCGGTAACGGCGAAAATGAAGCGCAGATGGTTTATCAGTTCTCTTTGCCCCCGCTGGTGCTGCATGCGATGCATTGTCAGAATGTGCGCACGCTGAGCCAGTGGGCGGCGTCGCTGGCGTTGCCTTCCACCAAAACCACCTGGTTCAACTTCCTGGCCTCGCATGATGGCATTGGTCTTAACCCATTACGCGGAATATTACCTGAGTCGGAGATCCTCTCGCTTGTAGAGAAGCTTCAGTCTGAAGGCGCGTTGGTTAACTGGAAAAATAATCCGGATGGCACACGAAGCCCTTATGAAATTAATGTGACCTATCTGGATGCATTAAGTACGCGAGAAAGTCATGATAGCGATCGCATTGCCCGGTTTATTCTGGCCCATGCCGTCCTTTTAAGCTTCCCCGGTGTGCCTGCGATTTATATCCAGAGTATTCTCGGCTCCCGTAATGATTATGACGGCGTAGAGCGTCTGGGATATAACCGTGCGATAAATCGCGAAAAATATACCGCAGGACAAATTGATAGTGCGCTTGAAGATAAAAATAGTCTGCGTTATCAGGTCTATTGTGCGTTAAGCCAGTTAATCGTACTGCGTCGTGCGGAAAAAGCATTTCACCCTGACAGTCAGGCTTATTTTAGCACGTCAGGTGAGCATGTTTTAAAAATTGTTCGCGTGGCGGATTGTGGTGAAAAAATAACAGCGCTATTTAATTTCAGTGATGCTCCTCAAACGGTTGGAACTGATATTCACGCCGGAAGGGAATTGATTAGCGGAGAAGATATTACCGATACGACTCTGACCCTAAATCCATGGCAGGTTTTGTGGATTAAAGAAAACTAAAAAGGACCTTAAACATGAAAACACCCAGAATTGTGCTGATATCAGCACTGGTTTCGTGCGCCCTGTTATCAGGCTGTAAGGATGACAAAGCGTCCTCTGTCACCATTGAGTTTATGCACTCGTCGGTAGAGCAGGAGCGTCAGGCCGTTATTACGAAACTGATCGAAAAATTCGAGAAAGAGAACCCTGACATCACGGTAAAACAGGTACCGGTGGAAGAGGATGCCTACAACACCAAGGTGATTACGCTGGCAAGAACCGGCGCGCTGCCTGAAGTGATTGAGGTCAGCCATGACTACGCAAAAGTAATGGATAAAGAACAGCTTCTGGATCGTGACGCTATCGCTAAAGCCGTTAAGGCGGTGGGGGAAAACACCTTCTATGACGGAATCTTACGCGTAGTCCGTACGGAAGATGGCGCAGCCTGGACGGGCGTGCCGGTTAGCGCCTGGCTTTCCGGCGTCTGGTATCACAAAGATGTGCTGGCCGCGGCGGGCATTGAGGAGCCGCATAACTGGGAACAGCTTCTGCAAGCCAGCCAGCGTCTGAACGACCCGGCTAAAAAGCATTACGGCATCGCGCTGCCGACGGCGGAAAGCGTGATGACCGAGCAGTCATTCTCTCAGTTTGCCCTTTCCGGTGGCGCGAACGTGTTTGATGCAAAAGGCAATGTCGATATCGATACCCCGGAAATGGCAAAAGCGCTGGCGTTTTATAAAGCGCTGGCTGCGACCACCATGCCGGGTTCGAACGATGTCATGGAGATCAAAGACGCCTTCATGAACGGTTCTGCGCCGATGGCGGTTTACTCCACCTACATCCTGCCTGCCGTCTACAAGGACGGAAACCCTTCTAATCTGGGCTTCGTTGTCCCGACTGAAACGTCATCGGCGGTGTACGGCATGATCACCTCGCTCACGATCACCACCGGACAAACCGAAGCGGAGACCAAAGCGGCCGAGAAGTTTGTTACCTGGATGGAACAGGCTCAAAACGCGACGGACTGGGTCATGATGTCGCCGGGCGCGGCGCTGCCGGTAAACAAACTGGTGGTGGGCACGGAGACCTGGAAAAACAACGACGTGATTAAAGCGTTTGGGCAGTTGCCTTATGAGCTGATTGCGCAGTTCCCGAACGTGCAGGTGTTTGGCGCCGTGGGGGATAAAAACTTCACCCGCATGGGCGACGTGACGGGCTCCGGCATTATCAGTTCCATGGTGCATAACGTCACGGTGGGGCAGAAGGACCTTAACACAACGTTAAGCAGCAGCCAGAAGCGACTGACTGATCTCATTACACAACGATAGGAGCGCTCTGCGGAAGGAAATTATGAAGACGTTGTTTTCTGGTCGTTCAGATATGCCTTTCGCCATGCTGCTGTTGGCCCCCAGCCTGATTCTGCTGGGGGGCCTTGTGGCCTGGCCAATGATTTCCAATATTGAAATCAGTTTTTTACGCTTGCCGCTCAATCCGCGCATTAGCGCCGTGTTTGTCGGACTGGACAATTACATTCGCATTCTCAGCGATGCCGCTTTCTGGCATTCGCTGTGGATGACCTTCTGGTACACGGCGCTGGTCGTAATTGGCAGCACGGTGCTGGGTCTTGCCGTCGCCATCTTCTTCAATCGCGAGTTTCGCCTGCGCAAGACGGCACGTTCACTGGTGATTTTATCCTACGTCACGCCGTCTATTTCGCTGGTGTTTGCCTGGAAATACATGTTCAACAACGGCTACGGCATCGTGAACTATCTGGGCGTAGACCTGTTGCACCTGTATGACCAGGCGCCGCTGTGGTTTGACAACCCGAACAGCAGCTTCGTACTGGTGGTGCTGTTCGCGATCTGGCGTTACTTCCCGTACGCGTTTATCTCATTCCTGGCGATTTTACAGACCATTGATAAATCCCTGTATGAAGCGGCGGAAATGGACGGCGCAAATGCCTGGCAGCGTTTTCGTATCGTCACGCTGCCCGCGATTATGCCGGTGCTGGCCACGGTGGTCACGCTTCGCACCATCTGGATGTTCTACATGTTTGCTGACGTCTACCTGCTGACCACGAAGGTCGATATTTTGGGCGTCTATCTCTACAAAACCGCATTCGCTTTCAACGATTTGGGCAAAGCAGCGGCGATCTCTGTGGTGCTGTTCGTGATTATCTTCGCTGTGATTCTGCTGACCAGAAAAAGGGTGAACCTCAATGGCAACAAATAAACGCGTACTGAGCCGTATTGGTTTTTATCTGGGCCTGGCTGTATTTCTGATCATCACGCTTTTCCCGTTCTTCGTGATGCTGATGACGTCATTTAAGAGCGCCAAAGAGGCGATCTCGCTCCATCCGACCATTCTGCCGCAGGCGTGGACGCTGCAGCATTACATCGACATCTTTAACCCGCTGATCTTCCCGTTTGTGGATTACTTCAGAAACAGCATGGTGGTGTCGCTGACCTCATCGGTGATTGCCGTGTTTCTCGGTACGCTGGGCGCTTACGCCTTGTCCAAGCTGCGTTTTAAGGGCCGCACGACGATCAATGCGAGTTTTTACACCGTCTACATGTTCTCCGGCATCTTGCTGGTGGTGCCGTTGTTCAAAATCATCACCGCGCTGGGGATCTACGACACCGAGCTGGCGCTGATTATCACCATGGTGACGCAGACGTTACCGACGGCGGTGTTCATGCTGCGCAGCTACTTCGACACCATCCCGGACGAAATAGAAGAAGCCGCAATGATGGACGGCCTTAACCGCCTGCAAATCATCTTCCGTATTACCGTGCCGCTGGCGATATCCGGGCTCGTATCGGTGTTTGTCTACTGCTTCATGGTGGCGTGGAACGACTACCTGTTTGCGTCCATTTTCCTGTCCAGCGCCAGCAACTTCACCTTGCCGGTCGGGCTGAACACGCTCTTTAGCACACCTGATTATATCTGGGGTCGCATGATGGCGGCATCGCTGGTGACGGCACTTCCGGTGGTCATCATGTACGCCCTGTCTGAACGTTTTATTAAAAGTGGTTTGACCGCCGGTGGCGTGAAGGGCTGAGGCGGCCAATTTTAACAAGGAGTCAATCATGAAAAAATTAGTTGCGACAGCGCCACGCGTGGCGGCGCTCGTAGAGTATGAAGATCGCCCGGTTGCGGGACATGAAGTGAAAATTCGTGCCTGCTTTGGCGCACCGAAACACGGTACCGAAGTGGTGGATTTCCGCGCGGCAAGTCCGTTTATCGATGAAGAGTTCAATGCGGAGTGGCAGATGTTTACCCCGCGCGAAGAGGGGGCTGCCCGCGGGATAGAATTCGGTAAGTTCCAGCTGGGCAATATGATTGTCGGCGACATTATCGAATGCGGCGCTGACGTCACGGAATACCAGACGGGCGATCGCGTCTGCTGTTACGGGCCGCTCCAGGAGACGGTCATCGTGAATGCCGTCAACAACTACAAGCTGCGCAAAATGCCGCAGGGTGCCTCCTGGAAGAACGCCGTCTGCTACGATCCGGCACAGTTTGCCATGAGCGGCGTGCGTGATGCCAACGTGCGGGTCGGGGACTTTGTCGTGGTGGTAGGCCTCGGCGCGATTGGGCAGATTGCGATCCAACTGGCGAAAAAAGCCGGCGCGTCAGTCGTCATCGGCGTGGATCCTATCGAACACCGTTGCGACATTGCCCGCCGTCATGGCGCGGACTACTGCCTGAACCCAATCGGCACAGATGTCGGTCTGGAAATTAAAAAGCTGACCGGAAAGCAGGGCGCAGATGTGATCATCGAGACCAGCGGCTTTGCCGATGCGCTGCAGTCCGCACTGCGCGGCCTCGCCTACGGCGGCACCATTTCCTACGTTGCGTTCGCTAAACCGTTCGCTGCAGGCTTCAATCTGGGGCGTGAAGCGCACTTCAACAACGCGAAGATTGTCTTCTCCCGCGCCTGCAGTGAGCCAAACCCGGACTACCCGCGCTGGAGCCGCAAGCGTATTGAAGAGACCTGCTGGGAACTGCTGATGAACGGTTATCTGAATTGTGAAGATCTGATCGACCCGGTCGTGACCTTCACCAGCAGCGCTGAAAGCTACATGAAATATGTGGATCAGCATCCGGAACTGAGCATCAAAATGGGCGTCACTTTTTAAGCTAAGGAAAGCAACTCATGAAAATCGCAACACAAAATCAGGCCTTTTTCCCGGGCAATATCCTGGAGAAATTCGAGTACATCAAAGCGATGGGTTTTGATGGCTATGAAATTGACGGCAAAGTGCTGGTGGAAAACCTCGCCGAGGTGAAAGCGGCGATTAAGGCCACCGGCCTGCCGGTCACGACCGCCTGCGGCGGATACGATGGCTGGATTGGTGACTTTATCGAAGAGCGTCGTCTGAACGGCTTAGCGCAGATTGAACGCATTCTGGAAGCGCTGGCCGAAGTGGGCGGCAAGGGCATTATCGTACCTGCAGCCTGGGGCATGTTCACCTTCCGTTTACCGCCAATGACCTCACCACGCAGCCTCGAAGGCGACCGCAAAGCGGTAAGTGCTTCGCTGCGCCGGCTGGATGAGGTGGCAGCGCGCACCGGAACCACCGTCTATCTGGAGCCGCTGAACCGCTATCAGGATCACATGATCAACACCCTGGCTGACGCACGACGCTATATCGAAGAGAACGCCCTCAAGCACGTGCAGATCATCGGTGATTTCTATCATATGAACATTGAAGAAGATTCGCTGACGGAGGCGCTGCATCAGCATCGCGATCTGCTGGGCCATGTGCACATCGCTGATAACCACCGTTACCAGCCGGGAAGCGGTAGCCTCGATTTTGCCAGCCTGTTCGATCAGCTGCGTGCGGATAATTACCAGGGCTATGTGGTTTACGAGTGCCGCGTACGTGCTGAAGATCCCGCTCAGGCTTATCGGGATTCCCTCACTTATTTACGTGAATGCTAAGGATGACGAGCGTGATGAGTGCTTCAACAACGTCGCCACTGCGCGTCGCCATCATTGGCGCCGGGCAGGTTGCGGACAAAGTGCATGCCTCGTATTACGCCACGCGCAGTGATGTTCAGATGGTGGCTGTCATGGACAGCCGCCTCGAACAGGCACAGGCTTTTGCGGAGCGTCATGCCATACCGTCGGCGTGGCAGGACGCGTGCGCCATGCTGGAGGCGGTTAAGCCGGACGTGGTGAGCGTTTGTTCGCCAAACCGATTTCATTTTGAGCATGTGATGGCGGCGCTGGAGGCTGGCTGTCATGTGATGTGCGAAAAACCGCCCGCCATGACGCCGCAAGAGGCCGATGAGATGCGGATGGCTGCACGCAAGGCGGGGAAGGTGCTGGCATATGATTTTCATCACCGCTTCGCGCTCGACACGCAGCTGCTGCGCGAGGCCGTGATGAACGGAACGCTGGGCGAAATCTACTTCACCTCGGCGCAGGCGCTGCGGCGCTGCGGCGTGCCGGGCTGGGGCGTCTTCACTAACAAAGCGCTGCAGGGCGGTGGGCCGCTGATTGACATTGGCATTCACATGCTGGATGCCGCGATGTACGTACTGGGTTTCCCGGCGGTCAAAAGAGTCACGGCGCACGGCTTCCAGAGGCTGGGAACCCAAAAAAGCAGCGGCCAGTTCGGCGCGTGGGATCCCGCACAGTTTACGGTGGAAGATGCCCTGTTTGGCACTATCGAATTCTGCAATGGCGGCATTTTGCGTCTGGACACCTCGTTCGCGCTGAATATCCGCGAGCAGTCGATCATGAATGTCGCCTTTTGCGGTGAAAAGGCGGGGGCGACGCTTTTCCCGGCCCACGTTTATCAGGATGACGCCGGGACGTTACAAACCCTGGTTCAGCGTGAAGAGGCTGACGATCAGCGCCATTTACGCAGCCTGGAGGCCTTTGTCCGCCACGTGCAGGGAGAGCCCGTAATGATTGCAGATGCTGAACAGGGGCTGGTGATTCAGCAGCTTGTCGCGGCGCTTTATCAATCGGCAGAAACAGGGGAAAGCGTAACATTATGCTGAGCGTGTCTGTATTAACCGATCCGGGCTTTTGTCCGCACAGTCTGAATAAGTACGCATCCATTATGGCATGCGGTAACGGCTACATGGGCATTCGCGCTGCGCATGAAGAAGATTACACCCAGCAAACCCGAGGAATGTATCTTGCGGGCCTCTATCATCAGGCGGGACGTAACGAGACCACTGAGCTGATCAATTTGCCCGATATCACCGGTATCGAGGTTGAGCTGGACGGGGTGAATTACACCCTTCTGGCCGGGGACATTCTTGAGTGGCAGCGCGAGCTGGCGTTTGCCAACGGCGAACTGCATCGCCGCGTCGTCTGGCGTTCGCCCAACGGAAAGCGCTATCGCCTGGAGAGTCGTCGTTTTGTCTCTCTGGATCAGCTGCCGCTTTTGGCCATGCAGCTTGCGATCACCCCGCTGGATGATGCCTCGCAGGTGGTGATGAAAACCGGCATTGATGCGACACAAACCAATACGGGCCGGCAACATCTGGATGAAATTTCCGTCAGGGTGTTCGACCAGCACTATATGCAGGGTGTGTATGAAACGCAGGACCGGGCCGCTGATGTTGTCATCTCAGCCTTTTGTCAGCTATCAGCCGACAGCGAAAGCTGCTTTACCGCTAAAAATCGTCGGCTCTCTGCTCACTATTCCCTGACGATACCGCAGGGTGACACTGTCACGCTGGATAAGTTTGTCTGGGTGGTCCATCGCAGCGATAAAGCCCTGTCACAGGAATCTTTCGCGCGCGGCGCGCTGGCGGATCTCAAGGTTTGTGCAGCAAGGGGTTATGCCTCGCTGCTGGAAAGTTCAGCCTGCGCATGGGAAGACGTCTGGCGTGACGCCAGGGTGGAAGTGGCTTCTGCATCTCCTGACGATCAGATGGCGCTGGACTATGCCGTCTGGCATCTGACCACCATGACGCCAGCCCATGATGAGCGGAGCAGCATTGCCGCTAAGGGCTTGACCGGCGAGGGGTATAAAGGCCATGTCTTCTGGGACACCGAAATATTCCTGCTGCCTTTCCATCTTTTCACTCGTCCGCAAGTGGCCCGCAGTCTGCTGCGCTATCGCTGGCTGAACCTGGCCGGGGCCCGGGAAAAAGCCCGCCGCAACGGCTGGCCGGGCGCGCTGTTCCCGTGGGAGAGTGCCGCGAGCGGCAAAGAGGAGACGCCGGAGTTTGCGGCTATCAACATCCGTACGGGCATGCGGCAGAAAGTGGCCTCCGCCCTGGCCGAACACCACATCGTGGCGGACATTGCCTGGGCCGTTGTGGCCTACTGGCAGGCCACGCGTGATGACGCGTTTATGCGTAATGAAGGGCTGACCCTGCTGGTGGAGACGGCAACGTTCTGGATGGGCCGCGCCACGGAGGTCAACGGGCGCCTGGAAATTCATGATGTGATTGGGCCGGACGAATACACCGAGCATGTGAATAACAACGCCTACACCAACTATCTTGCCTGGCACAACGTGGCCAGCGCATGCCGGTTTATGTCGATGTTTGAGCGTGAAGAGGCCTGCTTCATGGAGAAGGCGACCACCTTCCTGGCCCGCTTGTGGCTGCCGGAAGCCGACGCCGGGGGAGTGATCCCGCAGGACGATTCGTTCATGGCGAAACCCGCCATCGATTTAAGCCGCTATAAAGCCAAAGCGGGTAAGCAGACCATCCTGCTGGATTACTCTCGCGCGGAAGTTAACGAGATGCAAATCCTCAAGCAGGCTGACGTGGTGATGCTTAACTACCTGTTGCCGGAGAAATTTACCCCAGCCCAGTGCGCGGCCAACCTGGCGTTTTACGAGCCGCGGACGATCCATGACTCTTCACTGAGCAAGGCTATTCACGGCATTGTGGCCGCCCGCTGTGGCGATACGGAAGGGGCTTACGCCTTCTGGCGCGCTGGCGTGGCTATCGATCTGGGCGACGATCCGCACAGTAGCGATGACGGCATTCATGCCGCGGCCACGGGGGCCATCTGGTCCGGCGTCATTCAGGGGTTTGCCGGCATGCAGATTGTTGAGGGCGAGCTGCACCTTGCGCCGAAGCTACCCGCTCACTGGCGAAAACTTGCCTTCCCGCTGCGCTGGCAGAACGCACGCTTGCGCTTCTCGTTTGAAAATGACGTTTTAACCATCGATACCTCCGCGCCCGTCACGTTAACGCTGTGGGGAAAAACGGTTTGCGTATCGGAGCGGCAGGCATTCTCTCGTAGGGAATTTCTTACATCTTTTAATGGGACCGCTACCACGGAGGCCAGCGATGAAGCCTGAAGCCGTTGTATTCGATCTTGATGGGGTTATCACCGATACCGCACATCTGCACTTTCTCGCCTGGCGTTCGGTCGCGCAGGAGATCGGCATCACTATCGATGAGGTGTTTAACGAGGAGTTGAAGGGAATTAGCCGCATGGAATCCCTGCAGCGGATCCTGCGACACGGTGGGAAAGAGGGGGCGTTTGACGATAAACAGTGCCTGGCGCTGGCGGGGAAGAAAAATGCGCTCTATGTCGCATCGCTGTCGTCATTGACCGAGGCGTCGCTGCTGCCGGGTATCCGGGAGGTGCTGGCGGACATTCGGGCGGCAGAGGTCAAAATTGGGCTCGCCTCCGTTTCCCTCAATGCACCTGGAATACTGCATGCCCTGGGTATTCATGACGCCTTTGATTTTTGCGCTGATGCCTCCCGCATTGTCTGTTCAAAACCGGATCCGGAGATCTTCCTCGCCGCGTGTGCTGGCCTGAACGTCTGCCCCTATGCGGCCATCGGGGTCGAAGATGCGCCCGCAGGCGTGGCGGCGATCAACGCGGCGGGCATGCTGTCGGTCGGGATTGGCTCAGGCCTGACCCATGCGGGATTACAGCTTCATTCAACGCAGGAACTGACCTGGAAATGCCTGACCGATTTCTGGGCCTCCCGGGCGTATTGATAAGGAATTAAAAATGGCACAACTGTCACTGAAACATATTCAGAAAATTTACGATAACCAGGTCCACGTGGTGAAGGATTTTAATCTCGAAATCGAGGACAAGGAGTTTATCGTTTTTGTCGGTCCGTCTGGCTGCGGTAAATCGACAACGCTGCGCATGATTGCCGGGCTGGAGGAGATCTCCGCTGGCGAACTGGTCATCGACGGCGTTTGCATGAACGACGTGCCCGCCAAGTCACGCGACATCGCCATGGTGTTCCAGAACTATGCGCTTTACCCGCATATGACGGTCTACGACAACATGGCCTTTGGCCTGAAGATGCAGAAAATCGCCCCGGCGGTTATCGAAGAGCGCGTTAACTGGGCGGCACAGATCCTCGGCTTACGGGAGTACCTCAAGCGTAAACCCGGCGCGCTGTCCGGTGGCCAGCGTCAGCGCGTGGCGTTGGGCAGGGCGATAGTTCGGGAAGCGGGCGTCTTCCTGATGGATGAACCGCTCTCCAACCTCGATGCCAAGCTTCGCGTGCAGATGCGGGCTGAAATCAGCAAGCTCCATCAGAAGCTCAATACTACGATGATTTACGTGACCCACGATCAGACGGAAGCCATGACGATGGCGACCCGGATTGTGATCTTAAAAGACGGCATTATTCAGCAGGTTGGTGCACCGAAGCAGGTATACAACGAGCCGGCAAACATGTTTGTTGCAGGGTTCATTGGCTCGCCAGCCATGAACTTTGTTCGTGGCGCCATCGACGACCGCTATTTCGTCACGGAAACGCTGCGTCTCGAGATCCCGGAAGACAAGCTCGCGTCACTGCATGCCGCAGGGTATCAGCGTAAAGCCGTGGTCTTTGGGATCCGCCCGGAAGATATTCTCACCCAGCAGAGTAGCGGTGAAAACATCGCGGCAAAAGTCAGCGTGGCCGAACTGACCGGTGCAGAGTTCATGCTCTACGCCACCGTTGGCGGCCATGAACTGGTTGTTCGCGCGGGAGCCGCGAATGATTATGCCGCGGGGGATAATATCGGCATCCAGTTCGATATGAATAAGTGCCATTTCTTCGACGCTGAAACCGAAGCGGCTATTAGATAAGAAAGGTGTTCGCCGGAAATACCCATTTCCGGTTTTTTTGTTTGTTACTTATAAAGGGAATATTTGATGAGTACTCTACTAAAAAGTGCTGCGCTCGTGCTGTGCGCAGGGGTTAGCTGTGCACATGCAACAGAAACGGCTAAACAGTGGGAATTTAATATTGGCGCGATGTATGAAATAGAAAACGTCGAAGGCCAGGGGGAGGATAAAGACGGGTTATATGAACCTTCCGTGTGGTTTAATGCAACCTGGGATGCCTGGACTATTTCGCTGGCAATGTATCAGGAAGGGCCGGTTGATTATAGCAGCATGACCCGCGGCACCTATTTTGATCGCCCGGAATTTGAATTACGCTATCGCTTTATCGGAACCGATGATTTTACGTTCGGTCTGACCGGCGGCTTCCGTAATTATGGTTATCACTTTAAGGATGAACACGGTGCCAGAGACGGCAGCGCAAATATGCAGCGCTACAAAATTCAGCCTGACTGGGATATAAAATTAACCGACGACTGGCGTTTTGGCGGCTGGTTTGCCATGTATCAGTTTGCCAACGATCTGGAAAAAACCGGCTATTCGGACAGCCGCGTCGAAACCGAAACGGGCTTTACCTGGACCATTAACGAAACCTTTGCCGCTAAAGTAAATTACTATTTAGAGCGCGGTTTCAATATGGACGGTTCACGTAATAACGGCGAGTTCTCCACCCAGGAAATTCGCGCTTATCTCCCTATTTCGTTGGGCCAGACGACCTTAACGCCTTACACCCGACTGGGGCTCGATCGCTGGTCGAACTGGGACTGGCAGGATGATCCTGAGCGTGAGGGGCATGATTTCAACCGCCTGGGTATGCAGTACGCCTATGACTTCAACAACGGTTTATCCATGACGCTTGAATACGCCTATGAATGGGAAAACCATGACGAAGGTGACAACGACCGCTTCCACTATGCGGGCGTTGGGGTAAATTACGCGTTCTGACCGAGGGGCTTCCAGGGGCTACAAGCCCCTGGTTTTAGCGCAGCGAAGCCGCCAGTAAAAAATGGGTATCAACAAGCACTTTTTGCGGGGCGGGATGGCCCGCGATACGCCTGAAGAGAAGATCGCAGCTCTCTTCCCCGAGTTTTCGGGTGGGGATATCAAAGCCGCCAGGTGCGGGCGTTAAAATGAGCGACAGCATCGGGTCGCTGTATCCGGCTATCACCACCTGTTCCGGAATCATCAGATTCAACTCATCCGCCGCGCGATATAGACCGAGTAATTTCATGCTGTCGGTAGCAAATACGGCATCAGGCGGCGTGGGTGATGAGAGCAATTCCAGAGCCGCTTTAAGCGCACTCTCATGGGTATAACCGCCGTCCATGATCCAGTCCGGGTTCATCGCAATATGGTGCTTTTCCAGACTGGCTTTATAACCCGCCAGGCGATCGATCGAAACATGATAATCAAGCGGCGCATGCAGACAGGCAATTTTCTTGCGGCCGTTTTTAATAAAGGTTTCCGTCAGCGTGGCGCTGTCATGAAAATTATCCGTGTCGACGGAGTAAATATTCTGATACTCACCTTCCACTTTACCGATCACCACTACCGGTACGCCATACGCATCCAGCGTGGTGAAAAAGGATTCATTTGCGGGCGAACTCAGCATGATGATCCCTTTGATCATCTTCTGTTTTATTTTACTCACGCATTTCAGCAGATCGTCTTCACTGCTTTTTGAGGTTTGTAAAATAACATCGAATCCTTCTTCTTCCGCTTTTGCTGTAATGGCATGAAGGACATCGGAGAAAAATGGGTTGCCGGCAGTGGTTTTGGTTGAACGGGTCGAAATAACCATAATGGCATCGAATCCTGAAGAGGTCAGGGCGCGAGCCAGTTTGTTGGGCTGATAATTTAATTCATCAATCGCCTTCAGCACTTTGTCACGTGCTTCGGGAGAAATATTCGTTTGTTTATTCAGAACGCGGGAAACGGTTGATTTCGATACGCCCGCAACCCGTGCGATATCATAAATGGTGGGTGACATACACCTTACTCACTCAGAACTGACAGCAATGTCGTTCATCTTACTGGAGAAAAAACGGCAATAGCAATAAATAAGAATTGATAATCAACGATCTGCCCCCATTTATTGTATTCTGAAGCCATGCATTCAAGGCTTCCAGGCAACGAAGGACGGCGATGAAGCGACTTAAAAACGAAATCAATTCACTGGTAAACCGCGGCGTTGACCGTCATCTGCGACTGGCGGTGACAGGATTGAGCCGCAGCGGTAAGACGGCGTTTATCACCGCGATGGTGAACCAGCTCCTGAACCTGCACGCCGGGGCGCGTCTGCCGTTGCTTGGCGCGGTGCGGGAAGAGCGTTTGCTGGGCGTTAAGCGCGTCCCTCAGCGCGATTTTGGTATTCCCCGTTTTACCTATGACGAAGGGCTGGCGCAGCTTTATGGCGATCCGCCCGAGTGGCCGACGCCGACGCGAGGGGTCAGTGAAATTCGTCTTGCGTTGCGTTTCCGCTCGAATGAATCCCTGATGCGCCATTTCAAGGATACCTCCACGCTATACCTTGAAATCGTCGATTACCCCGGCGAATGGCTGCTCGACCTGCCGATGCTGGCGCAGGATTACCTCAGCTGGTCACGCCAGATGACGGGATTGCTGCAGGGGCAGCGCGCCGGGTGGTCAGCCAAATGGCGGCAGCTGTGCGAAGGACTGGACCCGCTTGCCCCAGCAGATGAAAACCGTCTGGCGGCCATTGCCGACGCCTGGACGGCGTATTTACATCAGTGTAAACAGGAAGGGTTACACTTCATTCAGCCGGGGCGCTTTGTTCTGCCGGGTGATTTAGCAGGCGCGCCTGCGCTTCAGTTTTTCCCCTGGCCAGATGTGGACGGGGTTGGCGAGTCGACGCTGGCGCAGGCTGATAAGCACACTAACGCCGGGATGCTGCGCGAGCGTTACCATTACTACTGTGAAAAAGTGGTTAAGGGATTTTATAAGAACCACTTTTTACGATTTGACCGTCAGATTGTGCTGGTGGATTGTCTGCAACCGCTTAACAGCGGGCCACAGGCATTCAACGATATGCGCCTTGCCCTGACGCAGCTGATGCAAAGTTTTCACTACGGGCAGCGGACGCTGTTCCGCCGTCTTTTCTCACCGGTGATCGACAAACTGCTCTTTGCGGCCACAAAAGCCGATCACGTCACGGTCGACCAGCATGCCAATATGGTGTCGCTGCTGCAGCAGCTGGTGCAGGACGCCTGGCAAAACGCCGCCTTCGAAGGGATCAGCATGGATTGCCTTGGGCTCGCGTCGGTGCAGGCGACGCAAAGTGGGCTGATTGACCTTAACGGCGAGAAAATACCGGCATTACGCGGGAACCGACTCAGCGACGGTGAACCGCTTACCGTGTATCCGGGCGAAGTGCCTGCGCGGCTGCCGGGTCAGGCCTTCTGGCAGAATCAGGGCTTCCAGTTTGAAGCCTTCCGCCCGCAGGCAATGAGCGTCGACAGGCCATTACCGCACATCCGTCTGGATGCGGCGCTGGAGTTTTTGATTGGAGATAAATTGCGATGACGGAACCGTTAAAACCGCGCATTGACTTTACCGGAACGCTTGAGCAGGACGCTCAGGAGGCGTTCAAAACGGCGCAGACGTTCAGCGGAACCCAGGCCGATAACTTTGCCCCGGCGCTGCAGGACGAGCCCGCTGTTGAGGACGGTCCGGCGGAGGCGGTCGTGGACGCCGCGCTGCGTCCAAAACGCAGCCTGTGGCGCAGGATGGTTACCGCCGGTCTGGCGCTGTTTGGCGTAAGCGTGGTGGGTCAGGGCGTGCAGTGGACGATGAATGCCTGGCAAACTCAGGACTGGGTCGCGCTGGGCGGATGCGCCGCGGGCGCGCTGATTGTGGGGGCGGGCGTCGGGTCGGTTGCCACCGAGTGGCGTCGGCTCTGGCGTTTGCGCCAGCGCGCGCACGAGCGTGATGAAGCGCGGGATCTGCTCCACAGCCACGGCACCGGGAAAGGTCGCGCGTTCTGTGAAAAGCTGGCGAGTCAGGCCGGAATCGATCAGTCGCACCCGGCGCTTCAGCGCTGGTACGCCGCCATCCATGAGACCCAGAATGACCGGGAAGTGGTGACGCTCTATTCCCACATGGTTCAGCCGGTGCTGGATGCTCAGGCGCGGCGCGAAATCAGCCGGTCTGCGGCGGAATCCACCCTGATGATTGCCGTCAGCCCGCTGGCGCTGGTCGATATGGCCTTTATCGCCTGGCGTAACCTGCGCCTGATCAACCGTATCGCGAACCTTTACGGTATAGAGCTGGGTTACTACAGTCGGCTCAGACTGTTTAAGCTGGTCCTGCTCAATATCGCGTTTGCCGGGGCGAGTGAGCTGGTGCGCGAAGTGGGAATGGACTGGATGTCGCAGGATCTGGCGGCGCGTCTCTCTGCCCGTGCGGCTCAGGGCATCGGTGCGGGATTATTAACCGCGCGTTTGGGGATTAAAGCGATGGAAGTCTGCCGTCCGCTGCCGTGGATCGATGGCGATAAGCCCCGTCTGGGGGATTTCAGGCGTGAACTGATCGGCCAGCTCAAAGAGACGCTCAATAAAAAACCTGCGCCATGAGGTTTTGTTCACTAATCGTGCTGGCTGTCAATATTTGTTGACAGCCATCTTCCGGATCACCGTGTTCTGACATATCATTTTACTGTTATTGGCTTAAAACGGTGAATTTCCCATGCGTCTTGAAGTCTTCTGTGAAGACCGTCTCGGTCTGACCCGCGAATTACTCGATCTTCTTGTTTTACGTAGCATTGATTTACGTGGCATTGAGATCGATCCTGTCGGGCGAATTTACCTCAATTTTGCCGAAATTGAATTTAATACCTTCAGTAGCCTGATGGCGGAAATCCGCCGTATCGCTGGCGTTACGGATGTGCGCACCATTCCCTGGATGCCGTCCGAGCGTGAGCACCTGGCGCTGAGCGCGCTGCTGGAAGCCATGCCTGAACCGTTCCTCTCCCTGGATTTGAAAAGCAAAGTTGAGCGCGTTAACCACGCGAGCTGCCAGCTTTTCGCACAGAGTCAGGAGAAGCTGAGCAATCATCACGCCGCGCAGCTGATCCCCGGTTTTAACTTCCAGCGCTGGCTGGACAGCAATCCGCAGAACACGCACAGCGAGCATGTGGTGATTAACGGGCAGAATTTCCTGATGGAGATCACGCCGGTCTATCTGAAAGGGGAAGGGAATACCCGCGTGTTGACCGGGGCGGTGATCATGCTGCGCTCGACGCTGCGCATGGGTCGTCAGCTGCAAAACCTCTCCAGTCAGGACGTTGGCGCATTCAGCCAGATTATTGCCGTCAGCCCGAAAATGCGTCATGTGGTTGATCAGGCGCGTAAGCTCGCAAGCCTGACCGCGCCGCTGTTGATTACCGGGGATACCGGCACCGGGAAAGACCTGCTGGCTCACGCCGTGCATCTGGCAAGCCCGCGTGCGGCCAAGCCTTACCTGGCACTTAACTGCGCCTCTATCCCGGAAGATGCCGTTGAAAGTGAGCTGTTTGGTCACGCGCCGGAGGGCAAGAAAGGGTTCTTCGAGCAGGCTAACGGTGGCTCCGTGCTGCTGGACGAGATCGGCGAAATGTCGCCGCGTATGCAGGCTAAGCTGCTGCGTTTCCTGAATGACGGCACGTTCCGCCGCGTCGGTGAGGATCACG
Source organism: Enterobacter sp. ku-bf2 (assembly GCF_001742765.1). Lineage (NCBI taxonomy): Bacteria > Pseudomonadati > Pseudomonadota > Gammaproteobacteria > Enterobacterales > Enterobacteriaceae > Enterobacter > Enterobacter sp. ku-bf2. The sequence goes on from NZ_MDVW01000001.1 coordinate 408,980, forward strand.
AAGTGCATGTGGACGTGCGCGTCATTTGCGCCACCCAGAAGAATCTGGTGGAACTGGTGCAAAAGGGGATCTTCCGCGAGGATCTCTATTACCGCCTTAACGTCCTGACGCTGAACATTCCGCCGCTGCGCGATTGCCCGCAGGACATCATGCCGCTTACGGAGCTGTTCGTCGCCCGCTTTGCCGACGAGCAGGGTGTGCCGCGTCCGAAGCTGTCTGCCGATCTGGGCACGGTGCTCATGCGCTACGGCTGGCCGGGTAACATTCGTCAGCTTAAAAACGCCGTTTATCGTGCGCTGACCCAGCTTGAAGGGTATGAGCTGCGTCCGCAGGATATCCTGTTGCCGGATTACGACGCCGGGACGGTATCCGTAGGCGAAGAGGCGATGGAAGGGTCGCTGGATGATATCACCAGCCGTTTCGAGCGCTCTGTGCTGACGCAGCTGTACCGCAGCTATCCCAGCACCCGCAAGCTGGCAAAACGCCTTGGCGTGTCGCACACCGCGATCGCAAATAAGCTACGTGAATATGGTTTGAATCATAAGAAAGGTGACGAATAACAAAAAAGCCTCTGCAAAGAGGCTTTTTACTTTTCACTTTAGATTTATTCCTTCGCCAGCGGCGTGTTAACGATGTCTGTTTTTGTCTCGCCCTGAATCGACGCAATCCTGTTTGCAACCTCTTTCACCTGCTGCGGGCTGTGGAGCAGGGTATAGGTCAGATCAAACTGCGCGCTGGCGCCAGGCTGCAGCTGCTTGACCCGCTTCTGTTCGCGTTCAATCGTGACGGGGTAGGCGTAGCTGGTGCCCGGTTCAATGCCCGTGACATAACCCTGCTTCAGCGTGTCAGTGTTTTTCCATAAGGTCAGCACGGGCAGCTGGCGCGTATCAAACTGGATGGATGCGCCTTTATCACCGGCTTTATTGACCACTGCCGCGAGCGTTTCGTGGTTGTTGTCGGCGAGCGGCTGAATATTAAAGACCATCTCATCAAAGCCTTTTGTCGGCCCGGCGTAGGTTTGCCAGTCGTTTACGCCCGCTTTGGCGTAGTCATTGAATGGGCTCACGCTCACCGCCGGCGCAAGGAAACGTGCGCCTTCTTCGAGGATCGGCGTGCCGAAGTTGCTGTGATAGATGATTTGATAATCATGAGGGTAATCGGCATGGTTGGTCAGAACATCATGCAGACTGAACTGGTTAGTTCCGGGAACGTAGCGCAGTTCGGTCATGGTTTGCAGATCCGCTTTTTTGAACGTGCTCTCTTTGATTAAACCCCGAACTCGGATCTCATGCGGGGCGGTATCCGCCACCTCAACTTCCACCTGCGATACCGGTGTATTTCCGGCCCTGCCGTGAAGGGTGTAAATTTGCCCATCTGCGGTGACCGGATGACCTGTCCACTCGTAGCCACAGCGCACCATCATCTCGTTGAATCCATCCAGCCAGCCGAGACCGTTTCGGCTTTCAAGATTAATGTAGGCAGGATTGACGACCTCTTTGACGGGTGAATTCCATCCCAGTCGGGTGCCAAACCCTTCAACGTGCAGAAGGTTCATGCCGCGTGTCGGGCTCAGGGTAATCGTCAGGCCATCTTTACTGCTAATAATGATGACTTTACTGCCTTCCTGCTTGCCGCCGTGTAAGATTTTTTGCTCAATGCTGAACGTCTGATCTTTAACTTTCAGCTCATCACTGGAAATCTTCCAGTTTCCTTTCTCTACGCTGCTTTCAGCACTTGTCAGCACCCAGGTTTTAGCCGCGGCATGGCCAGAAACCAGGACCGCCAGGAGCGTAAAAGCGAATTTGATCTTCATAATTTATCCTTTTTTGCTGAAACGATTATCTTCTTTCGTAAGCAAATCTAATGTTTAGACAAAAAGGGAAATGTGATGGGCTTCACTCGGGATGAAAATAGGGGATTTTAACGATTATTATGCGTTGTTGATCACGATCATGTTACATAGTGTTCTGATTATTGCAGGATTAATGTGACATGCGAGTATTTATGCTTTAACGATTCAGCTTTGAAATAATAAAAAACCCCGCCGAAGCGAGGTTGAGAATAAGTTGTATAGAATGCTAAGGACTTATTATGCTTTCAGCACGTCCAGCGCGGCAGTGTAGTCCGGCTCGGTGGTGATTTCGTTAACCAGTTCGCTGAAGACGACAGTGTCGTTTTCGTCCAGAACCAGTACAGCACGTGCTGCCAGACCCTTCAGTGGGCCTTCCGCAATGCTGACGCCGTATTTTTCGAGGAAATCTGCGCTACGCAGGGTGGAGAGGGTGATGACGTTGCTCAGGCCTTCGGCACCGCAGAAACGGGACTGGGCAAACGGCAGGTCAGCGGAAATGCACAGCACAACGGTGTTGTCCATTTCAGTCGCCAGCTGGTTGAATTTACGCACGGATGCGGCACAAACACCGGTATCAATGCTTGGGAAAATGTTCAGCACTTTGCGTTTTCCCGCAAACTGAGCCAGTGTGACGTCAGACAGATCTTTAGCCACCAGAGTAAATGCCTGCGCTTTGCTGCCAGCCTGCGGAATGGAACCTGCTACAGCAACCGGGTTGCCCTGGAAATGAACGAGTTGTGACATAGATATCTTCCTGTTTACATATAGTTAACGTCGTGGCTAGTGTATGCCATCAGCAGATAACACGGCAAACCAAATTTTTCGCCTTTCCGGACCGCAAGGAGTCAGTGATGAGAAGCGTTAAGGTCTATGAAGAAGCCTGGCCATTGCATACCCCGTTTGTGATTTCGCGCGGCAGCCGAAGTGAAGCCAGCGTGGTCGTGGTTGAAATTGAAGAAGAGGGTGTGAAAGGCGTCGGGGAATGTACGCCTTATCCGCGCTATGGGGAAAGCCTTGCATCTGTGATGGCGCAGATCATGACCCTGGTGCCAGACCTGCAAAAAGGGCTCACGCGCGAGGCATTACAGCAGCGTTTACCCGCCGGGGCGGCGCGCAACGCCATCGACTGTGCGCTCTGGAGCCTTGAAGCCGCTCAGCAGCAAAAATCGCTGACGTCATTGCTGGGCGTGGTCGTGCCCGAATCGATCGTGACCGCGCAAACGGTCGTGATTGGTGAGCCGGAGCAGATGGCCGCCAGTGCGAAAGCGCTCTATGACGCCGGAGCCACGTTGTTAAAAGTGAAGCTAGACGATCGTCTGATCAGCGAGCGGATGGTCGCCATTCGCTCGGCGGTCCCCTCAGCCACGCTGATTGTGGACGCCAACGAGTCGTGGCATCCCGAAGGGCTGGCCGCGCGATGCCAGCTGCTGGCCGATCTGGGGGTGGCGATGCTGGAGCAGCCTCTGCCGGTAAAAGAGGATGCGGCGCTGAAGAATTTTATCCATCCGTTGCCCGTGTGCGCGGATGAAAGCTGCCACACCCGCGAGAATTTGAGCGAGCTTAAGGGCCGCTATGACATGGTCAATATCAAGCTCGACAAGGCAGGCGGACTGACTGAAGCCCTGGCTCTGGCGGCGGACGCCAGGGCGCAGGGGTTCGCCCTGATGCTGGGATGCATGCTTTGCACTTCCCGGGCGATCGGCGCGGCGCTGCCGCTGGTCAATCAGGTCCGTTTCGCCGATCTGGATGGCCCGACGTGGCTGGCGGTTGACGTTTCACCGGCCCTGAAATTTACCAGCGGCGTGCTTCATCTCTGAGGCTGCCAGCGCAGAAGCTCCATCATGGCTTTTAAGTATTTTTCGCTGGCTTCGTCGGAGGAGATCGCCGGGAACTCAGCGGTAATGCAGGGCAGGCTTAAGTCGGCGCACCAGCTCCCGAATGATCCGGGTGTTTCATAACCCACGCTGGTGACGAGCGGCAGGTCGAACGCCCGAGCCAGCCACGCGCCCAGGTCAGAGTGGCGCGGATCTTCAATGCAGGCCAGCGGATCGTGGAAGGAGACAACCCAGGCGGGGTGGATCTTATGGATAAGCTGGCACAGCGCCTGCGTTTCCGGCTCTGAGCCAGGGTTGTCTCCCGTCAGCAACACCACGTCTCGCTCCTCGGCGGAGCTGTTCCAGCGATAAACCGTTTCGCCAGCGCGCCAGTTTGCTGCCGGGAAATTACGGTTCAGGTCGACGCCCCGCGCATTCGCCCGCAATCCCAACTGACAGCCATCCGGATTGACGGCAAGAATCACGTGATGACGTCGTAATGAAGGGGTCAATGTCCGCAGGGCGCACGAGAGCGTGACGACAGACGAGTTTTCATCACCGTGTGTGCCGGCAATAATCAAACCGCTTTCGCGATCGGCATCGGGTGCCGGGAACCAGATCAGCGATGCGCCTAAAAATGAGCGGCCATATTGTTCAGCGCCCGGAGGGAAGGCGCCGCGTTCCGCGCGGGGTCGGGTGGTTGCCATACGAAATCCTGATAAAGAAGTCTCTACTGGCAGTGTTGTGCAAAAGCCGCTGTTAATCAAATAGTTTCCGTAGCGGCTGAGAATTGCCTTAAATCACTATTCAGGCGTAAGTTATTTGCATTTCTTATTGTCGAAACAAATAATTACGCATCTGCTTGTTACCTGAATTTTTTAAAGGGGATCTTATGAAGCATCCTGTTTCGCGTCTTTTCACCGCACTGTGCCTGTGCGGGCTCTCTACACTCTCATACGCTGCTGATGTCCCACAGGGCACGGTGCTGGCGCAAAAACAGGAGCTGGTCAGACATATTAAAGATGAACCGGCTTCGCTCGATCCGGCAAAAGCGGTGGGGTTGCCAGAGATTCAGGTGATTCGCGATCTTTTCGAAGGGCTGGTGAATCAGAATGAGAAAGGGGAACTGACCCCGGGCGTGGCGACGCGCTGGCAGAGTAACGATAACCGTACCTGGACGTTCACCTTGCGTGATAACGCAAAATGGTCTGACGGTACGCCGGTCACCGCGCAGGATTTTGTCTACAGCTGGCAGCGTCTGGTTGACCCAAAAACGACCTCTCCGTTTGCCTGGTTTGCAGCGCTGGCAGGTATCAACAATGCGCAGGCTATCATCGACGGTAAGGCAGCGCCTGATACCCTGGGCGTGACGGCGGTGGATGCCAGGACGCTGCGCGTCCAGCTGGATAAACCGCTACCGTGGTTTAGCAACCTGACGGCAAACTTCGCCTTCTATCCGGTGCAAAAAGCGAACGTTGAAAGCGGGAAAGAGTGGACGCGTCCGGGAGCGCTGGTCGGTAATGGCGCTTACGTCCTGAACGACCGCGTGGTGAATGAAAAACTGGTTGTCGTGCCGAACACCCACTATTGGGACAATGCGAAAACTGTCCTGCAAAAAGTGACCTTTATTCCGATTAATCAGGAATCGTCCGCCACGAAACGCTATCTGGCAGGGGATATCGATATTACCGAATCGTTCCCGAAAAACATGTATCAGAAGCTCCTGAAGGACATTCCGGGACAGGTGTATACGCCGCCTCAGCTCGGGACCTACTACTACGCGTTTAATACGCAAAAGGGGCCGACGGCCGATGCCCGGGTTCGTCTTGCCCTGAGCATGACTATCGATCGCCGCATTATGGCGGAAAAGGTACTGGGTACCGGCGAAAAACCGGCCTGGCATTTTACCCCTGACGTGACGGCGGGCTTCACGCCTGAACCTTCGCCGTTCGAGCAGATGTCCCAGCAGGAGCTGAACGCTCAGGCCAAAACCTTGCTCCAGGCCGCAGGCTACGGCCCTCAGCGTCCGCTGAAGCTGAACCTGCTGTACAACACGTCGGAAAACCACCAGAAAATAGCTATTGCGGTGGCGTCCATGTGGAAGAAAAACCTCGGTGTGGATGTCAAGCTGCAAAATCAGGAGTGGAAAACCTACATCGACAGCCGCAATACCGGCAATTTTGATGTGATCCGCGCGTCATGGGTGGGGGATTACAACGAGCCCTCGACCTTCCTGTCCCTGCTGACCTCAACCCACAGCGGCAATATCTCGCGTTTTAATGACCCTGCTTACGATAAAATTATCCACCAGGCGACGCTCGAAACCACGGCGAAAGCGCGTAACACCGACTACAACATGGCGGAGAAAATCCTTATGGAGAAAGCACCTATCGCGCCTATTTACCAGTACACCAACGGTCGACTGATTAAGCCGTGGGTGAAAGGGTACCCGATTAATAACCCGGAAGACGTGGCGTATAGCCGGACGATGTATATTGAGAAGCACTGACGAGTAGGGGTTCGCTGCTACCAAATCCAGAACTGGCGCGGAGCTTAGCGCCAGTTGCTCCTTCTGATTCTCTCCCGCCACAGCAGAACGTCGCACTTTCCTGACGATACTTACTGCTGATATTTCTCGGGCGATACAAAAACAACACCATACGCAATGGTGGGTAAAAATTGCATGAGTTGAATATCGCCGTCTACACTTGAACAAAATAATATCTTGTGTTCTGCATATTAAAAACATGCAGTAACTCCAGTGAGGTCAACATGTCTTTCACTAACAGAGAGTTGCGTGAACTTGTCGAAACACAATTAAAATATACGTTATGCGTTAGCATAGACAAGGCTACCAACGGCGATATATTCAATGCTGTGGCGCTGGCAGTGCGGTATTTTCAGCAAGATCGCTTTCTCGATAGTCAGGCCCGGCAACGCGTGGAAAAGAAAAAACGCGTTTATTATCTCTCGATGGAATTTTTGCTTGGGCAGTCATTACGCAATAACCTGATGAACCTGAATTTGCTTGATGATATGCGTCAGGTTGTCACTGACCTGGGGTTTGATTTCGATGGTATTCTTGACGAAGAGCCCGATGCCGCGCTTGGAAATGGTGGCCTTGGGCGGTTAGCTGCCTGCTTTATTGACTCAATGGCAACGTTAGACATTGCTGCCTCAGGTCATGGCATAAAATACGAATATGGTTTATTCAGGCAGTCTTTTCAGAATGGTCAGCAAATCGAACATCCGGACGACTGGCATTCCATGCATTCCCCCTGGCTGGTTGAACACCATAGCCAGGCAATGCTGATCCCAATTGGTGGATATATCGAGCATGCAGATGATGCTGACGGGAATTATAATCCAATGTGGTTGGGGTGGAATACCATCGTTGGTATCCCAAATGACTGTTTCGTTTCTGGCTACAGAGGTAGCACCACGAATAAGCTTCGTTTATACAGTGCCGTAGCCTCTAACTCTTTTGATATTCATATTTTCAACCATGGCGATTACATCAAAGCGGTCAGTGAAAAAATCGCCTCCGAGAATATTTCAAAAATACTCTATCCTTCTGATGAGATCCTCTCGGGCAAGGAGCTGCGACTGACTCAGGAGTATTTTCTTGTAGCATGTACCTTGCGAGATATTTTTCGCGAATACGCTGAGATTGAAACTGACATTTCGTTACTGCCGCGGCATGTCGCCATCCAGCTAAATGATACGCATCCCGCGCTGGCTGTTGTCGAGTTGATGCGAATACTTGTCGACGAGTACAGCCTTCCCTGGCACCAGGCCTGGGATATCACCCAAAGAACCTGTGCATACACCAACCATACGTTGATGCCCGAGGCTCTGGAGACCTGGCCAGTGGCGTTGTTCGAAAAATTGTTGCCGCGACACTTGCAGATTATTTTTGAGATTAACCACCGTTTTCTTGCGGATGTCGCCTCCCGATGGCCAGACAAACCGCACTTATTGACCTCCTTGTCACTGTTTTCGGGGAACAACGAGAAAAGCATCAGGATGGCAAATCTGGCCATCGTCGGGAGTCACTGTGTTAATGGGGTGGCAATGCTCCATTCCGAGCTTATCAAAACGCACCTGGTTCCCGATTTTTATTTTATTACGCCAGATAAATTCATTAATCAGACCAACGGCATTACACCGCGCAGATGGTTGCAGCAGGCTAACCCAAATCTTGCCGCGTTTCTGAATCAGCAATTGGGTACCCGATGGCCGACGGATTTACATATGCTTCGACAGCTGGAGAAGCATGCGGATGATACGGGGGTGATCGATCATATTCGCGGCATTAAATTCAAAAATAAATCCGCGCTGAGCCAGATTGTTTCACATCGTTATGGGATTATGTTGGACCCGATGGCAATGTTTGATTGCCAGGTAAAACGCATTCACGAATACAAGCGCCAGCTTCTGAATATTCTGCACGTCATTTCTCTCTATATTGATATTAAAGAGAATGGGAGAACCATAGCGCCTAAGGTGCATCTTTTTGCAGGTAAAGCGGCACCCGGTTATCGAATGGCAAAGCTTATTATTCAGTTAATTAATGCTGTTGCGAATAAAATCAACAGCGATGCGCGTATTGCCGGACAGCTGAAAGTCATTTTTCTTGAGGATTACAAAGTCTCCTTAGCCGAAAGCATAATACCGGCAACAGACCTGTCTGAACAAATATCCACAGCAGGTACGGAGGCATCTGGAACCAGTAATATGAAGTTCGCGCTGAATGGTGCGTTAACAATGGGTACGTATGATGGTGCCAACATTGAAATTCTTAATGCTGTTGGGGCAGAAAACTTCTATCTTTTCGGCGCGACGGCTGAAGAAGTCAATGAAATGCGTTCAAATGGCGATAATAATCGTTTCTATCGTCAGAGCGATCCTCGAATGATGCGTATAGTGGATACGCTTATTTCAGGTGAATTTAGCGCCGATCGCGAAATTTTTGCACCGCTACACCATATGTTGACAACAGCCGATCATTATTGTCATCTGCTGGATTTTGACAGCTACAGTCAAACCCAACGTCAGGCAATGGCTGATTTTGAACATCCCCGCCAGTGGCATCGAAAAGCGTTGCTAAATATTAGCCGAATGGGAGAGTTTTCGAGTGACAGAACCATTCAGGGCTATGCAAGGGATATTTGGGGAATAAATTGCTGATGGTCATGCTTCCGGTTGCCTTCCGGGAGCGATATCGGTGCACTATGATCATCATTCGGGAACACGTTACGCCCCTGATGCGAGGCTGATTATGAACTTTGAAATACAGAGTGAAAATGACGTACAGATTGTCGTTCCGCTGGTTCGCAGGCTGGATGCTTCTGTCGAGCAGACCTTTAAGCAGCAGGTGCTGGAGGTGATTGAAAAAAGTAATAAAAAGATATTGCTGGATTTCAGCCACGTAGATTTTATTGACAGCAGCTGTCTCGGCGCGCTGGTATCCATACTCAAGAGTTTAAACGGCAAGGGTGAGCTGGTGCTGTGTTCGCTTAACAGCAATACACACGCTCTCTTTAAGCTGACCAGGATGGATCGTATTTTTTCTATCAGGGCCAATCGGCAGGATGCCCTGCAGGTGTTGATGGGCTAATATCACAGCGCTCTTCGGGGAGAAAGCGGGATGTGCCAACGGTTAAAACGAGAACTGACGCATTCTCGCGCCAGTCCTGAAAACATGGCTCCGCTCCACCCGCACGGTATTCACCCGGGCTGATACCGGCGCGCTATTGTGCTAATAACGCACTAAACTTCGCCAGCCACTGCGGATGGGCGGGCCAGGCGGGAGCCGTCACCAGGTTGCCGTCGACATGGGCCTGATCGATGCCGATCGTGGCGTAGTGTCCACCCGCGAGGCGTACCTCAGGTGCACAAGCCGGGTAGGCGCTACAGGTACGGCCTTTCAGGATGCCCGCGGCAGCGAGCAGCTGCGGGCCATGGCACACTGCAGCAATCGGTTTGCGCGCGGCGTCAAATGCCTGTACCAGCTTTAACACATCCTCATTTAGCCGCAGATACTCGGGCGCTCTGCCGCCGGGGATGAGCAGTGCGTCGTAGTCCTGCTCCTTTACGGCGGAAAAGTCGGCGTTGAGGGTAAAGCGGTGACCGGGTTTTTCGCTATAGGTCTGGGTGCCGTCGAAATCATGGATTGCCGTCATGATGTAGTCGCCTTTTGGTTTGTCGGGACAGACTGCATCCACCTGATGGCCAATCATCTGCAAAGCCTGAAAAGGCACTATGGTTTCGTAATCTTCGGCATAATCGCCCACCAGCATCAGGATCTTCTTGCTCATCATTCCTCTCCCTTGTCATTAAAGATGATTAAGATATAGCCTGGCGTGGCTGAAATGCCGGAAATAAAAAAGCCCGTCAGAGCACGGGCAACATAAGCAAATGAATAAGTGATTCGTTATCAACGTAGTTGGAGGATAACGGCGCGTATCTTACGCGGCTGTCAGGCTTGCAGATACCTGACAAATTCAGTAGGTGAAACAAGATATTAAACGTGCGTTATGGTGCATCGAAGGTCGGGTAAAGACTATTTTCGAGAAATTCGACGAGATACCAGATCTCACCGCTAAAAATAAACCATAAGCCAAATATAATAAGGAGCAAAATAATTAAGGTGAGTATTATTTCTGTTTTTCCCATTGCAGATTTTACCCACCTGAAGTTAATTGAGTCGAGGCAGGCATTGTAGCGGGGCTTTCCCGTATACTCCAGTTTCATGCTGCAAGGACTTTATTGCGTCCGTCATTTTTAGCGCGATACAGCGCGTCGTCTACCCGCTTAAACAGCTCATCAATCGTCTCGCCCTGGTTATGTCGCGCCACGCCAATGCTAACGGTAAACCGCGGTAAGCCCGGAATCGTAATGCGGGCAACGGCTGCACGGATCGACTCGGCAATCTGCAACGCGATGTCGAGAGCGGTATGCGGCAGCAGGATAACGAACTCTTCGCCTCCCCAGCGGAACACCAGGTCATTCTCCCGGCTACAGGCTTCCAGCGTTCGGGAGAGGGCGATAAGCACCTCATCGCCCTTCAGATGACCAAACAGGTCGTTGATGTTTTTGAAGCGATCGGTATCCACCAGCAGCAGGCTAAATTGCTGTTGGGCAGGAAGATGATTCAGGTTGTTGGGATCGGTAATCGCGTAGAACTGGCGACGGTTAAGTAACCCGGTCATGGAGTCACGTAGTGCGGCATGTTCCAGCTCTTGCTCCAGTCTTTTTTGCTCGGTGATATCGTGGATGATGCACAGCATCAGCTTGTCACCATAGATCTCAATGGGGCCGGCATACGTCTGAACGTGGCGGGTAGAGCCGTCGGCAAGGCGGTGAACAAAGTTGAGCGGCTTATGGCCGCCGGGCAGCGCGGCAATCGCGGTCATAATGGGCAAGACGTCTCGCCCCAGGGTATTGATTTCCCAGGTATGTTTACTGCACATGTCATCATGTGAGTAACCGTAAAAATTGAGCGCGGCCATGTTAGCATCAACGATCTGGCCATCGCGGGCCGGATCGATTAACAGCATCGGCGCGCTGTTGGTCTGAAAAAAACGGGCGTAAAACCCCTGTTTTTTCCGCCGGTAGGTTGCGGAGCGGCTGGCCTTTAGCCCAGAGAGAATGTGCTGGGCGATCCCCTCGAAAACAATCACATCTCCCCAGGGGGCATAATGGGCAAGCGAGAGACGACAGCTTAGCGGCGTATCCTGTCCATCCCGGCTTATTGTCCAGATTTCGACGATCTCCTGCCCGGTTTTCAGTTCAGGTACATACATCGACAGGAGGTGCTGTGCATTCGCGGAATAGAGACCTTTACGCAACTGGTTCAGCGTCTTCTCTCCCATAAGCTGCGTTGCGGTCACATTCGCAAAAACGATCGCTTCCGAAGCGGGGGAAATCAGCCATACGGGTGTTTTAATGACGTTCAGCGCTTCAAAACCGTTTTGCGACATAGGCATTTCCTGTTCATCGGCTCAATGCGCCTGACAATCATGACAGACGTGACGAGTGTCTACTGCTTTGAAACATACTCTACTCAACCCCATCAGGCATGGTTTTTTTGTGAAATAAATGCGGGGTCCGTTTGAATTTTATTAATGGGTATAATTTGCCTGTCGGAGTTTATCTGCAGAAGCAGCCACGGCACCTGCTCGGCAGGTAAGGGGCGGGAGAAAAGATAACCCTGCAGGTAGTCGCAGCCGAGACGGGTGAGAACCTCCTGCTGCTCTTGGGTTTCAATCCCTTCAGCTACCACGTTCATCTCCATGGTTCGGGCGATACTCATGATGGTTTCAACCAGCTTGTAGCTTTTTTCATTTTCCAGCATCGACGTTACAAAGCTTTTGTCGATCTTGAGCTCTTTTGCCGGCAGCACGCTCAGCATCAGCAGGTTCGAGTAGCCCGTACCGAAATCATCAATCGAGACGGTGATCCCCGCATGATTAAACGCGTTGAGTAACTCAATGCTGCGGTCGAGATTTTTCAGCGCGGTGCTCTCCGTAACCTCAAGGATCAGCCTGGATGGGGACAAGCTATATTTTTCCAGCATCGACGATACGATGTGGAAAATGTCCGGCTGTTCGAACTGGACGGGGGACAGGTTGAGCGACAGCGTCCACTGGCTGAACCCTTGTTCAGTCCAGAAATGCAGTTGTCGACATGCCGCTTCAATGGCCCAGTTGCCCACCGGAATAATTAAGCCGGTTTGTTCCAGCGAGGGGATAAACAGGCCCGGCAGAACAACGCCTTGCTCAGGGTGCCGCCAGCGCAGCAGGGCTTCAAAACCATGGATAGTCTTCTCTTGTGCATACCAGGTTGGCTGGTACCAGAGTTCAAACTGATCGCGCTCAAGCGCCTGAGAGAGTTCCTGCAGAAAACCGGGTTTTGCCGGGATTGCTGTCGACATCTCGGAGCGGTAGTGCGCCCAGCCGTTCCGGCCGTCGTCTTTGACGTGATGCAGGGCTGCATCCGCCTTGAGCTTTAGCTCATGCAGCGTTTCGCCATCCTGAGGATAGAGGCTGACGCCCGCACTGATTGTCGTGCTTAGCGTATGACCACAGATCGAAAGAGGACGTCGCACATCCTCAAGCAACGACGCGAGCAGGGCGTTGAGTTTGTCGTCGTCGCATTCCGGTACCAGCAGAATAAAGGCGTCACCTCCCAGCCTTGCCAGGGTCATCTCACGCGTGAGACGGGAAGTGATGCGCTGAGCAACGGTGATCAATAACTCATCGCCGACGCTGTGACCCCAGGTATCGTTGACGCGTTTGAAATGATCGACGTTCAGGAAAATGACGGCAAATTGCCTGTTACTCAGCAACGCGCTGCGCAGGCAGTCCTGCATGCGGATGTCCATCTGATGGCGATTCGCGAGTCCGGTGAGCGCATCAAAGCGCGCCTGCAGCTCAAGCTGCCGATTGAGCTGCCGCAGATTGTCCGTCAGCCGGCCGGTACGCCGGTGAGAGTCGACAAGGGAAATAATTAACATCACGCCAAGCAGGCAGAGCGTGGTGACCGAAACCCAGATGGATAACCCGAGCTCGCCGATCCCACCGGGAAGGGTATGCGACATTTCCGGGTAATGCGCGGCACTCATGCCGGTATAGTGCATCGCACAAATGGCGGCGGCCATGACCAGGGCCGCGAGAAGGCGCTCAATAAAAACCCCTTTGTCTCGCAGGCGGAAAGCCAGCCACAGCGCAGTGCCGGAAGCCACCACGGCAATGACCACGGACAACCCCACAATACGGCGATCCCAGATGATGCTGCCATCCAGCATCAGGGCCGCCATACCGATATAGTGCATGGATACCACGCCTGCGCTCAGGATTGCGGTGGCAACGATGGGGCGAAAGAGAGACCGTTTTTTTCCCGCGACGGCAATATCAAGGGCCGTGGTCGACGCAATAACCGCGACGCCCAGGGATGCAAGGGTTAACCAGAGATCATAGCGCATCATCATGGGCATCTGCATCGACAGCATGCCGATAAAGTGCATCGACCAGATGCCGATGCCGAGCGAGATGCCGCCGGCCATACGCCAGAACAGGGCAGCCTTTCGGCTGGAAAGGGGAATCTTTCCGGCACTGTCCAGCGCCACAAAGGAGGCGATAAACGCCACCAGATAAGAGATAGCGATTAACACAGGGTCCCACGATATATTGAGCATTATGCAATCCCACGCCTGAGAGGGTTACCGATTTCGCCTGCCGGGCACATCTTTATCTGGCAACGAACATGCGCTTTCAAACAATATTAGTTTTTTATCGTGTAAAATGACCAGTCATATTAATACTCTAAAACGTATTAAGAATATAAAATATATTCTCATTGTTAACGTATTAAGCATTGCTAAACAAGAGCGAATAAAAGTAGCAAAGCTCCTTAAATATAACGGCGATTGTATCAGTGCGCCGCAGCGGATGGTATCGCTTAACGTGGCGGCAGACCAGTATCACAGCACGCTGCGAAGAACATTTTCACTAATACGCTTTTTTTATCTGACTTAAGCTAAATCCCAGGTTGCTAACGGCGAAAAAACAATCCCGTGAAGTTTGCGAGGAAAAACGTCTGAGCCAATGCTATAAGTCTAGATGCCGACCAAAATATAAAACGTGGGTATCATCATGCTAAGAAATATTAGTGTCAGGACCTTTATTATCGGGTTCCTTTTATCGCTATTTTTGGTAAACGCAGGTGTCGTTGTTCTAATTTCCAGCAAGTCCTCTCTCTTTATTTCCCTTAACGTTATCAATTTCGTTGCGCTATTTTTGCTTTGGGTCTATATGACCCGCTATCTCGTGACGCCGATCAATACGGTAAAGAGAAGTATTGAAGAGGTGACAGCAGGCAACCTTGGGGTTTCTATCCCGGAGTTTGGCAATAACTGCGCGGGTCGACTAATTCCCGGGATCAATAGCCTTTCCGGCAACATTGCGACGCTGGTGCGCGAGATCAGGGCGTCGTCGCAAACCGCCATGACCTTATCGGATCAGCTCTCGGCCCGTAGCGCTCAGCTCTCGGTAAAAACCGAACAGCAGTCTGCGTCTTTAGTGCAAACCGCAGCCAGCATGGAGCAAATGGCGGCGAGCACCAAAAACAATGCCGATAACACCCGCCTGGCGAGCGAACAGGCGAATGTGGCGACGCTGCAGGCGCGCAAGGGCGGGGAGCTGATGGGGCAGGTCGCCAACAATATGCAGTCCATTACCGAATGCGCCCAGCAGATGACGGAGATTATTTCATTGATTGACGGCATTGCGTTCCAGACCAATATTCTGGCGCTCAACGCGGCCGTTGAGGCAGCAAGGGCAGGCGACCACGGAAAAGGCTTTTCTGTCGTTGCGGAAGAGGTCAGAAACCTGGCACACCGCAGCGCAGAGGCCGCGAAGAATATCAAAGCGCTGATTGAAGTCACTAGCAGTAACGTCACACAGGGTGCGACCGTGGTGTCACAGGCAGAGAAGAATATGCATGAAATCGTGACGGGCTCGGGGAACGTCAGCCGCTTGATGGATGAAATTTCCGCGTCGACCTCTGAGCAGGAGAAAGGCATTTCCCAGATCACGCTGGCGCTTTCGGAGCTGGAGCGGGTCACGCAAAGCAACGTGGCGATGGCGGAGGAACTCAACGGCTCCTCTGATGTCCTGCGCAATCAGGTGATCGAGCTGCAGGCCCGCACGCGTAATTTCAGACTGGATCAGGGATCGTTGTCCTCATTACCTGGCGGCTCGCCATCCTTCCTCCCGCGGCCGGAGCACTCTCTCTGACAAAACCGCAACATTCTCGCCATATTTCTTGCCGGGTGGCGCTGCGCTTACCCGGCCTACACTCTGCCTTTCATGAACGATTTCAGCGCGATGGGATACATAGTTGTTGCTTAACCCCTGATGAAAGCTAGACTGACACCGAAAGAGCTAAAAGGCGGAGGAGCTGTGGAAAGCATTAAAGGATCTGAACTAAACGTTCCAGACGCAGTTTTTGCGTGGGTGCTGGACGGTCGCGGCGGTGCCCGGCCGCTGGAAGACAATGATGTGATCGACAGTGCGCATCCCTGCTGGCTGCATCTGAACTACACCCACCCGGACAGCGCTGACTGGCTGGCGTCGACCCCGCTCTTGCCTAACAATGTGCGCGATGCGCTGGCCGGTGAAAGCCTGCGCCCCCGCGTGAGCCGAATGGGGGACGGGACGCTGATCACCCTGCGCTGTATTAACGGCAGCACGGATGAACGTCCGGATCAGCTGGTTGCGATGCGGGTCTATATGGACGATGGGCTGATTGTCTCCACCCGACAGCGTAAGGTTCTGGCGCTGGATGACATCGTCAACGATCTGAAAGAGGGCACCGGGCCGATCGACTGCGGCAGCTGGCTGGTGGACGTCTGTGACGCGCTTACCGATCACGCGAGCGAGTTTATCGAAGAACTGCACGACAAAATCATCGACCTGGAAGATAACCTGCTCGATCAGCAGATCCCGCCGCGCGGTTTTCTGGCCTTATTGCGTAAACAGCTGATTGTTATGCGCCGCTACATGACGCCGCAGCGCGACGTGTATGCGCGGCTGGCCAGCGAAAGGCTCGCCTGGATGAACGACGACCATCGACGCAGAATGCAGGATATTGCCGACAGGCTGGGCCGCGGGCTGGATGAAATTGATTCCTGTATTGCCAGAACGGCGGTGATGGCGGACGAAATCGCGCAGGTGATGCAGGAGTCGCTGGCGCGAAGAACCTATACGATGTCCCTGATGGCGATGGTGTTTTTACCCAGCACGTTTTTGACCGGGCTGTTTGGCGTCAATCTGGGGGGAATTCCCGGGGGCGCTTATCGCTACGGCTTTACGGCCTTTTGCGTGATGTTAGTTGTTTTGATTGGGGGTGTTGCATGGTGGTTGCATCGTAGTAAATGGCTGTAAATTTACGCTTTTTTCATCTTTTTCCGGGATTAAAACGCTCTTTTAATTGAGCGAAGTCAATAAACATCTACCCCGTAAGGTGCAATATTACTCCCGCAGGTGAATGCAACGTCAAGCGATGGGCGTTGCGCTCCATATTGTCTTACTTCCTTTTTTGAATTACTGCATAGCACAATTGATTCGTACGACGCCGACTTCATAGTCGGCTTTTTTTTGCCTCCAGATTCTCAGCGTCTACCCTAAAAGGGACGACAGCAAATTCTGGAGGGAATGATGAGCATCCTTAACGCTCTGCTACTGCCACAATCGCGTCAGTCCGATCCTATCCCCAGCGATCCGGTACCCATGCCCGATCCCATCCCGCGTCCGCAGCCGATGCCGGACCCGCCACCCGATGAAGAACCGATTAAATTGTCGCATCGAACCGCGAGATCTGCGAGGATACGCGCCATCTGACTGCAAAGATCACCACGAGAGACTACAGTGACCGCTTTTTCTACCCTGAATGTTCTGCCCGCCGCCCAACTCGATAACCTCAACGAGTTGGGATACCTGACGATGACGCCTGTTCAGGCGGCCGCCTTACCTGCCATTCTCGAGGGCCGTGACGTGCGCGTGCAGGCGAAAACGGGCAGTGGAAAAACGGCGGCATTCGGCCTTGGCCTGTTGCAGCATATCGATGCGGCGCTTTTTCAGACCCAGTCTCTGGTGCTGTGTCCGACCCGCGAACTGGCAGACCAGGTCGCGGGTGAACTGCGTCGCCTGGCGCGTTTCCTGCCCAATACCAAGATCTTAACCCTCTGCGGCGGGCAGCCGTTCGGCGCCCAGCGTGATTCACTCCAGCATGCCCCGCACATTATTGTCGCGACGCCTGGCCGTCTGCTCGATCATCTGCAGAAGGGCACCGTCTCGCTGGATGCGTTACAAACGCTGGTCATGGATGAGGCCGATCGCATGCTGGACATGGGTTTCAGCGATGCCATTGACGAGGTGATCCGTTTTGCACCGGCCGATCGCCAGACGCTGCTGTTCTCCGCAACCTGGCCGGAAGCCATTGCCGCCATCAGCGGCCGCGTGCAGAAAAATCCCCTTACCATTGAAATTGACAGCGTAGATGCGCTGCCCGCGATCGAACAGCAGTTCTTTGAAACCTCGCAGCAGGGGAAGATACCGCTCCTGCAGAAATTGCTGAGCCGGCATCAGCCTGCCTCCTGCGTGGTGTTCTGTAATACCAAAAAAGACTGTCAGTCGGTTTGTGATGCCCTGAATGCCGCCGGGCAGAGCGCGCTGTCGCTGCATGGCGATCTGGAACAGCGCGATCGCGATCAGACGCTGGTCCGTTTCGCGAATGGCAGCGCCCGCGTGCTGGTTGCGACCGACGTTGCTGCGCGCGGTCTGGATATTAAATCGCTTGAGCTGGTGGTGAACTTTGAGCTGGCGTGGGATCCGGAAGTACACGTGCACCGTATTGGCCGTACCGCGCGCGCAGGAAACAGCGGTCTGGCGATCAGCTTCTGCGCACCTGAAGAGGCGCAGCGCGCCAATATTCTCTCTGAGATGCTGCAGATTAAGCTGAACTGGATGAATCCCCCAGCCGGCGTCAGCCTTGTGCCGCTCGAGGCCGAAATGGCGACCCTGTGCATCGATGGCGGTAAAAAAGCCAAGATGCGTCCTGGTGATGTTCTCGGTGCACTGACCGGGGATGTGGGTCTGGACGGGGCGGATATCGGTAAGATTGCTGTCCATCCGGCGCATGTCTACGTCGCGGTTCGCCAGGCGGTTGCCCATAAGGCATGGAAGCAGCTGCAAAACGGGAAAATTAAGGGTAAAACCTGCCGCGTACGTCTGCTGAAATAGAGCATGAAGCGTCTCAGAAGGTGTTTCTGAGACGCTAATCGCTTACTTCACTTCAAGCACGTTCAGACGCAACTCTTCAAACTGATTGTCATCATCTTCCGGCTGCCAGCCTGCTGGCTGCATCGGGATCTCTTCCCGGTCAAACGCCAGATCGCCGCCATTCACCACGTCTGAGTCATGGTTGATGCCTTTAAAGTCGAACAGCTCCACATCCGCGAGATGGGAAGGGACGACGTTCTGCATGGCGCTGAACATGGTTTCGATACGACCCGGATAGCGCTTATCCCAGTCGCGCAGCATGTCGCCAATCACCTGACGCTGCAGGTTCGGCTGAGAGCCGCAGAGGTTACATGGAATGATCGGGAACCCTTTCGCCTGTGAGAAACGCTCAATGTCTTTTTCACGGCAGTAGGCAAGTGGGCGGATCACAATGTGTTTGCCGTCATCGCTCATCAGCTTAGGCGGCATACCTTTCATCTTGCCGCCGTAGAACATATTGAGGAACAGCGTTTGCAGAATATCGTCGCGGTGATGGCCCAGCGCAATTTTGGTCGCGCCCAGCTCCGTCGCGGTACGATACAGAATGCCGCGGCGCAGACGAGAGCACAGAGAACAGGTGGTTTTCCCTTCCGGGATTTTCTCTTTCACAATACCGTAGGTATTTTCTTCGACGATTTTGTACTCAACGCCCAGCTTCTCGAGGTATTCCGGCAGAATGTGTTCCGGGAAGCCCGGCTGTTTCTGGTCAAGGTTGACCGCCACCAGGGAAAATTTCACCGGCGCACTTTGCTGAAGATTACGCAGGATCTCCAGCATGGTGTAGCTGTCTTTACCCCCTGACAGGCAAACCATAATGCGGTCGCCTTCTTCAATCATGTTGAAGTCTGCAATGGCTTCGCCCACGTTACGGCGCAGTCGCTTTTGCAGTTTGTTCAGGTTGTATTGCTCTTTCTTTGTATTTGATTGATTTTCTTGCATTTATTACTACCTTCGGAGCCAATAGGGGCATAATAGGGGCAAAATTTTTCAGCGTGCCAGCTTATCGTTAAGCATCAGCACCTGTTCGCCATTCATTTCTTCAATCCACGCACCGTAGACTTCATAAACCATTTGCGCGTTTTCATGCCCCATCTGGCTGGCTATGAAAGACGGGTTAGCGCCGGCAGATAAAAGCCAGCAGGCAAAAGTATGCCGCGTATGGTACGGATTCCGGCGGCGAATACCAGCACGTTTTACAGCTGCGTTAAATCTGGAGCCGATACTCGATAAAGAGTAGTAGGCCTTCTGTATGCCCTTGCGCATCCTGGGCATGAAAACAAACCGAAGGTTCTGATATTCCATCGCACCATACTCGCGGTGATGAAAAACAATCTCGGTTTTGGGCTGTAACGAAGTCAGCGTACGCTGTGCCTTTAAGGCCTCTAGTGCTGGCTCTAATAGCGTGATAACTCGATCACCTGCATCGGTTTTTGGTGGGACGAACATTCCTAGCGCATTAAGGTTGCGCTGTATATGAGCCGTACCTTTTTCCCAGTCGATATCTTCCCAGGCAAGAGCTGCAAGCTCTCCATGACGGACACCAGTATAAACTGCGAACGTCCACATATTGAGGCTTTGGCCACGCTCGGATTCCGCAAGCAAACTAAACTCCTGCTTCGTTAAAGGATCCGGTTTTACTTTCCCTTTGTGTAGTTTCTTGATCCCTTCAAAGGGTTTGCCACTGATAAAGCCAGATTTGTGTGCAAACCGAAGAAGGGAGCACAGAAGCGATATATAGTTATTCACGGTACGCACAGTGCGTCCCTGTTTGTTACTTCTCGGATTTGCCAGGTAAAGTGTCTCACCGTTCAACAGCTCCTTTCTGTATTTAAGAATGTCGCTGTGGCGTATAGTTGAAACAGGCGTATCTCCGTTAATGATGTGCATTAACGTACCGAGTTGTGAGCGCGTCTTACGCATGGTATTCGCGCTAATTTCGGTTTCTTTAATGCTCGTCCACAGTTCACACAGCTCTGAAAAGGTTTGAACTGAAACAGTGGTTACGGTTTTTTTTGCTCTGGACGATGAAGGAAAGCGCTGGTGGTAATCAAACTCTCCAAGGTTGATCTCACTAACGATCACAGCCCGAAGATTCCCGGCTTTTTTGATGTTCGCCGGGGTGTTAATCCAACCTTTGAGAATTTCGCGGCAACGCTTTCCCCGGTACATAAACCAGATACAAATCTTATTGTTTCTGATTTCGACACCTGTAGGCAAAGCTGCCATATTACGCATCCCTTATTAACTGATTAATTCTCGGATAGTTGTACCAGGTTGTGCCACGCAAGGTTTTTTCTCCGGAAGGAGAAACCCGTTTAAAATGGATACCTTCCACCCAACAGCCCTGGCGATACTTCTCAATCTGTCGTTCGGTCAGGCCTGTTTTTTCTGTGAGCCTTGCGCCAACAACCCATTCTTCGTTAAAAATTACCTGCGACATGGTTCACCTCAGGTAACCGGCATGAGTATAGATATGCCGGTCTGTAGTCGTTGATATTTCAGTTTCAGTTTGCCTGGCCGGGCAGGGAACGCAGTCGGCGCATGCCGGTCATTGCTGTGGCCACGTAGCTTGCCTTGCGGTTGACCACTTCAACCCAGACCTTCACACCTTCCACTCTCACCGTATAAGTCTCTTTCATCTTGCTGCGCCCATAGTCACCGTATCTTTGCTGGTGGGTTGCGAGTGCGATTTCACATGCCTGGCGAGCCAAAGGGGATTGCTTACTGCCTCGATTAATCAGTCGCATTTCTTCTCCTTGAGGGAGGGTTTCCCCTCCCGATCTCGTTAGTCCACGTATTCCGGTTTCATATCCGCCAGGGTGATGCTGAACTGACCATGCAGTTCCTCTCCTAAATGGCGTTTCACAGATGCCAGCACGCGTTCAGCTTCGCCAAAGCGTTCTGCTGCACCGGGTTCATCTGGAGAAGGCAGGGAGTTGATTGCCGCTTCCACCTTGTTGCGAGCATCAACCAGGTAATAACGCTTCACGGCCTTGTTTTTCAGCTCAGTGAACAGGGCAGAACCCAGCGTTGCTTTCACGGTTTCAATATCTGCGCGCAGAGCTTTAGCGCTATCCACATCCTGAGCCGCCTCGATGCGGTCACGGAAATCATCAGCAAGTGCATCAATATTTTGAGCTGATTCCTGAGCCGTTTGAGTCGTAGTGACGTTGTCACCTGAAATGACTGCAAGGCTAACGTGCTGCGCCGGTGCCGGGTTTACCTCTCGTTCTTCTCGGCGATCATCCAGTTCATCAGGG
The DNA here is from genome assembly GCF_001742765.1 of Enterobacter sp. ku-bf2. Classification (NCBI taxonomy): domain Bacteria; kingdom Pseudomonadati; phylum Pseudomonadota; class Gammaproteobacteria; order Enterobacterales; family Enterobacteriaceae; genus Enterobacter; species Enterobacter sp. ku-bf2. The sequence continues at coordinate 430,752 of NZ_MDVW01000001.1, forward strand.
GTGTAAACGCCCAGAATCACATCCGGGCAGAACAGTCTGGCCCAGCGTTTGACAGCCAGATATGCCAGCTGCTGACGTGGGTCATCAGCCCACAGGGTAGAGTTTCGGGTTCGTGCCTGAGCCAGCAGCAAATCGAGTTCCCTTGGCTGATCTTCACCTTTAAGCGTTGCGCGGATAATGATGCCGATCCCGGCTTCGTCAGCCAGGGTCCAACCCGGAACGCGGTACTCGCCTTTGTCGCCTTTACGGATATTGAATTTTCCAACGACCTTTTCCCATGGCCCGTACCATTCATACTCAAAGCGGCTGGCCAGCACGCCGCTTCGTGAAATGACGGCATTAACCAGCTGCGCTTCATACCCGAGCACACCGTTAATCAGGTGCGTTTTCTGCGCCACGGCAAAGGGATTCATCTGCCATTGTGCTGCTTGCATCGCGACAGCCATGCAGTCGGCTTGGTTGCCCTGCAGGTGTTTAGGAACGGTAGCGGTGCCTTGCGCCATGATCTGCGCAAATGTGCTGATGGCGTTCAGATACTGGGAATCGAACAGAGCCACGTTGGAGTTAATAACGGTGTTCTGGTCAGCAACGGTAACGTTAGTGTTATGCATAAATCCCCCTTAAGCCTGAGCGCGCAGCGCTTCGAGGCGGCGCAGGTCAAAGTCGTTCAGTTCATCGGTGTAATCGGTAGTGATCGGCGCTGGCCAGTCGCCCGTGTCGAAACCTGTGGCGATGGCGCGCATTGTTTTGCGGTACTCAAGCATGCCCAGTTCCAGCAGTTCGGTGGATGCCTCAATGATGGCGATCCAATGGTAGTTCTCGTCTTTGTTGACGAAAATCCAGAAGAACTGGTCCAGCGCCGCGGTCTCGCAATACATAGCCGCACTGAGGTGGTAGTCCCGGTCAATGATTTCCCGGTGCAGTCTGGCGCGTAGGCTTTCTTGCTTCACGTTCCACATACTGATGGTTTTCAGGTCGGCGCCAATTCGCACGCCGTCCAGTTCAATCTCGAGATCCGGGCGTACACGCACTTCTAATCCGGTTTCGTCGTCGAAACCGAAATAGCTCACTTCAACGGCGCGGCTTGGATGTGTCAGCAGCATGCCCGCGGTCGGGTGCGCCAGTAGTGCGGACTGAATTGCTCGCGCGGTGGCCAACTGCTGGCGGGTAACCAAAATCTTTTCGCCAGGGTTGTCGCGCCAGGCATCCAGCAGTTCGTCGGCGAATATGGCATCGGGCTTAACTGATTTAACTGCCTGGATCATGTCTGCTTTGGAACCCGATACCTTCAGCGGTGTCGGTTTCTGTGCTTCTTGCGCCACCAGGTCTGGATTGATGATTGCTAATTGCTCGAGTAACGCATCACGGCTGCCGCTGGTTTTAACCGGTACGGGCAGGGTGGCGTTGTACTCTTTGATGCATGCCTTCATTGCCGTAGCTGTCTGCTTCTGGTCACCATCAATACGCTGGAAGTCAGCTGGCAGCGCCATATAGTTCTGCGCGGTTTCTTCCAGGTTAGCGCCAAGCGGCACTTGAGCGGGAAGGGATGCATTATGTTGTTCAAGCAACGCTTTAATCTCGTCAGCGCTTAGCTGCGCCGGCAGGCTTGCGTTGTACCCGTCGATGAACTCACGCAGAGTAGCGGTGGTCGTAAATGCATTTTCAGGGATCTCCGGTTCTACGCTGAACTCTACTTCGAGGTTTTCCGGCTGCAATGCAAGGGCGTGCACCAGGTTTCCCATGTCCAGCACTTTGGATGCTGTGCGCGGGATAGTTTTAGCCACATGGCGCGCGTTGAAGTACATCTGGCTGACGCGGGCATCTTTTACCTGGGTTGAGCTAATACCGTTTGCTGCGTGATAAACATCATTCGGCAGACCTTCGTAGCGGCCAGGCTCGAAGTAAGCCGGGTATTCGATTACTGGCTCTGACTGCTGATCTTCCGGCGCTACGGTAACTGTTTGCGTATTAGCTGCATCAGCGCCTTCGCCTGGTTGTACCGAATCAACATCTTCGTCTTTCTCTGGCTTAGCCGTTTCCATCTGCACATCGTTGGTGGTCTCCGCTGCGTTTTCCGTTTTTTCGACTTCATTTGAGGTGGTGTTGATGACCGGATCGGTATTTCCACCCATCAGGCCATCGATGGAGAACACGCCGCTGCCGAGATTTTCAACCTGCGGTTGTTCACCTGGGGCTTCAGTCTCAACTGCAGGGGTAGGCAACGGCAGTAACTCCACAGCAGAGTTAAACTCAGCAGTCATGGTTTTATTCACAAACTCAAGATGAGCCGCTGGCGTGTGGTGGATGTTTTCCGGCGCTATGCGGATCAGATTGAAGATTGCCGCACGGTTCACCGCCAGTACGCCGGGCTGATTACGCAGGATGGCGCTCCATGATTTCCATGGTTCTTCTTTCTTCGCCACGATTTCTTTGGCGCGACGTAAAACGCTTGAGGGGATTTCAAAGTGATGGAAATCCATAGGCAGCAGGGCACAGGCGATCTCAAGATCGAGAGTGTCCAGAGTGTGGTGCGCGCCTTCGCCGCGATCCGTCACATAGCCACCTTCTGCATTGGTACCAGAATCAGTACGCTGAACATTACTGATGCGATTACCTGCAGCCCATTCGCGAACGAGAATGCCGCGGTCTATGTAATCAGTCGCCGCCCAGATTCTGGTGAATCGGAGAACCAAAGCGAGTTCGTGGCGCTTCTCCTGGCTAAACACCTTGCGAATGGCGTCGGTATAGCGCCACAGGTCTTTGGTGTCGTAACCCTTAACCTCTTCGCAGTTTTCTGCCGCCAGCAGCAGGTTCTGGACATAGCTGTTGTCAGTGTCCATCTCCAGCGCGCTGATACCTTCGTATTCTTCGCGGGTTAAGTGGTGGCGCAGTTCGTCGGCGGTGAACTGGGCGAGTAGCTGCTTCCGGAAGGGCATACGAACGACTGGATAACGAGTGGTTTCGTCATCATTCTCGTCAATCTGGATACCGTTATCAGGTTCCAGAACCTGATCGGTTGTAACGTCGGAGTTGCTGGTGCTTTCTGATTTGAGAAGTGTAAGCTTTCCGCTTCTCCACTCCCTAACTAACTCATTGCGGTCACCTGCATTTACTCTCAACCAGTCGGCCATGAAAGCAGCAAGTAGCTTTACTTCGTGCTCTTCATCTGGCGCAAATACCTGCTTAATCGCCTGAACCAGTTTCCACTCAGCGTTCAGGCTGAGTTCGTCAACTTCAGGGATATCGTTCTTCGCCTGTAGCAGGTTCTGGAGATAGGTGTTGTCTTCATCCAGTGACATTTCGCTGGCAGCCAGCTGCTGCTCTTTATTGATATGTGACTGGTATTTGTCGCTGGTCAGGTGGACGGCATAACGAACTGCTGGAGTGCGGTTCTCAACCGGGACACTCTCGACGGTAGTTTCGACTTTAACGGACGTTTCCGGTGCCGCTGTGTTGTCCATGGCTCCAGTAGACTCAGCACCAGCCTTTGGCAGCCAGGTGCGTCCATCGTCCTGCAGTTCGTAGCGTTTGTACCAGGTGTAATCCACGGTGCTTTCTTCCGGGAGGTCGTTATACACCGGGAAATCGGTGCGAACCGGTTTGGCGTAATCCTTACCGCGTCCGGTTTCAATACCAGCATCTTCCAGCTCGACATCGAGCTGCAGGTTTGCACGGGCTTCTGATTTCGCAGTGAACCAAATCACTGCGTCTTCTTTGCCAGATTTCTGCGTAGCCTTCACTACATAGAAAAATTCCATGTGAGATCCTCTTTTTTGGATGTAAGATCCCCGGGCCAGAGATAGCGCCCATTGGGTGAACTTTGGTTTTTTAAGTAGTTTTCCGGTGTAACTTTGGTCGGGAGCACCGGACGTACGGGCCGCCTTGCGCGGCTTTTACGTTATGCCTCGTGGGCCATCTGGTCGTACGAAGCACAACGTTCAGAGCAGTATTCTTTTTCTTTGCGCGCCAGCTGTGAGCCGTTGCGATAGAGAAGGGTACTTTTTACTACTTTCTCCGGTTCAACCGGCTTGCCGCAGTACCCGCATTTCGTTGAGTTACACATCTGGATTCCCCTTTTGCGCCAGCAGGTAGCACAAGCGGCGAAGAATCACCTCGAAGAAGTTCAGCTTTACGGCCTGCTGCCGTCCTGGTTTGCGTGCGAAATCAATCATTCTCACCCTCGTTTGCCTTATCGCCGGCCAGCGGAACGTTTACACCTGATGCGCGTTAATCTCTCCACCTCATCCGACTATTCGTATGCCGTCGGCGGCTACTTCGTGGGCGTCCTGCCTTGGTGGTTTGTAGTGCGTCTTGATGGAATGAATTAAATCACTGGTTTATATATATGTCAATCTGTGGTTTGTTTTGGTTGTGAAGGAGTGGTTTATATCGTTGGTTTTTGTGAGTTAACAGACGAAACGTAGGAAAAGGTTCGGCTCCACATTCTCATTAGGAGAGTGAGAGGATGGGGAGTCGGGATGGAACTGGCAGAAGTGGGATATAAAAAAACCCGGCACTGCGGCCGGGTCATTCGTTAAATGTAAATTACTACTATAGCTAAGTTAACAACTTGTAAACGATAAGCGCAACTGCAATGATGGTCGCGATAGTCCAAAGAATTTGCTTGTTGGTTGCTTCTGCAATCAGTTTGCCGACTTCATCTTTACTGGGTTTCTTATCTAGTTTTTTGTCATATTCAGAGAATTTATCCAACATGACAGCATTAACTTTTTTCTCATCGCCTGCTACAGCGATCAACTTATCAAGCTTAGCATCCATTGCTTTCATAGTTGCCGAGAGATGCTCTAAGCTTGTCTCAATTTTGGCAATTCTTTCGCTCATTTCCACTCCAAATGAGGTTGCATCCTCATGCTTCGATGAAATTGTAGCTTGTTCCACTGCTTTAATACTAGTGTTAATTATCTCAAAGTCACTAGCTATACGTGACATTAGATAAGTTATGTAGTTACCAGCATCGATTTCTGATGGGATATCAACTTGTATTGCGACAGTGGGCGAGGACGATGCAACAATCAATTTATTAGATGGTTTGACAGGGGAAATCAAGTCAAGTTCCATCACTATTTTAGACCTTTTCGAGATTGTTAAGTTGCAACTCTATGTTAGCAATTAATGCTTTCGCTTGCTCAGCAGTCATGGTTACGGCTGCTACTCTGGAAAAAACAAGGCTCGCCCTTTGTTCATGTAGATCTTGCTTACCAACAACAGGTGACGAATCATCCTGATTATCTATGATAAAATGAGATCTCATGAACATCAGATCAACATATCCTTCAGTACCTACTTTATAGCTAGCGGCCGCAGCAGTAGTTGCAAACGTTGGAATTTCTAATGACTTTAAATCTTCATTTACAATTTTCATGCGTTTGAATCATCCGTATTTACTGTGTGATTAATCAATTGGTTTATTTTCAATGCTTTATGAGCGTTGACAAAAATTAGTCTTAAATTTTTTAGATGTTATGCCAGCAAAAACTAAAAAAACAGGGTAAGTCCTTGATAATGCTAACTAATCAGTAGGTTGACCTAGTGGTGGTGAAAAACACATTAAATTCCAAGACGCTCAATTTAAAGCAAGGGAGTTAAAAAAGATGATGTGTAAGAATGACATAAGAGAGCATACACCTAATTTTTAATCCGGCCCTTTATGTATTTGTCATAAAGGGTATCCAACTCTTTTAAACGTAGCGCAAAGACCCGAAGCATGTTTTGCTGTTCATCTTGAGGGAGTTGACGATAAAGCTCCAAAAGACGCTGCTCGTCCGGCTTAAGTCCATCTTTCTCACCCACGTCCTCACCAAGAAGCCAGGCGACAGAAATGCCAACTGCATCAGCGATAGCTAGGGCTGATTTTTTACTTATAACCCCTTTTTTGAACCAACCGTTTACGGCCTGAGGGGTGACTCCAGCTATACGAGCCATGTCTGCTTTGGTAACACCGCGTTCAGCGATCTCAGTCAGGCGCTCTACCAGAACTAAGTTAGGTTCTTCTTTTCTCATAGAATCATTCTAAATATTTGGTTTATACACGCAATAAATCCAAGGTTTGCATGGATTGTAAATCTGTGGTTTACTCCTATTGTCATTACACAGGAGAAATATATGTCCCCACTAGATAAAGCAATTAAAGCCGCTGGCTCAGCCAGAAAGCTCAGCACCGTGCTGGGCGTGACAAGTATGTCCGTAAGTCATTGGAAAAATCGTGATCGCGGGATCGTCCCACCAAACTACGTCTTTCCCATTTTTAAATTGACAGGCATAACCCCCCACGAACTGCGCCCAGATCTCTACCCAAACCCAACAGACGGTTTACCTAAACAGGAGCCTTAACTATGCAAACTGTTTCATTTCAACAAAGTAGCAGAGCTTCCTCTAATCCTCTGATATTCCAGTGTCAACAAAGCGAATCTACAGCGCAGGATATTGTTCATCGTGACCTCTGCTCTGCGGTCCGGGCGTGGGCGGCAGCAGAAGGGCGCGTAGCTGTAGCACTTCAAATCCAAGAAGCGGCAAAAGAACTTCAGCTTAATGGCGTGGACTTCTCAGGCCAGGCCGATGTCTGGAACGTGAAGTTGTTCCGATGGCTGGACAACAAAGAAGACTCCGCATCTTACCGAAAGAACGTCGAACAGCTGGTGCCCGCGATCATGTCTGTATTACCGCTTCGGTACCGCGACCGCGTCGTAAAGAACGACTCGTTTGCGTATCGCATGGCCAGATTAGAAAAAGAAGTCAGTGAGGCGAAGCAAGCTCTGATGCTCGATGCACCGAAGAAGGAAAAACTGAAGGAGTTAGGCGAGGGGATTTTTGAAATGTTCAGAGTCGATCCGGACCTTACGGCGCCTTTACTGGCGATGGTCACAACCATGCTGGGGGCAATGTGAATACTTCAGAAAAGGCGAAAGCCGCGGTGCTCGAACACCAACGGCTTTCAGGTGCAAAAACGGAGTGTAATTGCGGAGCTAAGTATGTCAAACACGGCTGAAATTATCAATTTCCCCAACAGAACCGAACAACCGGGAGGTCGTATGGCCGACCTGTCGAACGGGTATACCAAGGTCGCTAACGAGATCCAACAGCTTAAGCCTCGTCTGAGAATGTCAGGCCGGGAGTGGCAATGTTTTGAGGCGGTGATCTGGCTTACCTACGGCTGGAACAAGAAGCAGGACCGCGTTACGAACACGGTGATCGCCGAGCTTACTGGGCTGAGTGATTCCCACGTTTCTGATGCGCTCAAATCACTTGCAGAACGCAAAATTATCTTCAGTCAGAAGCAGGGCGTGATGAAAACGGTCGGTATAAATACTGACCTTTCAGCCTGGATTTTAGACAAACCGAAAACGGGAAAAGTCTTCCCGAAATCGGGAAAAGTGTTACCGAAAACGGGAAAAACCTTCCCGGAAACGGTAGACACCCAAGACTATAACAAGAACAATATTAAAAGATCCTCGTCTCGGAATTCTGCCGAATCCCGAAACCAGCAAACTCAAAAGTTTCTCTCACGCCACCCTGAAGCTGCCGCCGGGATATACACCCCGGCAGGTAAATCATGGGGATCCGCTGACGACCTCAAGGCCGCTCACTGGATTTACGACAGGCTTCTCACCGTCAACGCTTCGCTATCCGAACCAAACTGGGCTGAATGGGCAAATACCATCAGGCTGATGCGTGTCCAGGACAAGCGTACTCACTACGAAATCTGTGACCTGTTCCAGTGGGCTAACCGGGACGAGTTCTGGAAAGACAACATCCTGAGTCCTTCCAGTCTGCGCAAGCAGTGGGATCAGCTCACCACCAAGCGGCTGCGCGCAACCGGAACGGCAAAGCCATCCCGGGGCGGCATTGACCTGCATAACACCGACTGGATTGACGGGGTGCTGAAATGAAAAACCTTGCCGAGAGTATTCGCGATTTTGACCGGGAACAGGCACGCCGTGTGGCACACAACATGCCTGAGCAGTACACCGAACGCGAACAAACGCAGCAGGTGGCGCAGATTATCAACGGGTTATTCGTACAGTTGGCGGCCGCGTTTCCGGCAAGCCTGGTTAATCGCAGCCAGGAAGACGTGAACGAGATCCGCCGGCAATGGGTGCTGGCATTTAAAGAAAACGGGATTAATACCATTGAGCAAGTTGAAGCTGGTATGCGCATGGTGCGTCGCCAGGATCGTCCATTCTTACCGTCGCCAGGCCAGTTCATCAAGTGGTGCAGGGAAGGGCGCTGTGTTTTGGGGATCACCACCGCTGACGTGATGGCTGAATACTGGAAGTGGCGTAAGCTGGTATTTCGTTATCCGAACAGCGAGCAGTATCCGTGGCCGAAACCGGTTTATTACCACATCTGCCTCGAGCTGCGGCGGCGCGGAACTGATGGCCAACTCAGTCACAAAGAGCTTGAGCGTGAGGCCGGTGATATTCTGGATATGTGGGAAAAGCGGGTGCTGGCCGGGAAGCCAATCCCGCCAGTTCGTAGAGCGTTGGTAGCACCAGTATCGTCGAAGGGACCGACACCAGCAGAGCTTCTCAAAGCCAAATACGAGCGGATGAAGGCCGATGGGAGGGTATAGGGATGAATTAGTCTGCTATGAGCGAAAAGCGGACATTAAAATGATAAGTTAAAGCGCCCTCCAAATAACTCTAACGGGGTCATTTCACAGGATGCAGGGCGCTTTACAGCGATTAATAGTCAAATGAAACGGGCTTTCCCTGCCCATGTCTCAGGGAATCCATGCGCACATAGCACTGGCTCAATGCCCATTATTTCTGCATCGGCAATGTTATGCATGATGAAGGGGTCATCCTGAAGACAGTGTTGAATTTCACTTGTATTGCCTCCTTTAAAAAGTATGTAGCCGCCGGTATGATTGCTGAGGGGGCCTGCAAAAAGGATTTTGCCTTCTTTAAAACCCCTGACCAGCCATTGCTTATGTGCGTCAAGATGAGTAGAAATTGCATCGGGTTGTGTCAGGTAAGTCAGCGTTACGGCGTACAGCATGGTTCATTCCTTAGCGGCAGAAATCGCATTAATGGCCTGTGGAATTAAGGACAAAGCACGGGAAATTTCTCTGAGCTTTACGTCCTCACCTTTCGACACGCCTTCAGCACGGACAAATTCAACACACGAGATGCCCAGGAAGCCCAGAAACTTGCGCAGGAACTGCTCCTGAAAATCCATATCTTCCAGTCCCGTACCAGCATAAAAACCGCCCCGCGCTGAGGCGATGATGACTTTTTTGCTCCCCGCAAGACCAACGGGCCCAGTTGGGGTATAGCTGAAGGTTTTCCCTGGCTGAGCAATTCTGTCCATCCAGGCCTTCAGCTGGCTGGACACAGAAAAGTTGTACATTGGCGCGCCGACAACAATCATCTCGCTTTCAAGAAACTCTGAGACCAGAGCGTCTGATAATTGTCGCTCAAACTCCAGCTCATCTGTAGTTATCGGCCGTCCGGCAACAGGCCTGAATCCTGAAGCAATCTCCCCGGTAAGATGACTGATTTCGTCTTTCACAAGATCTCGGTAAGTCAGTTGATGCTCCTGACCGGTTGCCATCAACTGCTTCACTATTTCAGCCGACAGCAGTCGGGTTACTGAAAATTCATGGTTTATACTGGAATCAAGATGGAGAATTTTCATTGCATACATTCCTGGTCTGTAAGGATCAATGGATACTCTGCGCCGCCTTTATAATCAGTGCGGCAACCTCTTTGGGATGAGAAATCATGGACAGATGATCTGAGTGAATTCGCGTGATGTGTGCACCTGCTTCACGGGCAAAATCTGCCTGCACGGACGGGGCCAGCGCGTTGTCGTTTTCTGTGATGAGATACCAAGAGGGTTTCTCTCGCCAGGCTGCTGAATTCACTTTTTCGTTAAAAGCGGCAGCGGCGATAGGCTGTTGCACGGATGAAAGCAGAAGGCTCTGTTTTATGCTCAGCTCATTAGCCATAACCTGATGAAACAACTCTGGCTTATCAAGCCAGATAAGACCGTTATTATCGGCTTCCATACCTTTCATAGGGGCATTGAAGCGTGCAAGTGCGTCAGAAACTGACTGATTGCTGTCCGGAACAAGGGCGGACAAATAGACAAGTCCCTTTACGTTCGTCGCATTTCCAGCCTGGGTGATCACCGCCCCTGCCCATGAATGGCCAACGAGCAGAACGTTATCGTTCTGGCGCTTAAGTACACGCTCTGTTGCAGCCACATCATCTTTTAATGAAGTTAGGGGATTCTGAACAGCAGTAACGTGGTAGCCCCGTTCCTGAAGGAGGGCGATGACGGTTGACCAACTCGAACCGTCAGCAAAGGCACCGTGAACCAGTACGATATTTTTTATACCCAAATCCTGTGCCATAAGCGGCGGATTACTCATAAATAAAAGACACAAAGCAAATGTTCCTTTTCGCAGCGCGCCTGACATTAAATTTTTCATACGCATGACTGTATTTCCCATAGTTTTTTCGTTTCACGCACTGTAATCCGCCTTACAGAGGGTATGAAGTGTCATTAATGACAGGTAACATGCGAAATCAGACATTCTTCATGACGGGGTTAAACATGCGCGTTGCGTTACTAGCTCTTCCAGGCAGCATGCGTTCGGCGCTTGCGGGGCTGGCTGATATGTTCTGGCTGGCGAATCAGGTGGTCAGAATGAACCCTACGGTAAATCCTGAGTTATCCAGAGATGTTCCTTTATTCGACGTCAGGACGATTACCGCTGATGGTCAGCCGGTCAGGGATGTTCAGGGACGCAGTATTGAAAGTGATGGCGCATTTAGTGAACCTGATACCTTTGGGGTGATTATTGCCAGCGGTATGCAGCTGGATGAGCATAGATTTCCCGTTGACAGAGTCGCTGTATCAAATGCAGCCGAGTGGCTGAAAGTGAAGTATTCAGAGGGAAGCTGTATTGCCTCAACCTGTGCAGGCGGTTTTGTACTGGGAGAAGCTGGTTTACTCAACGGACGGGTCTGCACCACAACGTGGTGGTTATATCCCACTTTCGCTGAACGCTATCCACTGGCAAAACCTGTATGGGGAAAAACCCTGGCCGAGCAGGACAATGTGGTCACTGTGGGTGGACCACTTTCATGGGTTGATCTGGTCATATACCTCGTTCGCAAACACGCAGGTAATGAGCTGGCAAAGTTAACAGCTGACATGGCCGTTGCTGACAGCCAGCCTCTGTCACAGCAAATTTATGCGCCCGCAGGTTTCCTCAATTCAAGACATCCTTTGCTGACAAAAGCAGAGAACCTGCTTCGTTATCAAAATCCTGCAATGACGGTTGAGCAACTTGCTGTAGCTCTGAATATGACCACCCGGACTCTAAACCGTAAAATGAAAATACTCGTCCAGGAAAGCCCAAAAGACTTCATTACCCGAGTTCGTATTGAAACGGCATCCGTGCTGCTGGAAAGCCCGGGAAAAACTATTTCTCAGATCGCAAGTGCATGCGGGTACGGCGATGAAACAGCGTTCAGGCGCGCCTTTAGCACCATAATGGGGATGTCCCCTGGAAGTTTCAGAAAGCGTCTTTTAATAAAGAGCACGTGACATTCGAGTTGCGAATGAACGCGTTGAACTTTCACCTCACGATGATGTTCTGCTCAGTTGCCGATCTGAACGAGTTTAATTTCTGACCGGTATGCAGAGCAACATACCTTTAATCCGGGACTGTCCGCTACTGGCACAAAGCTGACGTCTCAGCCTGTGTATGACCGTAAATTCTACCTTCAGGTGATTTAGCAGCTCTCGAGTTTAGTCAATGTTGCCTAATCACCATTACCAAGTTTATCGTAAATATGGGTACTATCATGATCACTATAGAACACCAAATTACGCCCGGCCATTTTAGCGGCATACATAGCTAAATCAGCACAATGAAGGGCTCTTTTAATGTCACCACGACACTGTGATAACTCGGCAACTCCTGCGGATAGTGTGATTTTTATAGCGCCCGGGAAGGTTGTATTCTCTACGAGTCCTCTGATACGTTCTGCCGCAGTCGAGGCTTCCTCCAGAGTCACATTAGGCAGAAAAATAATAAACTCTTCACCACCGAATCTACAGAGGATGTCATCTTGACTTGTTAACAGTCGGAGCATTTTACTCAGATTCACCAAGACTGAATCGCCACCCTCATGGCCATAGCGATCATTGATTCTTTTGAAGTGATCAATGTCGATGGCAATCACTGCATGTTTATCCGTTAGTTCATGTCTTTTGATTCGGGAATAGAAACCTTTTCTGTTATATAGTCCTGTCAGTTGATCGGTCATCGCCTCATCACTCAAGAGACTCACCTGTTTGGTCATCATTATTAAATGTTGACTGAAAGCTTCCCTGATTTGTTCGGCTTCTTGATAACCAGTATTAAGGCGAGCAAGATTCATTAGCGCTTTTTCACTGTCATTAGTTCGTGTATAACTGGCCAGTTTTTCAAGGGGGCGGGATATTACACCAGAAAAGAAAATTACAGTTCCTGTCGTCAGTATAAGGATGAAAAGAGTAAACCAGAATGCATTTATAATGGTTTCCAATAGAATGCGGGACACATTATCCGAAGTTCCTGAGATGAATACTTTCCATTCGGCTTTCTGCATGCTTGCGTAGCCAATTAGATTTTGTTTTCCTTTTTCACTCTCTGTGAAATAACCATTATCTTCTTGTGTCAAACGAACTTGAGATAGAGGTTCAAAATCTATAACTTTACCAATCAATTTAGGATCTTTGTTAAAAATAACGAGGCCGTCTTTAGTGACTATACTTACATCGGCTTGATTTCCATAAAAGTGTTGGCCGAGAAGATCGCTAAGCATACTCTTTTTTTTCAAATAAATTGTGCCGCCCAGATAACCGAGATATTTTCCATCAGTTGAAATAATTGGTTGTGAAAGAAAAACGACATAGTTGCCTGCAGCTGAAATAAATGGCTGGGATATAAATGCTTTTTGGGTAGTGATGGCTTGACGACTGGCCTCTGATTGCAGTTTTACACCAAGTAATTTCAGGCTTTCTGGAGAGGTTGCGGCAACTACTGCATTGGCTGTCACAATGACGACAGAATTGAAAAAACCAGACTGAAGACGAAGTCGATCAGCTTCTCCCTGTAACCGGACTCGGTCATGAAGATCTTTAATCAATCCAGCACTGTAAGAAAGCTCCTGCTGAGCGGTGCTTAAATATTGATCGGTCGTATCGGCCAGTTTTCGTGCATAGGCCACATTGCTCTTAAGCAGGCTTTCTTCAATATTTGCATTTTGGAAGATAGTCAAAGCGCTCAACAACAATAAAGAGGTGAGTAATATCCCTCCTACAGAGAGAATCAACATCAAAGTCCTGAAACGAAATTGTTTTTTTCGCATGAGAGTCAGCACATCAGAGGAGGAGGTAACAGTGTAAACAAGTTCATCCTTTTCACAAACTATCATCGGGTTGAAAGGAGCATTCAACAGCACAAATCAGCACTTTATTGCGCTGAAAGCATACCTGACCAAGGCTCAACCTCATAATGCATAAGGGCTCAGGTGAGGCTCATTATGTTCAAGCGAGCAATCTCCAACTGGTAGCAATTCTGCATGATTCATTGAACCCCTTTACTCTCGTAACCAGGTCGTGAATTTCTTGATGTATATCAACCCCGCGCTCTGTTTCTTTCTGAAAAACATAAAAATAATTGATTTTTACTGAAACTTAGGGATAGTGTCGCTGATTATTAGACGATCGGTCAATATTATTCTAGACTCCGGAAAATGAGTCATCATTCAACCCGAAAGACGAGGTAAAAGTGTTTAAATCGCTAGTCATCAACCGCACCGAAGATCGATACACTACTCAGATTGCTGAAATCGCCGAGAGTGAACTCCCTGAAGGAGATGTTACGGTCGACATTGATCACTCTTCAATCAATTACAAAGATGCTTTGGCAATTACCGGACGCGGCCCCATTGTCCGCCATTTCCCGATGGTTCCAGGCATCGATTTTGCTGGTACCGTGTCTGACAGCGCACATCCTGATTTTCGGATCGGTGATAAAGTCCTGCTGACCGGCTGGGGTGTGGGGGAAAAGCACTGGGGTGGGCTGGCTGAAAAAGCGCGAGTGAAAGGCGACTGGCTGACGCCGCTTCCGGCAGGCGCAAATAGCAAACACGTCATGGCTATCGGGACGGCTGGGTTTACCGCGATGTTGTGTGTCGACGCGCTGCTCAATCATGGTGTTAAGCCTGAAGATGGGTCCGTACTTGTTACCGGTGCCAGCGGAGGTGTCGGTAGTATTGCGGCCATGATCCTTTCGTCTATGGGCTTCCATGTGACTGCTTCTACCGGTCGGCCGGAAGAATCCTCGTGGCTATATAAAACGGTCGGGGTGAACGACATCATTAACCGGGCTGAGCTTTCAAGCCCGGGCAAACCGTTACAAAAAGAACGCTGGGCTGCTGCCATTGATACAGTCGGCAGCCACACGCTCTGTAACGCCTGTGCAGGGGTACGCTATGGCAGTATTGTTGCAGCCTGTGGCATGGCTCAGGGTATGGAGTTGATGGGAAATGTGGCTCCGTTTATTCTGCGTGGTGTTACGCTGAAAGGGATTGACAGTGTCATGTTCGCGAAAGAGAAAAGAGCGGCGATCTGGCAGCAGGCGTTAAAGCATTTGCCAGAGTCCAGGCTGGATAGCCTGACGACTGTATATCCGCTAAGTGAGGCCATCACTGTAGCCGAAAAACTTCTGAATGGCGGAATTCGCGGCCGAGCGGTAATTGAATGTAGCCAAATATAGATACGGAGTTGCAGATCGAACGAGGGGCCGCTACCGGCTCCTCTTTTACTGTGCTTCAGTTGCTTCCTGCGACGACTGGTAACGGACAGATGCTTTGAAATAGTTCCAGAAATCGTACACAGGTTGGGTTGAACTATAAAGTTTGGAACGCATAACGGCACCTTCCCAGCCACTCCAGAAAATTGCTGCCAGTTGTTTGTCGTTCATTTCGGAGCAAATTTCGCCTGAAGTTAGTGCATCGGACAGACAGGAAGCAACAAGTTCTTGCCAGTTCTCAAGAACATCTTGTAGCTGCTGGATAAAGGATTGTGGCAGTCCCGGACTTTCCTGCATCATATTTCCAACAAGGCAGCCTCGGGTAAAATTGTACTTTTTAATCCCGTTGCAGGCATCGTGGATAAAATTTTCCAGCCGTAACATTGGTGGGCATAAAGGTTCATGAAGATGTTTTTTAAGTTTATGCTCGAAGAAACTGTCATAGGCATGGAGGACGGCCTGCGCATACTCCTCTTTGCTCTTGAAGTAATAATAAAACGAGCCTTTAGGAACACCGGCATTTTTGACAATGGCATCGACTCCAGTTGCAAGAAAACCATTCTGCGTCAGCAACTCAAGACCGCTGCGGATCAGATCATTACGAGTATCTGCATAGGTGCTCTCTGTTTTCCGTGGTCTTCCCCGTCTGCGGATTTCACTGGTCATGGATCTTCTCCTACATGGTTAGCGGCAAAGAATAAGTGATTTTGCCTAAGAGCTACAACCAGTTTCACCTCGGCATTTTGAAGGGGACCGTTGCCAACTACAAGTCTTAATACCGTCCTACTTAATTCAACTGCAGCGCGTTTGAGCGACCTTGCTGTCCCTCATGTCAAATTTTATTAGTGAGTGCAGCAACGAATTGGCTGCGCCCGCTTTGTGTACTTATCGGACATTACACTTTGCTTATCACAGAAGAATGTCTAAAGTTTCATTTTAACATTCTTTAAACTCATTAGATTCTGGCCAGAAGATCGTTAAAGATCCATTTTTATCATATTTTGAAAAAAGATTGCCCTGGAAGCAAAATATCCCAGCGGATTCTAACCACATCCATTCTTCTGGTTGTTCGACACCTGTTGCACAAATCCTTATCTCTAAAAGTTCGCCGCAACGTATTAAGCTTTGCAGTATCGCCTGTTTGGAACCGTCTTTATGTATGTTTTGGATTAGTTGAGGGTGTATTTTTAGCTTCTCAGGCTGAAATTTTGAAAGAAACAATAAACCTGCATTTCCTACACCAAAGTCATTAATAGCAACGCTTAAACCGCAACTTTTGAGTATCTGCACTGAATGCGCGAACTCATCAACTTCAGGGATTATTTCGCTCTCTGAAAACTCAACTATAACTTGTTCTGGGTATAAGTTACTTTCTCTGATGTAATCGAGCAATATCTCAATCGCATTAGGTACCCTCAGTAAGGTTAAAGGCAGGAGTGTTATTGATACTCGTTGTGAAGAGGTAATGAAACTCCCTGCGATTTTTAACAAGTCTCTCTTCGATTCCAAATCAAAAAATAAATTATTGGCTTTTATATCGTCTTTATCTGATTTTGCACTCAAGACAAAAGAATGAATTTGAGCAGCCAGAGGGTCTATAACTGCATGCATGTCTTCGATAATATCGGGATCAACCGATGATACATTTATTTGATCGGATGAAAAAAACCAACTGAATCTATCAGGAAGTTCATAATAGCTGTCTGTCTCAGCAGAATCTATAAATGTACGGAAAAACCGTAATGCTCTGTCGTTGTAAAGCAATTTATGTTGGGTTGTTCCACGTTGAAGAACCCTGTCCAGACACTCTTCTTTACTGAATAGTCTTATATCAATTAATTCCATGCCTGAGCGACCAAATCGTCGATAGGGGGCATAATCGGATAAGAGTTCTACAATGTTAAAGTGAAGTGCATCCATACAAATTTTTTTATAGATTTGCATTACAGCGATTTCATCTCCTTCCAGAAGCTGTAAGAAATGAACGCCATTAAAAAGTAAAACACCAGTTACCCCCGCACGTTCATTTCGGGAATTGGCTTCACTAACCATGTCAACTATGGATTGAATTGGTGTATCAGCTCGCAGGTGGCTTCGGTAGATGAGAGTGGTAAGCATAGTTGCACACTTTAAAGGATTTTCTACTAAAGTAGCATGCGAAAGGTCAGTTAGGGCTATTTAACTGAAAAATTTACAAAAAAGAGTCCGGTAACATTAAAATTGTCCATGAAGAGTAAAATGCTTCACAAAAAACCATTCAATAACCGTGGTTAAAGCCCGCGAGATATGTTTGGCTCTGCAACATAAAAATTGCCTGGTATGCGCACGTGACAAAGTAAAAATTGATTCTAAGATTTTGGTAGTGAAAATGATTACATGGAGTTTCGAATGGTTTTTATTGCGGCTTTAACTTTATCTTTTCTTCTGTGTGTAGCGGGCCTTATCTTCATTTTGCTGGAGTTAGTTAGCATAGGCTGCAACCCTGAACGACATTGAACAATACGTGCAAGAAATCCAGCAAAATCACTGATTGAAAGTCTCTTGACCTCAAGTTAACTTGAGCTTTTAAGATGGCGATTCTGGAGATAGTTAAAGGATTAGCCTAATGAAAGAGATTGATGTCGGTTTTACGCACGTTGCGTTTGTTGTTAGAGATTTGGAAAAAAGTATCGATTTTTACGGCCGTTATGCTGGCATGGAAGTCGTACACAGTCGAGAGCCTGACCTTCCGGAGGCACGTAGAGTCGCATGGTTAAGTGACCGAACTCGCCCTTTTGCGCTTGTCCTTGTCCAGGTTGATGCTGTGACTGACACCCCTTTAGGTAATTTTGGTCACTTGGGAGTAGCTTGTTCAAGCATTGAAGAAATCGACAATAAGGTAGCGATGGCCAGAATGGAAGGCATCTTGCGAAAAGAACCGACTCAGGCAGGCGAACCGGTAGGTTATTATGTCTTCTTCGCTGATCCTGATGGCAACACACTTGAACTTTCTTATGGTCAGAAAGTCGGGATCGAGGCTTTCCGTCAAGATGATAGAGTGCCTGCATCTCAGTAAATTTCGATAACCGGTTGGATTACATTACGCTTTGGTAATGTTTCATGTCGTTTTAGAGCTTGCTGACTAATTTTTTCTTAGTAACAGCAAGCTCCATAATCGCCTTTGCAAATTTTCATCTTATTAATTTCATTTCAAAATCAAAATTTAGTAGCGAAACTGCACAAAACTCTGGTGAAAGCTATTCAACATAACTGTTGATTGTTGACGACCAAATCTGAGTTCCCTCCCATAGTGTCCTTAATACAGATACCTGCAAGCCTGCAAGCCTGCAAGAGCTCCATAGTGCTAACACTCTTTAATCGTTGCAAAATCCGTGAGATACGTTTATAAATATACTGTATATGCATACAGTTGTTCGTTGCGGAGGGGAAAATGAAAATCGAGTTAACCATTGATCGCATGAAGAAACTTCCTGATGAAGCTATACCTGCACTCGAGTCAGAACTGTTCAAAAGGCTCAGTAAACAGTTCGACAATTGCCAGCTTACGATTAAGCGTGCCAGTAATGACAGTTTGAATGTTTTCGGGGGCGACAAGAAAGAGGTCGAACATATTGTGCAGGAGACCTGGGAAAGCGCGGACGAGTGGTTTTATTAATCGCGTGAATTTCACTGGAGCAGTTTCAAAGAGTATCGCTGTTTGCGTTCCCCTGGCTGTTCCCGATTCCTGTTTACCGCGTCAATAAGTCGCTCTGGGGGAAATAGTGTGTAGTGCAGATGCCTTTAATGCAGATGATCAATGGTACGACGTGGTCAGAAGGGCCGATAAAGCAGTTATCTATAGCTTCCCGGCGGAAGGGAGATATCTGGTTTATCGAGTAAATGGAATAGTTTCATTAAGACCGTTACTCGAAGAGGAAGAAATATTCACTCTCAACGGATTTATGCAATTTGCAAAACGGCTTGGGTACCGAATTACACCACCGTCTGATATTATTCTTTCATAGGCCTGAACACCCTATACCTGATGCGCCACGGAGAGAACCATGGCGCTAGAATTACAACTTATCAAACACCACTCAGGAATACTGATCCCGGCTACGCCCGAGACCAGCGATATTCTGCAATCCAAAACCCGGCTCGGTGATGTTCTTGTTGCCGAGTTTAGGCGGGTCCGTAACCCAGCATTTCACCGGCGCTTTTTCGCTCTTCTCAATCTCGGTTTTGAATACTGGAAACCAACCGGAGGGGCTATCTCGAGTAACGAGAGGAAGCTGATCACCGGCTACGCAAAATTCCTGGCTTCTTATGGCGGGAATGAGGGCGCGCTTATCGATGCTGCTGAACAGTATCTTGAGCAGGTTGCTTACCGGCGCGTCACGAATGGCATTAGCCTGTGCAAATCCTTCGATGCTTACCGCTCATGGGTAATCGTTGAGGCAGGGCACTTTGATGCCATTCAGCTGCCAGACGGAACACTCAAAAAGCATCCTCGCAGCATCTCGTTTGCCAACATGGACGAGCTCGAGTTTCAGCAACTCTATAAGGCCGCGCTCGATGTTCTTTGGCGCTGGGTTCTGTCCCGTTCATTCCGCAGTCGCGATGAGGCCGAAAATGTCGCCGCTCAGCTGCTTGGCTTTGCGGGGTGATGGAATGAAGAAGACCTGGTTCCACCACACCGATTGCAGCACCGAACAGGCCGACGAACTGGTTAAGCGTTACAAGGCCCGCGGGATACTAGTTGAGCGTAGCCTTAACCCTGACTACGTGACATGGACTGTCAGTGCATTCTTGCCGACCTCAAATACTCCAGCGCGCCCGGACAGCCGCTGGCGAAACCGGGTGTGGGGGTGAACGTGAAGACATATCAAATCACTTTACCCTGGCCGCCGAGCAATAACCGGTATTACCGGCACAACCGCGGGCGCACGCACATTAGCGCTGATGGTGTCGCGTATCGCTATGCGGTGGCCAGTGTCATTCGAAGCGCTCGTCTTAATATCCGGACGGCTGCACCACTCAAAATCCTAATTGAATGTCACATGCCCGACCGCCGGCGCCGCGATCTGGATAACCTGCAGAAAGCTGCATTCGACGCTTTAACCAAGGCGGGATTCTGGCTGGATGACTGCCAGATTGTGGATTATCGCGTTGTGAAAATGCCTGTCGTTAAGGGCGGGAAATTAGAACTCACCATTACCGAACTGGAGACCGCATGAATCTCGAAAATACACTCAAATATCACTTCGCCAAATCGACGATGATTAGCGACTCTCCGCGCGCTACGGCATCAGATGCATTAACCGGAACGGATATCATGGCTGCGATGGGCATGACGCAGGAACGGGCAGCTTTGGGATACAGCGCTTTTCTCGGAAAGATGGGGATCAGCAACAATGACCGGGAGAGGGCGATCGAGCTCCTGGCCCAGTACGCGTTGACTAAGTGCGATCGGGTTGCGGCATTACGAAAGCTTGATGCAGTGGTTAAACCACTGGTAATGCACCAACTGGCCACCTTCGCGTTCGAGGACTATTCCCGCAGCGCCGCCAGTGTGAAGCAGTGCGATGGCTGCAATGGGGAAGGGATTATTGACGCTGAGGTTTTCAGCATGAAGTCCCACACTCCGGCAAAAGAGAAGAAATTCGTGAAGATGTCGCTGAGTATGGGTGTCGAAAATATTCGACCTTCTGAGTATGAGGTACGGAGGCAGGTCAGGGAGGTAGCACGCGTTCTCTGCCCTCAGTGTAAGGGGAAGAAGGTTGTTAGTTGTGCCTGTAGAGATTGTCATGGCCGCGGGAAAGCTGTTAATCAGGCTCTTACAGAGCAGCAGGGCGTTCCGGTACTGGCTGATTGCAAGCGCTGCAGTGGGCGGGGGTTTGAGCGAATTCCATCAACGGAGGCTTATGCAGCTTTAAGGGAGATAACGGATGCAATCAGCCTCGATACCTGGAAGAAGTCTGTTAAGCCATTCTACGACCAGCTCATCACCAAGTTTGATATCGAAGAAGCCTGGGCTGATGCGCAGCTTAAGCAGCTAACAAAATAGGGTGTTATTTTATCGTGAGCTATTTACTTTTCCCGAAACTGTGGTAATTTTGCTCTAACGATGGATTATTGCCTTCGTTTAAAGCCCTGCGGTTTTCACCGTGGGGCTTTTTTTATCGCTGCACAAAGACTCTTCTTTTATGAAAAGGCCATTGGTAAGAAAAATCCTAAAGGGCTGCTTATGGTTTATCTCAGTATCATAAATTTCATTTCAACTGCTACTTTTTAAAAGGCATTTGATAATGCTCTCGATACCATAACTAGATTTATCTGGGTGTAAGCCCAAATCGCAGAGACAACTGCATGACCCGTTGACCAGTGCTCTCCAACTGGTCTTTTTTTTCCGCCATTAGCTCAACGGGAGAGAGCACGGAGCTTCTACCTCTGTGGTTCGGGGTTCGAATCCTCGATGGCGGATCAGCGCATACTTAATTTTTATTTAGTATTTCTAACGCTATAACGATGCGGATAAAGCTAAACTCTGTTTACCTAACGGAGGTGTAGCAATGAAAGAAGGCTTTTACTGGATTCAACACAACGGCAGAGTACAGGTTGCTTACTTCAGCAATGGTGTTACTGAAGACCTTGAGACGGGACTTACTTTTAATGGTATTTGGCACCTAACACAGGGTGACGACATCTGCGACAACGGAGAGGCCGAGGTGATTGAAGGCCCTCTGCCTGTACCATTTAAATGAATATATTCATCTGATTACGTGGCAGATTCTTCATATTGCACATATGCTTCTTAAACATCCTTCGGTATGGATGTTTCTGAAAGCGTTTTTTTGGTGGCTCCCCCTAAGCGGAGGGGCGGTTCAGCAGGACATTTCTCCAGAGTGTCCAACCAGCGCGCGGAAATGAATGCTGTGATCATTTCCACCGGGGGGCACCCGGCACCACTCCCTCAGTTATTGCCAACTAAGCTATTTATGCCTGCTTGTCCGAGCAGGTTTTTTTTTATTTTTCCCTTGTGTTTTGTAAGAGACCTCAGGGCTAAGAAAGGGTGCTAAACCTCAGTACGTGTTTTAGCAAAACGATCCTCGAAACATTACATGCTCGTATGAAACAAAAAAGCGCGGAGAACGACATCACTCCTCTCCGCAAAAATAATTCCATCTTCTGCCCGATTGTCTTTCTTTTATCCACTTAAGCTAAAGTCATGCCTTAATGTAAATAATAACATTTTTAAACTATGTGGATAGTTAATTATTTTCTCATGTAAATGGCTCTTCTTAAGGATCCTTTAATTTTTTGCTTTCCTAGCTAGAAAGTAGCTACGGAAAGTAAAAATCATCACTAGGCTGTCGTTCGGCGGCCTTTTTTATTTCCTCCACCCAACACCCGCACAAAGCGAGGTGAGAGCATGTATCGCATGGACAAATTAACCACCGGCGCTGCATACGGCGCTTCAGCTGGTAGCATCCTTAACGGCGTGCTGAATACCTACAGTCCCGAGCAATGGAACGCAATCGGCGTGCTGGTGGGTATCATCGTTGCCGTACTAACGTACCTGACAAATCTCTATTTCAAGATCCGAGAAGACAACCGCCGCAGTAGGAACCGAGATGAATACGACACTCAGAAATAAGCTGGTGGGTGCAATTGTCGGCGGATCCGGAGCAATCACTATTGCTGCCGTAATGTTGGGCAATGCAGATGGTCTTGAAGGGCGACGTTATTACGCCTATCAGGATGTGGTCGGCATCTGGACTGTTTGCGATGGCCACACCGGTACTGACATTCGCCGCGGTCACCGTTACACCGATAACGAATGTGACGCTTTGCTTCAATCTGACCTGCGCAAGGTAGCTGCAGCTATCGACCCGCTGATTAAGGTCCACATCCCTGAACCTACCCGCGCCGCGCTTTACTCCTTCACGTATAACGCAGGAGCGGGCGCATTTAGCAGATCGACGCTGCTGAAGAAACTGAATGCCGGTGATGTTCCGGGAGCATGCAAAGAGCTGCAGCGCTGGACGTATGCCGGTGGCAAGGAGTGGAAGGGGCTGATCACCCGGCGCGAGATTGAGCGTGAAGTTTGCGAGTGGGGCCAGAAATGAGCCGAATAACAGCCATCATCTGTGCTGTCGTTATCTGCCTGCTGATTTCCATGGCCTGGGCGATAAACCATTACCGCGACAACGCCATCGCTTATAAAAACCAGCGCGATAGGTTCACTGAACAGCTCATCCTGGCGAACGCCACCATCAAAGACATGCAGACCCGCCAGCGAGATGTCGCTGCGCTGGATGCTAAATACACAAAGGAATTAGCCGATGCGAAATCTCAGCTTGAAGATCTGCAGCGTTGCGTTAGCTCTGGCAAGTGTGGGCTGCACGTCAACGCCAGATGTCCCGCGAACGGAACGGCCGGCACCGGCGGCATGGGCAATGCTTCCGGCCCCAGACTTACTGACTCCGCTGAACGGGATTATTTCACCCTCAGAAAGCGAATCGTTACTGTAACGAAGCAGGTTGGCTATCTGCAGGATTACATTAGTGAGCAATGTCTCAAATAGCCATAAAAAAAGTTTTTGTGTCTTGATCGCATTTCGACCGCCCCCATGATGTAGGTTCACATGTTAAAAAAGGACAATAACAATGATTTATGATGTGACCACCTACTACATCAACAGCAAGACTGATGCAAACTTAATGCGTTACGACGTAATTAGTATTGACTCCGACACTTACCACGTGAAGGTGTTCGACAATCAGCAGCACGGGATTTCAACACCAGATTTAATTTCTCAAGTTGCCGAGTTCCAAATAACTCGTGCTGAATACAATGCAAGATATCAGGTCGGTGATCGATCGATTGTGAAAATGAACGCGGATCCAGGTTTTGAAAACACCATTACAGATCGACTTCAGGAACATCGAGACAGACTGTAGTAACTGTAACCGCCTACGGGCGGTTTTTTATTGCCACAGGAATCGTGTCGTTTGTGGCGTGAAAGTTATGGTGGCTTGGTTCCAGTTTTTTCCAGCAAGAATTTTCTCTATGCAGTGTGTGGCGTAAAGGCCATCTGGTGGAGTGAAAGAGATATATTCGCTTTCACTAGTTAACTTGAAGTCATGTATAGCCGCAATTGCTGTACGCCCGTCATAGTCAATGCTCCGAAAACAGGTAATCCTCGCTTCGTAAAACGTGTCGGGTAAACCCTCTAGCATGCATCCTGTGGCCCATTGCAAAAGCTGTTCATTTGAATACTCCGGCTGAGTGGTTGGAGCTTCCTGCTGCTTACTTATGAGCCGCTTAAATGTATTGAGAAAGGAAAACATGTCACCTCCATGGTTTTTTTCAAGGTAAGCATATTATTGCAATCCACCCGGAGAGATCCATCGTTAGGGTAATATCCATGATAAGGGATAACGACAATGATATCCCCACATGAGGGTAAGCCCATGAAGCACTGAAGCGGATAGTCCGTAGCCGAAAGGCAATGCAGCAGTCATTAAGCTGCCCCGAGTCGCGTAATGGCGAGCAGTTATAGCAGACCGATGTGAGAATAAATAAGGGAACATGCTCCGGTAAAGCAGCACGTACGCCATACGCGCATCGGTTATAAGCGGCGATGAAGCGACAGCAACTCAAGGGCATGAGCGCAGCCACTGCGAGAGTTTGGCAGGCATTACAGCAGGCATTCACTGAGTGCCTGTGATAATGCACAATAACTCCTCGTCATATGGAGGGGTTATGGAAGAGAAAGAGCAGTGGTTTTTTTCATGGAATGCTTACGATGCAACCACATGGGAGCACTTACCGGCGTATTCGTATGGTGAAGTCTACAGTTGCGATGGTGGACAATCCTCAGGTGAAATATTCGAGTCCTTAATGGCTGAAAAACAGAGGCTGCGAGAAAACCTCTGGATACAGTGCGTAGCATTCAACAAAGTTTAACCGCCTCAGGGCGGTTTTTTTATTGGAGTAAGCAATGGCAAAACCGGACTGGGGCGAGCTTCAGCAACGGTTCCTGTCCGAACATGCCGCAACCGGCGTATCCCCGAAGGAATGGTGTGAAGCGCA
Source organism: Enterobacter sp. ku-bf2 (assembly GCF_001742765.1). Lineage (NCBI taxonomy): Bacteria > Pseudomonadati > Pseudomonadota > Gammaproteobacteria > Enterobacterales > Enterobacteriaceae > Enterobacter > Enterobacter sp. ku-bf2. Next base: position 455,668 of record NZ_MDVW01000001.1, read on the forward strand.
GGGACTGAACTATGCGACTGCCCGCCGATACATCAAAAAATCTTCTGCGCAAATTGCTTACAAATCTGCTCATAAAAAAATGCGCACTGCGCAAAAGGAAAAATGCGCAGAGCAGCTGGTGGATGATGATGGACTTACAACTCAGCAGCGCTTATTTGTCGCGGAGTACCTGAAGGACAACAACGCTACTGCCGCCGCTGCACGTGCTGGTTATAGTGATCCAAACTATGGTCGTCAGCTCATAGCGAATCCTAACGTTGCGCAGGCTATTGCGCAGCAGCAGAAAGCCTCCATTGTGCGCATGCTTGGCAGTGCCGATGAAGTCCTCGCCCAGATGTGGCAGCTCGCCACTTTCGATGCAAACCAACTCTCACAATTCCGCCGCGGTGCCTGTCGTTACTGCTGGGGCTTCGGTCATCACTACCAGTGGCGGGATGCAGTTGAGTTTGAAGAGAAAAGACTCGAGGCTGTTGAGCGTGACAGACGTGAACCCGAAGATTCCGGCGGTTACGGTTACGACCACAATCGAGAACCAAACCCCGAATGCCCGCGCTGCAATGGCGATGGCATCGGCCAGCCTTATTTCCCTGATACTCGCAAACTTCCGGCAGCTTCCCGTCTCGCTTACTCCGGCGTGAAGGTTGGCAAGAACGGCGTCGAAATTACAGCCATCAGCCGCGAAAAAATGTTCGAAGCGGTAATGAAACGACTCGGCCTGGCCGATAGCGAGTTCGCGCAGCGCCTGCAGCAGATTGAAATCGAACGTCGGCAGCTGGAGGTTGAGAAACTCCGTAAAGAGCTGGCCGGTGATGGTGAGGACGATGAACCAACCCCAGTGCAGATCAATATCAACGTAGTGGACGCGAGGGCAGATGATGGGGATCAGCCCGACACTTAACATTCCTCAGGCGCGCTTTCTCGCGATGCAGCACAAATTCAAAGCCTATGTCGCCGGGTTCGGTTCCGGTAAGACGTGGGTGGGTTGTGGCGGCATCTGTAAGGGGATGTGGGAGCATCCGAAAATTAACCAGGGCTATTTCGCGCCGACGTACCCGCAGATTCGTGACATCTTCTACCCGACGATTGAAGAGGTGGCCTTTGACTGGGGCTTGAACGTCAAAATCAATGAGGGGAACAAAGAGGTTCACTTTTACGAGGGGCGGCGCTACCGTGGGACAACCATCTGCCGTTCGATGGAGAAACCCGGCTCGATAGTCGGTTTCAAAATCGGTAACGCGATGGTGGATGAGCTGGACGTCATGGCGGCTGCCAAAGCGCAGCAGGCGTGGCGAAAAATCATCGCCCGTATGCGTTACAACATTCCCGGTCTGAGAAATGGAATTGACGTCACGACCACGCCGGAAGGGTTCAAGTTCGTCTACCAGCAGTTCGTGAAGGCGGTACGTGAAAAGCCAGAGCTTGCGGCTCTATACGGACTGATTCAGGCCAGCACGTTCGACAATGCAAAGAATCTACCGCCTGATTACATCCCATCGCTGCTGAGCTCTTACCCTGACGAACTGATTCAGGCATACCTGCGAGGGAAGTTCACGAACCTCAACAGCGGGACCATTTATCACACCTTCAACCGTAAGCTGAATAACTGTTCTGATGAGGTTCAGGATGGGGATCCGCTGTTTATCGGCATGGACTTCAACGTGGGGAAAATGGCCGCGATTGTTCACGTAAAGCGTAACGGTCTGCCGCGCGCTGTTCGTGAGTTAGTGAAGGTCTACGATACTCCGGCGATGATTAAGCGCATTCAGGAAGAGTTCTGGCGCTATGAGGACGGTCGCTACGTGAAGAGCCGGGAGATTTATATCTATCCGGATGCCTCTGGCGACTCCCGCAAATCGCAGAATGCTAGCAAGACCGATATTGCTCAGCTTAACGATGCTGGATTCAGCGTCATTGTTGATGATGCCAACCCGCCGGTTAAGGACCGCATCAACTCGATGAACGCCATGTTCTGCAATGCGAACGGCGAGCGTCGCTACCTGGTGAATGTGCAGAATTGCCCGGTTTACACCGAAAGTCTCGAGCAGCAAATCTGGGCGGCCAATGGCGAACCGGACAAATCAGCAGATAACGATCACCCCAATGATGCTGGTGGGTACTTCATCGTGAAGGATTACCCGATCGTGAAACCGGCATACTCAATCACCATGGACACCACTTTCTGATATGGCAAACGACGACATCACCTGGGTTCGACCAGAACACCGGGCGGCTTCTGCTGCCTGGAGGAAATACAGGGACTTCTGCAAAGGAGCTGAGGCCGTAAAGGCGGCGGGTAATAAATATCTGCCTTATCTCGACCCAACCGATAAATCCACACGCAACCGCAAACGCAACGAAGATTATCTGAGCCGAGCGGTGTTCTACGCCATTGCCGGCAATACGAAGATCGGCATGCTTGGGATGGCGTATCGCAAGGACCCCACGTTTAACGGTCCTGAGAAGCTGAAGTACCTGTTGGACAATGCTGACGGGGCCGGAACCAGCATCTATCAGCAGTCACAGCTGGTGGCTGAGAACGTGCTGGAAGTTGCGCGTGAGGGGCTTTATGTCGATTACGCTGAAGCCTCCGATGAAGCGATCATCCTCCGCTATCCGGCAGAGAACATTATTAACTGGCGAACAAAGCGAATTAACGGACGCGATCAGCTGGTGCTGGTGGTCCTGCGCGAATGCGTAGAAGAGCCGGATGGTTATGCTTACAAGGATGAAATACAGTACCGCGAGCTGGCGCTGGAAGAAGGGCGGTTCATATGCCGCGTATGGCGCCGGGCTGGTGGCACTGCAAGCGGAACCTACACCGTTGACAGCGAATATCATCCGAAGCCTAAAGGAAAGGACTACTGGGATGAAATTCCGTTTACCTTCGTCGGCGCTCAGAACAACGATCCCACTATCGATGATTCACCGCTGGCTGCACTGGTGGAGATAAACCACGGTCATTACCGAAACAGTGCTGACTATGAGGACAGCGTGTGGTTCTGTGGCCAGGTGCAGCCGTACATGACCGGGCTCGATACCGGCTGGCGCGATCACCTCGAGAAGAAGGGCGTGAAAATTGGTTCCCGATCACCGCTTTTGCTTCCCAAGGAGGGCTCGTTTGGCTATGCCCAGGCGCAGCCGAACATGCTGGCTAAAGAGGCCATGGACAGTAAGCGCGATTACATGGTGCAACTGGGCGCCCGACTGATTGAGCAGAACGCCACGGCGAAGACTGCGACGCAGGCGAGTGGTGAGCAAACATCTTCCACATCGGTGCTCGGTATCTGCGTTTCGAACGTTTCTGAGGCCTATACGCTGGCGCTGGGATGGTGTGCGAAATACCTCGGCATCAAGGGCGAAACGACGAGTTACACCATCAATCAGGAATTCATAGCGAAGGTCGCCGAGTCGGGCATGGTGACGGCAATCGTCAACGCCTGGCAGTCCGGTGCGCTGCGCGATAGCGATATGATTCGCGCACTGCAGAAACTCGATCTCATTGACCCGGCCGACAGTCCGGACGAGGTTATTGATGCGCTTCGCAATCAGGCACCAACGTTGACGGGAGGCTGATATGGCCACCATTAACGAAAGCCTGCGCGATGAGTCGATCGCACATTCCGTCTGGTTAAGTCGCTACGCCACCGGTGTGGCAAACCGGATGGTGAAGTTGCTCAACGAGACGGACGCAGAACTGTCGGCACGCCTGCTGGATGCGCTGGACAGATTGCCTCCTGAGAGCTTCACCGTTAGCCGTCTGCAGAGTTTACTGGGCAGCGTGCGTGAGCTTAACCATCGGGCCGTAGCCACCATGCAGGCAGGGCTCGAGAGTGAACTGGTGGGGCTGGCAAAGAACGAAGCCAGTTATCAGTTGAGCCTGTTCGATTCCCTTCTTCCATCTCAGGTGCTAGCGCGATATCCGCTGCAGGGCATCACTGCCGATATGGTGTATGCCGCGGCGATGGCGAAGCCCTTTCAGGGGAGGCTGCTGAGTGAGTGGGCAGATAATCTGGAATCGGACAGGCTGGCGCGCATCGTGAACGCCGTCCGCAGGGGTTATCTTGCCGGCGACACGGTAGAAACTATAGCCCGCAATGTTCGTGGCCACGCCAACAAAGACTATCGCGACGGGGCGCTGCAGATGAGCAGGGCAAACGCCGCCAGCATCGCTAAAACAGCTGTGAATCATCTGGCTGCCACAGCGCGCAACAGCTTCACCAGTGCCAACAGCGATATCGTGAAAGGCAAACAGTGGCTGTCTACGCTGGACAATAAAACCAGCCACGACTGCATTATTCGTGACCTGCTGCGCTATACCCTGGATAACAAACCGGTCGGGCATAAGGTGCCTTACCTACAGGGACCCGGGAAAGTTCATTTTTGCTGTCGTTCTACTGAAACCCTGATCCTCAAGTCGTGGCGCGAACTTGGCATCGATATCGGCGAGATGGACGAGGGGACTCGAGCTAGCATGGATGGACAGGTACCGGGGAAAACTTCGTATCTGGAATGGCTCGCGCGCCAGCCAGCACAACGCCAGGATCAGGTTCTGGGTGCCGAGCGTGGCCGTCTGTTCCGAGCCGGTGAAATCAACCTGGCTGATATGTTCACTGACAAAGGCGAATGGATATCCCTGGAACGTCTGAAGCAACTCTCAGGCACTGACAACTAACAACCACTTCTTACTTCACGCCCTAGCATCCGCCGGGGCTTTTTTATGGGCGAGGCCCGGCAAAATCCCGAGGGGAAAATATGTTAATTCGAAACATGCTTCTGAAATTCTATGCACCAGAAAGCGGCGGCGAGGGCAGCGGTGGCGGTGGTATCGAAATCACCCCAGAAATCCAGAAGCTGATTGATGAGCGTGTGACCAGCGAAGTCACGGGCCTGAAATCGAAAAACTCTGAGCTGCTGGGTACCATCAAGCAGCAAAAAGAAACCTTGTCACGCTTCGATGGTATCGATCCTGATGCTGTGCGCGGCATTCTCCAGCGTTTTTCCGACGACGAAGAGGCAAAGCTGATTGCCGCAGGAAAAATCGATGAGGTGCTCGATAAGCGCACCGAGCGTCTGCGTGCTGACGTTGATAAGCAGATTAAAGCCGCAAATGAACGCGCGGACAAAGCCGAAGCGTTCTCCAACAAATTCCGGGATCGAGTTCTGGGGGATGCAATCCGTGCAGCAGCCTCAAAAGCTGGCGCGCTGCCGGAAGCATCCGACGATCTGATTCTGCGTGCCAAAGGCACATTCCAGCTCAACGACGAAGGCGAGGCCGTAGCAGTTGATGCAAATGGCGATGTTCTGTTCGGTAAAGACGGCAAAACTCCACTAAGCCCGCTTGAGTGGGCGGAGTCTCTTAAGGAGACGGCTCCGCATCTTTTCCCACGCGCAGAAGGCACCGGCGCGGGCGGACACAAATCAAACGGCGGTGGCAGCCTGAAACGTTCCGAAATGAGCGCCAGCGACAAAGCGGACTACATCCGCAAGCATGGCCAGCAGGCCTTCCTCAAACTTCCGAAATAAGGGATTAACCCATGTCTACCACTGTTAATAGTGACCTGATCATTTATGACGATCTGGCGCAGACCGCTTTCCTCGAGCGCCGCCAGGACAACCTGGCAATTTTCAACGCGTCCTCCAACGGTGCGATCCTGCTGGATAACGAGCTGATTGAAGGCGATTTCCGCAAGAGAGCCTTCTACAAAGTGGGCGGCTCAATCGAATCGCGTGACGTTAACTCCACCGAAAAGGTGACGGGTAAGAAGATTGGCGCCGGTGAAGCCGTATCCGTCAAAGCACCGTGGAAATACGGTCCATACGAAACTACTGAAGAAGCGTTCAAACGCCGCGGCCGCTCTGTTGATGAGTTTTCCGAAGTAATCGGCACTGATGTGGCTGACGCGACACTTGAGGGCTACGTGAAGTACGGCCTGAAGGCGCTGACTGCGGCGATTGGCGCTAACGCCGACATGGTCGTAACCGCCGATATTGAGACCGACGGTAAAAAGACCCTGACACGCGGCCTGCGTAAGTACGGCGACAAGTTCAACCGTGTGGTGCTCTTCGTGATGCACTCTGCCACCTACTTCGACATTGTTGATGAGGCGATTGCCAATAAAATCTACGAAGAAGCGGGCGTGGTGGTTTACGGCGGGCAGCCAGGCACGCTGGGTAAACCTGTGCTGGTGACCGACACCATGGACGCTGATGCGATCCTTGGGCTGGTAGCTGGTGCGGTTACTGTCACCGAGTCTCAGGCGCCGGGCTTTCGTTCCTACGACATCAACGACCAGGAAAACTTGGCTATCGGATACCGCGCTGAAGGCGTGGTGAATGTCGACCTGCTGGGTTACAGCTGGGATACCTCCAAAGGCGACAACCCGGACCTGACCAAAATCGGCACTGCAGGTAACTGGAAGAAGCATTTCACCAGTAACAAATCAACGGCAGGCGTGCTGATCAAACTGGAATCCGCAGTGGGGGAGTAACGCTGTCAGCGGATAAAACCTCCGCAACCGCTGACAGCACCGATGCGGTCACCATTTCCCTGAAGTACACGCTAAACGGCGCAGGTGCTTCCGGCAAAACCGTTGCTTGGAGTTCAACGGGCGGCACGCTTAGCACGGCCAGTTCTCAGACCGGCTCTGCTGGTGGGGCGACGGTCAAGCTCACCTCTGATACGGCAGGTACTTTCACAGTCACCGGTACTGTTGATGGTATTGCTAAATCCAGTGAGGAGATCACCTTCACCCCGCCTGCCGCTGGCTAACCGATGGGGCATAAGCCCCATTCAACGGATGCTCAGATGATTATTACTGATATCACCGCCGCTGACGTTAACAGTTACGCCAGCGAAGATGAACTGGCGTCATTTGCCACGCTGAGAGGAGTTGAGCTGCCTGAAAAGCTCGCGCCGTTACTGATTAAGGCGATGGACTATTTGGAAGGGCTTGATTGGGTAGGTTCCAAAGCAGACCCTCGACAGCCGCTGGCATGGCCACGCGTGAATGTCATTCTGGATGGACACGACTTCCCACCCGACCAGGTGCCGCGGCAGGTTATCACCGCACAATGTATGCTGGCTATCGAGGCGATTGAGGGCGATTTGCTTTCAAGCGTTCGTGAGGCCGCGGTTAAAACCGAACGTGTCGAAGGCGCCGTAACCATGACCTATGCGGTTGCCGATGGTGAGGTGTTCACACCATCCTACCCGGCGGTAATGGCTATTCTCGGCAACCTGGCTGGTGGGCGTGGATATGCAATCAATGCTTTCGCGGAGCGCGCGTAATGGCCATCAACTATCAGCGAATGCAGGCGACAACGACTCGTATGCTCAAGCAGAACGGCATTGCATACAACGTCACGCGTAAGGGCACGTTAATCGTCATCGGTGGTGTGGAGCATCGTTCCGAGGATATCCAGTTCACCACCACAGGAGTTAAGACGGATTACGCGCCAGGCGAAATTGATGGAACAGTCATTGAAAACGGCGATGTTCGGATTGTCTTCACCGCTGAGAAGGAAATTATAACCGGCGATCTTATCGACATGGACGGCGTAAGGCATCGCGTGGTTAAGCCTAATCCGGTGAAACCGGGCGGTGTGGTGCTCTGCTACAAGTCTCAGTTGAGGGCATAGCATGAGCGATAACAAGGCGTTCACGGCTGCCATCACCGCGTTTTTGGACAAAGCCAAAGCGAATCAGGAAGCAGTCGTACGAGCTGTCGGCATTCGGATCCTTAATCAACTGGTGATGATGTCACCTGTCGGCAACCCGGAACTCTGGGGCATCAACCAGACGGCAGCTTCTTACAATCAGGCGGTATACGACCATAACGAAGCGCAAAAATCGGATCCTGCCAACCTGACTAAAACCGGACGGCTTAAGAAGAAAGCTCGACTGGTGGATGGGATGGATATCAAAGCGCCACCCGGATATACCGGTGGACGGTTTCGGGGCAACTGGCAGGTGTCTTTTGATGCACCGACCACAGATGAAACGGGCCGTATAGATAAAACCGGAAATCTGACAAAAGCCGCAGGGAATTACACGCTGTCGCTGTTCAAAGTCGGGATGAAGGCTATTTATTTCTGCAACAACGTCCCTTACGCGTATCGACTGGAGATGGGGCACTCTTCCCAGGCTCCGGAAGGGATGGTACGCATTACTGCTGCTGAGTTTCAGCGATTTTTTGAGGAAGCAGTAAGGGAGGTGACTAAATGATTCCCGATATCGCGGCGGTGCTGGCCGCAAGGCTCGGCGAGTGGGCTGATACTGAAGGTATCCCGGTTGCCTGGGAAAACGTGCCTTTTACACCGCCGTCTAATGGGCTCTATCTTGCAGTCCATGACATGCCCGCCACGCCGCGTACGCTGGACCTTGGATTGCGCTGCCGCATTTATTCAGGTGTATACCAGATTAACGTTGTGGCCCCAGCTGGCACAGGCCGTAACGATGTTGTGGCCCTGGCAGACCGTGTGGCTGAATTGTTCCCCGAGGGGCAGGAGATTGAAGGCAGGGGCTTTACGTGCTGGATTAGCAGCGAGCCTGGTATATTCCGCGGGATCCCTACACCAGTGTCCTACACCGTCCCTGTCAGCCTGAATTATCGGGCAGACATTACCAGCTGATTCCCTCTCTGATGTTCCACAACTGACCGGCCTTGAGCCGACTTTCCCGTTTCTAAAGGAGTAACCAATATGGGCTTTGCATTGCCTAACGGCGCTCACGTCTATCTGGCATCGGGTTATGGCCCAGCCATTACTTTCACCGGGGCGACTAACGCCGAAAATATGGTGATCACCGTGAGTGAAGCGGATGCACTCAAGGTGGGTGATATTGTTCATGTGAACTGCAACTGGTCCGGTGTTGATAACGTCATTGCAAAAATTGATGCGATTTCAGAAAGCGCCGTAACTCTTCGCAACATCAATACCACCAACAAAAACAAATATGCCGCTGGTGGCGGTACCGGTTCGATCCGCAAGGTGCTTGAATGGACCGAGCTGCCACAAATTACTGAGGTGTCGAAATCTGGTGGCGATCAGAACACCACACAGATTCAGTTCCTGAGCGACGACCGCCAGCGAAACCTGAATACCTATAAATCCGCAGTCTCTCAGACCTACTCGATCGCTCACGACTCAACTCTCCCGGTATATCCGTTGCTGCGCCAACTGGACGAAGACGAAGAGACGGTTGCGGCTTACATGTACGTGCCGAAGGCGAAGGAGAACCGGTATTGGGCGGCTACGGCGTCCTTTGACGATACGCCAACTACTGCGGTTAACGAGGTAGAGACAGTGAGTGTGGTGCTGAACCTGCAGTCACCGGCGATGACGTTCTACAAGGTGACTGACGCTGCCGCCTGACCCGTCAGTGCTTTCACAATTCCATGCCTCCCATCACGGAGGCTTTTTTTCGTTAAGAGGTATCGATGGCGACCAAATTCACCCTTCAGCCCAAACCTACATTCAAGGCCAATGTCTCGATTCCCCGCGCTGGCGATGAGGATGGCGTGCTGACGTTCACGTTCAACCACAAACCACTTAAAGAACTGGCTGACCTGGAAAAACTCGAAGGCAAAACCGCCACTGATTTTCTGATGGAAATCATTTCAGGCTGGGCACTTCCCGATGCATTCAACGCGGAAAACCTGTCGGTACTGCTGGAAAACTATCCTGCGGCAATGAAGGCCATCCCGGAAACCTACTATCGCGAGCTGATGGGGCAGCGCGAAAAAAACTGATAGCGGTTGCCTCTGCGTTCTATACGCGTGAACCCACAGCGGCGGACCTGGCGCCTTACGGGCTTACGCCGGATGACTACGACGATAATTTCGTAGATGTCTGGCCCGATATCTGGCCTTCATTCCTTGTATTTCAGGCTGTCAGCACGCAATGGCGAACGGGAATGGGCGGCGCGTCCGGGCTCGACTATAACGTTTTGCCCTGGGTAATGCGTCTGCACAACGTCGACGACGAGGCAACCGCGCTTTCGGACATCCGGGTGATGGAAAGTGCTGCGCTAAAAATTATGCATAAAGAGAGGGCGTAATGAGTAACGATATCGCCACGATTTCCCTGCGTGTAAATACCAGTGAGCTGGAGCGCGGTAATCAGGCACTGGATCGCTTTCAGGAGACCGCGTCCGCCGCGGCAGGTAAAGTGGATGACCTGAACAGTACGTTCCGCACCGGTATCGATAACCAAAAGAAAAACAGCGAAAGCCTGAAGCAACAGCGCCAGGAGTTGCAGAACCTGCTGAATAAAATTAGCCCGGTAAACAAGGCGCTGGATGAACTGGACACTATCCAGGAGAGCCTGGCGAAATTTCGCGGTAAAGGGCTGGTGGGAGACGAGGATTTTTCTCGTTACAACAGCGTGCTTGAGACGACGCGGGCAAAACTGGCACAGGTAATGGAGTCTGAAACCGCAGAGGGGCGGGCTCGCATTGAGCAGGCTCAGGCAGCGCAGCGTGCAGCTGCTGCGGGCAAAACCTTTATCGATTCGCTGGAAGAGCAGGTCACAGCAATCGGAAAAACGCGCGCAGAACTGTTAGAGCTAAAAGCAGCCCAACTTGGCGTGTCCGATCGTGCTGCACCGATGATCGCCCGACTGAAAGAGCAGGAGGAAGCGTGGAAGTCAGGAGCGATCAGCGCGGGGCAATACCGCAACGCGATGCGTTATCTCCCGATGCAAATGACCGACATTGTGACCTCACTGGCGTCCGGTATGCCGGTTTATATGGTGGCCATTCAGCAGGGCGGCCAGCTGCGCGATTCGTTTGGCGGTGTAAACAATGCTCTGAAAGCGATGTTGTCGATGGTGACTCCTGCCCGAGTGGCCATTGGTGGCCTGGCCGGTGCTGTACTGATTGCGGCCAAAGCGGGATCGGACTACTTCACCGCCTACGACGAAATCAACAAGGCCATTATCAGGACTGGCAATATTGCCGGCACGTCAGCACTTCAGATCATGGCTTCCTCCCAGTCTATAGCTGCCTCTACTGGCGCGACTGTAGGAACCGTTCAGAGTTTGATGACTGAGCTGGTTGGCATGGGATCGCTGACACAGCAGCAACTTGAAAAAGCAGCGGGCTCCACGGCGCTGGCGGTTCAGACCGGTATAGTCTCGGCGCAGGACATCACCAAAGCCTATAAGGACATCGAAAAAGACCCTGTTAAAGCGCTGCAGAGTCTCAACGAACAATATAATTTCCTGACAGTTTCGCAGCTTAAGCACATTGATGAGCTGGTGAAGCAAAAGGACCAGACCGGGGCCGTTACGCAGGCTATGGACCTGTTTGGCGATACGATGGCAAAACGTGGAGAACAGGCTTACGACTCGCTGACGCCGTTTGGCCGCCTGTGGCTGGATATCAAGGGCTGGGCGTCTGAGGCCATGCAGAGTATCGGTCAGTGGGTAGCTGAGCTGGCATCAAACACTCTGAAGGAATTCAACGCAATTTATTACAGCGTTGCGATCGTTTTCCAGAAGCTGAACCAGATCATTTCATCCTCTATCGCTGCCGCGATTAACCTCGTTCCTGACTGGGCGAAAACAGATACTTTGCAGGGATGGCAGGACTACAACGAACAAATGGCCGGCGCTTATGGCGACAGCGTCTCTCAGCTGAAAAAAGACTGGGATGCCGCTGATATCAGTGCAGGTAAATACCTCGATACGACCAGAAAGATAAGTACCGCAACCACCCAGAAGGATCGGGAAGGAGTCGCTTCTTTTGGTAAAAAGACGCAAACCGGAAAGCAGGGCACTTTATCGGCTGGCGATCGCAGCACGGATGCTGCCCAGGCCGAGTTGCTGGCGCTTCAGTCTCAGTTACGCGCGCTGCAGCAGCATAAAGGGCTGAACGACACTATCAGCCAGCAGCGCAAAGATCTGTGGACGACTGAAGCGAAATTTCAGGTGCTGGAGGAGGCCTCCCGATTTCGCTCTCTGACAAAGCAGGAGCAATCCCTGCGGGCGAGTAAAGACCTGGTGCTTCAGTTGGCACGGCAGAAAGCCCTGTTAGGTGATCAGATTACCGCACAGGAACAGCTGAACAAGCGAATGGATACCTCGCAGAAATACGTCACGCAGATGGCAGAAAAGCAGGCTGCATTAGTGAACGGTGCCGGGATGAGTGACCGTCAGGCACAACGTGAACTGGCAAAGAGCCAACTATCTTCTGGCTGGATCAACTCCGGCGGTACGCTTGACGACGAGGGCTATCAGAAGCAGCTTAAAGCGGCGAATGATTACTATGATGCAGAGGACAGGTTGCGTGGCGACTGGTTGACCGGCGCGAAAAAGGGTTGGGCTGAATTTGAGGACAGCGCGACTAATGTTTACTCGCAGGTGCAGACGATTACCAACAATGCGTTCACCGGGATGGCCAGCACACTCACTGACTTTTTTACTACTGGTAAATCTAACTTCTCAGACTTCCTGACTACCTTCTTGAAGGGCATAACCCAGATGCTGACTCAACTGGCTCTGGTTAATGGAATGAAGTCAGCCTTTGGTGGAACGGGTATCGGGGCGTTTTTTGGTTTCTCTGGTGGCGGTCTGGTGCCGGGATTCGATAGCGGCGGTTACACCGGTGATGGCGGCAAATACCAACCGAAAGGCGTAGTTCACGGTGGTGAGTTTGTGTTTACGAAGGAAGCGACCAGTGCGCTGGGTGTCGGTAATCTCTATGCGCTTATGCGTGGAGCTCAGGGGTATGCAAACGGCGGCTACGTCGGAAACGCACCGATGTTCGGGTTACAGGGAGGTAGTTCCACTATAAATGTTAATGTCGGTGGTGTTGTGATTCAGGAACGTGAGCAACCAACGACAAGGTCGGCTCCAGCAAATAATGTGGATATCATCAAACAGCTCAAGCCGGCAATAGTTAACGTAATATCTGAGCAGGCGCAGCGGCCGGGGACGCCTTTATGGAATGCAATAAAAGGAACGCGATGAAGCTTATCCAGTCCTTCGAAATACCGTTCCATGGATCTAACGATTAGCACGACAAACAGCCTACTCAGGTGGGCTGTTTGTCGGTGATCAGTTGTAATAACTTACAATGCTCGTCAATTGCATCCCATATCATATCCTGCTGATCTCCATCCCACTCTTCAACCATCGCTAGTTCAGAGCGGAACTGTTTGAGCCTGATGTTAATGGCGGCTATTTCATTGCGGCCACATTTCTTAGCCATTTTAATCAATGATGCTTCAGGTGTCTTTTCATAGGGAGACAGCCCGGCCCGCGCTTTAATATATAGTGTCGTCAGTCTGTTCATAGGACTTCAATCGCGAATATTGGGTTGCTCTAACCTAAATTTATAGTGGGGTATTTTTAACTGCCTGAGACAGGTATCTTTCCATAACCCGCATTTTGCTAGATATGTGAAGGGGTGACCGCTTCGACTTTTTTTTGAGTTTTTTTATCAAATCACAAAAACGCACGGTTCGTCGACAACATTTCAAAAGATTAATATTAAACGAATCCCACTACTGTTCTTTGTGATAACTAACCCTTCAATCGTAGGTATTTAGCATTCTTTCTATGCGATAATAGTGTTAATGCAATGAATGGATGAAGGGCGATGGGATTTTCATATTGGTTTACCGTATGTGCTTGTTTTTTGATTGGTCCTATAACATTGGTTCAGTCTTTCGGCTACCTGCGCAAGGGAATCTATACCAAAACATTCAAGGGAACGAGTCGAAAGGAGTACATTCACAAGGATGCCAGGCCCTTTGAATACTGGTTCAGCATTATCTTTGAGTTTGGAGCGAGCTTCTTGCTAATTGGCGTAGGATTCTGGCTCTTAAGGGATATCCCCGCTGTCAACGAATGGTATGCTGAAATCCGCGCGATGTTACCTTATTGATTTTATGGCCAGACAGCACTTCAACGTTACTCCATTTAAGAACACATCATTTTTGTTAAGCAATTGACCCGCTTCGGCGGGTTTTTTTATACCCGGAGGAAAGTTGGCGATCGAAACATTTATCTGGCGAACCCAGATTCAGGCGGGAATGGAAGGGGAGCTCACTTACGCAACACGCTCTGCATCCTTTGGAGACGGCTTTGAACAGATCGCCGGTGAAGGCATCAACCCTGAAAAACAGTCATGGCCGATGACCTTAACGGGAAAAATGGCAGAGATGCTCGATGTGCTGAGTTTTTGCCGCAAACACATCACAAAATCCTTTATCTGGACATCTCCTGTCGGCGAAACCGGTTTATACCGGATTGAAGCTGATTCCATTAAAGTCCAGCCGCTATCCAGCAAAGTGATGACCATAAAAGCAACCTTCAAACAGGCATACGCACCATGATTACTGAAGATTATCAACGCCTCGAACCGGGTGAAAAAATACGTCTTCTTGAGGTAGACGGTTCTGCGTTTGGTCTGGACGACGTTCTGCGCTTTCACGCTTATAACCTCCCGCATACTGAAGAAGAGATTGCGGCTGCTGGTGGCGACGAATCAAAGTTAAAGGCGAAGAGTATCTGGTGGCAGGGCGAAGAGTATGGTGCCTGGCCATACAAGCTCGAGGGACTGGAAGCTTCAACCGACGGCAGTAGCGCCCAGCCGACGCTCACCGTTGCCAACATAGACAGTTCTATCACTGCGCTCTGTCTGGCCTATGACGATATGCTGCAGGCCAAAGTTACGATTCATGACACTTTTGCGCATTACCTGGATGCGCGTAATTTCCCGGATGGAAATCCAACAGCAGATCCCTTGCAGGTGAGAAAGCGGGTTTTCTATATCGACGGTAAAAATAGCGAGCTTCCCGGTGAAAGTATCGAGTTTGTTCTTACCAGCCCGATGGATCTGCAGGGATTGATGATTCCGACCAGACAGCTGCATTCCCTTTGCACATGGTGCATCCGGAACAGGTACCGCACCGGCGATGGGTGCGATTATGCCGGCACGCTTTACTTCGACAGAAACAACAATCCGGTAAGCGATCCCTCATTGGATGAATGCAACGGCACGCTCACCGCCTGCAAGCTTCGGTTTGGTGAACACAATGAACTTCCTTTCGGTGGTTTTCCGGGAACATCTTTGATCAGGAGCTAATATGCGTCAGAAAACAATTCAGGACATCCTGGCGCATGCAGCGAAAGAATATCCCCGCGAATGCTGTGGCGTGATAGCGCAGAAAAGCCGGGTGGAACGCTATTTCCCATGCCGTAACCTGGCGGCTGAACCAACGGAACAGTTTCACCTTTCACCAGAGGATTACGCTGCTGCTGAAGACTGGGGGACGATAACGGGAATCGTACATAGTCACCCTGACGCGACGACCCAACCAAGCGAACTGGACAAGGCTCAATGCGATGCAACGATGCTGCCCTGGCATATTGTGAGTTGGCCGGAAGGAGACTTTCGTACCATTACTCCCCGCGGAGAATTGCCGCTGCTCGGGCGCCCGTTTGTGCTCGGACACTACGACTGTTGGGGGCTGGTGATGAGCTATTTCCGGCAGGAGCAAGATGTCGAACTTCAGGATTACCGTGTTGATTATCCGTGGTGGGAGGACTCCTATCCGGATAATTTCTACCAGGATTGCTGGTACGAATGTGGGTTCCGAGAATTCAGTGGATCACCGATGCCGGGCGATTTGATCATCATGCAGGTGGAATCGAATAAGTGGAACCATTCAGGAATATTGCTGAAGGGGAACATGCTTCTCCACCATCTTTATGGTCACCTCAGTCAACGTGTGCCATATGGAGGTTACTGGATGGAGAGAACCATGAAAATTGTCAGGCATAAAAGCCTAATCATGCAGGAGGGATAATGTGCGAATCCGTCCGTACTGTTCGCCTATATGGTGTTTTGGGTACTACGTTTGGCCGCGAATTCCAACTTTCGGTAGCTTCACCAAAAGAAGCCATCCGCGCATTGTGCGTTATCGTGCCAGGCTTCGAGCGGTTTTTGAATACCAGCAAGCAGCGTGGGCTTACTTACGCTGTATTCAGTGGAAAGCGTAACCTGAACGATGACGAACTCTCTATGGATCAGAGTAGTGCTGATATCCGTATTGCTCCGGTTATCCTCGGGAGTAAACGTGGTGGAGTATTCCAGACCATCTTAGGCGTGGCTTTGGTCGCAGTTGGTGCTGTGGCGTCATACTTTGGCGGTGGTGCTGTCGGCGTTCCTCTAATGCAATTTGGCGCTGCGATGGCCCTTGGCGGTGTCGTTCAAATGCTTTCTCCACAGACAACCGGGCTTGTCAGCAAGCAATCGGCAGACAACAAGGCCAGCTACGCATTTGGTGGAGTAACCAATACGACAGCCCAGGGAAATCCGGTACCGCTTCTTTACGGCAAGCGCCGCATCGGTGGAGCGATCATTTCTGCTGGCATTTATGTTGACGATCAGCAGTAGCTATAGTGCCAAGCTAAGAGTATCTTCTTGAAAGAACGCATTATATAACTGGAAATGCTTATGGATGGTTATGCTATAGACTTTCAAGATTTACTTGGATTAAGAAAATTAAACGAGCCTGGTTTGGACAGAAGGGCGTTCACAGACTGGGCTGAAAACCAGATTTCTGCCGGCAATGAGTCTTCAAATCTTTTGATTTTGGCATCTTTGGGATTAGATAAGGAAATCTCGAAAGATGAGGTGTTTCGCTATTTTGATGGCTACGTTGATGAGATTGGAGAAGTGATGCCAACTGAACGAGTCGCGTTCATATTGGCAATGAGACTAACATTCAAAAAGCTCGCCTATGCTGAACTTGAGGATGATGTCTGGAGTGAATTAACTAGAACTTTTGTTAAATGGTATGACTTGCCAAATGGCCTTTTATATAGAGTAATGACGTACTGGAGCGCATTGCATGATGATTTTATAAATAATTATGAATATGAGGTTGGGTATTATTACCTGAACTATCCGCGACACGGTGACATTCCTCGCTCGAAACAATTAGAGTACGTTCGTAATTGTGCAATTCGCTTTCTCCGTATTTTCGATGAATACTATTATTTTGGTTTGCTTATCAAATAATATTTAATTCAACATTGTTCTAATCATGGCCACCTATGGGTGGCTTTTTTTATGGGCGCAATATGGCTATAGCAACCGCTATTAAAGGCCGCAAGGGCGGCAGTTCAAGCTCAAGAACTCCTACAGAACAGCCAGACGATCTGCAGTCAGTAGCCAAGGCAAAAATCCTTCTCGCGCTGGGAGAGGGTGAACTTGCTGGTGGCCTTACTGCGCGCGATATTTATCTCGATGGCACTGCACTTGAAAACGCAGATGGTTCGCAGAACTTCAGCGGTGTGGCGTGGGAGTTTCGTTCTGGAACTCAGGCGCAAAAATACATTCAAGGGATCCCGGGTACTGAAAACGAAATTAACGTGGGTACCGAAGTTTCCAGCACCACTGCATGGACGCGTACTTTTACCAATACGCAGCTTTCAGCTGTTCGCCTGCGTCTAAAATGGCCTTCTCTCTTCAAACAGGAGGACGATGGCGATCTGGTTGGCTATTCGGTCAACTATGCAATTGACCTGCAGACTGATGGTGGCACATGGCAGACGGTACTCAATACCAGCGTGACCGGCAAAACGACTTCTGGTTACGAGCGCAGCCACCGTATCGATTTACCTCAGGCTGGCAGCACCTGGACCATCAGGCTGCGTAAGATTACAGCCGATGCCAATAGCGCGAAGATCGGCGACACGGTGACGCTGCAAAGCTTCACGGAAGTAATCGACGCCAAACTGCGTTATCCGAATACCGCGCTACTATACATCGAATTTGACTCGAGCCAGTTCAATGGCTCAATTCCGCAAATTTCTTGCGAGCCCCGCGGGCGTGTTATTCGTGTGCCCGATAACTATGACCCGGAAACACGAACGTACAGCGGCACCTGGACGGGGGCATTTAAGTGGGCATGGACGGATAACCCTGCATGGATATTTTACGATCTGGTGGTCACTGACCGCTTCGGTCTTGGTAATCGGCTAACGGCAGCCAATATCGACAAATGGACGCTTTATCAGGTCGCTCAGTATTGTGATCAACCGGTACCGGATGGTAAGGGCGGCAGCGGAACTGAACCGCGTTACACCTGCAACGTATACATTCAGGATAGGAATGACGCTTACACTGTTTTGCGAGACTTTGCCGCCATTTTTCGAGGCATGACCTACTGGGGAGACGACCAGATTGTTGCCCTTGCAGACATGCCCAGAGATGTTGATTTTACCTACACGCACGCTAACGTAGTCGACGGCAAATTTGTGTATTCCAGCAGCACAACCAAAAGTCGCTACACAAACGCTCTTGTTTCCTGGTCTGATCCGGCAAATGGCTATGCTGACGCAATGGAGCCCGTCTTCGAGCAGGCGCTGGTGGCACGCTATGGTTTCAACCAGCTTGAGATCACCGCTATCGGATGCACCCGGCAATCTGAGGCTAACAGGAAAGGGCGCTGGGGGATCCTGACCAACAATAAAGACAGGGTTGTAACGTTTGACGTTGGTCTGGACGGCAATATTCCTCAGCCGGGCTACATAATTGCTGTTTCTGACCGAAATCTTTCAGGGAGAGATTTAGGCGGTCGATTATCCGCGGTTAATGGTCGTGTACTCAAACTTGACCGGGTACCAAGTGCTAAGGCCGGTGACAGGATAATGGTAAACCTGCCGTCGGGTATCACCCAATCCCGAACGATTCAGTCCCTGTCAGGTGAAATGGTCACCGTGACCACCGCTTTTAGCGAGCTTCCACAGGCCGAGGCTGTATGGGTTATTGAAAGTGATGAACTCTATGCGCAGCAGTACAGGGTGGTTAGTGTCACCGATAACAATGACGGGACATATACCATCACGGGGGCAAATCACGATCCGGATAAATATGCCCGTATCGATACAGGTGCCGTTATAGATCAGCGGCCGGTGAGTGTCATTCCTTCTGGTAACCAGTCGCCACCAGGCAACATCGCGATCAATTCGTTTTCCGTGGTGCAGCAGAATATCAGCGTCGAAACCATGCGCGTGAGCTGGGACCAGGCTCAAAATGCTATCGCCTATGAGGCGCAATGGCGCCGCAACGACGGGAACTGGGTTAACGTGCCGCGCAGCTCCACCACATCATTCGACGTCCCGGGGATTTATGCCGGGCGCTACCTGGTGCGCGTGCGTGCAATCAATGCCGCTGAAATTTCCTCAGGATGGGGATATTCAGAAGAGAAGACGTTGACCGGCAAAATTGGCAATCCACCTAAGCCAGTAGGATTCACAGCCACGGGCATTAACTGGGGGATTCGTCTTAACTGGGGTTTCCCGGCAAACACCGGCGATACGCTAAAAACGGAAATTCAGTACACAGCAAACAGTGACTTTTCAGATCCATTTTTGCTCTCAGACGTGCCTTATCCATCTGCGGAATACACCCAGCTCGGCCTTAAAGCAGGGCAGGAATTCTGGTACCGCGCACAGCTTGTCGACAGAACGGGTAACGAGTCCGGGTATACCGACTGGATCCGGGGGATGTCTAACGATAACGCCGATGATTATCTGGGTGATATCGCTAACGATTTTCTTACCTCTGCTGATGGGGAGCGCCTCACTGGGGACATAGATACAAACATTGAGGGAATACTACAAAACGCCCTGGCGAACCACGGAACAGTTGAGCACCAGTGGGCACAATACGGGGAAGTGCGCGCCGATATTCTGGTTGTTAAAACGACGATTGCTGAAGTTGATAAGGCAATGGCCGAACTTTCGACGCAGGTACAGGCGCAGATAGAGGACGTCACCGCTTCCCTGGAAGACAAGCTTACAGCCGTCGTAGATGCCTCCGGTGCTTCGGCAATCTACACCCTCAAAACAGGTGTGAGAATAAACGGGGTGATGTACAACGCTGGGATGTCTATTGCAGTGCTTGCAGAGGCGGGGAAGCCGGTAGTCACCCGAGTTGGTTTCAACGCTAACCAGTTTGTACTGATGAGCGGCAGCGGTGATACCCAGTACTCTCCGTTCGCTGTCATCAATGGTCAGGTCTTTATGAGCTCCGCATTTATTCAGGATGGCACGATCACCAATGCCAAAATCGGCGACTTCATCCAGTCCAATAATTACGTTGCTGGGTCTGTCGGATGGAGGCTGGATAAATCAGGAACATTCGAGAACTACGGTTCGACAGCTGGAGAGGGAGCCATGAAACAGACAAACCAGACAATCAGTGTGCGTGACGCCAACAATGTGTTGAGGGTGCAGATCGGGAGAATTACGGGAACATGGTAAACATTGGGCCTCAGGTGGGGTCCTTTTTTAGGATGAACAGCTATGGCTCAGTACGGAGTTGAAACCTGGGACACCTCAGGCAGGGCGAACAACTATGGGATTAAGCCAGTCAGTGTAAGTGGATATCTTCAGCTGGCTCAGAACCAGAAAACAGGCTTTTACTCAGTCGTGCTTCCACCGGGGTGTAAGCTTACTTATTTTCAGATCATGAATGGTGAACAGTGGGGAACGAGCCGGAGGAAGATCACTATTTCAGGTGGCACCGCAACGGTATCGGCAGTAGGCGATACCGACTACTCCGCAGGGACTGAGCCTGCGGCTGCGGCGTATCTCATTTTCCAGATAGAGAGGGCATAAATGGCGCAGTATGGCGTTTTACTGACGACTACGGCCGGAGAAGTATGGGTCACCGCTAACAGTTCGCCTATTTCGTTGCAGGCACGGAAGACAGCAGAACTACAGGGGACATCGGGTTTCAATACCAAAGTGACGCACACATTTCCCTCAGGTCAGCCCGTTGCCGCCTTCGTTCATTGCACGGTTGAGGCGGAAATCACCCAGACGATAAGCGGGAACACTATCATGGTTGATTTCCTCAGACCAAATGCAACCGGCACAGCGTACGTTTATTTTTTCTCTATTTTCCCACAGACAAAGCCTGACTACGGGCTGGCCGTCTGGGATGCGTCAGGGACGCTTATTTTGACAAACGAAACGCGCACACTCAGTGATGTGGTAACCCTCGGTACTGCCGGAGTAGATGCAAGTTCAGGTTATAACATCAATACCACGCTGGCGGGGAAATGGGCCTGTATGCCTGCCATGCTGGGTCTAATTACTGGAGTTATATCGGCCGGCGGCCAGCCGCAGCCCTACTCGGCGATTTACAAGAGCATGGCAAAACTTGAGGGAGGCAATACGCGAATATTCGCCAGACCACAAACAACGCCCAGCGGAAACCTTCAGAACGTCGCGTATTCAAATCTGAGAAACGTGATTATGGCCATCAACTGTGCCAACTACGATTGATCGTTTTCAGCGATCAATCTTATGAAATTGATCTACAGAATCAATTATATCCCTTTGATTCATCTTGTTATTGTTTAACATCTTGAATACCCTGGGATATAACTACTATGAAATACATGATTCTTTGCCTGGCGGTGGCTGCATTGCTCTCAGGTTGCGCTGGCGTTATTCAGAAGCAGCATCCCATATGTACCGGAACGGCCCTGATCGGCGGACAGGAGAACATCGTCCAGATTTACGGAGTGCGGAAGCAAAGTAATCAGACCCAGTACCGCGCCGGTTACCCATTTAACTGGTCATGGGTCAGCGCATACACGTTCAGTAGTACCACGTGCCAGTAACTCAAGCATTTTTGAATAAACCTCGCCCCGGCGGGGTTTTTTATTGCCCGAAAGGAGCGCATATGTCTGCAGGAACTATCACCCTGACAAACGGGTCCGCTATTGTTGGCGGTTCCGGAACCTCATTCGCAACAGAACTCGCCGCAGGTGACTTTATTGTCTCTACTGTGGGCGGTGTACCGTATACATTGCCCGTAAAATCGGTTGAGAGTAATGCGCAACTTACGCTGGTCAGCAACTTTACCGGGCCAACGCAATCCGGCGCAGCATGGTCAGCTGTTCCCCGTGTGGCGCTGAACATGGTCACTGCCGCGCTGGTGGCGCAAAGTGCTGAAGCACTGCGTGGACTGAATTACGACAAACAGAACTGGCAAAGCATTTTTTCTGGAAACGGCAATATAACGATAACTCTGCCTGATGGAACAACATGGACGGGACCTGCCTGGAATAGCATTACCACTTCTCTCGCAGGTAAGGCGGCAAAAGGTGCAAACAATGACATCACCTCGCTCAGCGGACTGTCTACAGCGCTGTCTGTAGCTCAGGGCGGTACCGGTTCGACAACCGCGTCAGGCGCTCGCACAAACCTCGGTTTGGGAGACAGTTCCACGAGGAACGTCGGAACAGTGTTAGGAACTGTGGCCGCTGGTGACGATTCTCGCTTTGACAGCATAAATGGAAAAACAGGCGGGGTTATTTCAGGACAGGTTAAAGCCGGCGGTGCATCTCCAGCTAGCACGCCGCCAGCAGGAACAGTAACAAACGCTGAACTTATTGGCTCCAGATTCAGATCAGGAGTTTATAACGGGATTGATTTCTCATTATATGCTCAGGTTGTACAGGGAACGGGAACCTTCGGCTATCTTCAGCTTGCGTTCGGTGGCACTCCGGCCTATTGGTCATTCAGACAAGATGGAGTGGCCCAGGGGGTAGCATGGTCACCGACTTGTGACGAACGACTTAAAGATATTGATGGCCCAATTAGTGAGCCGCTTGAAAAAATGCGTCTAATACGCGGGCAAACCTGGAAATGGAAATCAACCGGCTCATTTGGTATCGGATTTACAGCTCAGGAAGTACAAAAAGTATTTCCTGAGGCTGTTTCTAAGGGGCTGAACGTTACTCTTTCAGATGGCTCTGTAGTCGAAGGTGTTCTTTCACCAGATACGTACGGAGTTGCTGCAGCGCTTCACCATGAAGCGATCCTTGCTCTCATTGACGAAGTAAACGAACTGAAAAGGATGCTCAGTGTTGAGATGAAAGGGAGCTGACTAGTTTTTTTAGCTCAGTGATCTCTTCCATAAGCTCCAATATAGCTTCATGGTGGAGAGCCGCAGCCACATCACCAGGTGATAGCGCCAATGGTTGCTCTATCACTTGGCCATCTACTGTCAAAGAACCCTCCTGGGCATGTGATACAGCCTCAGGAAATACCTCCTGCACCTCCTGAGCCACAAAGCCAATCCCAAAAGAGCCTTTCATCTGGTCATCTTTCCGCACCCACGTATAGCCGCGTACTTTTTTCATTTTTCCCAGCGGGTCGTCAATCGGGTTGAGGTCATCTTTAATCCGGCGATCTGAGTTATTTACCCATGACGCTGCAGCATAAGCATTTCCGCTGGAATGGTCGAAGTACCAGTCTTTAAATGTCGAAGAATCCCATACGCGAAGGAATCCATAGCGGGTATTACCAGCCATCTGAGTAAACATGTGAAACTGTGAAAGAGCAGCACCGCCAGAGTTTTGCAGAACGGACTCAAGCTCACCGCCTGATGCAGGGTTGGAATCAGAAGTTCTTTTAGCAATCACCGCCCCTTTGATTGACCCTCCCGTTTTACCTTCAAGAGTGCTGAGTCGATCGTCATCCCCGGCGGCAACCGTTCCCGCCGCGGTTCCGACGTTCCTCGTGGAACTGTCTCCCAAACCGACGTTTTATAGATTGCTCTTGAGCGGCCCGGCCGATACCTTCACCTGATTTTTTTGCAGAAATAACTGGGTGAAAAATATGCAAATTGGCTATGTAAGGGTGTCAACAACTGACCAAAATACGGATCTTCAGCGGCAAGCACTCGAACGCGCAGGATGTGAACAGATTTTCGAAGAAAAAATGAGCGGAACAGTGGCAAATCGTCCAGCACTAAAAAAGCTCCTTAAGGCATTGAATGAAGGGGACACGTTGGTGGTCTGGAAACTGGATCGTCTTGGGCGAAGCATGCGGAATCTCGTGCTGCTGGTGGACGAACTCCGGCAGCGCGGCATCCACTTTAAGAGCCTCACGGACAGTATCGATACATCCAGCCCGATGGGGCGCTTCATCTTTCATATCATGTCAGCTCTGGCCGAAATGGAGAGAGAGTTGATCGTTGAGCGCACCCGGGCGGGGTTGGCGGCTGCTCGAGAGAAAGGACGAATAGGTGGCAGGCGTCCGAAGCTTACCCATGAGCAATGGGCGCAAGCAGGCCGACTGATAGCGAACGGAGTAGACAGGAAGCAGGTAGCGATAATTTATGATGTGGCAGTATGTACGCTTTATAAAAAATTCCCCGTTTCAAAACCGGCTTAAATTTGCTCACATAGAGTTACTGTCACAAAATTTACAAAACTCATAATTTGAAGCGGCATAGAAACTTAGAAGCGAAACGGCGAAGCTTTAATCATTCATGACAGACCCTCTGTCTTGCGAGCATACTCAAATGAAACTACTGTATATAAAAACAGTATTTGAGGTATGTAACATGGAATTTATCAGGCCTGCAGAACTGCGAGAAATTATTGCTCTCCCGCTTTTCAGTGACTTAGTGCAGTGTGGTTTCCCAAGCCCCGCGGCTGATTACGTTGAACAGCGCATTGATCTCAATGAGTTACTTGTCGCTCACCCGAGCTCCACATATTTCGTCAAAGCCGCGGGGGATTCTATGATCGAAGCCGGGATCAGCGACGGCGATCTGCTGGTAGTCGACAGCTCGCGCACTGCTGAGCATGGAGACATTGTTATCGCCGCTGTAGAAGGGGAGTTCACTGTTAAACGCCTGCAGCTGCGCCCAACTGTGCAACTCAATCCTATGAACAGCGCCTACAGTCCGATTGTTGTTGGTAGCGAAGACACGCTGGACGTTTTCGGCGTCGTGACTTTCATCGTTAAATCTGCGAGCTGAATATGTTTGCGCTCTGTGATGTGAATTCGTTCTACGCATCATGTGAGACGGTGTTTCGTCCCGATTTGAGGGGGCGGCCGGTGGTCGTTCTGTCGAATAACGATGGCTGTGTAATCGCACGCAGCGCGGAGGCCAAAGCTGCTGGAATTACTATGGGAGAGCCGTTCTTCAAGCAAAAGGAGCTTTTCCGGCGCGCTGGCGTTGTTTGCTTCAGCAGCAACTACGAGCTTTATGCTGACATGTCGAACCGTGTGATGACCACGCTCGAGGACATGAGCCCCCGCGTCGAAATTTACAGCATCGACGAAGCTTTCTGCGACCTGACAGGGGTTCGCAACTGCCGGGACCTGACGGAGTTCGGTAAAGAGATCCGCGCTACGGTTCTGAAACGTACGCACCTGACTGTTGGGGTTGGCATCGCGCAGACGAAAACCCTCGCTAAGCTGGCAAATCACGCCGCCAAGAAATGGCAGAGGCAGACGGGCGGAGTGGTTGATTTGTCCAATATCGATCGCCAGCGTCGGTTGTTGTCTATTATGCCGGTAGAGGACGTATGGGGCGTTGGCAGGCGTATCAGTAAGAAACTGATCGCCATGGGCATCAAAACGGCTCTGGACCTCTCAGAACAAAGCACATGGATTATTCGCAAACACTTCAATGTCGTACTGGAGCGAACCGTCCGGGAGTTGCGCGGCGAGCCTTGTCTTGAACTGGAAGAGTTTGCGCCGGCAAAGCAGGAAATCGTCTGCAGTCGATCATTTGGCGAACGCGTGACAAAGTACGAACAGATGCGTCAGGCTATCTGCAGCTATGCGGCGCGTGGTGCCGAAAAGCTTCGTGGTGAGCACCAGTATTGCCGTTTTATCTCGGCGTTCGTGAAGACCTCTCCCTTTGCGCTTAACGAGCCGTATTATGGCAACAGCTCATCGGTGAAGTTGCTGACTCCAACACAAGATTCCCGCGACATTATTAACGCCGCAGTTAAGTGTTTGGACAAAATCTGGAAGGATGGCCACCGGTACCAGAAAGCCGGCATTATGCTCGGGGACTTCTTTAGCCATGGAGTGGCCCAGCTCAACTTGTTCGACGAGAACGCGCCGCGGGCCGGTAGTGAAAAGTTGATGGAAGTGCTCGATCATCTTAATGCTAAAAATGGAAAGGGAACTCTGTATTTTGCCGGCCAGGGTATACAGCAACAGTGGCAGATGAAGCGTGAAATGCTATCGCCACGGTACACTACAAGGTATGCGGATCTCCTCAGGGTACGATAGTGTTTTGGATTACTTGATCTGCTGGGCGCCAAGAGCAGAGGGCATCAGTTAAGCATCAAGACGACTTAAATAGACAAATATGAGCTCATTTTCCAGGCGAATGTATGCAACCAGACAGTTGCGAAATTCATGTGTCTATAAATGCTTGCGGCGTTTAGCTGAGTACATCACCTCATCACATTCTTTAATCATTTCCCCCAGCAACGGATACTTGATTGGGTCACTATGCAACATTCCGAAAGAATAATTAATGTTATATGGCTTACCCGAATTTGCATTGTAATCATCAACACATTGACGTAAACCTTGCAAAAAGGTATTAGTGCGACTCTGATCAGCAATAAGCACAGAAAACTCATCTCCGCCAAGACGTCCTGCGATATCACCACGATCAAGATGTTGGGTCAGCATATCGGCAAACACTTTTAACACTTCGTCACCTTCTGCATGTCCCCATAGATCATTGATAGGCTTGAATTTGTCGAGATCAAAAAATATAAGGCTGAACGATGCATTGGTTTGATTGAGGACTCGGAATCGCTTTTCACCTTTACTGTAAAATCCCCGACGATTGAGTATACTCGTCAAACTATCGGTCATGGCCATACCAATAACCTTAAATTCATCCTCAACGATGCATGCTAAATCTTTGAGCGAGGAAATATCATCGGCGTTGAAATGACGTGGTGAGGTATGGATTAGGCATAGTGTGCCTGCAACTTCTCCATCAGGCAAATGCACGGGATAACCAGCGTAGAATCGGATGTGAGGCTCGCCAGTAACAAGTGGATTATCGTGAAAGCGGTCATCATTCTTCGCATCGTTAACGATGAAAGGACCTTCCTTCAAAATGGCATGACCACAGAACGAGATGTCGCGTGGCGTTTCTCTAATTCCTAACCCTTCGCATGCAAGAAGCCATTGCCGCTTGCGATCCAATAGGCTAATCAGAACAACAGGAACCTGGAAGACCTTCTTTGCGAGTCGGGTTAAACGATCGAAACGTTCTTCGTCTCTCATATCAAGAAGATCGGCCTGATAAAGTGATTTCAGTCTGTCTTCTTCATTATCAGGTATGCCGGGAAATTTCATTTTCCTATCCTATTGGCTTAGTAATTCGATTCACTGAATCTATTAACTATATGAAAAACATTGTTTTTACACTAAAGGTAACAGAACAATTAACAACAATTTTCTATGGGTAGATTAGACTAATGCAGAATCATAGCAAATGTGATTTTTAGACATTATTTTGAAGAGAGGATAGGGGCGATTAACTGCGGATCTTGGTTCTTCACATTACCTACGGCGCGTGATACAGCGTGCCAAAGAAACTTGTCGGCAGGCACAGCGCCATCGGCAGCAATTTCTTCAGCTTCGTTCCCGTCTATATCCTGTCGCATCCATTCACGTGCCGCTTCAGGCGACAGAACCAATGGCCTGCGGTCGTGAATGTCGACCAAACCTTTATCAGCTGCAGACGTCACGATGAGAAAACCTTCCGCTTCGTCGCCGCGCTCAAATGGTGTGCTGCCGATCGCAGCCATAAATATTGGCAGGCCGTCGGCGCGGTGAATGAAGTAGGGCTGTTTATTATCACTTTCCTTTTTCCATTCGAACCATCCATCTGCAAAGCAGATCGCCCGACCATGCTGCCACAAAGGTTTAAACATTCGACTGGTGGCCGCAGTTTCGACGCGCGCGTTAATCAGTGGCGGCTTATCCCACCACCCAGGCGCGTATCCCCAGAATACCGGATCGAGGTGCAGTTGTTCGTCGCGTTCACTCAACAGCAGGACTTTGGTACCAGGGGCCACGTTGTAACGACCGATTGGTTCAGGGTCGTATGCGATGTCGCGATCGGCTTCATCAGCAAGGTAAGTCAGATATTCTTCACGCGTTTGAGCTTGTGCAAAACGTCCACACATAGAAACCTCGAGCCAGATGTCAGAATAAAAGTATAGGACAGGGAGAAAAAGAGGTGCGCACTGGATAAAGTTAGGGGCAAATTTAGGGGCAAAACAGCGGAATAAGGGCAAAAAAAGGACATTAAAAATGTAGTTCTGGGTAGCTTTAGGGAGAAGTTGCTATGCTATAACTATTTGAATAAAATGATAAAATAAATGATATCAATGAGTTGTAAAAATCAGCGTAGCTTATTCAGGTTGTATTGCTCTTTTTTGTTAATCTCTTGATTCTCTTGCATTGAGTACTACCTTCGGAGCCAGCAGGGGCAAAAATTGTATGCCGCGTATGGTACGGATTCCGGCGGCGAATGCCAGCACGTTTTACAGCTGCGTGAAATCTGGCGCCGATACGTGATAAAGGGTAGCGTTCAGACTTTTGGATACGATAGCGACTTTACGGCAAACGGCGCAGTTGTGGTGCAATCATCTCCGCCAGTATCAATATTGAAGATTAGCAGTAAGCATGCTGTAATGAGCTTACTTAATTTGAGGGTAACTTGAGCCTAGATTTAAAAATGATAAAAACTTCTACTCTTTTCCTTTGTACTTCCTTATTTTCAAGCATGGCTTTTGCAGAAAATCACTACATACCTCTACTTTATAACTTATCGACTATGTTTGATTTCAATCCAGTTAAGGGGGCTGTTAAATCCTTAGATACTGATGTTGAGGAGAATGGAAAAATCACTTATAAAATCTCCATCAGACTGGATAAAAATGGTTGTGTTGATAGCTTAAATCTTGATAATGTTTCTTCTGGACATCAAACCATTCTAAAATATACAAATGGAAGTCTTATTGGCCATAGAGATGGCAAGCCTTTCTCAATACAACTTGATGAAAAATGCCACATTTTGAGTAAAAATGAAAACGGTGACGAGTTGCGTTACACTCTTTACCCGAATGGATTAATTAAAGACGCCTATTTTTTAGGCAAAAAAATATCTGAACATTTTTATGATGAAGACTATAATTTGACGCGCTCTGAATTTTATAGTTCAGAAAGCGTTATGTCTAAAAATGAAATATCTTATGTTGATAAAAAAAGAAAGCCTCTTGATTATAAACTAATAAACTCATCAGTTTTCTCGGAGGGGTATACAGCAACCAGTTTTTGTCATTATAACGAAATGCTTGTGCCTGAAATATGTAATGCCACAGTACAGAACGCAGGTAATCCGGTGCCGAAACCAGTTTCAATGACAGCGCATACGAAAGTTGAATTCTACTAGATTAAAACGATTCCAATAAGCTACCTCCGGCGTCATGGTGTTTTATCGGGACGAGTTCAATGAAGGCACTGGCTTAATGTAAGAGGAATTTAAGATGAATGTAGAAACGGTCCGCTTAATCCTGGAACCCTATAATGATTCACATTATGAAGGCTTAAGGGTAATGGATAGTGATGCTGAGGTGATGCGCTATATCAATAAGGGTATCGTTAAAACGCCCGAAGAAACCTGGGAGGGCATCAGAAGGGTGCAGGCTCGCTGGGATAAGTATCACTTCTCGTGGTGGGCTATCAGAGAGAAATCTTCTGGTGCGATCGTTGGTGCAGCATGCCTCCAGCACCTGGCAAACGTGGAGGGTGCACCATTAGAGATTGGCTGGCGCCTCGTTCCTGAACATATTGGCAAAGGCTATGCTACAGAGGCAGCGAAAGCGATCGTTGATTATGCTGTAGAACGGGTGGGAGCATCTTATCTGGTGGCCGTGGCCGATCCCGAAAATATCGCATCGCAGCGTGTTATGAAAAGGTTAGGTATGACTTATAAAGCAATAGAGCAGCATTACGATACGGAATGCGTAGTCTATGAGCTTAATATTGGTAAGCCTGCTTAAGTAACAGATACACCTCTGCCACTTTATCTCCGCTTACAACACCTCAACCAATTCAAATTCTTCTGCGACCAGTTCCATATCTTCAGAAAAATGGCCTTCGCGGAAGAAAAATCGCTGATGCTCTGTCTGCCAGTATTCAAGGCTTAAATCACCTTCACCCTCTTTGCGAGCGAATTCCTCATTAACATCGCAAAAACGCACCAGTCGCATGGAAACCAGCCGGATCACACAGACCGGGACATTCTGGCCATCAAGAATGATGTTATAGCTCCCTATCCGCGGAGCAGATACATCCTGCAAGTACGAGGCAAAAGATCCGCAGGTGGCCGTTTTGAGTCCTTTTTTAATCAGATTCGCAAGCTCGTTTGCAAGTGCCGGGCTGTCACCCATTTGCCAGGCCTGTGCGCCCGGGTATTTCATTTTTAATTCCTCAACCGTCACCATTCAACTTCCCTCATAACTTTTATCAAAAGAAACATACCAGCGGTTTTAGCATAAACATCGTCGATACCAGAAGCGTACTCTGCTTTCCTGACACCTTTTTTCACTGGTGGTGTGCATGAAAACAAGGCGTTGCGCTTATTGCCCGAGTAAATATATCCTTGTGGGGTTATCTGTGTGGTGAATCTGTGGCCGGTAGCCAGCCGAGTGATGTTGTATAACAAAGAAAAGTCACCGGGATAGAACCGACACCACGCTTTTTCTGTAACTTTTATCCCATTGGAAGGGGTTAACGTGTTCAAGCTTAATTCATCGCTACTGGTGGCGTTGCTACTGTCAGGCTGTAGTTCCGATCTGGTTCTCAGCCCACCTCAGCAACCTGAATACAAGTCGATGCCTGAAATAACGCAGTCTGTGACGCCATCACAACAGCGTGCAATCATGGCAGGCGAGCGGCCTGACTGGTCAGAAAGAACGCCGGTCAAGACAATAAAGCAGTACTAATAAGCACGTATCAACCAGGGCTGCCGTTCGGCGGCCTTTTTATTTCCCCATTTTAGAAGGTGCAACGATGGAGGCTGGTTTGCGGGAAAATTTCTGACGCCTGACATGGTATTTCTTTCTTTATCAACCATGCTTAAGACGAAGACAATTCAATCACTTCAGGATCGCTGAAGGAACAACATACCCATAATCGAGAACTCAAAATGCGCCATGCATCTATTCCCTTAGCTGCAGCCACAACAATTTTTATCCTGGGCGTTTTTATCATCAATTTACAGGTTTGGTATTCTGCACGTGCTGACAGCCTTGCCGGGGCGCACTATGTCGTCAGGAATATTAACGTCATTCTTAAAGAGGCGCATCATGCCAGCCAGATGGCAATGCAGCTTGCTGACAACGAGTGTGATGTGGAAGGGCAGTATCGGCTAGGGACTGAGGCTGCGTTACAGCCCCATCTCAGAACGATCATGATTCTGAAAAAGGATGCGGTCTGGTGCTCCTCGTTGCCGGGAAACCGCGTTCTGCTGGTCAACAGCTCTGCGTTACCAGAATCACCCTTGC
The DNA here is from genome assembly GCF_001742765.1 of Enterobacter sp. ku-bf2. Taxonomy (NCBI): domain Bacteria; kingdom Pseudomonadati; phylum Pseudomonadota; class Gammaproteobacteria; order Enterobacterales; family Enterobacteriaceae; genus Enterobacter; species Enterobacter sp. ku-bf2. The sequence goes on from NZ_MDVW01000001.1 coordinate 487,062, forward strand.
TGCTCGTCCCTTCAGAAAGTACAGTCAACGGGCTGCCCGTTCTTGTCTATCAGACAAATCATACCGGAAGTCGGGTGATGGTGAGCATCAGCGACAGCCATATCCGGGATGCCCTGGACATACCATTAAAGGGTGTTAAGTATTCATTACGAGTAGGAAACCGTATTTTAGGTTTGTCAGGTGATGTGGCGACTGCATTCCATTCGGATAAAGAGGTATTAGCCTTAAAAGCGTCTGATTATCCTTTCTCGATTGAGTTTAACCCGCCGCCATTTTTTAGCCTGACCAGATTATTCAATCGGGCCGGAGGGGTGCTGTTATTCCTTCTGCTTATTTCCGCTTTTTCTGCGTATCTTCTTCAGCGATATCTTTCTAAGGACATTTCACCTGCAGAGTCGCTGCGCACCGCCATTGACAGAGATGAGATTATTCCCTATTACCAGCCCGTTGTGAGCGGTAAAGAGGGATCGTTGCGCGGGGTAGAAGTGCTGGCCAGATGGAAGCATCCACAGTCAGGGTTTATCTCTCCCGCTTCATTTATTCCTCTTGCGGAGAAATCAGGCTTAATCATTCCCTTAACCCAGAGTTTAATGCGCCAGGTTGCCGCGCATATGAATTCGATCTCTACATTGCTGCCAGAAGGGTTTCATGTCGGCATTAACTTCAGTGCGTCTCATATTGTCTCCTCCACCTTTTATGAGGAGTGTCTGCATTACAAGCGCAGCTTTGTGCAACAGGATCTTAACCTTGTCGTTGAGGTGACCGAGCGTGAACCGCTTCATGTTGATGAACATCTTGTGAAGACCCTGAATGCGCTACATGAAATAGGGTTTGCCATTGCCCTGGATGATTTTGGGACGGGATATTCTGGTCTGTCCTACCTGCAGGATCTGCACATCGATTACATTAAAATCGACCAGAGCTTTGTTGCGAGGGTGAATGCCAGCGAGGATTCAACCGTGATACTGGATTCGGTACTGGAACTGGCAAAAAAACTGTCAATCAGTATTGTGGCGGAAGGGGTTGAAACACAAGAGCAACTTGATTATCTCACCCGAAATCACATTAAGTTTTTACAGGGTTTTTACTTCTACAAACCCACCCCGTTCAAGGAGCTGGTAAAAATTCTTTTGTCGAAGCCGAAAGTGAAGGTCATGGTGGAATGAGGCTTATCACAGCGTAAAAAATGGGGGGACATCACCCCCCTAAAGGAATGCAGACATTATTCTTTTAACTACGGTGATATTTTGTTGTTTATTGACTATCTGGTCAAATTAATTGTGTGCAACAGTAATTTTAAACTCCGGGGATTACGCGATACGCCTGAAAATTCTCTGGCTCTATTTTAAATTGATTTTCATCAATATTCCTTCCCCGTGTTTTTAAACAACCGGTGCAGTCGTTTTGATCTTGTTAAAGGGTTGCGCTGGCAATGTGTTTTTGCGGTGAGACGTTTCAGGATAATTTTTAAAGAAAAAAATGTTAACTCCCTAATTATAATGAAAGGATGCTTTACTGATTAAAACTGTATAAATGTTAATCTGAAAGCGACAGGCGATCACTTTGTTTTACAGAATTAAACTTCATCTATATTGGGTATAATGCGGCTTCGCAATTGCTAAACAACCCGGTGGCTGGTGCTATGACCCTCAATCGCTTTTGTTATTTACTCCTGATCTTTGCTGCAATCGGCAGCCTTTTTGCCTCTAACCCTTTGGCTATGTGGTTTCTGCTGATCAATGTGCTGACGATGGCTATGTATGGCGCCGATAAACAGGCAGCGCGTAAGGGTATGCGCAGGGTACCGGAAGCCACGCTGCTGGCATTTGGCGTAACCGGCGGCTGGCCTGGCGCGATTGTGGGCCAGCAGCTCTTTCGCCATAAAACGCAAAAGCAGCCCTTTAAAACCTACTTTTTCTTAAGCATTGTCGTTAGCATTGCCGTGATGGCGGCGGTTTACCATTTCTCGCCTGTTTCTTCTTTATGAGCGTATTGACATCAAGTTAACTTGAGCTTTTAAGATGTCAGCACTACGTTGATAAAGGAGTAACATCTTAAAATGAAAGACATTGATGTAGGTTTCACTCATGTCGCGTTTATGGTCAGGGACCTGGAAAAGAGTATTGCCTTCTATCGTCGCTATGCCGGTATGGAGGTCATTCATTTACGTGAACCCGACATGCCTGATGCAAGAAAAGTCGCATGGCTTAGCGACCATACCCGTCCTTTTGCACTGGTTCTTGTACAGGCCGATACCGTGACCGATACGCCGCTGGGCAGTTTCGGGCATCTGGGAATTGCCTGCGCGACCCGCGAAGAAATTGACAGAAAAACCGCGATGGCCACCGCTGAAGGTGTGCTAAGGAAGGCGCCTGAGAATGTAGGCGACCCCGTCGGATACTATGTCTTTTTTGCCGATCCCGATGGAAATACGTTAGAGCTGTCATTCGGACAGCGCGTCGGTCTGGAAGCGATCCGAACGGCCAGTCGGAATAAATAAAGCGAAGATACGTTAGCAACAGGAAACAGACCGCGTCGCGCGTCGTTAATTGATCCTCCATCACTGCCAATAGTAGTAGGACTATTCTTAAGTTGTTGCTGTTTTTTGCACAATCTGAATAATACGTGCAACACCACGGACGATAACATCCCATGAAAATAGTATCTATTATGCTGGCAGTGCTGGCGCTTTTTTCTGCGCCTGCCTGGTCCGCTTTTCAGGAGCGGGAATATAATACCTGGTATATGAAAAATGCGGTGCTTTATGATATGACGCAGACCTCGGAAGGTTATCCCGTCATGGTGAGCGTATCCCAGCCTGGGAGGAAATCCGCTAATTTGCTGGTGTCATATATTACGGAAGGGCGCTGTGGTGAGAATAAGCCGCCACTCAATGTGAATGGTACAGTGCTTCCCTCCAAATATCATTGTGTTCAGATAGGGAAAAACAGAATTGAACATTTTTCAGTTGTGGATGCGGACAGCGTCAATGGCATTGTGACGCATTTAAAATCTGATTTCACTATTCTCCTGCAAAACGATATCAAAATTTGGGCGGCAAATATCAAAACGCCAAAATACGGGCTGGCACCGAGATTCTGACGATGAAATGTCTGTCTCACGACAGGTATTATTTCTATCATGGTAATCATTTATGAAATAATAGTGTCATGGTGTTATTAATCAAAATATGGAGTAAGTGGCCCTGTTTTTTTACGTATTGAAATGGACTGTATGCTAAACGGTACGAAACCGCACAAATAATCATTACTGACATTGTGGATAAAGCTCGCTACCAGACTTACGCTTGCTAACGGCGTTTTAGTTGTTCAGCACATCTTTATTGGTAAGGAGCAGAAAATGTCACATCCTAATAGTCTGGATTTGCTAAGCCGTAAAGAAGGAATGTGTTTGTTAGAGCAAAGCATGGGTTTTGTCTGGCAGGCAGCACTTCGGGCTGTCGCAGTATTAGGCGTTGCAGATCGTCTGGTTGAAGGAAAAAAATCCATTACACAACTGGCGGAGGAGCTTAATGTCGATGGCGACTATCTTCATCGGATCATGCGCGTATTATCCTCTCGTGGGGTGTTCAACGAACTGTCCGAAGCTGAATACAGCCTTAGCCATTCAGCACTGTTCCTGTGTTCTGAGCATGAATTTTCATTGCGTGCGGCGGTGCTCATGCTGACAGACCCAACATTCTGGCAGCCAGCGGCTAAAATGGATGAGATATTGCAAGGCAAACCTGTTTTTAATGATTTGTTTGGCAAGCCTTTTTACGACTACTGGCAGCATGATGACACGATGACTGACAGCAACATTTTTCATGCGGGTATGGCCTCTATGTCATCCGTAGAGAATGAAGTCATCGCAGATAGCTATTCGTTCCCTCAAAACGCTGTCGTTGCCGATATCGCCGGTGGGCTGGGTAACTTATTGTTGGCCGTTTTACGTCGAAATCCGACCTTAACGGGGATCCTGTTCGATCAAAAAGACGTGCTTGAGCGGAATCGACTGCACTTGTTAAAGGATAATCGTCGATGGAAGACCATTGAGGGTAGCTTCTTTGAAGCCTGTCCTGGAGCGGATATTTACCTGCTTAAATATATTTTGATGGACTGGCCTGATGAGAAAGCGGTTCAGATACTTCAATCGTGTAGAAATGCAATGAAAGAAAATTCCCGATTATTAATTTTTGAACCACTTATCAAAAAAGAAAATAATGAGCAGGGACGATTTGAAATTGACCTTCTTCTTTTAACAAGCTTTGATGGAGGGCGGGCAAGAACGGAGTCTGAGTATCAGACCTTGTTTGAAAAGACCAGTCTGAAGTTAAACAATATAATAGACACCCGTTCGTATCTGTCGATTTTAGAAGTCGTACCTCTCTGAACTACGTAAATTATATTCACAAAGCGTGTGTCCTCATTCCGTTTTACCGGATTCCTGCTACGCTTGTCTGTTGTATCAGGAGCATGAGCATGATGAACAAAGACGAACAAACAGGTTTAGTGGGGCTGGCGATTGGGGCCGCCGTCATTGGGCTGGTTTCAGCGCAGAAACCGATCCATCGCAACAGTATTGTCGATGAACTGGTTAGGCTCGGCAGGCAAAAAGGCGATGGTGTAGAAGACGAGGTTTTCGTCAAAGCCGCCGAGCTGGTGAGAAAAGGGGTATAGCCTATGGCTGAATGTCGTAATGCGCAGTGCCATTGCGGTGCGGTGGCCTTTACCGTTGCGCTCACGGATGGCCTGAATACCGCGCGGCGCTGTAGCTGTTCCTTTTGTCGCATGCGGGGCGCGGTCGTCGTCTCTGCGCCGCTGTCAGGGATTACCGTGACCAAAGGTGAGGATAAGCTTACGGAGTATCGCTTTAACACGGGGACGGCACGGCACTTCTTCTGCTCGGTGTGCGGGATCTACACGTTTCATCAGCGGCGTTCCAATCCAAACGAATACGGCGTGAACGTTGCCTGCTTCGAAAACGTCTCACCGTTCGATTTCCCTGAAGTGACGGTGATGGACGGGGTTAACCATCCCGCGGATGGAGACAGCGGGGTGTTTGGCTACCTCTCTTTTCGCAAGAAAGGGACAGTTGAGGCGTAATTGCCGCCTGGCCACTCTGTAATCTGCCTGGCTATAGTGGAGGGTGGTTATCTGAAACAGGAGAAACTATGCTCTGTGTTGAAAAAGACGATCCGCGTGAGGCCCCTGAATCAGGTGATAAAAAGCCTCAACCCGTGAAAAAATAACGCGAACTGCGCGTTTACCCGCCACCGGCACTGCTGGTGGCTTTTTATTTCCGCGGGAGCAATATTAAACGCCATCAAGATGGTTCAACACCGCGCCGAGATGACCGACAATATCAGCAAAATCAAAAATTAACGCCATCCAGATGAGCGCTAAAAGAGTAAGTACGGCAACGGATACACGACCAAACAACGCTGTTATCCCTTGTGATGAAAAGGTTATCGTCTGAGTTTAACCAGCTTTTCCTCAACTTACCCTCAACCACACGATTCCAGAACCTGTTTTTTGTGACGAGCTTCAAAAAAAAGGGGAGCCCGCATTATCATGCGGGCTCTGGCAATCAGAACTGGTAAACCAGGCCCAGTGCCACGACATCATCCGTGCCGATGCCGTTGTTTTTGTAGAAGCTGTCATCTTCATCCAGCAGGTTGATTTTGTAATCAACATAGGTGGACATGTTTTTGTTGAAGTAGTAGGTCGCGCCGATGTCAGCGTATTTAACCAGATCCTGATCGCCCTGGCCGTTGCCGAGGTCCTTACCTTTAGACTGCAGGTAGGAAAGGGACGGACGCAGGCCGAAGTCGAACTGGTACTGTGCAGTCACTTCGAAGTTCTGGGTTTTGTTGGCAATACCGCCGCCCGAAGTGCTGTCAGTGGAACCGTATGGCGTCATATTGCGGGTTTCAGAGTACATTGCCGCCAGGTAGATATTATTAGCGTCATATTTCAGACCCGCGGTCCATGCGTCCGCTTTATCGCCGCCCGCATATTGAGATGCAGCACCAGTGCCTGCGATCACCTGGTCATTAGTACGGTCAGAAGAGGTATAGGCTGCACCTGCGGTAATCCCCATGCCGAAGTCATAGGTAGTAGAGATACCGAAGCCGTCGCCGTTCTCGTGACGCATGTCGCGGCCGTTGTTGGTGCCTTCCTGATTGTTGCTGGCATCTTCATTTTTGCCCTGATACTGCAGCGCGAAGTTCAGACCCTGCACCAGACCATAGAAGTCGGTGTTACGGTAGGTGGCCACGCCGTTGGCACGGCCGGTCATGAAGTTATCGGCTTTGGTGTAGGAGTCCCCGCCGAACTCAGGCAGCATATCGGTCCAGCCTTCCACGTCGTACAGAACACCGTAGTTACGACCGTAATCGAAGGAGCCATAATCACCCACTTTGATGCCGGCGAAGGCCAGACGCGTCCAGGACTGATTATCAGACCCTTCGGTGTTATTAGCCTGAATGTTGTATTCCCACTGCGCGTAGCCGGTCATCATGTCGTTGATCTGGGTTTCGCCTTTGAAGCCCAGACGCATGTAGGTTTGATCCCCGTCAGCGCCTTTATCGTCGGAGAAATAGTGCAGACCATCTACTTTTCCGTACAGATCTAATTTGTTGCCGTCTTTATTATAAATCTCTGCTGCATGAGTTGCGCCAGCCATTAACAGAGCCGGAATCATCAGGGCCAGTACTTTTCTTTGCATTATGATATTCCTTTGCGGTTGTTTTTATTTAATTACCTGTTGAACTTCCTGAATGAGAAAGTTGTCTCATGCTAAATCACTCCTGAGTAAGAGTAATAAATTATAATTGTTACGAACTAAGTAAAATCTAAACCGAATAAATCAACGGTAATAGTCATTGGTTTGATGAATGTCTTAATGCAAAGTATATAAAATTAAAATTATTAATCAGGCGTTAAGTAAGCTATTCTTGGCGGCGTTATATGCCTTTAAGATTATTTATCCATAATTCGCGTGAATATTATTTAGAAAACTAAATAGATATTTAATGATTATCTGGATTCTCCCGGTGTGAATACACCGGGTTTTTTTACGGCAAAAAAAAGCCCGGACACGCCGGGCTAAGAAACTAGTCGCTGGTCGTTTTTTCGGCTTTACCCGCCAGCTGCGCCAGGAAGTCATACCGTTTTTGCAGATCAGCCGCGGCGTCTTTCCATAGCTGTTCGGCCACTTCCGGTTGCTGCGCGTTAAGGCGACGGAAGCGCTGTTCCTGCATTAACGTCTCGGCCAGGGCATCTGACGGTGGACGAGAGTCCAGCGCCAGCGGTAACTTACCTTCGTCCGCACGGCGCGGGTCGAACCGGTACAGCGGCCAGAAGCCGGTCGCGGTCAGCTGTCGCATTTGATCGTGGCTGAGTGCCAGGTCGTAGCCATGCTCTTCACACGGGCTGTAGGCAATGATCAGCGACGGGCCTGGATACGCTTCCGCTTCCTGGATAGCCTTCACCGTCTGGTTAAGCTGAGCCCCCAGCGAGATTTGTGCGACGTAAACGTGACCGTACATCATCATGCTCACGCCGAGATCTTTACGTGCCTTGCGTTTGCCGTGTTCACCGAATTTCGTCACAGCGCCAAGCGGCGTGGCTTTAGACGCCTGACCACCGGTGTTGGAATAACACTGCGTATCCAGAACCAGGATATTGACGTTTTCGGTCAGGCTCAACACGTGATCCAGTCCACCAAAGCCGATGTCGTAAGCCCAGCCGTCACCGCCAATCAGCCAGATTGATTTTTCAACCAGCGCGTCCGCGTCGGTCAGCAGTTGTTCAGCGCCCGCCACGCCCTGAAGCGCCTGACGTAGCTCAGCAACCTGCTCACGACGTACCTCTGGCGTCGCGTCCGCGTGAAGCGCGTCATTGAGCCCGGCGGGGATCTGCCCGGCAAACTGTTCCAGCAGGCGCATCACGCGTGCGCGGTGCTGGTCAACGGTCAGGCGGAAGCCCAGGCCAAATTCGGCGTTGTCCTCGAACAGCGAGTTTGCCCACGCGGGACCGCGACCGTTGGCGTCAGTGGTGTACGGCGTGGAGGGCAGGTTACCGCCATAAATAGACGAACAGCCGGTAGCGTTGGCAATCAGCATCCTGTCGCCGTACAGCTGGGTAAGCAGCTTGATATACGGCGTTTCACCGCAGCCTGAGCAGGCGCCGGAGTATTCAAACAGCGGCGTGATCAGCTGCGAAGTGCGAATATCAATGCGTTCCAGTTTGCTGCGATCGATTTCCGGCAGATTCAGGAAGAAGTCATAATTAACCTTCTCCTCTTCAACATGCTCCAGACGCGACATCATATTGATGGCTTTGATCTCCGGGTTCTGCCTGTCTTTCGCCGGACAGACCTCGACGCACAGATTACAGCCGGTGCAATCTTCCGGTGCGACCTGCAGAACGTATTTCTGTCCGCGCATATCGCGGGATTTCACATCCAGAGAGTGCAGGCTGGCCGGCGCGGCCTCCATCTCTTCAGGTGACACCACTTTGGCGCGAATGGCAGAGTGCGGGCAGGCCGCCACGCAGTGGTTGCACTGGGTACACAGCTCTTCCTTCCAGATGGGGATCGCTTCGGCGATGTTTCGTTTTTCCCAGCGGGTGGTGCCCATCGGCCAGGTGCCATCTGGCGGCAGCGCAGAGACGGGCAGGGCATCACCCAGCCCGGCCAGCATCGCGGCCGTCACGGTCTTCACGAAATCAGGCGCCGCATCGGACACGACTGGAGGGCGGTTCGGGCTTGCGGCATTGACCGGCTGCAGCGGCACCTCGAACAGCGACTCGCGCGCCAGCGCCAGCGCCTGCCAGTTACGTTCGACCAGCTCCTGGCCCTTGCTGCTATAACTTTTGGCAATCGCGCCCTGCAGTTCCGCCAGCGCGCTGTCGCCCGGCAGGATATTCGTCAGATGGAAGAAGGCCATCTGCATAACGGTATTGATACGCGCGGCAAGGCCACATTCGCGGGCAATTTTCGCCGCGTTCACCACGAAGAAACGGGCTTTTTTCTGGTTCAGCACCGCCTGCACTTCCTGCGGCAGGCGCGACCAGACCTCATCTGCGCTGTATGGCGTATTCAGGAGGAAAATACCGCCAGGCTTCAGGCGTTCGGCCATCTGGTATTTATCGATAAACTGCAGCTGGTGACAGCCAACAAAATCAGCCTGAGAAATTAGATACGCAGAGCGGATGGGCTGTTCGCTCACGCGCAGGTGGGAAACGGTCAGGCCGCCGGCTTTCTTGGAGTCATAGACGAAGTATCCCTGGGCGTACCACGGCGTGGAGTTCCCGATGATTTTGATGTTGTTTTTGGTCGCGGAGACGCTGCCGTCACTGCCCAGACCATAGAACAGCGCCTCGAGTTTGGCGGTTGAGGGCAGGGTGTTTTCCGGCAACGACAGGGACAGATTGGTCACATCATCATAAATGCCGACGGTAAAGCGCGGCTTGGGCTTCGCTTCGCTGAGCTCGTTGAATACCGCCAGCACGCAGTCCGGTCCGAACTCTTTGGAGGACAAACCATACCGCCCTCCGATCACGCGCGGCAGCGTTTCACGTTCGCCTTGATTAAAGGCTTCGGCCAGGGCAGTCATCACATCCAGATACAGCGGTTCTGCCTGCGCCCCCGGCTCTTTGGTGCGATCGAGCACCGCAACGGTACGCACGCTCTCCGGCAGCGCAGAGAGCAGATGTTTCGCCGAGAACGGCCGATAGAGACGCACTTTAAGCACGCCAACCTTTTCGCCACGCGTCAGCAGTTCGTCAACAACTTCCTCGCAGGTGCCAATGGCAGAGCCCATCAACACAATGACCCGTTCCGCCTGCGGATGGCCGTAATACTCAAAGGGTTTGTATTCCCGACCGGTCGCGGCGGCAAAGTCATTCATCGCCTGTTCAACATGGTCGTAAACCGCGTTGTACCACGGGTTCGTGGCCTCGCGGGACTGGAAATAGGTATCTGGGTTCGCCGACGTGCCGCGAATCACCGGGTGTTCCGGATTCAGGGCGCGGGCGCGATGCGCGTCGATATCCGCCTGCGGGAGGAGATTCAGGATTGTCTCGTCAGCCAGCGGCACAATTTTGTTAATTTCGTGCGAGGTGCGGAAACCATCAAAGAAATGAATAAACGGCACCCGGCTTTTGAGCGTGGCGATATGCGAAATTAAGGCAAAGTCCTGGGCTTCCTGAACGCTGCTGGCGCACAGCATTGCGCAGCCGGTCTGGCGTACGGCCATCACGTCTGAGTGATCGCCAAAGATAGAGAGCGCGTGGGTGGCAACGGTCCGCGCAGCAACGTGCAGAACGAAGGGGGTCAGTTGCCCGGCGAGTTTGTAGAGCGTCGGGATCATTAACAACAATCCCTGAGAAGAGGTGAACGACGTGGAAAGCGCGCCGGTCTGAAGCGCGCCGTGCACCGTGGCAATCGCACCGGCTTCAGACTGCATTTCAACTACTCTCGGGACATCGCCCCAGACGTTTTTTAACCCGTTACCCGCCCAGGCGTCTGCCTGCTCAGCCATGGTCGAACTTGGCGTAATCGGGTAGATGGCGATAACTTCACTGGTGCGAAACGCGACTGAGGCAACTGCACCATTACCGTCAATAGTTTGCATAGGACAACACCCTTACATTGCGCAAAAAATAGGGGTCTGTATAACGACGACAAACCCTGAATATTATCTGTGTATTCTAGCAAACGGGGGATTTTACGATTTTCGCTTTTGTGTCCTCGGTATTCTCGCCATCAATGAGTAGATCAAACTTTTGGCGAAAAAATTGCGAGAAATTGTTTCTGGAGCGCATAAATACGCACTTCCGCTCTCGACGACACGGGATGGGATGCCTATTATGCATAGGTTTCGCATTATTCATGGGGGAGAGAGCATGCGCTCAGCATTTTGGGTAGGGTGTGCCGCATTATTGTTGTCGGCATGTAGCAGTGAACCCGTTCAGCAGGCAACGGCAGCCCACGTGGCGCCGGGAATGAAGGCGGCGATGTCCAGTTCGGGTCAGGCTAACTGCGCGATGATTGGCGGCTCGCTGTCGGTTGCCCGCCAGCTTGATGGTTCTGCGATTGGGATGTGCGCCTTGCCAAACGGCAAACGCTGTAGTGAACAGTCGCTTGCCGTTGGAAGCTGCGGTAACTACTGATTATTCTACACGCTTAAACATCAGCGTTTTATCGGCTGTCGCCAGCGTTAACTGGTCTTCCGTCAGGTCGACCTGCGCCCCTTTGCGCAGCATGTCGCCGATGGCCTGATCCAGCTCATTCAGCTGCGGTTCAGTACAGAGCTTGCGCGTCATGGCCAGCGTTTTCACCTTAAGCTCGCCTTCGGACAATTTCCCCTGTCCGTTGAAGCGGTTACACATCTGGCCAGAAACGCTGATGTTATTCACCAGGCTGATATCAGGCAGGGCACTAAAACTGATCTCAGGTTGCGTTGTCGCGGTCTTAACCGCCTTACCGTTCACGTTTTCCAGCACAAAGCGGTGGTTCTGAAGTTGCTCCGGCTGAACGGAGGCTTTACCCGGATTAACGCACCCGGTAAGGACAAGACTGATAACACTTAACGCAATGAGCTTTTTCATTTTTCTTCTCAAACTATAAATACTGTGAATCTTTTTCCAGTGTAACGATACTCTGCCGTGCGTTAATGGGGTTTATCTGAAAGTGCGGGGGGAAGGAGACGGGCAACGCTGCGGTTGCCCGGGATGAGTTAATGCGATTTAAACCCTGCTGCCGTCATCAGCATACGGAAGAGCATACTGACCGCAGCCAGCGCCAGTACGCTGCCGCCCCAGATAATGGCCAGCCACAGCAATCTTTTCCAGACCGGTTGTTGCATCAGTGATAACCCTCCCCATGCTGAACTTTGCCGCGGAAAACGTAGTAACTCCAGAAGGTGTAGACCAGAATTACGGGAATGATCAACAGCGCGCCGACCAGCATAAAGCCCTGGCTTTGCGTCGGTGCGGCGGCCTGCCACAGGGTGATCGACGGTGGAATAATATGCGGCCAAATGCTGATCCCCAGCCCGCTAAAGCCGAGGAATATCAGCCCCAGCGTCAGGATAAACGGACGGCTATGGCTGGCTGGATTATTCAGGCAGCGCCACTGGTACAGGCTAAAAATCACCACCAGAGCAGGGACGGGCAGCAGATAAAACAGGTTCGGCAGCGTAAACCAGCGCGCGGCGATGGCCGGTTGCGCCAGCGGCGTCCAGAGGCTAATGGCGGCAATAAACGCCAGCAGCACGATTAACAGTGTTTTCGATACTTCACGCATCCGCTGTTGCAACGCGTTTTCGCTTTTCATCACCAGCCAGGTCGAGCCTAACAGCGCGTAGGCGACCACCAGGCCCGCGCCGCAAAACAGGTTAAACGCGGTAAACCAGTCAAAGGGGCCGCCGGTATAGGCCCGGCCGGTGACGGTAAAGCCGTTAATGACGGCGCCCACCGTCACGCCCTGGGTAAACGTCGCCAGAATGGAACCACCTATAAACGCCTTATCCCAGAACGGACGGTGCGCCGGCGTGGCTTTAAAGCGAAACTCAAATGCCACCCCGCGGAAAATAAGTCCGATCAGCATTAACGTTAGCGGAATGGTCAGGGCATCAACGATGACAGCATAGGCCAGCGGGAATGCGCCGAACAGGGCGGCACCGCCCAGCACCAGCCAGGTTTCATTCCCGTCCCAGACCGGCGCGACGCTGTTGACCATCACGTCGCGATCGTCGGCGTTTTGCGTGGCCGGGAACAGAATGCCGATCCCCAGATCAAAACCGTCCATCACGATATACATCAGCGTGGCAAAGACGATGATCACAAACCAGATAATGGAAAGATCGATACCCATTATGGCTGCTCCTTATGTTCAGTTGTGACGGCAGAAAGCGGGCGCGCCGGACGTCCATCGGACTCGGTGGCGAAAGACTCATGCGGCTGCGGGCCTTTTCGGATGAGGCGCACCATATAGCTGTAACCCACGCCGAATACCGAGGTGTAAACGATGAAGAAGGCCAGCAGGCTCACGTTCATATGCAAATCACCATGGGCAGAAACCGCATCCTTCGTTCGCTGAAGCCCATAGACCACCCACGGCTGGCGGCCCACTTCCGTGGTGATCCACCCGGCCAGAATGGCAATCAGCCCGGATGGCCCCATCAGCAACGCAAACCACAGGAAAGGGCGCGATGAATAAACGCGCTTTTTATAGCGCAGCCAGAGTGCCGTTACCCCAAGCAGCAGCATCAGCATGCCCAGGCCCGCCATAATGCGGAACGACCAGAAGACGATGGTGGAATTCGGGCGGTCTTCCTTTGGAAACTCTTTCAGCGCCGGAACCTGTTTATCCAGACTGTGCGTCAGAATAAGGCTGCCGAGCGCGGGGATCTCCAGTCCAAAGCGGGTGCGCTCCTGCTCCATATCCGGCCAGCCAAACAGCAGCAGCGGGGTCGGCTCACCCGGCGGGTTTTCCCAGTGGCCCTCAATGGCGGCGATCTTGGCGGGTTGGTGCTTTAAGGTGTTCAACCCGTGCATATCGCCAACCAGGGCCTGGATGGGGGCGACAATCAGCGTCATCCACAGTGCCATCGAAAACATTGCCCGGATGGCGGGGGTATTATTGCCGCGCAGCAGATGCCATGCCGCGGATGCGCCAACAAACAGGGCGCTGCTCAGGAACGCGGCTATCGACATGTGCAGCAGGCGGTAAGGGAAGGAGGGGTTAAACACCACCGCGAACCAGTCTACCGGTACCACCTGACCGTTGACGATCTCATAGCCCTGCGGGGTCTGCATCCAGCTGTTTGAAGAGAGGATCCAGAAGGTAGAGATGATGGTCCCCAGCGCGACCATGCAGGTAGCGAAGAAGTGCAGCCCAGGCCCGACTTTGTTCCAGCCGAACAGCATTACGCCGAGGAATCCGGCTTCGAGGAAGAAGGCGGTAAGCACTTCGTAGGTCAGAAGCGGGCCGGTAATACTGCCCGCAAACTGTGAAAAGCCGCTCCAGTTGGTGCCAAACTGGTAGGCCATCACCAGCCCGGAGACCACGCCCATGCCAAAGTTGACGGCAAAAATCTTCGACCAGAAATGGTACAGCGAGCGCCAGACCGGATTTTTTGTTTTCAGCCACAGCCCTTCGAGCACGGCAAGATAGCTTGCGAGACCAATGGTGATGGCCGGGAAAATAATGTGAAAGGATACGGTAAAGGCAAACTGTATCCGCGCAAGGTGAAAAGCATCTAAACCAAACATGCACAGCCTCAATGTCAAACGGTGTGCTGTTATGGTATAGGGGCGGAGATCGGACGAGCAGACGCAGAAAAGCGAATTTTAACCATAACAGTTGGCGTAAATTTCACGCTTTAGTCATCTGATATACCTTGAGGCTGTGGAATAAAAACATTCTTTTTATGATTTTTCCGCATTAAACCGCTTGCTTTGTCGTCAGCGCCGTGCGTTAATGGTCTTCTGGTTTTGAGTCCAAATAAATATCTGACGTAGTTTTTAAAGCAGTTCTCATCACGTTGTGCCTCTCCGCAGCCTCTCTTGGGTCTTTATCTACATTCCGATTCGTTTTGTTTAAAACCATTATGCCCAATCGGCCCATTAGTAATTTACGTTTTAACGTTTCAGGAGAATCCTATGACTTCTTATATCCATTTTCGCTGCCCATGCTGCCATGGTTCGCAGTACCGTACCTCAGCCTTTGACGTGTCTGAGAAAAACCCGTTTGGCGCGAAATGCATTTTTTGCAAATCGCCGATGATCACGCTCGACCACCTGGCCGCCGCGCATTCCGCTCAGAGCCACGTGACCGAATACCGTAAGTAATTCATCTTCCAGACTATAACAGTTAGCTAAATCTTCTCTTTTTCTCCTGCTGATATACACTATCGGTCACAAGGAGAATCTGATGAAAAAATACCAGCGTCTGGCGCAACAAATTATCTCGCAGATTGAGCTTGGCGTATGGCTGCCGGGCGATAAGCTGCCTTCCCTGCGAGAGCAGGTGGCAAGCAGCGGCATGAGTTTTATGACCGTTGGCCACGCGTATCAGATGCTGGAAAGCCAGGGGCGCATCGTCGCCAGACCGCAGTCGGGCTATTACGTTGCCTCGCGCCCGACCGCACAACAGCCTGCGCCACTCGCTCAGGTGATGCGTGACGAAGCGGTGGATATCAATACCTATATCTTCGATGTCTTACAGGCCAGCCGCGACCCCTCCGTAGTTCCCTTTGCTTCCGCGTTTCCCGATCCCCGGCTTTTCCCGCTGCAGCAGCTCAACCGCTCGTTGGCTAACGTCAGTAAAACCGCGACGGCGATGAGCGTGATTGAGAACCTGCCGCCGGGTAACGTCGATCTCCGCCACGCCATTGCCCGTCGTTACGCTCAGCAGGGAATGAACATCTCCCCGGAAGAGATCGTGATCACCGCAGGCGCGCTCGAGGCGCTGAATCTTAGCCTGCAGGCGGTGACCGAGCCGGGTGACTGGGTGATTGTCGAAAACCCCTGTTTCTACGGCGCGCTGCAGGCGCTGGAACGCCTGAAGCTTAAAGCGTTGTCGATTGCGACAGACGTCCGCGAGGGGATCGATCTCAACGCCCTTGAACAGGCGCTGAATGAGTACCCGGTTAAAGCCTGCTGGATCATGACCAACAGCCAAAATCCGCTCGGCTTCACGCTGAGCGCGGAGAAAAAAGCGCAGCTTGTCGCGCTGTTAACACAGCACAACGTCCCGCTGATTGAAGATGACGTCTACAGCGAACTCTATTTTGGCCGCGAAAAGCCGCTCCCGGCGAAAGCGTGGGATCGTCAGGACATGACGCTTCATTGCTCGTCCTTTTCAAAATGTCTGGTGGCCGGTTTTCGCATCGGCTGGGTGGCGGCAGGAAAACACGCGCGTCGCATTCAGCAGCTGCAACTGATGAGCACGCTCTCAACCAGTTCTCCCATGCAGCTGGCGCTGGTGGATTACCTGGCGACCAAACGCTACGACGCCCACCTGCGCCGCCTGCGGCGTACGCTGGCCGAGCGGAAGCAGCAGGCCTGGCAGTCACTTCTGCGCCATATGCCTGCCGGTGTCAAAATTCACCATAACGACAGCGGCTACTTTTTATGGCTGGAATTGCCGGCACCGCTGGATGCGGGGCTGCTGAGCGAAAAGGCCTTAACGCACCACATCAGCATTGCCCCGGGAAAGATGTTTTCCACCTCTGACGCGTGGACGCCGTTCTTTCGATTTAATACTTCCTGGGCCTGGGGAGAGCGGGAAGAGCAGGCGGTCATTCAGTTAGGAAAATTAATTAGCACGATGCTGGAATAATCCTTTCTCCGTTTTTTAAATAATCAATTCTTATCCTGATGACGGCACTGCGAATATTTCGTGGTGACCTGTCATAGGAAATCTGCATACCGTCTCTCGCGCCTAACTCCTTGTCTATAATCCAGTTAACGGGGAATGCGCCCTCGGTCACACCTTGATGAAATTTCCTGAAGCCGTACGGTGCGGCGCATTTGCGCGGTCTACGTTTAATAAGGGAGATATTTTTACGGCACGGCTGCCGCTAAATTTCATTGCGACAGGAGTAACTCTTATGAGCAAAAATTTTGCCCGCAGCAGCCTGTGTGCGCTCGGCATGACCATCATCACAGCGCAAGCCGCAGAACCCCCCAAGGCCATTGGAGACGGGGAAGGTCGACTGGATATTATCGCCTGGCCGGGATACATCGAGCGGGGGCAGACGGATAAAAACTACGACTGGGTCACCCAGTTTGAAAAAGAGACCGGGTGTGCGGTCAACGTCAAAACGGCAGCCACGTCGGATGAAATGGTCAGCCTGATGGCGAAAGGGGGATACGATCTGGTGACCGCCTCAGGTGATGCCTCCCTGCGACTGATCATGGGCAAACGCGTCCAGCCGATTAACCCCGATCTTATCCCCAACTGGAAAACCCTCGACGAACGTATTGTGAAAGGAGAATGGTTTAACGTCGGGGGCAAGGTCTACGGTACGCCGTACCAGTGGGGGCCAAACCTGCTGATGTACAACACCAAAACCTTCCCGACGCCGCCGGACAGCTGGAGCGTGGTCTTTACTAAACAGGATCTGCCGGACGGTAAAACCAATCAGGGACGCGTACAGGCGTATGACGGCCCGATTTACATCGCCGATGCGGCGCTGTTCGTCAAAGCCACGCAGCCGCAGCTGGGTATTAAAGACCCGTACCAGCTCACCGAAGCACAGTATGCCGCCGTGCTTAAGGTGCTTCGCGACCAGCATGCCCTGATCCACCGCTACTGGCACGACACCACCGTCCAGATGAGCGACTTCAAAAATGAAGGCGTCGTGGCCTCCAGCGCCTGGCCGTATCAGGCGAATGCTCTGAAGGCCGAGAACCAGCCCATTGCCACCGTCTTCCCGAAAGAGGGGGTGACAGGCTGGGCGGACACCACCATGCTCCACGCACAAGCTAAACACCCAATGTGCGCCTACAAATGGATGAACTGGTCGCTAACGCCGAAAGTGCAGGGCGATCTGGCAGCATGGTTTGGTTCCCTGCCTGTGGTTCCGGAAGGGTGTAAAGCCAGCACGCTGCTGGGCGATAAAGGCTGCGAAACAAACGGTTATAACGAGTTCGACAAAATCATGTTCTGGAAAACCCCCATCGCAGAAGGCGGCAAATTTGTCCCTTACAGCCGCTGGACGCAGGATTACATCGCCATCATGGGCGGTCGTTAATTGCCCGGGAGCAGAACATGACGTACGCAGTCGAGTTTAACAATGTTTCCCGCCTGTACGGCGACGTCCGGGCGGTGGATGGGGTCACCATTGCGATTCGTGACGGAGAGTTTTTCTCCATGCTGGGGCCTTCGGGCTCCGGCAAAACCACCTGCCTGCGTCTGATCGCCGGTTTTGAACAGTTGTCAGGTGGCACGATCTCTATCTTCGGCAAAGAGGCGAGCGAACTGCCCCCCTGGGAGCGGGATGTGAACACCGTGTTTCAGGACTACGCGCTGTTCCCGCATATGTCGATCCTCGACAATGTTGCCTACGGGCTGATGGTCAAAGGCGTCGACAAGAAAAAACGCCATGCCCAGGCCCGTGATGCCCTGGAAAAAGTGGGCCTGAGCTTTGCCATCGCCCGCAAACCTTCGCAACTTTCCGGCGGCCAGCGTCAGCGTGTCGCCATTGCCCGCGCGCTGGTGAATGAACCGCGCGTCCTGCTGCTGGATGAGCCTTTAGGGGCGCTCGATCTCAAGCTGCGGGAACAGATGCAGTTCGAGCTGAAGAAGCTTCAGCAGGAACTCGGCATCACCTTTATTTTTGTCACCCACGATCAGGGCGAGGCCCTTTCCATGTCGGACCGGGTGGCGGTGTTCAATAACGGGCGCATCGAGCAGGTGGATACCCCGCGCGATCTCTACATGCGTCCGCGCACGCCGTTTGTCGCCGGTTTTGTTGGCACCTCTAACGTTTTTGATGCGGGCCTTGCGCAGACACTTTGCGGGATGGAGGGCACCTTTTCCCTGCGTCCGGAACATATTCGCCTTAATGAACAGGGTGACGTTCAGGTTCAGGGCGTCGTGCAGGCCGTTCAGTATCAGGGGGCTGCCACGCGTCTGGAGCTGAAGCTCGCCGATGGCGCCAAACTGCTGGTGAGTCAGGCTAACTTCAGTGACGTCTCGCCGCTGAGCGGCATTGCGCCAGGGCAGGCGGTCATGGCGTCATGGTCACGCGACGCGATGATCCGCCTTCACGAGGAGAGGTGAAATGGATATGAGTGTCGCGCATCCTCCCGCCCCGCGCGGCCGCTTAAGCCGCATGACCGCACTGTTCTGGCGTAAACCGTCGCTCGGCCTGTTCTTGCTTCTGCTTGCGCCGCTGATGTGGTTTGGCATCGTCTATTTAGGATCGTTGCTGACGCTGCTGTGGCAGGGGTTTTACACCTTTGACGATTTCACCATGGCGGTCACGCCGGATCTGACGCTGGCGAATATTCAGGCGCTCTTCAACCCGGCAAACTACGACATCATCCTGCGCACGTTAACGATGGCGATTGCGGTGACCATTGCCAGCGCCATCCTCGCATTCCCGATGGCCTGGTACATGGCGCGATACACCAGCGGCAAGTGGAAGGCTTTCTTCTATATCGCCGTGATGCTGCCAATGTGGGCGAGCTATATCGTCAAAGCCTACGCCTGGACGCTGCTGCTGGCGAAGGACGGCGTGGCCCAGTGGTTTCTCAGTCATCTCGGACTGGAGCCGATTCTGACCTCAATCCTGACGCTCCCGGCAGTGGGCGGTAACACCTTGTCCACCTCCGGGCTGGGACGGTTTCTGGTGTTCGTCTATATCTGGCTGCCGTTTATGATCCTGCCCGTCCAGGCGGCGCTGGAGCGCCTGCCGGCCTCGCTACTGCAGGCCTCAGCCGACCTCGGCGCGCGCCCCCGTCAGACGTTCCGTTATGTCGTTCTGCCGCTGGCCATTCCGGGCATTGCGGCGGGGTCCATTTTCACGTTTTCCCTGACGCTGGGGGACTTCATCGTTCCTCAGTTGGTCGGCCCGCCGGGCTATTTCATCGGTAACATGGTCTACTCGCAGCAGGGCGCTATCGGCAATATGCCAATGGCCGCCGCGTTCACGCTGGTTCCCATCGTGCTGATTTCTCTTTATCTGGCGTTCGTGAAACGTCTGGGAGCATTCGATGCACTCTGAACGCGCACCGCTGTTCCTGAAAGTGGCAGCGTGGGGGGGCGTCATCTTCCTGCACTTCCCGCTGCTGATTATCGCGACCTATGCCTTCAACACCGAAGACGCCGCCTTCAGTTTTCCGCCACAGGGGCTGACGCTGAAGTGGTTTAGCGTGGCGGCGGGGCGCGGCGACATTATCGAATCCGTGACGTTGTCACTCCAAATTGCCGCGCTTTCCACCGCCATTGCCCTTGTGCTTGGCACGCTTGCTGCAGCAGCGCTGTGGCGAAGCGCGTTTTTTGGCAAGAATGCGATCTCTCTGCTGCTGCTGTTACCGATTGCGTTACCGGGGATCATCACCGGCCTGGCGCTGCTGACGGCTTTCAAAACGATCAATCTTGAGCCGGGGTTTTTCACCATCGTCGTCGGACACGCCACCTTCTGCGTGGTGGTGGTGTTTAACAACGTGATTGCCCGGTTCAGACGCACCTCCTGGAGCCTGGTGGAAGCGTCGATGGATCTCGGGGCTGACGGGTGGCAAACCTTTCGCTACGTGGTGCTGCCCAATCTGGGTTCCGCGCTGCTGGCCGGGGGAATGCTGGCGTTTGCCCTGTCGTTTGACGAGATAATCGTCACAACATTTACGGCGGGACACGAGCGCACGTTACCGCTGTGGTTGCTCAACCAGCTCGGGCGTCCGCGCGACGTGCCCGTCACCAACGTTGTTGCTCTGCTGGTGATGCTGGTGACAACTATCCCCATTCTGGGAGCCTGGTGGCTAACCCGTGACGGCGAAAACATTGCCGGCAGCGGGAAATAACAGTGAATTCAACAGGAAAATGCTATGCAAAAACATCTGCTGATAAACGGTGAGCTGGTTGCCGGAGAAGGTGAAAAACAGCCGGTTTATAACCCGGCCACCGGAGAGGTACTGCTGGAGATTGCTGAGGCGTCAGCGGCCCAGGTCGACGCGGCGGTGCTGGCTGCTGACCGTGCTTTTGCGGCGTGGGGACAAACGACGCCGAAAACCCGCGCCGAGTGCCTGCTGAAGCTGGCGGATGCGATTGAAGCGCACGGTGAGGCTTTTGCCCGGCTCGAGTCCCTCAACTGCGGCAAGCCGCTGCACTGCGCGCTGGGGGATGAAATCCCGGCGGTGGTCGACGTTTTCCGTTTCTTTGCCGGGGCCGCCCGCTGCCTGAACGGCCTCGCCGCTGGCGAGTACCTTGACGGTCACACGTCAATGATTCGCCGTGATCCGGTGGGCGTGGTGGCCTCTATCGCGCCGTGGAACTACCCGCTGATGATGGCAGCCTGGAAGCTGGCCCCCGCGCTGGCAGCAGGGAACTGCGTGGTGATTAAGCCCTCTGAGATCACGCCCCTGACCGCGCTTAAGCTGGCAGAGCTGGCAAAAGATATCTTCCCGGCGGGCGTTCTGAACGTGCTGTTTGGTCGGGGCAAAACGGTCGGCGACCCGCTCACCGGACACGAGAAGGTCCGCATGGTTTCGCTGACCGGTTCGATTGCGACCGGGGAACATATCATCGGCCATACGGCGTCTTCGATTAAACGCACCCATATGGAACTGGGTGGCAAAGCGCCGGTGATCGTGTTTGATGATGCCGACCTGGATGCGGTGGTTGAAGGGGTGCGGACGTTTGGTTTCTACAATGCCGGACAGGACTGTACGGCGGCCTGCCGCATTTATGCCCAGAAGGGAATTTATGCCCAACTGGTGGAAAAGCTGGGTGCCGCGGTTGCCAGTCTTAAAATGGGTGCTCCGGAAGACACCTCGACCGAACTGGGACCGCTCAGCTCGGCCGCCCATCTTTCACGCGTCTGCCAGGCCGTCGATGAGGCGAAAGCGCTCGGTCATATCCAGGTTGTCACCGGCGGGAGCAAAAAAGAGGGGGCGGGCTACTACTTCCAGCCAACCCTGCTGGCGGGGGCAAAACAGGACGATGCCATCGTTCAACGCGAGGTGTTTGGCCCGGTGGTGAGCGTCACCGAATTTGATGACGAGGCGCAGGTGCTGGCCTGGGCGAACGATTCGCAATACGGCCTGGCGTCATCGGTCTGGACCAAAGACGTGGGGCGCGCCCATCGCCTGAGCGCGCGCCTGCAGTACGGCTGCACCTGGGTGAATACCCATTTTATGCTGGTGAGCGAAATGCCGCACGGCGGCATGAAATTATCGGGCTACGGGAAAGATATGTCGGTCTACGGGCTTGAGGATTATACGGTCGTCAGACATGTGATGATCAAACACTGATCCGCTCAGCCTGGTCGCTTGCGCGGCCAGGCGTGCTCCTTGCACGCCACACGTGTTACGTAAGATACTCAATTGTTATTAGCCGTAATTTTTAAGTGGTTATTCTGTAACGAAAAAACTTGATCTGTGTCAACATATGACGCATATTGCGTGCGGTTATTTTTTCGGCTCTGGTATACAGAATGACGTTGTATCAAAAGATGTTGGTTTTTTACGCAATCATGGCTTCCATCTGCGCATTAATCACCTGGTTCCTCTCTAAAGACCGCAAACGTATCCGCCTGCTCAGCGCTTTCCTGGTGGGGTCAACCTGGCCAATGAGCTTTCCCGTTGCGCTGCTGGTCTCGCTTTTCTGAAGCACGCTTCCAGTTTTAAAAGATGAACATAGCATTCCTGACTTGATGACTGTATAAATACACAGTGCATCATAAAAGGAGTGCTTATGAACAGTTTTTACTCGCAGCAGGCCGGTTGCACCGTGCGCTGGCACGACTTGCCCGGTACCGGCGATCCCGTGGTGTTCATTCACGGGCTGGGCTGCGCCTCTTCCTATGAATATCCCCGCGTCGTTTGTGACCCGCTGTTTGGCGCGCGCAGAGCGATTCTCATCGACTTGCCCGGCAGCGGCTACAGCGATAAGCCTGAGCACTACAGCTATAAAACCACTGACCAGGCGCACGTTGTCGCGGAACTGATTGACCATCTTGAGCTGGATTCCTTCTGGTTATATGGCCACAGCATGGGCGGCAGTATTGCTATCGAAACGGCGGGGCTGCTGGCAACGCGCGTGAAGGGACTGATGGTGTCAGAGCCCAATTTTTATGCGGGTGGGGGCATGTTCAGCCGGTCTATAGCGGCGCAATCCGAGCAACAGTTTCTGGAGCACGGATATGACGCCATGCTTAGCGCAGAAAAAACAGCGTGGGCGGGATGCCTGCAGAGCAATGCCGCTTATGCCGTCTGGCGCGGTGCATCTGGCCTGGTGGCGGGCGTTGAACCGGAATGGGAAGCGCAGTTCCTGACACTCTCTTGCCCGGTAACGTTGATTTTTGGCGAGCTCTCTCTGCCGGATGACGATGTGGAAAATCTCCAGCAGAAGGGCGTTGAGGTGAAAATTATTCCTGCGGCGGGGCACTCAATGTCCTGGGAAAACCCCTCTGCGCTGGCGCGGGCCTTAGCCGAATGTATGACGAAGTGATTATTGTGCAATGTATCATCGTTGCGAAATGTAGGCCGGGTAAGCGCAGCGCCACCCGGCAAGAAGGGCGGCTACTTTATTAAAGCCCGTAGTGCCTGACGTGCGTCAGGCTGAACATCATGCGGGTGCTGGTAATCAATGTTCTCTATCGCGCGGCTATAGAGTGCGACCAGCCAGTCGTAAACATATGCGGTAGCCGCATGGACCGGCTGTTCTCCCAGGCGCGTCAGGCGAGGTTCGGCGCTGCTGACCACCGGCGTGACGAAGATGGCATGGCCCTTACGGATGCGGCTTGCCGGACGCGTCGCCACGGGCGTCTGGTCGTAACCCAGCCAGCCAACGAAATTGCCCATCACGGCATGCAGTTGCGCAGCGCTACTTTTATCTGCTTCGACAATTCGCTGCAGCTGTTGAGGCAGATTCAGCCGGTAGCTGGTGACGACCAGCACATCCGCGATTTGCTGTAACACCTCAGGATCCAGCCCAAGACGGGCGGCGGTCGCCTCGTTGCGGCTCCACTGGCGCAGATGATTTATCCATACTCTGTGCGCCAGACGCGCTTTGTCTTTGGTCTGGAACAGGCCTGCGCTTTCCTGGGCATTATCGGCAAACAGGTCAATGGTATCCGTAAACAGCCCGTTAACCTGCTCCTCGCGCGGCTGCTGAACGGCCAGCAGCGTTTCAAAGGCCTTCAGCGGCGGCAGCAGGCCTTCAAGCAGCTCGCCGTGGCGGGCGGCACTGCTTTGCAGCATGCGCACCATGTTTTCTGCCTGAGCGCGTCGGGTACCCGGTTCCTCAACCAGCGGTGCCAGATAGCTTTGCATCAGCGCCGAGAGCTCCTGACGCAGCGCGTTTTTCAGCGTGCCGAGACGTTTCTGTCGCTGCGCGGGCAACGTGGCCTGGGACAGCCACTCAATGACGCGCTGCATGCTGTGGCTGTCCAGGGCCTGAAGGGTGCCCCAGCGCAAGCCCGGCTTTCCGAGCAGATGCTGTACGGCTTCGTCGAGGTTCTGCCGGGTGGTAAAGCGGGCGTCATGCGGGGTGATCGCCCACACCAGCCCCGGCAGGGCAGATTCTTCGGCAGGCTGCGTCTCCCTGACCCAGTTCATTAACACTTTTGCTTTTTTGGCCGTTTGTTCGTGCTGCGCCGTCGCGTTGCAAATGACCAGCACATCCGGCTGGAGCTGTTGGCGATAGTGCTCAAGCAGCCACTGGGATTTCGCCTGGCGTAGCGGATCGGCATGGCGCTCTTCAAACACCGGGATATCAATGATATCAACATTATCCAGCGCGCCGCTCTCAACCGGCAGCACCAGTTCGCGGGTCAGGAAGGCCAGCACATCGACCGGGAGGCTGATGGCGTTAAGCATTTCACCGTTGTTCAGCGGATGGAGAAGCGTCTCCTGTGCATGCTGAAGCGCTATCGAGCCGTCGTGCGTCAGGAACCCTTCACCCGGCAGCCCAAAGCTGTCCACCAGCAGGCTAAGGGGGGCCGCAAGCTCGCTGGCATGGCTGGTCTGGTGCAGCACATGGGCCAGGTTTAACCACTGCTGGGTCAGTTCCTGCTGTTCGCCCCAGAGCAGCGACCAGACGCTGGCTCGCGTGCTGAGATCGAGTGAAGGCACCAGTTGGGCAAACTCATGCCACAGGGCATCATCAATTTGCTGTTTCGCGGCGGGTACCGAGCTCTGCCAGAAGCGGGCAATTGCCCCCACTTCCTGAGCGGTGATGCCGGGCACGCCCTGCGGCTGGCGCAGGCCGCGCCATTTCTCCAGCCGTGTCTCGATGACCGCCTTATCCACCGCGCGCATCTGCGGGTGCTGCGTCGTGCGGGCAATAAACAGCTGTACCAGCTCGGCCTCGGTGACCAGGTTCAGGCGCAGCGGAAACGCCTCGTCAAGCGCTTCCGGGATTTCCCGGGTGAAGCGGACGGCCATATTGGTCAGGGCATGTCCGGGATTGATATGCGAAAAATAGTCAAAGGTGCGCTGGCCTGGCGTCACGTTCAGGCGACCATTGCCGCTGCCGCACAGCGATAAGAGCAGGTGCGCTTTCGCGCTCTGCGAATGGCCGTAAAGCCCAATGCTGCTCTGGCGGGTCATGGCGCGTTCAATGGCCTGCTCCCGCGCCTGCACCGCGTTGATGCGAGCAAGCAGGGCGTCGGCATCGTTATCCAGCACAGGGGCGGTCAGGCGCGTCTCGTTAATCCACCCGATTAAGGCCTGAGTGGTGTTCGTGGTCGCTGTCATTTCAGGTATACGCTCCCGCTGTCGATCCAGTAGTGGCTACCGCTGTGTCGGCGATCGGCCAGGGTATTCAGTTTGAAAGTTAATGCGTCAGGTGCCACCGGCGTGCCGTCCTGCAGCCAGGCATCGCTCAGCTCGAAGGCCTCCGGACCTTCCTGCTTGCTGCCGCCGCAGAGCTTGAGCCGCACGTTCAGCACGCCGTCGCCGGCAATCGCTTTTGCCAGTTCGGCCGAGTTAATGCTGAGCGTGTAGAGTGGCGTGGCCGGCCAGCGCGCGTTTGCCAGCTGGCGGAAGCCGAGAGTCACGTTAC
Source organism: Enterobacter sp. ku-bf2 (assembly GCF_001742765.1). NCBI lineage: Bacteria > Pseudomonadati > Pseudomonadota > Gammaproteobacteria > Enterobacterales > Enterobacteriaceae > Enterobacter > Enterobacter sp. ku-bf2. Next base: position 512,811 of record NZ_MDVW01000001.1, read on the forward strand.
CGCGCAGCGGGAAGTGCAGACGCGCATCAAGCTTCGCGCCGGGTTTATCAAGATCGATATCCTGATACCAGACGTTTTCCTCGCGCAGGGTATTGACGGTGTTATCCAGCACGCCCAGATAGCGCACGGTGGAATACGCGCCAATGTCCGCGGCTTTAAAGTTGAAGCGCGGCAGACGCAAGTCAAGCGCCAGGCTGCAGAGCATGGCCCCCACGGCAGCGGTCGATTTCGGGTTGCCAATGCGCCCTTGCTGACTGAACGGATACCACTCATGTACCTGGTATTTATCCAGCCAGACGATGCGATTGACCGGTACCGGCTGCAGGTGACGAATGAGCGCCTGAACCCCAGGCAGGCAGCCCGGGCGTCCGGTGATCAGCAGAATGTCGCAGCTGTAATGGGAAATCGCCTCACACACCGCATGGAGCGGGGAGGCCAGCGTAAACTGCCCGGCCAGCATCGCATCCTGCATTTCGCGGAAGTTCACATGCAGCGGCACGGCGAAAAGATCGAAAGCGTCTGAACCCGCAGGCAGGGCATGATCGATCGCCTGCTGCAGATAGTTCATCACGTTGCGGGTCGGCTTCTGCGGCAGCAGATCGCCAAAGGTGGCATGCAGACCGGCCAGCGGATCGTCAACGTCGCTGGATTCCCATCCGGCAAGAATGGCATGGCCAATCGGCATAAAGAGCTGCAGCGCCGTTTGCTGGCGCAGCACGGCCTGGGTATCAATGCGTCCGGAGTCACCGAACAGCGAGGCCATCAGCAGCGAGGCATCCGCGATACCGGATTTCTGCAGCTGCGTTTGCAGAGCGGGCAACACGTAGCGCTGAATCACGTCCAGAAGCGTATCGTCGCCCGCGACCTTAAACCCTTCGCGGAACAGCAGCTGTGGGGTGATTTTGACGTTATTGCCGGAACCGTCGTCCAGTTGGTAATGAGTGATCGCCATATCCGTTGTGCCGCCGCCGATGTCGATGGACGCGACGCGCAACGCGCGTCCCGGCTGGCTACCCGGCTCAGGCTCACGGTCCGGACGGGCAAGGGAGGCGAAGAAGGCTTCGGTCTGGCCGCCAAAGCGGGAGATGGCTTCGTTATACAGCCAGACCAGTTGACCGCAGCTGGCTTCATCCCACTCCATCTGGATTTCAGGTACCGGCACCACGCTTTTTTCCTGCTGTTTGCGAGTGACAAAATCCTCATCCTGCGGGTGCCATCCCATCGCTTTCCAGACAATCGCGATGGCTTCAAACATGCGGCGACGGAAGATCTCGCGCTCCTGCTTTGGCATGGCGGAGGGCAGCGTCAGGATCAGCGTGCGCAGCTGGCGCGGCGAGGCAGGGAAGCCCAGGCGCAGGCGCGTGGCGACGCTGTTGATCTGCCCCAGCGCCTGTGCCAGCAGCTCGCACAGCATATGGGTCATCAGGGTGCTGCGGCTGTATTGCGGCGAGAAGACCGGCAGGCGCTCGTCCTGCGGCAGCGTGAAGAGCGGCTCGCCGTCATCGTTCATCAGGTTCATCAGCGGGAACGCGGTGGCAAGCGGTTCACGCTGGGTCTTGCTGTTCATCTGGCTAAAGCGCCAGTCCTGCACGACCGGGGTTTCATCCCACAGGTAGCGACGCGGGCTGGAGATACCGCTGTTGCCTTCGGTTCCCAGACGCTGCATCGCCAGCTTGCGGGCTTCATCGCCGACGCGGACAATCGACGGCCAGACAAAGGCGTCTTCGCGACCGCTTTCCACCGAGAAGTGCTGCTTGCCAAAACGCGCTTCTGAAAACTCGAGACGGCTGGTGAACAGCGGCTCGTTCAGGAACTGCGGCTCGCTGAGCGAGCGAACCTGCAGCTCGGCGGTCTGACGCAGCCCATCGTTCGCATCGCCGTGGTCTTCAATAATGACGCCGCAGGTGTGGGTGTTACCCACGTCGAGGATCAGGTCAACCGGAATGGCAGGCGTGCTGAGCGTATGGGTGACAAATTTCACTTCCGGTACGGTGAGCTGTTCACCGAGCATGGTCAGCAGGTTAAGCCAGTGGGCCTGATATTCAAAACTGCGCATCGCCTGCTGCAGGTCGCGTTCAGAGCGGTTCTCAACGCCGTCGGCATACTGGGTAAACGCCTCGCGCAGCCAGCCGTCAATCCAGGTCTGATCGAGGAAACTGTCTACCTCGTTATCGCGCCACGCCAGCGCGAAGCGGGTCCCGTTCAGAATATCGTTTTCCACCGGAGAGAGCGCGGACGTGGCATGGTCGGCAATCTGGCTGTCAAGCGCGAGCGTGACGCGGTGTGTATTGCCTGCCGTGTCCGGGGTGTCAAGCTTGCGCACCTGAACGCGCGCCCAGTTATCCGGCCCTTCAACAAAAGTCCGTGGTGGGTTGAAGCGCAGGAACGGAACCGGAAGCCAGACGCCATCCAGTACCGCCAGCGACTGATGCAGCGGGATAGTGGTTTCCGGTTTGACCACTTCAGGCTGCCCGCCGTTCATGCCGGGCAGGGTATAGCGACCGTTGACCAGGTCGAAATCGAGGCGCAATAGCGGGCCGTTCGCGGTTTTACGTACGAAGCGCCCGTTGCTGGCGGAGTCCTGCGGCGTCAGACCGAAATCGAGGAACTGCACGCCGCTGTTGGCAATAAGCGTGACGCTTTGTTTATAGTCGCAAAGATTTACCAGCATAGGATCAGGCACCTGCTTTCTTGAACGTCAGTGGGACGACGGTGTTGGCATCATAACGGGCGCGACATTCTGCGATATCGCTGGTGCCTGCTTTACAGGCAATTTCCGGCATCGGGTAGCGGGAACCGTCGGTGCAGCGGGCAGTGCCGCGACTCTTAATCATCAGCTCGCCATTGCTGTGCAGCCCGGAGAAGACCTCCGCGCGGCAGACAATATTGTCGCCATGGACAACGCGGGCGAAACCTTTATTGTTCTGGATCTGATAGCGCAGCGACGGCGGCTTGCCGGTAACCGGATCTTTCACATCGAGGATGGCGCGCCAGGTGCCGTTCAGGAAACGCGTCGATCCCGCTTTTACCTGATTCGCTTCCATCACCATGGCGTCTTTTGGGATGGCGACAATCACCACCGGAGCGGGCTGTGGCGCAGGAGCGGCCGGAGCGGCTTCTTTTTCTTTGCTGGCCACGACCTCCGCCTGATGCAGCGGTAGCTTCATCGCCAGCGGCTCAACCGCTTTGATCGGTTTTGGCGCAATCTCCACAGGTTCAGGTGTGGGTGCCGGGGCGGGCTCAGCGGAAGGTGCCTGTTTTGGCCACAGCAGCGGGGCGGCAATGGCGGCGACGATCACGGCGGCAACCGGCAGGGTCCACAGGGGAACGCGGCGCTTTTTCACGATGTTCGCTGGAGCAGGCGCCTGAAGAGGTTGAGCAACGGCGGGGGCCGGTTCGGGCTCATACAGCTCCTCTGGCGTAATACGCACCACCGTGGATGGGGCGATCAGCGGCTCGTCAGCATGCTCGAAGGTCATCACCGGCTCTGGCTCAGGCTCGGGTTCAGGATCGTCAATCACAACGGGGGCTGGCTCAGGGATCAGCGATTCACGCAGGCAGTCGAGGACATCGTCGCGCGCGTTCTCGTTCAGGTTTACAAACCCCCAGAAGCTAATGACCGGCTTTCCGTCCACCAGGAAGAGGAAGTTTTCGCCCGGAAACTGAAACGCCTTTGACAGCAGAGAGCCAAAAAGCTGTTGCGCGGTTTTGGGCGACTGCAGGCATTTCTTACTTAATGACTCGACGCTGGCGAGCGTGTTTTCCAGATAGCGCAGGGCGCGATAGCGATCATCTTCATCGGCCGCTTTCCAACTGATTACGCTCCCTTCAGCCGGGGAATACCAGTCCACGCGGTCGCCGCTGTCGTTGACCTGAGGAATCGCCAGACAGTCGACGATGGCCTGTTGTTTGCGCAAACGGAGCGCTTCACGGATTTGCAACGCTGATTCGAAAACGGCTTGTCCGCCGCCGCCAACGGCCTGAAAATCATCCAGATTACCGCTGCGTAAAAGAGTTTTTGCCACGATTTGATCCCATATACTTCTTCACACCATTACTTTAACGAAACGAGGATGCAAACAAACGGAGGAAGAGACGCTAAAAGCGCCGATTTCTTGCGGCATAGAAAGTGACGGTTGTGCTTGACGAATAATGGCACTTAAGGCAAATCATCTTTTTGAGCGCTGGCGGTTAAAACAGCAAAAAACGCGGCTTTAGAATAACCTGATAGTGTTTCGTTATTTGCCAGGTCAAAACGCCTGTGCTGTTATTACTGTCCTATATAATAAAACTGTCAGGGTTATAACCATGTCTACAGGGAAAACACTGCTCGCCCTTGCGCTGAGCGCGCTGTTACCAGCCGGTGCCGCATGGGCGGCAAATAACGACACCCTTATTTACTGTTCAGAAGCCTCCCCCGAGTCCTTCAACCCGCAAATCGCCAGCTCTGGCCCGTCTTTTGTGGCCAGCTCTCAGGTGTTGTATAACCGTCTGATCAATTTCGACCCGGTGAAAAACACCCCGGTGCCGTCGCTGGCGGAGTCCTGGACGATTTCGCCGGATGGCAAGACCTATACCTTTGCCCTGCGTAAAGGGGTGAAGTTCAACAGCAACAAATACTTCAAACCGACGCGCGACTTTAATGCCGATGACGTTATTTTCTCGGTCATGCGTCAGAAAGACCCTAAACACCCGTACCACAACGTGTCGCAGGGCAACTACGAGTACTTTAATGATGTCGGTCTCGATAAGCTGATCCAGGACGTTAAAAAGGTCGATGATTATCACGTCCAGTTCACCCTCAGCGAACCCAACGCCGCGTTTCTGGCCGACTGGGGAATGGATTTCGCCTCGATTCTCTCCGCTGAATACGCCGACGCAATGCTGAAAAAAGGCACGCCTGAGAACGTGGACACCTGGCCGATTGGTACCGGGCCTTACGTGCTGCAGCAGTACAAAGTGGATTCGCTGATCCGCTACGTCGCGAACCCGAATTACTGGGAAGGCGAGGTGCCGACGAAGCATCTCATTTTCTCCATTACGCCAAACGTGGAAACTCGCCTGGCGAAGCTGCAGACCAACGAGTGCCAGATCATTCCTGCGCCATCCCCGGTTCAGTTTGACGCCATCAAAAACAACAAAGACCTGACGCTGCACTCGGTCGATGCGCTGAACGTCGGTTATCTGGCGTTTAATACCGAGAAAAAACCGTTTGATAACGTGCTGGTGCGTCAGGCGCTCAACTACGCGACTGACAAGAAGGCCATCGTTAATGCGGTCTTTATGGGGTCGGGCACGGTGGCAAAATCGCCGATCCCGCCAAATATGCTGGGCTTCAATAAAGACCTGAAGGACTACAGCTACGATCCTGAAAAAGCGAAAGCCCTGCTGAAGCAGGCGGGTCTGGAGAAGGGCGCGGAAGTCACGCTGTGGTCAATGCCGGTTCAGCGTCCGTATAACCCGAACTCGCGTCGTATCGCGGAGATGATCCAGAGCGACTGGGCAAAAGTCGGCGTGAAGGCCAAAATTGTCTCCTACGAGTGGGGCGAATATCTCTCCGGAATGCGTAAAGGCGAACATGACTCCGCGCTGTTTGGCTGGATGTCCGACAACGGCGACCCGGACAACTTTGCCGATGTGCTGCTCGGCTGCAACAGCATTAAAACCGGCTCAAACGCCGCGCGCTGGTGCGATAAGGGGTATGATGGTCTGGTGCAAAAAGCGAAGCTGACCAGCAGCCCGGCTGAGCGCGCCAAGCTCTATGGCCAGGCGCAGGAGATTTTCTACCAGCAGGCACCGTGGATCGCGCTGGCCAACGGGAAAACGTTCTACGCGACCCGCAGCAATGTGACCGGGTACAGCGTAAGCCTGATGGGCAGCGATTTCTCGAAAGCGAAGCTGAACTAAGCCTTTTTAGCCGGGTGGCGGCTACGCCTTACCCGGCCTACATTTGGCACCCGTAGGCCCGGTAAGCGTAGCGCCACCGGGCACATAACAAGGAGTGACAATGTCACATTTAAACGAAGTTATCGCCCGCGTCGATGCCGCCATCGAAGAGAGCGTCATTACCCACATGAACGAGCTGCTGATTGAATTAAGCGATGATGCAGAGCTCAGCCGTGAAGATCGCTACACCCAGCAGCAGCGTCTGCGCACCGCGATTTCGCATCACGGTAAGCAGCATAAAGAGGAGATGGACGCGCGTGAGGAACAGCTGACGAAAGGCGGCACCATACTGTAACCATCAAAACTGGCGTCGCGCCACCAGCCAGGCCCCGACCACCAGCATCACCGCGCCGCACACCGGGCCGATCAGGGCGCGCAGCGGGATGCCATGGCTCCTCAGCACGTCCAGCACCAGCCCGCCAATCAGCTGGCTTGCGACCAGCACGGCGATGGTCGTCGCCGCGCCAACATTCTGATAGCCGCTGATGCTGGCAAACACGAAAAACGACCCCAGCAGCCCCGGGATAAGCGTCCACCAGCGCACCGTCGCGGCCAGCTCGCTGAACCCGGCCACGCCCTGTTTCAGCAGAAGAATACCGACAAATAGCACGATGCCGACCAGCGAATTCAGCAGCATCGCGATGAGAATGGTGGAGGAGGACTGGGTGATACGCACCATCAAAGTGTTTTGCACCACCAGACCGATGCCCGCCGCGACCAGAAACGCCAGCGTCAGTGACTGATTCATGGGATCGCGTCCGGATCGCTGCGCTCGTCCAGCTGCAGCTGCATAAAGGTTAAGTCCAGCCAGCGGCCAAACTTGGTTCCCACCTGCGGCATTTGTCCCGTCGTCACAAAGCCGAGCGTTTCATGGAGATGAATCGAGGCATGGTTTTGCGCTTCAATGCCGGCCACCATCACGTGTTTCCCAATGGCGCGGGCCTCGTTAATCAGCGCCTTCATCAGCGTGCGGCCAATCCCTTTGCCCTGATGGGCCGGGTGGACATAGACCGAGTGCTCAACCGTATGACGGAAGCCGTCAAAGGCGCGCCAGTCGCCGAAAGAGGCGTAGCCGGTGATTACGCCGTCCTCTTCACTTACCAGAACCGGGTAGCCCGCAAGCGAGCGCGCCTCAAACCAGGCGATTCGGTTATCGGTATCGACGGTTTTATCGTTCCAGATCGCGGCTGTGTGCAGCACCGCGTGGTTGTAAATCTCGCCTATCGCAGCGCAGTCTTCTTTGCAGGCATGACGAACGATCATGATGAAGCCTCTGTGTGTTGTTCACTATAGTATTACGTTATCGCTACGATATTACACAACTGTATCGCCCGATCGCTACGGCATAAGCCATATTTTTTTGTTATCAAAAGCCCATTGAATTGCCGTTCATACACTATAGTATGACGTCATGAACACCATAACAGACACAATGAATCAACGGATTAGCGCAAGAATTCGCCTTGAACGCGAGTCTCGCGGATGGTCCCTCAGCGAGCTGGCGGACCGGGCAGGGGTCTCCCGCGCCATGATCCATAAGATAGAGCGCGGGGACAGTAGCCCGACAGCCACCTTGCTTGCCCGCTTGTCGGGCGCGTTTGGCATCAGCATGTCAACGCTAATTGCCCGGGCCGAAATGCAGGAGGGCAAGCTGCTGCGCCTGGCAAACCAGCCCGTCTGGCGCGATCCGCAGACGCACTACCTCCGCCGCCATGTTTCTCCCCGTACCGATCTGCCCATCGACCTTGTTCAGGTGGAACTGCCTGCGGGAAGCGACGTTCCGATGCCGGCTTCTTCTTACGCGCTGGCGCGTCAGCTTATCTGGCTGCAGTCCGGCGAGCTGGTGTTTCAGGAGGGCGACACCCGCCACGAGATGCACGCCGGAGACTGTCTTGAGCTGGGGCCGCCTAATGACTGCCGGTTCATCAACGAGACGAATGAAACCTGCATCTATCTGGTTGTACGCCTCAATCAGTCTGGCTCGTAATGCTAATGCGATAACGCCGAACGTGAGCCAGGCTGTAATGACATTTGTACCAGAAGGAGATCCTGATGAATCACTCTGTTTCGCATAACCGCCGCTGGGTGCTGGCCTCTCGTCCACAGGGCGCACCGGTCGCGGAAAATTTTCGTCTGGAAACGCAGCCTGTTCCGGAACCGGGTGCGGGGCAGCTTCTGCTTCGTACCGTCTGGCTGTCGCTGGATCCTTATATGCGAGGGCGCATGAGCGACGCGCCATCCTATTCACCGCCGGTTGAGATCGGTGCGGTGATGGTGGGGGGAACGGTCAGCCGCGTTGAGCAGTCAAACCATCCTGACTTCAAAGCCGGTGAATGGGTGCTGGGCTACAGCGGCTGGCAGGAGTATGAACTTTCGGACGGCAGCGGCCTGGTGAAGCTGGGCGACAATCCGTCTCATCCTTCCTGGTCGCTGGGCGTACTGGGCATGCCGGGCTTTACCGCCTATATGGGGCTGCTGGATATCGGGCAACCGAAAGCGGGTGAAACGCTGGTGGTGGCTGCGGCGACCGGTCCGGTTGGCGCGACAGTAGGGCAGATCGGCAAAATCAAAGGTTGCCGGGTGGTCGGCGTGGCCGGTGGCCCAGAGAAATGCCGTCATGCCGTTGAGGTTCTCGGCTTTGACCTGTGTCTGGATCACCATGCGGCGGATTTTGCCGACCAGCTGAAACACGCCTGTCCGAACGGTATTGATGTCTATTATGAAAACGTCGGCGGGAAAGTGTTTGATGCCGTGTTGCCCCTGCTGAACACCTCCGCGCGCGTGCCAGTGTGTGGCCTGGTGAGCGGCTATAACGCGACGGGCCTGCCTGACGGGCCGGACCGCCTGCCGCTCCTGATGGCGACCCTTCTCAAGAAACGCATTCGTATGCAGGGTTTTATTATCGGCCAGGATTATGGACACCGCATTCATGAGTTCCAGGAAGAGATGGGGCGCTGGGTGCAGGAGGGGAAAATCCACTATCGCGAACAGGTGACGGACGGGCTGGAAAATGCTCCCGAGGCGCTGATTGGCCTGCTGGAAGGACGAAACTTCGGCAAAGTCGTGATTCGCGTCGCGAGTGACAATAAATAAAGCGCACAATGGCGGGGTTTCCCGCCATATTTATTTGTGAAGATACGATATATTGTCTTTAATTACTGGACACGGTTTTTCGCGCCATCATCCCGGATGAGCCCGAAAACGATAAAAAAAATGATGTTTGCTTTTTTTTGCTGTTTTACGTACTTCCCACCACCAGGCATGACGATACAGGATATATCGTACCGGCGCCGTTTTATTAAAACTGGCGTTTAAAAATAGCATTAAGTTTTAGCTACAGGAATTCCACATGCTTGATTTGGATCACTTAGAAAAAGCCCAAAGGGTTAGCCTTACCATGCAGGTTGAACACAGTTTGAAAGGGGCGTTAATTACAGGCTCCCTCAAACCAGGAGCACGACTGATTACGAAAGAGATTGCTGATAAATTAGGCACCAGTATTACGCCGGTTCGCGAAGCGCTGCTGCGCCTGGTCTCCTCAGGCGCGCTTCACGCCACGCCAGCGCAGGCTTTTCTGGTCCCTGAGGTGACGCTGGAGCGTTATAACGAGATTAACGCCATCCGAAAACAGCTTGAGCCAATGGCGGTTGCCGCAGCATGCCAGAATATGTCAGACGGCAAGCTGGAGGCGTTGCGCAAAATGTCAGAGGCCTTCCATGAGGCCATGCGCAATGGAAACGTTCAGCAGGCCTTGCATGCGAATCGTGTCTTCAGGTTTACGCTTTATCAGTATGCGGAAATGCCGACGCTTAATGCTTTAATTGAACAGCTATGGGTCCGCATCGGCCCCTGTATGAACTATCTGCACCAGGAGCTTAGCGACATCAAAACGGCAACATATCACTATGACGAGCTTCTTTCAGCCCTTGAGCGGAGAGATGTGGAGGCCAGCCAAAAGGCGATTGATAAGTTGATTGATGAAGCGGATTCTCTTTTACAGCGACAATATTTTAACTGAGAGATTATTTATCAGAGCGACTATATACCGCCGCTAATTATTTATCTGGTGAATAACTCCTGATGGCTTATTGCCATCAGGAGGGTTATTTCATTTATAAAATAAACTTTTCTTTTTTGCTTACTCGAAGCGATAAGAGACCGACAGCCCGACGCCATAGTTACGGCCTGGTGCAGGCTCGTAATAACGACCGTTGGACTCGTTGACAATAACCGATCCCGCGTACTCTTTATCGAACAGGTTATCGACGCGGCCAAAGACGTCCATTCCCCAGTTGCCGTAGTTAAACTTATACCCGGTATTCAGCCCGACTACCGTATAAGACGGCGCTTTCGCGGTATTTTCGTCGTCGGCCATGATATCGCTCATGTAACGCACGTCCGTGCCCGCGTACCAGCCTTCTTCCGGCTGCCAGCCAAACGAAGCGAAGCCCATGTTGCGCGCAATCCCCGGCATACGGTTACCGTTACAGTCTGCGTCGCTGCAGACGTTAGTCCGGTAAGTGGCATCCAGATACGTCCACGCCATCTTCAGCTTCCAGTTATCCGCGAACTGCTGATCCAGGGAAACTTCCACACCCTGACGGCGGGTTTTACCGGCATTTTTATAGGTTGTGCGGCCGCCGGAACTGGAGTCCACCACGATCTCATCATCCGTATCGGTGCGGAACAACGCCGCCGTCAGCAGACCGTTGCCGATTCGGGTTTTGCTGCCCACTTCATACGTGTTATTCGTGGATGGCTTCAGGCCAATATTCAGACCGCCCTGATTATCGGCACGATAGGAGAGTTCGTTGATGGTTGGCGTTTCAAACCCACGCCCTGCGGCAGCGTAGAGGTTCCACCCGTCAGTCACCGCATACTTCACGGCGCCCGCCGGGAGCCATTTGTGATAGCTCGCCTCACCGCTGTCATCGCCGTTGCCCGGCGTAACGTAATGGTCATTGGAATCAAACCAGACCGAACTGTAGCGAACACCCGCATCGACAGAGAGTTTCTGCGTCAGCTGCCAACTGCTCTGCAGATAAGGATCGACGTTCCACATCAGGTTGCGTTCGTCGCGACGTTTATCGCCTTTGACGCCGTAGTCCGGCACCCCGTTGCTCATCACGAAGTTCTCATAGCCGCGACGATCTTCACTCAGGTTTTCGTAGTTCAGACCGGTGGTAAAGGTCACCGGCACCAGCAGCTCGCCGCGGTGCGTCCAGCGGGTATCCACGCCCTGATAGTGGCGTTGCATATCAATCACCCCGCCGGAGTGAGTGGCTTTTAGCTGCGGCTGATACGGAATCGACTGGTACTGCGTCATTTCACGCTCGCCGGCGTACATCATCACGCTCAGGTCGTCCTGGGTGCTGAGCTGGCGATCGTAGCGCAGACCGGCCTGGGTCTGCTTGATGGTCTTGCGGGTGTTGTACTGATCGCCGCGCGGCGACTGGCGCGGGTTGTCCCGCCACTCCTGATAATTCAGTCCACCCGGATCGTTGGCCTTCATGTCCACGCTGTTGAAGATCAGCGTCAGCTTGCTGACGTCATCAATGCGCACGCCCAGCTTCGCGTTGGCAAGATTCTTACGCGCGCCGCTGTGGTCGCGGTAGCCTTTGGTGGTGAAACGGGTGGTGGAAACGGTGTAATCCACATCGCCCGCGTGGGTGCCATCACCCATCGCGCCGGTGGCTTTCATGCCATAGCGCCAGGTACCGTAGCTGCCGTAATAGCTGCTCGCCTCAATGGTCGGCGGCTGCTGACCGGTCTGGGTGTTGATGTTAATCACGCCGCCGGAGGCGTTGCCGTACAGGGCAGAGAAGGGGCCGCGCAGCACTTCAACGCTCTCCACGCTGGAAAGATCGATGTTGGAGGTCTGACCCTGTCCGTCCGGCATGGTGGCTGGAATACCGTCGACGTACATACGGATACCGCGCACCCCAAAGGTTGAGCGAGCGCCAAATCCGCGCATCGACAGCTGGAGATCCTGGGCGTAGTTCTGACGGTTCTGGATTTGCAGTCCCGGGACGCTGCCAAGGGATTCAGACAGGTTGATGCGGGGTGCAGCCTGGCGCATATCATCGCCATTGACGACGCTGACCGCTGCCGGGGTATCGAGTTCCGATACGGTTTGCGGCGTGGCGCTGACGATCATGGTCTGTTCCTCTGCGCTCATGGCGGTGAGCGGCGCAAAAATAACAGGAACCAGCAGCAGCGGGAGAGAAGCCTTACGGGCAGAAATGATTTTCATGAATAAAACCGGTTGTGGTATGTAAACGAACCAAATGGAACATGTCCATACATGTTAAAGGTTTTGTAAATGTTTTGAAAACTATAACCGCACATTGCGTTAATGAAAGGCGAGAGGGGAAAGAAAAACTCCACATTCATCTGATTAATGATTACTATTCTCATTATCAAAAGGCAATGCCATGACGTTGTCTGCCGGAAGTGATGTCAGCCCAAACCCCACTTTTCAGAAAAGGAATTGTTATGTCTTTACGTCATCTGTGCTCGCCGCGTCTGAGCCTGTCACTGCTGTCTGCCACTTTACTGCTTGCCGGGACGTTCCAGGTGCATGCCGCCGAAGAGGTGCTGCGTAAAGCGGTGGGTAAAGGGGCGTATGAAATGGCCGTGAGCCAGCAGGAGAATGCGCTGTGGGTGGCGACCTCGCAAAGCCGTAAAACCGACAAGGGCGGGGTTGTTTACCGTCTTGATCCGGTCACGCTGGACGTGACGCAGGCGATCCATAGCGATCTCAAACCCTTTGGTGCCACCTTTGACAACGCGACCCAAACGCTGTGGTTCGGTAATACGATCAACGGCGCGGTAACCGCGATTGATGCAAAAACGGGTGACGTAAAAGGGCGACTGGTGCTGGATGGGCGTCAACGCAGCGAAACCGTCAAACCGCTGCAGCCGCGCCAACTGGTGGCGGATGACGCAAGCAACACGATTTACATCACCGGTGTCGGTAAAGAGAGCGTGATTTGGGTGGTGGATGGCGCCACGCTGAAGCTGAAAGAGACCATTGCCAATACCGGTACTTACAGCACTGGCCTGGCGCTGGATGCGCAGGCGAAACGTCTGTACACCACGAATGCGGACGGCGAGCTGTTAACCATTGATACGGCCACCAACAAAATCCTGAGCCGTAAAAAAGTGCAGGATGACGGGAAAGAGCACTTCTACCTGAACCTTAGCCTCGACACAGCCGGTCAGCGTGCGTTCCTGACCGATTCAAAACAGCCGGAAGTGCTGGTGGTGAGCCTGAAAGACGGCAGCGTGATCGAGAAAATCGCCGCGCCGGAATCCCTGGCGGTCCTGTTTAACCCGGCCCGCAATGAAGCCTACGTGACGCACCGTGAAGCCGGCAAGGTGAGCGTGATTGATGGGAAAACGTATAAGGTGACTAAAACGTTCGACACGCCGGTCTACCCGAACAGCCTGGCGCTCTCTGCGGATGGTAAAACCCTGTACGTGACGGTGAAACAAAAATCCACCCGCCAGCAGGAAGCCACCCAGCCTGACGACGTGATTCGTATCGCGCTGTAAGATGGGAATTGCCCGGTGGCGCTGCGCTTACCGGGCCTACAAAATAATGAAATGTAGGCCGGGTAAGGCGAAGCCGCCACCCGGCTTTTTTATTAACGCGAGGTTTCTTCCACCAACGGCGCGTCGTGTTTTTCATCGTCAGGATGAACCGGCGCGGTGCTGTGAATTTCATGAACGCGTTTACGCACGCCGAACCAGCCCGCAATCAGCAGCACGGCCAGCAGTGGAATGGTCGCGATGGTGTAGGTGCCGTTCGGGTAGTCGAACGCCATCAGCACCAGCACGCTGAACAGGAAGAGCAGGGTGAGCCAGGACGTTACCGGCGCACCAGGCAGCTTGAAGCTGACGTCAGCGGCTTTGCCTTCTTTAATCGCCTTGCGCAGACGCATCTGGCAGACCACGATAAAGCCCCAGGATGCGATAATCCCGAGTGCAGCCACGTTCAGAACGATTTCGAACACCTGTGACGGGACGAGGTAGTTCAGGAACACGCCGAAGACATAGACCACCAGCGTCGCCAGAATACCGGCGTACGGCACATGCTGCTTGCTCATCTTGGACATGAACTTCGGTGCAGAACCGCCCATCGACATGGAGCGCAGGATACGACCGGTCGAGTAGAGGCCGGAGTTCAGGCTTGAGAGCGCCGCCGTCAGCACCACGATGTTCATGATGCTGCCCACGTAAGGCACGCCCAGCTTAGAGAAGAAGGTCACGAACGGACTCTGGCCCGCCTGGTAGGCGTTCCACGGCAGCAGCAGCACCAGCAGCACCACGGAACCGACGTAGAAGAGACCGATACGCCAGATCACGCTGTTGATGGCTTTTGGCACCATCGTCTGCGGATCTTTACATTCACCTGCTGCGGTACCCACCAGCTCGATGGAGGCGAAGGCGAACACGACGCCCTGAACCAGAACCAGCGCAGGCAGCAGACCGTGCGGGAAGAATCCGCCGTTATCGGTTATCAGGTGGAAGCCGGTGGCATTGCCATCCAGCGGCTTACCGCTGCCGAGGAAGACGGTACCCACGACCAGGAACACCACGATGGCCAGCACTTTTACCAGCGCAAACCAGAACTCCATCTCCGCGAACCACTTCACGCCGATCATGTTCATGGTGCCGACAATCGCCAGCGCGCCAAGCGCAAAGACCCACTGCGGCACATCGCCAAACGCGCCCCAGTAGTGCATATACAGCGCCACGGCGGTGATATCGACGATACCGGTCATCGCCCAGTTGACGAAGTACATCCAGCCCGCGACGTAAGCGGCTTTTTCACCGAGGAATTCACGGGCGTAAGAGACGAAGCTGCCGCTGGAAGGGCGATGCAGTACCAGTTCGCCCAGTGCACGAAGAATGAAGAAAGAGAAGATCCCGCACACCAGATAGACCAGGGCGAGAGCCGGGCCAGCCATCTGCAGGCGTGCACCAGCACCTAAAAACAGACCCGTTCCGATAGCGCCGCCGATGGCGATCATTTGAACCTGACGGTTGCCCATCGCTTTGTGGTAGCCCTCTTCATGGGAGTTCAACCAGCGACGTTTAGCAGCATGATGATCGGCTGCGCTTTTATTGCTTGTTTTCATTGAGTTACCTGTTTGCCTGTCTGAACCATTATCGTGATAGTCCTGCCTGGCAGAGCGCAATACAAACGATTGCTTCTGCGCAAACACATGTCGCCTCCCCAGTCATTCTGCGTATGGATAAGGCGAAACATGGCGAGGCATCCTACCTGCAATTCATAAGCGACGCAAAATATAACCGTGCCGAAAGTGATGCACGTCGAAGGAAATCGTGTGGTCAGAGCAGACGGGGATCACAACACGCTGAAACGTGATGAGTTTTTAGTCAAAACAATGGTGGGGTTGATTATTTAATCATCAGATTCTCTTAATTATTACCAGATGGTATAAATTTTTGCTGCTGCAGGGCATCCAGAAGTAACCTGAACGCGGTTGTGTGCTGCCGACGGCTCGGATAATAGAGGTGATATCCTTCAAACGTGGGGCACCACGATTCAAGAACCCTGACCAGCCGTCCCTGATTCAGAGCGTCCAGAACCGAGGACTCGGGCACGTAGGCTAATCCGAGACCATTCTCCGCGGCGTCGATACGCTGCGACAGGTTATTCAGCGTAAGCTGTCCGTCAACCCGCACGCGAAGCTCGCGCCCGTCGCGCTCAAATTCCCAGTCATACAATCCCCCTCGGGTGGGCAGGCGGAGATTGATACAGCGGTGTTCACCCAGCTGCTCCGGCACGAGCGGCACGCCAAAACGAGCCAGGTAATCCGGCGAGCCGACGACCGCCATGCGCATGTCCGGCGCAATCCGCACCGCAATCATGTCTTTTGCCACCTGTTCACCCAGGCGAACCCCCGCGTCGAAGCGGCCATCTACGATATCTGTCAGGCCATTGTCGACCGTCACTTCGACGTTAATGTCAGGATACTGCAGCATAAAAGGCTTCAGTACCGGCCAGAGCACGGCGTCCATCGCGTGCTCGCCGGCGACGATGCGGATAGCGCCTGCGGGTTTGTCGCGGGTGCTGCGAAGCGCCGTGAGTTCCTGTTCGATCTCCAGCAGATGCGGGCTGAGGCGCGAAAAAAGCTGCTCACCCGCGGGTGTCGGAACCACGCTGCGGGTTGTGCGGGTTAACAGGCGAACGTCTAATCGCGCCTCAAGCTTGCGCATCGCATGGCTCAGTGCCGATTGCGAGACGCCCAGCTGCGCCGCTGCGCGCGTAAAGCTACGCTCGCGGGCCACCACCATAAAGGAGAGCAGATCGTTGAAATTATCTTTTAGCATCGCGGTTCTATTTATGAGTTTCAGTCATGTGTCCTATCTGATTATGCACCCTAATGCTCCCGAGTGCTTTGCGCTACTGTTAACGCAACAGTCAACGAGGAGCAAAAGATGAAAATTATCCGCAGCGGTTCAATACCTTCAGTACGAGGACCGGAAGCCTGGTTTACCGGGACTGTTCGCATTGACGCGCCCTTTCAGGCGACCGAACCTGCCAGCGTCGGTGGGGCAACCGTAACCTTTGAGCCGGGCGCGCGCACGGCCTGGCATACGCATCCCCTGGGACAAACGCTGATTGTGACGCAGGGGCGTGGCTGGTTACAGGAGTGGGGCAAAGAGGCGGAAATCCTGAATCAGGGCGATATCGCCTGGATCCCACCCGGCGTGAAGCACTGGCACGGCGCAAGCGCGCAAACGGCGATGACGCATCTCGCCATCGCCGAAGCGGTAAATGGCAGCCCGGTAACATGGCTGGAAAAAGTGACCGACGAGGAGTACCCGAACGGCTAACCGCCAAAAACGGCAATCGCCTGCTGCAGGCGCGTCGTCCGCTGCGTCAGGTGATTCGCGGCGTGAGTGACGTTATCCACCATCCCCGTATTGCTCTGGGTCATTGCGCCGATACGGGAGAGGGAGGCGTTAATCAGCGTCAGCGCCTGGGTTTGCTCCTGCGTGGCGAGGCCAATCTCCTTAATCAAGGTGGAAACCTGCAGAACATGGTCGATCATGACCGTCAGCTGTGATTCGGTTTGTACCACCTTCTCCACGCCAGCGTTGACGCTGGCGACGTTTTTCTCGATCAGCGCTTTGATCTCTTTCGCCGCCGTCGCGGAGTGCTGTGCAAGATTGCGCACCTCAGCCGCGACCACGGCAAAGCCGCGGCCGGCTTCACCGGCGCGTGCCGCTTCCACAGCGGCATTCAGCGCAAGAATATTGGTCTGGAAGGCAATACGATCGATAACGCTGATAATATCGACGATCTGGCCGTTATCCTGCGAAACGGACTGCATCATACCGATGGTCTCTTTCATCATCGCTTCGCCGCAGTGGGCGCTCTCGCGGGTGCGATCCGCCATCTGAATCGCCTCGTTTGCGGTTTCGGCCGTCTGCTTCACGGCGCTGGCGATCTCTTCCACCGCAGATGCGGTTTGCTGCAAGAAATCTGCGGTTTCCTCAGAGCGCGTCTGCAGCGCCGCACCTTCTTTCGCGACCTGCTGGCTGATGGTGCCAATACCGCTGATTTGCGCCCCGACATCATCAACCAGCGAGTTCAGGTTTAAACCAGACTGATTCACCAGGCGCATCATCAGCCCGATATCATCGATCCTGTCAAAATGGTAATAGTCCGTTTTACGTCCTGAAACCACGCGCTGCATCTGTTGAACGATGGATTTTACCGGCCGGGCGATCTGCGCATGAAGATAAAAGGACAGCGCAGAAAAAAGCAGCACCAGAGTGGTGGCCTGAACGAGACGATCGCGGAATAAATATACCGCCAGGCAGGAAAGTAACGCTGTCGCAGTAATACCAAGCTGAATTCGTTTTCCGGTACTGAGACATTTAAAGAGCGACAAAAAGGAAAATAAACCGCGCCTAACGAACAATCCTTTATAAAAACGGTACTGTTTTAATTCATTATTACGTACTTTTGCATACAGATTTTCACTGGCCGCGATCTCCTCCCGTGAGGGGATATTGCGCACCGAAATATAGCCGGTCAGGGATTCCCCCTGCCAGACCGGCGTCACGTTGGCACGCACCCAGTAGTGATCGCCATTATGACGACGATTCTTCACCAGCCCTGTCCAGGTCTCACCCTGCTGGAGGGTAAACCACATGTCGCCAAACGCTTCGGCAGGCATGTCGGGATGGCGGATGAGGTTATGCGGCTCACCCAGAAGATGCTCTTCTTTATATCCGCTGGCTTCTATAAAAGCGGAGTTAGCATAAGTTATATGACTTTTTGTATCGGTGGTGGACATTAACGTCGAACCAGCGTTAAGTAAATACTCGTTTTGTGTAACGGGGGTGTTACGCCTCATGAGTAACTCCATGATGTTGTGCAAGAATAAAAAATCCGGAAAGCGCTCCGGCAAGATAAAAGTGATTATTTTAATAACGATCTGCGCATATTCTCGCTGAAATTGAGATCCTCCGAAATACCCGGCATCCATTATTTTTAATCTGTTAATGTTGTCGAATGTAATAAAATTGAAAATATTTTAGTGGGTGTTATTTTGAATCGATTTAAATAAATGACATAAGCCAAACTGCAAGAGGGAGATCACCTCTCTGGAAAAATTGTCATGCTGAAATAGCGTTTCGTTAACAGAATGAAAACGCTATGATTTGGTCTCATTTTCGTGAATACAGGGAGGCTGAGGTGAAAATTAACGTCATAGGAACCAGCGGAAGTGGAAAAAGCACGCTGGCGAAGCAGATTGCGACCGCGCTGGCTATTCCCTGTATCGAGATGGACAGACTCTACTGGCGCTCTGACTGGCAGGGCACGCCGGACGACGAATTTCAGGCAAAGCTGGCGCAGGCGCTACAGGCTTCGCCAGACTGGGTACTTGACGGTAACTACAACCGCACGCGGCCTGTGAAATGGCGCGATGTCGATGTGGTGGTGTGGGTGGATTACGGGTTTTGCCGCACCCTCTGGCAGGCCGTCACGCGAGCAATAAAGCGGGCCTGGCATAAGCACGAGCTCTGGCCGGGAACGGGGAATAAAGAGAGTTTCCGGCGCGCGTTCTTCAGCAGAGAATCCATTATCATCTGGACGATGAAAACCTGGCGTAACAACCGTACGCGCTATGAAGCCGATCTGCAAAACCCGCAATATAGCCATATTCGCTTCGTCCGCATTACCCGTCGGGAGCAGGTGGAATCGCTGATTGCCTCCTTAAAGTCTTATTCTTAGCAGGGTTTTATATATCTGTTTTCCGGCAAACTAAATGTAAATTAATTGTTTCTCAGTGGTGAAATGCGCCTTTAATAATGTCGACATGTTAAGTCAAACGAGAACGCAACATGTCATGGCGAATCAGCATTCTGGATAAAAGCCCCATCGCTGAAAACGAAACGGCTGCCGATGCACTGGCGCGTACCCTGGCGCTGGCGCAGCAGGCAGAAAATCTGGGCTATCACCGCTTCTGGATTGCCGAACACCACAACACCCCACAGCTTGCCAGTCCTTCGCCGGAGCTGCTGATTGCCTGGATCCTCGGGCAAACCACGCGCATTCGCGTCGGGTCAGGCGGCGTAATGCTTCAGCACTACAGCCCCTATAAAGTCGCCGAGAACTTCAACGTGCTGGCCGCGCTGGCGCCTGGCCGCGTCGATCTCGGCGTCGGGAAAGCCCCCGGCGGATTACCGCTCTCAACCCGCGCGCTGCAGCAGGGCCTGAATCAACAGGAAAAGGGCAGCTTTGCCGAACAACTGGCCCAGCTCGACCGCTGGATCCGTCCTGAGCATCACGCTATTGAAGAGGCCGTCCGCGCCACGCCGCTGCCGCCGTTGCCTGCTGAGGGTTTTCTGCTGGGCGCGAGTACCGAAAGCGCGCTGCTCGCCGCCAGGCTCGACTGGCACTTTGTGTTTGCCGCACACCTGAACGGTGACCCGGACCTGCTGCGCGAGGTGGTATCGACCTGGCGCGAGAACAGCGCGCGTGACGTGATAGTGGCGGTGCAGGCGATTGTCGCGCCGACGCAGGCTGAGGCAGACGCGCTGGCGCAGAAGGTCGAAGTGTGGGGCGTTGAGCTGGCAAACGGGCAGCGTGTCACCGTGGCCAGCGAAGAGCAGGCCTACGCGTTTGCACGCCAGGCGGGCAGTGAGCCGGTGCGCATTGCACGTCGCGCGCAGTCGCTGCTGGCGGGTACCGCTGAGTCGGTAGTGGAACAGCTCAACGCGCTGCATCAGCAGTGGGGCATTGACGAATTTATCATCGACACGCCGGTAGCGGAGGGGGCTACGCGCGTCGCGTCGCTGCGTCTGCTGGCCGGGGCGCGTCTTAACAAGGAGGTCACCGTATGAGTTTTGGCGAACAACTGATTGCCTGGCGCCGCGAACTGCACCAGAACCCGGAGCTGTCCGGTCAGGAGGTCGAAACCACCGCGCGCCTGCGCCAGTGGCTGACCAACGCCGGGATCACCCCACAGCCTTACGACCTGTCGACCGGGCTGGTGGCGGAAATCGGAACGGGCAGCAGGCTGGTTGCGCTGCGTGCCGACATTGACGCGCTGCCGATCGAGGAGCGCAGCGGCGTGCCGTTTAGCTCACAGCATGCAGGGGTGATGCACGCCTGTGGACACGATATTCACACCAGCGTCATCCTCGGCGCCGCGTTAAAGCTGAAAGAGCGGGAGGCCTCGCTTAACGGCCGGGTGCGTATCCTGTTTCAGCCTGCTGAAGAGAACTTTGGCGGTGCGAAGAGCATGGTGCGCGCCGGTGCCCTGCGCGATGTCAGCGCGATTTTCGGTATGCACAACGAGCCCGGCCTGCCAGTCGGTGAGTTCGCCACCCGCGGCGGGCCGTTCTACGCCAACGTTGACCGCTTCGTGATCCGCATTACCGGCAAAGGCGCGCACGCCGCACGTCCTCATGAAGGCAACGACGCGATTGTGCTGGCGAGCCAGTTGGTAACGGCGCTGCAAAGCGTCGCCAGTCGCAACGTCAACACGCTGGATTCGGTGGTGCTGAGCGTGACCCGCATTGCGGGCGGCAACACCTGGAACGTGCTGCCGGAAAGCGTCGAGCTGGAAGGCACGCTGCGAACCCATCGCACGGAAGTGCAGCAGAATGTGAAAGCCCGCGTGGGCGAAATCGCCGCCGGTTTTGCCAGCGCCTTCAGCGCGCAGATTGATATCACCTGGTATGCCGGGCCTACCGCGCTGGTGAATGACGAGCGCTGGGCTGATTTTGCCACCTCGGTCGCGCGTGAGGCCGGATATGAAACCCGGCACGCGGAACTGCATATGGGCGGGGAAGATTTTGCGGTCTATTTGCAGTCTGTTCCCGGCGCGTTTGTCAGCATTGGCAGCAACAGTCCGTTTGGTTTACATCACCCGGCCTTTAACCCGGATGAAGCACTGATTGAGCCCGCCGCCCGCTATTTTGCACAGCTTGCGGAAAAAGCCCTGCAACACGTTTAATTCAGGAGAGGTAAATATGTCTGCAACCCGACAACTGCGGCTGGGCACCATTCTGCATGGTGCATCCGGGAATATGTCCGCCTGGCGCCATCCTGCAGCGATCGCCGACGCCAGTATTAATTTCGACTTTGTGAAAGCGACGGCGTTAAAGGCCGAGGAAGGGAAGCTCGATTTTCTCTTTGTGGCCGATGGCCTCTATATTAACGAGAAATCTATCCCCCATTTTCTGAATCGTTTTGAACCGTTAACCGTGCTTTCCGCACTGGCCAGCATCACCTCGCGCCTGGGGCTGGTGGGAACCTTATCCACCTCTTACAGCGAGCCCTTCACCACGGCGCGCCAGTTCGCGAGCCTCGATCACCTGAGCAACGGCCGCGCGGGCTGGAACGTGGTGACCTCGCCGCTGGAAGGGTCGGCCAAGAACTTTTCCCGCGAAAAACACCCCGAGCATGCGCTGCGCTACCGGATTGCGGATGAGTATCTCGACGTGGTGAAAGGGCTGTGGGATTCCTGGGAAGAGGACGCGTTTATTCGTAACAAAGAGAGCGGCCAGTTTTTTGACCCGGCGAAACTGCATACGCTCGATCACCACGGTGACTTCTTCCAGGTCGCCGGTCCGCTGAATATTGGCCGCACGCCGCAAGGTCGCCCGATTGTCTTTCAGGCCGGGGCGTCGGACGACGGGAAAAAGCTGGCGGCGAAACATGCCGACGCCATTTTCACCCACCACGAGACGCTCGATGAGGCAAAAGCCTTTTACCGCGACGTAAAACAGCAGCTGGAAACAAACGGCCGCCGCGCGTCGGATCTCCATATTTTCCAGGGCGTCAGCGTGATTGTGGGGAAAGATGCCGATGATGTGGAAAATCAGTACCAGACCACGGCGGCGCTGGTGTCGATTAATGACGCCCTCAATTACCTCGGGCGTTATTTTGAACATCACGATTTCAGCCAGTATCCGCTCGACGAGCCGTTCCCGGATATCGGCGACTTAGGCAAAAACAGCTTCCGCAGCACCACCGATGAAATCAAGCGTAACGCTCGCGAACGCAACTTAACCCTGCGTCAGGTGGCGCTGGAGGCCGCTTCGCCGCGCCCGCGCTTTTCCGGCACGCCGGAGGAGGTGGCAGACGGTCTTCAGGCCTGGTTTGAAGGCTATGCCGCAGACGGCTTCATTATTCAGGGCGGCACGCCGGACACCTTCCCGCGCTTTGTTGACCAGGTGGTGCCCATTCTTCAGGCCCGCGGCCTGTTCCGTACCGACTACCCGGGCACCACGCTGCGTGAAAGCCTTGGCTTAGACCAACCGAAAAACCAGTACACACAACAATAAAAGAGAACCCCGCTATGCAGAAATCATCGCTTATTCTGGCGCTCACGCTGGCCTTTACCCCTGCCGTCTGGGCAGAGAATGTGAATATTAACGGCACCGGTGTGAGCATCGAGGCCAATAAAACCCCGATTAACACCGCGAAAAATAGCGAGGCGGTAGCGCAGCTGCCGAAAGACTATCGCTTTGCCGTGCCGGGGAAATTTACCGTTGCGGTGGCGGGACTCAATCAGCCGCCGCTGACGGTCTTCTCCGACGACAACAAAACGCTGCTGGGAAGCGAAGTTGACGTCGCGCGTCTGGTCGCCGACAGCCTCGGGCTGGAGCTCAACGTGGTGCCCACCTCCTGGGAGGACTGGCCGCTGGGCGTGGCGTCCGGGAAATACGATGCCGCCATCAGCAACATCACCGTCACTAAAGAGCGCAAACAGAAGTTTGATTTTGCTACCTATCGTAAGGATTCCCTCGGCTTTTACGTGAAATCCACCAGCCCGATTACGTCGCTGCAGAAGGCGGAAGACATCGCCGGGCTGAAGATTATCGTCGGCTCCGGCACCAACCAGGAGGCCATCCTGCTGGCATGGAATGCCGAAAACCTGAAGAAGGGGCTGAAGCCCTTTACCCCGATCTACACCAAAGACGATGCGGCCCAAACCCTGGCGCTGCAGTCCGGCCGCGCGGATGCCTACTTTGGCCCGAACGTGATTGGCGCATGGAAAGCGGCGCTGAACGGGAAAACCAAACTGGTGGGCAGCGTCGACGGCGGCTGGCCGAAGGCGGCACACATCGCGGTGACGCTGAAAAAAGGCAGCGGACTGGTTGAGCCGGTGCAAACCGCGCTGAACGGTGTCATCAAAAACGGCGATTACGACAAAGTGCTGAACCGCTGGGGAGAAGGGGTTGAGCGCATTCCTCAGTCCGAAGTGAACCCGGCTGGCCTGGGCGATTAAGGAGGCGTAATGAGCGAACGATTTCGTGATGTATCACCGGAAGATGCCGAACTTCAGCCCATTATCGAGGGGCTGTTCGGTGAATATGCGGCCCGCTACGGGGACTACTTCTCTAAAGACGCGGAAGTGGAGCTCACCGAGTGGTATCTGGCGCCGCAGGGGCTGTTTATCGTCCTGGAGCGCGACGGGAAGATTATTGCTACCGGCGCGTACAAACCGTTCGACGAACGCACCGCGGAAATCAAACGTATCTGGACGGACAAAACCCTGCGTCAGCAGGGGCTTGCCGGGCGCGTGGTGCAGGAGCTGGAGCGCAGGGCGGTGCTGGCAGGCTATAGCCAAATCTACCTGACAACCGGCTTTCGTCAGCCGGAAGCGGTCAGGCTCTATCTTAGCCAGGGCTATCAGCCGCAGTTCGATCTGAACCGCGATCCGGAAGAGTATAGCCAGCCGCCGTTTGACGGTCGGCTGCGTTTCACCAAAACGCTGGTACGTGAAGCGTTCAGTAAAACCGCATGAGGAACGACGATGAGCAACGTTGAAACCATTAAGGTGGTCCCGGCGCGTTATCCGCTGCGGGCCGTCGGCGCCGCGGTGGCGCTGTTTGTCCTTGCGGTCGTGATTCAGTCCGTAGCCTTTAACCCGCGCTGGGAGTGGGCGGTGTTCGCCCGCTGGTTCTTCGACCCGGTGATCCTCGAAGGTGTCGGGCAGACCCTGCTGCTGACGCTGATCGGTACCGCGCTGAGCGTGGTGTTTGGCGGCATGCTGGCGCTGGCGAGACTCTCGTCATCCTGGCTGCTGAGCAGCCTGGCGTGGGCGTACATCTGGCTGTTTCGGTCGCTGCCGCTGATCGTCGTGCTGATTATCCTGTACAACTTTTCCTATCTCTACGACACGCTCTCGCTCGGCGTGCCGTTTACCGGTATTACCTGGGGCAGTTTTGAAACCATCAACGTGCTGGGGCAGTTCTCTACCGCCGTGGTGGGGCTAACGCTGGTGCAGAGCGCCTATACCGCCGAGATCATTCGCGGTGGTTTCCTCGGGGTCGATCACGGGCAGTATGAGGCCGCCGCCGCGCTCGGTCTGCCGGCCTGGCGCCGCACGGTGCGCATCATTTTGCCTCAGGCGCTGCGTACCATTCTGCCGTCGGGATTCAATGAAATCATCAGCCTCGCCAAGGGGACGGCGATGGTGTACGTCCTGGCGATGCCGGAGCTGTTTTATACCATCCAGATGATCTACAACCGCACGCAGGAGGTGATCCCGCTGCTGATGGTTGGTGCCGCCTGGTACCTGGCGATCACCACCGTCCTGTCCGCTATCCAGTACGGTGTTGAACGCGCACTTGCCCGCAGCGAACGCCGCTCTGCGGTTAATCAGAACCGTGCCGCCCGTCGTACCCGTTCTGTCACCACCACGCCAGCACAGGAGCCTATCCATGCAAGCCTCTCCTGAAGGACATATCTCGATTACCGGCGTCAGCAAATATTTTGGACGCCATAAGGCGCTCGACAACGTGTCGCTTGAGATCCCGCCGGGATCCGTGACGGTCATCCTCGGGCCGTCCGGGTCGGGAAAATCGACGCTGCTGCGTACCATTAACCACCTGGAACGCGTCGACGAAGGCTTTATTCAGATTGACGGGGACTACATTGGCTACCGTCGCCAGGGCGACAAGCTCTACGAGCTGAAGGAGAAAGAGATCCTCAAACAGCGCGTCAACGTGGGCTATGTGTTTCAGAACTTCAATCTCTTTCCCCATCTCACGGTGCTGGAAAACCTGATTGAGGCACCCATCGCGCATAAAAAGCTCAGCAAAAGAGAGGCGGTGGAAAGAGCGTACAGCCTGCTGGACGTGGTCGGGCTGCGGGACAAAGCCGATGCCTGGTCTCGCCATCTCTCCGGCGGCCAGCAGCAACGCATTGCGATTGCCCGCGCGCTGGCGTTACGTCCCCGCGTGATGCTGTTTGATGAACCTACCTCGGCGCTGGATCCGGAGCTGGTAGGGGAAGTGCTGGACGTAATCAAAAAACTGGCCCGGTCCGGCACTACGCTGGTGGTGGTCACTCACGAGATCGGCTTTGCCCGGGAAGTGGCGGATCAGGTGGTGTTTATGGTCGATGGAAAAATCGTGGAACAGGGCAGCAGCGACGCGGTATTGAACCGCCCGTCGCACGCGCGAACGCGCCAGTTCCTGTCAAAAGTGCTGTAAGGAGCGCAGATGAAATATGGACTTCTGGCAGGACTGCTTTTTACGACGGCGAGCCACGCCAGCATCGATCTGAAAGCCAACGAGCAGCCGCTGCCGTTGACGGTGGATCGGCAGGCCGTGGCGAAAATCCCCGCCGGTTATAAATTCGTTGAGCCAGGTACGCTGACGGTCGCCGTCTCGATGCTGAACTCCCCGCCGCTGGCGCTGCTGGCCAGCGATAACCGCACGCGGATCGGCAGCGACCCGGATATTGCCCGCCTGCTGGCGGGCAGCCTGGGGCTGAAGCTAAAGCTGGTGCCGACGGCGTGGGAAGACTGGCCGCTGGGGATCGCTTCTGGGCGTTACGACGTGGCGCTGGTGAACATTGCGGTGACCGAACAGCGTAAAGAGAAGTTTGATTTTGCGACCTACCGCGTCGATTCGCTGGCGTTTTCGGTGAAATCCACCAGCGAGATTCAGTCAATCAAAAGCGCGGAAGATCTGGCCGGGAAAAGGGTGATTGTCGGCTCGGGTACCAATCAGGAGCGCATCCTGCTGGGCTGGAACGAAGAGAATAAAAAGGCGGGGCGGGCGCCTGCGCTGCCGGTCTATCTTCACGACGATGCCTCGGGCAATCTCTATATCCAGTCCGGCAGGGCGGATGTGTTCTTTGGTCCTCAGTCGGTTTCAGCTTACAAAGCGGCGCTCACCGGCAAAACCCGCGTGGTCGGTTTAGGGCCGAAGAAAGCTTATGTCGCCACCACGACCAAAAAAGGCAATCAACTGGTTTATGCCCTGCAGGCCGCGCTGAACGGTGCGATTGAGCGCGGAGAGTACCAGAAGGTGCTGGCGCGCTGGGGCGAGCAGGGCGAAGCGGTGGCGCAATCGGAGGTCAACCCGCCAGGGATAACATACTAATGGTGCTCTACACTTAGGATTTCACTCCTGAGGGGGCAACATGATTAAACTTTATGGCGTACCCGGCTGGGGCTCGGCAATCAGTGAGGTGATGCTGACCCTGGCTGATATCCCTTATCAATTCATCAACGTGGACGGGTTTGACCAGCCCGGTCCGCAGCGTGAGTTGCTGCACAAGCTCAATCCGCTGTGCCAGGTGCCGACGCTGGAGCTGGAAAATGGCGCCATCATGACCGAAACAGCGGCGATTGCCCTGATGGTGCTCGACCGGTGTCCCGATCTTGCTCCACCCGTGGGGCAGGCAGAGCGTCAGCAGTTTCAGCGTTTGCTCATCTGGTTTGTGGCCAACGTCTATCCCACGTTTACCTATGCAGACTATCCCGAACGCTGGGTGCCGGATGCGCCGGAACAGCTGCAGAAAAACTGCATCGAATACCGGAAATCTCTTTATTTGTGGTTCGAAAGCCAGCTTAAGGGTGCCCCGTTTGCGCTGGGGGAAAGGCTGACGCTGCTGGATGTGTATATTGCGGTAGCGCGCACCTGGGGGCCCCGTCACGCCTGGTTTGCCGAGAACACCCCTAAATTCACGGCGATTGCGGACGCCGTATGTCAGCGACCGGAACTGCACAAGGTGTTAAAGGCAAACAATATTATCTGATAACGTGGAACCCTCATTCACAACCGGAAGCCTGCACATGCCACATGTAGATATCAAATGTTTTCCCCGTGATTTGAACGACGAACAAAAAGCTGCCCTGGCGGCAGATATTGCCGATGTGATTATTCGCCATTTCAACAGCAAAGACAGTTCCGTGTCGGTGGCGTTGAAGCAGATCGCGCCTGAAGACTGGAAGGCGCAGGTCTGGGATACCGAAATTGGACCGAAGCTGGAGGAGCTTATTAAGAAGCCCGGGTATTCGATGTAATATCTTCTGCCGGGGAGCGAATAAATCCTCCCCGGCTTGTTTTCCCGTTTTTCGCAAAAATCGATAAAAATGCGTTTTGTCTTATCCGCTACACTTAACGTTTCTGGCTGACTTTTTATTCATCCTTAGGAAAGATCTTCAACAGAATCAATTAAGGACAGACACGTTAAAGGATAATTTTCTGATGACAAAATTACCCCGTTTTTCATTCGCCTTTCTTCATCCCCGTTACTGGCTAAGCTGGGCCGGCATTGCGGCTCTGTGGCTCATCATGCTGCTCCCTTATCCGCTTTTGTTCAGAATCGGTCATGGCCTGGGGCGACTGGCGATGCGCTTACTTCCTCGCCGCGTCGAGATTGCCCGCCGCAACCTGGAACTTTGTTTCCCGGAGATGAAAAAGGATGAACGTGAGTCATTGCTGCAGCGTAATTTTGAATCGGTAGGAATGGGGGTGATTGAAACCGGGATGGCATGGTTCTGGCCTGCGTGGCGGGTGAAGAAATGCTTTACCGTGCAGGGGTATGAGCACATGGAAAAGGCGAGGGCGCAGGGAAAAGGCGTGGTGCTGGTGGGGATGCATTTTCTGACGCTTGAGCTGGGCGCGCGGATATTTGGCATGCTCAACCCCGGTATCGGGGTGTATCGCCCTAATAACAATGCTCTGCTGGACTGGCTTCAGACGCGCGGACGTCTGCGCTCCAACAAAACCATGCTCGATCGCCATGATTTAAAGGGCATGATCCGCGCGCTGAAGCAGAATGAAATTTTGTGGTACGCCCCGGATCACGACTATGGCAAAACCAACAGCGTGTTTGTGCCGTTCTTTGCGGTGCCGGATGCCGCAACGACGGCGGGCAGCTATATGCTGGTCAAAAGCGCTAAGCCTGCCGTCATCCCCTTTGTGCCGCGTCGCAGGGCGGATGGCACCGGTTACGAGCTGATTATTCTGGAGGATATCAGTGAGGCGTTGCAGGGCGGCGATAAAGAAGCCGTGGCGACGCAGATGAACAGGGCAATTGAGCAGGCCGTACGCATGGCCCCAGAGCAGTATATGTGGCTGCACCGTCGCTTCAAAACGCGTCCTGAAGGGGTACCTGATCGGTATGCCCGTCTGAAACAGGCGGCAACTCGGGGTGATAATCTCTCCGCCAGCGATTTTTCTGACCGCTCAGGCATACATCACTAACACCACAGCGATGCCCTCACCGCAGGGTGAGGGCATGACCGGCGCTACAGCGCGGATCGGCGGTACGGCGCATAGTCCGCCTGCCACCAGGTCTTCTCGATACGCGCCATCAGGGTTTCATCATCTAACGATGGCGCTATGCCTTGTTCAATCGCGGCCCGGGCGACGGCAACGGCAATCTGGCGCGAGACCGTTTCAATCTGATCTACCGGCGGCAGCAATCCTCCTCTTTCTGTGGCCACCAGCGGAGACTGGGCGGCCAGGCTGCGGCTTGCTGCCATCAGCATCTCTTCCGTCACCCGGCGCGCGTTACAGGCCAGAACGCCAAGCCCAAGACCCGGGAAGATATAGGCGTTGTTACACTGGGCAATCTCGTAGTGCGCGTTCTCCCAGAATACCGGCGCGAACGGGCTGCCGGTGGCCACCAGCGCGGCCCCCTGGGTCCATGCGATGAGATCCTGCGGCTGGGCCTCCGCCCGCGACGTCGGGTTCGAGAGCGGCATGATAATCGGGCGCGGGCAGTGGCGATGCATCTCTTTGACGATCTCTTCGCTGAACAGCCCCGGCTGACCTGAAACGCCGATCATCACCGTTGGATGTGCGTTCTTCACCACGTCCAGCAGGGAAATATTCTTCGCGTCTACCTGCCAGCGGCTTACGGCGTCGCGCGCGGTAAGCAGGTTTTTCTGGAAATCGAGCAGGTTGGTCATGCCGTCGGTCAGCAGGCCGAAGCGATCGACCATGAAGATCCTGCTGCGGGCTTCCGACTCGCTCAGGCCGTCATCGACCATCAGCGCCACAATTTTTTCAGCGATCCCGCATCCCGCAGAGCCGCTGCCGAGGAAGACCACGCGCTGATCGCGAATGCGTGTGCCCGCCGCGTGGGCCGCTGCGATCAGCGTCCCCGCGGTGACGGCTGCCGTGCCCTGGATATCATCATTGAAGCAGCACAGCTGATCGCGGTAGCGCTGGAGTAGTCGGGTGGCGTTTTTCTGTGCAAAGTCTTCAAATTGCAGGAGAACGTTGGGCCAGCGCGTCTTAACCGTGCTGATAAACATATCCATAAACTCAGCATACTGGTCGTCGCTGATGCGCGGATGACGCCAGCCCATGTACATCGGGTCGTCGAGGTGTTGCTGATTATTGGTGCCGACATCCAGCATAATCGGAAGGGTGGAGGCCGGATGGATCCCTCCGCAGGCGGTATACAGCGACAGCTTGCCAATTGGAATGCCCATACCGCCGATACCCTGGTCGCCGAGCCCTAAAATGCGCTCTCCGTCCGTTACCACAATCACCCGAACGTCGTTGCGCGAGAAACTTTGCAGCATCTCATCAATACGATGGCGGTTAGGCCATGAAATAAACAAGCCGCGCGCGCGGCGATAAATCGTGGAGAAATGCTCGCAGGCTTCACCCACCGTCGGGGTATAGATAATCGGTAACGTCTCTTTCAGATGCGAACGCAAGAGGTTGTAAAAGAGAGTTTCATTGGTGTCCTGAATATTGCGCAAATAAACATGACGGGAAATATCGCTTTTAAAATGGCAGAACTGCACCCAGGCGCGCTCGGTTTGCTCTTCAATGGTTTCAACGTTATGCGGCAATAATCCATGCAGATTAAAATTATCCCGTTCTTCTTTAATAAAGGCGAGGCCTTTATTTAATAACGGATTTTCCAGCAGTACGGCGCCATTATAGGGCGTGTACAGAACGTCTTTACGAGACATGGTCAACTCCTGAATATTTAAACGAAACAGAAATAAGACGAGTAGAAACAGTGACTTTAAGGATGATAAAGGCACGGAGTTTTCTGTGTTTTGTTGGGGAGCTAATTTAGCGCTTAGCTAACGGATCAGGAGTGACAAGGTTCACATTCTTTCTGGTTTTATTAATTTCAAAAGAATTGCATTGAATGTCATGAATAACTTTAGTTACATAATAATGAATTAAATTATTTAAAAGGAAAGGGCTATTGTGTTCACATTTCTCTTTGGGGGGGTATGTTAATTTCACGCTGAGCCTGTTTTTAGAAAAGGCCACCAAAGTTTTTATTTTCTATTTAAGAACATTTATTTGAATCAGGAATAGTTTTTCGTTTATTCCGTTCTCTGCATATCCGAACACAAATTTCAGGTGATTATATGAAAGGTAATCCTGTACCGACTTCTGAGCTGTCGACCTCGCGTTTCGCCTTTGGGCTCAACAATACCGAGGTTGGCGCAGTCCCGTTGATGCTGTTCGTGGGGATTGCCGCGATTGTGGCGACGTCCGCCTGGGCAGGGCTGCTGCCGAAAAATATGATAGGCGGACTGGCGGTCATCATGACCCTTGGCTTTGCGTTTGCCAAAGTGGGGCGTCAAATCCCCGTGCTGAAGGACATCGGCGGCCCGGCGATCCTGTGTCTGATGGTGCCTTCCGTGCTGGTCTATTTTGGCGCATTCGGGAAACAAACCCTTGATACGGTGCATCTGCTGATGAAGGAGGCGAATCTGCTCTATTTCGTCATCGCCTGCCTGGTAGTCGGCAGTATTCTGGGGATGAACCGGGTGCTGCTGATCCAGGGCATGATGCGCATGTTTGTTCCGCTGGTGGCGGGAACATTGATGGCCGTGCTGAGCGGCCTCATTGTGGGAACGCTGTTTGGGTATACGCCTTACCACACCTTCTTCTTTATCATTGTCCCTATCATTGGCGGCGGAATTGGCGAGGGGATTTTGCCCCTGTCTCTGGCCTATTCGGCAATCCTGGGGCAGACGCCGGACGTCTACGTGGCGCAGCTGGCTCCCGCTGCGGTCGTCGGAAATATCTTCGCCATTATTTGTGCGGGCTCGCTGGCGCGTCTCGGGACGAAACGTCCTGCGCTTTCAGGAAATGGCATGCTCACGCGGAGTAAAGACGACGCCAGCCTGTTCGCCGGGGCGCCAGGCGCTCAGCAGACGGATTTTCATCTGATGGGCGGCGGATTGCTGATGGTGTGCGCGTTTTTCATCGTCGGAGGCTTGTTTGAAAAACTGGTCCACATTCCCGGCCCGGTGCTGATGATCCTGATTGCCGTCCTGTGTAAATACTTCAGGGTGATCCCGGCCTCAATGGAGCAGGGGGCGCACAGCTGCTATAAATTCGTTTCGGCTGCGCTGGTCTGGCCGCTGATGATCGGCCTCGGGATGCTATACGTGCCGCTTGAAAGCGTGGTGTCGGTCTTCTCGGTGGGCTATGTAGTGGTATGCGGATCGGTGGTGATTGCGATGGCGCTGAGCGGCTACGTGATTGCGTCGCGTCTGAATATGTATCCGGTGGAAGCGGCGATTGTAACCTGCTGCCACAGTGGGCTGGGCGGTACGGGAGATGTGGCCATTCTGTCCGCCTCCAACCGCATGTCGCTCATGCCGTTCGCGCAGATTGCGACGCGTATCGGCGGTGCCTCGACGGTCATTTTCGCCACGCTGCTGATGGGCTGGGTTATGGCGCACTGATTCGAAACCTCAGGATACTGAATCGCAACGACATTTACAGCGTGTCGCTGCGGTTCAGTCCTTTATAAAACTCACCGCGCTGTATAGAATTACCGCAGCCACAGCGACGGGATACCACACGATGACCGGAAGAGTTGATTATCAGATTGAAAAATATCTCCTGACCGAAGCCGCCGAACCGGAGCGCCTGACGCGCCAGTGGGCGGAGGTGCTGGAGGAGTGTCGTGAGCAACAGTCCGGTGCGGAGGATCGTCTGCGTCTCGCGTTGCTTAATGTGGATTACGTCACCAGCTTCGAGCTGCCCTTCAGGCTGCTTCTCACCCGCGCGCCCCAGTTGATTGACGCTGTCAGAAAAGAGCTTCAGCTCAGTCAGAAAAATGTTCTGTTTAACGGCAAGCGCTTTGGCTGCGTCTACAGCCTTAAACGGGATCTGGACGGCATACCTGACGAGTTTACCTATCACCTGAAGACGCGTATCCAGCGCAGTGACGCCACGGGTGCGACGGAAGCGTCTTACCGGCAAATTGCCCAGCAGGTGAAAGCGCCAAAGGAGCGCCTCAAACTGGCGCTGGAAAACGGGCTGTCTGTGACCGCGCTCGACGGGCTTTTCTGGTTTGGCATTCAGCGCATCGCGGCTGATGTACAACGGTTACGCAAAACAGGGATGCGGATCGTGACGTCCAACGCCGAGGTGTTCGATACGCTCACCAAAACAACCCGGCAGATCCCGGTCTATCGCCTGGAAGGGACTGAAATTACGTAACCTGCAGCAGGATCGCCATCAGCCCCGGAAAGCGGGTATCCAGATCGTCTCGTCGCAATGAAATCATGTTTTCGCGTCCCTGCGGACGCTGCCAGATGACCCCGCTGTCGCGCAATACGCGCCAGTGATGGGTCATCGTGGACTTCACCACATCTTCCGGGCGTAGCGCGTTGCAGCTGAGTTCGCTGCCATCGGCGAGCCGGCGAATAATCGACAGCCGGAGCGGGTTGCCGAGGGCAAAGAGCACATTTTCCAGCAGTATTTGTTCAGTTTCAGGGTGGTTAGGGATCATCGTTTTCCTGCGTATGGCGTCAGATTGAGCTATATCAACAATAGGTCAACCCTTAAAAAATAGTTCGATAATACTCGTACAATAGGACTATTATAGCAAACGAACAAATGCACGACCATCCTGGTCGTCACAAACATGTCATAGTGACTAAGGAAATATCATGCCCCGACCCATCCCTCTCGAACGTTATCGCAACATCGGTATCTCCGCGCATATCGATGCCGGTAAAACCACCACCACTGAGCGCATCCTGTTTTATACCGGGATGAGCCACAAGCTGGGTGAAGTACACGATGGCGCGGCAACCACTGACTGGATGGCGCAGGAGCAAGAGCGCGGGATCACCATTACGTCCGCGGCGGTTAGCTGCTTCTGGCCAGGCATGGACAGAGGCTATGAACCGCACCGGATCAACATCATTGACACCCCGGGGCACGTGGACTTCACCATTGAGGTGGAACGTTCCATGCGCGTACTCGACGGTGCCGTGATGGTGTATGACTCCGTGGGCGGCGTGCAGCCGCAGTCGGAAACCGTCTGGCGTCAGGCCAATAAATATCACGTTCCGCGTCTGGCCTTCGTCAACAAAATGGACCGTCCGGGTGCCGATTTCTTCCGCGTCGTGCGGATGATGCAGGAACGCCTGAAGGCCAATCCGGTGCCGATTGTCATCCCGGTGGGGGCCGAAGATCACTTCACCGGCGTGGTGGATCTGATCAAGATGCGCACCATTCTGTGGGACGACGCGACGCAGGGCATGGTGTTTACCTATGCGCCCGTGCCGGACGATTTGGTCAGTACCGCCCAGGAATGGCGGGAAAAAATGGTCTCTGCGGCGGCGGAAGCCAGCGATGAACTGATGGACAAATACCTGGAAACCGGCGACCTGACGGAAGCGGAAATTATCAAAGGGCTACGTATTCGCACCATTTCGGGGGAAATCCAGCCGATGCTGTGCGGCAGCGCGTTCAAAAACAAAGGTGTACAGCGCATGCTCGATGCGGTGATTGAGCTTATGCCGTCGCCGCTGGACGTGCCGGCCATTGATGGCGTGGATGAAAAAGGGCAGCACGCGGAGCGTCACCCGAGTGATGATGAGCCGTTCTCGGCTCTGGCGTTCAAGTTGATGAGCGACCCGTACGTCGGACAACTGACCTTTATCCGCGTGTACTCTGGCGTGCTGCGCAAAGGCGACGCGGTGTATAACCCGGTGAAAGGGAAGAAAGAGCGCATCGGGCGTATCGTGCTGATGCATGCCAACGATCGCCACGAGGTGGACGAACTGCGCGCCGGGGATATCGCGGCCTGCGTCGGGTTGAAAGACGTGACCACCGGTGACACGCTCACCGATCCGAACGCCGTCATTACGCTTGAGCGCATGGAGTTCCCGGATCCGGTGATTTCGCTGGCGATTGAGCCGAAAACCAAAGGCGATCAGGAGAAAATGGGCATTGCGCTGCAGCGTCTGGCGGCAGAAGACCCGTCTTTCCGCCTGCACACTGACGAGGAGTCCGGCCAGACCATTATCTCCGGGATGGGTGAGTTACACCTTGAGATTATCGTCGACCGCATGAAGCGTGAGTTTGGCGTCGAAGCAAATATCGGTCGTCCGCAGGTGACCTACCGTGAAACCCTGCGTAAAACGGTGAAGGATATCGAAGGCAAATTTGTCCGACAGTCCGGCGGTAAAGGCCAGTACGGCCATGTGGTGCTGAGCCTGGAGCCGCTGGAGCCCGGAAGTGGCTTTAAATTTGAAGATGCCACTAAGGGCGGCGTGGTGCCGCGTGAGTATATTCCGTCCGTTGAGAAAGGGCTGCGGGAAGCGATGAACAGCGGCGTGCTGGCGGGCTATCCGGTCGTCGATGTTAAAGCGACACTGACGTTTGGCTCGTATCACGACGTCGACTCCTCGGAGATGGCGTTCCGCATGGCGGCGATCCTCGGCTTTAAAGAGGGGGCCCGCAGGGCGGATCCGGTGATTCTTGAGCCGATCATGCATGTGGAGGTGGAAACACCGGAAGAGTACGCCGGTAACATCATGGGCGATCTCTCATCCCGACGCGGCATGGTGCAGGGGATGGCAGAGCAGTACGGCAGCCAGATTATCCGCGCCGACGTACCGCTGGCAGAGATGTTTGGTTATGCCACGACATTGCGTTCGATGTCCCAGGGACGCGCGGCGTATACGATGGAGTTCCATCATTTTGCGGAAGCCCCGCGGAATGTTGCGGATGAGATTATTTCACGGCGTGCGAAGTAGTACGTTCACCCTCTCCCTTGAGGGAGAGGGCTGGGTGAGGGGGAACATACGGCTGTGGAGGTTATTCCGTTCACTTTATGTTCCTTGCTATTCTGTAACGACAATTCCTGTGAACGTGCCAGGGCGGCTCAATCGCCGCCGCCCTGGCAACCCAGGCTCCCGGCGGTAAATCGCCGCTTCGCGGTGCCCTCAGCTTATTCCTTCAGGCTATCGGGTCGGGCATGAGCCTGCATCCCTGCAGGCCACACCCTCTCGGCGCATCCCTGCGCCTCGCCCCGGCCTTACGGAAACGCTTCGGCGATTTACAGCCGGACCAGGGCGTCGCTGAAAGCCTACAGCCATCATGAAAGCAACTTATTGCTTCTGCTTAAAAATTACTGGGCATGCCTCAGCCCATAGGGGACGGGTTTTCTCAATCCAGCGCCTTCACCATCTTCCCGCTCGCCACAAACGTCCCGGTCCCAAGATGATGCAGGGTATTGAGCTTATCCCCGTCAAACTGCCAGCGTCCGGCGATAAACGCCCGTTCATCCGCTGCCGCTGAAACCACTTCGCCAAACAGCGTGTCGTATTTCTCTGCCGCGGAGGTCACGGGTAATAACCGGCATTCCATCCACGCCAGGCATTTCTCTTCAATGACCGGCAGGCCGAGCGCCGGGCCATTCACCACCGGGATCCCATAGCAGTTGAATTTGTCCTCATCGCGCCCGCTGACGCTGCCGACCGCGTAAGTCCAGTTGGCCGCCGCCACGCCGGGGATAACGATGCCAAATTTCCCGCTGCGTTCGATCAGCTCGCGTGACCAGGTACTTTTGTCCACCACGATTGCGATGCGCGGCGGTTCAAACTCAACGGGCATTGACCATGCGGCGGCCATAACGTTACGTCTGTCCTGGCCTTCATCGCGGCTGGTGATCAGCACGGTAGGGCCGTGGTTCAGCAGACGGCTGGCATGACGTAATTCAACAGGGCGAAAGTGGCTCATAGGATCTCCTCATCTGTAACGATGAGTATGACGAAAAAGCACGTAAATCAAAGTGAGTGCGTAAAATTAGTTTATAAACAGAACATCACAATCAAAGGAAACTGATGTATGTCCCCATTCCTGACCGCCTACTTCGCTCGCATCGGCTGGACGCAACCGACACGGGTGGATATCGATACCCTGCGCGCGCTGCATTTACACCATAACTGTGCGATCCCTTTTGAGAATATTGACGTCGTGCTGCCGCGCGAAATCCAGCTTGACGATCGGTGCCTGGTCGACAAGCTGGTCACCGCCCGTCGCGGAGGATATTGCTTTGAGCAAAACGGCCTGTTTGAGCGGGTATTACGTGAAGTCGGGTTCACGGTGCGCAGCCTGCTGGGACGCGTGGTATTAGCGAGCCCGCCGCAAATGCCGCCGCGCACGCACCGCCTGCTGCTGGTTGAGCTTAACGGCGAGCGCTGGATTGCGGACGTGGGATTTGGCGGCCAGACGCTGACGGCGCCAATTCGTCTGCTCGCCAGTGAGGAACAGGAAACGCCGCACGGCCTGTATCGTCTGCTGAGCGAGGGTAACGACTGGGTGCTGCAGTTCCGTCACCACGAGCACTGGCAGTCGATGTACCATTTCGACCTGACGACACAGTATTTCAGTGATTACGTGATGGGGAATTTCTGGTCGGCGCACTGGCCGCAGTCGCACTTCCGCCATCATCTGCTGATGTGCCGCCATCTGCCGGACGGCGGCAAGCTGACGCTGACCAACTTCAACTTTACCCACTGGCAGAACGGTCATGTGGAGGAGCAGATCCACTTGCCGGATGCTGAGGCGCTTTACCAGTTGATGCAGAAACGCTTTGGGCTGGGCGTTGACGATCCTAAGCACGGTTTTTCACTCGCAGAATTGACGGCGGTGATGGCGGGCTTTGATACGCACCCTCAGGCCGGGAAATAATGCGCAAAGAGGTGGCTGTAGGCCGGGTAAGGCGTAGCCGCCACCCGGCAACATCACGGCTGAGACGGGGTAGTAAACAACTCGAGCGTGATTAACTTATCCAGATGGTTGTTAAACGCGGCCTCATCCATTTCGGGCATGTTTAAGATATACATCCCGTCAAGACCACACACCAACCCAATCAAGCGCCAGGCGATATTTTCCGCCCGATCGCCGGGACGAAATACTCCGGCCTCCGTTCCCGCGTTAATCAGCGCCACCGTTTCCTGATGCCACATCTCCATGGTCATCACATAGGCGCCCTTAATGTCGGCATCGCGGCTGGCCAGGATCTGCGCTTCACGCCAGAGACGAATATAAGGCTCGAACCTGCCGTCATCGCTGCCGAGCATGGCATGAAGCTGTTCCCGCCATCCGGCCTGTTCACCCGCAACATCCGCATCCAGCAGTTCGCGGATTAACCGTACAAAGGCCAGCGATTTTAACTCCCCGCCGGAGGTAAAATGATGGTGAACCTGTCCGGTCGCGACGCCGGCTTCAGCCGCAACGCGGCGTACCGTCATTGCCGCCAGTCCTTCGGCCAGCGCCACGCGCATGGCGGCCTGTAAGATGGCTTCGCGCCGTTCATCCTTGCTCAGATATCGCATCGTTACTCACTCTCAATGGGAACGAAACGAGTGTAACAAAAAGCTGGACACGCGTTCAACTTTACGTAGGATCGCAATCTGGACATGTGTCCAGGTTTAAAATGAAAAGGAAATTTATGTTTCGTCAGTGGTTAGCGTTAGTGATTATCGTGCTGGTGTATATCCCGGTCGCGATTGACGCGACGGTGCTGCACGTGGCGGCGCCAACATTGAGCATGACGCTGGGCGCCAGCGGTAACGAATTATTGTGGATCATCGATATCTACTCGCTGGTGATGGCGGGTATGGTGCTGCCGATGGGCGCCCTGGGTGACCGCATCGGTTTTAAACGGCTGTTGATGATCGGCAGTACGCTGTTTGGTCTGTCATCGCTGGCGGCTGCGTTTGCCCCCTCAGCAGGATGGCTGATCGCGGCGCGCGCCTCGCTGGCGATCGGTGCGGCGATGATTATTCCGGCCACCCTGGCAGGGATCCGCACGCTTTTTACCGACGCGAAAGATCGCAACATCGCGCTCGGCGTCTGGGCGGCGGTCGGTTCCGGCGGGGCGGCGTTTGGCCCGCTGATTGGCGGTATGCTGCTGGAGCATTTTTACTGGGGATCGGTGTTTTTAATCAACGTGCCGATCGTGCTGGTGGTCGTGTCCCTGGCCGCGCGTTTTGTGCCCCGTCAGCAGGGCCGCCCGGAGCAGCCGCTGAATATCAGCCATGCCATCATGCTGATTGTGGCGATTTTGCTGCTGGTCTACAGCGCCAAAACCGCGCTTAAGGGCGTACTGTCGCCGTGGCTGGTGGCCGCCGCGCTGGTTACCGGCTCGGTGCTGTTGTTTATCTTTGTGCGTATTCAGCTTCGTGCCCGCGTACCGATGATCGATATGCGTCTCTTCTGCCATCGCATTATTCTGAGCGGCGTGGTGATGGCGATGACCGCCATGATTGCCCTGGTCGGGTTTGAGCTGCTGATGGCCCAGGAGCTGCAGTTTGTTCACGGCTTTACGCCGTTTGAAGCGGGCATGTTTATGCTGCCGGTGATGGTCGCCAGCGGGTTCAGCGGGCCGATCGCGGGCGTGCTGGTTGGGCGATTAGGGCTACGCATCGTCGCGGCTGGCGGCATGGGGCTCAGCGCCGTCAGCTTTATCGGCCTGTCGACGCTCGACTTCAGCACGCAGCAGTGGCAGGCGTGGGGGCTGATGGTGCTGCTCGGCTTCAGTGCCGCCAGCGCGCTGCTGGCCTCGACTTCCGCCATTATGGCTGCTGCGCCGAAGGAGAAAGCCGCCGCCGCAGGGGCGATTGAAACCATGTCCTATGAGCTGGGAGCCGGGCTGGGGATCGCCATTTTTGGTCTGCTGTTGACCCGCAGCTTCTCGGCGTCGATTGACCTGCCGCAGGGGCTGAATGCCTCGCTCATCGATAAAGCCTCGTCATCGATTGGGGAAGCGATGAAGGTGGCGCAGGATCTGACGACGTCCCTGGCGGAGCCGGTGATTGAGGCGGCGAAAAGTGCGTTTATTACCTCCCACAGCGTGGCGCTGGGCAGTGCGGGCGGCATGCTGCTGTTGCTGGCAGTGGGGATCTGGTTCAGCCTGGCGAAGGTCAATCCGCAGTAAACCGCGTGGTAAAACAGGGGCAGCGGTTGGCGCGGGCGGGGCAGATGAGCTATGTTTTTTAAAGGATTATCTGACTCTTGCTGGAAAATATGAGCCCGCGCCACAGCAGTGAACCGTCCCAACCTCTCTCCCGGTTAACCCTGCTTGCAGGGGGCGCGCTGGGTGTTGTTTTTGGTGATATCGGCACCAGCCCGCTTTATACCTTCCGGACTGTGCTTTCGCTCTCTGAGCATGACCCGACGCCCGACGTCATCCTGGGCCTGCTCTCCCTGATTACCTGGACGCTCATCCTGGTGACCTCCATCAAGTATGCCGCCTTCGCCATGCGAATTGATAATCATGGCGAGGGGGGCATTATGGCCCTGATGTCGCTTCTGGTGGAAAAAGGCAAAGGCGGTCGCTGGGTCATTTTTGCCGCCCTCATCGGCGCCGCGTTGATATACGGTGACGGCGCGATAACCCCGGCCATCTCCGTGCTTTCCGCCCTGGAAGGGCTGGAGATGGTCATTCCGGAGTCCCAGCCGTACATCTTACCCCTCACGGTTGCGGTGTTGCTGGCGCTGTTCCTGATCCAGCCTTTTGGCACCGCCCGCATAGGGAAGATATTTGGCCCGGTGATGGCGCTGTGGTTCCTGGCGATTGCGGCCCTGGGCGTGCGGGGGATCGTTCAGCACCCCTCGGTATTGTTGGCCCTTAATCCTGCTTACGGCATCGCGTTTTTGTTTTCGAACGGGTACACCAGTTTTCTGGTCCTGGGGGGCGTATTTCTCTGCGTGACGGGGGCCGAGGCGCTGTACGCCGACATGGGGCATTTCGGTAAAAAGCCCATCTGGTTTGCCTGGTACGGCGTCGTCTTTCCTTCGCTGCTGCTCAACTATGCTGGTCAGTCAGCGCTGATTCTGGCCGGTGCCGACAGCAAACAAAATCTATTCTATACGCTCTGTCCGCCAGCGCTGCAGGTGCCGCTCATCATTCTTGCCGCGCTGGCGACGATCATTGCCAGTCAGGCGATTATTACCGGCGCTTTTTCCATGACGCGTCAGGCGATTCAGCTCGGCTGGTTACCCCGGCTACGCATCAAACAGACGGCGGCAGAAAGCTACGGTCAGATCTATATCGGGATAATAAACTGGATGCTGATGGTGGTGACGATAGGGCTGGTGGTGTTCTTTAAATCCTCCGACAAGCTTGCCGCGGCGTACGGCATTGCTGTGTCGTTAACCATGCTGATGACGACAGGACTGCTGTTTGTCGCTATGCGGGAAGTATGGCGCTGGAGCCTGTTCAGCAGCGGGATCATCGCCCTCTGTTTCCTGACGATCGATGCCACCTTCTTATTTGCCAATTTGATTAAGGTCCTTGAGGGCGGCTACATCCCGCTGCTGATGGCCGCCGCCATTTGTACGGTGATGCTGATCTGGCATCGCGGCGTGCAGGCGGTATCCGCGTCGGTGGGCGAGAAGGGCGTCAGCGTGGATGCGTTCTTTGCCCAGCTTCAGCAAAAGACGGTGCCCAGAGTGACGGGCTCTGCCGTCTTTTTGACCCGCACGCAGAACAATATCCCACCGGTAATGCGCTGGCATGTCGCGCGAAACCGGGCGCTACAGCAGGACGTGTTGTCGCTGACCATTGATATTCTTAACGTGCCCTACGTCGGAGAAGAGCAGCGTATCAGGGTGGAGCAGCGCGCGCCGGGCTACTGGCACGGCGTGGCGCAATATGGCTTTATGGAACACCCGGACATCCCGCGTTTGTTGCAGGGCGTCAGCGAGATTAACGCAATTTTTGCCACGGACGACGCCACCTGGTATGTCGGACATGAAACCATTGTGGCAGGCGAAGGCGGGGCCGGTATGGCGGCCTGGCAACGACACATTTTTGCCTTCATGAAGCGCAACTGCACGCACGTCATCAACCACTACCACCTTCCCAGCGATCGGGTGGTTGAAATCAGCCGCCGCGTTGCCGTCTAGCGTTGCGCGAAAGCAGGGGCTGCTTTCGCGCCGTTCTAGCTCTCCTGGGCCGCGGACAGGACGCTGTGCAACAGCACGTTCGCCCCTTTCTCGGACCACTCAGGGAGGATCCTTTCCGCTTCGTTATGGCTGATGCCTTTCACGCAGGGGATAAAGATCATGCTGGCAGGGGCAATGTTACTGACATAGCAGGTGTCATGTCCCGCACCCGAGACCATCGGTTTTGACGAATAGCCCAGTTCTGCCACCGCCTTCTCCGTGCGAGCCAGACATTTTGCATCAAACGCGATGGGCGCGTAGTCAAAAATGCGATCAACGAGAGCCGACACGCCGCGCAGGCTCAGGCTTTCAGCCACCTTATGCAGCGCTGCCTCCATGGCTTCCAGTGCCGCCTGCGCCGGATGGCGAAACTCCACGCTGCATACCACGCGAGACGGCACGACGTTGCGCGAGTTTGGCGTAACCTGCGCCATACCGATCGTCGCGCGTCCGTCCGGCGCATGCCGATAGCCAATCTCTTCCACCTTCAGCGCCAGCTCCGCGAAGGCGGTCAGCGCGTCGCGGCGGCTGTGCATCGGCGTGGTGCCCGCGTGGGCGGCAAATCCGTCCAGCGTCAGGGTAAACCAGCGCTGGCCCATTGCCGCGTGGACGAGCCCGATATCCAGGGCTTCGTCTTCCAGAATCGGTCCCTGTTCGATGTGCAGCTCGTAGCAGGCGTGAACCGGAAACGCGCGGGCAGGGGCTTCACCCCGGTAGCCAATGCTATCCAGCGCTTCACCCACGGTGATGCCATCGTGATCGGCGCGGGCATGAGCGTACGCTTCGCTAAACTGCCCCGTCCAGACCCCTGAAGCGAGCATGGCTGGCGCGAAGCGCGCGCCTTCTTCATTGGTCCAGTTAACCAGCACGATGTCACGCTCCGTCTCAACGTGATGGTCATTGAGGGTACGCAGCAGCTCCAGCCCGGCCAGCACGCCGTAAACCCCGTCGTAGTTCCCCCCCAGCGGCTGGGTATCCACGTGTGAACCGGTCATGACCG
Source organism: Enterobacter sp. ku-bf2 (assembly GCF_001742765.1). Taxonomy (NCBI): domain Bacteria; kingdom Pseudomonadati; phylum Pseudomonadota; class Gammaproteobacteria; order Enterobacterales; family Enterobacteriaceae; genus Enterobacter; species Enterobacter sp. ku-bf2. The sequence goes on from NZ_MDVW01000001.1 coordinate 555,766, forward strand.
GGGCAAGCTGCGGGTTTTTTCCCGCGCGGCGGATAAACATATTGCCCATGCTGTCGACGTCACAGGTAAAACCGGCGTCCAGCGCCCAGTCGCGCAGCAGGTTACGCGCAACACGATCTTCCTCGCTTAATGCCAGACGGGTGACGCCACCGGCGGGCGTGCCGCCGATCTGCGCCATCATCTCAAGCGTTGACCACAACCGTTCGGCGTTGACGCGCATCATGGCTTGTCCTTGCTGCTGCGGTAGCGGAAATCACAGCACGCGCCGCCCTGCATAATGGTAGTGGTGCGGGTTAGCTCAACGTCCGGCGCATAGCCAACGATGAATTTTTCATCGCGCGCGCAGGAGAGCAGGTGGCCAATCTCGCCCAGCCCCATCTCGTGGTACATCTCCGCGTAGCGACAGCGGGTCACGTTGTAGTTGTACTGCTGGTCGTCGGCGTCGATCACCTTCACCTCCAGGGCGTTATCTTTCTCCCACAGATACTGCAGGGCGATAAAGCTCTTGATGTTCGCGCCGTTGGGTTCTTTGCTGGCAAACGCTTTGCCAGCGTCAATCGCGGCCTGCTCAATGGCCTCGCCAATCACCGCCTGGGCGCGGGCTTTCCCTATCTCGCGCACCAGGATTTCATAAATTGGCTTAATAATTTCGGCTTCAATTTTGCGGCGGGCGAGAATGCCCAGCTCGTTATTATCACTCATCACATTGCCTCGCTGCGTTACTTCGCTTTTGCGCCGCCCAGCACGGTCTGCGGCTGCCATTTGCCGTCGACAACTTTGTAGACCGTGAACGACGGCGATTTCAGGTTGCCCTCTTTATCGAACGCGATCTGCCCGGTGACGCCGGAATAGCTGATGGCGCGCAGGGCAGGCAGATACGCGGAAGGCTCAACGGAGTCTGCTTTTTCCATTGCCGCAACCAGCACGCGGGTGGCGTCATAGGCGAACGGGGCGTGCAGTTCGATATGGGTGTGGTAGCGGGACTGATAGGCCTGCTCGAATGCCTTTCCACCCGGCATCTGGTCAACGGGCAGACCCGGCTCCAGCGCCACAACGCCTTCGCCTTCTTTCTGCGCCAGCTTGAGGAACGTCTGGCTGACGAATCCGCCTGCGCCCATCAGCGTGGCATTCATGCCCAGCTGTTTGATGCGGCGAGCCAGCGGTGCGGCCTGGCTGTCGACGCCGCCGAAGAAGATCAGATCGGCGTTTTTACTGCGGATAGCGGTCAGTACGGCGCTGAAATCGACCGTTTTGTCATCCACGTACTGACGATCGACAATTTTCACGCCCTGGGCTTCCAGCGATTTAATAAACTGGTCTGCAAGCCCCTGACCAAATGCGGTGCGGTCGTCGATCACCGCAATGCGTTTGGCTTTCAGGGTATTGACCGCATACTGACCGGCGAGCTGGCCGCCGTCATCGTCGTGTCCCATCACGCGGAAGCTGGTATCAAAACCTTGTTGCGTATAGGCGTGACCGGTCGCGACTGGTGCCACCTGGGCGATGCCTGCATCGTGATAAATGCGGGCCGCAGGAATGCTGGTGCCGGTGTTCCAGTGGCCGACCACGCCCGCCACATCGCTGTCCACCAGACGCTGCGCGACGGCCACGGCGGTACGCGGGTCGGACTGATCGTCTTCGGACTGCAGTTTGAAGGTGACCGCTTTGCCGCCGATAGTCGGGTGCTGCTTATTAATGTCGTCAATGGCCAGCTGCGCGCCGTTCTCCAGATCTTTCCCGATACGGGCTGATGGGCCGGTCAGCGGCCCCGCCAGACCGATGACCACGGTTTCGCTGTCAGCGGCCCACGTGGCCGTCGAGGCAAAGCTGCCGAGGAGAATAGCGGCGCTGAGCGCACTGATTTTTACTGTTTTCATTGTATTTCCCTGATGTTGGCTGGTGTGGTTAAACGGGCATTTCGCCCAAATAAATCTGTGCAATCTGGTCGTCGTTAAGCAGCGCAGTCGATTCGCCATGATGAACAATGCTGCCGCTGTCCATCACCCACGCGCTGTCGGTCACTTCCAGCGCGAGCCGGGCGTTTTGTTCAATAAGCAGCAGGGCGACACCGCGCTCACGCAGCCCGGCGATCACGGCAAAAATGTTCTCGACCATTTTCGGGGCAAGGCCCATCGAGGGCTCGTCGAGGATCAGCAGACGTGGGCGGCTGAGCAGGGCGCGGTTAAGGGCCAGCAGCTGTTGCTCACCACCGGACAACAGCCCGGCAAGCTGATGCTGGCGTTCACCCAGACGCGGGAAGCGCTCGAATATCTCGTTCATTTCGCGTTTAACGGTGACAGTGTCACGCCTTAGCCAGGCGCCCATCTGCAGGTTTTCCAGTACCGTCATGCGGGAGAAGATCCCGCGGCCCTCCGGGACCATCACCAGTCCGTCGCGAAGCAGGGTCTCCGGGCTCTGTTTACGCACCGCTTTACCGCTGAATTCAATACTGCCGCTAAAGCTTTCCAGCCCGGTAATGGCGCGTACGGTGGAGCTTTTCCCCGCGCCGTTCGCGCCGATCAGCGTAGCCTGTTCGCCCTCGCGCAGGGTAAAGGAGACATCGCGTACGGCCTGAATGCCGCCGTAATGCACGTCCAGACGTTCTACCTTCAGTAATTCAGACATGGGCGTTGCCTCCAAGCCAGGCGGCGATCACTGCCGGGTCGCGCCGCACGTTTTCCGGCGTGCCGCTGGCAAGCGTTTTGCCGTAATCAAGGACCGTCAGGCGATCGCAGATGCCCATCACCAGCTTGACGTCATGCTCAATCATCAGCAGGGTTTTGCCGTCATCACGGATGCGGATGAGCAGCTCGCCGAGCGCCACTTTTTCCGCCGCGTTCATCCCGGCGGCGGGCTCGTCCAGCGCCAGCAGCAGCGGATCTGTTGCCAGCGCGCGGGCGATTTCCAGGCGACGCTGATGGCCATAGGCCAGATCGCAGGCGCGATAGTGGGCGAACTGCGCAATGCCGGTATAGTCCAGCCAGTGCCAGGCCAGTTCGCGGGTCTGTTTCTCTTCCTCACGGGCGCGTTTGTGGCGGCTCAGCGCGGCCCACAGGCCGTTACGGGTGCGAACGTGGCGGCCCACCATCACGTTTTCCAGTACCGACATGTCGTTGAAGAGGCGCACGTTCTGGAAGGTGCGCGCAATCCCGGCGGCGGTCACTTTCTCTATGTGTTTTGGGAAATAGGGCTTATCCGCTATCGAAAACTCGCCGCTGTCCGCCGGATAAAGGCCGGTGATGAGGTTAAAGCAGGTGGTTTTTCCCGCGCCGTTGGGGCCGATCAGCCCGTAGATCTCGCCTCTGTTCACGGTTATCGAAACGTCATCTACAGCAGTCAGCCCGCCGAAGCGTTTTGTCATGTTGCGTACGGTTAACAGGCTCATGCCTTCGCCTCCTTGTGGCGTACCGGCCAGATCCCGGACGGGCGTACCAGCATGACCAGCACCAGTGCCAGACCGTAAAACAGCTGGCGCAGCACTTCCGGGTCAATCAGCACCGTACCGAACAGCGCCTGCTGAACCGGCGCTGCCTGGCTGCGCAGCAGTTCCGGCAGGGCGGTAAGCAGTACCGCGCCCAGGATCACGCCCGGAATGTTCCCCATGCCGCCCAGCACCACCATGGCCAGTACGGCAATCGATTCCTGTAACGTGAAGGACTCCGGGGAGACAAAGCCCTGAAACGCGCCGAAAAGCGCACCCGCCACGCCGCCAAAGGAGGCGCCCATCGCAAAGGCGAGCAATTTATAGTTACGCACGTTGATGCCCATCGCGCGCGCCACATCTTCATCCTCGCGGATGGCGTGCCAGGCGCGACCAATGCGGGAATGCTGCAGGCGCAGGCAGACAAAAATAATCGCCACAATGACCAGCATCAGCAGGTAGTACCACAGCCACAGGGCAGGCACTTTGAAACCAAACCAGTGGAATACGCCGCTGAACTTCAGGCCGAACAGGTTCAGCGTATCCACCCCGGTAATGCCCTTAGCTCCATTGGTAATGTTTACCGGACGGTCGAGGTTACGCATCAGGATGCGGATAATTTCGCCAAAGCCGAGGGTCACTATCGCCAGGTAGTCCCCGCGCAGCTTGAGCGTAGGAGCACCGAGTAAAATCCCGCAGACTGCCGCGACGAGGGCGGCCAGCGGAATAATGAGCAAATACGAGGTGTGCAGCCCGCCCGGGAACCAGACGCCGAGGATCGGAAACACCTCCAGCAGGTGTGGGGAGGCCATCAGTGCCGCGAGGTAGGCGCCGACCGCGTAAAAGGCGATAAAGCCCATGTCCAGCAGGCCGGTATAGCCGACCACAATATTAAGCCCGAGCGCCAGCATGATGTAGAGCAGAGCGAAGTCGATGACGCGCACCCAGTAGTTGCCGCCAAGCTGCGTGGCCACCACGGGAGCAATCAGCAGCGCAAGGCAGAACAGGCTCATGCCTGACCAGAATTTGCGTGTCGTCGTCGGGGTCTGGAGTTGAAGTGTTGTCATGGTATTCCTTACGCCCTGTGCGCCACGCGCTCGCCCAGCAGGCCAGCCGGACGAAAGACCAACACCAGGATCAGCACCATAAAGGCAAAGACATCCTGATAGTTGCTGCCAAATACGCCATGGGTCAGTTCACCGAGGTAACCTGCGCCCAGCGCTTCGATAATGCCGAGCAGGATACCGCCAATCATGGCGCCACGAATGTTACCAATGCCCCCCAGCACGGCGGCGGTAAAGGCCTTGATCCCGGGCAAAAAGCCCATCGAGAAGCTGGCGTTACCGTAGTTGCTGGCCATCATCACGCCTGCCAGCGCGGCAAACACGCCGCCAATGGCAAACGTCAGGGTGATGATGGCGTTTGGGTTAACCCCCATCAGCGTGGCCACGCGTGGGTTTTCCGCCACGGCGCGCATGCCGCGCCCCAGACGGGTGTATTCCACCAGCAGCCACAGGCCGGTCATCACAGCCAGCGCCAGCGCCACGGTGACAATGCCGGTAACGGTCACGATGGCGGGCGGGTGCGTTTCACTTCCAGACGTCACGGCAATCGGATCCATGGGCAGGATCTGCGGGAACATCAGCGGGTTGCGCGTCCAGATAATCATCGCCACGGTTTGCAGCAGGACGGAGACGCCGATACCCGAGATCAGCGGCGCGAGCCGCGGGGCGTTGCGCAGTCGACGGTAGGCAAAGCGTTCCACGGCCATCGCCAGCACGGCACAAACGGCCATGGCAATCATCAGGGCAATGCCAAGCTGCAACAGCAGCGGCATATGCGGGAAGGTGGTGTTCAGGGCGTTCATGGCGGAGAGCGTGGTGAGCGCGCCGACCATCAGAATATCGCCGTGAGCAAAGTTAATAATGCGCAAAATGCCATACACCATGGTATAGCCCAGCGCGATCAGCGCGTAGATGCTTCCCAGCATCACACCGTTGATCAGTTGTTGTATGAGTGTATCCAACGTCTGTACCCGCAAAGTGCTCGTTCTGCGGCTACCATCCAATAAATGAATTAAATTGTAAAATACGCATCTATTATTTCTTATGATAAATAAATATTGTTTTATCTTTATGATTTATATGAAAATAGTTTACGCCTGCTTTTGGGTGAAAAGCCTAAAGAAATCAACATATGAATAAAACAGAACAATTGGCGAATCTGGCGGCGTATGCAGAAAGCCGCCTGGCAAACGATCCGCCGCTTCGGGCCGTACGTGCCTTTGAGGCCATCGCCCGGCTGGGCAGCGTCACGCTGGCCGCACAGGAGCTGAATATCTCTCCGTCGGCCGTCAGCCATCAGCTCAAGGTGCTCGAAGGATACCTGCAAATGCCGCTCACGGAACGTCAGGGGCGCAGGCTGGTGCTGAGCCAGCACGGGCGGGAATATTACCGCTCGATCCGTGCGGCGTTTAACGTGCTGCGCCAGGCAACGGAGCACCTGGCGGAGCAGGCGCAAACGCGTCAGGTCACCATCAGCCTGATCCCGCTGTTTGGTATGGGGTGGTTTATCCCACGTTTGCCTGCGTTTATGCGCGCCAATCCCCAAACCGAGATCAACGTGGTGTATGCCAACCACCGTAACTATCTGAGCGACGCGTCGGATATGTCGATTCGTTTTGGCAACGGGCAGTGGGCGGGCTATCAGAGTGAAAAGCTGATTTCCGGTCAGATGGTGCCGGTGTGCAGCCGTGCGTTTTTGCGCATTCATGGCCATATCGATACGCCTGAGCAGTTGCTGCAAATGCCGCTCCTGCACGATGAAGAGCGTACGAGCTGGACGCAGTGGTTTTTGTTGCAGGGGGTAAAACGTCCTCTCCGGCGAAGCGGCCCGCTGTTTGAAGACGGACTGTTGACGCTGGCGGGCGTACAGGCTGGTCTGGGCTGTGCACTAATGCGTGAGCCGCTGATTGCGCCGTATCTAGAGAGCGGTGAGCTGGTGAAGATCTTTGACTTACCGATTGATGACGGGCGCGATTACTACCTCTGCGTGCGTTCAGATTCAGAGATGACCGAGGATGGCAAGCTGCTGCAAACCTGGCTGCGTCGGGCGGCGGGCCATGAATAAGCGCCCTGAATAGAAAAAAGGCCAGCGATAATCGCCGGCCTTTTGTCCTGACACATCTTAGAACTGGTAGGTCAGACCTACAGCAACGATGTTGTCGGTAGCCACTTTAGCATCTTTGGTGAACTTGCTGTCATCAACAAGGTTGATTTTGTAATCAACGTAGGTAGACATGTTTTTGTTGAAGTAGTAGCTCGCGCCAACGTCAACGTATTCAACCAGATCCTGGTCGCCGTAAGAACCGATGTCTTTACCTTTGGATTTCAGATAAGCGATGGATGGACGCAGACCGAAGTCGAACTGGTACTGAGCCACAACTTCGAAGTTCTGTGCTTTGTTCGCCACGTGACCGTTACCGAATGCCGTCATGTTGCGGGTTTCAGAGTAAGTGGTTGCCAGGTAGATGTTGTTGGCATCGTACTTCAGACCTGCAGCCCATACTTCTGCGTTCTCACCACCTGCATTCAGGTTGCTTGCAGCACGAACCTGACGGTCAGTACGGTCAGATTTCGCGTAGGCTGCACTTGCAGCAAATCCATCAAACTCATAGCTGGAAGACAGACCCCAGCCGTCACCGTTGGATTCGGTGATATCGGTACGGTCGTTTTTACCCTGGTACTGTGCTGCAAAGTTCAGACCATCAACCAGGCCAAAGAAGTCGGTGTTACGGTAGGTTGCAACGCCAGTGGTACGGCCAGTCATAAAGCCATCGGTCTGGGTCCAGGTATCGCCGCCGAACTCTGGCAGAACGTCAGTCCATGCGCCGACGTCGTAAGCAACACCGTAGTTACGACCATAGTCGAAAGAACCGAATTCGTTGAATTTCAGACCGGCAAACGCCAGACGCGTTTTGTTACCGTCAGAACCCTGAGCTTCGGAGCGGTTGCCCTTGAACTCATATTCCCACTGGCCGTAACCGGTCATCTGGTCGTTAATCTGCGTTTCGCCTTTGAAGCCCAGACGAACATAAGTTTTGTCGCCGTCGTTGTTTGTATCATCTGAGAAATAGTGCAGACCTGTCACTTTACCGTACAGATCCAGCTTGTTACCGTCTTTGTTGTAAATTTCGGCAGCGTTAACAACGCCTGCTGCCAGCATGGAAGTGACTGCCACTGCAACTAATTTAAGTTTCATCTTAAATGTTCCTTATAATTTTTTTGGGTATTTCCTGAACCACTTTGAACGATTTCTAAACGAGGCTGTTCGTCAATGGCATGCTATTCTTAAAAATCTCGTAGTCTTATTTCAATAATAAGTTTCAAAATATTAGAGATAATTTCAATTAGTGTGATCTCGATCGTGTGGGAAGGGTGATATTTAAACAATATGACCGGAATTTATACGATTAATATGTATTTAATGCGTGGAATTATTGCTGTCGCTATAATTTCTGAAGGTTTTAGTATCGTGCGTTAGATTTCGGTATATTCGAGGGTTAGAGGCGGGTTTTATTGCTATTTTTCTTTAAAAGCAGTGGGTTGGTCTGAGTATTGAACGGCTATTCCGCATATTTCCACAAATGTGTCAGATCTGAATTATTGCAGTCATGGCTATCCATGGCGTTAATATTGATGGTTGACTAATTTCATGCCGTTGTCAGTTTATGTCAATTCCTTTCAGGGGACTTTACAGATATCAGCAAATATAAACCGAATTTAAACAGACTGTCTGTTATCAGGATAAATATTCTGAAGTGCGATCACACTTTAAATTTATGTTAATTATGTTGCCGGGTTGAAATTCCCCCGGCCACGGGAGAAAACCTTATTTTCGCGTTGCGTACCAGCAGAGCAACGACCCGGCGCAGACCATCAACGCGCCTTGCCAGAACGAGAATGAAAGCGGGGAGCTTAACACTGCGGCTGCAAGCGCAGCAGAGAGGACGGGGGTAAAATAGGACACGGCAGCCAGCACCGTGACGTTACCGTGCAGGATACCAATATTCCATGCGGCGTAACCAAACCCAAGCGCAATGCCGCACATAACGAGCTTCACCACCACCGGGAGGGTAAACACCATGTCGGGCTGATCGCTCAGGGCATATTTCACCCACAGACTTAGCGCGGTCAGCAAGACAAACAGGGTGATGCCGTTTTGTCCTTTCGCAAATTTGCTGGTGACTGTGCAATAGGCGGCCCAGATAAAGGCCCCGGCAAACGCCAGCGCATAGCTGAGAGGGCTGGAAACGACATTGCGGGTTATTTCTTCAAGGTGTAATCCTTCTTCGCCGCCCAATACCCAGCAGACGCCCAGCAGCGAAATGACCAGGCCTGGGATCACCCACAGGGTAGATTTTTGCCCGTTGAACAAAATCGCAAATACGATCGTCAGGCTCGGCCAGAGGTAATTCACCATACCGACTTCAATCGCCTGCGCGCGCGTGGCGGCATAGCCCAGCGACAGCGCCAGGCATATTTCGTAGCTGACAAATAAAACGCTGCCCGCAATAAGATACCGCGGCGAGAACCGTCTGATATCAGGAAATCCTACCGTCACCAGGCACAGCAATCCGCTGAGGGTGTAGATCATTGCTGCACCGCCTACCGGGCCCAGTCCCTCACTCACGCTGCGAATAAGGCCGACCATGGTGCTCCATAACAATATCGCCGCCAGCCCAATAAGCGTTGCTCTCTTTCTGTCCATTACTTCGCCATCGCAATAAAAATCAAAGGAAAAATGTATCGCATTACGCCTGTCGCTGTCGTGAATTATTCTCTTAAGCCGTTAATCAAAAAGGGGTAATGAAATATTGCGGGGGTGACTATTAAGGGGGGGAAGACAGATGACCTTGATTTGACGCAAAAAAATCAGGGGCTTTGCTGTTAGTTTGCGGCGCGAAGTCTTTTCAGATAACGAGGACAACAATGGACGTCAGCCGCAGACAATTTTTTAAAATCTGCGCGGGCGGTATGGCCGGAACAACAGCCGCAATGCTGGGATTTGCTCCCAAAATGGCGCTGGCTCAGGCACGCAACTATAAGCTGCTGCGCGCGAAAGAGATCCGTAACACCTGCACATACTGCTCCGTGGGTTGTGGGCTTTTAATGTATAGCCTGGGCGATGGCGCGAAGAACGCCAGAGAAGCGATTTACCACATTGAAGGGGATCCGGATCATCCGGTGAGCCGTGGGGCGCTTTGCCCGAAAGGGGCGGGGCTGTTGGACTACGTTCACAGCGAAAACCGCCTGCGCTACCCGGAATACCGCGCGCCGGGTTCTGATAAATGGCAGCGTATCTCCTGGGATGAGGCCTTCTCCCGTATTGCAAAATTAATGAAAGCCGACCGCGACGCCAACTTTATTGAAAAGAACGCGCAGGGCGTGACGGTCAACCGCTGGCTGACCACCGGCATGTTATGCGCATCTGCGGCCAGTAATGAAACCGGCATGTTGACGCAAAAATTTGTGCGCTCTCTCGGCATGCTGGCGGTAGACAACCAGGCGCGCGTCTGACACGGACCAACGGTAGCAAGTCTTGCTCCAACATTTGGTCGCGGTGCGATGACCAACCACTGGGTTGATATCAAAAACGCGAACGTCGTGGTGGTGATGGGTGGTAACGCCGCTGAAGCCCATCCGGTGGGGTTCCGCTGGGCGATGGAAGCGAAAAACAACAATGATGCGACGCTTATCGTCGTCGATCCGCGCTTTACGCGTACGGCATCGGTGGCCGATATCTATGCGCCAATCCGCTCCGGTACGGACATCACGTTCCTGTCCGGTGTGCTGCTGTACCTGATCGAAAACAACAAAATTAACGCGGAATACGTTAAGCACTACACCAACGCGAACCTGCTGGTGCGGGATGACTTTGCCTTCGATGACGGACTGTTTAGCGGCTATGACGCCGAAAAACGCCAGTACGATAAAACGTCCTGGAACTATCAGTTCGATGAAAACGGCTATGCGATGCGGGATGAAACCCTGACGAATCCGCGCTGCGTGTGGAACCTGCTGAAACAGCATGTTTCCCGCTATACGCCGGACGTTGTGGAAAACATCTGCGGCACGCCGAAAGCGGACTTCCTGAAGGTGTGTGAGGTGCTGGCCTCCACCAGCGCCGCCGACAGAACCACCACGTTCCTGTACGCGCTGGGCTGGACGCAGCACACCGTCGGCGCGCAGAACATCCGCACCATGGCGATGATCCAGCTGCTGCTCGGCAACATGGGCATGGCCGGGGGCGGCGTGAACGCGCTGCGGGGTCACTCCAACATTCAGGGGCTGACCGACCTCGGCCTGCTCTCGACCAGCCTGCCGGGCTACCTGACGCTGCCGTCTGAAAAGCAGACGGATCTGCAAAGCTATCTGGCGGCGAACACGCCAAAAGCGACGCTGCCGGACCAGGTGAACTACTGGAGCAACTATCCGAAGTTCTACGTCAGCCTGATGAAATCCTTCTACGGTGATGCGGCGCAGAAAGAGAACGACTGGGGCTTTGAGTGGCTGCCGAAGTGGGATCAGGCTTATGACGTCATCAAGTATTTCAACATGATGGATAAGGGCAACGTCACGGGGTATATCTGCCAGGGCTTCAACCCGGTGGCCTCCTTCCCGGACAAGAACAAAGTCGTTCGCAGCCTGAGCAAGCTGAAGTACATGGTCGTTATCGATCCGCTGGTGACCGAGACCTCCACCTTCTGGCAGAACCACGGGGAATCAAACGATGTCGATCCGGCGTCGATTCAGACCGAAGTGTTCCGCCTGCCGTCCACCTGCTTTGCGGAAGAGGATGGCTCCATTGCCAACTCCGGCCGCTGGCTGCAGTGGCACTGGAAAGGCCAGGATGCACCGGGTGAAGCGCGCAACGACGGTGAGATCCTGGCCGGGATTTACCACCGCCTGCGCGAAATGTACCGCACCGAAGGCGGCAAAGGCGCTGAGCCGCTGCTGAAGATGAGCTGGCGCTACAAGCAGCCGGATCGTCCCGAGTCTGAAGAAGTCGCGAAAGAGAATAACGGCGTGGCGCTGGCGGATCTGTATGACGCGAGCGGCAATCTGGTGGCGAAGAAAGGTCAGCTGCTGAACAGCTTCGCGCTGCTGCGCGACGACGGCACCACGGCCTCGTCCTGCTGGATCTACACCGGTAGCTGGACCGAGCAGGGTAACCAGATGGCCAACCGCGATAACGCCGATCCGTCAGGTCTGGGCAATACCCTGGGCTGGGCATGGGCGTGGCCGCTGAACCGTCGCGTGCTGTACAACCGCGCGTCGGCGGACATCAACGGCAAGCCGTGGGATCCGAAGCGCATGCTGATCCAGTGGAACGGGGCGAAATGGACGGGGAACGATATCCCGGACTACAGCACCGCCGCACCGGGCAGCAACACCGGGCCGTTTATCATGCAGCCGGAAGGGCTGGGGCGTTTGTTTGCGCTCAACAAGCTGGCGGAAGGGCCATTCCCGGAGCACTACGAGCCGATGGAAACGCCGCTGGGGACAAATCCGCTGCACCCGAACGTGGTCTCCAGTCCGGTGGTGCGTATCTACGAAGACGACGCGCTGCGTCTGGGCAAAAAGGACAAATTCCCGTACGTGGGGACGACCTACCGCCTGACCGAGCATTTCCATACCTGGACCAAGCACGCACGGCTTAACGCCATCGCGCAGCCGGAACAGTTTGTGGAGATAAGCGAAACGCTGGCGAAGGCGAAAGGCATTGCCAACGGCGATCGCGTGAAGGTGAGCAGCAAGCGCGGGTTTATTCGCGCGGTGGCGGTGGTCACCCGCCGCCTGCAGTCGCTGAACGTGCACGGCCAGCAGGTGGAAACCGTCGGCATCCCGCTGCACTGGGGCTTTGAAGGGGTGGCGCAGAAAGGCTACATCGCTAATACCCTGACGCCAAACGTCGGCGATTCCAACTCGCAAACGCCGGAGTACAAAGCGTTTCTGGTCAACATCGAGAAAGCGTAAGGAGCGATTAAATGGCGATGGAAACACAAGACATTATTAAACGCTCCGCGACTAACCCGATTACCCCCGCGCCTCGCGCGCGGGACTACAAGGCAGAAGTCGCCAAGCTTATCGACGTCTCCTCCTGCGTGGGCTGTAAAGCCTGCCAGGTGGCCTGCTCGGAGTGGAACGACATCCGCGATGAGGTGGGGCATTGCGTAGGGGTTTACGATAATCCGGCGGATCTGAGCGCCAAATCCTGGACGGTGATGCGTTTTAGCGAAACCGACCAGAACGGCAAGCTGGAGTGGCTGATCCGCAAAGACGGCTGCATGCACTGTGAAGATCCGGGCTGTCTGAAGGCGTGCCCGTCTGCCGGGGCAATTATCCAGTATGCCAACGGGATCGTCGATTTCCAGCAGGACAACTGCATCGGCTGCGGCTACTGCATCGCGGGCTGTCCGTTTAATATTCCGCGCCTCAATAAAGAGGATAACCGGGTATACAAATGTACCCTGTGCGTGGACCGCGTCAGCGTCGGTCAGGAACCTGCCTGCGTGAAGACCTGTCCCACCGGGGCGATCCACTTCGGCACCAAAAAAGAGATGCTGGACGTGGCGCAGCAGCGTGTCGATAAGCTCAAAGCGCGGGGCTACAACAAAGCGGGCATTTACAACCCGCAGGGCGTGGGCGGTACGCACGTGATGTATGTGCTGCACCATAGCGACCAGCCGGAGCTGTACCACAACCTGCCGAAGGATCCGGCGATCGATACCTCCATCAACCTGTGGAAAGGGGCGCTTAAACCGCTCTCCGCGGCGGGCTTTATCGCCACCTTTGCCGGGTTGATCTATCACTACATCGGTATCGGGCCAAACAAAGAGGTGGATGACGACGAGGAGGAGCATCATGAGTAAGTCGAAAATGATAGTGCGCACCAAATTTGTCGATCGCGCCTGTCACTGGACGGTGGTGATCTGCTTCTTCCTGGTGGCGGTATCGGGAATTTCGTTCTTCTTCCCGACGCTGCAGTGGCTGACCGAAACCTTCGGTACGCCGCAGATGGGGCGCATTCTGCACCCGTTCTTCGGCGTGCTGATTTTTGTGGTGCTGATGTTTATGTTCGTGCGCTTCGTCCATCACAATATTCCTGACAAGCAGGATATCCCGTGGGTGAAAGGGATTGTCGAAGTCCTGAAGGGTAACGAGCACAAAGTCGCGAAGGTGGGGAAATACAACGCCGGGCAAAAGATGATGTTCTGGACCATCATGAGCATGATTTTTGTGCTGCTGGTGACCGGCGTGATGATCTGGCGTCCGTATTTTGCACATTATTTCCCGATTCAGGTGGTGCGTTACGCGCTGCTGATCCACGCGACGTCGGCCATCATCCTGATTCATGCCATCCTGATCCATATGTATATGGCGTTCTGGGTGAAAGGATCAATCAAAGGGATGATTGAAGGGAAGGTGAGCCGCCGCTGGGCGCAGAAACACCATCCGCGCTGGTACCGTGATGTGGAGCGACTGGAAGCAAAACAGGAAAGTACGGAAGGGATTAAGTAAGACCTGCGCCGTCGGCTTTGCCCGGCGGCGCTGCGCTTGCGCGGGCCTACTCTTCAAATCAGAACCGCTCCTCCACATACCGGAACGGATATTTTGTGGGTTTGACTTTGCCGATTTTGCGTTTCGGTAAATCCACTTTCTCAACATGTATTTCTTTATACGGGATCTGCGAAAGCAAATGCGAAATAATGTTCAGTCGCACGCGTTTTTTATCCTCTGAACGCGCCACAAACCACGGCGCCCAGGCGGTATCGGTGGCTTCAAACATGGCGTCGCGGGCGCGGGTGTACTCGTCCCACAGGTTAAAGGATTTAATATCCATCGGCGACAGCTTCCAGATCTTACGCCCATCGTTAATACGGTCGCGCAGGCGTCGCTCCTGCTCTTTCGGCGTCACCTCCAGCCAGTATTTCAGCAGGATAATCCCGGCATCGACCATCGCTTTTTCCATAACCGGCGCGCCGTCTAAAAATTTCTCCGCCTGTTCCTCCGTGCAGAACCCCATCACCCGCTCAACGCCCGCGCGGTTATACCAGCTGCGATCGAAGATCACGATTTCACCCGCCGAAGGCAGGTGGGGCACATAGCGCTGGAAGTAAAGCTGGCTTTTTTCCTTTTCAGTCGGAGCAGGGAGCGCAACAACGCGAAACACGCGCGGGCTGACGCGCTCGGTGATCGCTTTAATGGTGCCGCCTTTGCCGGCACCGTCGCGTCCTTCAAAAACAATACACACTTTTAACCCTTTGGCGACGACCCATTGCTGGAGCTTAACCAGTTCGACGTGCAGGCGGCGGAGCTCTTTCTCATACTCTTTGGTCTTAAGCGGTGCATTCGTTACGACATCAACAGCGACAGGGGTTTTCTTTTTGCTTCCCATGATTGTCATCCTCAGGTTGTCCGGTGCGGAAAAAGCGAGGCCGCACTATGAAGTGTAATCCACCTGAATTAATGGATTAACCTGTCAGCTAGCTGATTTGAACTGGCTCACCATACAAGATTATTTAATAATGCCCGTTGCGAGTGATTAACCCGTGGTTGAGGTATGAAAAAGACAATATTTTCGTTGGCGCTTGGCACATTTGGCCTGGGCATGGCCGAATTTGGCATTATGGGCGTGTTAACCGAGCTGGCGCGTGACACCGGTATTTCGATTCCCTCCGCCGGGAATATGATCTCGTTTTATGCCTTCGGCGTGGTGATTGGCGCCCCGATTGTGGCGCTGTTCTCAGGCAAGTTCTCGTTAAAAACCACGCTGCTGTTTCTGGTTGCCCTGTGCGCGGTCGGGAACGCTCTGTTTACGTTTTCTACGTCATATTTCTGGCTGGCGACCGGGCGCCTGATTTCTGGTTTTCCTCACGGCGCGATTTTCGGCGTCGGGGCGATTATTCTGTCTAAAATTGCGCCGCCGGGGAAGGTGACGGTCGCGGTGGCCGGGATGATCGCCGGGATGACCGTCGCCAATCTCGTGGGCGTCCCGCTCGGCACCTGGCTGGGACACCAGTTCAGCTGGCGTTATACCTTTTTCCTGATCGCCCTGTTCGATGCGCTGGTGATCCTCTCGGTGCTGATCTGGGTGCCGGACATCCATGACAAATCAGAAATTAAACTGACCGAACAGTTCCAGTTCCTGAAGAAACCGGAGCCCTGGCTGATTTTTGCCGCCACGATGTTTGGCAATGCTGGCGTGTTCGCGTGGTTCAGCTTCGTTAAACCGTTTATGGTCAACGTTTCTGGCTTTTCCGAAGGCATGATGACCATCATCATGATGTTAATGGGCCTTGGCATGGTGTTGGGCAATCTGTTGAGCGGCAAACTCTCGGGACGCTTTAGCCCGCTGCGCATTGCGGCCACCACCGACATGGTGATTGTCGCCTCGCTGCTGCTGCTTTTCGCCTGCGGTGAATTGAAAACGGCCTCGCTGGTGATGGGCTTTATCTGCTGTGCCGGGCTGTTCGCGCTCTCTGCACCGCTGCAGATCCTCCTTCTGCAAAATGCGAAGGGCGGCGAGATGCTGGGGGCGGCCGGAGGGCAGATGGCGTTTAATCTCGGCAGTGCTATCGGGGCGTACTTTGGCGGGATGATGATTACCCTCGGCTTTAGCTGGCGCTACGTCACGCTGCCTGCGGCGATACTCTCGTTCTCGGCCATGAGCGCGCTGTTGGTATACGGTTACCTGCGGGCCAGACAGGCTCAGGCTAACGCTCGCGCGCTAGCCTGATTGAAGTCAGGCAAGCCAGGGCTCGCCCAGGGTCAGCATCAGGCGGTTGGCCCAGGCGAAGAACGCGGCGGACTGCACCAGATCAAGCTGGGCTAAGGTGTCCAGCCCCTCTTTTTCCAGCGCGGCAAGGTGCAGCGGCGTGGCGGCAGGCGGGGTAACCGACAGCGCTGCCGCAAAATTAATCTCCGCCTGCCAGCGCGCAGATTGCCCATCGCTCAGGGATTGTCCTGGACGCACGGCCAGCAGGGCCTCTACCGCCGCGTCATCCTTTGACAGCTGGCTGGCTTTCCGCGCATGGACAGATGCGCAGTAGATGCAGCCGTTAATTTTACTGGCGACCGTTGCGGCCAGCTCGCGCTCGGCGCGCGGTAATCCTCCCGGTGTATAAAAAATCCCTTTATCCGTTAGCGTGCGCTGTTCAAGCACCGGCAGGTTGCGCCCCAGCAGGCGGAAATAGTCGGAATCGGTGTGGCCAAACTTCGCCAGTATAGCAACCTCGTCATCACGAAAATCCGCCAGCGGTTTGGCGGCGATCCACGGCTCCCAGCCCAGTTCCTGCTGGGTGAAGGCGACAGGAGCCGCCTTTCCGGTGGCCGTGGTGGCGGTCGTGTGCCAGACGCCTGCCGCCACCGGCGCATCGCTTGTGGCGACAGGCCTGTCGTTCAGCAGCCGCAGCCCGGCAATCAGTCGGCTCTGGAAGCTGACAAAGGCGATAAGCTGCGCCAGAGTCACGATGCCTTCCTTGCTCCATCCCGCCTGGGTCAGCGCCCTTAACGATGTCGGCGTGGCTTCGACGGGGGAGAAGGTCAGCAGGCGCGCGAAATTGAGCGCCGGGGTCAGACGGTCTGAGGTCGGGTCTGCCAGGCCAAACCCCGCATAGTGCGCGGCCAGCGCCTCCGCGTTATGCCACCTCGCAACTTTTGCCGCGACGGCGAAGCGCTCGTCCAGCGCAAAATCGCTATCCTGCTGAGTGAATAAGATTTCGTAGCTGCCCTGTGCGTGGCGCGTGGCGGCGTCCCGCGTGGCGCGCGCCTCTGCCAGAGGGGAACCGGGTTTAATTTCCGCCAGCTCGGCGAGAATGTCGTGACTTAATGACATAGGTATCTCCTCAATGGATATGGGGGGCAATATGTTCGGCGATCAGTTCGATGGAGCGCAGCGTGTCTCGATGGGTGGGCTCGACCGAATGGACCTGGAATGAGATGTCCGTGGCGCGCCGGAGAACAGAATCGGCCTGCAGCGAACGCAACACCGTCTCAGGCGAACCGATATGGGCGTCGAACTGGCGACGAAAATCTGTGACAGTGTCACCTTTAACCACGTGTCCGGCAGCGCGATGCTGCTGGGCCTGTTTCGTGAGACCCGGCGTTGCAACCTTCAGCGCATAGTCATCGCTGTCGGCGACGAATGCCGTACGAGAAGCCAGAATGCGCGGTGCGGTACCGGCGGGCAGCGCCTCAAGGTAGGCATCAACAATTGGGTTCTGGATCGCGTCAAGCGTTAAATCCAACTGGTCTGCCGGGCGCGGCTGCGTGCGGGAGAGCATTAAACCGTGTCCGGCCCGCGCGGCGCGAACGGCACCGTCGACGGAAAAGGTGGCAATCCAGATCCGGTCAGCGAGCTGTGGCGCTGGCGGGTAAAGGTGGTTATCCGGATGGGTGAGCGAATCCCCGCGCCAGGCGCTCTGGATCACATGTAGATGGTCGGCAAAAGCCGCGCCGCGCTGTTCAAACGTCAGTCCGAACGGCAGGAAAGAGGTCGGTGTGCCGCCCGAACCAAAGCCGACTTCGAGACGTCCATCGGCGAGTAAGTCCAGCACGGCGGCATCTTCCGCCACACGCAGCGGGTTTTCCATCGGCAGGGTAATGATGGCCGTACCCAGCCGAATGGTTTCGGTATGCGCCGCAACGTGGGCCAGAAACAGCAGCGGCGACGGCAGGCCGCCTTCATTCTCATGGAAGTGGTGCTGCGCAATCCAGGCGCTGTCAAAACCGTGGCGTTCGGCGTGGCGGATCTGTTCTGTAGCCAGTCGATAGCGCTCTTTTGGCGTGGCATCGTCAAGCAGGCGGGTGAAAAATCCCAGGCGTTTTCGCGTCATGCGAACTCCTCCGTAGCGGGTGAAAAATGGGGAATGGCGGCAATCAGCTCGCGGGTATAGTCGTTCTGTGGCGAGGTGAATAAGGTTTCGACGTCACCGTGTTCGACCACCTGACCGCTGCGCAGCACCGTGACGCTGTGGGCGATCCGGCGAACGGTGGAGAGATCGTGCGTGATGAACAGATAGGTTAATCCCAGCTGTTGCTGCAGCTGCTGAAGCAGAGCCAGAATTTGCGCCTGTACGGTCACGTCCAGCGCGGAGGTGGCTTCGTCCAGCACCAGAATAGTCGGCTCCAGGATCAGCGCCCTGGCGATGGCCACGCGCTGGCGCTGCCCGCCTGAAAGCTCTCTGGCCGTACGGGTCAGGAGTTCGGCGGGCAGGGCAACCCGCTGCGCCACGGTCTCCACCCGGGCCTTTCGCTCCGCCTTAGCGAGGCGAGAAAAGTTCTTCAGGGGCTCTTCGATGATGTCAAACAGTGTCTGACGCGGGTCGAGAGAGGCGAACGGGTTCTGGTAGACAAACTGGATCTTCTGGCGCAGCTGACGGCGGGCCTCGCGGCTGAGCGCGGTGGCATCAATGTCATCAATAATGACCTGTCCGTTATCCGCCTGTTCAAAACCCAGCAAAATACGGGCGAGGGTGGTCTTCCCGGAGCCGGATTCACCGACCAGCGCATGGGTGCTGCCGCGTCTGACGTCAAACGTCACCCGATCCAGCGCCTGAAGCTGATGACCTTTACCCAGCGAGAACCGTTTGCTGATGGCGCGGGCGCGAATGGCCGGTGACGAGAGCGGAAGACCTGATACCGGGGCGATGGTCAGGCGCTGGCCCTGGAGATCGCTCAGTAGCTGACGGGTGTAGGCGTGCTGCGGCGTGCGGACAATGTCGGCGGTGTCGCCGTGCTCCTGAACCTCACCGTTGCGAAACACCAGCAGCCTGTCCGCGCGCTGGGCAGCCAGCGCCAGATCGTGGGTGACGAACAGAACCGCAGTACCCGATTCCCGGCGCAGGATATCCAGCAGATCGAGAATGCGTTTTTGCACCGTCACGTCCAGCGCGCTGGTGGGCTCATCGGCAACGATCACGTCCGGGCGCAGGGCAATGGCGATGGCAATCAGCACGCGCTGTTTCATCCCGCCGGAGAGCTGATGCGGATACTGCGTCATGCGCTGTTCGGGGTGGCTCAGGCCGACCTTTCTCAGCAGGGCGAGCACCTGCTCGTCGCGCTGGAGAGCCGTTACCTTTTGGTGCAGCTGAATAATTTCCCCGACCTGCACGCCGATCGTCTTCACCGGGTTGAGTGAATTACCCGGATCCTGCGGAACCAGGCTGATTCGCGCCCCGCGAAGGGTATCGAGACGCTTCGCTGACCACCGGCTAATCTCCTCGCCGTTGAGCACGATTTTTCCCGCATCGCGCCGGGCGTTATCCGCCAGCAGGCCAATGATTGCCTGTGCCGTGGTCGTTTTGCCGGATCCGGATTCGCCGACAAAGGCCAGCATTTCACCTCGCCTGAGGGTAAAACTGACGTTATGTACCACCTCGCGCCACTGGCGCGCGGTACGGTAACTGATGGTCAGGTTTTCTACCGAGAGTACGGTCATTTCAGGCCTCCGCTGAACTGCTGGCTGATACGGTTGGTGGCAAGCACGACGGCGATGACGACCACGCCGGGGAAGGTGGTTAGCCACCATGCGGTAGAGAGATAGTTACGGCCTTCGGCGATCAATAAACCCCATTCCGGTACGGGCGGCGGGGTACCGTAGCCGAGAAAGCTCAGCGTGGAGAGGGCCAGAATGGCCTGACCAAACTGCAGCGTGGCAAAGGCGAGTACGGCGGTTAAGGCATTGGGCAGGATGTGTCGCCACAGCACCGCCAGGAACGTCCCGCCGCTGCCGAACGCTGCCTCGACATAATCCGTATGGCGGATGCGCACCACTTCACCGCGCGCGAGGCGGGCGAAGCTGGCAATGGAGGCCACGCCGACGGCAATCGCGGCATTAACGGTGCCAAACCCGAGCAGAATAATGACCGTCAGCGAGAGCAGCAGAGACGGAATGGATAACAGCACATCGACAAAACGCATCAGGAAAGACTCGACGCGTCCGGCGAACGCGCCGGCGATCACCCCCAGACCGGTGCCCACCACCAGCCCCATCGTGACGGCAGCGAGCGCCGCGCTCAGGGAGTGGGACGCACCATACACAATACGGGTATAAACATCGCGGCCAAGCTGATCGGTGCCGAGCCAGTGGCCCGCCTGCGGTGCCAGACGTTGTGCTCCGGCGATGCCCTCAATCGGGCTGTAGTGGGTTAACAGGCCGGGCGCCACGGCGGCAAAAAGCGCAATAATAATGACCGCCCATGCCAGCCACAGTCCCGGCTGCCACGCGACGCCCTGCCAGCCGGGAACGCGTTTTCGCGCGGCGGCAGCGTAATCGACCAGGCTCATGATGCACCTCCGGTAACGGTTTGCAGACGGGGATCCAGCAGCGGCATCAGCAGATCCACCAGCAGATTGATCAGGACAAAACCGAGGGCGGATATCATGACCACCGCCTGAAGCACGGCGATGTCCTGGTTGTTCACCGCCTGCTGGGTCAGCTGCCCGAGCCCGCTGCGGCCAAAAACGGTTTCGGTGATCAGCGCCCCGGCAATCAGCTCGCCCAGCAGCAGCCCGGCAATGTTCAGGACCGGCAGCAGGGCGTTGCCGGTGACATGACGCCACAGCACGGCGGTTTCACTCAGCCCTTTAGCCCTGGCCACGGCGACAAACGGCTGCGTCGCCACCTGGTCGAGGCTGCGCATCAGGATTTGTGCCAGCGGGGCGGAGATCGGGATCGCGACGGTCACGATCGGCAGGATCAGCCCCTGCAACGGGGTCGGGTTAATCACCGGGATCAGCCGCAACTGGAAAGAAAAGAGCTGGATGAGGGCAATCCCCAGCCAGAACGTCGGTAAGGAGATAAACAGGACCGGCAGAGACTGGAGGGTATTACTTAGCCAGCGCAGACCCGGCAGGCGCGACGCAAAGGCCAGCGCAAACGCCAGCAGGACCGCGAGTAAAAAGGCGGGCAGGGCGAGGCTCAGGGTATCCGGCAGATTGCTGGCAATCAGCTCGCTGACCGGCACCCCGGCCTGTAACGAGTAGCCGAAATCCCCGCGCAGCATCGCCAGCAGCGTGTGGCCGTATTGCTGCCAAAGCGGGCTGTCCGCGCCGTAGGCCACGCGCATTTCCTCGATTTGCGCCGGGCTTAAGCCCAGGTCCGGGTTCTGAAATTTAATCAGCACCGCGTCGCCCGGCAGCACCTGGAGCAACACGAACGAGAGGGTAAAGGCGGCCCACAAGACCAGCAGCCCGTGCCCAAAACGTTGAAGAAGTGCGTGGCGCATCGTCAGCTCCTCAGTGTTTCTCTATCCACGCGCCGTAGAACGACGGGCGGCCGACTGCTTCAAAATTGACGCCTTTCAGCCACGGCGCACCGGCAAAGACCTGCGGCTCTTCGAAAATCGGAATGACGTAGGCGTTATCCAGCAGGTAACGCTGGGCATCGCCGGTCAGCTGCAGGCGTTTTTGTGGATCAACCTCTGAGGATATATTCACCAGCAGCGCATTCAGCTTGTCGTCACGGAAGCTTTTGACCTTGTCGCTGGAGCCGCCTTTTTGCAGCAGGGCGTCGCGGTTAGCGGGGTAGAACATGCTCTTCACCACGTCCGGATCGGCGCGGCCCACTTCGGAGACGGTTAACGGGGTTTTCAGCGGATCAAGGTTATCCAGCGTGCGGCTGCCTGCGTCGCCGGCTTTCACGCTCAGCGCCACGCCCACCTGACGCCACTGCTGGGCAACCAACTGCAGCACCTCTTTATTTTGTGGCTGCGGCAGGGATTCATATACCGTCAGCGCCAGCCGCTGTCCATCCTTGGTGCGGATCCCGTCGCTGCCTGTTTTCCAGCCTGCCTCGTCCAGCAGCTGGTTGGCTTTTGCCGGGTCAAAGGACAATTTGTCGCTGAGATCGACAAAGCCAGCGGCGGAATCGGCAATTACCGACTTCGCCTGCGGATAGTTAGCCGAGAAGAGGGTCTCAACCACCTGTTTTGCATTGGTGGCATGCAGCAGCGCCTGGCGCACGCGAATATCGGAGACCAGCGGGTTATCCGGACGGAAACTAATGCTGTCATTCACCCCGCGCGTCGGGGCGGCGTAGATTTTATAGCCCTGATCGGTCGCCTGCTTTTCGTCATACGCCTGCACCTGGCGAATAAAGTCGGCCTGACCGGCCAGCAGGGCGCCGACGCGCACGCTGTCTTCCTGAGTCACGATAAACTTGATGCCATCAAGATTGGCTGGCCCCTGTTGCGCCAGATTTTTGGGCCCCCACTGGTAGTCCTTACGTGCTTCCAGCGTCACTTCGCGACCCAGCTTCTCGTCCTTCACCACAAACGGGCCTGAGCCAATGATATGCCGGGCGTCACCCAGCTCTTCAAAATTGCGCTTGAGCGTGCTGAGCGAGACCAGGCCCGACCCGATGGTGGCGGTGCCCTGCAGGAATCCCGGTGACGGCTTTTTGAAGTAGAACTTCACGGTCAGCGGGTCGACCACTTCACTGCGATCGTAGTTATTGATCACTTCTGACACCGGCAGGCGCTGCGCCTTGTTACCTAAGCCGTAGGTATCAAAGTTTTTTGCTACGGCGTTGGCGTCCAGCGGCGTGCCGTCGGAGAAGGTAATACCGGGACGCAGTTTAAAGGTGTATTCGGTTTTATCGGCATTGGTGGTCCAGCTTTCGGCCACCCACGGTTCGACCTGCAGCGTCTTTGGGTTCTGCCACGTCAGTTTGTCAGTAATCTGGTTCAGAATACCGCCGTTCGGGTAGAAGCCGCCGGCAGGCGGATAGAGGTTGGTGTGCGCCTGTTGCTCCAGATAAATCAGCGTGCCGCCTTTAACAGGCGCATCCGCGGACCAGGCGGCGGTGGTCGTCAGAATCAGCGCCGTCAGCAGCGGCAGACGAAATGGGGTTTGCATGGTGAATTCCTTTGTTATCTTCTTGTTAGCGTCGGATTCATCATCGGGCGCGGGGGAAAACAAGGGAACAAAGGAATTAAGATAAGGATTGCCGGAAAATGGCTATAAAAAAACCGCCCCTGTCAGGAGCGGTAATTGAACGGTGGGTGATTATGAACGCAGGTCAATCACCATACGGCCACGGATCTGGCCCTGTTCCATCTCTTTGAAGATGGCGTTGATGTCCTCGATCGGGCGCATCGTGACTTTCGGCACGACTTTACCTTCAGCGGCGAACTGGAACGCTTCCTGCAGATCCTGACGGGTGCCAACCAGCGAACCCACCACCTGAATGCCGTCCAGCACCAGGCGAGGAATGTCGAGGCTCATCGCTTCCGGCGGCAGGCCAACGGCGACCACACGGCCACCGGCACGCACGGCATCCACCGCCGAGTTGAAGGCGGCTTTTGCGACGGCAGTGACGACGGCGGCATGCGCGCCGCCGGTTTTTTCCTGCACAATTTTAGCGGCATCTTCGCTGCGGGAGTTGATGGTGAGATCCGCACCCATGCTGGCCGCCAGCTTCAGCTGTTCGTCGTTGACGTCAAGGGCGATGACTTTGGCGTTAAAGACGTTTTTGGCGTACTGCAGCGCGAGGTTACCCAACCCGCCGAGACCGTAAATCGCAATCCACTGGCCCGGTTTAATACCCGATACCTTCACTGCTTTGTAGGTGGTGACACCCGCGCAGGTAATGCTGCTGGCCGCCGCCGAATCCAGACCGTCCGGCACTTTTACCGCGTAATCCGCGGTGACGATGCACTCTTCTGCCATGCCGCCGTCGACGGAGTAACCGGCGTTTTTCACGTCACGGCACAGGGTTTCGTTGCCGGAATTACAGTATTCGCAGTGCCCGCAGCCTTCAAAGAACCAGGCCACGCTTGCGCGGTCGCCGACTTTCAGCGACTTCACGCCAGGGCCGACTTCTTTCACGATACCAATCCCTTCATGGCCCAGGATGACCCCGGTTTTATCGCCGAAATCACCGTTCTTCACGTGGAGGTCGGTATGGCATACGCCACAGCACTCCATCTTCAGCAGGGCTTCCCCATGCTTTAGCGGGCGTAAGGTTTTTTCGGTAACGTTGACCTGGTGATCCTGAGTGACAACAGCAGCCTTCATGTGTATCTCCTTGTTCATGATAAGAATCTGCATAGCAGGTGTAGTACCTCTTAAGGATTAATACATTAGCCTGGTAATGCAAGGCTGCAGCAACATAATGTCATCATTTGATTCGATTTCAGATTAAGAATACGGCGTTCCTCTAATAATTAAGGGGGAAAATTCTGGCCCGGCGAGGCGCTCGCCGGGCGCAGACTTACAGCTGGGCTTCTATCTCCTCTATCTCTTTACGCCATTGCGCCTGCAGCTGCGGCTTTTGATGCTTCGGCTTACGCGCCAGATCGTCTTCCAGCAGCGTCTCCAGCGCGATCAGGCGTTCAAGCAGATCGTCATACGGCGAGGGGCGATCCGCCGGCGCCGCGATGTCAGGCGTACTAGATGTGACCAGCCCCGCGCGTTCACGCAGCCGCTCAAACACCGCTTCTGCATCGTGCCACTCGCTCAGTTTTCCCTCTTCAATCAGCCAGAAACGGTTGCAGCTTTGGCTAATTAACTGACGGTCATGGCTGACCAGCAGGACGCCGCCTTCGAACTGCTGAAGGGTGTGCGCCAGCGCCTCTTTGCCTTCCATGTCCAGGTGGTTGGTAGGCTCATCCAGCATCAGCAGGCTATAGCGGGCAAGCGTCAGGCCAACGAACAGCAGGCGCGAACGTTCGCCTCCGCTGAGCGTGCTGACCGTTTGTCCGTGACGCGCCCACGGGAAACCGGCGCTTATCAGGGCCATTTTGCGGTTCTGCGGATCCGGAGCGAAAGGCTCCAGCGCGTCGAGCAGCGTGGCGTTGTCGGGCAGCTGATTCAGCGTCTGGTCGTAATAGCCCGGCGACACGCGCGGGTGCAGCTTCAACCCGTCGTGGGTCAGTTCATCGGTAAACTGTCGCCAGATAAGCTTCATCAGCGACGATTTACCGCAGCCGTTACGACCGACAATCGCCACGCGATCGCCGCTTTTTAACCGCGCAACGTCGACGCTGAACAACGCAGGCAGGCCCGGAGCAGGGGGCACGTCAAGGTTTTCCATCTCCAGTAAACGGTCGGCCCGCAGCGCGTCGCCGCGAAGGGTTAGCGTCCACGGGCTACCTGCCGTGAGTTCCGTCTGGCTCTCCCTGAGCCGTTCGACCTGCTTTTCCATCTGTTTGGCTTTTCGGGCCAGGTCTTCGTTGTCGTAAACCTTGCCCCAGGTCGCCAGCCGCTTCGCGCTGGCGGTCACGCGGTCGATCTCCTTTTGCTCCGCCTTGTGGCGCTGCGCATCGCTCTCATCTTTTGCTTCAAGCGCCTTGCGTGCTGCCGTACAGGGAAGGGCAAAGTAGTGCAGCGTTTTATCGCGCAGGATCCAGCTTCCGTTGGTGACGGCATCCAGCAGCTGTCTGTCATGCGAGACCAGCACAAAGCTGCCCGACCAGTTCTGTAGGAAGTGTTCCAGCCAGAGCATGGTCGGAAGGTCCAGGTGGTTGCTGGGTTCATCCAGCAGGAGCAGGTCCGGCTCGTGAATCAGCGCCCTCGCCAGCAGCAGGCGGGTGTGCTGTCCGCCGCTCAGCGTGGCGGATTGCAGCGCCATATCCTGCGGCGTGAAGCCCATGCTTGCCAGCAGCGTTTCGGCTTTCCAGCGCAGGCTATCGCGCTCAGCAAAAGGCAGCTGTGCGAGTACGGCATCCAGCATGGTCAGCGGAAAAATAGCGTCCGGGAGATGTTGCTCCACGCGCGCCATCAGGCAGTGCCCGGCCAGCGAGACCGTTCCGGCGGCGGGGGAATCCGTGCCGTCCAGCACCTTCAGCAGCGTACTTTTACCGCAGCCGTTGTCGCCCAGCAGGCCAATGCGGTCGCCTTTTTTCAGCGTAAAGGAGAGTGAGTCGAAGAGCGTGCCAAACGCCGTATCAACGCGTAAAGATTGTGCAGTGAGTAAAGTGCTCATTGTTGCTTACCCAAGAGTTACAGGCATGTTTATGCCTCGTCAAACATCGCTGACGATAACTCAGTAAGCCCGAGAGAAGGGATTTCAGGGGTTGGTGTCTTCGCTCAAGCAGAAGTTATCGCAGCACGATACCGATAACGCTTGAGCTGGTGCGATCACCAAATGTATGTGAAACATTGAAAATTTCACGATACAGCATAATTGGCCTCCTTATATATTCAGTGGGTTAATGGATGAAAGGAGTGTAGCGGGGGAAAAGGGGTTTGGCTAGTGGGTATTCGATGGTGCGGTTTGTTGCCCTCACCCTGACCCTCTCCCACAGGGAGAGGAAAAACAGCCAGCCCGTAGGCCCGGTAAGCGAAGCGCCACCGGGCGGAGCGAATTAAATCGACGTACGGCGATAGCTGCGGTATTCAGGCTTCCAGAAGTTGTCGTCGATGGCCTGCTGCAGCGCGTCGGCAGAAGTTTTCACCGCCACGCCCTGCTGCTGCGCCATTTTACCCACCGCAAACGCGATAGCGCGCGACACCTTGTGAATATCCTTCAGCTCAGGCAGAACCAGACCTTCGCCGTCGTTGACCAGCGGCGAATGGCCCGCCAGGGTCTCGCTCGCCGACATCAGCATTTCGTCGGTGATGCGGGACGCGCCGGAGGCGATAACGCCCAAACCAATGCCCGGGAAGATATAGGAGTTATTGCACTGAGCAATCGGATAGGTTTTATCCTTCCACACCACCGGATCGAACGGGCTACCGGTGGCAACCAGCGCGTTACCTTCGGTCCAGGCGATGATGTCCTGCGGCGTCGCCTCCACGCGGGACGTCGGGTTAGACAGCGGCATCACGATAGGGCGCTCGCAGTGCTTGTGCATCTCGCGAATAATCTCTTCAGTGAAGAGACCGGTTTGCCCGGAAACGCCGATCAGAATATCCGGCTTCACGTTGCGCACCACGTCCAGCAGGGAAAGGACTTCGTTGTCGGTATCCCAGTTTTTCAGGTTGTCGCGTTTCTGCACCAGCTTCGTCTGGAACGGAAGCAGGTTCGGCATGCCGTCGGTCAGCAGGCCGAAACGGTCCACCATAAAGACGCGGGAGCGGGCCAGCTCTTCGCTTAAGCCTTCGCGCTGCGTCTGGGCGATAATCTGCTCGGCAATACCGCAGCCTGCGGAGCCTGCGCCAAGGAAGACGATTTTCTGGTAGCTCAGCTGGCTTCCCGCTGCACGGCTGGCGGCGATAAGCGTACCCACCGTGACGGCTGCGGTGCCCTGGATATCGTCGTTAAAGGAGCAGATCTCATCGCGATAGCGGTTCAGAAGCGGCATCGCGTTTTTCTGCGCAAAGTCTTCAAACTGCAGCAGCACGTCCGGCCAGCGGTGCTTCACGGCCTGGATGAAGTCGTCGACAAACTGATAGTACTCGTCGTCGGTAATACGCGGATGACGCCAGCCCATATAGAGCGGATCGTTGAGCAGCTGCTGGTTGTTGGTGCCGACGTCCAGTACTACCGGCAGGGTATACGCCGGGCTGATGCCGCCGCAGGCGGTGTAGAGAGAGAGCTTACCGATTGGGATCCCCATCCCGCCAATCCCCTGGTCGCCGAGGCCGAGAATACGTTCGCCGTCGGTCACCACAATCACTTTGATATTGTGGTTAGGCACGTTCTGCAGAATATCGTCCATGTTGTGACGGTTCTGATAAGAGATGAATACCCCGCGGGAGCGACGGTAGATCTCGGAGAAACGCTCGCAGGCGGCACCCACCGTCGGGGTGTAGATCACCGGCATCATCTCTTCAAGATGGTTTTGTACCAGGCGATAGAAGAGGGTTTCGTTGGTGTCCTGAATGTTGCGCAGGTAGATGTGTTTGTCGATTTCAGTTTTGAAACCCTGGTACTGGATCCATGCGCGCTCTGCCTGTTCTTCAATGGTTTCAACCACTTCGGGCAGTAAACCCAGCAGGTTAAAGCTGCTGCGCTCTTCCATGCTGAAGGCGCTGCCTTTGTTGAGCAGGGGGAATTCGAGTAAAACCGGTCCGGCGTATGGGATGTATAAGGAACGATGTTTTTTCAGTTTGTTGTCCATGTCACTCACTCTTTTTATGAAGATCCGTCCCTGACACTGCTGTTTGTCATCTTTCTGGCCTGTGCGATGGGGTGCGGTCCGGCGGTATTATAAAGGAGCTAAATATTAATTACCGCAACACATAAACAAAAACACCATCGGGATTACCGATGGTGTTCTGGATCTCAGTCTGGAACTTACTTGCCGGCGTGGCGTTTTCTGCCGGTGGCGTGCGTGACTTGCGTTTCATGGTCGCCTTCAATCACCACTTTGCGCTGATTAGAAAGCTTGTAATTCAGTCCCAGAATATGGCGTGCCTGACGGTTCGATTTCATATTAACTCCTCAATCCTGTTGATAGTTTTAAGGACCAGTTTGCTTACGCAAACGAAATGTAACCCCTTAGGTTGCAGATCCAGCTTAGCAGGTTTTTACAAGGGTGCGTTTTGCCCGCTGACGACGTAGTTAATGGTCTGCTGGTAGATGTCACTGAGGATATCATTATCTGTGGATTCCACCCACTTGGTGAGTTCCATCAAAATGTCATCTTCAGTCACAGCACCGTGCTCGGCGTGAAGTCCCTGTGCAATCGCGTTAACGAGTTCAGGTTGTGCTGCTGCGGTATTTGCCGGGTAATAAGTAAACATGCTGCCTCCGTGTCGTTGTCTGTTTAATGGTACGGCTCGCAAAAAATTTAATTCATAAACAGAATGGCAAATATTTTCCCGGTTGTGGCTCAGATTCATCTTAGAAATAAAAATGACATAAGTGTATGCTTTTGTGTGCTTTTGAAATGTGGGGGGGGTAAATTAAAGTGGCGTTGAGGGGATATTATGACGGTGCTCCTGCTATCACGAAAATATAGCAGGAGCAGAGTTTACATTACCACTTCATTTCGCCGGTATTCACCTTAGCGCTTAATTCCAGCGAGCTCTCTTCAGCCAGGTTCGGATACTGTTTTTTCAGGGTGCTGATGACGCCTGCAGAATCTTTATGAACGGATAAGGCCTTTTCAAAGCGCTGGAGATAGTCACGGGTAAAATCAATCGCCCCCGTCCCGGCTGGCGGGGTACCCAGATAGTGACCCGGGATCACGCGATCGGGTTTGTGCGCCGCCATATTCACCAGCGTTTCCTGCCACTGCTTACGGCTTTCCGCTGTCTGGGTGTCTGCCGTCCAGACGTGAATTCCCCAGGCTACCCCGGTGCCGCCGAGGATGGTTTTCGCTGACGGGATCCACACATAGGCCGCGTAGCTGTCAGGCTGTTCGATATCGATCTTTTCTCCGTCCACCATAAACGTGGTGGAGGCGAGCACCTGCGGGACGACCAGCTCGGTTGGCGCGCCGTCTTTCATCTGCGGACCCCAGAAGGCGAGCTTGGCGTCTTTGGTAGCCTTGATGTGGTCAACCACATGCTGCGTGGCCACCACTTTGGCGTTCGGGAAGGCTTTGACCAGCGGCTGCAGGCCAAAATAGAAATCCGGATCGCCGGAGGTGATCACAATCTTGTTCAGGGTTTTACCGCTTTGACGAATTTTCTCTACCAGCGCTTCGCCATCCTTCACGCTGAACTGCGCGTCAAACAGCACCGCTTCTTTCGGGCCGGAAACCAGCGTGGAGGAGACCGCGAAAATGCCTTTCTCCTGAGGGTTATAGGTATCAATGCTCAACGGCGCGGCAAAAACAGCCGGAGTGAAAAGCGTGGAAAGCAGGGCAAGGTGAGTGAATTTCATACTGTTGTCTCTGTTGTCTCTGTTGTTCAGGAATGTCTCTATTGTACGGATAATCGCATTTGCCAGAATTCCTGAAACAGGACATGCTTAGTTTCATAAATCGAGCAGATGGAGTTGATATGGATCGCGTTATTGCCGCCCAGGTTTACAACCGGATATGCGAGCTGGGAAGTTTGAGCGCGGCGGCCCGCGCGCTGGGTATTTCCCGACCGATGGTGAGCCGCTACCTTGAACAGATGGAAAAGTGGGCGGGTACGCGTCTGGTAAACCGCTCCACGCGCAAGCTGACGCTGACTGCGGCAGGGGAAAAGGTGCTGCAAAAAACGCGGACGCTCTCGCAGATCTCGCAGGAAATTGAAGGCCAGTCAGAGAAAGATCTCCCGTCAGGTACCCTGCGGGTGGCCTGCGCGCACTTTACCGCGATGCACCTGATTGCGCCGGTGCTGCCCGGTCTGCTCTCGCGCTACCCGCAGCTGCGCATCGAACTGGATGTGAACAACCATCCGGTCAGCCTGGTGGGAGAACGCATTGATGTCGCCGTGCGCATTACCGACAACCCCGAACCCGGCATGATTGCCCGCAGGCTGGGGGAGTGTCGCTCGGTGCTCTGCGCTTCGCCGGAGTATCTGGCGCAGCACGGCATGCCCGTCAGCCCTGAAGAGTTAGCCCAGCATAACTGCCTGCACTACAGCTTTTTTGCCGGGCAGTCCTGGCACTTCCTGACGCCGGAAGGCGAAAGCCTGAGCGTGGCCGTCAGCGGCAACCTGAGCGCCAGCATCTCTTCGCTGCTGATGGACGCGGCGGTTAAGCACTGCGGTATCGCCATGCTGCCGGAGCGTGAGGCGCGAACCGCGCTGGCGCAGGGAATACTGGTGCCGGTACTGGAGACGCTGGAGCCGAAACCGCTGGCCATCCATGGCATTTATCAGTCCCGTGAATACCAGCCTGCCGCGCTGCGGGTGTTCCTTGACGCGCTGGCGCACCATTTACTCAGTGACTAAGACTCGTCTGTCTTGCCCGCAGAATCCGGACAGCCTTCTATACTTAACCCTTTGTAAGCCAAAAGGAGAGCAAGAATGACTATTCATAAGCACGGTTCGGCACACTGGTCTGGCGACATTAAGCGCGGTAAAGGGACGGTTTCCACCGAGAGCGGCGTTCTCAATCAGCAGCCTTATGGTTTCAATACCCGCTTTGAGGGTGAAAAGGGGACCAACCCGGAAGAGCTGATCGGCGCGGCACATGCGGCCTGTTTTTCGATGGCGCTGTCGCTGATGCTTGGGGAAGCGGGCTATACCGCTGACTCTATTGATACCACCGCGGACGTCTCTCTGGATAAAACCGACGGCGGCTTTGCTATTACGAAGGTTGCCCTGAAAAGCAAGGTGACCGTTCCCGGCATCGCTCCTCAGCAGTTTGACGGTATTATTCAGAAAGCGAAAGCGGGCTGCCCGGTTTCGCAGCTCCTGAAAGCCGAGATTACCCTGGACTACACGCTAAATTAACTCCCTGCCGGGTTTGCGCCCGGCTATCCCTTCAGTGCGGCGGGAAACACCTCCGCCAGCCACGCAATAAACACCTTAAGACGGTGCGTCAGATGCCGGTTCTGAGGGTAAACCACATGAAACGGATAGGCGGCAGGGCGCCAGTCGCTCAGGATCGCAGTCAGCGTACCCGCCTGTAAATACGCATTTGCCGAATACTCAAACGTCTGAACGATCCCCAATCCCGCTGCGGCAGCCGCCAGATGGGCATTACTTTCGTTTACGCCGAGATAATGCGGAATATTGATTTCCAGCGTCTCGCCGTTCTCTCTGAAGCGAAACGGAAACGCCCGCCCGGTGACGGGCGAGAGGTAGCTAATGAGCTTGTGGCCGTTGCACAGCTCCTGCGGATAGGCCGGAACGCCATGGTTTTTCAGGTAACCCGGCGTCGCGCAGGTGACCATTTCGGCGTTGCCAATATGGCGGGCGATGAGGGTCGAGTCGTTCAGCGGGCCGCCGCGGATGACGCAGTCTACGTTACCGCTGATAAGATCCACCGGACGATCGGCTACCCCAAGGTCGATGCGGATTTCCGGATAACGCTGCATAAAATCCGGCAGCAGGGGAATAAGCACGTCCCGAGCGGTGGAGCCGCCCACGTCAACCCGCAAATGCCCTTTGGGCGTCGCGCGGGAAACGCGAAACGCGGTGTCGATATCTTCGATATCTATCAAGACTCTAAGCGCTTTTTCATAGTAATCCGCCCCTTCCGGCGTCGCGACCACCCGGCGAGTCGTCCGGTGCAGGAGACGTATTTCAAGATGCGCCTCAAGCGATTTCACCAGCTTGCTCAGGGTGGCAATGGGCATGTTCAGCGAGTCCGCCGCGCGGGTAAAGCTGCCGGTTTCCACCACCCGGGTAAACGCGCGCATCGCCATTAGCTGGTCCATTAGGCTCCTCTGATTATTTCTGTGTGTGAATAGTCATTTTCATTTTTGCCGGTTTTTCACTAATCCCGCAAGGGCTAAAGTTTGTCCAACGCAAACCCAACAAAAGGTAAATGACATGAACACGACTCTCTCAGGAAAAATCGCACTGGTCACCGGCGGCAGCACCGGCATCGGTCTTGCCACGGCGCAGGAGCTTGCTGCACAGGGCGCGAAGGTGTACATCACCGGACGACGTCAGGCCGAGCTGGACGCGGCGGTGGCTGAAATCGCTTCAACGGCAGTGGGCATTCGCGCTGACGTGTCAAAACTGGCGGACCTGGACGAGGTCTATGCCCGGATAGCCAAAGAAGAAGGCCGCCTCGATATTCTGTTCGCCAATGCGGGTGGCGGCGATATGCTGCCGCTGGGCGCGATAACCGAAGAGCAATTTGACCGGATTTTCGGCACCAACGTCCGCGGGGTGCTGTTTACGGTACAGAAGGCGCTGCCGCTGCTGTCCGCCGGATCCTCGATTATTCTGACCGGCTCGACGGTGTCCATTAAAGGGACGGCAAACTTTAGCGTCTACAGCGCCAGCAAGGCCGCCGTGCGCAACTTTGCCCGCTCCTGGGCGCTGGATTTGCAGGGCCGTGGGATCCGCGTCAACGTGGTAAGCCCGGGGCCGATCAAAACCCCTGGCCTCGGCGATCTGGTGCCGGAAGAACATCGTCAGGGGCTGTACGACGCGCTGGCCGCACAGGTGCCGCTCGGCCGTTTAGGCGCGCCGGGTGAGGTGGGTAAAGCGGTGGCGTTTCTGGCCTCCGACGCGGCCAGCTTTATTAACGCCACCGAGCTGTTCGTGGACGGTGGGATGGCGCAAATTTAACCCAGACTGCGCCAGCAGCGGACATCACGGCCCTCGCGAGAGGGCTGTAACGGCTGAGGACGTTCGCACCCCTGCGCGGCCATCGGGCATCGGTCACGGAAAAAACAGCCTTCGGGCAGATGACGGTTGCCGGGAAGCTCCGTTTTGCGTAAGGCCAGCGTCTCATCCAGCGGTTCACCGGTGCGGGGAACCGAATCAAGCAGCAGACGGGTGTAAGGATGGCGCGGCTCCCCAAGCACCTGAGCGGCGCTGCCCAGCTCCACAATCTGCCCAAGGTACATCACCGCCACGCGGTCGCTCATGTGTCTGACCACCGAGACGTTATGTGAGATCAACACGTAGGTCAGATTACGCTGCTGTTGCAGGGTCACCAGCAGGTTGAGGATCTGCGCCTGCACGGAAATATCCAGCGCGCTGGTGGGTTCATCGAGCACGATGATATCCGGATCGGACGAGAGCGCCCGGGCGATGGCAATGCGCTGGCGCTGCCCGCCGGAGAAGGCGTGCGGAAGCCGGTCGAGATACTCCGGGCGAATGCCCACCTGTAGCGCCAGGTTTTCAGCCAGTTGACGGCATTCGCGCTCGCTGCTGCGCTTTTGTACCCACACCGGCTCGGTGATAATGCGCCAGACCGGCAGGCGCGGGTCGAGCGAAGAGAGCGGATCCTGAAACACCATCTGCATGCCTCCCGCATGGTGCGCCCGCTGGCAGGCACCCGTGCTGGGCTTAAGCATGCCCATCAGCAGCTGGGCCAGCGTGCTTTTCCCGCAGCCGGACTCCCCGACAATGCCAAGCGTCTCTCCCCGACGGATCTCAAGGTCGAGCCCGTTGAGCGCGTGGACCTGTTCCGTCACGCGGCCCAGCCAGTTTTTACGTGCCGCAAAATTGACGTGCACGCTATCCAGTTCCAGCAGTACATCAGACATGGGCTTTCTCCCGTTGTGGATACCAGCAGGCAGCCTGTTGGCCTTCTGCGCCATGGGGCTGTAAGCGCGGCGTTTCGCTGCATTTCGTCCCGGCGGCAAAGCAGCGCTCGCGGAACGCACATCCCTGCGGAAGCTGGCTGAGGTTGGGGACCGTGCCGGGGATGGCGGGAAGCGGGGCGCGCGGTTGGCCGTTTTCCGGCGCGCACTGCAGCAGGCCAATGGAATAGGGATGTACAGGCTGGTGGATCAGCATTTGCGTGGCACCGCTCTCGATCACGCTGCCCGCATACATCACGTACACTCTGTCGCAGAGCTGGGACACCACGGCCATATCGTGGCTGATAAACAGCACCGAGGTGCCGCTGGCCCGTGCCTTGTGCTTCAGCAGGCGCAGCACCTGCAGCTGGACGGTGACGTCCAGCGCGGTGGTCGGTTCGTCGGCGATAATCAGCTCCGGCTCGCAGGAGAAGGCAAGGGCGATCATCACCCGCTGGCGCATCCCGCCGGACAGCTCAAACGGATAGCGCGCCATGACCGCTTTCGCATCCGGGATTTGCATCTCTTCCAGCAGGGTAATCGCCTTCTGCTGCGCCTCATGCCGGGAAAGCGGCTGATGCTGGCGGATCACCTCGACCATCTGTTTGCCAATCCGCCGCGTCGGGTTGAGGGCGGTCATGGGCTCCTGAAAAATCATCGCGACCTTTGCGCCGCGCCACTGGCGAAGCTGTTTCTCGGACGCCGTCAGGACGTTTTCGCCCAGTAATTTCACCTGGCCATGATGAATGCGGTAGCTGCCTTCCGGCAGCAGCCGCATGGCGAGCATGGCGGTCACCGATTTACCTGAACCGGATTCGCCCACCACGCCGACAATTTCACCCCTGCCGATCTCCAGCGAGACGTGGTTCAGCGCGTGAACCTCGCCGCGAAAAATGGGGAAGCTCAGATGCAGGTCTTCAATCTTGAGTACCGGATCGGTCATCACTGTTTACCTCCCGATTTCGGATCCAGCAGATCGCGGATACCGTCGCCAAACAGGTTAAAGCCCACGGCGGTTATCAAAATCGCCGCACCGGGAAAAGCGCAGTACCACCACTGGTCCAGAACGTAGTTACGGCCGACGGCCACCATCGCGCCCCATTCGGCGGTCGGCTGCTGCGCCCCCAGGCCAATAAAACCCAGCGTGGCGGCCATCAGGATGGCGCTGCCGATGTCCAGCGACGCCTGCACAATCAGCGGCGGCAGGGCGTTGCGCAGGATGTGCCAGCGGATCAAATGCCAGCGGGAGGCGCCAAAGGTGCGGGCGGCCTGCACGTAGGTAAACTGGCGTACCACCAGGGTTTGGCCGCGTGCCAGGCGGACGTAAAACGGAATGCGGACAATCGCAATCGCCAGCATGGCGTTAAACAGGCTCGGCCCGAGCGCGGCGGCCAGCGCCATGGTCAGCACCAGGGAAGGTATCGAGAGCATAATGTCCATCACCCGCATGATGACGGCGTCGCCGCGCCCGCCCAGCACGCCGGACAGACAGCCCAGCAGCGAACCGATGCCGCCCGCGATCACCACCACCGCCAGTCCGGCGGTAATGGACTGCTGGCTGCCCGCCAGCACGCGGCTGAACAGATCGCGGCCCACCTCGTCGGTACCAAACCAGTGCTGCGCAGACGGCGCCTGCAGGCGCGCGGTCAGATCCAGCGCGTTCGGGTCGTGCGGCACGATCCACGGTGCGGCCAGCATAATGAAAAGCATCACCAGCATAATGACGCCGCCAACGATCGTGAGCGGGCTTTGACGCAGCATCCAGAACAGCTTTGCCCAGTTGATGCGTTGTCTGACGGGTTTAACCGGGACGGGCGTTTCCTGCGTTAACATCATTCGGCACCTCCGCGCCCAATTCGCGGGTCAATCCACAGGTAAAGCAGATCGACCACCAGATTAACCAGCACGTAGGCCAGCGAAACAACGACGGCAAAGCCCATCACGGCAGGGAAATCGAGCGCCTGAATGGACGTCACCACCCAGGCCCCCATGCCCGGCCAGGCAAAGACGGTTTCGGTCAGTACGGCGCCGTACAGCAGATCGCCCAGCGCCAGCCCGAGCACAGTAATCGATGGGATCATCGCATTCGGCAGGGCGTAGCGCAGGACGATATACCAGCCGGGCAGGCCGCTGGCGCGGGCCGTGCGAATATAGTCTTCGCTAAGCTGCTCCAGCATCGCGGAACGAACCTGACGCGCCACGATGCCCAGGTGAACAAACGCCAGCGTCAGCGAGGGCAAAATCAGGTGCTGCAGCGCATTGAAAAAGACCTCTCCGTTACCTTCCAGCAGGGCATCCAGCAGATAAAAGCCGGTGACGTGGGCAGGTGGGTCGAGCCAGTCGTCCAGCCTGCCGCCGCCCGGCAGGATCTGCAGATGGCCGTAGAACAGGACAATGACGCCCAGCCCAAGCCAGAAGGCTGGGGTGGAGATCCCGGTCATCGCCATTAAACGCACCAGGTGATCCAGCCAGCGGTTGCGGTATACCGCCGACAAAATCCCCAGTGGCACGCCGATGACCAGCGCCAGCAGGAGGGAACAGAAGGCCAGCTCCAGCGTAGCGGGGAAAAAAGCCTTCAGGTCTTCCGCAACCGGACGGCCGGTCCGGATGGAGGTGCCTAAATCACCGTGGGCCAGGGCGTCCACGTAACGGCCAAACTGAACGTACAGCGGCTGATCCAGCCCCAACTGCTGGCGAATGTTCTGCACGATATCGTCGCTGGCGCGGTCGCCGGCCAGCAGACGGGCCGGATCGCCGGGGATCAGATGCGAAATAATAAAAGTGATAATACAGACACCGGCCACCACCAGGAGTAACCCCCAGCAGCGCTGGCGCACGATGCTCCAGAACGTCATACACTTTCCCCCGGCGAAACGGTTACTTGCTCATGGTGGCGATGTTGAAGACCTGCTCGAGCATTGGATTAAAGGTGAAGCCTTTGACCTCTTTGTTCATCGCTAGCTGGTAGTTCTTCTGGAACAGATAAACGTAGGCCGCTTCGTCGATGACTACCTTTTGCGCCTGCTGGTAATCTTTGGTGCGTTCCGCCTGGTCGGTGGTTTTCAGCGCGGCCTGCAGCAGGGAATCGACCTCTTTGTTCTCATAGAACGAGCGGTTGCCCGGCAGCCCTTTTTTGTCCGATTCGAACCAGTAGTTCATGAACATGTACGGGTCGGCAAAGTCCGGACTCCAGTTGCCGATGGCAATGTCGTAATCGCCTTTGCCGACGCGGTCGCGCATGGTGGCATTGGCCAGTTTTTCCAGCTTGACGTTAATGCCGATCTTGCCAAGGCTGGCCTGCGTTGAGAGCGCGATAGGCTCCCAGTTCGGATCGTTGTCAGAGTAGAGGAAGGTCAGGCTGGCGGGCTTGTCTTTAACCTTCTCCAGGGCCGCTTTGGCTTTGGCCTCGTCGAGGCTGTACTGCATGGCCGTGGCGTCAAATCCCCACATGCCTTCCGGGATCGGGCCGCGCATCTGCTTGCCGTTGCCGCTCAGAATGCCTTTCACCATCCCCTGATAGTCCGTCGCCCAGGAGACCGCGCGGCGTAAATCGACCTGATTGAGCGGCGCTTTGCTGTTGTTGAGGTAGAGATAGGTCACGCGCAGGGACGGGTATTCGGCGACGGCGACTTTCCCTTCCTGCTTCAGGGCCGCCAGCTGATCGACCGGCAGGGAGTCGGCAATGTCCAGGTCACCGCGGGAAAGCTGCAGACGGCGCGACGCGCTCTCACCGATAATTTTTACCGAGACGCGCTTGAAGTGCGGCTTGTCGCCCGACCAGTGCGGGTTTGGCACCAGCACTAGCTGCTGGCCTTTCTGCCAGCTCTTCAGCATAAACGGCCCGGACCCGGCGGTGTTTTGCGCCAGATAGCCGCGCGCGTCGTCCGCGGCATTGGCCTTCAGCACCGTCGGGTTAATGATGGAGGCGCCGTCGTTCGCCAGGGTGTAGAGGAAAGGCGCGAACGGCTGGCTGAGGGTGAATTTCACCGAATGGTCATCAACGGCATCAATTTTCAGATCTTTTGGAAAGGCTTCAGACGGCCCCTGGCTGAGCTTCAGCAGGCGTTCAAAGGAGAGTTTGACCGCCTCGGCGGTGACTGGCGTGCCGTCGGAGAATTTGGCGTTATCCGCCAGGGTGAAGGTCCACTCTTTCTGGTCGTCGGAGGCTTTCCAGCCCGTCGACAGATCGCCTTCCACCTCGGTAGAGCCTGGCTTGTACTTGACCAGACGCTGGTAGGACGGATAGGTGACGGTCCAGTCGTTGTTATCAATAGTGATGGCCGGATCGAGCGTTTGCGGGTCGGCGGCTTTCCCGATGACCAGCATGTCTTTCGGGACGGCAGCCAGCGCCTGCGGTGCACTCAGGGCCAGCGTGGCGGCAATGACGGTCGAGAGAAGCGATGTTTTCATGGCAGTGCTCCAGGTTTAAAGAGGGGTGTGCGTCAGGGGAAAACAGGCAAAACGGTCATCAAGCAGCGGGTAGCTGGCGGCGTTCGGCAGTTCGAAGTGCCACCATTCGCTGCCGATCCCGACAAAACCGCCGCCGAACATGATGGCGTTCAACAGCAGACGGTTGCGCTGGGCGTGGGGCGGCACGGAAGGGTGATACGGATGCGAGCGGTCATGCATTTCGTCAAAACCGGCGCCCATATCCAGCACGGCGTTATGCTCGTCCATCAGGGTGACGTCGATGGCCGTGCCGCGACTGTGGTTGGAGCCAATCGCCACGTCGACAACATATTCCGGGTTCGGGCAGGCCTCCCACAGCTGGGCCTGCGCCTGCTGCGGGCGATAGGCGTCGTAGACCACCAGCTTCAGTCCGGCCAGCGTGGCAATGCTGATGGCTTTTGCCAGCGCGGTGGCCGCGTCGGTATGCAGCAGGCACAGCGCCTCCTGGTAAATCGGGCGGCCGGTAATATTGTCGGCGGTGGCGTACTTCAGATCGATATGCAGCGTGGGGAACGTCTTCGCCACATCAATCAGTTCACTCTCTACGGGCATAGCTCCGCTCCTTTAGCGTTCGAATTGACCAAACTCTTGTTGTAATTGTCGGTTTACTGCCAGGCGCGCCGGAAGCGCATCACCCAGCGCTTCCACCACACCCGACAGCAGCAGGTTGAACAGACAGCTCACGGGGGCAAGTGAATCCCAGAAATGACCGGTATCGGTTTTCACCTGCAGTAAATCAATCGGATAGTCCCGCGCCCACGGGCACCAGATATCGGTGATTAAGGCCAGCGGAATGCCTTTCTCGCTCGCGACGCGGCAGTACTGTCGGGCCATTGTGGAGTAGGTACGCGTATCGGTCAGCACGACATAAGGGTGCGCAAACCCGGAGTTCAGGGATTCTACCCAGCTGCCGGATGCCCCTTCGGAGTAGCTCACCCGCGGGCGGAGGTATTCAAGGTGGCTGAAGAAGGCGTTGGCGATCCCGCGCGTGGACTGGATCCCCAGCACAAAGACCGCGTCCGCGTGGGCCAGATGGTGCACCACCTGACGAAAAGCGTCCGTTTGCGCCAGCTGATACACCTGCGTAATGGCGTCCACTTCCAGCGACAGGGCGTGCTGAAGGCGGTTGGGCAGGGGGCGCTGCTGCTGCCAGGAGTCGAGGCGCTCGTTCATGCCCCAGGGCTGGTAAGGATCGCGCAGGCTCTTTTTGGCATCCTCCAGGTTGCGATACCCCAGCTTGCGCAGAAAGCGTCCGACGGTGATCCCGCTGGTCCCGCTCGCCAGCCCGACGCTCTCCGCCGTTTCAAACGGGATTTGCGCGGCGTGCGCCAGCAGCCAGCTTCCGACCCGCTTCTCGCTGGGGGTCAGCTGGCTAAAGGTCGCTTCGATACGGCTCAACATCTCAGGTTTCGTCGTCATACCGCCTCGCTGTTAACAGGCTGTCAATAGCCGAAATTGTGTTACCTGGTTAACAATGCATGACGCGTGCCATGTTCACAGGCGGGCGAAAACCCGCTGCGCAGTAAACATCATGCAATATTTGGTTAACCAATGATCAACATTTGTGCAGCGTAGTTCACTTTTGGTGCACTGGCTGACCGGACAGGTATGAATTTGGTGAATACGTCAGCCTGTTCACATTTTTGATAAGATAGAAGCACTGAGAACATAAAAGGGATCCCTCATGGCGAATTTGCCCTGGCGAGTCAGCGTGCGCCTGATCGCGCTTGCAAAGAAAACAGGAATGGTCGTGGGGATCGTCCTGGTCGTCCTGCTGGCGGTGCGGGTGTATCTCTCGCAGCAGGGGCCGGAACTGCACCTGTGGCACACCTGGCGGGCAGATGAGATGTCCGTTCGCGAGCTGGATAACGCCGATTTCGCCGGGTACCTCGCCCGGGAAAAGGCGATTTTCACCGATCTGGATAACGCGGTGACGGCGAAAACAGCGGGCGAGGAACAAACCCCGTTAAACCGCTATTACCGCCAGAGCCTGGTGTGGCCCGGTCAGTTTGCCCCCGATGCCAACCGCTCCTTTGTGCTGATGCCAGCCGGCAAGCCCCGCGGCGCGGTGGTGCTGCTGCACGGGCTGACGGATTCGCCATACAGCGTCAGGCGCCTTGCCGTGAACTATCAGCAGCACGGCTTTGTGGCCGTGGTCCCGCGTCTTCCCGGACACGGCACCGCGCCCGGCGCGCTGACGGATGTTGACTGGGAAATGTGGCTGGCGGCCACGCGCCTTGCCGTACGGGAAGCCACGCGCCTGGCGGGTGAGGCTGTGCCTCTGCATCTGGTGGGCTACTCCAACGGCGGGGCGCTGGCGATGAAATATGCCCTCGATGCGCTGGACGCGCCAGCACTGCGTAAACCACAGCAG
The DNA here is from genome assembly GCF_001742765.1 of Enterobacter sp. ku-bf2. NCBI lineage: Bacteria > Pseudomonadati > Pseudomonadota > Gammaproteobacteria > Enterobacterales > Enterobacteriaceae > Enterobacter > Enterobacter sp. ku-bf2. The sequence continues at coordinate 597,055 of NZ_MDVW01000001.1, forward strand.
GTGATCCTGCTCTCACCGATGATTGGCGTGACGGCCTTTGCGCGGTTTGCCGGTTTCGCCGGGCTACCGGCGCTGCTGCCGCCGTTTGCCAAAGCGGCCTGGCTGAATATCTCCCCGGAATATAATCCGTATAAATACAATTCGTTCCCGGTGAACGCCGCCCGCCAGTCGTGGCTGCTGACGAAGGCCCTGCAGGAGCAGATTGGCCGCGCGGCGCGGGAAAACAGGCTGGCGAATTTGCCGCCGGTGCTGGCGTTCCAGTCGGTCATGGACTCCACGGTCAGTACCCGCGCGGTGGTCAGTGGCCTGTTTGACCAGCTTCCGGCAAACGGCAGCGAACTGGTGATGTTCGATATCAACCAGGCGGCGAGCTTCCGTCCGCTCTTCAAACCGTCGTCCTGGACGGCCACCACGGCGCTGCTACCGGTCGCGCAGAGACGTTACAGTGTCACTATTATCACCAATGCCAGCGAGCACAGTTTCTCGACGGTGGCGAAAATAATCCCGGCAGGCAGAACGCAGGAGACGGTGGTGCCGCTTGCCCAGTCCTGGCCGCAGGATGTCTATTCCCTGTCGCACGTTGCGGTGCCGTTCCCGCCGGATGACGATCTCTATGGTCGCGAACCTGGGGTGAAAAACCGCTACGGTATCAGCCTGGGGACGATTGCGCTCTGGGGAGAAACGTCCGTATTGAGCGTCGGAAAAGAGGCGCTGATGCGGGTCACCTCGAACCCGTTTTACGACTTTATGCAGGAGAGGATTAACAGCCGGATCGGGGACGAGAAAAAGTAACGTTCCCCTGTAGCGTGAATATGTTAGGTCGCATTGATTAAGTATGTTAAATAGTAGCTTCAAGGCACCTCTCTTTCTCATTGGAACCCCTTTTTGTGCTGACGACTCTGATCTACCGAAGCCAGTTGAATTTATCCCGCCCGTCCACCGAACTGCGGGAGCTGGTGGAGCGCGCCAGGGGCCGCAACACAAAACTGGCTATTACCGGCGTCCTCCTGGCTAATGGGAATGAGGTTCTGCAGATCCTCGAAGGGTCGGAAGAGAGTGTGGTCAAACTTTTCCATACCATCCGTGAGGACAAGCGGCACAGTGGGGTGGTAGAACTGCTGCGGGACTATGGTCCGCGCAGACGCTTCGAAAACGTCGGCATGCTGCTGTTTGATCTGCAAACGCAGTCGCCGAAAGAGGTGCTGCAGTCGGTGCTGCGCTACAGCAAGCTGGACAGCTATCTGACCTCCGACGATCGGGTGTTCAAATTTATTCAGACCTTTATAACCGGTAAACGTCCGGTCCCGTCGGGGGCACGCTACACCGCGGGCAACTGGACGCTCTCGACCGAAACGCTACCCTTTGGCGCACACCTGGGCCTGATTGCCGGGCAAACCTGCCAGTTTGCGCTGCAGCCTATTGTCGAGCCCTCGGAAGGGAAGATCAGCTCCCTTGAGGCGCTTATCCGCAGCAACGACGGCGGCAGCCCGGAGCATTTCTTCAGCAGTGTCGATCCGGACAACATTTACGAAGTCGATCTCCAGACAAAAGCCTATGCCTTTGCGCTGGCGGAAAAGCTGGGCATTGGCAGCCATAAAATCGCGGTAAACCTGCTGCCCATGTCGCTGGTGAATGTCCCTGGCGCAGTGGAATTTCTGGTCGATCAGATTAAAAAACATGGCCTTCAGCCGGAGCAGGTAGTCATTGAAGTCACTGAAAACGAGATGATCTCCGGGTTCAACCAGTTTAACAGTGCCATCAAGCAGCTTCGCGGTGAGGGGATTGGCCTGGCGATCGATGATTTTGGCTCGGGCTATGCCGGACTTTCGCTGCTGACCCGGTTCCAGCCGGATAAAATTAAAATCGACCGGGAAATTGTCAGCAATATCCACCTGAGCGGCCCGAAACAGGCGATTGTGCGCTCCATCATCAGCTGCTGCTCCGATCTTGAAATCACCCTGGTGGCGGAAGGCATCGAGAAAATAGAGGAGTGGTGCTGGCTCGAATCGGCCGGGATCCGACGCTTTCAGGGATTCCTGTTTGCCCGGCCGCAGCTGAATGGCGTCGGCGATATCCACTGGCCGCATCTGGTGCGTTAAGTCAAATTTCCCTCCCGTTATTTCCCCTTTGCCCGGCCTGTGCTTAAATAGCTAAAACGGTTTAACATAGTTTAGCTGCGAGGATCACATGAAGAAAATCTGGGTACTTGGCGATGCGGTAGTGGATTTGCTGCCCGATGGAGAAGGTCGATTACTGCGGTGTCCCGGCGGCGCGCCGGCGAACGTCGCGGTCGGTATTGCCCGACTGGGCGGCCAGAGCGCCTTTATCGGCAGGGTTGGCGACGATCCTTTCGGGCGCTTTATGGCGAAAACGCTCGCTGACGAGCGGGTTAACGTGACGTGGATGCGCCTTGATCCGGCGCACCGCACCTCAACGGTGGTGGTCGATTTGGACGACCACGGCGAGCGATCGTTTACCTTCATGGTGCGCCCGAGCGCCGATCTGTTTCTCGAACCCGCCGACCTGCCGTCGTTCAGCGCCGGGGAGTGGCTGCACGTCTGCTCCATCGCCTTAAGCGCCGAGCCGAGCCGTACTGCGACCTTTCAGGCGATGGCCGCCATTCGGGAGGCGGGCGGTTACGTCAGTTTCGACCCCAATATTCGCCCGGATCTCTGGCCGGATGAGAACGCACTTCACCGCTGTCTTGAACAGGCGCTGCAAAGCGCTGACGTGGTGAAACTCTCGGTAGAAGAACTGGCCTTTTTCACTGGCAGCGCGGAGGTCAACGGCGGTCTGGAGGTGCTGATGCAGCGCTGCCCGGCGCGTCTGGTGCTGGTTACCCAGGGAAAAGCGGGCGTAACCGCGTGGCATGAAGGTACCGTAAAACACTACCCGGCAACGCCTGTGCAGTGCGTCGATACGACCGGTGCGGGCGATGCCTTTGTGGCGGGGCTGCTCTACGGGCTGGCCGCCGGACAGGACCTGACGCCGGTTATCGCGCTCGCCCAGCGCTGCGGCGCGCTGGCCACCACGGCCAAAGGGGCGATGACCGCGTTGCCCTGGCAGCACGATCTGTAATTTCTCCTCTCCTGGCCGCCATCCGGCGGCCTGAATTGTCGCCTCGATCACACTTACTAAATCGGTTTAGCAAAAAAGATTGCCGATCCAAAATTCACAGGCTTAGTATCAGCAACCTAAACCGGTTTAGCAATTTAGCACGTTTAATGACTTCTTTTAGGGATGCGACAAAATGTATAAAAAACGCAGACTTGCCGTGATGATAGGCATGCTGGCCGGAAGTACCTCTGTTTTTGCCCAGACGGATATGTCCAGTATTGAAGCGCGCCTTGCCGCGATGGAGCAGCGCCTTCAGGACGCGGAGACGCGCGCGCAGGTGGCTGAGAAACGCGCCGCGGCAGCAGAACAAAAAACGCAGCAGCTGGTTGCCGCTCAGCGGCAGGCGCAAACGACGACCCAGGAGGTGGCGCAGCGCACCAGCGCGCTGGAGAAAAAGGCGGATCAGACCGGCGGGTTTGAGTTCCACGGCTATGCCCGCTCTGGCCTGCTGATGAACGATGCGGCCTCCAGCAGCAAAAGCGGCCCTTACCTGACGCCAGCCGGTGAAACCGGCGGTGCGGTGGGGCGTCTGGGTAACGAAGCCGACACCTACGTCGAGCTGAACCTCGAGCACAAGCAAACCCTGGATAACGGGGCGACCACGCGCTTCAAGGCGATGCTGGCCGACGGTCAGAGAACCTATAACGACTGGTCAGCCGATACCAGCGACCTCAATATTCGCCAGGCCTTCGCAGAGCTGGGCAACCTGCCTGATTTTACCGGCGCGCTGAAGGGCAGTACCTTCTGGGCGGGTAAACGCTTCGACCGCGACAACTTTGACATCCACTGGCTGGATTCCGACGTGGTGTTCCTGGCCGGTACCGGCGGCGGCGTTTATGACGTGAAATGGAACGATTCGCTGCGCAGCAACTTCTCCATTTATGGCCGCAACTTCGGCAGCGTTGAGCAGACCGACAATAACGTTCAGAACTATATCCTCAGCATGAACCACTTCGCCGGCCCGTTCCAGTTGATGGTAAGCGGCCTGCGGGCGAAGGATAACGACGACCGTAAAGACACTAACGGCGATCTCATCAAAACGGATGCCGCCAATCACGGCGTTCATGCTCTGGTGGGCTTGCATAATGACAGCTTCTACGGCCTGCGCGAAGGGACCGCCAAAACGGCGCTGCTGTATGGTCACGGGCTGGGTGCGGAGGTGAAAAGCATCGGCTCCGATGGCGCCTTGCTGTCAGAGGCGGATACCTGGCGCTTCGCAAGTTACGGTGTCACGCCAATCGGGGGTGGCTGGAGCGTTGCGCCCGCCGTTCTGGCACAGAGCAGTAAAGATCGCTACGTCAAGGGCGATAGCTATGAGTGGGTAACGCTCAACACCCGCCTGATCAAAGAGGTCACCCAGAATTTCGCGCTGGCGTTTGAGGGCAGCTATCAGTACATGGATTTAAACCCGGAAGGCTATAAGGATCGCAACGCCGTGAACGGCAGTTTCTACAAGCTGACCTTTGCGCCGACCTTAAAAGCGAGCAAAATCGGCGATTTCTTCAGCCGTCCTGAACTGCGCCTGTTTGCCACCTGGATGGACTGGAGCAGCAAACTGGATCATTACGCCAGCGATGATGCCTTTGGCAGCAGCGGCTTCAACGCTGGCGGGGAATGGAACTTTGGGGTCCAGATGGAAACCTGGTTTTAACCCATCACGCTCCCGCCTGGCGGGAGCGTTTCGCACATCATAAAAAGAAGTCAGGCAGAGGTATCTATGGATTTTAATCAAATCGCCCGCGAGCTTATTCCGCTGCTCGGTGGCAAGGAAAATATCGCCAGCGCGGCGCACTGCGCAACGCGTCTTCGTCTGGTGCTGGTCGATGACGCGCTGGCGGATCAGCAGGCTATCGGCAAGGTCGACGGCGTGAAAGGCTGCTTCCGCAACGCCGGGCAGATGCAGGTGATTTTTGGCACGGGCGTGGTCAACAAGGTGTACGCCGCCTTTATTCAGGCGGCGGGGATTAGCGAATCCAGTAAATCTGAGGCTGCGGATCTGGCGGCGCGCAAGCTGAACCCGTTCCAGCGCATTGCCCGTCTGCTCTCCAACATCTTTGTGCCGATCATCCCCGCGATTGTGGCGTCCGGTCTGCTGATGGGCCTGCTCGGCATGGTGAAAACCTACGGCTGGGTCAATGCGGATAACGCCATCTACATCATGCTGGACATGTGCAGCTCGGCGGCGTTTATCATTCTGCCTATTCTGATTGGCTTTACCGCCGCGCGCGAATTTGGCGGTAACCCGTATCTCGGCGCGACGCTGGGCGGCATTCTGACCCACCCGGCGCTGACCAACGCCTGGGGCGTGGCATCGGGCTTCCACACCATGAACTTCTTCGGTCTTGAGATCGCGATGATTGGCTATCAGGGCACGGTATTCCCGGTGCTGCTGGCCGTCTGGTTTATGAGCATCGTGGAGAAAAACCTGCGCCGCGCGATCCCGGATGCGTTAGACCTGATCCTGACGCCGTTCCTCACCGTCGTCATCTCCGGCTTTATCGCCTTGCTGATTATCGGCCCGGCGGGGCGCGCTCTGGGCGACGGTATCTCCTTTATTCTGAGCACGCTGATCGCCCACGCGGGCTGGCTCGCCGGGCTGCTGTTCGGCGGACTGTATTCGGTGATTGTGATCACCGGTATTCACCACAGCTTCCACGCGATTGAAGCCGGGCTGCTGGGCAACCCGTCGATTGGCGTTAACTTCCTGCTGCCGATCTGGGCCATGGCGAACGTGGCGCAGGGCGGCGCCTGTCTGGCGGTGTGGTTCAAAACCAAAGACGCCAAAATCAAAGCCATTACCCTGCCGTCGGCGTTCTCTGCAATGCTGGGTATCACCGAAGCGGCCATTTTTGGTATCAACCTGCGCTTCGTTAAGCCGTTTATCGCTGCGCTGATTGGCGGCGCGGTGGGCGGGGCCTGGGTGGTCTCCGTGCATGTGTACATGACCGCTGTCGGGCTGACCGCGATTCCGGGGATGGCCATCGTGCAGGCCAGCTCGCTGCTGAACTATATTATCGGCATGGTGATTGCCTTCGGCGTGGCGTTCACCGTCTCACTGCTGCTGAAATATAAAACGGATTCTGAATAATGACGTTACCTTCCCGCTGGCCTGCGATCCTGCAGGCCGTTATGACAGGTCAGCCGCGGGCGCTGGCGGACAGCCATTATCCGCAATGGCACGCCGCGCCGGTGACGGGGCTGATGAACGACCCGAACGGGTTTATCTGGTTCGCTGGCCGCTATCACCTGTTCTATCAGTGGAACCCGCTGGACTGCGAGCATCGCTTTAAGTGCTGGGGGCACTGGAGCTCTGCAGACCTGGTGCACTGGCGGCATGAGCCCCTGGCACTGATGCCCGACGAAGCGTATGACCGCAACGGCTGCTACTCCGGTAGCGCCGTCGATAACGAGGGCGTTTTGACCCTGTGCTACACCGGCAACGTCAAGTTCGATGACGGCAGCCGCACCGCCTGGCAGTGCCTGGCCGTGAAGCAACCGGACGGGACCTTCAGGAAGCTGGGGCCGGTGCTGGCGCTGCCGGAAGGCTACACCGGCCACGTGCGCGACCCGAAGGTGTGGCAGCACGAGGGGATGTGGTACATGGTGCTCGGCGCGCAGGATGTGCAGAAGCGCGGCAAGGTGCTGCTGTTTAAATCAGCCGATTTGCACGCCTGGACATCCTGCGGGGAGATCGCCGGTCACGGGGTTAACGGCCTGACGGACGCGGGTTATATGTGGGAGTGTCCGGACCTGTTCGCCCTCGACGGGACACATGTCCTGATCTGCTGCCCGCAGGGGCTGGCGCGCGAGCCGCATCGCTACCTCAATACCTATCCGGCCACCTGGATGAGCGGGGCGTTTGATTACGCCAGCGCCGCATTCGATCACGGCGAGCTGCACGAGCTTGACGCGGGCTTTGAATTTTACGCCCCACAAACCACGCTGGCGGAAGATGGACGCCGCATCCTGATTGGCTGGATGGGCGTACCGGACGGGGAAGAGATGCTTCAGCCCACCCGGGCGCACGGCTGGATGCACCAGATGACCTGCCCGCGCGAACTACGCTATCGCGACGGCAGGCTCTGGCAGACCCCGGCGCGCGAACTGGCGGCGCTGCGTGAAGATGAGCAGCACTGGCAGGGGCGCGCCAGCGACGCGCCCGAACTGGACGCGATGCGCCTGGAGTTTGAGCTGGACGCATCGCAGTTGAACGTCGATTTTGCCGGCGCGCTGCGTCTCAAGGTCGATGAGCAGGGCGTGCGCCTGGAACGCGCGAGCCTGAAAACCGGTGAAACACTGACCCGCTACTGGCAGGGTGACGTCCGTCACTTACGCGTTCTGTGCGACCGCTCCAGCGTCGAAATCTTCATTAACCAGGGCGAAGGGGTGATGAGCAGCCGCTATTTTCCTGACCATCCGGCCCGGGTGCGATTCGAAGGTGCGTCCGATATCACATTACGCTACTGGTCGCTGCGCGCCTGCATGATAGAATGAGGGTTTTGGCAGCCGGATCTAAGTCGTTGTGAGAAAAACAAAACGCGTCACCATTAAAGACATTGCGGAGCTGGCGGGTGTGTCAAAAGCCACCGCCAGCCTGGTCCTGAACGGTCGCAGCAAAGAGCTACGCGTGGCGGAAGAGACGCGCGAGCGCGTGCTGGCAATTGCAAAAGAGCACCACTATCAGCCCAGCATTCACGCCCGCTCGTTGCGCGATAACCGCAGCCACACCATTGGTCTGGTGGTTCCTGAGATCACCAACTACGGTTTTGCCGTCTTTTCTCACGAGCTGGAAACGCTGTGCCGCGAGGCGGGCGTTCAGCTGCTGATCTCCTGCAGCGATGAAAACCCGGGGCAGGAGACGGTGGTGGTGAACAACATGGTGGCGCGTCAGGTGGACGGGCTGATTGTGGCCTCCAGTATGCTCAACGACGCGGACTACCATAAGCTGAGCGAGCAGCTGCCGGTGGTTCTGTTTGACCGCCACATCAACGACAGCGCGCTGCCGCTGGTGATCACCGATTCCATTACCCCGACGACCGAACTGGTGGCGGACATTGCGCGCCAGCATCCTGATGAGTTCTACTTTCTCGGCGGGCAGCCCCGTCTGTCGCCCACGCGCGACCGCCTGGAAGGCTTTAAGCAAGGGCTGCGTGAGGCCGGTGTGGCGCTGCGCCCCGAGTGGATCATTCATGGCAACTATCATCCGAGCTCCGGATACGAGATGTTTGCTGAACTCTGCGCCCGCCTGGGGCGTCCGCCGAAAGCGCTCTTCGCCGCCGCCTGCGGGCTGCTGGAAGGGGTGCTGCGCTATATGGGCCAGCATAACCTGCTGCAAAGCGATATCAGGTTAGCCAGTTTTGACGATCACTATCTCTACGATTCGCTGACGATCCCGGTGGATACCATTCGTCAGGATAACCGCCAACTGGCGTGGCACTGCTTTGATTTGATTAGCAAATTAATCGAGGGGGAGACGCCGCAGCCGTTGCAGCGCAAGCTCAATGCCACCCTGCAGCGACGCTATAAGTCAGCGAAATAGCCCGGTTCGATACTTCAATAACTTTAATTAATTTAAGTTTTGGAATGGCCGATAACCATAAGGAATAATTCTCCTTGAGGTATTGGTTTATGTCGTTGAAAAAGTCGTCCCTGATTGTCCTGTTCTCGCTGCTTTTCTTCTTTGTTGTCAGCACCGTCACCAGCGTTGGCCTCATCATTAAAAGTAATAATTCGCTGGATAACGTCAACAAAGAGATCCAGGTTGTGCTGTCCATTATTGACCCTATTAACCACAGCCGTACGCTGCGCGTGCGGGTGATGGAGTATGTGAAGATGGTGGAAGCGGGCAACGCGGCGGACGGCGCTGCAAAGCTTACCGCCGTGAAAGAGGCGCTGACCAAAGCGGATCACGCCTTTGCGGCCTTTATGGCGTCGCCGCGCCTGAGCGATGAAGCGCCGCTGGTCACTGCCTATCAGGATGCCTGGCAAAACTACCGCAACCAGGGGCTGGCGCCGCTGATCGACGCCGCCGAGGCGCACGATGTTGCCAAATTCAACGCGCTGATCCCGGAAGTCTCCCGCCTCGACCGCCAGTACGAGATCGTTCTCGACCAGGTGCTTTCCGTCCACCAGAAATACGCCAAAAGCCTGAACGAGGATGCGAGCAGTAACTTCGTCTCTGGCCTGGCGATCATTGCCGCTATCGCCAGCCTGTTTGTGGTGGTGATTGTCGCCGTCAGCCTGCTGATGAAGCGCTTTGTCTTTGCGCCAGTTAACCTGGCGCGCGAGCACTGCAGCCAGATTGCGGCAGGCAAGCTGGACATTCCGGTGCCGGTGAAGGGGAGTACAGGCAACGAAATCGACCATCTGATGGGCTCGATGGAGCAGATGCGTCAGGCGCTGCTGGCGACCATCGCCCAGGTGCGCGATGCGAGCCATACCGTAACGCACGCAGCCCAGGAGATTGCCTCCGGGAATATCGACCTGGCGTCACGCACCGAGCAGCAGGCTTCGGCGTTAACCCAGACGGCGGCCAGCATGGAAGAGCTGAGTGCGACGGTGGCGAACAATACCGATAATGTGTATCAGGCCGGAAAACTGGTGCAGGACGCGGTGAAAAATGCCCACACCGGTGAAGCGGTAACCCGTGAAGTCATCGACACGATGAATACCATTGCGGCGAACTCGAAGCGCATTGAAGACATCACCAGCGTGATTAACAGCATCGCCTTCCAGACCAACATCCTGGCGCTGAACGCGGCGGTTGAAGCGGCGCGCGCCGGTACGCAGGGACGCGGTTTTGCGGTCGTGGCCAGCGAAGTGCGCACCCTGGCGCAGAAAAGCGCGGTGGCGGCGAAAGACATCGAAAGCCTGATCGCGCAGTCGGTTTCCAGCGTGAAAAACGGTGCGGAGCTGGTCAGCCGCTCGGGCGAGGTGATTGATTCGATCATTTCGTCGGTGAATAAAGTGAATACGCTGATGGAGCAGATCTCCGTCGCCTCTGAAGAGCAGAGCCGCGGGATCAGCCAGGTTGGGCAGGCGGTGACCGAGATGGACGGCGTGACCCAGCAGAACGCCGCGCTGGTGCAGCAGTCCGCGGCGGCAGCGGCTTCGCTGGAAGAGCAGGCGCAGCAGCTTTCACGGAGTATTTCGAGTTTTAGTTTGCCGGTGCAGGCTTGATTTTATGAGGGGAGGCTCCGCAAGGAGCCTTTTTTGTACCTGGCGTAACCGTAACTGTATAATTCAGAAGGTCTCTACAGGCAGCACAAATCTAATATAACTCTCACCAGGGGAAATTATGTTAATTATTTTTAGTGGGCTACCCGGCAGCGGTAAAAGCACCGTTGCAAAAATAGTTGCTCAAAGGCTGGGAGCGGTCTACCTGCGGGTTGATACCGTTGAGCAGGCCATTCGTTCAGTTTCTGAACCCGGTCAGAAAACGGGTCCGGAGGGCTATTTTGCCCTCTATGGTTTAGCGAGTGAAAATCTTAAGCTGGGCTCCACCGTTGTGACCGATTCCGTTAATGATATTCACCTTGTGCGAGATGCTTTCCGCAATATTGCTCTGTCGTTGAATGTCCCTTTCCTGGAAGTTGAAATTGTCTGCTCAGACGAAAAAGAACATCGTTATCGCGTAGAGAACAGAATATCTGATATCCCGGGACTCACGCCTCCTGACTGGGAACGCGTAAAAAAACGTGAGTATGAACCCTGGGAGAGAGAACATCTCATCTTGGACACCGCTTTGTTATCAGCGGAAGAGTGTGCAGATAAAATCCTGGAAATAAGGAATAAGATTGCGCTTAACCGGCCTTAAACCATGAACAAGCGCCTGTAATGGCTTTCACGGGGCGTGTGAAAATACGCTCCCCGCAAAATTATTCATTCCCCCCAGCAATATTTCACTCCCTCATCCGTCTACCTCATCACAAGCCATAATCAGTTACTGTAAACGAGGTAAACACCATGAGAGATTTTGAAATGCACGGCAGAGGCCACGGGCGCGGATTTGGTCGCCACCGTATGGGCAAGGGCTTAGTCATCGGCGCGGTGATTTTCATCGTGCTCGGCCTGCTGGTGATGTCCCTGTGGAACGCCTTGCTCCCGGCGATCCTCGGCGTGAAGGCCATCGGATTCTGGCAGGCGCTGGGGATCCTGGTGCTGAGCCGCATTCTGTTTGGCGGGCTGGGTTTCCGCCCCGGGATGTTTGGCGCGCACCGCCGGATGCACGAGCGCTGGATGAACATGACGCCCGAACAGCGTGAGGCGTTTATTCAGCAGCGCCGTGAAGGGTTCGGTCGCCATGGTCGCGGCCACTGCGGCTGGCATGGCCATCGTGACGATAAGCGCGGTGAAGCCACGCCAAAAGCGCCGGAAGCAGAGTGAGCGAGATGAAAGCCGGGGAGGCGGGCGGATCCATGCTGATGTCGGCGCTCAACGCCTGCCGCGCCCGGCTGAAAGCCTTCATTCGCGGACGGACCTCCGTGCGCGATGATGCCGACGACATTTTGCAGGAAGTGACGTATCAGCTGATGAAAGTGGAGCAGCCGGTCGAAAACGTCGCCGCCTGGCTGTTCCGCGCGGCGCGTAACGAAATGACCGACCGGGCGCGTAAAAAGCGCGAGGTGTCGCTCTCCGGCTATTTTACGGGCGAAGACGACGACGGTTTCCCGGAAGACGAGCTAGCCGAAACCCTGTTCGGCGTACCGCACACGCCGGAAGAGGAGTACCTCAAGACGCTGCTGTGGGAAGAGCTGGGCCAGGCGCTGTCTGAACTTCCGCCGCCGCAGCGGGAGGCGTTTGAAAAGACCGAGCTCCACGGCTACAGCATTAAGATGCTGGCAGAGGAGACCGGCGCCAGCGAACAGGCGCTGTTATCCCGCAAGCACAAGGCGGTGCTGTTTCTCCGCACGCGGCTACGCGACGTCTATGACGCGCTGACGGGCGAATAGCGGCGGCAGACAAAACCTTACACTTCCGGCACTTGTAGATTCATCACTATCGTTTATGATCGGGGCGTCTTATCACTCTGGAATGTTATGCGCAACCGTCAGCTCCTCGGAAAATGGCTTTTGATGATCACCTGTCTCGCGATGGCGCTTTGCCTCGTGCAGCGTGCGGTGATGCTCAACCATTTTTTACAGGGACTGGATCCGCAGATTTCGCTGAGTGCAGATGCCCCGACTCAAACCAGCAACACTGAACAACCCGGCCCGTCGCCGTGTCAGCTCGGCGCGCACTCGCTGCTTTGCGCCCAGCCGCTGTTCTTCGACGGTGCATTACCGGCCATTATTATCTTCTTCGCGCTGCTGCAGCTGTTGACGCAAGGGCGGGCACTGGCTCCGGCGGAACAGCCCGTTCAGGCGCCGCCTCCCCGAATACACCTTAAAAACTGCGTTTTCCGTGAATGAAAAACATCGTCCTCACACGATAATTTTTTACTGTTCACGGAGTACAACATGGTTAACCTCTTCAGGGGATTCGTCTTCCTGTGGCTGTCCTGCATCGGCATTGTCCATGCGGCAGACACCGGCTGGCTGGTCTCCCCACAAAACGATCACGCCCGCATCCGCTTTCAGGCGGAGAGGGAACAAACGCATGTTAAAGGCCTGCTCACCGTTGAGCTAAAGCCCGGCTGGAAAACCTACTGGCGATCGCCGGGCGAGGGCGGCGTGGCGCCGAAAATCAGCTGGCCGGAAGACGTAACGGACAGCTGGTCCTGGCCGGTGCCGTCGCGCTTTGATATCTCCGGCATGACCACGCAGGGCTATCACGATAAGGTGACGATCCCGATTACGCTCGACGGAGCGAAGGGCGACACGCTCGACGGGACGCTGACGCTCTCTACGTGCAGCAACGTCTGCCTGCTGACGGACTACCCGCTGCACCTCGATTTTACCCAACCGGTGGATGAGGGCTTCCGTAGCGCCTTCGGGCAAGCGATGCGCGCCGTGCCGGGCACGTCTGGCGTATCCAAGGATCTCTCTGCCTGGCTCTCTGGCGACAAGCTGGTGATTACCGGCACCACGGACGGGAAGTGGGACAATCCGGGGATCTACTTTGACCCGCTGGAGGGTGACATTCTGCCCGGCGAGCCGGTCATTAAACATGACGGCACTACGCTTCGGGTGACGGTACCCGTGACCGACGAATGGGGCGATAAACCCGCTTCGCTGGCAGGCAAAAGGCTGTCGTTTGTGCTGACCAACGGCGATCGGGCGCAGCAAACCACCATGACCGTTGGGACAACGCCCGAAGAGACCTCCGTGCCGGACGGGACGGGAAAAATGGTGCTCTTTGCGCTGCTGGGCGGGCTGATCCTGAACCTGATGCCCTGCGTGCTGCCGGTGATGGGCATGAAGCTTAACAGCATCTTGCTGGCGGGATCGAACAGCCGCGCCATCAGGCTGCGCTTTCTGGCCACCAGCGCCGGGATCCTCACCTCCTTTATGCTGCTGGCCGGGATGGTCACCGCGCTGAAGCTGGCCGGAGCGTCGCTGGGGTGGGGCATTCAGTTCCAGAACCCGTGGTTTATCGGCCTGATGGTCGCAGTGACCTTCCTGTTTGCGCTGAACCTGTTTGGGACGTTTGAAATGCTGCTGCCTTCTTCTGCCGCAGGACGGCTGGCGACGGCAGGGGGATCGGGGATCGGCGGCAGCTTCTGCGAAGGAATGTTCGCCACGCTGCTGGCGACGCCGTGCTCCGCGCCGTTCCTCGGTACCGCGGTCGCCTTTGCTCTTGGCGCGCCGCTGCACGCCCTGTGGCTGATCTTTCTGATGCTCGGCGTGGGCATGAGTCTGCCGTGGCTGTTCGTTGCCCTGGTACCGAAAACGGCCATGCTGCTGCCGAAACCCGGCCGCTGGATGAACACGCTCAGGGTCATCCTCGGCATGATGATGCTGGCCTCCAGCCTCTGGCTGGCGACGTTGTTGAGCGTGCATCTGGGCGAGGCGGTCAGCCAGATCGTGATGCTGGCGCTGACTGCCTCTGCGCTGGTGCTGTTCGCGCTGAAGGGGCAAAAATCTTCGCCGCTGTTCTGGCTGGTGGTCATCGCGCTGTCGGCGTTCGGCGGGTATCAGCTGCGCGGTCTGCTTAATGCGCCGTCTGACGCTCCGGCACAAAACGTTGCGCAAACCGTCCCGTGGCAGCCGCTCAGTGAAGAGGCCATTGAGCAAGCGCTGGCGCAGGGGAAGCGAGTGTTTGTGGATATCTCGGCGGACTGGTGCGTAACGTGCAAAGTTAACGAACACCGGGTGCTCAGCCAGCCGGAGATCGTTGCCGCACTGCGCCAGCCGGACGTGGTGGCCCTGCGCGGAGACTGGAGCCAGCCGTCCGCGTTTATCGCGGATTTTCTGGCAAAGCGAAACCGCTACGCCATTCCGTTTAACGCGGTGTATGGCCCCGGCCTGCCTGATGGCGAGATCCTCTCGCCGCTGCTGGACAAGCGCACCCTGGTCACCACCCTGAACAACGCAAAAGGCTAACTGTGTCATGAAAAAATTCCTTATTACGCTGCTGCTCCTGCTGGCCCCGCTTCAGGTATTTGCCGCCCAGCCGCTGACGCCGGACCAGGAGCAGCGCGCGCAGAAGATGATCGCTGATTTCCTGTTTAACGATCCAAACTCCCCGCGCATCGGCGCGAAAAACCCAAAGCTCACCCTGGTGGTGTTTACTGACTACAACTGCCCGTACTGTAAAAAATTCGATCCGTACCTGGAGAAGATTGTCGAAAAACATCCGGACGTGGCGGTGGTCTTTAAGTTTTTACCTTTCCGCTCGGAAAGTTCGCTGACCGCCGCACGAGACGCGTTAACCGTCTGGCGTGCGCATCCTGAGCAGTTTATGAAGCTGAACCACACCCTGATGGCGAAAAAGGGGTACCACGATGACGCCAGCATTCAGGAGGCGCAAAAGCGGGCGGGCGTGAGCGTGACGACGCCGGACGAGGAGAGTTTTCTGACGATCAGGCGCAGCCTCATCGTCGCGGAAAAAATGGGGATCCAGGGCACGCCCGCCACGCTTATCGGCGAGGGGCTGCTTCCCGGCTGGGTACCGTTCGAACAATTCGACGAAATGGTCAGTGAAGCACTGAAAAACCGCTAACCTGAAGGGGGCGAAATGCCCCCGACAAACCGGAGAGGGAAATGAAAAAATTACTGTTACTTTCGGCGCTGGCGACGTCAGGGCTGGTACAGGCGGCTGAAGCCATACCGGATGTGGTGAAGCACTTCAGCGAGCAGCAGAACATCAAAATCATCAAGAAGCTGGATGCGCCGGGCGGGGCGCCAGCCTGGCTGGGGCAGTATCAGGATATGGGCGTGACGCTCTTTCTTACGCCGGACGGCAAGCACGTGATCTCAGGTTATCTTTATGATGAAAAAGGGAAGAACCTCAGCGAGGGCTATTTCCAGAAAGAGATCTACGCCCCAATGGGACGTGAAATGTGGAAGAACCTGAATGCGGCGCATCCCCTGAAAGAAGGGGCGGATAACGCCCCGCGTAAGGTCTTTGTCTTTGCCGATCCGTTCTGTCCGTACTGCAAGCAGTTCTGGGCCGAAGCGCAGCCGTGGGTCAAGGCCGGTAAGGTTCAGCTCAATACGCTGCTGGTGGCGTTCCTCAACCCCAACAGCGGACGCAACGCCGCCGCCATTCTGAATGCGAAAGATCCGGTTGCGGCCTGGCGCGAATACGAGCTCTCCGGCGGCAAAAAACTGCCCAAGCCTGAAGGCGAGGCTTCACGCGAAACGGTAGCGATACTGCAGAAGCACCAGGCGCTGATGGACAGCCTGGGCGCTAACGCCACGCCGGCTATTTATTATCTGAATGCGGAAAACGAGCTGCAGCAGGTGGTGGGTATGCCGGATGCGCAGCAGCTCGAGGCGATGTTCGGGCCGAAGCCGTAAAAAAACAGGCAGAAACGGGCGTTTCTGCCTGACCGTTACTTAGCTACCCCAGCGTCCCCGGAGATAGTTTACCGCCTGCTGGGTCTGCGGCTGGTTCAGGTAATCTTCCCGGAACAGGATGGTGCCGTTGACGTTGGGCAGCGAATCGTTGAGATCGAGCTGCTTTTTCAACTCCGGCACGCCGCCCTGAACCGTCCAGTCCGGCTCGTTTCTCGACGGTTCGCCCACCTTATAGAACGCAATGCCGATATACAGGCGCGTGTGGGTCGGCTTCACGACGTCGGCCCACCATCTGGTCAGCACGTCGTAGCGCGCGGCATCCCGGGAGAAGGGCCAGTAAATCTGCGGCGCGATGTAGTCCAGCAGGCCCTGCTGCACCCACTGGCGCGTATCGGCGAAGGATTCATCATAGGCCGCGGCGCCCCGTGTGTCGGAGCCTGCCGGGTCAAAGGAGCGGTTACGCCATACCCCCGCCGGGCTGACGCCAAACTCAACGTCGGGCTTTGTCTGCTTGATCGCGCGGGAGACCTGGACGATCAGCTGCTGCGTGTTGTGCCTTCGCCAGTCGGCTTTTGAGGCAAAACCCTGGCCGTACTGCCGCCAGGTCTGTGAATCATTCAGCGCGGAGCCCGGCGATTCGGCATAGAAGTAATCATCAAACTGCACGCCGTCTACCGGGTAGTTCGCCACCACTTCGGTCACCACTTTGGTTATCCAGTCCCGCACCTCGGGAATTCCCGGGTCAAGCACAAAGCGGTCGCCTGAGATGCGCACCCACTCCGGATGCTGAACATAGACGCTGGACGGGGTCTGATAGGCGGTCCGGTTCAGGGCGGCGATGGTGGACGGTTTGGTGTTGGTCGACACGCGATAGGGGTTAAACCAGGCATGGACTTTCATGCCGCGCTTGTGCGCTTCATCGAGCATAAACTGCAGCGGGTCGTATCCCGGATATTCCCCGATGTTGCCCGTCAGCATATCCGACCACGGGAGAATCTTTGATGACCAGAGGGCCGTGCTGTCCGGCTTCACCTGGAAAAAGACCGTGTTGATGCCGAGGTGCTTAAGGTTGTCGAGCTTTGCGATCAGCGCCTGCTTTTGCATCGCGATGCGCTGGTCCGCGCTGCGGCCATTCACCGAGGCCACCGGGGGCCAGTCGAGACGCGAGACGGTCGCCAGCCAGATGCCGCGCATCGGCTGGTTTGCCTGCGGCGTCGGTTTGCTGACGGTGGGGAGAGGGGTAACCAGCGATTTCGGTGGTTTTGAGGAGCAGCTCACAAGTAAAAGCGCGCAGGCAGCCAGCGCACCGATCCGTTTTACGTGTCGCGTCATTTGCGTATTAGCTCTTGATAATCCGACTGTTGGCCCAGGGATTAAAGGCGGGCGCCGCCTGCGCTGTATTTCCCTCATCGTTGAGAGAGTCCAGATACAGGGCTTCCACTTCCGCGCGCGCCCATGGGGTGCGGCGCAGAAATTTCAGGCTCGATTTAACGCTGGGGTCTTTTCTGAAACAGTTAATTTTGATGCGGTCGCCCAACTCGCTCCAGCCATATTTCGCCACCAGGGCGTTGACCATCATCTCCAGCGTTACGCCATGCAAAGGATCTTTGGAAATATGTGCAGTCATAGGCGTCCGGATGTCTCGATTTTTAGGGGATTGGGGTAAACGCTGAAAGGGTACAAGAAAGCAGGGGAAGCGGCAATTTTCCTTTTCCCCTCGCTCACTTTATGACGGACTCCGTGCGCTGATTTTCGCCGACAATTTTTCCCGCACTGTTTTTTATCGTAAACCGAATCGACACGCCATCCTGGCCCGCGGGCGTAGCCGTGACCGCTTTTACCATCGTTCCCGAGTCTGCTGCGATCGTCATCGTCGTCGTGCCTTTTGCCAGCACCTTATCGCGCTGGGTGATGCGCCAGGTCAGACGGCATTCGCGGCACGGTTTCCAGGTGTCGTTGATGACCCACAGACGCACGGTCGCCGCCGCCCCGGATTGCCACTGCGCGGTGACCGGTTCAATGGATGGCAGAACAGGCTGGTACGCACGTTGTAACGCGTAAAACCCGGCCTTAGGTTTACGCAGGTAGTCCACCACGCCCCAGTTGATGGAGGGCCAGGTTTCCACGAACATGAAGTGGAACAGGGCCGTCACCGGCTGGTAGCGCTGTCGGCGATAGCTTTCTGCCGCCGTGGCCACCAGCTGAGACTGGTACGCCTGAGTATTGCGAATCATCTCCTGAATGTTCTTCCCGCGCGGAATACCGGCAAACTTAAAGGTCTGGAAGGGCTGAAAATTATGGTATTTCCAGACGGTCCAGCCGGGATCGTCAGCGGCGGTCGTTTTTGGCCAGAGCGACGCAGCCGGGATGATGGTTTTTAGCGTCGATAAGCGGGGAAGCGCCTGCGCGCCGAACTCGGTAATGATCCCCGTTTTGGCCGGTGCAAGCAGGTCGCGCAGGGTACCGAAGTACCAGCCCGCCCAGTAATGCTCCTCGACGGCGGAAAAGCGATGCACGATGCGCGAAGTATCTTCGGCAAGCGTATCCGCTACCTGCTGCGTGAGCGCGCGATTCAGATCTTTATTCCAGTCCGGGAAGCGTTTTTCCATCCACGGCGAATTCCACGGCGGTTCGTTATGGCCGCCCCAGACGATGATGGCGGGCGAATTGCCAAACTGTTCGATCATCTCCCGCGTCTGGCGAACCGCATTTTCCGTGAAAGCCGCACTGTTGTTGTAGCCCCACTGCAGCGGAACATCCTGCCAGATCATCATGCCCATCTCATCGGCCACGTCATACAACGCACGTCCGGCAACGTGTCCGTGCACGCGTATGGCGTTTGCGTTCATGGCCTCCACCAGACGAAGATCGCGACGGTATTTTTCTCGCGTCATGGTGCTGAGCCAGGGGGAACCGATGTAATTACTGCCCTTAATGAAAAGGCGTTTGTCGTTAATGAGCCAGCCCTTATTGTCGGGCTGCTCGACGATCTTACGCAGCCCGGTGCGGGTGACCGCCGTATCCATCAGGCCGTTTTCATCCCGCAATGCCACGCGAATGGTATACAGGTGGGGTTTCCCCGTGCCGACGGGCCACCACAGTTTTGCCTTCGGCATGGGCAGCGTCACCTGCACCGAATGGGCGCCGCTTTCGAGGGTAACCGGAAAATCAGCCTGATAGCGTTTGCCGCTGAAATTGGCGGGCGTGGCGGTGAGCCGTACGGTCGCCGGGCCCGGATCGAGTGCGCGATAGCGAATCTCCGCCTTTAACGCCGGGCGAGTCAGCCCCTGCGTCCAGTCGGGCCGCAGGATGGTCTCATCAAGGGTAGCGCCCCGGCTAAGATGCAGCCTGACCGGTGCCCAGATGCCGCCTGAGTTAGCGTCCTGCCCTTGCGGCGACCAGGCCCCACCGGGACGCGTGTCATGCTGGTTAAGGATCCCCTTCATGAGCGTTTTATGCAGCGGCCAGACCTTAGTGGGATCTTCGTAAGGGCTGTCGACCCTGACCACGAGTTGGTTGTGACGTTGTAACGCCGAACGGGCATCCAGCGAAAAGCGCTGAAAATAGCCCTCATGCTTGCCCAACGGCTGGCCGTTCAGCGTCACCTCTGCAAGATAATCGACGCCGTCAAAGACCAGAGTACTCATTACGTCGGGGGACTGCACGGGCAGGGAAAACGCGTGCTTATACCACAGCGCGCCCTGGTGATCGTACCCGGCGCTATACCAGTTGGCAGGAACCTGAAGTGGGCGCCAGCCTGATGCGGCAGGATGTGCGCTGTCATTGGCATCCTGAACCTGCCATTCTCCTGCCAGTGACCAGCTGACCGGCACGGAGTTCGCCACCGTGTGGGTGGTCAACAGGGCAAAGAGCAGCGCGCAGTTGCGAGTCATTATGCGTTTACCCCGCGTGCGGTGAGCCACGCCATCAGGCGCAGCGATTCCTGGCGAAGGTTGTCATTCAGGGCCGCAAGCTGTTGCCCATCCAGCGCATGCGCGTCGCTTTCCAGCACCTGCAGCTGCTGTGCGAGCGTGCTGAAGTCCAGGGTGACGGCCTCTCCGCGCAGCTTGTGGGCCGCGCGGCGCAGCGCCTCGCGATCGTTGCTGTCGATCGCCTGGGTAATGGTTTTGATTGCTTCATTTAGCCCTTCGCCAAACAGGGCCAGCAGCTCTTGCACCAGGGCGGGATCGTCAGCGCACTGCTTCAGCAGGCGTGCTTCATCCGGAAAAGCGGAGGTGTCTTCGTGGTGCTGGAGTACGCGGGCAATCTCTTCAGCGAGACGCTCCTGGCTGATGGGTTTGGCAATGTAGCCGTCGAAACCCATGTTAAGACAGCGCTCTTTGTCCCCCTGCATGGCGTGTGCGGTCATGGCGACGGTGGGCTGAGCCGGGCCGGGGCGGGACCGTTCTTCTTCACGCAGCAGGCGAATGGCGGTTTCACCGTCCATCTCTGGCATCTGAAGGTCGATCAGCAAAACGTCCCACGTATCCTCGCGCCAGCGTTCCAGCAGCGCGACGCCATTATCGACGATCTGACAGGTGTGGCCGAGCCGCTCAAGCAGGCGCGCGGCGACCTTCTGGTTGACCAGATTATCTTCAGCCAGCAGGATCCGCAGTCCCGTAGCTCCTGGCGAGGCGACAGGCGCGGGGGTGCTTTCACCCACGGGCGCCGGCGAACGTTCAAACGCGGCGGCAATCGCCTGATGTAATTCATCCTGGGCGATAGGCTTATGCAGATAGGTCTTGATCCCGATCCGCTTCAGCATATTGATATCAAAATGTCGGCTCATGGAGCTCAGCATAATGATATGGCTCTCAGCAACCTGCGGCAGAACCGAAAGCTCAAGGGCCAGCGACACGCCGTCCATATCCGGCATCTGCGCGTCCAGCAGGATCAGCGGCCAAGCCGTTCCCGTTTTAACCCGGTTGATGGCCTCGCTGGCGTTGTTAACACAGGTGGGTTTCAGCCCCATCTGGCTGAGCATCGCTGCCAGCAGCCGCAGGTTGGTCGCGTTATCATCAACCACCAGCACGGGTTCCCCGTTAAAGCGCTGGCTATGTGGGCGCTCTCCGGGCGCAAGGGTCTGCGCCGCCAGCGGCAGCGAGAACGTAAATTCGCTGCCTTTTCCCGGCTCGCTGGAGACCGTTAATTCGCCCCCCATCGCCGCAACCAGTCTTGCCGAGATGGTTAGCCCGAGCCCCGTACCGCCGTAGCGGCGGGTGGTTGAGTTGTCCGCCTGGCTGAAGGCTTCAAAAATAGCCTTCTGCTTATCTGCCGGTATGCCAATGCCGCTATCGCGCACGCGAAAACGCCATCTGTCCGCGCTATCGTCTGGCTCAACCACCAGGATCACTTCTCCCTGATGGGTAAACTTCAGCGCGTTACCCAGCAGATTGGTCAGGATCTGGCGCAGACGCGCGCCGTCGACCAGCAGCACGTCGGGGACGTCGGGCGCAATATCAACCAGCAGCTCGATGCCTTTTTCGCTCGCCCCCGGCATGTGCGGGCGAATAAGCGACTGAATAAAGGGGCGGACAGGCACGGGGTCCGCCTCCAGCTCCACTTTGCCGGCTTCAATTCGGGAAAAATCGAGAATGTCGTTGATGATATGCAGCAGAGACTGGGCAGAGCTCATCACCAGGGTCAGATAATCGCGCTGATCGGCACTGAGAGACGTATCCAGGCACAGCTGGGTCATGCCAATAATGCCGTTCATCGGGGTGCGAATTTCATGGCTCATATTCGCCAGGAACGCGCTTTTTGCCTCATTGGCTTTTTGTGCCTCAATGGCCGAGGCGAACGCCTGAATTTCAGCCTCTTTGCGCCGCGTAATATCCTGCAGCGTGCCAATCACGCGCTCGGCGTTTCCCTCAATGGAGAGGGTGACCACCTGGCCGGAGAGCAGCATCCAGCGCAGTCCTTCGGTAGGGTGATGCACGCGAATTTCACATTCAAAGACCGGACGGTGATCCTGCTTCGAAGCGTGCAGCGCCTTGCGTAGCGCTGCGCGATCGTCCTCGTGGACCTGATTGAGGAGAAAACGTACCGGATATCGCCACTGTGTGCGCGACTGGCCCAGCATGGCAAGCAGGGTGTCATTCACCTGGAGCGTGTCGCCAGAAACCTGCCAGTCCCAGATCCCGATATGGATGGATTCCGCCGTCAGCAGAAAGTCGTCATGCAGCTGATGGCGCGCGCGCTGCGCTTCATCCAGCTCCGTGATATCGCTGTGCAGGCTGACAATGCCGCCGTCCGCAAGCCGCTGGTGCTGGACGAAGATCCGCCGCTGGCCCGCCTGCCGCACTTCGCAATGTTTATCCTGCCGACAGTTGCGCACGATCGACTCGCGCAGCGTCTGGCGCAGGCCGGGGTCGACATTGTAAACGGCATCGATAAAGCGTTCCGCCAGCGCCTCAAGTGTTGTCCCCACCTTCAGCCACGGGGTTATGACCGGATAAAACAGAGCCACGTTGTGATTCCAGGCCTGAAGGCGTTCCTCGCGGTCATAAATCATGACGGCGGCCGGCAGTGCGTTAAGATCGTACGTGAACGAACTCATCGTGATCCTCCCTACGCGCGGTAGTGCAGTTCTGCCTGTCGGCGCAGATATTCCAGCCCGGGCGCGATCGCCATGGCCCAGGCCGTCAGGATCTCATCGTCGCACTGCGGATCGCGCTCACTCACCGCGTTCAACATCGCTTCGCGCCACAGGGCAAAGAATCGCGGGGGGAGGTGGAGGCCGTCGTCGCTTTGCTCCCGCGCCAGGCGCTCGAGAAAATCAGGCACGATTAACGCGCCGTCCACCGCAAGCATGGCGAAGAAACTCTTAAACAGGGTCTGCTGACCCTCCCGATCCGGCAGACGAGAAAAATGCGCTTCAGTTTCGGGTGACATGTGGACGAAGGCGTCATAGAACGTCTGAAAAAACGCGGTTTTTTCATTATTCGGAAAGACGCGGTTCAGGCTGGATTCAAACAGATCGCGATAAAACTTCACGGCGTCCTCCTTATGGTGCTTTCGCCCGGCAGACAGTGGCCGACAGGCGTGTATTCCTCTGCCAGACGGCGTGAAAAATAGCTCTCTTTCTTCGACCGACGCACATCAAACAGCGGCCCGGCGTTGTGTTTAAAGAAAAGGGCTTCCAGAACCGTGGCATTGGTTGAGAGGGTTAAGGCAGCGTTGGTATCGCCCGTGGCTTCCTGACGGCCTTCGTACCAGCCTTTCTGCGGATCGTTAAGGTGTTTTGTGACCGTCATCAGCACGTCGGTGTACGGAGTGTCCCACAGGGCCCACAGGGCAAAAACCGCCTTGGTCGATACCTGCGCGAAACGGGTGTAGTCCCGGCCATCGTCTCCGACCGAGTTCCAGGCATAGCCATTTCCCCAGACCGTATCCTGGATATGCCAGGGCGCCTGAGAGAGCGAGAAATCTGCTCTGGCCGTCAGGATTTTATCGGTCTCCCAGCGGCTCTTCTGGCTCAGCCAGACGTTTTCGGCCTGCTTGCGCAGGTGCTTTTGCCGATCGGCCGCAACGCCTTCGGGCTCCCAGCCAAACTCCAGACCCGGCAGCATATAGGGAAGGGTGGTAATCAGGGAGGGCTGCCACGTGGTGCGCGGATCCCGGGCATCAACGGCCAGACGCCGCTGGGCGATGATGACGTGGTGCGCCGGGGGCGTAAACGCTTTCTCCGGGGAAAACCCCCACAGCTGAAACGCCGTCGCGGCATATTCGCTCTCGCCCAGGCGCAGCTCCTCGCGCACCACCGGCTGGCCGTTTTGCAGGGAAGATGACCACAGTTCACCTTCGTCGTCGATGACCGGACAGAAATTCCAGCGCAGGATGATTTTATCGAGGTATTCGCTGTACTGCGGTTCCCGCTCTGCGGTAAGGCGCAGGGCGAGCATCAGACGCGCCATATCGCGCGCGGACCAGCCGTTTTTGCTGGGCTTGCCGCTAAAGTCGACGGGCGTCGCCGTCTGGCTGGAATAGAGTCGGCCCGGCGTCCGGGCATCGGTCAGCATCAGGCGGTTAAGGGTGCCCATGATACGGGTTAAGCGAGCGTCATACTCGGCATCATCAATTAGCCCCAGCTCTTTTGCCGCCAGCAGGGCGATAAGCGTATCGCCCATTTGCCAGAGCGTGACGCGAGGCTGTTTGTCGCTCCCGTTGACCAGGCCCGTTTGCGGCTGGGTATTATTGACGAAATAGCGCCAGGCGATCGCCGCCCACGTCTGCTCCTCCGGCGTCAGGGCGGCAATACGCGCACTGGAGTGCCAGCCGCCGTGGATGAGCCAGCGCCAGCCTGCGCCCTGATGGCCAAACAGGGCAAAGATGATCGCGCCTGCGAGGAGTAATCCCGCGAGCCCTCTGGCTAAGGTTTTAAGCATTGCGCAGTCACCGGAGGCAGTTTAACGGGCTCGTCCGCGCTGCATGACGCGCACTGACAGGCCTGACAGGCGGGTTTGGTACGCTGCGTGACGCCGGTCCGGTCGCACCAGCTTTTTACGGCCGGTGTACTGGTCAGGAACGGGCGACTGCGCAGCGCGTTGTTCTCTTCAAACTGATCGAGCAGCTTTTGATCCCACAGCGACGGCGCAAAATCCTTGCTCTTCGGGTTGTCGGTGTTGAAGGCCAGCAGTTTTCCCTCTTTTTTGAACAACAGGGCCTCCAGCATGATGCCGTTATTGTTCGCGGTGAACTCTTTGATCGGGCCGTCACCGTTTTCATACAGCCCTTCGTAGTAGCCTTTTCCCTCTTCGTTGGCATTCTCAATGGTGTTCAGCAGGCGGTCGGTATAAGGAGAATTCCACAGCACCCACATGCCCAGCGCCGCCTTCAGCGAAATCGCGGCAGCGTTAGGGACGAACTGGCCCTTATCGGTAATGGTGTTCCAGTTGTATCCGTCGCTGAAGACGGTGTCATAGACGAAGTAAGGCGCCTTATCGAGCTGGTGCTCGGAGCGCGCGGTCAGGACGCCGGTAATGGTATAGCGGTTCTCCTGAGCCTGATAAACGCGGTCAGCAAAGTTTTTCATCCACGTCAGGGAGTAGTCGCGCGGGGCGTTATCCCGGTCGGTCGGTTTATCAAAGCCGAACTCCAGCCCGTAGAGCAGGTAGGATTCCGTCACCACGTAGTTATGCTGCGACGTGTTGCGCGGGTCGCGTGTATCGTACGGGACCAGCACGCAGTAGATTTCGGCCAGCTCGTAAGGCTGCGGACGGCTGGCTTTACAGGTATTAAAACCCCAGAGCTGGAACCCGGCCGCGCCGTACTCTTCATAGCCCAGTCGACCTTCCTGAACGTACTTCGGCTGGCCGTTCTCCAGATAGGCCCCGTACAGCGTGCCGCAGGGGTCGATCGCATGGCTGAAATCCCAGCCGAGCACCACGTTATCAATACTGTTGCCGTATTCCGGGTAACGCTCCTTGATGATTTTCAGCCAGACCAGCATTCGCCCGATATCCAGCGCCGAGAAGCCAATTTCGCCGGGCTTGTTGGTGTAGTCCACCTTCTGGCCGCTGATGGTGTTATAGGCCTTGTTGGGCAGCTCGTTGCGGAACAGTACCAGGGTGTTTAACGTGGCGAGGAATTTCAGCATCCGGCGGTCAAATTCCGCTTTATCAATGATCCCCAGCTCGCGCGCCGCCGTCAGGGCGGCCAGATAGGAGGCGCTGTCCCACATGGTGGTGGAGGGATATTTGTTGACCGCATTCACCAGGCCCGTCGTGGGCTGATAGTTGGTGACGAAATACTGCCAGGCGTTTTTCGCGATGGTCATCTCCCGGGCGGTCAGCTCGCCGCTGCGCGGGGAGTAACCTGATGCAGGAAGCTCGGTATCCGCACGCACGGTCGATAAGGCCAGCCAGCAGATCGTTATTCCCGTGAGCAGGTGGAAAAGGATCGGGGATCGTGGCTTCATGGCGTTGCTCCTGCTGAGGGGGAAGTGTAGAGGCAGGCCAGACAGAGCATCTGACCATGCGCGATGTAAGACAGACTTTCCAGCACAATGGCATTGGTATCGGCGTCCACGACGGCATTGACGCTGTTGTTGAGATTTAACCCGCGCTGCCAGCCTTTACCCGGCACCTGAAGGGCCAGAACCTGCTGGCGCAGCGCTTCGCTCCAGCTGTTGCGGAACAGGGCATACCAGGCAAACGCGGTGCGGGTGGAGGTAATCGCCACTTTCTCCGGCACCTCGTCGCGCAGGTTGCGCGCCTGAACCGGCTGCCTGTCCGGCAGATCGTTGACGTAATCCGGCGCCGGTTCGGCATAATCCGTGCTGACCGGCGGTTTTGGGCTGCGCAGGCTATGGCGCCGCTGCTGGATCTGCATAATCCGCCACGCGATTTCAGCGCTCTGCGCATCAAAGCCCAGCTCAAGACCGGTTAACAGATAGGGGAGACTGATCAGGGAGGTTTGCTTGCCCCATGGCGTGCGTAGCCCTTCATCCGGCACCATCACGCCATCCAGATCGATCATCTTTTGCCCTTCAGGCGGGTTGGTCACCGCGAGGCCTGCCGCGCTGTCAATCAGGCGCAGCGTATGGCTGGCATAGAGACGGTAGCCAAAGCTGTCCCGCTGTTCGTCATCAGTCAGCGTCCAGTGATGGAGCGGAACGGCCGCCTGACTTTGAACGTTATTTTCAATCAGTGCGCCGGTGTTCCAGAGGCTAAACAGATCGTGGATAGCCGCCGCGTGCTGAGGATAGCGCCACAGGAGGGTCTGAAGCGCTGTCAGCAGGCGGCTCAGCCCAATTGCCGAGGCGTCGGGTTTGCCGAGGATCTTCAGGGTGTCCGCATGGTAATACGCGGCAGGGAGGCCTTGCTTGTTGAGCGGTAACTGCCCCAGCGTGAACAGGGCCGTGCCGACCCTCTCGTCGAATTCATCGGCGGAAATAATATTGAGCTGCTCTGCGGCAGCGGTCGCAAACAGGTAGCTCCCTACGCTCCAGAGGCTCAGCCACGGCTCACCGTCGCTGGCGTTCGCCAGGCCGTTTGGCTGGGTATTATTCACGTAGTATTGCCAGGCGACCCGCGCCCAGATGGCTTCGTCATAGGTCAGCGCGCGTTTCGCAGGCAGCGGTGGGAAGTCTTTACTGAGCGCGATGCCGCCGCTGCTTTCCACGCGCGTGGGCATCTGTTTCTCCACCCAGACCACAATGGCAAAGCCGAGCAGGAAGCCGAGCAAAATGGTGAGGTAGCTGCGCGCGGGCAGCAGGGCATCACGTATCCTCATTGGGTGACCTCGTCCTCTTCAGCGGGCGTCCACATGGCCGCGAAAATCAGCGGCAGCATGGCGGCGATGTTCACCCCTCCCCAGAAAATATTGATGACGTAGCCGGAGGGGTCGTCCACCTGTCCTCGCGCCACCTGGATACCGCCCCAGATAAGCCCTGCGAGGGTCAGTACCACGATGGCAATCTGCGGCTTCACCAGGTAGAGAAAACGGCCCGTCTGCCGCTCTTTTGGCGTGACGTGAAATTTGATCTGCTCGCCCCGCAGCACCGTATTGAGCGCGCGCAGGTTCATGGAAAAGAAGGAGAGGTAAGAGGCCCTGCCGTCCCAGGCCGAGATCCCCCAGGTACCAAACATAAAGGCCAGTTCGGAGAAAATAAAAAACGGAAGAAAATGCAGATAGAACGGCGTCGACCAGGCGGACACCGGCGGAATGCCGGTAAAGAGATAGATAATGGGCGAAATCAAAAATACCGTGTTCCACACGCAGGCCATGTACGACCAGAAGGTGGTGGCATACATCAGCGTCTGGGGGAGGGAAAGCCTGAAGCGGCGACGGCTGAAGATGTTGTCATGAAACAAAATATCCAGCGAACCGGCGGCGTATTTAAAACGCTGGATCATCCAGGTCAGCATATCCTGCGGAGAGAGCATCTTCGACTCAACCCGCGGATGCATAACCGAGCGCCAGCGTCGTGCGGCGTCACCGTGCAGCAGCACCGAGGTGTAAATATCTTCCGAGACGTGGAATTTGTAGGGGGTGAGCTCGGTGTCAAACGCCACGTGCGGACGCATTGCATTCTGCAGCGCGTCCCGCGTTTCGTCATCGCGGATGTCGCGGGTATGCCGATGGATCTCCTCTTCGACGGACCAGACATAGCTTCTCAGCGCGGCCTGCATGACCGCCTCGCGACGGTGAATGGACGCCGCACCGCAGCAGAAAGCCGCGTTCGCCCAGTTGCGCCGCCGCAGGATCACATCATAGAACATGCGCGGATCGTTAAAAAACGGGTCGCGGCCTATCGTGACCGGGCCAACACACTTTTGTATCAGCCAGCCCAGACCGTAGCCCACTTTTCCGGCTTTTCGCTGGCCCCAGCGCGACAGATTTTCTCCTTCCGGAAGATCGAAGAACCACTGCGGCGTCTGTACCCAGGCCACGTCCGGATCGCGAAAATAACCCAGCGTATGGCTGAGCAGGGTGGGAAATACGCGGGTATCGGCGTCGCAGATAACAATAAAATCGCCGTCGGTTTGCTCAAGGCCGTTGCGCAGGTTGCCGGCCTTAAAGCCGATGTTGGTCTGGCGAGTAATATAGTTAACGCCTTCCTCTTCACAGACGGCTTTCATCTCCGGGCGGCGGCCGTCATCAAGCACGTGGATGCGGTAGTCAATCGGGAACGGGTACGCCATCTTCAGGGCATCGCGAATGGATAGCCTGACCAGCTCGGTGTCTTCCGAGTAGGTGGCAATGAACAAATCCACTTTTACAGGACGAGGTTCTACGACCTCCTCAGGTGACAGACATTCGTTAATTTCGCCGGGCGGCGGACTCTGAGGAGGATCCTGTTCTTTCCACAAATTGATGGTAAACAGCACGGTGCCAATCCACGCCAGGGTTTCGGCGAGGACCAGCGGAATGGCATACCATAATGCGTCAGTATTCAGGGAGGCGGTCCAGCGCCAGTAAATATAATTGGCACCCAGAATAAGCGCCGCGACCGCTAACACCTGCCAGGTCATCATTACCCAGCGCGGTGTTGTTAACGGCTCCGGAGGACGACGATGTTCAAAACGGGAAAAATAAAAATCCATAGTTCCGGCGTTCCTGATTCCGTGAAAATGCAGACCCATTCTGCTGCGCAGACAGTTGCCCAAAAGCGAAAGAAAATAGCGATTAAACAAGATTTAAGATAAGTGTAGAACGCCGAATAAAAGTGTCCAGCGTCGTTTTTATTAATATGTAGCAGTGATTAATTTGGATTTAATTCTGCTTAATGTTTTTCATCTGCCGGTGATAAATTGCAGTTACTATTCCTTTAGACTATCTACTTTATTTAGACCTTAATTTTCGTTTTCAGGCAAAGGACACCCTATGAGCCATGTTGCGCCGTCGGTAGCGCAAGAAGATGACGCTAAATCAACAGCATGGCGTTATGCCGTAGCAGGTGCTAGGGACCTGAGAATTGACTTTATGCGCGGCATAGCCCTCGTCATGATGGTCGTGGCGCATACGGAGGTCATGTCGGTATTTAATATATTCTCCTGGGAACGTTTTGGGCTAACAACCGGTGCAGAAGGCTTTGTCATTCTCTCGGGGTTTATGCTTGGCATGCTGAATCGCGCGCGTCTGCAAAAAGTGGTTTTACTCACGGTTTCCTGGGGGCTTTATCTCAGGGCGTGGAAAATATATCGCGTAAATATCATTATCATAGTGTCATTTATTCTCCTGGCCTATATCCCACATATTAATGTGTTCGAGGTCACCCATTTTACCGACCGTTTTTCGGGTCAAAGCTGGTCGCTTTATCCTGTTACGCCGCAAATTAAAGAGACCTGGTTCAACATTATTCTCTATTTGCAGATCGGCCCCCATCAGACGCAGATTCTGGGGCTGTATATCTTCTTGCTGCTACTCAGCCCGCTATTTTTGGGGATGCTGCAGAAAGGGAAAGTCTGGTGGCTGCTGGGGCTGTCGCTGCTGGTGTACGGCCTATGGCAGCGGTGGCCGCTTCGGCTGACGCCGTCGGAGTTCGAATTTGCCTTCCCGCTGCTGGCCTGGCAGTTCATCTTTGTGCTGGGGATGGCCAGCGGCTGGTATAAAGCCGAACTGCTCTCTTTCGCCCGGACGCCTCCGGGGAAAGGGGTGGTAGTGGCGCTGGTCATGGTGTCGCTGGTGCTGGGGTTTGTTGCCCAGAACCATACCAACCCGTTTATGCCGCCCGCGCTACTCATGCACGTCATCCCGCCTGACAGCTTCAATACGTTTTATCACACCTGGGCGGCGAAGAACGGGCTGGGCCCGGTGAGGGTGCTAAACGATATCGCCCTGATGGTTACCGTCTACCTGGTGCTGACGTATTGCTGGACGCCGCTCAACCGCCTGCTGGGATGGTTCTTGATCCCGCTAGGCCAGCACTCGCTTTATACCTTTATTTTGCATGTGTACGTGGTGCTGCTGGTGAGCCAGTTCATTACCTTCGATTTATGGCGTCACGCCTGGATAGAGAACACGTTAGTGCATGCGGCGGCACTGGGTATTTTGTGGCTGATGGCAAAATACGACGTCGGCGCACGCTGGATACCTAACTAAGGATGGCGGTTATGCGCGAAAAATGGCTTCTGGCGGGCGTGCTGCTCGCTGCGATCCCCGCCGCAGAGGCGGCACAAAGTAGTGATAAAGAAACCCTGCGCGATAAAAACGGTGAACCCGTTCAGGCAGGCGTTTTCACCAGCCGGTGGGGGCGTTTGTTCTCGGGAAATGACAAGAAATTTTCAGGCGCTCTGAGCTTCAGTTCGGGGCTGAAAGAGCAGCTGGTGAGCGTGCCTAATAGCTCTGACAGCGCCGCGCAGGAGAAAAAAATTAACCAGACGCTCAACCTTAGTCTGCAGTATTCCCCGTACAGCTTCTGGTTTGCCAACATTACCTCCCGGTTGCCGGTCAGAGATACCACCCGCTATACCGCCGATTTTCGCTACAGCTTCGGCTATGACGACTGGCATGCCAATACGGTGAGCCTGGTTTACGGTAACTACGGTGAAAACCACTTCTGGACGTCAGGCAGCCGGAGACATACCTATTTCGAACAGGGTGCCTTCACGCTGGCCTACAAGTTTTCGCTACCGAAACAGGTTGAAAACACGCTCCTGATTAATAAAGGGGATTCCATCATTTGCCAGGTCGGGTACAGCTGGGTGCCGCGCTACTACGACCTCAGCAGCGATGACATCCGCAAAAATAAAAACGTCATGCTCGGCGGCTGCGGCTACACCTTTAAACAACATTTCTTCGTTCGCGCAACTGCGTTCTGGTTCCCGGACAGCAGCCAGCAGCAACCCTGGAACGGCGATTACAGCTACAGCTTCGGCTACGCGGGCTATACGCCGGGATCGTTCTCTGTCCAGTACGCAAACTATGCGGGGACGCGCTATCCGGGGCACGGCAACGGTAACGCAAAATTCAGGGAAGGGACCGTGAGCCTCATCTGGTTCTTACCGCTTTAGGAGGGATACATGTCGGCGCTGCACGTGTTAATCGTTGAAGATTCGCTGATTTATCGTCGGTTACTCTCCCGGATGCTCACCCAGTGGGGGTATCTCGTGAGCGAGGCGGAAAATGGTGTTGCCGCGCTGGAAATCTTGTCCAGCCAGCCGGTCAGCATGGTGATAAGCGACTGGGAAATGCCGGAAATGGACGGGCTGACGCTGTGTCAGACCATCCGCAACCGTCAGTTTGGCCGCTATGTGTATATCATCCTGTTGACGGCCCGCGAGAATGCCGGGGACGTGACGCAGGGGTTTGATGCCGGGGCGGATGATTTTTTGAGTAAGCCCGTTGAACAGGCTGAACTCCGGGCGCGGCTTCACGCCGGGGTCCGTATTTTGACGCTGGAGGCGACCCTCGCGGCGCACAACAAGCGCCTGAGTGAAGCCTTGCATCAGATTGAAAAAGATCTTGAACTGGCGGCACGGGTTCAGCACTCGGTGCTGCCTTCACACCGCTTACGCTACGGCGACTACTTCTCCGACTGGCTTTTCTTGCCGTCAGCCTGGGTCTCGGGCGATGTGTTCAATATCTTTCCGCTGGATTCCCATCTGGGATTCTATTGCGTTGATGTCTCGGGTCACGGCGTGGGGGCCGCGATGATGTCCCTCGCGGTGGCTCGCCAGTTTTTACATGGCCGGGTGGTGGACCGCTTCCTGTTTACCGATGAGGGCGGCATTCAGTCACCCGCGGAGGTTGTCAGGATGTTGAACAGCCGCTTTTGCAGTGAAGAGAGCGACATCACCAGTTATTTCACGCTCATTTACGGCGTGATCGATCCAGAAAGCGGGCAGGGGTTGTTGTGCCAGGCAGGGCATCCTACTCCCGTCATTGTGAACGCAGACAGCGCCGTCACGTCCGTGGGCGATGGCGGCCCGCCGGTCGGGCTGATCCCAGACCTGAGCTGGGAGGATGTCGCGTTTACCCTCAATCCGGGGGATCGCTTATGCTTATTCAGTGACGGTATTACGGAGTGCGAGAACGTCAGCGGCGAGCAGTTTGGCCCGCAGCGTCTCGAACGCTGGCTTCATGAGCATGCCCGGCTCCCGGTTGACCAGCTCCTGCCGCGGTTTGGTGACCACCTGACTGGCTGGCGCAATGCAAATCGTGATGAACCGATCGCCTTAACCGACGACGTGTCACTTCTCGTGATTGAACGTCAGGGAGAACAGAATGATTATTAACACCGAGCGACTACCGCATGCCAACATTCTCACGCCCGCAGTCCGGCGGCTGGATGCCTCCGTTGCCGCGACGTTTAAAGCGTCCGTGACGGAGGAAATTGGCAGCGATCGTAAAGCCTTAATCGTCGACTTTAGCAAAGTGGATTTTATCGACAGCAGCGGGCTGGGGATGCTGGTGTCGTTGTTCAAGCTGATGAACGGAAAAGGCGAAATGGCGCTGTGCTCCCTGAACCCCGGGATCATGAACATGTTCACCCTGACCCGAATGGATCGCATCTTCCGCATCTATCCGGATAAACATAGCGCGCTTGCGCAGCTGGGGCAGTAGATGCAGAGGCCGGAGCAGGCTGAGTTTCCGGCGGTGATCGCGTCCCTGACGCCGCTGTCCGGCTGGCTTGGCGACAGGTTGAGCGCGCTTCCCGTCGATGATGAGTGGCGTTTCGCCTTCGATCTCGCCGCCTGTGAAGTGGCGACGAACATCATCCGCTACGCGCTTCACGAGGATAACTCGCACGTCTTTCGCGTCCAGTTCGATGTCCGCGGCAATGACGTCTGCGTTGTTTTTAACGACGCGGGTGACGCGTTCCCGCAGGAGCGGCTTGAGGCCGCCAGGCGAGACCGCTTCTGCGAAATGTCGCCGCTGCTGGAGAGCGGCAGGGGGCTGATGCTCATTTTGCTGAGCGTCGATCGTTTCACTGTGGAACGCGTGGCGGGTGAAAATATCGCCACGCTTGAGAAGAAAATCAGCGTATGACCCGCAGGTCATACGCGCATGATTTTATTTCGTGTTGTCAGCAAACAGCTCCGGTGCCCATGGACGCGGATCCACCTCCATAAACGGCGCGCGCTCGAAGCGGTCCTTCAGCGCCCACGGCACCGTGCAGTCGAAGATCGTCTTGCAGGAAATGCCGTTGCCGCGAATCGAGGTGCTGTAATCCGGCGACTGGGACGGATCCAGCTGGTGGCCACGGATCCCCGGAATATTGGTGATACTGACATCCCCCTGCATGCGCGTCGTCATCGCCCACAGGATGTCATCGCTGTCGAAAATATCCACGTCTTCGTCGACCAGAATAATGTTCTTCAGCTCCGAATAGGTGGCTAAGGCGATGATTGCCGCCTGGCCCTGGCGTCCTTCGTCTGACGGCTGGCGTTTTTTCACCTGCAGTATCCCGAGGAACTTACCGCCGCCCGCGGTATGGGCATAAACGTTTTGCAGGAAGCCCGGAATAGCCTCTTCAACCGCATTACGGATGCTGGCCTCGGTCGGCAATCCGGCCAGCGTGGTATGTTCTTCTCCCGGTCCCACCAGCGTCTGCAGGATAGCGTGGTTTCGCATGGTCACGGCTTTCACTTTGATCACCGGCAGGGAGGGATTCGCCTCGCCGCAGTAGCCCGGGAACTCTGGCATCGCGTGGCCGGTGTTGGTGTGCTGATCCTCTCTCACGCGCACGCCCGGAAGCAGTTCACCTTCGATGATGATTTCCGCCCGCGCGATGGCTTTCTCTTTGACCGCCACGCCCTGCACCAGCTCAACCGGCTGCTGGCGTAGCGCCCCAGCGACGCCCAGCTCGTTATAGCCAAACGGCGTGGTTGGGGCCTCAAAGCACGCGCCGATATAGATGGCGGGGTCGAGACCCATGTTGATCGTCACCGGCAGCGGCTTTCCGGCATCTTCCGCCTTTTTGCGGAACACTTCGATATGGCGCCCGGCGGCAAGGAACATGGAAAGCTCGTCGCGCTCCTGCACGCAGAGGCGGTGAATGGTGACATCCGTCAGCGAGCTGTCTTCCGGATCGCTTGCCAGCACCAGCCCCAGACAGAAGAACGGACCCGCATCAATCGGCGTGTTGGTTGGGGCCGGAAGCAGCTTGCGAAGGTCGAAGTCAGGATCGTCAGCGTAGAAGACCTGCTCCTGACAGGGGGCCTGCGAGGCCGGGACGACAACCGGCGCAACCGGCTTTTTGACTGCCTGGCCGACGTGTTTTGCCAGTTCAGAGGGCTCGCAGCCCAGAAGGAGCGCCGCGCGCTCGCGGCTGGCGTGCATGCCCACCAGGATGCGGGAGTGCGGATAGCCCTTAATGCTGTTGAACATCATGGCCGGGCCCGTACGGGTTGGACGTTTGACCGTGCCGCCTGCGCCGATATGGCGGTAGACGCCCGCCAGCTCCGCATTGGGATCGACCGGACGATCGGTTTCAATGTACTGCCCTTCGTGGCGCTGCAGTAAGGCGATGGCGCTGCGGAGATCGTTAATCTGGTTTTCCATATTTTCCTCCCTCGGTTGAATACCTCCATTTTTATGGCAATGACCAATAGCATCAATTGCATCATTACTGTTAAATTGATAAGTAAATTAATATCAATTCGGGAGGTCGTCTCGTGCAGTTTCGCCAGATGCGCCACTTCATCGTCGTGGCCGAAGAGCTCCATATGCACCGGGCCGCCGAGCGTCTGAACATGGCGCAGCCGGCGCTGAGCCAGCAGATAAAGGCCCTGGAAGAACGTTTAGGCGTCACGCTTTTCAGCCGGGCGAACCGCCGCTTGACCCTGACGCCCGCGGGCGAAGCATTTCTCGTGAAAGCCCGGCTTGCCATCTCGCTGACCGAACAGGCGGTGCTGGACGCCAGACAAACGGCACGGGGCGAGCAGGGTGTGTTAAACCTCGGGTGCGTGTCGAGCGCGATGTTTGACGGCAGGTTGCCCGCCGCGCTGCGCCAGATGCACAGCCGCTGGCCCGCCATTACCATGTCGCTGATGACGGGAAACGTGCAGACGCTCTACGCCGCCGTGCAGAGCAACCAGCTGGATGTGGCCATCATCCGCGCGCCGCTGCCGTCGCTGCCGGACGATCTGCAAAGCCGCCCGTTCGCCTCGGAGAAAACGGTGCTGGCGCTGTATCGTCAGCATCCGCTGGCCGGGTCCGCCGCGTTGACGCTTTCGTCGGTGAAAGACGAAAAATGGATCTCCCTGCGCGACCCGGAAGGAATGGGGCTGGAGCAGTACTTCTATGACGCCTGCAGCGGGGCGGGCTTTCAGCCGGACGTGGTGCAAAACGCGACCGACGTGCCCACGGTCATCAGCCTGGTTTCGGCGGGGTTTGGGGTGGCGCTGCTTCCCGCGTCGGCAAAGGCGGTGAGCGTTGAGAACGTCGTCTACGTGGACATCCTTGACCGGCTGCGGGAGAGCGAACTCACCCTGGTTTGCCACCGGATTATTCGCTCAGAAGTGCTAAAAAAGTTTCTGGTCACGCTCGATCACACCTGACGTCCTGCTGCCCGCAGGAGCTGCTCGCGCAGCCAGGCGTTCGCCGGATCCTGGCTGTTTTTGGGGTGCCAGTACATGTTGATGGTAATGGGCTGGAGCGGCAGCGGTGGTGCAAAGAGATCCAGCGTGCTGGCAAACTGCTTCAGCATCCGTTCCGGCAGGGTGCACACCAGGTCGGTACCGGCAACCAGCGCAGGCGCCATAGCGTAGCTCTGGGTGGACATGGCAACGTGTCGCTGATAGCCCAGCCCGGCGAGGGTTTGGTCGACAAATCCAGTAAACGGATCGCCCGCCGACGACACCACCAGATGAGAAAGCGCGCAGTAGATCTCCAGATCTAACGCACCCGTTCCGCGCGGATGGCCTTTTCGCTGGGCGGTGGCAAACGCGTCGTCGAGGAGTTTGCGCCTTACCCACCCGTCATGGGCGCCCGCGCTCACGCCGATGTAGAGATCCACATCGCCGTTCTCCAGCTGCTGCGGCAGTTCGGCCATCTCGGGCAGGGCGAAGCGCAGGCGAATACCGGGAGCATCGGTACCCACCTGGTTAAGCAGCGCGGTGCCGAGCATCAGCGCCGGGTTTTCATGCAGCGCGATAACAAAGGTCCGGCTGCTGGTTTGCGCGTCAAACGCGGTGGGCGCAAACATCGCGCTGATGCCGCGCAGCACGCCTGTCACCTGCGGCCTGAGCGCTTCCGCGCGCGGCGTGGGTAACACCCCGCGTCCATGCGGGGAGGGAATGAACAGCGGTTCGCCAAACAGCGTGCGCAGACGCGCGAGACGGGCAGAGAGCGCGGGCTGGCTGATGCCCAGCCGCGCGGCCGCATGGGTGATGTTCCTGTCCTGAAGCAGGGCGTCCAGCGTCAGGAGCAGGTCTATGTCCATGTCAGATATCCGCGTCATCTTATTTCGCGCTGCTGGCGTCCCGGTTGGTATAGGTCACAGGGACCCAGGCATAGCCGCCTTTCTCGCCTTTCGTCACATAGCCGATGCCCGGGAAAGGCAGATGGGGCGCGGCAATGAGGTCTTTATTTTTCACAAAGTCAGCGAACGCATGCTCGCGTACGCTTGCCGCTTTGTTCTCATCTTCATCGTAGGTGATGGTCACCGCAGGCTGCGGGAACTGGACCGCCGCGGCGTGAATGATGTCGCCGACAAAGGTGATCTTCTCGCCTTTGCTTGTCAGGGTGTAGAAGGCTGAACCCGGCGTGTGTCCGGGATGAACCGTGCCGGTAAGCCCCGGAAGAATCTCCGATGTGCCGCTAAACGGCACCACTTTACCCGCGTCAAGGTAGGGTTTTAAGGTCTTCTGCGCGACGTCGAAGTAGTTCTTGCCGTAGCCGGTTTTCTTCTGATTGTCGTCGTTAAAGAAAAAGTCGATGTCCGGTTTGCCAACGAAAACGCGCGCGTTGCTGAACACTACCTTGCCGTCTTTCACCAGGCCGCCCGCATGATCGGAGTGGGCGTGGGTCAGCAGGACTTCAGTGATGTCCTCGGGTTTTATTCCCTGCGTGGCGAGGCTCTCAACCAGACGTCCGCCGGTATCAGGACCAAAGAGCTGGCCCGAGCCGGTATCCACCAGGATTTTATGTCCGGGTATCGCAATCAGAAACGCGTTGATGGAGACCTCAGCCGGGTTGGTCTGGAAATTTTTTGCGAGCAGCGCATCAATGTTTTGCGGCGTTGTCCGGCGCAGCAGCTTGTGCAGATCCTGCGCGACGGTCCCGTCGGTAAACGAGGTGACAAGCACGTCGCCGACCTGCACGCTGTAACCGCCCGCCGGTTGTTTAACGACGTGCTGCGGCGTTTCTGCAGAGGCCTGGAGCGCAGGGTAGAAAAGAAGTGAACTGGAAATCAGCGTGGAAAGAGCAAGTTTTTTCACGGTAAGCATACGAGTCTCCTTTGAAAGTGCTCATCTTACTGCTCCGTAAAATTATAAGAACCTGCCCAGAAATGATAGGACCTATAAACGGGATGGATAGTCAACCGAAGGGCCGGGAAGGCGGGCAATGCCTTTTCCGGCCCGTAAGAGCTTATTTTTTCAGCGGTGCGTTCCAGCTCTCGAGCGTGGCTTTGGACCAGGCGCCATAAGCGGCATTAGGCAGCACAATCCAGTCGTTGCCGAAGTGTTCGGCGCTGGCTTCAACCAGCTCACGCTGCTGCTCGCTCGGCTTTTTGTTTTTAAACTGCACGGCGAAGTCCGGCAGGCTGTCGCCGAACAGCATCACGATCTGCTGCTTTTTGAGGATGCTCTGGCGGCGCTCTTCCTTGCTGACCGTATCCAGCAGCACGCTTTCGTCAGACACCTGCGGCAGGCCGAGAGCGTTTAACGTCTTCAGCGTGTCGGCTTTATTTTCCTGCATACGATCCGAGACATAGTAGATCCGGACCTTGCTCTGATTCACGTGGTCAAGAAACGCTTTTGCTCCCGGGATTAAGCCGGGTTTTCCCTGCTTCTCCCAGTCGCTCCAGGTGTCCCATTGTGTATAGTCGTGACACTGCTCCGCGTCGCGCACCAGCAGAGGTGTGTTATCCAGCACCGTTTCGTCGAGGTCCATCACCACGGCGTAATTTTCGGGCGTTTTCAGATCTTTTAACTTCTCGTTGAAGCGCTCGGTGGCAAACCGATAGGTTTGCAGCTGAAGGGCCATAATCTCTGCCGATTTCTGCTGATAGCGCAGCGCCATTTCGTACGCTTTCGGTTCACACAGGTCGCGCCCGGCAGCCGTCGCGGTTGCCGCTGCACTCATAACAGGTAATGCCAGCAGTAATGCCTTAGCCATTGAATTCACGCTTTTTTCCTCAACACCCTGGTTAAAATCCCGAAAGCGTAATGAAATTCAGTGACAGAAATATGACCGCGATGTGGCAATGTGTTTCCGCTAGACCAGCATGTAATACCAGAACAGGGCGACCTCGTCTTTTTCCGGCAAGGCGTTGTAGAGATAACGGTCGTACCCGCCCAGGGTAAATCCGTAGTGACGGTAAAACAGGCAGGCAGAGACGTTCACATTTTGCGTTTCGAGTCGTAATCCCGGCGCGTTTACGCTGCGGGCCCAGACGTGGGCGGCGGCCATTAATTTTTGCGCGGCGCCGGTTCTGCGTCTGGTGCGATCAACGGCAATATAATCCACTGAAATAAACTTATTCCAGCCGATTGACGCGGTAATAAATCCGGCTAATTCACCATCATCCGTTTCCGCCACAAGAAATATGGCGTCCGGATTAACGCAATGGTTTTCAAGCGTTTGAATGTCAAGTTCGTAGGTTTTTATCCACGGCTCGGCGACGGCTTCAATATGCAAATCACAATGGATAAAGGGCTCTCGCGCAATGTGGCTAATGGTGAAAGAAAAGTCACAACATTCAAGACGGACGAGGTCCGTATTTAATCCTTTTCGAATCTGCATAGTATTCCCGATAGTGAGTTATTTCATAAAGAATAGACGAAGCGGTTAAATCCGCTGAGCTCACGCACTTTTAATCCTGAACTAAGCTTGTACTTCGTTCCGCGTAAAATGTGGGTCATTCGAGGACAATGAATGGAATTCAGGACATTTCAAAAGCAGTGGGGTGCTGAGTTTATTTCCGATGACGTTGTACGTTTTCGCGTCTGGGCAGAAGGACAGAAAGAACTTACGCTACGTCTTGCCGCCACCGATGTGCCGATGACGGCAACAGGCGGCGGCTGGTTCCAGGCAGACGTCCCTGGCGTCACGCACGGTGCAGAATATCAGTTTGTTCTTCAGGACGGCATGGCGGTGCCCGATCCCGCCTCGCGGGCGCAAAAGGGCGACGTTAACGGACCCTCGGTGGTGATCGATCCCCGACGTTACCAGCCGGTCAACCGCGACTGGGCAGGGCGGCCGTGGGAAGAGACAATCATTTACGAACTGCACATCGGCACCTTTACCCCGGAGGGCACCTTCCGGGCGGCCATCGACAAGCTGCCGTATCTGGCAGAACTCGGGATTACTCAGCTTGAAGTGATGCCCGTCTCTCAGTTTGGCGGTTCCCGCGGCTGGGGGTACGACGGCGTGCTGCTGTATGCCCCTCACTCTGCCTACGGTACGCCGGAGGATTTCCACGCGTTTATCGACGCCGCGCACGGGCTGGGGCTTTCCGTGGTACTGGATATCGTGCTCAACCACTTCGGCCCGGAGGGGAACTATCTGCCTTTGCTGTCGTCCGCGTTTTTCGATGCACAGCGGATGACGCCGTGGGGCAACGGCATCGCCTACGAGCGCGAGCCGGTGAGACAGTACATGACCGACGCGCCGCTCTTCTGGCTGACGGAATACCGGCTGGACGGTCTGCGGTTTGATGCCATCGACCAGATTAAAGACGGCTCGGACACGCATATTCTCGAGGAGATTGCCGCAAAAATTCGCGAGGCCATTCCGCACCGTCACGTTCACCTGACCACGGAAGACAGCCGCAACGTGATTTTCCTGCATCCGCGCGATGAACAGGGCAACGCGCCGTTGTTTACCGGCGAGTGGAACGATGACTTCCACAACGCCGCCCACGTATTTGCCACCGGTGAGACGCACGCCTACTACCAGGATTTTGCCTTTGAGCCGGAGAAAAAGTTTGCCCGGGCGCTGGCGGAAGGGTTTGTTTACCAGGGCGAGGTGTCTCTGCAAACCGGAGAATCTCGCGGGGTGGAGTGCCGCACGCAGCCGCCGCAGTTCTTCGTCGATTTTATTCAAAACCACGATCAGACCGGCAATCGCGCCCAGGGCGAGCGGCTTATCTCCCTCGCGGGTGCCGACAAGACGCGGGTGCTGCTTGCCGCGTTGCTGCTCTCTCCCCATATCCCGCTGCTGTTTATGGGCGAGGAGTTTGGGGAAACGCATCCGTTCCTGTTCTTCACCGACTTTCACGGCGAACTGGCAAAGGCGGTGCGGGAAGGGCGCGCGAAAGAGTTTACTGGCCATGCCGGGCACGATGAAACCGTCCCGGACCCGAACGACGTGAACACGTTTATTCGCTCAAAGCTCGACTGGCATAAAGTCGCCACCGACGAGGGCAAGACGTGGCTGCGCTATACGCGCCATCTGCTGACGCTGCGCCATCGCTATATCGTTCCGCTTCTGCATCCGGGCGGCGCCGTTGAGGGCCATGTGCTCAAGACCGCGCCCGGCATGGTGGCGGTATGCTGGCGCTTTCCGTCGGGGACGCTCTCACTGGCGCTTAATATCGGCATTAAGCCCGTCGCGCTGCCCGCTCTGGCGGGGGAGACGCGTTTTGCCTCGCCGGAGGTCACTGACGTTTTACCCCCGAACGGTATTGTCGTTCGCTTTGCTGATGGAGAAGCATCGTTATGATCCCTTCCGCCACGTACCGAATTCAGTTCCGTAACGGCATGACCTTCGACCGCGTTGTAGCGCTGGTGCCGTATATGAAGGACCTCGGCATCAGCCACCTTTACGCGTCGCCCGTATTCACTGCCACGACGGGGTCTACCCACGGCTATGACGTGA
The DNA here is from genome assembly GCF_001742765.1 of Enterobacter sp. ku-bf2. Classification (NCBI taxonomy): domain Bacteria; kingdom Pseudomonadati; phylum Pseudomonadota; class Gammaproteobacteria; order Enterobacterales; family Enterobacteriaceae; genus Enterobacter; species Enterobacter sp. ku-bf2. Next base: position 638,508 of record NZ_MDVW01000001.1, read on the forward strand.
CCAACCCGAATGAAATCGACCCTGCCATCGGCGGGCGAGACGGGTTTGACCGTATGGCCGCCGCGCTCAAACAGGCCGGTATGGGGTTGATTCTGGACATTGTCCCCAATCACATGTCCACCTCGCTGGAAAACGCATGGTGGCGGGATGTGATTGAATATGGCCAGCAGAGCCGCTATTTCCGCTACTTCGATATCGACGGGTCGCGACCGCTAACGCTGCCGTTTCTTGGGGACACCTTTGAGGCGGAGCTGGAGAAGGGAGCTATCACGCTAAAACGTGACCCTGTCACGAAAAAGGCCGCGTTGGTTTACTATGACGCCGAGTATCCGCTCAACCCCGGCACGTACAGCGAGGAGAAGAGCATTGCCGAGCTGCACAACGCGCAAAGCTGGCGGCTGATGTCCTGGCGGGAGGCACCAAAGCAGCTCTCGTGGCGGCGCTTCTTTGAGATCACCGGACTGGTCGGCGTTCGGGTTGAAGATGATGCGGTCTTCGACGACACGCACCGGCTGATCCTTGAGCTGGTCCACGCGGGCGTGGTGGATGGTCTGCGCATTGACCATGTCGACGGCCTGGCGGATCCGCTGGGCTATCTGCAGCGCCTGCGGCAGGCCACCGGGCCCGACTGCTACATTACAGTCGAAAAGATTCTCGCCAAAGGGGAACAGCTCCCCGCTGACTGGCCGGTATCCGGTACCACCGGCTACGAGTTTATCGCCTCGCTGGCGGAAGTGCTGGTCGACGACGATAGCCTGGGGCGTCTGGAGAAAATCCATGACGAGACGCTGGGCATCACGGTCGATCGCCACGCGGAACTGCGCGATGCCAAAGGCCTGATGGCCGATCGTAATTTTGAGGGTGAATTCACCACGCTGCTAAACCTTGCTGAGGATCTGGCACGCCGCAATGAGGTTGCGCTGCCGCGCGAGGAAATCCGCCACGCGCTGCGCGAACTGCTTATTGCGTTTCCGGTCTACCGCACCTATGGCACTCGCGAGGGGTTAACCCCGCCGGACGTGGCGCTGCTCAACCGCGTGGTTGCCAGCGTGGAGACGTCGGAAGCGGCGCTCAGCCTGATCGTGCGCATTCTTACCGGCGACCTGCCGGAAGATTGCCGCGAAAGCGCCGCGCTGTTCAGGACCCGCTTCCAGCAGCTCACAGGGCCGCTGATGGCGAAGTCCGTTGAAGACACGCTTTTCTTTCGCCACAACCTCGAGCTTGCGCTCAATGAAGTCGGTGCCGACCCGACCCCGCGCGCGTTTTCCTTATCCCGCTTCCACCAGGAGATGCGCATTCGTCTGGCCCGTCAGCCCGACGCGCTGCTGGGCACCTCTACGCACGATACCAAGCGCGGGGAAGATGCCCGGGCGCGCCTTTACACCCTGACGGAAGCCCCGGAACGCTGGGGGGAAAATCTGGCCCGCTGGCGGCAGATGAACCAGACCCAGGTGCGTTTTCTCAATGACGGTACCGCGCCGAACGCCGCCGATACGTGGATGATCTACCAGGCGCTGGCGGGCGTCTGGCCTGCCACGCTGACACCGGACGACGCTGACGGGCTGGCATCACTGGAAGCACGTTTTCTCGGCTTCCTCGAAAAAGCGCTGCGCGAGGCGAAACAGCGCACCGACTGGATTGACAGTAACGAGAGCTATGAGAGCGTGGTGTTGAGCTACGCGCGGCACCTGCTTTCACCGGACAATAGCCTGTTCCTGCACGATTTCAGCGAGGCGATGCAGCCCTTTATCCGCGCCGGGCTGATGAACAGCCTCAGCCAGACGGTGATCAAGCTGACGGCGCCCGGCGTGCCGGATATTTATCAGGGCAGCGAGGCGCTTAACTTCAGCCTTGTCGACCCGGATAACCGACGCGAGCCGGACTTTCCGGCCCTGGTGCAGAGCCTCAGCGCGGCGGATGCCGGGGTGTTTGACAACCCGGCATGCTGGCGGGACGGCAGGGTGAAGCAGTTTGTTACCGCCACGCTGCTGCGGCTTCGACCGCACTACGACGCGCTTTTCCGCTACGGCGACTGGCTGCCGCTTAAGGTCAGCGGCGATCGCGAGGAGAACCTGATTGTCTATGCGCGTGTTAAGGACGACGAGGCGCTGATTGTCGCCGTGCCGCGTCTGGTTTTTGACGTCACCGATAATCATCAGCTGTGGGTCAATACCACGGTCGCGTTACCCGACGAACTGGCCGGGAAGCGCTATCGGGATCTGTTCAGCGGCGAAAGCCGCATGCTGCAAGAAACGCTGGCGTTAACGCCAGAAAAGGGATGTGTACTGGTTCTGCTTACCTGCGAATAATCGTGGAGAACGAAAATGGCAAAGGATACAACGTTTGAAATTCGGGCCGGTCATGGCCAACAACTGGGCGCGAATTATGACGGGAAGGGCGTTAACTTCGCGCTGTTCTCCGCTCACGCTGAACGGGTGGAACTCTGTCTGTTTGACCCGTCCGGGAAAACGGAAATCGCCCGGCTGGAGCTGCCCGAGTATACCCATGAGGTCTGGCACGGCTATGTGCCTGACCTGAAGCCGGGGGCGCTGTATGGCTATCGCGTCTACGGCCCCTACGACCCGGAAAACGGTCATCGCTTCAACCCGCATAAGCTGCTTATCGATCCCTACGCCCGCGAACTGGTGGGTGACATCGACTGGAACGATGCCCATTTCGGCTATGAGCTGGGGCATGACGAGCTGGATTTGAGCTTTGACACGCGGGACAGCGCGCCGTTTACGCCGAAAGGCAGGGTCATCGACCCGAATGCCTTTGACTGGCAGGACAACAACCGGCCGAACGTGCCCTGGCCGCATACCGTTGTCTATGAGAGCCACGTGAAAGGCTTTACCCAGATGAACCCGGCCATACCGCCCGAGCTGCGCGGCACGTTTGAAGGCATGGGACATAAAGCCTCGGTCGACTATATCAAAAGCCTGGGCATTACCTCGGTGGAGCTGCTGCCGGTTCACTGGTTCCCGGATGACCAGCATCTGCTCGACCGCGGCCTGAAGAACTTCTGGGGCTATAACACGCTGGGCTTTTTTGCTCCGGCGTCGCGCTACTACGGTCCGGCGGGGATCCAGGGTTTTCGCGACATGGTGCGCGCCTATCATGACGCGGGCATCGAGGTGATTCTGGACGTGGTGTACAACCACACGGCGGAAGGGAACGAGCTTGGCCCGACGCTCTCGTTTAAGGGGATTGATAACTACAGCTATTACCGCACGCTCCCGGACCAGCACCGGTACTACATCAACGACACCGGGACGGGAAATACGGTCAACACCTCGCATCCGCGCGTGCTGCAGATGGTGATGGATTCCCTGCGCTACTGGGCGGAATCGATGCACATTGACGGTTTTCGTTTCGACCTCGGGACGATCCTGGGCCGCGAGCCCGAAGGGTTTGACCCGCGCGGCGGTTTTTTTGACGCCATGACTCAGGATCCGGTCTTATCCCGACTGAAGCTGATTGGTGAACCCTGGGATATCGGTCCCGGCGGCTATCAGGTGGGCGGATTCCCGCCAGGCTGGGGAGAGTGGAACGACAAATACCGCGACACCGTTCGCGAGTACTGGAAGGGGGACAACGTCTCCACGGACTTTGCCGCGCGGCTTCTCGGCTCCGGCGATCTGTACGATTTGCGCGGACGCCGTCCGTGGGCCAGCGTCAATTTCATCACCGCCCATGACGGCTTTACGCTGAATGACCTGGTGTCGTACAACGAGAAGCACAACGCCGACAACGGTGAGGACAATAACGACGGGCATAACGATAACCGCTCGTACAACTACGGCGAGGAAGGGCCAACCGAGAACCCGGATATTATTGCTACCCGCGAACGGCAGAAACGTAACTTCCTGACCACGCTGCTGCTCTCCCACGGCACGCCGATGCTGCTGGCGGGGGACGAGTTTGGCCGTACGCAGAAGGGGAATAACAATGGGTACTGCCAGGACAGTGAGATCTCGTGGATCGACTGGAAGGGGCTGTCAGAAAATGATGCTGCGCTGCGTGAGTTTACCCGTCGTCTCATTGCCCTTCGCGCGCAACAGCCGCTGCTGCGCCGTGAAAGCTGGCGCGACGGGCTGGAGATCCGCTGGTTCAATGCCGGAGGCGGTCCACAGCAGGCCGAGCAGTGGGATGAAGGCTCGACGCTTGGGGTCTCCATCAGCAGGCCGGATCTGCGGCAGGAGGACGGTATCTGGCACGACGTGCTGATGCTGTTCAACCCGTTTGAAGGCACCGTGCCGTTCCAGATCCCGCAATTTGGCGAAGGGGGATGGGTGCTGGAGCTGTCTACGGCGGATGACGCTGCCACCGGGACAGCGATCACCGAAACCGTTGAGTACGAACTGGCCGGGCGCAGCATTACGCTGTTCCGCCGTCCTTAGTTACAGTGACGCCGCCGCCCGGGCGGCGGTGTCATACAGGGAGGAGATCGTGCGTAACAGCTGCGCGGTCTCGCCAATCGACTTCCCGGCAATGCCGCTCTCCGCGTGGATCGCAATCAGACACGCTTCCCGCACGTCCCGGTATTTCATGCACAGCGCTTTCCCTTCCTCCGTGGTGGAGAAAAAAAGCTCTTTACCCGCTTTCTCGCTCGTCACGTAGCCTGCTTTGACCAGCTTTTTCAGGGCATAGGTCACCACGTGGGTATCTTCCACGTTGAGGACGAAGCAGATATCGGCCAGCTTTTTCTTGCGGTCGCGGTGGTTCACGTGATGCAGCAGCGAAACGTCAAAGGCGCCCATATCGGGCTCGCCGGCAGCCGTCATGCAGCGCACCATCCATTTGTTGAACGCGTTGCTGGTCATGATCAGCGCATATTCCAGCTCTGATAACTCCGCGCAGCGCTCGGATACCAGGTGACGGGAAGAGACGATCCGGCCATCGTTGATATCGTCGCGATCGGGTGAAGCACTCTTTTCTGAGGTCATAACGTTCCTTAGCCAGAAATGTAAACTCATCGATAAAATAAGAACATTTTATTGATAATTTGTTTACATGTTTTTGAGGTTCAGATATAGCTTTTTAGCGCAGGTTTTGCGAAGCCTGCCAACAAAACACAACATCGCTCGCCGCAAATTAAAAAAATAGCCGTCGGCGCGCAACGCTCACTTTCGATAGGGTAAACGTTATGGACGGTACTACGCTGTTGCCGCTGATCGGGATACCGATCGTGGTTATTGGTTTTGCACTGCGCTTCAACCCGCTGCTGGTGGTCGTGGTAGCGGGGCTGGCGACGGGTCTGCTGGTCGGCATGGATTTCGGCATGCTGCTGGAAACCTTTGGCGAGAAGTTCGTCAATAGCCGATCGCTGGCCACCTTCATCCTGATCCTGCCGGTGATTGGTCTGCTGGAATATTACGGGCTAAAAGAGCGCGCCCAGGCCTGGGTGGCGAAGATCGCCAGCGCCACCTCCGCGCGTATTCTGATGCTCTATTTTGTCGCGCGGGAAGGCACCGCCGCGCTGGGCCTGATGTCGCTGGGCGGTCACGCGCAGACGGTGCGCCCGCTGCTGGCGCCGATGGCCGAAGGGGCGGCGCTGAACGAATATGGCGAGCTGCCGCAGCACATTCGCGACAAAATCAAAGCCCATGCCGCCGCGTGCGACAACATCGCGGTTTTCTTTGGGGAAGATATCTTTATTGCCTTTGGGGCAGTGCTGCTGATCGACGCGTTCCTGAAAGAGAATGGTATTCAGGGCATTGAACCGCTGCATATCGGCCTCTGGGCCATTCCAACCGCCATTGCGGCATTGATTATTCATATGACGCGCCTGCTGCGCCTCGATGCAAGTATCCGTCGCGACGTGATGGCCTGGCGTGCAGAGCAGGGTACGCAGGAGGCCGCGCAATGATGACGCTTATCACCATCAACCGCGTGTACTACCTGATTGGCTTTGTCGTGATGCTGCTGGTTGTGATGACCCTGCGCGATCGCGCCAATCCGAAGCGCTTTACCACCGCGCTGTTCTGGTTCTTGTTTGGCGGGATCTTCCTGTTTGGCGATCTGATGGTTCAGGAACTCGGCAAATCGCTGGCGTACCGGATTATCGGCGGCGGCGTTATCGCCATCGCGCTGCTGGCGGGGTTTGGCCTCGTCGGGAAAGGGCACTATAAAATGTCCACCGAGGAGGAGCGCGTCGCGTCGTCAAACCGGCTTAAAAACTGGCTGTTCCTGCCGGCACTGATGATCCCAGTGGTGACGGTGCTGGGCACGTTATTCCTGAAGGGCGTTTCGGTCGGCGGCGTGTTTCTGCTCGATCAGAAGCAGCTCACCCTGGCGGCGCTGTGCGTGGCTTGCGTCGCGGCAATCCTCACCGGCTGGTGGCTGACCAAAGGCACACCGCTGCATGCCGTTCGTCAGTCCCGTCGTCTTGTCGATACCATCGGCTGGGCTGTGATCCTGCCGCAGATGCTGGCCATGCTCGGCGGCGTGTTCGTGGTGGCCAACACGGGCGACTCGGTACAGAAGGTGGTGAGCCTGTTTGTGAACCCGGACAGCCGCTTTATGCTGGTGGTGATTTACTGCGTGGGTATGGCGCTGTTTACCATGATTATGGGTAATGCCTTTGCGGCCTTCCCGGTGTTAAGTGCCGGTATCGCCTTGCCGTTTCTGATCAACGTGCATCACGGCAACCCTGCGCCGCTGCTGGCGATTGGCATGTATGCAGGCTACTGCGGCACGCTGATGACGCCGATGGCCGCGAACTTCAATATCGTTCCCGCCGCGCTGCTGGAGCTGAAAGACAAATATCAGGTGATCAAGATCCAGATCCCGACCGCGTTAACCCTGCTGGTGGTGAACGTGTTCTTAATGTATTTCCTCGTGTTTCGCTAAGGAGCTGTCATGGAATTAACGCAACATCAGGCCGACGCGTTTGCCCGCATGCCTTTGACCTATTTGCGCCAGGAATACCCGAACCACATTATGCACCTGCTGAATGATGATGGTGACGTTCTGCCGCCGCGCGAGCTGCATCCCATTTTCTACGGCTGTTTTGACTGGCATTCGGCGGTGCACGGTTACTGGCTGCTGCTGCGCTGCGTGCGCCTCTATCCAGAATTACCGTGCCGGGACGCGATCGTCGCGCTTTTTGACGAGCACATGACCGAAGAGAACGTGGCGAAGGAGTTGGCCTATTTTACCGCGCCGTTCCGCGCCTCGTTTGAGCGACCGTATGGCTACGGCTGGCTGCTGGCGCTGGCTCAGGAGCTGAAGCAGTCGTCGCTGCCGCAGGCCGCAGGCTGGTACCAGACGCTGGCGCCGCTCACCCAGGATATTCGCAACCGGCTGGTGGATTACCTCGGTAAGCTCACCTATCCGATCCGCGTCGGGACGCACTACAACACCGCGTTTGCCCTCGCGCTGGCGCTCGATTACGGTCGCGCAGTCGGAGACAAGGCGCTTGAACAGGCGATTGTGGCAGCGGCGGAGCGGTTTTATCTCGCCGACACGCGCTATCCGGCTCATTATGAGCCCGGCGGAGACGAGTATATTTCCGGCGCGCTGACGGAGGCGCTGCTGATGAGCAAGGTGTCTGAAGACTTCCCGGCCTGGTTTGACGCGTTTCTGCCGGAGGTGGGCGCCGTTACGGCACTGATGAACCCGGCGGAAGTGAGCGATCGTACCGACCCGAAAATTGCCCATCTGGACGGGTTAAACCTTAGCCGTGCGTGGTGTATGAAGCACATTGCGAAAGCGCTTCCTGCCAGCCACCCGGCGCAACCGGCATTGCGCGAGGCGGTGACGAAACATCTGGCCGCAAGCGTCGGGCATGTGGTCGGCAGCCACTATAGCGGCGGGCACTGGCTGGCGAGCTTTGCGCTGCTGGCGCTGGAGTAAACAAACGCGCCGTCTTTCTTGCCGGGTGGCGCTGCGCTTACCCGGCCTACATTGTGCAACGCTTGCCTGTAGACCGCGCAGGGCGCAGCCTGCTCAGGCTAAATACCACCGAACCCGTCGAGGCGATGACGGCTAGCCACAGTGCAACCTGGATAGCATGTTGATGGTCCCATCCTGCCGCTGCCCCCAGCAGAACCCCCACCACGGCGGCGCCGAGACACTGGCCGAATGTCCTCACAATCGACAACACGCCGGAAGCATAGCTGGCATATTCCCGCGCTACGTTAGCGAGCATTTCCCGGTTATTGGGGCTCTGGAAGCAGCCAAATCCAATACCGCATACCAGACTGCGCAGACAGATATTCCACACGGAAGGATTTTCCGGCAACGTGGCCAGCAGGAGCAACCCACCGACAAAGACGATAAGCCCGAGGGTCGAGATCAGCGGCGCGGAGATCGTATCCGCCCAGCGACCCGCGTGCGGCGCGATCAGCACGATGCCAATCGGCCACGGGGTAAACAGCAGCGCCGACACCACCGGGCTGTAGCCATACACGCTCTGAAACAGGAACGGCAGCGCGACAAACGTGATCCCCTGGCTCACAAACGAGGCCAGCGAGGTCAGCGCGGCGAGGGTGAAGCGCCCGTTTTTGAACATCACCGGCGGCAGTAACGGATGTTGCGCGCGCCGGATACGCCAGGTAAAGGCGAAGGCGCTGACCAGCGCGAGAACGCCCCAGCAGACGGCCTGCCGGTTAATGTGCTCCGTCACGTGCTGAAGGCTGTCGGCCATCATGATCGCCGAACCTAACAGGACGGCGGAGAGCACGGCGCCCGGCGCGTCAAAGGGAGTGCGGTCAACGGCCGATTCCCGCGGCAAGGCCCGCCATGCCAGCAGCAGGGCGATGCTGCCCGGAATAAGGTTAATGGCGAACAGCCATTGCCAGCTCAGAGCGTCCAGTATTGTTCCGCCGAGCACCGGGGCTATCGCCGTGCTGGAGGCGATAAGCAGGGCGTGCAGCCCCAGAATACGGCCCAGCAGTCGGCCCGGAAAAACGGACCGCAGGATCGCCGGGGCGATGCTCAGGGTCGCCGCGCCGCCGATGCCCTGCAGAATTCGCATCCCGGTTAACATTTCCGGCGTTGTTGCCAGCGCGCAGCCCAGCGAAGTGAGCGTAAAGGTGGCAAGCCCGGCCAGAAAGATTGGGCGATAGCCCACGCGGGCCGCCAGCGCCGCGAAGATGGCCAACGTCATCGCCGCTGACAGCAGATAACCGTTGGCGAACCAGACCGCAACGTTCGCGGGGACCTGCATCGCGCTTGCCATGGAGGGGAGCGCGATGTTGATCATGGTACCGTCAAAAACACCCATCAGCGTGGTGGTCATAACGGCGGCCATCACCCTGGCGCGTTCATGTCCGGGTAAACCTTCATCGCCGGGCTGGTTTGAAAAGAGCGTCATCGTCGTTACTCCGAATAAGAATCGTGATGACGAAACTATAATCATGCGGTATACAGGGCGGAAGACGCAGCATTTGCACTTAATCATTGCACGTAACGCCATATCTGAGGAGCCATCGTGTCCGATCCTGATTTTAACCTTCTGGTTGCGCTCGACGTTTTGCTGGCAGAAGCCAGCGTGGCGGGCGCGGCGCGACGTTTGAACCTGAGCACCTCCGCCATGAGCCGCACCCTGAGCCGGCTGCGGGAGGTGACCGGCGATCCGATCCTGGTGCGGGCCGGTCGTCACATGGTGCTGACGCCCTGGGCCGAAGCCACCCGGGACCGCGCCAGAAGCGCCGTGCACGAGGCGAGGGCGGTGCTGCAGCCCTCCACCGACGCGCTGAAGGTGGAAAACCTCGAACGGCTGTTCACCATCCGGGCCAATGACGGTTTTGTGGTGGCGTTTGGGCCTCTGCTTATTGCTGCGGTGGCGAGCGTTGCGCCCGGGGTGTGCATCCGCTTCTCACCGAAACCGGAAAAAACGTCGCGCTACTTGCGTGAGGGACTTGTCGATCTGGAGATCGGCGTGCAGGGCAACATGGGGCCTGAAATACGGCTGCAAAGGCTTTTCCAGGATCGGTTTGTTGGCACGGTGCGCAAGGGGCATCCGCTGTCAGAGCAGCCGGAGGTCAGCCTGAGTGACTATGTCGCCTGGGGGCATGTGGTGGCCTCGCCGGACGGATCGCTGCACGGGTTTGTCGATGAGGCGCTGGCGGAGCGCGGGATGAAGCGCAAGGTCGCCAGCGTGGTGCCCGGCTTTCCGACGGCGTTATCCGTGGCGCTGGCGTCCGATCTGATTGCCATGGTGCCAGCGTTATACCTGCTCAATCAGGCGATGACCGAGCGCGTGCACGTTTTTGAACTGCCCTTTAAGACCCGCACTATTACGGTATCCCAGATGTGGCATCCGCGCATGGAACGGGACCCGGCGCATCGCTGGCTCAGGGAAAAGGTCCTTGAAGTGTGCCGCGCGGTTTGCTGACGCTCAGAGCACTTTCCCCGGCACGGTGAGGATGAAGCGCGTCGACACCGCATCCGATTCCACGCGGACTTTTCCGTGGTGTGCCGTGACGATGGACTTCACGATGGCAAGCCCAATGCCGCTGCCTTCGCCTTTACGCTGCCTGGACGGATCGACGCGATAAAAACGGTCAAACAGCTTCGGCAAATGCGCCGGCGGGATCGGCGTACCGGGGTTTTCTGTCACCAGCTCAACGTCGTTATCCTGTTTTCGCAGTGAGACCGTCACCGTTTTGCCCGCTGGCGTATAGCGCAGGGCGTTAGATAACAGATTATTGATGGCTCTTCTGAACATCTGCGGATCGCCTTCTATCAGGCAGGGCATCCCATTGAATGTCAGCGCGATGTGGCGTTCTTCCGCCCAGGCTTCGAAGAAATCAAACACCTTCATGACCTCGGCGCTCAAATCAAACATCACCCGATCCGGGATGAGCTGATTATTATCGGCCTGTGCAAGGAACAGCATGTCGCTGACCATGCGGGTCATCCGGTTGTACTCTTCAAGGCTGGAGTACAACACATCCTCCAGCTCCTTCGGAGAACGGTTCTGACTCAGCGCGATTTCGGTTTGCGTCACCAGGTTGGTGATAGGGGTTCTGATTTCGTGCGCGATATCGGCGGAAAAGTTAGCCTGACGGGTAAAGACATCTTCAATCTTTTCGATCATCTGGTTGAAGGAGATGACCAGCTGTTCCAGCTCAACGGGGACGCGGGACGGCTCCAGTCGTGCATCCAGGTTTTCGGAGGTGATGTTTTTAATGGCGTTGCTGACGTTACGCAGGGGCAAATGTCCCTGACGCACCGCGATGCGGATGACAAGAATAATCAGCAGGCTGATAACCGCGGCAATCGCCAGAAGGTTTTTTTTCAGCGCCTCAAGATAGTGGAGATGAAAATTAATGGAGAGCCCGATCAGCATGACGTAGTCCTGGGTTTTGCCCTGCAGCGTCGCCGTTCCTGAGGAGGCGATAATCCGGTACGTTTCCATTTTCATGGCGGACCCGGCATGCATGGGGGGGGCCGGGTCTTCTACCGTCCAGAGAAACACATCCTGTGCACGACGGTGTTCGCTAAAGTCCGCCGTCTTCATTGCCGGGCGCAATGCCGCCCCTTGCGTCGAGCTGAACAGGGTATTGCCCTGCGGATCCAGAAGCAGGACGACCACGTTGCGGTAACTGGCGATCGACTCTTTGATCTTACTGATTTTCTTTTGGTCGGGATCTGCCGGTGAGTGCAGAATGCGGTGCATTGCGGTGCTGATCTGCTGAAGGTCGCTGATATCCTGCTCGGCAAAGTGCTTCTCAACGGAGTGCAGCATGAACCAGGTAAAGGCGAAGAAGGCCAGTATGGTGGAGAGGCTGATAAAAAAGGTCAGCCGCAGCGCAAGAGAGAACGGGCGTCGGAGGGGCTTAACGCGCATCCGGTACCTCCAGCATATAGCCCACGCCGCGCACCGTCTGGATCAGCTTCGGTTCAAAGTCATTATCGATCTTTGCGCGCAGCCGCTTTACCGCCACGTCAATCGCGTTCGTGTCGCTGTCAAAGTTCATGTCCCATACCTGGGAGGCAATCAAGGAGCGGGGTAACACTTCCCCCTGATGGCGCATGAAAAACTCCAGCAGGCTGAACTCCTTGCTGGTGAGCATAATCCGACTACCGGCCCGGCTGACTTTTCTCGACACGAGGTCAACCGTCAGGTCTGCTACCTGAAGCTGGCTTTCTGCGATCACCGTATTTCCGCGTCTTAACAGCGTCCTTACCCGGGCAAGCAGCTCGGCAAAGGCGAATGGCTTGATCAGATAATCATCTGCACCCAGCTCAAGCCCTTTTACCCGGTGTTCAATCGTACCGAGAGCCGTCAGAAGCAGTATGGGCATACCTTTGCCGGCAGAGCGGAGCATGCGGACAATATCCCAGCCATTCACATCGGGCAGCATAATATCCAGAATCAGCAGATCGTATTCAGCGGTCATGGCGAGATGGTAGCCGTTCAGGCCATTATCAGCGTGGTCCACGACAAACCCCGCTTCAGTGAGTCCCTTGCTGAGGTACTCACCGGTTTTCATTTCGTCTTCAACGATCAGTATTTTCATCTTGCTCCCCTGACTGGCTGCTGATGACATTCTATGGCGCCCGCTACCGTTCACAATGACTTACGTTAAAAATGACAACATTGTCATTATGCCGTCACCCGTCAAACAGGAAGCGTTCAGTAGAGTAGCCCTAAAAATACTCTGGACTTCATTTGAACCGTTATGTTCCTGATAAAACGACTTAGCATCAGTACGGTATTCATCCTGGCAGGCTGCGTCTCGCTGGCTCCCGACTATCAGCGCCCGGCGTCACCGGTCCCCCAGCAGTTTTCGCTTTCACGCAACGGCCTGACGCCCGCGGTGGCGGGGTATCAGGACACCGGCTGGCGCACCTTTTTTGTCGATCCGCAGGTAGCCGGGTTGATTACGGAAGCCCTGAACAATAATCGCGATATAAAAATGGCCGTCCTGAAGGTTGAAGAGGCGCGGGCGCAGTTCAACGTGACGGAGGCGGGGCGTTATCCGCAGCTGAACGAATCCGCGGGTATCACGTACAGCGGGGGACTGAAAAGTGACAAACCGACTTCGCAGCAGTACGACGCGGGTCTTGCGCTCAGTTACGAACTCGACTTTTTCGGCAGGCTGAAGAACATGAGTGAGGCTGATCGACAAAACTATTATGCCCAGGAAGAGGCCCGTCGCGCGGTACATATCCTGCTCGTCTCTAACGTTTCCCAGAGCTATTTCAACCAGCAGCTGGCGTATAAACAGCTGCGTATCGCGCGGGAAACGCTGGAAAATTACCGGCAGTCTTATGCATTCGTTGAGCAACAGCTGGTGACGGGCAGTACGAACGTACTCGCGCTGGAGCAGGCCCGGGGACAGATCGAAAGCACGCAGGCAGAGATTGCCAAACGTGAGGGGGAGCTGGCGCAGGCCAATCATGCCCTGCAGTTGCTTCTCGGGACGTACCGTGCGCTGCCGGGCGACAGTGGAATGAACGCCAGCGATATTGCGCCGGTAAAACTCCCGCCTCATCTTTCCTCAGAGATACTGCTGCAGCGCCCGGATATTATGGAGGCGGAGTATCAGCTTAACGCGGCCGATGCGAATATCGGCGCCGCGCGTGCCGCCTTTTTCCCGTCGATTTCCCTGACCAGCGGGCTTTCCACAGGCAGCACGGAATTATCCAGCCTGTTCACCGCGGGCAGCGGGATGTGGAATTTTATCCCTAAAATCGATATTCCCATTTTTAATGCGGGCAGGAATAAGTCTAACCTGAAGCTGGCTGAAATTCGTCAGCAGCAGTCGGTCGTGAATTACGAACAAAAAATACAGGCCGCCTTCAAACAGGTCGCCGATGCGCTCGCGCTGCGGGACAGCATTAACCAGCAAATTGACGCTCAGCGTCGTTATCTTGATTCGCTCCAGATTACGCTCCAGCGTGCCAGAGGATTATATGCCAGCGGTGCGGTCAGTTATATCAACGTGCTGGACGCGGAACGTTCTCTTTTCTCCACCCGCCAGACCCTTCTCGACCTTATTTATGCCCGACAGGTTAATGAAATAACGCTCTTCACCGCCCTGGGCGGCGGTTGGGTCGAATAACTGTACTTAAAGAGGAAACTAAAATGCGTAATTCACTTACAGCCGTGGTATTCGGTGCGATCGCCGTGACGTTTTCTGCCGGCCTTCAGGCTGAGGTTCATCAGCACGAGGCGATGAGCGCCGCCCGTGAAGGGGCCGCTGAGCAGGTTATTACGGGGACCGGTATCGTGAAAGACATTGATCTCACAAATAAAAAAGTCACGATTTCTCATGAGGCCATCCCGGCGATTGGCTGGCCCGCGATGACCATGCGTTTCACCTTTATTGAGGCCGATGAGAGCATCAACGCCTTAAAGGTCGGCAGTCACGTTGATTTTTCATTTGTTCAGCAGGGCAATATCTCTTTACTAAAGAGCATTAAATAGCGAGAAACGGCATGGCCTCATTAAAAATAAAATACGCTGCCATGATAGTCAGCAGCCTTATTGCCGGAGGGCTGATATCCGTGACGGCATGGCAGACACTCTATTCATCTGAAAAAACAGCAAATAGCGTTGCGGAAAGAAAGGTCCTTTTCTGGTATGACCCGATGAAGCCTGACGTGAAATTCGACAAGCCCGGTAAATCACCGTTTATGGATATGGATCTGGTCCCGAAATATGCGGACGAAAATGACGATAAAAGCGGTGGCGGTATCCGTATCGATCCGACGCAGGTCCAGAATTTAGGATTAAAAACGCAAAAAGTGACGCGCGGAACGCTGAATTATGCCCAGACGATCCCGGCCAACGTCAGCTATAACGACTATCAGTTTGTCATTGTGCAGGCGCGTGCGGATGGGTTCGTTGAGAAAGTCTACCCGCTGACGATCGGCGATAAGGTGAAGAAAGGCACGCCGCTGATTGATATTACCATTCCGGACTGGGTCGAAGCGCAGAGCGAGTTCCTGCTGCTCTCCGGCACCGGTGGAACGCCCACGCAGATTAAAGGGGTTCTGGAACGGCTTAGGCTGGCGGGTATGCCGGATGAGGATATTCAGCGGCTGCGTGCGACCCGCACTATCCAGACCCGGTTTACCATCAGGGCGCCCATCGACGGGGTGATCACGGCATTTGACCTGCGCACCGGGATGAATATTTCGAAAGATAAGGTCGTGGCGCAAATTCAGGGGATGGATCCGGTCTGGATCGGCGCGGCGGTCCCAGAATCGATTGCGTATCTGCTGAAAGATACCTCGCAGTTTGCTGTTTCGGTACCGGCCTGGCCGGATAAATCCTTCCCGGTTGAAAAGTGGAGTCTTCTGCCGAGCGTGGATCAAACCACCCGTACGCTGCAGGTGCGCCTGCAGGTCTCCAACAAGGATGAGCTGCTGAAACCGGGCATGAATGCCTACCTGAAGCTGAATACCCAAAGTCAGGAAATGCTGCTGATTCCGTCTCAGGCCGTTATCGATACCGGCAAAGAGCAGCGTGTTATTACCGTTGACGCTAACGGGAATTTTGTACCGAAAAGGATCCACGTTCTGCATGAATCTCAGCAGCAGTCCGGCATTGGTAGCGGGCTGGAAGAGGGGGAGTCAGTCGTCGTCAGCGGTCTGTTCCTGATTGACTCGGAGGCCAATATTACCGGTGCGCTGGAGCGCATGCGCCACGCTGAAACCCCTGACGACGCCCATTCTGGCCATTAAGGAGACGATGATGATTGAATGGATTATCCGGCGGTCAGTGGCTAATCGTTTCCTGGTTATGATGGGGGCGCTGTTTCTCAGCGTCTGGGGGACATGGACCATCATCAACACCCCGGTTGATGCCTTGCCCGATCTGTCTGACGTTCAGGTGATTATCAAAACCAGCTATCCCGGCCAGGCCCCGCAGATTGTTGAAAACCAGGTGACCTATCCACTCACCACCACCATGCTGTCGGTTCCCGGCGCTAAGACCGTGCGCGGCTTTTCGCAGTTTGGTGATTCGTATGTCTATGTCATTTTTGAAGATGGCACTGATTTGTACTGGGCCCGTTCGCGCGTGCTGGAGTACCTGAACCAGGTTCAGGGCAAACTCCCTGCTGGCGTGAGTTCCGAGATCGGCCCGGATGCCACCGGCGTGGGCTGGATATTTGAATATGCGCTGGTGGATCGCAGCGGAAAACACGATCTCGCCGAGCTGCGCTCATTGCAGGACTGGTTCCTGAAGTTTGAGCTGAAAACGATCCCGAACGTGGCCGAAGTGGCCTCCGTCGGCGGCGTGGTGAAGCAGTATCAGATTCAGGTTGACCCGTTAAAGCTGGCACAGTATGGCGTCAGCCTGCCGGAGGTTAAGCAGGCCCTTGAATCGTCTAATCAGGAAGCAGGGGGATCGTCCGTAGAAATCGCGGAAGCGGAGTATATGGTGCGGGCCAGCGGCTATCTGCAGACCATCGATGATTTCAATCACATCGTCCTGAAAACCGGCGAGAACGGCGTACCGATCTATCTGCGTGACGTTGCCCGCGTACAAACAGGGCCGGAAATGCGCCGCGGTATTGCCGAGCTGAACGGGCAGGGTGAAGTGGCGGGCGGCGTGGTGATCCTGCGTTCGGGTAAAAACGCGCGCGAGGTCATCACGGCGGTGAAGGATAAGCTGGAGACGCTGAAGGCCAGCCTGCCGGAAGGCGTTGAGATTGTGACTACCTACGATCGCAGCCAGCTCATCGACCGGGCCATTGATAACCTGAGCGGCAAGCTTCTCGAAGAGTTTATCGTGGTGGCCATCGTCTGCGCGCTGTTCCTCTGGCACATTCGCTCAGCGCTGGTGGCGATTATCTCTCTGCCGCTTGGCCTGTGTATTGCCTTCATCGTCATGCATTTCCAGGGGCTGAACGCCAATATTATGTCGCTCGGAGGTATTGCCATTGCCGTCGGTGCAATGGTGGATGCCGCCATCGTGATGATTGAAAATGCGCATAAACGGCTGGAAGAGTGGGATCACCAGCATCCGGGGGAGCAGATTGACAACGCCACCCGCTGGCAGGTGATCACCAGTGCCTCCGTTGAAGTGGGGCCAGCCCTGTTTATCAGCTTGCTGATCATCACCTTGTCGTTCATACCCATCTTTACCCTCGAGGGACAGGAAGGGCGGCTGTTTGGTCCGCTGGCCTTCACGAAAACGTATGCCATGGCGGGCGCGGCCGCGCTGGCCATCATCGTGATCCCCATTCTGATGGGATTCTGGATCCGGGGTAAAATTCCCGCCGAGACCCGTAACCCGCTGAACAGACTGTTGATTAACGCCTATCATCCGCTTCTGATTCGGGTGCTCCACTGGCCTAAAACAACCCTGCTGGTTGCGGCATTATCCATCTTCACGGTGATCTGGCCCCTGAGCCAGGTGGGTGGCGAGTTTTTACCGAAGATCAACGAAGGCGATCTGCTGTATATGCCCTCGACATTGCCAGGCGTGTCTCCGGCAGAAGCGGCGGCGCTCCTGCAGACCACAGACAAACTCATCAAAACCGTACCTGAGGTAGCGTCGGTGTTCGGTAAAACCGGTAAAGCCGAAACGGCCACGGATTCCGCGCCGCTCGAAATGGTCGAAACCACCATTCAGCTTAAGCCTGAGGATCAGTGGCGACCCGGCATGACGATTGACAAGATCGTTGACGAGCTCGATAAGACCGTTCGTTTGCCTGGCCTGGCGAATCTCTGGGTTCCGCCCATCCGCAACCGCATCGATATGCTTTCAACCGGGATTAAAAGCCCCATTGGTATCAAGGTTTCAGGTACCGTTCTGGCTGATATCGACGCCACGGCGCAGCGCATAGAGGCAGTCGCCAAAACGGTGCCGGGCGTGGTGTCTGCCCTCGCTGAACGTCTGGAAGGCGGGCGCTACATCGATGTTGATATCAACCGCGAAAAAGCCTCCCGCTACGGGATGACGGTGGGCGATGTGCAGCTGTTCGTCTCCTCGGCCATCGGCGGCGCGACGGTGGGGGAAACGGTGGAAGGCGTGGCCCGCTACCCGATTAATATTCGTTATCCTCAGGACTACCGGAACAGCCCGAACGCGTTGAGGCAGATGCCGATCCTGACGCCGATGAAACAGCAGATCACGCTGGGTGATGTGGCGGATATCAACGTTGTTTCCGGCCCCACGATGCTAAAAACGGAGAATGCCCGACCTGCAAGCTGGATTTATATCGATGCCCGCGGCAGGGATATGGTGTCCGTAGTGAACGACATTAAAACGGCCATCAGTCAGAACGTAAAGCTGAGGCCGGGTACCAGCGTGTCATTCTCCGGACAGTTTGAACTGCTTGAACACGCCAACAAGAAACTGAAGCTGATGGTGCCGATGACGGTGATGATCATTTTCATTCTGCTCTATCTGGCGTTCCGTCGCGTGGATGAAGCGTTGCTGATCCTGATGAGCCTGCCGTTCGCGCTGGTCGGCGGGATATGGTTCCTCTACTGGCAGGGTTTTCATATGTCAGTTGCAACCGGCACCGGGTTTATCGCCCTGGCCGGGGTGGCGGCAGAATTTGGGGTGGTCATGCTGATGTATTTGCGTCATGCCGTTGAAGCACATCCGGCGTTGTCCCGCCAGGAAACGTTCACCGAACAGGGGCTTGATGAGGCGCTTTATCATGGTGCCGTGCTGCGCGTGCGGCCAAAGGCAATGACCGTCGCGGTGATCATCGCGGGTCTGCTGCCCATTCTCTGGGGGACCGGCGCAGGGTCAGAAGTCATGAGCCGGATAGCGGCGCCCATGATCGGCGGGATGATTACGGCACCGCTGCTATCGCTGTTTATTATTCCTGCGGCGTATAAGTTAATTTGGTTGCGCAGACATAAAAAGCCATAAAAAAACCCGCCGGTAGCGGCGGGTTTTTACGGGTTGAATGCTTAGCGCGCCTTGCTGATCAGTTTGCGCCAGGCTCTGTTATGCAGAGTAAATAGCAGCATCTTATAGAAAGCGGTAGAGAAGATGCAGCTGCCGCTAAGCCCCAGCATGACAGTACTCACCATCGCAGCGGTCAGACTGACGCCCGGAGCAGCGCTACCGCTCAGCGCGGCCAGCAAATAGGCTGCCGTTAATACCAGACTCATCACCGCCAGCGTAAGATGTAACCGCACGGCGCGCATGCTGCCTTTGCCAATCATAAACATCGTCACGCCGTTGACGCTTGCGAACAGGAGGGCGATCAGCACAACCCACACGAATACGCGTTCGGCTGGCTGGCCGAGTGCGGCGAGTACGCCATAGCCCAACCACAGCTGAGGAATCGCGAAGCTGACAATTATCCCGAGAGTGCTGATTGCCGCCGGAATACCCATGGTGTGTAGACCCACAGGTTTGCCCATTTCTTCAGCCAACCGAGTCTTTAGCTGTTGCAGCTGTGTCGGGCAGGTATTGCTTATGCTGGTAGCCACCTCGTTACAGTGTTGCAGGCGACGGGATGCTCTTCTAATTATTTGAATAATCAAAGTTTTGCCTCTCTCACTCCTTGAGTCCCGGAACAGGGTAGGGATTAAGCCCCTGGAGTGACAGAAATGTCACTCGCCAGTCATGCGATAAACAGCGGCCGGTTTTTATAATTCATTATAAAGAAGGCCACCAACTGTTGAGCACTTTAATTTCGGAGATACAACCATGAAAAAGTTCCTTTTATCTGTTATTGCCATCCTGGCGGTTTCTGCATCCAGCTGGGCTGCAGAGACAAACAACAACGAACAGGCAGCAATGTCTCATGACATGATGCAAAACAACACAGAAGCTGCACACCAGAGCATGGCTGACATGCATAAGGAGATGATCAAAAACGGTCCATGCAGTACTAACGAAACAGCGACGTCGTTTTCTGCGATGAATGAACACGAGAAAGCGGCGATTGCACACGAAACGGCGAATAACGGACAGTCTTCGGCTAGCCATCAGCAGCAGGCGCAACAACATCGTCGCCAGATGACAGAGAATTAATCGGCTGCGAAGCCTCTCAGTGATTATTGACGTTACTGATACGCTCCTTAAAAAAGGGGCGTTTGTTAGTGGGAAGGCCGGGTTATCACGTAGAGAATGGTTATTGGCATATCGTATTTAACTATTCTGGGTTTGAGGAATATACATAATTTACGACAGCACCAGAAACAGTATAACAAACTGTTTTAAATGCATATTAATCAAATGGCGATTCAAACTCACAGTTATGAACTCAGTTTTGGTTCATAACTGTGTTAAACGCTGTCCATAAATCACTCGATGTCACGCCTGTTGGTTCATGAACTGTTCGTTCTAATTTTGTGATGTGCGTCAGGTTTTAGTGTTCAGTAATATTACCTTTTACTCGATGATCGATTGTTTAGCACCTCTCCGACAACCGGAGCAGCAGTAAATGCGTTTGGCCAGCCAGCGTAGAACGCGGCTTGGGTAACGATCTCACCAGCTTCCTCAACAGAAAGTCCATTATCCATTGCTCTATTGAGGTGATAGCCAATCTGCGCGCTCTGTCCGGATGCGATTAACGCGCTGACCGTAATCATACTTCTGTCGCGGGGTTTCAGCGCGGGTCTTTGCCAGAGATCCAGGAACAGTGGATCTGTAGTGAATTTAACCAGGCCCGGAGATATTGGGCCAACATTTTTTTCCACTGTCTCTGAACGCTGCTTTTCTGCTTCCTGATTGAGAGGAAGCAGGTCCGGAGAAGCTTCAGGAAGTACATCTGCCGTGACGCCACGAGTTTCAAATACTGCTTTGGTCACGCTGACGGCTGACATGGCATTTGACCAACCTGAGTAGAACGCCAGATGGGTAATGATTTCTGACAACTCCGCTGGCGTAACGCCATTATCAAGGGCAATGTCTATATAGTGCTTAAGGTCGCCAGGCTGGTTTCTGGCAATTAGCATGGCGACGGTCACCATACTACGATCCCTGGGCGAGAGGGCATCGCGTGTCCACAGATCTTCAGTAATCGCTTCTCGACCAAAGCGCGCAAGAGCCGGTGAGACGGAACGAATATCAGCTTCCGAAGTTGTTGAAGGTTCAATTTTCATCATCGCTTTACCTTTTGTTTCCTCAGCAGTAGCAAAATCAGAAATAACAAGCGACATGGCCGCCGCTGCAATTACGCTTTTCATGTTATTCCTCACTGGTCAACGGTGCGGATCCTGTTTGATTCCGCTTTTGTTACGAAGAAATACCGGTTTTACCGGGATAGCGTCCTTACTGGCGCTCATATGCGCCGTTTGCCTGAGATAGTCACGGAAGTGTGGCGTTTGTCGGTGCAGTTGATACGCTTCCTCACTGGCGTAAATCTCATAGAAATACCAGCGGTTCGGAGTCTGTGAATCTGTAGCGGCATACATCGCTAATACGCCTTTCTCTACTTTGAGCGATTCCGCCATTTCGGGCAGGACGATGTTTTTAAACTCGGTCTGAAATTCAGGCTTTACCTCGACGATCACCAGATTATTAATGGTTCGCTCATCCGGTATGATGTGTTTGTCCCCCAGAAATTGGGGCTCCAGGGTGATTTTATTTTTCCGATCGATAATGTCAGGTGCCCGGGCAGCGAATGCCTTATATGGTTCGGCATTCAGATGTTTGCGGTAAGCACTTTCGTTTTCATAAAGTTCGACCATGAATGCCTGACGTGGATTGTCGCTGCGGTGCAGGGCGTACATCGCCAGCGTACCTGCTTCATGATCAACCGAAGCGGAAATCGTCTGTCTGGCTACGTCTGCAAAATCTTTGTCCCGATCGTGCCTGACGCCGAGCTCAAAGATATTCATCACTCGCTTATCCGGCGCGTCCAGTTTTGTTGCAAAGACAGGGCTGCTTATGAGCATACAAATTAAAAGCATAAGGGGCTTTTTCACGATGATCCTTTTACTGAAATTACTGTTTGCTACCGCGTCCAGACCTGACTAACGTCTTTCGTTTGCGGCGTGTTTTGCGCCATGATCCCCGTCAGAACGTGCGGCTGGTAGGTTTCTTCCAGAAACCGGATTTCCTCCGGGCTCAGTTGAAGATTTACGGCGTTTACCGCGCCATCGACGTGATCTTTTTTTGTGGCCCCTACGACAGGTGACGTGACTTTTGTCAGCAGCCAGGTGAGAGATATTTCCGTCATGGACACCTGATGTCGTTCAGCAAGCTCGGCGACGCGCTCGATAATGCTCCGATCCTGTTCAGCCGTGCTGTCATATTTTCCGCGGGCATAGGCATCCTCGGAGGCTCGCCGCGTGTGGCCTTCTTTCCGGGAGAGACGACCGCTGGCCAGCGCGCTATAGGGGGTCATGGCGATATCATCTTCAGCGCACAGACCGAAGAGCTCTCGTTCATCTTCACGCATAATCAGGTTGTAGTGGCTTTGCATGGAAACAAAGGCCGTCAGCCCTTCGCGTTCGGCAAGGGCGTTCGCTTTCGCAAGCTGCCAGGCATAGCAATTGGAAATACCAATAGCTCGCACTTTGCCCTCATTAACGGCGGCATGAAGCGCTTCAAGCACCTCAATAACTGGCGTGTTGTAATCCCAGATGTGGTAAATGTAGAGGTCGATGTAGTCCATCCCCAGATTCTGCAGGCTCTGGTCGAGTGATCGGGCTATTGCCTCTTTTCCGCCGATCCCGGCGGCAATTTGCGCGGCGGTTCGTGGCAGAAACTTGGTGGCCAGCACCACGTCCTCGCGTTTTGCCATCTCCCGCAGCGCCCGGCCAACGTATCGTTCGCTGGAGCCGTTCTGATAGGCGATGGCGGTTTTCGAGACCGTAGCGGATGATGTCCCGGCTTGCTGTTTCGTCCAGCGTCCAGCGATGCTGGCCCGTTAACGGGTCGCCAAACCCCATACATCCCATACAGATGCGGGAGACCAGTAAGTCACTTTTACCGAGCCGGGTATACTGCATCGTTATTCTCCCTCTGGATTATTCACGACGGAATTGAGCAGATCGACAAGCCTTGAAGCGTGTTCCCGGGCAAGCGTTTTTTGCTGCGCGATTTTGTCGGCATCCCGGTCGGCATAGCTGATACCGCAGGTATAAACCGGCGCCAGCAGCTCAAGATTGCACAGTTTTGCCGTGGTCTCGAACGGAATAAGATACTCTTCAATGGCATGGCCAAAGAAACCGTCAGCGGTATAGAGCGCCTGTGGCGCCCCTGTAGTGAAGGAGAGGAGCAGCTTTTTACCGCCCAGTTTCGCCGTTGAGCCATGCGCGAAGCCGTGGACAAAGACCTCGTCCAGCCATTGTTTCATTAACCCGGGCAGCCCATACCAGGAAAAAGGAAACTGCCAGACAATCACATCGGCCCTGAGCAGGCTTTCCTGCTCCGCAGCGATATTGAATTTGCCGTCCGGATAGAGCCAGTCCAGACGACGAATTTCAGCATCGGGAAGGGCGGTCGCCACTTCATCAATGATCGTGGCATTGGCGACGGAATGGGTAAGCTCAGGATGGCCTGAAACAATAAGGATATTTTTCATTTCAATGAGTTAAATATATTTGGTGAATGTTTAACCCAGTATAGAGTGACACCATTATTTTTTTTAGAGCAGTAAAGACTCATTCACTTTTAGACAAAAACTAATAATGGTCGACTGTTCTCATTGTACCGGTCATCACGAACCCGTGAACTACGCCGTGATGCCCAGTAAACGTTCTGCATTGCGAAATGCGATGGCCTCTTTTTCAGCCTTGTTGACGGGCAGACTGTCGATAAAGGTTTTTACACCGTCCAGGGTCTGATAGGGATAATCGACGGAGAACAGGATCCTTTCTGCCCCCATTAACGCGTAGATAAACTGGAAGTGCGGCAGCGACAGCATACCTGACGGGGTAACGTAAACGTGCTCCTGGAAGGTTCTCGTTAGCGTGCGTGACAGACCCGTTACAGCCAGTGGAAGGCTGTCATCAAGACGCTGCAGCCAGAAGGGCAGCATCTCCCCCCAGTGGCCACTGATTACCTGCAAGTGGGGATATTTATCAAATACGCCCGATAACATCAGCCGTAACAAATGGATCCCGGCTTCGTGATGCCAGCCCCAGCCAAACATAGAGAGCCGGGCGTTGACCTCTGCGCTGAAGCCCGTGAAGTAGGCCTGTTGCACGCTGTTAAACGGTAATCCGGGATGAAGATAGAGTGGCACATTCAGTTTATTAAAGCGGGAAAGCAGGGAGTCATAGTCAGGATTATCGAGAAAGCATGAAGAGGGTCGGCCATTCAGAAGTGCCCCCTTAAACCCCAGTTCTTCAACTGCGCGGACAAGCTCTTTTTCAGCCTCTTCCGGCTGTGCCCAGGGAAGAGTGGCAAATGCCGCGAAGCGATCCGGATGATTTCTTACCGCCCCGGCAAGGCGGTCGTTTGCCGCCGTATTTAATGTTACCGCTTCATCCTTAGGTGCCAGCTGGGGGAATCCGCCCACAGAAAGGATCTGAAGGGTAATTCCAGCCTCATCCATATCCCTGAGGCGGCGGCTTCCCAAATCAGCGCCTTTCGCGTTTATCAGCGCATTCTTTTCTATCTGCGGCCGGCTTCGGTCAGGATTATGACCATCAGCGACGGTTTTTCCCCAGTCGCCAAGGAAAGGCGCCTGCTCAAGCGCAACAGGCATACACGCTCGGCCTAACTCGCTGTCGAGATAATGTTCTTCAAGGCAAATGATTTTCATATTCTCACCCTTCATACAAAGCAGTAAAAGTGATACAGATTAGGATCGCCCGGAACTGTCCATACGTGAATGTGATTCATGACAGTCTGTTCCGGATGGGCTTTACACCATCGGTTTTTCCCCGGCGCCTCGTGTATCCACTCTGGTCTCTGCGGCGAATTGTTCCAGCATGATGATTTCCTCATCGCGTAACTGGATGTCTGAAGCGCAGGCGGCGTCCAGAACGTGATGGACTTTAGTCGCACCAACGAGGGGAAGGGTACCTTTTGCAATAGCCCATGCGATGGCTATCTGTGCAACGCTGGCATTCCTTTCGGCTCCCATTTTTTTCATGGCGGCGGTTAATCTTTCAATCTGCGGCAGTACCGCGTTATAACTTTCGGCCCGGCCACTCCCGGCAGGCATGGGATGATTTGAATCATAACGGCCACTGAGCGCGCCTTGCTCCAGAACCATGTAAGCAAAGAACGTGATGTTATTTTGTCGGCAATAATCAAGGATCCCGGCCTCTTCAGAAGCGCGATAGAGCAGGCTGTAGTGATTTTGTACTGCACTGAGGGAATAACCGGAAGCGTTAAGGATTTCATTGGCGCGTCTGATTTGTGCCAGATTGTGGTTGGAAACACCTACGCGTTTGACCTTAGCGCTTTGTCAAAGTGGGATCAGTCCTGGCGTCCATTTCTCAACGTCGAGGGGATTATGGATCCAGTAGATATCAATCGCGTCCACACCCAGACGCCCAAGGCTGGCCTCAAGCATATCGCTGACAGGCTGCGCTGACTGTTCGTTCGCAATCTGCGGTGTGAATTTGGTGGATAAAATCATATCCTCGCGGGGGAACTGACGGACTAATGCTCCCAGCGCTGCCTCGGAACTCCCCAAGCCATATACTGCTGCGGTATCCCAGAGATTGAGGCCCTTACTCATGGCCGTGGTGAACACGTCTGCCATCTGAGTATCAGAAAGATGATTGCCGAAGACGGTGTCGCCACCGGCGAAACCTGTGCCCCAGGACCATGTGCCCAGCGCGACGGGAGGTAGTGTTTTCATATTCAGCTCCTGTAAAAAGGCCGGAACGTTGCTGACGGAAACCGGCCAAAGAGGGTGAGTAACGGTGAAAAAGAGATGAATGGATTAAGCTGACTGGCGGAGGGCATTTAACAGCGCCACACCGACACCGTGCGCTGAAGCGGGATTCTGCCCCGTGATAAGGCGACCGTCAGTAACCACATTTTCAGACCAGTTCGGGGCTTCATGATGAAGCGCGCCATGCTCGCGGAGTGCAGTCTCAAGCAGGTAGGGAACCACATCTGTAGTGTGAACTTCTTCCTCTTCCTTGTTGGTAAAGGCCGCCACGTTTTTGCCTTTCACCAGGTATTCGCCGCTACTGAGCTTTGCGTCAACCAGTGCCGCAGGTCCGTGGCAGACGGCTGAGACAATGCCATCACTTTCATATATTTCGCGGATAATACGCTGGGCATCCTGGCTGTCGCGGAAATCCCACATGGTTCCATGGCCGCCTGCAAAGAAAACGGCGCTGTAATCGGTACCGTTTAGCTCGGATAACGCTGGTGTTGTTGCCAGGCGCTGCTGAAAATCGGTTTCGTTCCAGTACCAGGCGTTGACAGGATCACTGAGGTCAAATCCATCCACCGGCGGCTGTCCCCCGCGAATGCTGGCGATCATCGTTTTTAGTCCGGCATCTTCCAGTACTTTCAGCGGATGGGTCAGCTCGGCCAGGAAAAAACCGGTTGGTACACCGGATGCGCCTTTAATCGGATGGCTGGAAACGACACACAGCACGGGTTTATCTGCAGGTTTCATATCGGCCCTCACTATTTATTTTTAAATTCAGCGGCAAAGAGATTTTCCCAGTTAATAAAGGAGCCAAGCGGAATGCACTCAAAGCTTAATAAGCCAGCTTTTGCCAGCGGGAATTCGGCCATTACGTTCATCGCTTCATCGACAGAGTCACATTCAAGAAAAATAGCGACGCCAGGTCTGTCCTGACGGAAGTAGATGTCGCGGATGAAGCCGGATTTATACAATCCCCAGGCGTGCAGCGCTTCAGCGTTAAGGTGTGGAGCATATTTTTCCAGCGATGCTCCAGGTGCGGGGATATCCAGACATAAAATTCGCATCATAGTCTCCTGAACTCAGGTCGTTGTAGAAAGAGATAAAAGTATAAGAGGCGAATTTCACGAAGATTAGAGGAGCATTGACTTAAGCATCTTTAGACTGTACTTAATAATCAGGCGGAGATTGCTTTAGGAAAACATTATGAATAACGCCCTGTATAACCAGATACGGATCTTTCAGAGCATTGCACGTGAGGGCAATATTTCGGCAGCCGCAAGAAAACTGGAAATTACGCCTCCCTCCGTCAGCAATGCGCTTAAGCTGCTGGAAGATCATATTGGCCATCCGCTTTTTGTGCGTACGACCCGCCGTATTGAGCTGACGGAAACTGGGCAGCTGTTGCTGGAACAGACCGCTGCGGCGGTGGAGTCGCTGGAACATTCGCTTGAAAGCATTCGCGACCAGAATCAGGAGCCCTCAGGTATCGTGCGAATCACGCTCTCGCGTTTTGCCTATCTGTTAATTCTTAAGCCTGCAATGGCGAAATTCTGTCAGCAATATCCGGGTATACAGCTTGAAATTTCGGTTTACGACGGTACCGTGAATGTTATCGAAGAGCGTTTTGATCTTGGGATCCGTTTTGGCGATATCCTCGAAGGTGGGGTGGTGGCGCGGCCGTTAATGAAACCCTTTCGTGAAGGGTTATATGCATCCTCAGCTTATATCAGCGAGCATGGAATGCCCGAGGTGCCGGCTGACCTCAGTCAACACAAGCTAATTGGCTACCGTTTTATTACTAACAACCGCATCCTTCCGTTGATTCTGAACGATCGCGGAGAGCAGTTGACGGTTGAGATGCCCGGGCAGTTAATCAGCAACGATATTGACGTTATGGCAGACGGGATCCGTAACGGCCTGGGAATCGGACGTTTGTTTGAACCCATCTTGCAGTTACAGCCGGACAGGGAGCGCTTTATACCCGTGATGGAGAGCTACTGGAAAACCTACCCGCCAGTGTATCTCTATTACCCCAAAAACGCGGGTAAAACGAAAAGAGTGAAGGCCCTGATTGATTTTCTGATATCCGCTACGGGACGATAACGCCTCGTTCAGTATGGAGGCGCTATTTCACAACCCTAGCGGTCGGGCCTCCTGTATGAACTCAATCAGAAGGCGAAGCCCGGTCGGTAGTTGCCGGCGGCTTGAATAATAGATATGAAAACCTTCCTCCAGCGGGGACCACTCCGTAAGCACCAGGCGGAGCCGGCCATCCTTCACATAGGGTGCAACAAGAGGCTCCGGAAAATACATCAGGCCGGCTCCGCCTAATACGGCCACAAGGCCCGTTTCAGCCTGATTGACCGTCACAGAGCCTGGCACAGTGATTTGGTACGTTTCGCCGTCTCGCTCAAGTTCCCAGCGATAAATCCGATCGTCGCCGAGACGATTGCTTATACAGCGATGGTGTAATAAATCATCAGGATGTTCAGGCGTTCCGTAGCGTTCAAGGTAGTCGGGGGATGCTGCGATAACCCAGCGAATATCGGCAGATAAACGCCGGGCAACCATGTCTTCCGGGACGGTGCCACCATAGCGGATACCGGCATCGAAGCCCGCATCAGTGACGTCAACCATACGGTTGCTGGCCACAATATCGATTTCAATATCGGGATAGCGATCCATAAACGCGGGCATAACTGGCGCAAGCAAAAGATTGGCCGCTTCAACGGCAGCATTGATGCGGATACGTCCGGTAGGGGTATTACGATACCGGTTAAGCGATTCAAGCGCGCCTTCTATCTTGTCGAAAGGCTGAAGGACAGACTGAACCAGTTCTTCACCTGCAGCCGTAGGTGTAACGCTCTTGGTCGTGCGATTAAGGAGGCGAACCCCGAGCCGGGTTTCCAGTCCCTTCAGGGCATGACTAAGCGCTGATGCACTGACACCTAATTCAATCGCCGCACGGCTGAAACTGCGATGACGTGCAATAGCCATGAAATAAATGAGATCGGCGACATCCGCTCTGCTTATTTGCATACAGAATCGTTTTCCTTGTGCGTTAAGGCCCGAATGTATTGATACGGAAATGATATACACCATAGACCGATTAGCGCTAATCCGTTGCTGAATTTATTTCACAATTCCATCCACTCATCGCCTCTCACTGAACACGTTGTGCTTCGTTATTCTTGAAAATTATGCGCTCTGGCCGTCGGTCAGGGCGGAACATTCACCTAACGGAGCCGTGTATGAACTATACGCATCTTGGCCGCACCGGCCTGAAAGTCAGCCGCCTTTGTCTCGGAACCATGAATTTTGGTGACGTCACCGACGAGAAAACCAGCGCCCGCATTCTGGATGAAGCGCTTGAGGCAGGTATAAATTTCATTGATACAGCAGACGTGTATGGCACCGAACAATCACCCGATATCCAGCAAGGATCGGGGCTGTCCGAAGAGATTATTGGTCGCTGGATCCAGCAGGGTGGACGCCGTGACCGTATCGTTCTGGCGACGAAAGTCTATCAGCCAATGGGGCCAGGTCCGAATGATCGCCGTCTTTCTGCTTACCATATTCGCAAGGCCTGCGAGGACAGTTTGCGACGGCTTAAGACCGACCATATTGACGTCTATCAGATGCATCACATCGATCGCTATACGCCATGGGAAGAGATCTGGCAGGCCATGGAACTCCTTGTTCAGCAGGGAAAAGTGCTTTATATCGGTAGCAGCAATTTCGCGGGCTGGGACATTGCGACTGCGCAGTCAGTTGCTACGGCCCGTCATTCCCTTGGCCTGGTTGCTGAGCAAAGTCTCTACAATCTAACTGCCCGAACTGTTGAGCTGGAGGTCATTCCCGCATGCCGCCATTTTGGCATGGGATTGATCCCCTGGAGCCCACTTGCCGGAGGGTTGCTTGGCGGCGCACTGAAAAAGATGGCAAGCGGGCGCCGTGCAAGGCCCGCGTTTGCCCGTCTAATTGAACAACACCGTCCTCAGTTGGAAGCCTACGAAGGATTATGTGAGGACCTCGGCGAAACCCCTTCCGATGTGGCGCTTGCGTGGCTCCTGCAGAATCCTGTCGTTACTGCTCCACTTATCGGGCCTCGTACGGTCGAACAACTCCATCAGGCGCTTCACGCAACGACAATCACGCTATCAGACGACACCATGAGCTGTCTCGACGAAATCTGGCCCGGACCCGGGGGAGAAGCGCCCCAGGCTTATGCCTGGTAATTACCGTATGTAGGGTGGTCGCGCAGACCCGTTAACCGAGAGTCAGTTTGATAAAAGTTAAACCTTTACTGGGGGACCCGGCAACGCCGGGCGAGGGTAGGGCATTAACAGTCCTGTATTGCTGAAGGCGGCGTGAGTGAAGGTGGCGTATCCGGAAGTGGGGGGATGATCCCGTCGACGGGGTGCGGCAGATAGTGTGCCTCGAGTTCCGTGATTTCTGCATCGCTAAGTGAAAAGTCCAGCGCGCTGATAGCCGTGGAAAGATGTTCTGGTTTCGTCGCGCCGATGATCGGTGCTGTGATGACCGTTTTTGATAGCAACCAGGCAATTGCAACATGGGCTCTTGGCACATCGTGCTTTTCAGCAATTCTGGCAACAACATCAACAACGGGCTTATCCAGCAGGGCTGCGTTCTCATACATTTTTAACGCAAAGGCATCGTTTTGCGTTCGTCGGGACGTGACACTCCAGTCGCGCGTGAGCCTGCCGCGTGCCATCGGACTCCAGGGGATCACACCAACGCCCTGGTCTTCACACAGGGGCAGCATCTCGCGCTCTTCCTCCCGGTAAAGCAGGTTGTATTGCGGTTGCATCGTAATAAATCGGGACCAGCCGTTACGCTCTGCAGTATGCTGCATTTTTGCAAAGCGCCAGGCTTCCATAGATGATGCGCCGATGTAACGTACTTTTCCTGATTTAACGAGGTCATGCAGAGCCTCCATGGTCTCTTCAACAGGCGTGGAGTGGTCAAAGCGGTGAATTTGAAAGAGATCCACATAATCCATACCTAAGCGCATCAGGCTATCGTCAATAGACTGAAAAATGGCCTTGCGGGAAAGAAACCCGGTATTGGGTGAGTTGCGCCATGGAAAGAAGGTCTTTGTCGCCACAACGATCTCGTCGCGTCTGGCCATTTCTCTCAGCGCTTTTCCTGTGATCTCTTCAGAACTTCCGCCCGAGTAGATATTTGCGGTATCAAAAAAATTAATGCCAGCTTCAAGCGCCTGACGAATGAGCGGACGTGACGCTTTTTCATCCAGGGACCAGGGTTGAGGCAAACGTTCGGGGTCACCATAGCTCATACAACCGAGACAAAGACGGGAGACTTTCAAACCGCTACGACCCAGATTCACATACTTCATTCGGTGTTCCTTCTTTTATTACCAGCAATTCTGTATGCGACAGGTTATTGCACTGGTATGAAGGGGAACAGCATGTGCTATCGAATGGTGCTGTGAGTTTTTCTCACAAATGGTTTGTTATCGACGGTGGATTTTATCGAGAAGGGAGGACACCAACGTACTAATTTCTGGAGCTACATGAGAGCACCATGGAGAATAGACCTATAAATGCAATTTAACATAATATACATTATGCGCACCAATGTATGGTTCCTCAAAATCTGGATTTATTCGGTCGTGATTGTCCTAGCCCATTCAGAGCTCGTGCAGTCGCCTTTTCACGCGTTCATGCTGTCATGATACCCACACAACCCAACCTCTACGTTTACACATGGTTGAAAGACGTTTGATATACTTCAGCCTTTGACCACTGCTGCCGTAAACTTATGGAAATTGAATTAGATAAAAGTGTCAAAGAAAGGATTTTCCACGCGGTCATTTTTGAAGTGACGGCCAACGTTATTATCGCGCTGTCGCTTGCCTGGCTGATGAACGTGTCGGTACTCCAGTCAGGCTCGCTGTCCGTGATATCCGCGCTAACCGCCACGGCCTGGAATTTTGTGTTTAACAAACTCTTTGACTCTCTTCAGAAAAAATACCGATTTGAAAGAACATTTCTGGTCCGCGCGCTCCATGCGGCCTGTTTTGAAGTTGGCCTTATCATCACGTTAATTCCTGTAGCAATGGTGATGCTGAATTTAACGGTGACGGAGGCTTTTTTTGTAGAGATCGGTCTTGTACTGTTTTTCCTGCCGTACACGATGCTGTTTAACTGGCTCTACGACTATCTGCGCTGGACATTTGTTGGACGGAAACGGTCTGCTCTGTAGCGAGACATCTGTCACATAGACACGCCCTTGATCATATTCGACTCCTCTCACCTTCTATACTCTTCATTTCTCTATCTCTTTTGAGGAGTCGATAATGTTTGACCATGTTAAATTCGGCGTCAGTGATTATGAAAAAAGCAAAACCTTCTTCCTCGAGGCGCTTCGCCCGCTTGGTGTGGAACTCATTGATGAAGGCGCGCCAGATTACGGTGTTGAAATGAGCGCTGGCGACGTTTCACTTTGCCTTTTCCAGACAAATGATAAACCTGCGCCTCTGCATCTGGCGTTTGTGGCTACTACACGTCAGCAGGTTGATGATTTTTACCACGCCGCGCTGCGCGTTGGCGGACGTGATAACGGCGGGCCGGGATTACGACCGTACGGTGAAAATTATTATGCCGCTTTTGTCATCTCACCTGATGGTCATAACATCGAGGCCGTGTGCCATGCACCGGAGAGCCGGTAGCACAACGCCTTTGTCAAAATGCTCATGCGACTTTGTGCACGATGTTGCACGAGGAGTTGTATTTCAGGCCGGTAATGGCGTAAGGTATCCTCTGTAAATGTGCAGTTTCATGCAATAACGCTGACAGAGGTATTAATGACACAACAGTTGATTTTAATTGCCGGTCCCTATCGCAGCGGAACCGATGGTGTTCAGGCGCGAATTGACGAGAATCTGGCGCGTCTCGAAAACGCAGCATTAGCCGTTTACCAGCGTGGCCACATCCCGGTCATTGGTGAATGGCTTGCGCTGCCGCTGGCAAAAGCCGCAGGCTCAAAAACGGTGGGTGATGAAATCAGCGAAGCGATGCTGTACCCCGTTGCTCACCGGCTCATCGCAAAATGCGATGCGATTTATCGTATTGCCGGTGCGTCTAAAGGTGCCGATATGGACATTGAGGTAGCCAGAAAATATGGTCTCAGCGTGTATACCGCGCTTGAGAACATTCCAGAAGCGTAAGCCTGGACGACAGCCAGCCTGACGTTAAAGGCTGGCTGTCAGAGGCGGTCACGATCTGAGGTCAGCACGACGGATACCCCCTTTTCCGATACCGCGCGGATCCACGCCTTATCCGTACCGTCTTCAACGACGATGGTATTCACTGAAGATACATCGCCAATCACAAACGACGACGCGGTGTTGATCTTTTCCGGAGACGCCAGAACGACCGTTTCCGCGGCTCTGCCGGAAAATGCACGTTTGATGCATGCCTCTTCGAAATCACCGGTTGTCAGCCCCGCATCGGGATGAATACCGGTCACCCCCATAAAGAACAGGTCTGCATGTATATTCTCTATGCCTTCGATGGCCGCAGCGCCGACCGCAACAATCGAGTGTTTATACAAGCGTCCGCCGATTAAAATCACCTCAATGGAAGGATGATCAACGAGCCCCAGAGCAATACTTGGGCTGTGCGTCACCACGGTGATGCGCAAGTCAGGAGGGAAAAATGTAATCAGCTCCGAGGTAGTCGTGCCACCGTCGACAATCACCACCTGGCCTGATGAAATCAGCTGTGCTCCTTTCCGGGCCACCCTTTTTTTTGCATCCATCTTCACGGATTGCCGTTCTGCAAACGGAGCTATAGCGGAAGATGACGGCAGCGCGCCGCCATGAACACGCTGCAAACGCCCTTCTGCCGCCAGCTCGCGCAGATCGCGCCGGATGGTGTCTTCAGAGACGTCAAAGAGAATGCTGAGCGCTTTTGACTGGACCTGGCCTTCGGCACCCAGCTTTTCAAGGATCAATTGTTTTCGCTGACTGGTGAGCATCATGAATTCCTGATGTTGCATGTTTCATCTTGAACATGCATGATATTGCTGTTTATGATCATTACTCTACGTAAGGAGGAACAATCGTGCAATCAAAACGTGCAGATGTGCGCATCATCGACAGTGAAACCCTTTCTGACAACTGGTACATCCTTAAAAAATATACCTTTGACCTCCAGCGGCGTGATGGTGAATGGCAACGGCAGCATCGGGAAGTCTATGACCGTGGCAACGGCGCGACGATTCTTCTCTATAACCGTGAGAAAAAGACGGTGATCCTGACGCGCCAGTTCCGCTTCCCTGTCTTTATCAACGGCCACCAGGACGATTTAATTGAAGCTGCCGCGGGATTGCTGGACAACATGGATCCCGAAAGCCGCATAAAAGCAGAAGCGGAAGAAGAGACCGGCTTTCACGTTTCGCGCGTGCAGAAAATCTTTGAAGCCTATATGAGCCCAGGCTCCGTCACGGAAAAACTCTATTTTTATCTTGCCGAGTACCAGCCAGATGACAGAACCGGCGCAGGCGGTGGGATCATGGCTGAGGGGGAAGATATCGATGTGCTGGAAATGACGCTTGAAGAGGCTTTACGCAGCATTGAAACGGGCAAGATTGTCGACGGTAAAACCATCATGCTGCTTTATCATGTTGCCTTGAAAGGTATTCTGTAACCTACTGGTTTACATCCTGATTTGAAGGCGCATGAAATCGGTACGCTTGTGCGCTACCCGGATGAAAAGCGGAAAACCTCCTAAATTTTGCAGCCTACTATATTTAGTGAGCGATTCCGAAATTCGATAAAATCATCAACAATTCCCTCAGTCACCTGCATTTATCATTCAAAAATGCCAAACGTTCACGAGGCTGCCTGCTGAGGTAGCCTGTCTTATCGGTTGTCTGGATTAAAATGCGACTCGCTACAGATAACGAAGCATATTATACTTGGTCCTCCACTCGAACAGGAGGCAGCAACTCACGTGAAGGATACATATTACAACGACATAACGATCAACACGCAAATTCAGAGTGAGCTGGACGCGTTTTTTGAGGATTTCAAAGGGATCGTCTTCGCCTACGCTATTATGAACAAGAAAGATCCTTCGCAGATGAGGATACTCAATAATAGTCCCGAGTGGTTTAATATCTATCTTGAAAGAAAATATCAGTTCATTGACCCTGTCATTATTCGGGCTTTGCGCTGTGTTGACGATTTTTTCTGGGAAAGTGATGTCGTCCTGTCGGATGGTTACAACCTGACACGCATTTTCGACGAAAGTGTCCAGTATGATATTTACCAGGGACAGACGTTTCCTCTGCATGACTATCTGAATAATCTTGTGGTCTTATCCGTCATCAGTCCTAAGCATTCTGGCATTGACATAGAGAAATATCGACCGCAATTTCTACGCTTCCTGGTTCAGTTACATCAGAAGACACTCAATCTTTATAGTCAGCATCAGCAGAAAAAGAATGTTTTCTTATCACCACGCGAGCGCCAAATCCTTAAATGGGTCAGCGCCGGGAAAACGTACGCAGAAATTGCGGTTATTTTGTCTATTGCTGAGCGCACCGTTAAATTTCACATGGGCAATATAATGAAAAAACTCGGTGTAAATAATGCCAGACACGCAATAAAACTTGGAACGGAACTCCGGTTACTGGAGGACTGAGCCTCAGCCACTGGTTATAAATGGCGTAAATGCTCGAGCATTTCGCGAAGCCAGTGACTGGATTTATCTTTGCTAATAATGTCTTCAATAATGCTGGGGCTGGCAGGCATATAAATATAATAAATAACCTCCCCTTTTTCAGAGACACCGCGCTGAATTACTTCAACTTTCCAGTTTGCATGGCGAAATATGGCATACATACCACGACTGGCTACCGCGTACATCCCGTGATATTTTTTCTTTAGGCAATAAATATTCATTGCAAGAAACAATGCTTTACTGGCGGGCACGCCCTGCAGACTTGCAGAGTCTCGTGTTTCTTTATCTAAAAATAAGCGACTCACTTCACAGCAGGGAACATCTGCTGGAAAAACAATGGGATTATCGAAATAGTTGTGAAAGATCTCGCTTATCATTGTCGGCTGCGTTGCGTTAATAAATCGCGCGCCGCATAACAGCTGTCCATCATACATCCCCAGCAAGTATGTCGTGTTATGGGAATCAAACTGATCCTTTTCCATACCTTCGATGCATTCCACTTTCCAGTCGAGTCGGTCCCGAAAAGTTTTTCTTCTGAGTCGGTAGAGTTCGTGTGCTAATGCTGGTGGTAAATCATCGTAGTCGTGTAAAAAAAATTCAATGACAGAATTCATGCTCTTGTTCCTGATAATAACACCTGAAACTATTATCACCTGTCTTTAAGGACAGCTTTCATTGTGCCGCATATTCCCTATACTTAAAAAGTACCTGACCACGAAGTTCTCGCAAAACTAAGCGGTCAGGAGGTCAAAGACCTACGAAACACCAGGGATATACCCATCGATGATTATCTAATATTTAAAGTTTCGGGTACAGAGCATAAGAAGCACTTTGCCGATAAAATATTAAAAAACAATAATCACAAAATAATTACAATAAAAACATTGCCCCTTAATCTTTTAAGGGGTAATATTTCCGTTTGCTTATTTTTTCTACCTTCCCTTCGTTTTACTGACTCTGCTGATTTCATCTGCCCAAAACCCTCGTCGGTACCGCTTTACAGACATCTGCCTGTGCTATTCTTGCTGAATCATGTAAGACGGAGAATTGATGATGGCCGACTGGAACCCTTCTCTTTACCTGCAATTTGGCGCAGAAAGAACGCGTCCAGCCGCCGAATTGCTCGCCAGAATTCCTCTGGATGAGGCTGCGACTATCGCCGATCTGGGCTGCGGTCCGGGCAACAGCACGGCACTGTTGAAGCATCGCTGGCCTTCTGCGCACATCACCGGGGTCGATAACTCCCCTGCTATGCTCGAGGAAGCACGCGCCGCCTTACCTGACTGCCACTTTGTTGAGGCCGATATCCGGCAGTACAAGCCTGGCCAGCCGCTGAGCCTGATTTATGCCAACGCGTCGCTGCAATGGGTTCCGGACCATTACGATCTCCTGCCGCATCTTGTCTCCCTGCTTAAGTTAAATGGCGTGCTGGCGATCCAGATGCCCGACAACTGGCTGGAACCTACTCATGTGGCGATGCGTGAAGTGGCGCTGGAGCAAGACTACCCAGACCGGGGCCGCGAACCTCTGCCGGGCGTACATGCTTATTACGATATTCTGTCGGAGGCTGGCTGTGACGTGGATATCTGGCGGACAACCTATTATCACAAAATGAGCTCTCATCAGGCCATTATTGACTGGGTAAGCGCCACCGGCCTGCGGCCCTGGCTCCAGGAACTGAATGAGAGCGAACAGAAACGTTTCCTGAAACGCTACCATGAACTGCTGGAAGAGCAGTATCCGCTTCAGGAAAACGGGCAGATACTGCTGGCTTTTCCTCGGTTGTTTATCGTGGCTCAACGCCAGCCCTGATCCGATTACAGGCGGGCTTCTTTGAGCAACTGCTGGATAACCTTTTCCTGCTGCGCATAATTCCCCTCGCCAAAGGCGGTATAGCGCAGCTGCCCTTTGGCATCAAAGTAGTAATGCGCTGGCCAGTACTGGTTGCCGAACGCATTCCAGATTTGATAGTTGTTATCCGTCACGACCCGATACGGCAGTTGCCACTTTTTCACCGCATTTTTAACCGACGAAAGCGGTTTTTCCCAAGGGTATTCCGGGGTGTGAACCCCAATCACCACCAGACCCTGCGATTGATACTTTGTAGCCCACTCCCGCACATATGGGAGCGTATGCTGGCAATTAATGCAGTCCCAGGTCCAGAAATCAATCAGAACAACCTTCCCTCGCAATGATTCAGACGTGACAGGGTCACCATTAATCCATCCTGTTCCACCACTTAGCGGAGGCAGTTGGCTGCTGGGCTCAGCGATTGCCACCGGCTGGAGCTTCACCGTCGCGGTTGTGGGTTTTGCCAGGTTTAAGAGCGCGGTCTCAAGACGGTCTGCGACGCCGTTAGCGCCTTTCAGCAACGAGGTCATCCCCGTCGCATTCAGGACGACTGACGCTAACATCGCCACCCCCGCCCCCTGACGCAGCTTCGCCATGAGTGCCGATTTTGCTCTCAGCGGGGTCATTAGCGTGCGGCCTCCAGTGACGAGTAATCCCAGCATCAGCGCGCATCCGCTGCCATAGGCAGCCAGCAGTGCGCCGGTGGTAATGGCGGAATGCCCCGCAATGTTAATGCTGAAGATCGCTCCCAGGATGGGGCCCGCGCAGGGAGACCAGAGCAGTCCTACCGCAAGCCCGGCCAGAAAAGCCGATGCCATTCCGCGCGTTTGCCCGCTTCGGGTGTTGAGGACATTTCCCGCGCTGACGGCCGGACCGGCAATACGCTGGGCGAAAGACGGGAAAATTAAGGCCAGCGCGGCGGTGGCCAGAATGACGAGCGCGATCCAGCGCCCGACAATGGTCGCCTCTGTTATCCACTCGCTGGCGACGGTGACGACCATCGCCACCAGGGTGAACATCACGACCATCCCTGCGAGCAGGGCCAAAATATGTCGTCGTTGCCCCTGAAAACCGGCAAACAGGAGTGGAATAACCGGGAGCGTACATGGGCTGAGCAGGCTTATCATCCCACCCAGAAAAGCGATTAACAGAAACATAATGACCTCACATTACACGTCCTGCGACACTGCAGTGAGGCTATTTCATCGTCCTGATGTGTTCAGGATATGTGTAAACGCGCGGTTTTTGTCTGGCTCTGTATCACCCAGGCCGGGAGATACAAAGCCGTACAATTTTACGAACGACGCGGTAGCGTAATGGCGACATCCAGTCCACCTCCGGCGCGGTTCGCCAGCCTGAGTTTTCCTTCCAGCTGTACGGTCAGTTGCGCGGCAATCGCCAGGCCGAGTCCTGTCCCGCCGGTATCGCGATTACGCGAGGTTTCAACCCGATAAAACGGCTGCAGAACCGCCTCCAGTTCGGCTTCGGGTATTCCCGGCCCGTCGTCCACAATGTGAATCACCACCTCTTCGGCAGACGAAATATCAATGGCAATGACGGCACCGCCGCCGAACTTCAGCGCATTATCCAGCAGGTTAGTCATCACTCTACGAAGCGCCTGTGGACGCGTGACGATGGGCAAGCGGGTTTCGCTTGCCTGAAACTGCACGTTTTTACCAATGTCCTGATAATCGCTGGCGATGCTGTTGACCCAGGCGTTCAGCTCCAGCTTCAGCGACGTCTCTTCCAGTGATTCTGATGACCGGGCATACGCGATACCCTCTCGCACCAGACGAGACATGCTATCAAGATCATTGAGGAGCTTGTCGCGTAGTTCCGGTTCCCCGGCCATTTCGACACGCAGCTTCATGCGAGTAATGGGCGTCTGGAGATCGTGGGAAATCGAGGCCAGGATCTGTGCGCGTTCCCGGAGATAAGACTGAATGCGCGCCTGCATGGCGTTGAAGGCA
This sequence comes from Enterobacter sp. ku-bf2, assembly GCF_001742765.1. NCBI lineage: Bacteria > Pseudomonadati > Pseudomonadota > Gammaproteobacteria > Enterobacterales > Enterobacteriaceae > Enterobacter > Enterobacter sp. ku-bf2. Next base: position 677,742 of record NZ_MDVW01000001.1, read on the forward strand.
TGCGCTGCCCGCTGCACCTCAAGCGGCCCCTTTTCCGTCATTGGCGTGCTGGCCGCCGGATCCAGCGCGTCCACCGCGCGGGTAAAGTGTGAAAAAGGCCGTACCACCTGCCGCACGGCGATCCAGGCGCAGACGGCCAGAACCAGCAGCTGCAAAACGAGAACGATCGGGAGCCAGCTGGCGACGGGCGGCATGCGCGGGATCAGGTCAATGGTCAGCGGCGCGCCATCGCGTAATGTAAGATGGGCCTGAATATGCGAAATGGCGCCGGGAACCGCGGTAAAGCTAAGTGGGTAATGCGCGGCAAGCGTCGCTTTTAAGGTTCGGATGGCATCTTGCGAACGCTTATCCGTCGGCGCTGCGCCGGGTTCCCCTGTACCCAGAATATAACGATAGTTACCTCGTTCAAGCCGAGGCAACCAGGCGGCGCGTTCGCTGGCCGGTAAGCGGTCTAAAATGGCGACGCTGGTTGCGACATCGTTTTCCAGATTACCGAGCATCACCGTGCGCGCGCTGTGCATGCGTTCAGTCATGACCAGTGTCAGGCTCAGGGCGTTAGCCAGCAGCAAACCGGACAGCACGACGATCAGCAAACGGGCCAGCAGAGAGCGTGGCCAGAGCGTCATTCGTTAACCTCTTTGATGGTCACCGGCATCGTAAAGACGTAACCTTCGCTGCGCACGGTTTTGATATAGGCGGGCGTGCGGGCATCTTCATTGAGACGCTGGCGCACCCGGCTTACCAGCAGATCGACAGAACGTTCAAACAGTTCGGCGTCACGACCCTGCGTCAGATTGAGCAATTGGTCACGGGTCAGCACGCGTTGCGGATGGTCCAGGAAAACGCGCAGCAGACGATACTCCGCCCCACTGAGTGCCACAATCACCCCTTCCGGGTCGATTAAGTGGCGAGCAACGGTATCGAGCTGCCATTCACCGAACATCACCAGCCGCCCTGCTTCTGTCACCTGTAGATTGGGCGGCATCGTGCGAAAACGCCGTAAAATCGCTTTGATGCGTGCCAGAAGCTCACGGGCGACAAACGGCTTCACCACGTAGTCATCCGCCCCCATCTCCAGACCCAGGATCCTGTCCGTCTCCTCATTGCGCGCCGTCAGCATCAGGATGGGCAGATCTTTATGTTTGCCGCTGCGTAACTGCCGGCATAGCGTGAGACCGTCATCGCCGGGCATCATGACGTCCAGCACCACCAGGTCGATATGCTGTTTATCCAGTACGCTACGCATCTCTTTGCCGTTGGCCGCGCCCGTCGCGCGATAGCCAGACTTATCGAGATAATCGACAATCAGTTCACGAATATCCCTGTCGTCATCGACGACAAGGATGTGGTCAATATGTTCCACCGAACTCTCCAGACCGAAGGGTAACGTACTGAAAATAGCACATTTCACAGCTTATCCGCGTCGATAACTGCCTTGACGAAATCCTGTGGATCTTCCTGAGGCGGGTTATGCCCCACGGTTGCGCCGAAGGTGCGGTGCTCATATTTGCCGGTAAATTTAGCTGCATAGGCCTGCGGTGCCGGATGCGGCGCGCCGTTGTTGCCGCCTTCGATGGTGATCGTTGGGACGGTGATATTCGGCAGCGTGGCCAGTTTTTGCTCGTAGCGGTCGTATTTACGCTCGCCTTTTTCCAGCCCTAAACGCCAGCGATAATTACTGAGCGTCACCGCGACGTGGTCCGGATTATCGAGGGATTTGGCGCTGGCGTTAAAGACCGCATCGCTAAATTTCCAGTCAGGCGAGGCCTGCGACCAGATTAAGCGCGCAAAGTCATGCGTGTTTTTGGCATAGCCTTCAGCACCGCGCGCGGTGGCGAAATAGAACTGATACCACCACTGCTGCTCTGCTTTTGGCGGCAGCGGCTGTTTGCCAATCTGCTGGCTGCTGATGAGATACCCGCTCACCGACACCAGTGATTTTACGCGCTCAGGCCACAGCGCCGCGACGATATCCGCCGTCCGGGCGCCCCAGTCATATCCTGCAAATACCGCCTGCCTGATATTCAGGGCATCCATCAGATTAACGATATCTTTCGCCATCGCCGAGGGCTGGCCGTTGCGCGGTGTGTTTGCTGACAGGAAACGCGTGGTACCGTAGCCGCGCAGAGACGGCACAATGACCCGGTACCCTTTTGCCGCCAGTGCGGGTGCAACCTCGGCATAGCTGTGAATATCGTAGGGCCAGCCGTGCAGTAAAATAACCGGCTGACCGTCTTTCGGGCCAATGTCGACATAACCGACATTCAGATCACCGGCGTTAATTTGCTGAGGATGATCAAAGGCTGCGGCGACGTTTGTGCCAGTGACTTCGGCCTGACAGGACATCACGGTGCCAAGCGAAACGGTCAGTGCGAGGGTTGAGTAAGCAAGTTTGCTGAACATGTTGGTATCTCCGGTTGAGTACAATTCACGGGGATATCACAACACCTCAATGTATAGCGGATATGTGCGAAAGCGGGTTTATTGCAAGCCTGTGTATGTATCCGGGACGCTGATACAGTGTGATACAAACACAGGCGCTGAAGTTTTAGAGGGAGAGACGATAGCGGACGTAATCGTCAGCTTCACCATATTTGTCATAGAGTTTACGCGCCGGGTTGTTTTCCCGGGTGACCCAGTACAGTTTCGACCACCCTTCGCGCTTGCCTTCGTCAATCAGCGCGTCAATGAGCGCCTTACCGGCTCCCGCCCCGCGTTCGGTAGCATCAACAAACAGATCTTCCAGGTAGCAGATGGGCGCGGTTGACCAGGTGCCTTCATGCAGAACACACATCGCGAAACCGATGACCTTTTCGTCCTTCTCCACGACCCGGCAGAACATCGATGAATGCGCTGAGAGCGCCCTTTCCCACGTCGCTGCGGTGACGGATTCCTCGAGGAAGCAATCATAAAAATGGGTGTAACCATCCCACAGCGGTCGCCATTGGGAATAATCCTCTGCGCGTAAAGGTCTTACCGTAACTGCCATGTTTTCCTCACATTACAGGTCAATTGCCATTTCAAAACAGCGTAAATAAGCCCCCGCCATACGCGAATGATGATTATGTTCTCTCAGCGTAACAAACCCAAGCTTCTGATAAAACGACTGGGCGTTAGGCGTCGCATCGAGGGTCAGGCGGGTTATCCCCCGGCTGCGGGCCTCATGTTTGAGTGCCTCAATAATCCGGGTCGCCATGCCTTTACCGAAGGCTGCGGGCAAGGTGAAAATCGCCTCCAGACAATGGGTATCCAGATCGAGATAGCCGCTTGCCGCAACATCGCCCTTTTCATCTTCAACCACGTAAAAAGGGTATTCAATGACCATCTGCCGATAGCGTTCGGGCATCAGATCAGGCGTCCAGCGCGCAATGACCTCTGCGTCGTAACTGGTTTTACAGCCGTGACGAATCGCCTGGTTGCGAATATTCCAGAGTGTTTCGGCTTCCTGTGGCCTGGCTTTTCGTAATGTCATCAGCTCCCCCTTTAACGGCTTTTTAGCCGCATTTCCCGTGCCGATCTGGCAAGACGCTGAGTACGACAATAGAGCGTAAACAGCACAAAGCCGCTGCTGTTCATCACCATCCGACAAAGTAACAGCGCGAAAGATGCAATGACGAGTGGCCAGAGGCTTCCATCATGAGAAAGCAGGATATGTAGAACCTGAACGAGGGTCGTTATCAGCAGGATGATGAACAACGCCATAAAGCCCGACAATCCCGACGTCTTACCACGAGCCAGTAGTGCGCTTGTCACAATGAGCGCGCCTGTCATCGTCAATGATGGTAAGAAAAAGCTCAATGCATGATGTAAAGGAGACAAACCCTGCAACGTGCTGAGAAAAGGCAAAAGGTTTAACGCAAACGCCACTAAAAACAGAGGTAACAGCATAGCTACCGGATAAGGATTTTGACGCGGAAGCTCGCTGAGGGGGCGCGAAAAATACCGTTCAAGCTCGGGAGTGGGTCGGGTATCCCCACGGGTAACAGCTTCCTCTATCTCTCTGCCATGCTGCAAGAGATTCTGGAATACGCGTCCAACTAAAAGAGACAAAAATTCCATTAAAATTTCGCCATTAGAGATGCAACCCATCTTTGGTAGTGAATAACCACAGCACGTCTCAACAGAATGTGATAGAGATGAAAATACTAGAACGCAAACAAAAGCATAACGCCTAAATAGGGAGATCCGCGCATGACGATACCGACGCTCACGACAGAACGTTTACTGCTGAAACCACTGGTTGCGGAAGATGCCGTCCAGATACAAACGCTGTATCCGCGCTGGGAGATTGTCCGCTATATGGTCTCTTCCGTGCCCTGGCCCTATCCGGATAACGGCGCGGAAAACTATGTCAACAACGTGGCGCTGCCGGATATGGCGAAAGGGATTGCCTGGTTCTGGAGCATCCGGCGACGTGAGGTGCCGGATGAATTGATGGGCATTATTTGCCTGTACGACGTCGAGGATAACAACCGCGGGTTCTGGCTCGCGCCGGAGTTCCAGGGTCAGGGATATATGCGCGAAGCCAGCATTGCCGCGACGGATTACTGGTTCAACACGCTAAACAAATCCGTTTTGCGGGCCCCGAAGGCCGCTGCTAACAGCCGCTCCCGTCGTATTTCAGACAGTAGCGGCATGCGGCTTATCAGGACGGAGAAGAAAGCCTACGTCAGCGGGATGCTGGACTCCGAGCTGTGGGAGATCACCCGCGACGAGTGGAACGCCCGTCAGGTCAGCTGATAGTGCTTATCCGGCACCAGCCTTTCCGGAATATTCTCTTCGTCGTTCATCTGCAGCAGATCGCGTTCCATCATGTTGCAGATGGCGTCCAGCGGCAGGTCGTTATCTTCTGTGCCAAACGGGTCTTCCAGCTCTTCCGCCAGGGTGTCCAGCGAGATAAAGGTGTATGAAATCAGCGCCGAGACAAAGGGCGTCATGTAGTGCAGATCCACCACCAGCGCAAACGGCAGCATAATGCAGAACAGATAGACCGTACGGTGCAAAATCAGCGTGTAGGCAAACGGTACTGGCGTGGTCGCAATGCGCTCGCAGCCGGACAGGACGATGGACATATCGTTCAGACGGTTATTCAGGCTGTGAAACAGGATGTCTGAGAGTTGCCCGTTACGTCGACGCACGGCCAGCCACTCCCCCATGATCAGTAAAATACGGTTCGCGGGCGCGCTGGCGTTCATCACCTGACGTAAATCATCCGGAGAAAGATAGCGAGAGAGTTGCTCTGCGTTCAGCTCCCGGCGCAGGGTCATCCGCAGGCAGTTGGCAAAAGCAATCTGCAGTCGCACGAATTCGCCAAGGTGCTTATCGTCAGGCAAGGTGTTTTTTACCTCGCGAAACAGCGAGCGTGCCGCTATCATCAACTGCCCCCAGAGCAGGCGAGCCTCAACGTAGCGCGAATAACAGGCGTTGTTTCGGAAACCCAAAAAGATAGCGATCGCCACGCCGAGAATGCTGAATGGCGCCACGGTAAATTTGATGCCCAGTGAGGTATACCACGGCAACATCAGGATAACGGCAATAGAAAGCAGGAAATTGAGCAGCAATCGGGTATAGATCTTAGGCAGTACCGAACCGTGCCAGACAAAAATCAGTTGTAGCCAGTGCTGTTTAGGACGAACGATCATAGTGAGTTTCAGGAAAGAAAAGAGCGAGGCTATTAAACGAGATCCACGTCACCGTTGCAAGCTTGTTAACGGGACATTGCATTTTCTCCCCTGATTAGCGAAATCCGCACAGTGCTGCATGTGCTTTTTAAAAACAAAGCTAATAGTATGTTGTAACTAAATAGATCGTATTCAAACCCGGCCGAAGCCGGGTGAACGCATTAACAAAGCGGTTTAACCGCAGCGCGCATGCCCTTCAGCAGAATGGCATCAAGGTCCAGCGTGACCTGGTCGACAAGACCGCTTACCTGTGTCAAGTCCTGCTCCCAGTGTTCGCGCGCGCTGAGCACCGACTGCACCAGCTCACGGGTGCTCAACTGCCGATCGCGGTGCTGCGCCCAGAGCTGCTGATAGCGTTCCAGCCAGCACGCATCATCCTGCACCGGATAGCTCTCCCCGTTACGCTCCGCGCGGTAGAACGCGATCAACGCGGCTAAGGCAAACGTCAGACGTGCCGGTAATTGCCCCGTTGCCTTCTGCCCTGCCAGCAGCTGCGGCAGGATGCGGGTACGGTATTTGGTCATACCGTTAAGCGCAATGGAAAGCAGCTGGTGTCTGATGTAAGGGTTACGAAAACGCCCAGTCACCGCACTGGCGAAAGATTCCAGCTCGTTACGCGGCAAATCGAGGACCGGAATGATCTCCTGATAAATTGCTTTTTCGACGAACGCGCAGATCTCCGCATCATTCATCGCCTCGCCTACCGTATCCAGCCCGGCCTGGAAGGCGACCGGCACCAGCGCCGTATGCGCCCCGTTCAGAATGGCAACTTTGCGTTCTTTGTAGGGTCTGATGTCGTCGACAATCCGTACATTTAGCGGGTACTTATCCAGACGAAGTTCGCGGGCAAGGGATGCAGGTCCCTGAATAACAAACAGATAGAAGTGTTCGGCCGTGTCCAGGAACCCATCGTGATAACCCAGCTCAGCTTCAAGCGCAGCCGCTTCGTCACGTGGATACCCCGTCACGATACGGTCAACCAGCGTCGAGCAGAAACTGTTGGCGTCGTTGAGCCACTGAATAAAGGCGGCGGGCAGCGCCCACTCCTGCGCATAGCGCAAGACGAGTTCACGCAGTGCGTCACCGTTGTAGTCAATCAACTCGCAGGGAATGATGATCCAGCCCTTGTCAGCCGCACCGTTGAAGTGGCTAAAGCGCTCAAACAGCAGACGCGTCAGCTTCGCCGGATAGCTCACCGCAGGGGCATCGTCGAACCGGTCACCCTCGTGGTAGCTGATACCCGCTTCGGTGGTATTCGAGAAAACAAAGCGCATATCCGGATTGTGTGCCAGCTTCAGGAACGCATCATACTGGTCGTAGACGTCGATTTCCCGGTTAACGGAGCGGATAAGCCGGCTCGCGCTCACCGCCTCACCCTTCTCATTCAGACCACGAATGAGCGTGGTATAGAGACCGTCCTGCGTATTCAGTGACGGCGGGAAGTCGCTCTGAATCGGACGGACGATAACTACGCCGGCGTTAAGATCGGTATGTTCGTTTAACAGGTCAATTTGCCAGTCGACAAACGCGCGCAGGAAGTTGCCTTCACCAAACTGAATGATGCGTTCGGGATACAGAGCACCGGGAAAATCGCGACGGTTGAGCGTGTTCACAAGAGGTTCCTTTTATGATTAGTCATACAGCCTGATAAGATTGGTACGATAACTTATCAAAACTTAACGACCAGAAACCCTGTTTTGATCAATACGTCGCGTAGTTGTGCAGAAAAATTATAAGAACTTATAAAACACGGACGTGGATGTCATGGCACCGTCCGGCATCAGGGCATAGCGCGGGATTTCACCAACCTTTTGCCAGCCGGCACGCTGGTAGAAAGTCTCGGCCCCGCTGCCGGTGGAGGTATCGAGCACCAGCACCGAAATCTCTCTGGCTCTGGCCTCAGCTTCCAGCGCTTCCATCAATGCCATCGCGGCCCCTTTCCGGCGCGCTTTCTCGTGAACCAGCAGCTTCGCCACATCGGCGCGATGCGGCTGGTTTTCCGGCTGATCTGTGATCAGCTGCACCGTTCCGATGACGCCGTCCTGCGCATCGACGCAGGCAAGCACCAGCCGCTCGCCACGCGCGACGCTTTCGGCAATACCGCGCCAGAAAATACGGGCCTTATCCAGTCCATAAGGAAGCATAAAGCTGACGGATGCCCCGCCGTTTACGCAGTTTTCGAGGATCCCGGCCAGCGCATCAAGATGGGTGAGGATCTCTTCCCGGGTGAGATTTTTGATTTGCAGTGAGGTATTCATTGTTTTTCCTTACGTTGAATACACTCACTTTGTATTTAACAACTTATTAACGCAAGCAGATCGGACATAGGCTTTTGTTATGTCACCGGGCGCGCTGGCGCTGCTGTTTCATGGCGTACATCTTTTCATCGGCATCTTTTAACCACTGCTGCAGGTCGTTGCCGTTATGATCGAATTCGCTAAGACCCCATGAGAAATGAAGCGACCAGGGATGCAGCTTGCGGGCGTTATAGTGTTCCACCTGCTCAGCGAGATACTGCATGGCAATCCAGGCACCCTGCTCGTCGGTATCCGCGAACAGCACAGCGAACTCATCCCCGCCAAAACGCACCAGCAGATCCGCTTCACGGAAAGAAGCACGCATCAGTTGCGCCATGGCTTTCAGCGCCTTATCGCCCTCTTCATGCCCGTAGCGATCGTTAATCTCCTTAAAGCGATCCAAATCCAGCCAGCCGAGCGTGAGCGGCTCAGCCCGGCGCCGGGCAACAGAAAGCGTGAACCGCACCAGCTGATTAAAGCCCCGACGGTTGAATAAACCCGTTAATTCATCCGTTGTCGCCGCGCTGATAGCGGCAAACTCATCTTCAGCCAGCGCGCCAAGATCCCCCAGCACGGCGAGATCGGCCGCTGAAAACTCCCTGGGCGCGTAGTCAATCAGGCAGAGCGAGCCCACGCTCGCGCCGTCACGCAGGCGCAGCGGGAAGCCCGCGTAAAAACGCACGCGAGGTTCACCGGCCACCAGCGGATTATCCGCAAAACGATCGTCCTGCAGCATATCCCCCACCACCAGTGGTGCTTCGGTGAGGATCGTATGGCCACAAAACGAAATGTTACGCGGTACGGAATTGGGTGCCTGCCCGTCGGCCGACTTCACAATAAGTGAATGCTCATCAATCAGATTGACCATCGCCAGCGGCACCTGGAAGAAGCGCTTTGCCAGACGTGTTAACCGGTCAAACGCCGGGGAGCTGTCGATCTCAAGCAAACCGGATTCGCGCAGCGAGTTCAGTCTGTCTGTTTCATTTTCAGGGGTTGCAGGTGCTTTCATAATGTCTCCTGACGTAAAGCGTTACTAAAAGCGTAGCTTAAACAGAGACATTGTCAGTGTTCGAACATCCTGTTAAGCCGCTTGCTATTCACGTCAATGCCTTATGACGATTAACGCAGCTATATTTCACTCCCGGAGGTCGCGGCAACCTGCTCGTCCGACATCCGGGCACTGGTACGATTTCGACCCGCTTTTTTTGAACGATAAAGATGATCGTCCGCTTCGGCCATCAACGTGTTGAAGACCTCGGTCAACTGCCATGACTCAGACTTTCCGCTTCCGAGGCCAATACTGACCGTCAGATAGAGCGTCTGGTGGCGCCACGTGAAAGGATGGCTGGCGACGGTGGTTCTGATACGCTCCGCCAGTTCATAACCGTTTTGCGCATTACCAGAGTTTACCACCACCGCGAACTCTTCCCCGCCCATTCGCGCAACCATGCCGTCTTCGCCGACAACCTGTTGAACCTGTCTGGCAAATGACGCCAGCACGCGGTCACCACACTCGTGGCCATAGTTATCATTAATGCTTTTGAAGTAATCGATATCCAGCAGCATGACGGTCAGAAAGCGCGAGTGCCGGTGCGTCTCTTCGTGTTTTAACGCCTCATAAAGCCCGGAACGCGAGTAAACATGCGTTAAGAAGTCATAATCCGCCCGCAGGGAAACCTGACGGATCAGGGAATTAATGGCAGCCATGCTGACGGAGACCATCACCGGACAGATCGCCATCGTGGCAATACCCAGCCGGGCAGAAAACATCATTGGGGTGGTAAACGGCGTCGCCACGGCAATATTAATCACCGAATTGGCGACCAGAATAATTTCTATGGCGCCCGTGACAAACGTCAGCAAGCAGGTCACAGGCAATGGGTAGCGTACCGCACACCAGATAAGCGCAGGCAGAGGAAAAGAGAGGCTCCCCGCTCCGCCGATCACCACCGACGCGACCACCGAGACAATTAGCGCAATAACCGGTAACAGTTGCTCCAGACGCAACCTGAATTCGCGCACGGGCATGCCCAGCGTGAGCATACACGGCACAACAAGCACGCCGGTTGAGAACTGCTCGCTAAACCAGTCGGCGAACAACGGCCAGAACGTATGACTGTCAATCCCGACCGAACCTACCGCGCCGAGCAACGCGCACAGCAGCGCGGCGATCAGACAGTAGTTGAACAGGCGTAATGCGTTAAGCGGATCGGGGGTTTTCTTCATCAGCCGCTTGTCACGCTGAACCAGCACGGCCACAACGACGATAAAGACCATGTTAGACAGGTTGATCACCACGGAGGCCATCCCCCAGCTGGTCGTGACCGCGTCGTACAACAGCATCGCGACATAGGATACCGCATAGTAATGCAGGCGATTCAGGAAAACATAACGGGCAAAGATCCCTGCCATCACGCCATTGAGTGGCCAGAACAGCGACAAGGCCTCCACGAGACGTAATTCCGCGCCCACAAAATAGAACAAGGTGGTGAGAATAAAGATCGTCGATGCATTTCGCAGCGGCGTGTCAGGCTGGAACGGTCTGAAAGCGGTAAGAGCAGAACGCATTAAATATCATTCCATATGAAAGCTTATGGCAATTATTGCGGTCGTCAGCACGATCGAAGCTCACTTAAGATGCATCTATAACACAAATACAGCGGAATCATAACTCGTCAAATTTAGGCGTTCATCTGCAGTACCAGCCAGTGGTGAATGACGCTGACGATATACTGCTGCTGCTGCGCGGTGAGCTGAACACCCGGTGGAATATTATGCCATTTTGCCAGGCAGCCCCGACAACAGGTGGCGGTAGCATGCTGGGCGATAAACACCGGGTGACCGCGCATGGGCGTCTGTTTCCCGTCGTTTGCAGGTTGTGCAGGGGCAAGACGCTTTTCAACAAAATCCGCGGCATGCTGGTCAATGGTATCCGGGCCTTTGTCCCAGCAGTACTGCCGTTCCTTATCGCCTAAGCGAAAGCGCGAGCGAAACGTCGATCGCGCCAGACGGGAAAAAAGAGGATCCAGGTCAGACATCAGTAGACTGAACGTCCCATACGCTGGGTCAGTTTCTCCAGAACCGCCACACCGGCAAGCGAATTTCCGGTTTCATCCAGCTCCGGGCTCCAGACCGCAATCGCCATTTCATGCGGCACAATAGCCACGACTCCGCCACCGACGCCCGATTTAGCCGGGAGACCAACGCGCCAGGCAAACTCGCCGGCGTTTTGATACATCCCGCTGGTCGCCATCAGCGCGTTAACCTGGCGAGCCTGCAGAGGTGAAACCACCTCCTGATCGAGATGCGGCGCGTGCCCCTGATGCGCCAGGAACAAGAACGTCTGAGCCAGCTCAACGCAGCTCATCTTCAGGGCGCAGTAATGGAAGTAGTTTTGCAGGACGGTCGCCACGTCGTTATGGAAATTGCCGAAGGATTTCATCAGCCACGCGATGGCCGCGTTACGGGCGGAATGTTCGAATTCCGAGCGGGCCACCACTGGATCGTAGGCAATGTCGTCGACGCCCGAAAGCTGCCGCACGATCTCCAGCATACGCTGACGCGGCGCGCTGAGGCGGCTTTGCAGCATATCGCAGACCACCAGCGCCCCGGCGTTGATAAAGGGATTTCGCGGTTTACCCTGTTCTATCTCGAGCTGAAGCAGCGAGTTAAAAGGCTGGCCGGACGGATCTTTGCCCACCCGCTGCCAGATCTCGTCTTCTTCATACTGGCGCATCGCCGCAACCAGACTGAGCACTTTCGAAATGGACTGAATGGAAAAACGTTCTGTTGCATCCCCTGCCTGGTATCGCTGTCCGTCGATGGTACAGATAGCAATGCCCAGCTTATTCCCGCTGACCGAGGCAAGGGCCGGAATATAGTCGGCAACCTTCCCCTTTCCAATTAACGGACGAACCTGCGCCAGAATCTCGTCCAACATCTCATTATGGATGACCGCAGCCACACTTTGCTCCTTGCCCTCAGGCTAAAACGGGCTGCGAGTATAACAGAGGCTTATGTATTGCGTCAGGCGCTAAGACGAAAACGCGAAACGGCCTGCAATAAAAGATCGGATTGCTTTTGCAGACGTTCAGAAGCATCCGAGGCGTCAGAGACCAGCAAATCCGTCTGACGGGAGACCTGGTTCAGCGCCTGAAGCTGACGCGTCATCTGGTGAATACTGTCTCCCTGACTGAGCGTGGCGGTGGAGATCTCATTAAGCAAACTGCTTAAATTGCCCACCAGACCGGTGACCTGCTGCAGATTCTCTTCCATCAGGGTGACGGCACGAGAACCGTCTTCAATCCCCTGCACCGAGCGGTTGATCAGCTCCTGAATGGTCTGCGTCGAGTGGCTGCTCTTTCTGGCCAGCAGCCCAACCTCCCGGGCAACGACGGCAAACCCTCGCCCCTGATTTCCGGCATGGGCCGCCTCAATAGCGGCATTCAGCGCCAGGATGTTCGTCTGAAACGCCACGCTGTCGATCATCGCCACGATCCCGCGCATCTCTGACGATCGGTCGACGATCGCCTGCATGGACGCGTTCACGGTCGACATCATCTGGTCTCCCCCCACGGCTGCCTGGCGCGCTTCATCGGCCCGGGCGCTGGCGAGTCTGGCATACCCGGTATTGCCTTCAACGTGGCTTTCCAGCGCCGCGATATGCGCCGTCACATCCTCAAGCTCTTTCGCCTGACGTGCCGACTGCTGATACAGCTTCTGGTTACCCTGTGCCAGGGCATCAATGTTCTCCACCATGGTCGCCGTGGCATGGCTGACCTGCGTCACCAGTTGCTGCAGGCCAAGCTGCATCGTGGCAATACTGTCACTAAGCTGCCCAATCTCGCGATTGAAACGCATAACGTTCGGCGGCGTGCCGGAGAGATCCCCTGCTGCCAGCCGGTTGATATGCGCGATGAGCCGACGCAGCGGTGTAATCACCCATCGGGACATACCGAACCAGACGACAGCGGCGATGGCGACTAACAGCACCGGCGCAAACAGGAATAACGTTTGCAGGTCGGAGAGCTGCGCCATGAGGCTCTGACGCCCCTGCATCGCCTGCTTCTCGCTTGCCTGCTGATAGCGCGCATAGTTGTCGTTAAAATCCGTCTGAAACGCCTGCGCCGGGACGGCAAAAAAAGCGTCGATGGTGTTGGTTTTAACCAGACCTTCCGCCTGCTCTTTGATCGCACCGTAGAAAAGTTGATAGCTGTTCACCAGCGCGTCGTCTTTCGGCGGATTCAGCGCCAGCCAGGCCTTCCATGCCTGCTGCGAAACCGTCAGCGCCTTTTGCGCGTCATCCATCAGGCTATGCCAGCTTCCGTCGGAGCCGGTCTCTTTATCCTGCATAAACCAGACGCCGGAGCGGTTAAGGAGATCGCTTGCGGCCAGCAGAGAGACGCGAGCCAAATCCAGCTTGCTCTGCTGCTGCCAGGCCAACAGGTTGTGCTGCTCGTTGCGCTGGGCTTCGTTCAGGGAGGCATTAAGCAGAAGTGACGAGGAGAGCTGCAGCGCGGAGAAAAGGCCAATGATGCAAAAGATACCCGTCAGCAGGCCAAAGTGACGGGGGGTGAGACGCTGCGCAATACGGCGAAAAATTTGCGTTAGGTTCATAATTACTTCATTTACAAGGCGTTAGACGCGAGCGAGTCTACGAAATGAAAATGACAGAACCATTGCAGAATAGTGACAACGGCCCTCGCGATGAGGGCCGATATTAAGGATTACACGCGATCCTTCCACACCGTCTGCGCATTACAGAACTCGTGCAAGCCAAAGTGGGAAAGCTCGCGGCCAAAGCCGCTTTTCTTCACACCGCCAAAGGCTACGCGCGCATCGCTGGCGCTAAAGCCGTTGATAAACACCCCGCCGCACTCCAGCTCGCGGGAGAAGGTCTCTGCCAGCGCATCACTGGCGGTAAAGACCGTGGCTGACAGACCAAAATCGCTGTCGTTGGCCAGCATCAGGGCGTGCTCCGCGTCTTTCGCGACCGTAATGGCCGCGACCGGACCAAACAGCTCCTGACGGAACGCCGTCATCGACGGGGTGACATTCGCCAGCACGGTTGGCGCATAATAATTCCCCTCGCCGCTGATTTTCTCACCGCCCAGCAGCAACGTTGCCCCTTCTGCCAGCGTCGCCTGTACCTGCTGATGCAGTTCATCGCGCAGATCAAAACGCGCCATCGGGCCCAGATAGTTTTCTTCCTGGTCCGGCGCACCCAGCTTCAGGGCCGCAACCGCATCGACAAAGCGTTGGGTAAAGGTGTCCGCAATACCTTCTTCCACAATGAAGCGTTTTGCCGCCGCGCACACCTGTCCGGTATTCTGGTAGCGGCCTGCTACCGCCGCCTTCACGGCAAGATCCAGGTCGGCATCGTTGAGAACGATGAACGGGTCTGAGCCGCCCAGTTCAAGAACGCATTTCTTCAGCGCGGCCCCCGCCTGAGCACCAATGGCTGCCCCGGCACGCACGCTGCCGGTGACGGTCACCGCCGCAATACGACGATCGTTAATCGCCTGGCTGACGCCGTCGTTGGTGGCGTTCACCCAGCCGAACACGCCTTCAGGGAAACCCGCGTCCGCAAAAATCTGCGCGATAAGATCCGCCGAGCCGAGCACGTTGGGCGCGTGTTTGAGCAGATAGCTGTTCCCTGCCAGCAGAATCGGCACCGCGCCGCGCAGCACCTGCCAGAGCGGGAAGTTCCACGGCATTATTGCGAGGATCGGTCCCAGCGGACGGTATTCAATAACCGCGTTCTGGTTTTCCACCTGCGTGGGTTCCGCACGCAGCATCGCCGGGCCGTGCTCGGCGTACCAGTCGCACAGGCCGGCGGATTTCGCCACTTCGGCCCGCGCCTGCTGAATGGGTTTGCCCATTTCACGGGAGATCGTCTGCGCCATCTCTTCAGCGCGATGACTCAGCGCGGCGCCAAGATCGCGCAGCTTTTGCGCCCGGTGGGAGACGCTTTCGCGACGCCACTGGCGATAGCCCGCGTCGGACTGAGAAATCGCGCGTTCAACCTGTTCCGGCGTCGCCCACGGATACGCGGCGAGGGTTTCACCCGTGGCCGGGTTGACAGAGAAGGCATGTGTTGCAGAGGAATAAGTCATGGTGTTCTCCACGTTTTTCGGTTGATTAATTGTGGCCCACTCTGCTATTTCTTAAAAATGAATAATACTAACCACCTTATTCACGAAACGAGAACACTATGGATTTAACCCAGCTTGAGATGTTTAACGCCGTCGCGCTGACGGGCAGTATCACCCAGGCGGCGCAAAAGGTGCATCGCGTGCCGTCTAACCTGACGACCCGCATTCGCCAGCTGGAAGCCGATCTCGGCGTTGAGCTGTTTATTCGTGAGAACCAGCGTTTGCGTTTATCCCCGGCCGGGCATAACTTCCTGCGCTACAGCAAGCAGATCCTCGCGCTGGTGGATGAAGCGCGCATGGTTGTCGCGGGGGATGAGCCGCAGGGGTTATTTGCCCTCGGCGCGCTGGAAAGTACCGCCGCCGTGCGCATTCCGGAAACGCTGGCACAGTTTAACCAGCGCTATCCGCGCATTCAGTTTGCCCTTTCGACCGGGCCATCCGGGACGATGATTGATGGCGTACTGGAGGGAACCCTCAGCGCCGCCTTCGTCGACGGGCCGCTGTCGCACCCGGAGCTGGAAGGAATGCCGGTCTACCGGGAAGAGATGATGCTGGTCACGCCTGCCGGGCATGTGGAGGTGACGCGCGCCGCGCAGGTCAGCGGCAGCGACGTGTATGCCTTTCGCGCCAACTGCTCGTATCGCCGACACCTGGAGAGCTGGTTTCACGCTGACCGCGCCGCGCCCGGCCGCATTCATGAGATGGAATCCTATCACGGCATGCTCGCCTGCGTTATTGCGGGCGCGGGCATCGCGCTGATGCCGCGCTCGATGCTGGAGAGTATGCCTGGGCATCATCAGGTGGAAGCCTGGCCGCTGGCAGAAAACTGGCGCTGGCTCACCACCTGGCTGGTGTGGCGACGCGGGGCGATGACCCGCCAGCTGGAGGCCTTTATAGCGCTGCTAAACGAACGTCTTCAACCAGCGCCTTCTCCATAAACAGGCTGAGCGGGTCGTCAACGTACGGGGCAAACGCCGGGCGCAAATCGTATCCGCACTGTTCATAAAGACGCACCGCGGCATGCTGCTTGATGCCCGTCTCCAGCCGTACCGTATGGCAATGACGGCTCAGAGCCTCATCTTCCAGGGCGGCCAGCAGCGTCTCTCCCAGATGCTGGCCACGATGGGCCGGGTCAATATAGACCCGCTTCATCTCGCCCGTACCGTCGCCGTTGAGCACGATAGCGCCACAGCCAACGGCCTGAAGCTGCTGGTCGCGAATGATCATCAGGATCAGCGAGGCTTCCGGCAGCGCAGCCAGATCGAGCAGATGATTACTTTCAGCGGGATAGAGTTCGCTCTGATAGCGGTCAAGCGCCGCGATCAGGCTAAGAATGTCCGGGTGACGTGCAGATTCAGAGGTAATGGAATACATGGCAGGCTCCTTGCTTTTTTATGAGGCTAAATTTCAACATAGCGCAGGCCTGCCAGGGTGCTTCATAGTATTAACTTATCGCTCCGCCCTGTTAGCGCAAAAAGACACGCCCTTTCAGATACAGGGTGGCCTGACCGCCGATCAGCACGCGGTCGCCCTTCAGCTCGCAGCGCAGATCCCCGCCACGGTGTGACACCTGGCGGGCATTGAGTGACGTTTTACCCAGCCTTTCGCTCCAGTAAGGGATCAGCATGCTGTGGGCAGATCCGGTGACCGGATCTTCGGGCACCCCTTCGCCCGGGCAGAAAAAGCGGCTGACGAAGTCATATTTATCGCCCGGCGCCGTCACGCAGATCATTTTATCCAGCGGAAGCATTGCCCCAATATCCGGCGTTAACGCTTCTACCTGCTGCTGGCTCTCCAGCACCACCAGGTAATCACGTCCAACGCGCACCTCTTTTGCCTCTGTGATGCCCAGACCGCTAAACAACAGCGCAGGTGGGTTCTCGATCACCTCCGTTGACCACGCGGGGAAGTTCAGCGTCAGCCAGTCGCCGCTGCGTTTAACCGTCAGCTCGCCCACGAAGCGCGTGGTGAAGGTGATTTCAGTGTGCGGATAGTCAAGGTATTCGAAAATAACGTGCGATGCGGCAAGCGTGGCATGGCCGCACAGGTTAATTTCATCCAGCGTGGTAAACCAGCGCAGCTCAAACCCACCGTCGGTACGGACGAAAAAGGCGGTTTCAGACTGGTTATGCTGCTGCGCCATTTTGAGCAGCGTCTCGTCCGGCAGCCACTCCTCCAGAGGACATACCGCTGCCGCGTTGCCGCCAAAGGTTTTGTCGCTGAAGGCATCCACCAGATAAAAATCAATTTCCTGCATTGTCTCTTCCTCTCTTGTTATGGGTATTTAGCGCAGAAAAACTGTGCCTTTCAGATAAAGTGAAGCCTGTCCGCTCATCAGCACGCGCGAGCCTTTCAGTTCACAGCGCACGTCGCCGCCGCGCGTGGAAACCTGACGGGCAAGCATGGCTGTTTTCCCCAATTTTTCTCTCCACCAGGGAATTAGCATGGTGTGCGCGGAGCCGGTGACTGGATCTTCCGGTACGGAAACGCCGGGGGAGAAAAAGCGGCTGACAAAATCGTATTCCCCCTCACCGCGCGCCGTCACGCTCACCTTATGCTCGCCCGGCGTCATCGCCGAAAAGTCCGGGGCGAGGGCCTCGACCTGCTGGCGATTTTCCAGAACGATGACCCAGGCGCGCCCTTTACGGGCTTCAACGTAGCGGCTGATACCCAGCGCCGAAAGCATCTCCGGCGGGGGCGTCTCTTCATGGGTTGGGCATGCCGGGAAGTCCAGCGTCATCCACTCCCCCTCCCGGGTGACCGTCAGGCGGCCAGAGGCGGTATCAAAGTGGATCCGCGCGTCCGGGTAATCCAGCTCGGTAAACAGAACGTGCGCCGCCGCCAGCGTAGCGTGACCGCAGAGATTGACTTCGCTAAGCGTGGTAAACCAGCGTAGCTCAATGCCCCCTTTGCTGCAGACGAAAAACGCCGTTTCCGACTGATTATGCTGCTGCGCCATCTTCAGCAAGATCTCATCGGGTAACCATGCTTTCAGCGGGCACACGGCGGCCGGATTACCGCCAAACGTGGTATCGCTGAACGCATCGACCAGATAAAAATCAATCTCCTGCATTGTCTTACCGCCTGTTTTTATTGTGTTGTTCTTTTATATTCAATGAAAACAGCGTCCCCGGCTACCGCTTTCATAAGGTAAATATTGAGATCTGCGTCACATAATGGTTGAGTTTTCGCCGTTCGACGTTTTAAGATCGTCTCCTCTTCTTTTCAGCAACGAATCTCAGACATCCCTATGACAACGAACACAGTTTCCCGCAGGGTCGCGTGGCTACGCGTGGTCACGCTGGCAGTTGCCGCGTTTATTTTTAATACCACAGAATTTGTGCCGGTTGGGCTGTTGTCGGACATCGCTGACAGTTTCCAGATGGAAACGGCGCAGGTGGGCATTATGTTGACCATCTACGCCTGGGTGGTGGCACTGATGTCTTTGCCGTTTATGCTGCTGACCAGCCAGATGGAGCGGCGCAGGCTGCTGATCGGTCTGTTTGTCTTGTTCATTGCGAGCCATGTGCTGTCGTTTATGGCGTGGAATTTTACGGTGCTGGTCATGAGCCGTATCGGCATCGCCTTTGCCCATGCGGTGTTCTGGTCGATTACCGCGTCGCTGGCGATTCGCCTGGCGCCGGCGGGTAAACGCGCGCAGGCGCTGAGCCTGATTGCTACCGGTACCGCACTGGCGATGGTGCTGGGTCTGCCGATTGGCCGCATCGTGGGGCAATACTTCGGCTGGCGCACGACCTTCTTCGCCATTGGGATGGGCGCGCTGGTGACGCTGGTATGCCTGATTAAACTGCTGCCCGCGCTGCCAAGCGAACATTCCGGCTCGCTGAAAAGCCTGCCGCTGCTGATGCGTCGCCCTGCGCTGCTGAGCATCTACCTGCTGACCGCCATCGTCGTGACGGCACACTACACGGCGTACAGCTACATTGAACCGTTTGTGCAGGTGGTGGCGGGCTTTAGCGCCAACTTTGCCACCGTCTTACTGCTGATCCTCGGCGGCGCGGGCATTATTGGCAGCGTACTGTTTGGCAAGCTGGGTAACCGGCACGCCTCCCTGCTGGTGAGCAGCGCCATCGGCCTGCTGCTGGGCTGTCTGCTGTTGCTGATGCCCGCCGCGGGCAGTGAAAGCCATCTGGCGATCCTCAGCCTGTTCTGGGGCGTGGCGATCATGATTATTGGCCTGGGTATGCAGGTGAAAGTGCTGGCCCTGGCGCCGGATGCGACGGACGTCGCCATGTCGCTGTTCTCGGGGATTTTCAATCTGGGCATTGGCGCGGGGGCGCTGGTGGGAAATCAGGTCATACTGCACGTGTCGATGTCGGCCATTGGCTATCTGGGGGCTATTCCGGCCCTGGTGGCGCTGATCTGGTCGGTACTCATCTTCCGTAAGTGGCCGGTGGCGCTGGAGGAACAGGGGCAGCACGGGTGAGGGTTGTTGGTGCCGGGTGGCGGCTTCGCCTACCCGGCCTACGTTATTACGATTTGTAGGCCGGGTAAGCGCAGCGCCCCCCGGCAATGAACTTAATGATAGGTCTTAATAATCTCCAGCACGCCGTTAATAATAAACTGCACGCCCATACAGACCAGTAAGAAGCCCATCAGACGGGAAATTGCCTCGATACCGCCCTTACCTACCCAGCGCATAATGGCGCCGGAGCTGCGCAGCGACACCCACACGATAAGACCGATAATCGCAAAAATCAGCGGTGGCGCAACCGTCAGTACCCAGTCCGGGAAAGTTGCGCTGTCACGCACCGTTGACGCGGAGCTTATGATCATCGCGATAGTCCCCGGCCCCGCCGTGCTCGGCATGGCAATCGGCACAAAGGCGATATTCGCACTCGGTTCGGTTTCCAGCTCTTCCGATTTGCTGGTCGCTTCCGGCGACTCATGCGCTTTTTGCGCCGGGAACAACATGCGGAAACCAATAAAGGCCACAATCAGCCCCCCGGCGATACGCAGACCAGGGATGGAAATCCCGAAGGTATTCATCACCACCTGTCCGGCGTAATAAGCCACCATCATGATGGCAAACACATACACCGAGGCCATCATCGACTGATGGTTGCGCTCGGCGCTGTTCATGTTCCCTGCCAGCCCGAGGAAAAGCGCCACCGTCGTTAACGGGTTAGCCAACGGCAGCAAGACCACCAGCCCGAGGCTGACTGCTTTAATTAAATCCAACATAGTGCGTTGTCGTCCTTATCCATATTTAACACAGCAATTATAGGGGGAAAGTGTGGCATTCAGCCATGGGGGCAACGTAACGATTATTTTCCTTCAGAAAAGATAACTGTCAGTTATCTCTATGATTTGAAAGACCTCAAAAAAAGTTCATGAAACGTTTTAGCAATTCGTGGCATCGGCTGATTCATTCAGTTGACTTATACTTGCCTGAGCAATAATATCTGCCGTGACTAACTACTTGCCAGGGCAACCATTGTGAAAAGCACCAGTGATATCTTTAACGACGTTGTTCCGCTGGGTCGTCTTATTCATATGGTCAATCAGAAAAAAGATCGCCTGCTCAATGACTACCTGTCACCGCTGGATATCACCGCAACACAGTTCAAAGTGCTGTGTTCCATTCGCTGCGAAGTGTGTATCACGCCGGTTGAGCTGAAAAAGGTGCTCTCTGTCGATCTGGGTGCGTTAACCCGCATGCTCGATCGTCTCGTCTGCAAAGGATGGATAGAACGAAGCCCTAACCCGAATGACAAACGCGGCGTACTGGTGAAGCTAACCAGCGATGGCGCGGCCATGTGCGAGCAATGTCATCAATTAGTAGGACAAACACTGCATCAGGAACTAACAAAAAACTTAACGGCAGATGAAGTGGCAACCCTTGAGCTTCTGCTGAAGAAAATCCTGCCGTAAACAGAAAAAAAGAGGTATGACGATGTCCAGACGCAATACTGACGCTATCACCATTCATAGCATTTTGGACTGGATCGAGGATAACCTGGAATCGCCGCTCTCCCTTGAAAAAGTGTCAGAGCGTTCGGGTTACTCCAAATGGCACCTGCAACGGATGTTCAAAAAAGAGACCGGTCATTCATTAGGTCAATATATTCGCAGCCGCAAGCTGACGGAAATTGCCCAGAAACTGAAAGAAAGCAATGAGCCGATCCTTTATCTGGCGGAGCGTTACGGATTTGAATCGCAGCAAACCCTGACGCGTACGTTCAAGAACTATTTTGACGTGCCGCCTCATAAGTACCGAATCACCAGCGTGCCGGGCGAATCCCGATACCTGTATCCGTTAAAACACTGTAGTTAATCATCGCCTGTAACAGACGTAACCGAGGAAATCATGAAAGTTATCGCCTCCGCCGCCCTCGCCTTGCTGGTGCTGTTCTCCAGCCAGACCTTCGCGGAGCAAACCCCTCGTGCAACGCAGCAAAATAATCCTGATACGATGATTTTGCCGTCAGCACATGACCAGTCGCCTTATGATTTCAACCACATGGGTGCTGGTAGCGACAAATCCGACGAATTAGGCGTGCCTTATTATAATCAGCACGGCTTCTGATTCGTTTTTGCCCCGCAGATGCGGGGCTTTTTTTATGCCTTTTCGCTTACCCGCGTCGTCCGACGAACCCGCAGACCAAACACATTAATGTACAGCCCGGCCATGATCAGCACGGCGCCCAACAGCTGCAGCGCGCTTAGCGTTTCATCCAGCAATATCGCCGCACTGGCAAGCCCTACCACCGGTACCAGCAGAGATAACGGCGCGACGCGCCAGGTCTCATACCGCCCCAGCAGCGATCCCCAGATCCCGTAGCCCACAATGGTGGCGACAAAGGCCAGATAGACGAGAGACAGGATCGTGGTCATATCGATGTCGACCAGGCTGTTCAGCATCACCGCCGGACCGTCCAGAATACTCGACGCCAGCAGAAACGGAATAACCGGGATCAGTGCGCTCCACACCACCAGCGACATCACCGCCGGGCGCGCCTCGTGCTGCATAATCAGCTTGTTGAAGATATTCCCGCAGGCCCAGCTCAGCCCTGCCGCCAGCGTCAACATAAACCCGAGCAGCGCCACATGCTGACCATTCAGGCTGGCCTCGATCAGCACCAGCACGCCGAACACCGCCAGGGTGATCCCCGCCAGCTGTTTGCCCTGCAGACGCTCGCCAAACACGAACGCCCCGAGAATAATGGTAAAGAACGCCTGCGCCTGTAACACCAGCGAGGCAAGACCCGCCGGCATACCGAAATTGATGGCGCAAAAGAGAAACGCGAACTGGCCAAAGCTAATGGTCAGACCGTAGCCCAGCAGCAGTTTAAAGGGGATCTTTGGACGCGCCACAAAAAAGATGGCCGGGAAAGCGACCAGCATAAAGCGTAAACCGGCCAGCATCAGCGGCGGCATGTTATGCAGCCCCAGCTTAATGACCACAAAGTTGAGCCCCCATACTACGACCACCAGCAATGCCAGCAGCCCGTCTTTCCGCGTCATATCCCGCCCCTGAATTATTAATAATTTGTTAACACTTCAAGGTAACAGAAAAAAGTACGTCACGAGAAGATCATTATTTCTGGCAGGCAGCTGAAGCACTTAGGGATAAATCAGGTGCTATACAAGCCCCTTATGTCATGGTAATCCTGTTAACACACATCTAATAAAAGCATAAGCAACTGTCGGGCAGGAATATGAAACCATCTCTCAGGCGCTCAACCGCAGCGCTGCTGGCATCGTCATTGTTGTTAACCATCGGTAGAGGGGCAACGCTGCCGTTCATGACCATCTATCTCACGCGCGTCTACAGCATGAGCGTCGAGAATATTGGTTATGCCCTGACCGTGGCGCTGACCATTGGCGTGGTATTCAGCCTGGGATTTGGCATTCTGGCCGATAAGTTTGATAAAAAACGCTACATGCTGATCGCGATTGTGGCGTTTATCGCCGGCTTTGTGGCGATCCCGCTGGTCAATAACGTTACGCTGGTGGTGCTGTTCTTTGCGCTGATTAACTGCGCCTACTCCGTCTTTTCGACGGTGCTGAAAGCCTGGTTCTCCGACGTACTGACGTCCAGCCAGAAGGCGCGGGTCTTCTCGCTGAACTACAGCTTCCTGAACATTGGCTGGACGGTCGGCCCGCCGATTGGCACCCTGCTGGTGATGTACAGCCTGCAGCTGCCGTTCTGGCTGGCAGCCTTCTGTGCCGCCCTGCCGCTGGGCTTTATCCATTTCTTTGTGCAAAAAAGCGTGGCGTTAGATACCGCAGAGGAGAAGACGCCCTGGCAGCCGTCGGTCTTGCTGAAAGACCGCGCACTGTTCTGGTACACGCTCTCTGGCCTGCTGGCGTCCTACGTGGGTGGATCGTTCGCGAGCTGTATTTCGCAATACGTTCTGGCCGCACATGCGGACAGTGATTTCGCCGAAAAGGTGGTGGCCGTGGTGCTCCCGGTCAACGCTGCCGTGGTGGTGACGCTGCAATATGCGCTGGGCCGCAAAATCTCAGCCAGCAATATCCGCCCGCTGATGACCCTTGCCACCCTGTTTTTTATCGTGGGACTGGGCGGCTTTATGCTCTCCGGGGAAAACCTGGTTTACTGGGGCATCGCTGCCGCCATTTTCACGCTGGGTGAGATTATCTATGCGCCGGGTGAATACATGCTGATCGACAACATTGCGCCACCGGGAATGAAGGCGAGCTATTTCTCC
Source organism: Enterobacter sp. ku-bf2 (assembly GCF_001742765.1). Taxonomy (NCBI): domain Bacteria; kingdom Pseudomonadati; phylum Pseudomonadota; class Gammaproteobacteria; order Enterobacterales; family Enterobacteriaceae; genus Enterobacter; species Enterobacter sp. ku-bf2. The sequence continues at coordinate 701,570 of NZ_MDVW01000001.1, forward strand.
GCGCAGGCGCTGGGCTGGCTCGGCGCGGCGGCAAACCCGATGATCACCGGTATCATCCTGACCAACCTGCCGCACTGGTCCTTGTTTGTGATCATGATGGTCGCCATCGCCATGGCCTGGCTGATGATTTTGCGCGGGATGAGCGTGAAAAGTGAAGATAGCGTGTCGGGTGGCGCTGCGCTTACCCGACCTACAAAACCCTAATCGTAGGCCGGGTAAGGCGAAGCCGCCCCCCGGCAAAAGCAAAAAACTAGTGGTGCAACATCTCCTCCACCACCTGCTCTTTATACATCTCGTTCGGGTAATAGGTCGGCCAGTTGTCCATCTCTTTCAGCAGCGCCTCCTGAGAGGTGTTGCCCATGAAGATATGGAAGTGAGACGAGGCCTTCGGTCCGATGGTATGGTCGCTGAACTGCACGAACTTCGGCGCCTTGCTAGCGACGTCCTTACACTCAAACAGATAGCGAACGCCTTTCTTACCTGACGCGTAGGTCAGAATTTTGTAGCCGCTGTAATCATACTGACACCGGCTGACCGCTTTGCCCTGATGGAATTCCATCACGTTATTTTCGATGCCGATGGCATCCACGTCCGTCGCATATCCCGTGCGGTAGTAGGCTTTCACCTCATCAAAGGATTTGCTTTTATCCTTCTGCGCTTTCTGCTTAAAGACCGGATCCAGCGAACCATCGAGCAGGAACGGATAGACCGACTGCCAGGTCCCGTCCCAGTCAGACAGCGCTCTGTCCTTCACGTCTTTATCCTCAAACACGCCGTTCGCCGCCTTCTGTTCCGCTTCGGTCATCTGATGGCCGTGCGAGTGAGCAAACAGCTGGCCGCTGACCAGCAGCGCCCCCAGAGTCATGGCAAATTTTCCAATATGTGCAGCCAAAGTAACGCCCTCATTCCGTTTTATAAGAATGAGGATGTTATATTATAACATTTCAGATCGCAACCAGGCCGCGCACGCCCTCCTGCTCCATGTTTTCGCCCCGCCCGCGCTGAATAATAGTGCCGCGGGACATCAGCAGATAGCTGTCGGCAAGCTCGGCGGCAAAGTCGTAAAACTGCTCCACCAGCAGGATCGCCATGTCACCTCTGTTTGCCAGGGTGCGGATCACGTGGCCGATCTCTTTAATAACGGAAGGCTGTATGCCTTCGGTCGGTTCATCCAGAATCAGCAGCTGCGGACGGCTCGCCAGCGCGCGCCCAATCGCCAGCTGCTGCTGTTGCCCGCCGGAGAGATCGCCCCCGCGACGATGCTTCATCTCTTTGAGCACCGGGAACAGCTGCCAGATCTCCTCCGGCACCTGCTTCGCCTCGCGGGCGGAAAATCGCGACAGTCCCATCTGGAGGTTCTCCTCCACGGTCAGGCGCGGGAAAATCTCCCGTCCCTGCGGGACATACGCCACACCAGACTGCACCCGTTGGTGCGGTTTACTGTGGGTGATCGTTTTTCCCTGCCAGATGACCTCCCCGGTTTTCGCCGGTATCAGCCCCATCAGACACTTTAGCAGCGTGGTTTTCCCCACGCCGTTGCGACCCAGCAGACAGGTGACTTCGCCGGTGATGGCCTCAAAGCTCACGCCGCGCAGGATATGGCTGCCGCCGTAATACTGATTCAGTTCGTTGACCTGTAACATTCCCTCTCCTTAACGTCCCAGATAGACCTCAATCACCTGCTCGTTGGCCTGCACCTCGCGAAGCGACCCTTCCGCCAGCACCCGCCCCTGATGCAGCACGGTCACATGGTCGGCGATGGTTTCAACAAAGCCCATATCGTGCTCCACCACCATCAGGGAGTGTTTGCCTGCCAGCGTTTTGAACAGCTCTGCGGTGTATTCCGTTTCTGCGTCGGTCATTCCAGCGGCGGGTTCATCCAGCAGCAGCAGATGCGGGTCCTGCACCAGCAGCATGCCGATCTCCAGGAACTGTTTCTGCCCGTGGGAAAGCAGCCCGGCCCGTCGGTCGCGCTCCGCGCTAAGGCGCAGCAAAACCAGCATCTCGTCGATCCGGTCACGCTGCTCGCCGTTGAGTTTTGCTCGCAGGCTCGCCCAGACGGATTTATCGGTTTTCATCGCGATCTCCAGGTTTTCCCACACCGTCAGCGCCTCAAAGACCGTGGGTTTCTGAAATTTACGCCCGATGCCCTGGCGGGCAATGGCCGCAGGCTCCAGCTCGGTCAGGTCGATGGACTGGTCGTAAATCGCCCTGCCGCTCTTTGGCCGCGTTTTGCCGGTGATGACGTCCATCAGCGTGGTTTTACCGGCCCCGTTGGGACCGATCACGCAGCGCAGCTCACCCACGCCGATATTCAGCGAGAGATCGGTCAGGGCCTGAAAGCCATCAAAATTGACGTTAATCGCCTCAAGCTGCAGGACCGGGTCGGTCTGCTCGCGGTAACGATCGCCGGGTAGCTGGCGGGTGAATAACCCTTCGGCTGGCTGCATTATTTTTCTCCCTTACGAAACAGTCCGTAGACGCCGCGCGGTAAAAACAGCGTAACGGCGATAAAAATCAGCCCCAGAAACAGCTGCCAGTATTCCGGCATCGCAACGGTGAAGAAACTTTTCGCCCCGTTCACCAGCGCCGCGCCAATCACCGGCCCCACCAGCGTGCCGCGCCCACCCAGCGCCACCCAGATGGCGGCCTCTATCGAGTTTGTCGGCGACATTTCGCCCGGGTTGATAATGCCCACCTGCGGCACATAGAGCGCCCCCGCCAGACCGCACAGTACGGCAGAGAGCGTCCACACCAGCAGCTTGAACCCGCGCGGATCGTAGCCGCAAAACGTCAGCCGGTTTTCGGCGTCGCGAACGGCGGTCAGAATGCGGCCAAACTTGCTCCTCGCCAGCGCAAACCCTGTGCCCAGAGCCAGGAGCAGCAACAGCACGGTGGCCAGAAACAGCGCGATACGGGTCGTCGTTTCCGTTACTGAAAACCCGAGCAGCGTGGTGAAGCCGGTAAAGCCGTTATTGCCGCCAAAGCCGGTTTCGTTGCGAAAGAACAGCAGCATCCCGGCATAGGTCAGCGCCTGGGTCATAATCGAGAAATAGACCCCTTTGATCTTCGAGCGGAAGGCAAACCAGCCAAATACCAGCGCCAGCAGCCCCGGCACCAGCACAATCAGCACCAGCGCCCAGGCAAAATGCTGGGTGCCCCACCAGAACCAAGGCAGCTCGCTCCAGGAGAGAAACGACATAAACGCAGGCAGACCGTCACCTGCAGCCTGGCGCATCAGGTACATGCCCATCGCGTAGCCGCCCAGCGCGAAGAAGATCCCGTGCCCAAGCGACAGCATACCGGCATAGCCCCACACCAGATCCAGCGCCACCGCAACGATGGCATAGCAGAGGATCTTGCCAATCAGCGTCAGCATCCAGGTCGACAGCGCCAGCGGATGCGTCGCAGGCAGTAAGGCGAAAAACGGCAATATCAGCAGACACACCACCAGCAGGCTGCCTGCAATTTGCGTTGTGCGTGGCGCTTTGCGCGCCAGCGTTAAGGTCAGCGGCTGGCTCATCAGTCAATCACCCTCCCTTTCAGCGCAAACAGTCCCTGGGGGCGTTTCTGGATAAACAGCACGATCGCCACCAGAATCACGATCTTGCCCAGCACCGCCCCCATCTGCGGTTCAAGAATTTTATTGAAAATGCCCAGACCAAACGCCGCGGCCACGCTGCCTGCCAGCTGGCCTACGCCTCCGAGCACCACCACAAGGAAGGAGTCGATGATATAGCCCTGACCCAGCTCCGGCCCGACGTTACCCAGCTGCGATAGCGCCACGCCGCCTAACCCCGCAATCCCGGAGCCAAGCCCGAACGCCAGCATATCGACGCGCCCTGTCGGTACCCCGCAGCAGGCGGCCATGCTGCGGTTTTGCGTCACCGCCCGCACGTTGAGCCCCAGACGGGTTTTATTCAGAATGAGCCAGGTGAAGAACAGCACCAGCAGCACGAAGCCCAGCACCACAATGCGGTTCCACGGCAGCGTCAGGTTGGCAAAAACCTGCACCCCGCCGGAGAGCCATGCCGGGTTCGCCACCTCGAGGTTCTGGGCGCCAAAGGTCATGCGCACCAGCTGGATAAGCATCAGGCTGATGCCCCACGTCGCCAGCAGCGTTTCCAGCGGACGACCGTACAGATGACGGATCACCGTGCGCTCCAGCACCATTCCAATGCCCGCCGTCAGGCAGAACGCGACCGGCAAGGCGATAACGGGATAGAGCGCCAGCCACTGGGGCGCAAGCCCGGCCATCGCCTGCTGTACCATCCAGGTGGCATATGCCCCCAGCATCAGCATCTCGCCGTGGGCCATGTTAATCACGCCCAGCAGGCCGTAGGTGATAGCCAGCCCCAGCGCGGCCAGCAGCAGTACCGATCCGAGGGACAGCCCCATAAACGCCTGGCCCAGTAGATCGCCCCACATCAGTCGGTGCTGGATCTGGCTAAGACTCTCTTCTGCGGCCGCGCGAACGCCGCTATCCGGCTCCGTCTGTGGCTGGGTAAACGGGGTGAGTCTGGACTGTACGTCCGGATCGTCGGACTGGCCTAACAACGCCACGGCCTTGCGGCGCACCTCGGCCTGTGGGCTTGCCAGCTGGAGATTCGCGACCGCCAGCAGCAGTGCCTGACGCGCCACGGCATCCGTTTCATCGCTCACTCGCTTTTCCAGAAAAGTGAGCATGTCGGGCCGGGCATCGCGCTGCAGCTGACGCGCCGCCGCTCGCCTTTCGGTGACACTGTCACTCACCAGCTGATGCGTGGCGATGGCGGTCGCGGCCAGCACGCGCAGCCGGTTCGTCAGACGAACGGCTTTGGTTGGGCCCTCTGCCGTCTGACTTTCCCCCAGCGGGATGACGTTACCATTGCGTTGTGCAAAGGCGTGCTTTTGCGTATCGACGTAGAGATTTTCTTTCTGCAGCGCCTCAAGGAGCGGCAGTCTTGACGCATCCGGCGCGGCGGCCCACTGGGTCAACAAATCCGCCTGCTGGCTGCGGCTGGCGGCAACAAAACGATCGGCATCCGATGCCTGCACCATCCCTGGCAGCAGTCCGGAAAGCCATACAAGAGCGATGAACAGGCGCATGGCGTTCATGACGTTTCTCCCTGCGGTGATGGCTTAGTTGCTGGCGGTTTTCATCGGCTGGTCGGGCTTTTTGTCATTCCCGGCGATGAACGGACTCCACGGCTGGGCGCGTACCGGCTGTTCGGTCTGCCACACCACGTTAAACTGACCGTTGCCTTCGATTTCACCGATCATGACCGGCTTATGCAGATGATGGTTGGTGGCATCCATGGTGAGCGTAAAGCCTGACGGCGCTTTAAAGGACTGACCGGCCATCGCCGCACGCACTTTGTCCACATCGGTAGTGCCTGCTTTTTCCACCGCCTGCGCCCACATATGAATCCCCACGTAAGTCGCTTCCATCGGGTCGTTGGTCACCACAGTGTCGGCGTTCGGCAGCTTGTGCGCCTTTGCATAGGCTTTGTAATCCGCCACGAACGCCTGGTTAGTCGGATTATCGACGGACTCAAAGTAGTTCCACGCCGCCAGGTTACCCACCAGCGGTTTGGTGTCAATCCCGCGCAGCTCTTCTTCACCGACGGAGAAGGCCACCACCGGCACGTCGGTCGCTTTCAGCCCCTGGTTAGCCAGTTCTTTGTAGAACGGTACGTTGGAGTCGCCGTTGATGGTCGACACCACGGCGGTTTTGCCGCCCGCAGAGAATTTTTTGATGTTGGCGACGATGGTCTGGTAGTCGCTATGACCAAACGGGGTATACACCTCTTCGATGTCCTTATCCTCCACCCCTTTCGAATGCAGGAACGCGCGCAGGATCTTGTTGGTGGTGCGCGGATAGACGTAATCGGTTCCCAGCAGGAAGAAGCGTTTCGCCGCGCCGCCGTCTTCGCTCATCAGGTATTCCACCGCCGGGATCGCCTGCTGGTTCGGCGCCGCGCCGGTATAGAAGACGTTTGGCGACATTTCCTCACCCTCATACTGCACCGGATAGAAAAGCAGGCCGTTCAGTTCCTCAAAGACTGGCAGTACGGATTTGCGCGAAACCGAGGTCCAGCAGCCGAATACCACCGCCACTTTATCCTGGCTCAGCAGCTGACGGGCCTTCTCGGCAAACAGCGGCCAGTTTGAGGCCGGGTCCACCACCACCGGCTCCAGTTTCTTGCCCAGCACGCCGCCTTTGGCGTTGATCTCGTCGATGGTCATCAGGGCGACATCTTTCAGCGGGGTCTCGGAGATAGCCATCGTGCCGGAAAGAGAATGCATGATCCCCACTTTGATGGTATCGGCCGCCTGCGCGCCAAAACTCATCCCCATCGCCACGACGGACGCTGACAACGCGAAGGCTTTTAGTAAAGTACGACGGTGCATATTTTCACTCCTGAAAAAGAACGCTGTGCGAAAACGTCCGTTACGGCGTGGACGCGGAAAAAATGTGTCAGCGAAGCAGGAGCAAAAAGAATGCCAGAATGGAGATAGCGCTATTTCTGGGAGGGGAACGCCGGATGTAAAGAGAACGTCTCACAATGGCACAGCGCTGCACTTTTATAATGCAGCGCTGAGGAGGAAGGTTTTACCAGACTTCGCTGGCGATCTGCGTGACCAGACGGACTTTGTCCCACTGCTGGGTTTCGCTCAGGCTATTGCCCTCTTCGGTAGAGGCAAAGCCGCACTGCGGGCTAAGGCAAATTTGCTCTTTCGCCACGTATTTCGCCGCCTCTTCCAGACGGGCTTTAATCCCCTCCGGGTTCTCCAGCTCGCCGTTTTTCGTGGTAATAAGACCCAGCACCACCTGCTGCTTGCCCGGGCGGACAAAGCGCAATGGCGCAAAATCCCCGCTGCGGTCGTTATCATATTCGAGGAAGAAGGCGTCAACGTTAACGGTTCCGAACAGCACTTCCGCTACCGGCTCATAGCCGCCTTCGGAAATCCAGGTGGATCGGAAATTGCCGCGACAGACGTGCAGCCCGATGGTCAGATCGTCCGGCTTGCCCTCCAGCGCCTTGTTCAGCACGCGGGCATAGATGCGCGCCAGCTCATCGGCGTCGTCGCCGCGCTCGCGGATCTGACGGCGCTGATCGTCCGAACAGAGATAGGCCCAGACGGTGTCATCCAGCTGCAGATAACGGCAGCCCGCATCGTAGAAGGCCCGAATGGCGTCGCGCCAGGTGGTCGCCAGGTCATCAAAATAGACGTTCAGGTCCGGGTAGACGGTCGCGTCAATGTCTTTGCGACCGCCGCGGAAATGGAGCACGCTCGGGCTGGGAATGGTCATTTTCGGCTGGGCGTTCCCGCTGATGCTTTTCAGATAGCGAAAGTCTTCCAGCATTGGATGCTCGCCAAAGCCCAGCTTGCCGGTGACGCGCACGCCGTGGGCTTTGGTTTGCACGCCGTTAAACTGGATGCCCTGCTGCGAATCGTAACGCTCAACGCCCTGTAGACCATCGAAGAAGTCGAAGTGCCACCAGGCACGACGAAATTCTCCGTCGGTCACCACATGCAGGCCGCACGCACACTGCTGCTCGACGACGTGGCGAATGGCCTCATCCTCTACCGCGCGAAGCTGCCCGGCATCAATCTCACCGCTGGCAAATTTCAGGCGAGCCTGCTTAATGGCATCCGGGCGTAAAAAACTGCCGACTACATCGGCGCGGAACGGGGCGTGGTGTCGTTGCATGGAAATCTCCTCAGCCTGCCGGCAATAATTGCCCGCAGTGATAATTCATCATTTGAAGTTTTAGACTTCTGGATGTCTAAATGTCCAAAAACAATGTCATACCTCACCGATGCCGGCAAACGAGAAAATTTCACGGGTGTTGAAAAAAATTCATCTTCACAGCGCGGCCACGGACGCCTCGCTGGCAAACGCGTAGCGTTCATCTTCCCAGCCGGTGATCCCACCGAGCATGATTTTGACCGGCAGCCCGAGACGCGCCAGCTTCAGCGCGGCTCTGTCCGCGCCGTTACAGTGCGGCCCTGCGCAGTAGACGACGAACAGCGTTCCTTCAGGCCATTGGGCCATGCGCTCAGCGGTCATCTGGCTCCACGGCATATGCAGAGCGCCCGGCACATGGCGACGGGCAAACTGCTCCGGGCTTCCCACAACGTGCAGTAAAACAAAGTCCTGCTCATTATGCGTGATGGCATGATGCACATCGGCGCAGTCGGTTTCGACGCTCAGGCGGCGCAGGAAATGGGTAACGGCTTCCTGCGGCTCGGCAGCCGGAAATTCAGTAACATAGCTCATGATCCTTCCTCATTTTTGGGGTTTGTGTTAACACTACTCTATCCACAAATTCAGCCCGTGAATGCGCTCGCTTATGCCAGAAAACAGCAAAAAGATGACAACGTTAAGACAGATTGCCCGCCCTAAGGTGGTGGTGCTGGCGTATGACGGTCTGTGTACCTTTGAGTTTGGGGTGGCGGTGGAAATCTTCGGCCTGCCGCGCCCCGAGTTGGGCGACGACTGGTATCGTTTTGCCGTGGCAAGCGTTGACAGCGGTGAGCTTCGGGCGACAGGCGGGATCCGTATCATTACCGATGGCGATCTCTCCCTGCTTGAGTCTGCCGATCTGATCGTGGTGCCGGGCTGGCGTGGGCTGGACTCGCCGGTGCCGGACGCGCTCTGCAACGCATTACGTCAGGCCAGCGCGCGAGGCTGTCAGCTGCTCTCCATCTGCTCGGGCGTATTTGTGCTGGCCGCCTCGGGGCTGCTGAACGGACGTAAAGCCACGACGCACTGGCGCTACATTGAGACGCTAAAAACCCGCTTTCCTGACATCGACGTGGTCGAGGATGTGCTCTACCAGGATGAAGGCGATATACTGACTTCCGCAGGCAGCGCGGCGGGGATCGATCTCTGCCTTCACGTTGTACGAAGAGATTATGGGATGGAAACCGCCAACAGTGTGGCGCGTCGGCTGGTCATTCCCCCTCACCGGGATGGCTCTCAGCCGCAACAGCTGAGTCGCCCGGTGGCGCAGCTGCGCGAAAGCCAGCGCCTTGGTCAGCTGTTTGATTTTCTGCACACGCATCTTACCGAGCCGCACAGCGTCGACTCGCTGGCGCGCCGCGTCGGTATGAGTCAGCGCACGTTTCTTCGTCGCTTCGAAGCGGCAACGGGAACGACGCCTGCCCGCTGGTTACTCAATGAGCGCCTGCTGCGGGCGAAAGATTATCTGGAAAGCAGCCGTTTAAGCATCGACAGCATCGCGGAACAGACCGGGTTTGGTCAGGCATCGACGCTGCGTCATCATTTCCGCCAGCAGTTCGCGATTTCCCCGGCCCAGTACCGTAAACAATTTTCTCATTCCGGTACTGCCCGCTGAGGCGTTAGTTTTATGGTTAATACGGAGCACCTGATGGTCACCACACACGTTTTTATCGCAACCAGTCTTGATGGCTACATCGCCAGACACAATGACGATATCGAGTGGCTGCTGCAGCGCGATGACCCGACTGAGGATCATGGCTATGCGGCATTCATCGCGGACAAAGAGTGGATCGTGATGGGCCGGGGGAGCTATGAGAAGGTGCTGACTTTTGACATCTGGCCCTATGACCGGCCCGTGCTGGTCCTCTCCCGACGGCTGGCCGACACGCCGGTGCCCGACGCATTGAGGGGCAAAGTACAGTTTTCAGGCCGCACGCCAAAGGAGGTGCTCGACGATCTGACGATGCAGAACGTCCATCGCGTCTATCTCGATGGTGGGCAGGTGATACAGTCGTTTCTGCGGGAAGGACTGGTCGCCGATATGGTGATCACGACCGTTCCTGTCCTGCTCGGCTCGGGTAAATCACTGTTTGGCGCCCTGCCCGGGGATATCGACTTGACACTGGTCTCCAGCCGCAGCTTCCCTTCGGGTCTGGTGCAGTCGCACTACCGACTGATGCCGTAAAACCACGGTAAACACTGCGCAAAAAAAAACCGCCAAAAATGGCGGTAAATGCTTGCATGGATAGATTTGTATTTTGGTCTCTACGTCCCGACACGACATGGCCGAGCTGCGGATCCCATACAAGCTAACACCCGTTGTCTTAACAAAGGTTAAACAGCCTTTTTTAACCCGCATGGGTAAAGCTCTCTCATGACATGCAGCGCGCCCGAAATCATACTCTTTGACATTTCCTTTGCGCTAATTTGAAGTTTTGAATAATAACCATAATAAATAATCGGCATGATCAAGCCGCAATATTATTCGGCGGTGACTTTATGGTTAAAAAAGGTTTATCTCTCGTGATGCTGATCTGTGCCCTTTTTTCAGGCCAGCTTATGGCCGGGCACAAAGGACATGAATATCTGTGGGTAAAGAATGTGGAGCATCAACTGCGTCATGAAGCCGACAGCGATGAATTGCGAAGTGCGGCGGAGGAGTCGGCGGAAGGTTTGCGCGAACACCACCTGTGGCAGAAATCGCGCAAACCGGACACGCACGTTCGGTAATTAGCTGCCCTTGCGTTTTGGCAGCGTTTTCATCAGATCGTCCGGACTGACGGACGCCACAATACTGCCGGGCTGCGGCATTTTGAAGATGTGGTTTTTCATCTTGCCAATCACATGCATTTCGCACGGACGGCAGTCAAATTTGAGGGTCAGTACTTCGTCACCGTTTACGAGCTGCATAGGGGTAGCCTTCCAGCTCTTGATGTTGCCTTTTGCCTGCTTAGGGCACAGGTTAAACGCGAAACGGAGGCAGTGCTTGGTGATCATCACCGGCACATCGCCCTTCTCCTCATGCGCTTCATAGGCCGCGTCGATCAGCTGCACGCCGTGGCGATGATAGAATTCACGTGCTTTATGGTTATAGACGTTGGCCAGGAAGGATAAATGCGTATCCGGGTAGACGGGCGCAGGAACGGCTTCCGCTTTACGACTAGCGCGCGGGTAGTTCGCCAGGCGCGCGTCATCCAGCATCTCGGCGGTTTCACGGCGGAACTGGTTGAGCAAACTGTTCGGTACAAACAGGGCATCCGGCAGGTTGACCTCAACGTTGCGGGCGTAGTAAATCGTCTGACCCAGCTTCGCGACGCCATCCTTCAGGCTGTTGAGCGCTTTCTCCGCGTTGTTTGCCACCTCGAACAGGCCATCAAGCGTATGCGTTACGCTGATGCCGTCTTCACAGGTCATGGTCAGAATCAGCTGCTCTTCCCAGCCGCCCAGTTCAATATCCACCGCGATACGACGTTCGCTGGAGGTTTTCAGCAGCGCCTGCTGCCAGTTATGATCGAGGTTACGGTTAAGCGCCGCGTTCGGTCGCGCCTTGTAGAGATCGGCCGGCATTTCATTCGGCCACACGCGGTAACGGTTCTCGCCGGTTTTTTCGACCGTGTTGGCGCGGAAACCCACCACTTCACGCTTAATCATCACGTTAAGGCCATCACCGTTCGCCAGCGGCTCCGTCACCGCAACATCAAGGTGATCTTTCGCCACTTTCAGCACTTCGCCAACCGGTAAGCCGATAAACTTCGGTGAGTCAAACGCGCCGATATCCCCTTTACGGGCATTCACGAAATAGTCCGTGCTGCCGCGGTGGAACGTTTTGTCTGTCGACGGAATAAAGAAATGCTCGGTACGACCGGCCGACGCGCGCGCCAGGTCACCGCGATCCTCAATAATGGCATCCAGCATCTGGCGATAGTGCGCGGTGATGTTCTTCACGTAGCTCATATCTTTATAGCGCCCTTCAATCTTGAAGGAACGCACGCCCGCGTCGATCAGCGCACCCAGGTTGGCGGTCTGATCGTTATCCTTCATCGAGAGCAGGTGTTTTTCAAATGCCACGACGCGGCCCTGATCGTCTTTCAGGGTATACGGCAGACGGCAGGCCTGTGAACAGTCGCCGCGGTTGGCGCTGCGCCCCGTCTGCGCGTGGGAAATGTTGCACTGACCGGAATAGGCGACGCACAGCGCGCCGTGGATAAAGAATTCAATCGTCGCGTCTGTCGCCTGGTGAATATCGCGGATTTGATTCAGGTTCAGCTCGCGGGCCAGGACGATCTGCGAAAAGCCGACGTCAGAGAGAAACTTCGCCTTCTCTACCGTGCGGATATCACACTGGGTACTGGCGTGTAGTTCAATGGGCGGAATATCCAGCTCCAGCACGCCCATATCCTGAACAATCAGGGCATCCACCCCGGCCTGATAGAGATCGGTAATCAGACGTTGCGCAGGCTCCAGCTCATCATCATGAAGAATGGTGTTCAGGGTCACGAACACTTTCGCCCCGAAACGGTGGGCGAACGGCACCAGTTCAGCAATATCGCTCAGGCTGTTGCTGGCGTTATGGCGGGCACCGAAGCCAGGACCACCAATGTAGACGGCATCTGCGCCATGAAGGATCGCTTCACGGGCAATGGCGGCGTCACGGGCCGGGCTTAAAAGTTCAAGATGATGGGATTGCAGGCGCATACTTCGTCGTTATCCGTTATGGTCAAAATGGCGGCTATTGTAGTCAGAAGTCTGCGTCAGCGAAACAGTTTTGCGTAGCCTCAGCGGGGATAATGAATCAGGGAGTGAAAATGCACCGTCCGGTCGCTGCTGTTGCGGTAGGCATGCGGTTTATCGCCGGCGAAGCGGACGCCCGAATCGGCAGAAATCGTCTGCCACTTGCCCTCGAGCTTCATCTCCAGCTCGCCGCTGACCACCACCACATGTTCAATCACCCCCGCCTCATGCGGCGTGGATTCACTCAGGGCGCCGGGGGCCAGGGTAATGGAGAAATAATCAAACCGGAGCGCCTCGTCCCACGGAAAGAGCGGCTTGACGACCATCGCCTGCTGCTGTGGGTCAAACACCGCCTGCCGGTCCGCCTCAGGCGTGATGAAGGCGGAAAACGGCACGTTCAGTCCTGTGGCAATTTTCCACAGCGTCGACACCGTGGGGCTGGATTCATTTCGCTCGATTTGCCCGAGCATGGCCTTTGACACGCCGGTCTCGTCCGCGAGCTTCGACAAACTCCAGCCGCGTGCCTGGCGCAGCGTTTTCAATGTGGTTGCAAGATGTCGTGTGATGTCCATGTTCCCTCCTGGTGACATTCAGCATACCACTTGTACGCTATAGCGCACAGTGCTACCTTACTTCGGACGTTATAACGCACAACGGAGTTTTCATGCGCCCTTCCTCTCATCTTATTCCAGTTGCACTGGCTGGATTTGTCGCCGTGCTGGTCGGTTACGCAAGCTCGGCAGCCATCATCTGGCAGGCCGCCGCCGCGGCAGGCGCCAGCGCGCAGCAGATTGCGGGCTGGATGACCGCGCTGGGGATTGGGATGGGCGTCAGCACGCTGGCGCTCTCCTGGTGGTACAAAGCGCCCGTACTGACCGCCTGGTCGACGCCCGGCGCGGCGCTGCTCGCCACCAGCCTGCACGGCGTCACGCTGGCGGAAACCATTGGCGTGTTCATCTTTGCGAACGCGCTTATTTTGCTCTGCGGCGTTACCGGGCTTTTCGCCCGTCTGATGAAGCTGATCCCCCATTCGCTTGCTGCCGCCATGCTGGCCGGGGTATTGCTGCAGTTTGGCCTCCACGCGTTTGCGCATCTGGAGGGGCACTTTCTGCTGTGCGGCAGCATGATTGCGGCGTGGCTGATCGCCAAAGCGCTGTCGCCGCGCTATGCCATCGTGGTCACACTCCTGGTGGGCGGTATGGTGGCATGGGTCGGTGGTGACGTTGTCACGGATAAGCTCACGCTTTCACTGGTGATGCCCGAATTTATTGCGCCCGCCTTCACCTTCACCAGCCTGGTGAGTATTGGCTTACCCTTCTTCCTGGTCACCATGGCCTCACAAAACGCGCCGGGGTTCGCCACGATGAAAGCCTCCGGTTACCCGCTGGCGGTCTCACCGCTCATTATCGTTACGGGGGGAATAGCGCTGCTGTTTTCTCCGTTTGGTGTCTTTTCAATCTGCATTGCGGCCATTACCGCCGCCATTTGCCAAAGCCCGGATGCACACCCGGATGCGGGTAAACGCTGGCTGGCGGCCATCGCTGCGGGAGGGTTTTATCTGCTGGCGGGAATTTTCGGTGGCTCCATTACCGGGCTGATGGCCGCGCTGCCGCTCAGCTGGATCCAGACGCTGGCCGGTCTGGCACTGCTGGGCACCATCAGCGGGAGTTTATATCAGGCGCTGAGTCACGAAGCGGAGCGCGACGCGGCTATCGTCACATTTCTGATGACCGCAAGCGGCGTGACAATCCTGGGCATCGGTTCGGCATTCTGGGGGCTGGTGCTGGGCGGAGTATGCTACGCCCTGTTTTCACGCGCTCGCCGCGCGTAGTTGCGAAGGCGTCATGCCCGTCGCGCTGCGAAAGCGGTTGCTGAAGTGGCTGGCGGAGTTAAACCCGCAGGCAAGCGCGATCTCCGTCAGCGGCGTCGTCGTATGCTGGACGAGGGCTTTCGCTTTATCCATTCGCCTCTGCATCACATACTGATGCGGCGCCAGCCCCGTCGACTGGCGGAACATGCGGGCAAAATGGTATTCGCTGAGGGCAGCCTGCGCCGCCAGTTCGGCCAGCGTCAGGGGCTGCCCGAGATTCTCTTCGATAAAGGCGAGGACGTTGCGAAGCACAAACGGCGACAACCCTCCCGTGACAACCGGCAGCTTCCACTGCACGTTTGAGTAATTTTGCAGCAGATGGGTCAGCAGCAGCGTGGAGGCCGTGCTCAGGGTCAGCTGGTTGGCGTGCTGCTGCCAGTCACAGCCCAGTAAAAACTGGCGATACAGCGTGGTGATCTTCGGATCGCTGCCAAAAATGCGCTCGTCCAGGGTCAGCGAAAGCGGTCGCTTGTCCCAGATTTTCTCACCCACGTCGCGCAGGTGTTCATCGGTGCAGTAGAGATGCACAAACGACAGGTCATCACGGATGTCCCACGTCGATTCGCTCTCTTTGGGCATCAGGCAGAAACGGTCCGGCCCCCCACCGTTCTTCCAGCCGCCCGGCGTTTTTTGATAGCTTTCGTAGCCGTCCGCCACGTACAGGCTGAGGGTATGATGGTTGCTTTTAACGGTTATCGTGTCGTGCTTGTTGTACCACGCTGCCAGCTGAATACCCGAATTCAGCGAGACGGTTTCCCGCAGGACTGCATTCTGTTGGCAAAGCGTTTCAAAGGTATCGTAAGCGTGAGACATAACCGTTAGCGCATGAATGATCGGAATATCAGTCTAAAAAGAGTTGTCCCCCGTTGCCAGACCCCAGGGAAGAAAAAAGCGCAAGATTTTGCAAGTCACCCGCAAGCAGGTGAAAGCCCGTTACGCAGTTCAGCGCCATACTGCGGGCTTCCGCGGTTTGAGAAGAGACAACTATGAACGCATTATTATATGGACTCGTGGTCATTATCTGGGGAACCACCTGGATTGCGATTTTCCTGCAGCAGGGCCCCGTCGCGGCGCCGGTGTCGATTTTCTGGCGCTTCGCCGTCGCCAGCTTAACGATGATGGTGGTGTTACTCGCCCTGCGTCGCCTGCGCACGCTGGCACTACGGGATCATCTTTTTTGCCTGCTTCAGGGATGCTGTGTTTTCTGCTTTAACTTCTGGTGTTTTTACACGGCAGCGGCACATATCAATACCGGGCTGGAGTCGGTGATCTTCTCCATGGCGGTGCTCTATAACGCCATTAACAGCTTTATTTTCTTCGGACAGCGCCCGCCCGCGCGTTTCTGGACGGCGGCGGCACTGGGGCTGGTTGGGATTGTCACCCTCTTCTGGGACGATCTGCTGGCCAGCGGCTGGAGCGCGTCACTCCTGACCGGCATTGGGCTTTCCGCACTCGGTACCTACGGCTTCTCGCTGGGCAATATGATCAGCATGCGCCATCAGCGCAGAGGCCTGGAAACCATGACCACCAACGCCTGGGCGATGCTCTATGGCACGCTGGTGATGGGCTGCATTGCGCTGTTCAGAGGCGATAGCTTTGTGCCGGAATGGACGGTGAGCTATCTCGGCGCGCTGGTGTATCTGGCCCTGTTTGGCTCGGTGATTGCCTTTGGCGCCTACTTCACGCTGGTTGGACGTATTGGCCCAGGCAAAGCGGCCTACAGCACGCTGCTCTTTCCGCTGGTGGCGCTCTCCATCTCCACGGTCTATGAAGGCTACGTCTGGCATGTCAACGGTATCGTGGGATTAGTGCTGATCCTGGGAGGAAATATGGTGATGTTTACCAAACCGGAAACCTGGTTCAGACGCTTACGGATGGCGTAAATAAAAAGGCCTGCATTACGCAGGCCGTTTTATTTTATTTTGCGGTCTTTTTCACATCAAACATGGTGGCATCCGTCGCCATATCATCAACAACCTGCTTCAGCGTCGCAAAGGTCATTGGCGTGCTTTCGTTATTCAGCTCTTTACCTTCGCCTTTACGTACCACCTTCATGACCGGTTTGTTGGTGGCCGCATCGATCAGCTCGCCTTCAAAGAAGAGATGCGTATCCATGGTGCGGTGTCCGGTCGCCATCTGCGTACCGGCAACCACCAGCGCAACAGGCACCACTTCATAGAACTGCAGCCCCTCTTTCTGCGAACTCACCCCGGTAATCGCGCCGCGGAAAATCAGGCTATGTTTACCCGGCGTGGTCACAACCGGCTTACGCGTACCAATCGCCGTTTTCATTTTGTTATTGGTGTAATTCAACAACTCATCAAGCGTTTTTTGACCAATTTGCGTGGTCGGTTTTGGCGTTGGGTAATAGGTAATCGGTGTCCAGAGAATACTGTCGTAGTTAGCCTCATTATAAGAAGGATCAACCCAACGCAGCGTTGGTTTACCCGTCGCAGACGTTGTCTGCTGCAAGCCTGAGTAGTCTTTTAAAAAGCCGGAGTATTGTTCTGGAGCGGCGACTTTTGAAGAACAGCCCGCCAACGCCAACAGACCAGTAAGCACTGCAACTTTAAAAAAAGTTTGAGTACGCATGATAGTTTTCCATGTTATCTGCAAGTATGCATTTGAAGTTATAGCAAAAGACTGGCGGGTTTGTTGTGACAAAAAATGATGCGGTGAGCACAAATTGCAAAAAGATTGCCCGGACGCATGCCGGGCAGTGAAAAATTACTGATTTATATCCACTTGCCAGAACAGATGTTTGCCAAACGGGTCGATTTCATAGCCCTTCACCTCCTTGCGTACCGGTTCGAAAATCGTTGAATGCGCAATCATCAACGCAGGCATCTGATCATGCATCATCTGCTGCGCCTCTTTATACAACGCCACGCGTTTATCATGATCGGTTATCGATTTCGCCTCGGCAATGAGGTTATCGAAGGGCTTGTAGCACCATTTCGCCGAGTTTGACCCGCCGTTCGCCGAGGTGCAGGTAAAGAGCGGGCCGAAGAAGTTATCCGGATCGCCGGTGGCCGTCGTCCAGCCCATCAGCGCGGCCTGATGCTCTCCGCCCTTCACGCGTTTCAGATACTCGCCCCATTCGTAGGTAACGATTTTGGTCTGTACGCCAATTTTTGCCCAGTCCGCCTGAATCATCTCCGCCATGCGTTTCGCATTCGGGTTATAGGGACGCTGGACCGGCATCGCCCATAAATCGATGCTGACGCCGCTGGCAAAGCCGGCCTCTTTCAGCAGCGCTTTGGCTTTTTCAGGATCGTAGTCGTAATCCTTAAGCTCGCTGTCGGCACTCCAGACGCCCGGCGGCAGCAGATTCTTCGCCACAGTGCCGGTACCGTGGAACACCGCATCAATAATGGCCGGTTTGTTGATGGCCATCGCCAGCGCCTGACGGACCTTCACGTTATCCAGCGGCGGCTTCTGCGTGTTGAACGCCAGGAAGCCGGTATTCAGTCCGGCCTTGCTCATCAGGTTGATATCTTTGTTGGCCTTCATGCGCGGCAGATCGGCCGGGTTCGGGAACGGCATCACCTGACATTCGTTCTTCTCAATTTTGGCAAAACGCACGGAGGCATCCGGGGTGATGCTAAACACCAGCCTGTCCAGCTTCGATTTCCCCTGCCAGTAGTCGGCAAACGCCGTGAACAGGATCCGGGAATCCTTCTGATACTGCGCCAGCTTAAACGGTCCGGTGCCGATGGGCTCCATATCCACCTTCTCCGGCGTGCCCGCTTTCAGCATCGCGTCGGCATACTCCGCTGAAAGGATCGAAGCAAAATACCAGGCCAGATCGGCGACAAACGGCGCTTCCGGGTGCGCCAGGGTAAAGCGCACGGTGTGGTCATCGACTTTATCAATGGCGGTAATCAGGCTGCCGAACTCCAGGCTTTCGAAGTTGGAATAGCTGCCGTTAGAGACGTTGTGGTAGGGATGATTCACGTCTTTTTGCCGCATAAACGAGAAGATCACGTCGTCGGCGTTAAAGTCACGGGTTGGCGTGAAGGATTTGTTGCTCTGGAACTTCACGCCCTTGCGCAGATGGAAGGTGTAAACCTTGCCGTCGTCGCTCACCTCCCAGCGCTCCGCCAGACTCGGCACCAGCTCCGTGGTACCAGGTTTGAAATCGACCAGACGGTTATAGACCGGCACGGCGCTGGCGTCGACGCTGGTTCCCGAGGTGTAAAGCTGAGGGTTAAAGTTTTCCGGCGATCCTTCGGAGCAATACACCAGCGTTTTCGCAGCGACAGCGGAACTGACCGTGAGTGCCGCGAGCGCCAATGTGAAAGTTGTGAGTTTGCTTGTCATCATTTATTCCTGTCTTTTTAATTCGACGGCTAATTAATTCTTTTGCCATTTCATAAATAACATTAAAGTGATGTGGCAAACACCTGAAAAATAAATAAGGAATAAATCACTATGGGCTCGCCGCTTTCCAGACAATTAACGCACCGTTTTTTCCGCTATCTCGCGATCACCAGCCAGAGCGATCCCAGAGTCAAAACCCTGCCTTCAACGCCGGGCCAGCATGACATGGCGCGCGAGCTGGCGCAGGAGCTGGCACAGCTGGGGTTAGACGACATTGTGATAGATGAATTCGCCACGGTGACGGCGGTTAAAAAAGGCAACGTGCCCGGTGCGCCGCGCATCGGCTTTATTACCCATATTGATACCGTCGACGTGGGACTTTCACCGGATATTCATCCACAAATATTAACGTTTACCGGTGAAGATCTCTGTCTGAATAAAGAGAAAGACATCTGGCTACGGGTAAACGAGCATCCCGAAATTCTGGCTTATCCGAACGAGGAGATTATTTTCAGCGACGGAACCAGCGTATTGGGCGCCGATAATAAATCGGCGGTCACGGTGGTCATGACGGTGCTGGAAAACCTGACGGCGGAACATCAGCATGGGGATATCGTCGTGGCGTTTGTGCCTGACGAAGAGATCGGCCTGAACGGTGCCAAGGCGCTGGATCTTAAGCGCTTCGACGTCGATTTTGCCTGGACCATTGACTGCTGCGAGCTGGGTGAGATTGTCTACGAGAACTTTAATGCGGCAGCCGCGGAAATCCGTTTTACCGGCGTGACGGCGCACCCGATGTCCGCCAAAGGCGTGCTGGTGAATCCCCTACTGATGGCGACTGATTACATCAGCCATTTTGACCGCCAGCAAACGCCAGAGTGCACCGAGGGACGTGAAGGCTATATCTGGTTTAACGGCATTCAGGCCGGACAGAACGAGGCCGTTCTTAAGGCCAATATACGCGACTTTGATAAGGAGAGCTTTGCCGCGCGCAAGCAGCAGATTGCCGACGTAGCCGCACTGATTGCCGCCCAATATCCGACGGCCAGCGTGGACTATCGCATTGAAGATACCTACAGCAATATCAGCAATGCGATTGGCGAAGACCGGCGCGCCATCGATCTGATGTTCGAGGCAATGGAATCGCTCGGCATCACGCCGAAACCGACGCCGATGCGCGGCGGCACCGACGGCGCGGCGCTCTCGGCTAAAGGGCTACTCACCCCGAACTTCTTCACCGGGGCGCATAACTTCCACTCGAAGTTTGAATTCCTGCCGCTGTCGTCGTTTGAGGCGTCTTATAAGACTGCCCTGCAGATCTGCCTGCTGGCAGCCCGTTAAGCGGGCTTGCGTGCCAGCATCGTGGCAAAGCGTAGCTTGATGCGATTGCCGTTTTCATCAGTGCGGTGCAGTTCGCCAACGTCCTCGTTGTATTTGAGCAACTCCCAGCCTTCGTAGTAGTTGCTCAGCTCACCGCTCCTGAAGGCAAACGGGAAGCCGACCGTGCAGGGGTAGTCTGCCGTATCCATGGCGGCAACGATCAGATTGTAACCGCCCGGCGTCGTGCAGCGCTGCATATTGGCGATAAGGCCCGGGATGGTTTTTGCCTCCAGGAACATCATCACCACGGTAGAGAGAACAAAATCGTACTGGCCGTCAAAGCTCAGGTTGTTGAGATCCTTAATCGCGGTATGCAGATTAGCGATCCCTTCTTCCGCCTTGATGCGCTCGATATTGTCGATGCTCATCGGGTTCTTGTCCCACGCGGTCACATCGTACCCGTTGGCCGCAAGGTACAGGCTGTTACGGCCGTTGCCGCAGCCCAGATCCAGCGTTTTACCGGGCTTCACAATCTCCGCGCTGTACAGCACCTCTGAATGGGTTCGGGTTAAGCCATATTTCTCTGTGAAGTAATTCTCATCGACGGTCATTATTTTTCCTGCGTTCGCATAAAGTGAAAGTGCATTTTACATGCTATTTTAAGGCGTTTACCGTCTGGTTGCCAAGCCGCTCGAAATGCGAAAACTTTGCTACGTTTAGTGAAGACGCTTATCAGAGACATGAAGATGAACAAATATCGCCTTAGCGACGAGACCCGCCTCTGGCAATGGAAAAACGGCGAAACCACCCACGCCACCACGCTGCGGCAGATTATCGCCACGGCGGACTTTAACGACGTAACGGTCGGCACGAGAGGCGGCTGGATTGACGATGAGCGCGCCCTCGCGCAGGACGGCGACTGCTGGATCTACGATGAAAACAGCGTGGTGTTCGCGGGGGCAGTCGTCTCCGGCAACGCGCGTCTTACCCTGCCGTGCATCATTAGCCATAACGCGCATATCGGCGACAGCTGCTGGCTGGACGGCGCGGAGGTCAGTCACGGGGCGCGAATAAGTGACAACGTCACCATTCAGCAATCCTGCGTACGGGGCGAGTGTCATATCTACGGCGACGCGCGCGTGCTGCATCACAGTGTGGTCATTGCCGCCAAAGGGCTGACGCCGGACCATGAACAGATCCTGCAAATCTACGACAAGGCGACGGTGAGCCAGTCGCGGATTGTGCACCAGGCGCAAATCTACGGCGAGGCGATGGTCAATTTTGCCTTTGTTGAACACCGGGCCGAGGTCTTTGACAACGCGATCCTGGAGGGTAACGAACTCAACAACGTCTGGGTGTGCGACTGCGCAAAAGTCTATGGTAACGCCCGCGTGATAGCCGGGTTTGACGACGATGCCATCCCCACGGTGCGCTATAGCTCTCAGATTGCGGAGAATGCCGTGGTCGAAGGCAACTGCGTCATTAAGCATCACGTCCTGATTGGCGGGCAGGCCTGGCTGCGCGGCGGGCCAATCATGCTGGATGATAAAGTGGTGATCCAGGGGCGCGCGCGCATCAGCGGAGATGTGCTTATCGAACACCGGGTTGAAATCACCGACGATGCGGTCATTGAAGCGTTTGCCGGCGAGAGCATTCACCTGCGCGGCGAAAAAGTGATTAACGGCGACCAGCGCATCACCCGCACTCCGCTGCTGGGCGCGTTATAGGGTATAGATCCGGCCGTAGATATTGACATCGTCAAAGCGGCCATTCAGGTATTCCGCTTCCCGCAGGCATCCTTCCAGCGTAAAACCGTTGCGCAGGGCAACGCTGTTGCTGTGCTGATTCGCCACCCGACACTTGATCACAAAACGACGGATCTCACCGCGTTCAGCGTAGTAGCGCATAAACGCCTGCAGTGACTGAGAGAGAATGCCCTGCCCCTGGTGGGCTTCATCCAACCAGTAGCCGA
The DNA here is from genome assembly GCF_001742765.1 of Enterobacter sp. ku-bf2. Classification (NCBI taxonomy): domain Bacteria; kingdom Pseudomonadati; phylum Pseudomonadota; class Gammaproteobacteria; order Enterobacterales; family Enterobacteriaceae; genus Enterobacter; species Enterobacter sp. ku-bf2. The sequence continues at coordinate 723,521 of NZ_MDVW01000001.1, forward strand.
TGTAGCCGGCTTTGTTGGTCGGTTCAATCGTGTTGAACGACAGGATGCCAACCAGCGCATCATCCTTGAAGATCAGAAACATTTTGGCGTAGCCGCGCTGGTGCAGCATCTGGTTACTCTGCACGTTGCGGCGGGTATCCTCTTCGCTGCCCACGTGCTGCGCCCAGTCAAAGGCGGTTTGCAGAAAGGCTCTGTTTTTGACGACGAGATTGTGCAGGTCGGCGGTGTAGCGCTCTTCGACGGAACGTAGTTCGATGTGTTGTGAAACGGGGATGATTTCAGATGTCATGGTGCCTCGTCATCGCCCGGTGGCGCTGCGCTTACCGGGCCTACAGAACTGAAACGTAGGCCGGGTAAGGCGAAGCCGCCACCCGGCACAATCCCACAAAAGTTAACGCATTACCCGGTCGTCAACATACTGACGTTTATCCGGCGCCGGTGGGAAATACTGGTACAGCCAGGTTTCACTGATGGCATCGCCCTGGCAGCGCAGGAACAGGCGCATATCCACCGGTTCCGTCGAATCCGACGTCGGATACCAGTCAAACAGAATGCGATAGCCGTCAAACGGCTCAACGTAGAGGATCTCCACCTGCTTCGCTTCACCGCTGGAGAGCGTAATCACCGGCTCGATGCCTTTTGGCGCAGCGGCCTTCAGGTCGCCACCGACGAAGTCGATGGCAAAGCGACGGGCCCACACTTTCGGGTAGTTTTCGCCCGGCGCCCAGCCTTCCGGGAAGCCGCCCATGCCGGTACGGGTGGCATAGACGTTGGCCAGCGGGGAGCGCACCGGCGGCATCGCGCTCCAGTAGAGGCGATATTTAAAGTCCAGCTCGTCGCCCGCTTTGACGGCTTTTTCCGGCTGCCAGAAGCAGACCACGTTATCCAGCGTTTCACCGGTGGTCGGGATCTCCATCAGGCCAACAGCGCCTTTCCCCCAGTCGTTACGCGGTTCCACCCACAGGCTTGGACGCTTGTTGTACCACCCCATCACGTCCTGATAGTGCGAGAAATCGCGATCGAGCTGCAGCAGACCGAACCCTTTCGGGTTTTTGTCCATATAGGCATTGAACTGCAGCTTCTGCGGGTTGTTCAGCGGACGACAGATCCACTCCCCGTTGCCGCGCCACATCGCCAGGCGGTCGGAGTCATGGATTTGCGGGTGAATAGTGTCACACATGCGGCGTTCGTTATTGCCGCAGCTGAACATGCTGGTCATCGGCGCAATGCCGAGCTGCTTGATGTCCTTACGCGCGTAGAGGTGGTTTTCCACCTCCATGATCACCTGGCTCTTCTCGCAGTGGATCACGAATTTATAGGCACCGGTGATGCTCGGGCTATCCAGCAGCGTATAGACGGTAAAGGTCGTGTCGCCGGGCTTGACGGTCTCAAACCAGAAGGAGGTAAAGTCCGGGAACTCTTCCGGCGTGTCGGTAAAGGTATCTACCGCCAGGCCGCGGGCGGAAAGGCCGTACTGGTAAGTGTCATCCACTGCGCGGAAATAGCTCGCGCCCAGGAAAGAGACGATATCGCGACGCGCCAGCTCCGGCGCCTTAAACGCGCGGAAGCCCGCAAAGCCGAGATCGCTTTGCCCTTCCAGCTGTTTGGTATCCACCCCCGTTTCACCGTAGCTGAACAGCTCCGGACGGAAGTGGATCTCGCGCGCCATAGAGGTGGACTGGTCCAGTGAGAACATCCGCACGCGACGGCGGAACCCCATTCCCATATGGAAGAACTGCACGTCCAGCTGACGCCCTTCAATGTTGTTCCACAGTGACTGTTTTTCATCGTAGCGGATGGCGTTGTACGCCTGCGGCGTCATCGTGGCCAGCGTCTCCGGCAGCGGGCGCGGCGCACCACCCCACGGGGTTTTCGCCAGGTCATGCGCCATGGATTGCAGGACGGAGAAGTCAAAACGACGGCTCTGGCCGTCAGCAATGTCAGAGTCAGCAGCGTAAGCCGCTTTGGAAAACAGGGAAGCAAGGCCGGATGTGCCGCTCAGGGCTGCCACTGCCAGCGAGCCTTTTAGAAAACGTCTGCGATTCATGCCTGGAAAAACGTCCTTATGGTCGTGTGAATGTGTTTCGCGCTCGGCGAAATGACGGCAAGAAAGAACGCACAGCCTAAACAAAAATGGTTAAGAATCCAATTGTTGGCCGGTGATTATCTGAACAAAGTGAGAAATATTTTCTGTCGACCAGAACGGCCCGAAAGTGGTGTAAAGAAAGCCTGGAAAATGTGTATAAAAATGCCCCGTCAGGACATCAGCTGACGGGGCGAATGAGGCGGTTATTTTACGCTGACATCGATACCCGGGAAGTACTTATCAGCGAGTTTGGCGATCGTGCCGTCGGCACGTACTTTATCAATTGCGGCATCAAGCTGCTTTTTGGTGGCCTCGTCACCTTTACGCAAACCAAAGCCGATCCCACTGCCGAGGATAGTGTCGTCAGACACCGGCTTGCCGATGAAGCCAAACCCTTTCCCCTGCGGCTTGCTGAGGAAACCTGCCTGCCCGGCCGCGGACATGACCAGCGAGGCGTCGATACGGCCATTCAGCAGATCGCCCCAGGCCATATTCTGATCTTTATACGACACCACGGTGACACCCTGCTTTTCCCAGTGCTCTTTGGCATAGGTTTCCTGAATGGATCCCTGCAGCACGCCGATGGTTTTCCCCTTCAGCCCTTCTGGGGTTGCCTCGACCGCCGTGCCGGCCTTGCCCACCAGCTGCGACGGAATACGGTAAATCGGCTGGGTAAAATCGATGCTCTTGCGGCGCTGCTCGGTGATATTCATCGCCGAGTTGATGGCGTCGAATTTCTTCGCCACCAGGCCCGGGATCAGCGCATCAAACGAGGTTTCAACCCAGCTGCACTTCAGCGCTGCCGCTTTGCAGATGGCATTCCCCAGCTCAACGTCAAACCCTTCCAGTTCGCCTGCTGCATTGCGGCTTTCAAACGGCGGATACTCGGCTTCCAGACCGTAACGCAGCTCGGACGCCGCGAAGGAGGAAAAGGTACACAGCAATCCCATGCCGACAACTAGCGCGCGTATTTTCATTTCAAACTCCTCAGAGCCTATCTCAGCGTGGTTTAACCCGACACAGGGCTTGGGCACCTGCCCGTAACGTCGCCTCATCTTTCGCAAAAGAGAGACGAATCAATTTATTATCCGTACCGTCCGCATAAAACGCCGACAGCGGAATGGTAGCTACACCGTACTCAACGATCAGCCGTTTCACCAGCTCGCTGTCGCGCTCGTTGCTGAATTGGCTGTAGTCCGCCAGCATGAAGAACGATCCGGCGCTGGGCAGCAGCGTGAACGGCGAATCGGCCAGCAGACTCTGCAGCAGATCGCGCTTGCGCTGGTAAAACGCCGACAGCGACAGCCAGGTTTGCGGGTCGACCATATGTTCAGCAAACGCGTGCTGCATTGGCGTATCGGCAGAAAACATTAAAAATTGATGGACTTTACAAATCTCGTCCATCAGCACCGCCGGTGCAACACAGTAACCCACGCGCCAGCCGGTGACGTGATAGGTTTTTCCGAAAGAAGAAATAATCACGCTACGCTCCGCCAGCTGCGGGTGCGTGGCCATCCCGTGGTGCGGCTCACCGTCAAACACCACGTGTTCATACACTTCGTCAGACAAAATGATGATGTCGGTATTGCGCGTCAGCGCCGCCAGCTGCTGCAGGTCGTTGGCTGAAAAAACCTGGCCGCTCGGGTTGTGCGGCGTATTGATGATGATCATGCGCGTGCGCGGGGAGATGGCAGCCCGGACTTCGTCCCAGTTGACGGCAAAATCCGGCACGGTGAGCTTGATGGCAATCGGCGTTGCCCCCTGCAGACGGACAATCGGCGCGTAGCTGTCAAATGACGGCTCAAAGTAGATCACCTCATCACCCGGGTGCACCAGCCCGCTGATTGCCGAATAGAGCCCTTCGCTGGCGCTGGCGGTCACCAGCACCTCGCTGGCCGGGTCATATCGCGTGCCGTATAGGGTGGCAATTTTATCGGCAATACGCTCTTTGAGCGGCTGCAGACCGGTCATCGACGCATACTGGTTATGCCCCGCCTCCATTGCGCGGGTAACGCCCGCAACAAGCTTCGGGTCGCAGGAAAAATTCGGTGCGCCCTGAGAAAGGTTAATCGCGTTATGCTGCGCCGAGAGCTGGCCGATAACGGTAAAAATGGTGGTGCCCACATCGGGCAGTTTAGAGCGCGTTTGCACTGGCGTTCGTAAAGTCATCCTCTTTCCCTTCTCATGGACATTGCATAACTATTCAAACAACATCTCTGTTGTCGGGACAATCGAATTGTTGTCATAATAGCCATGAGAAAAATGCATAGCTGAGGTGTTTCCATGTCGCGCCGTTCGCTCCCGCTCAATGCCATCGACGCATTTTTAGTCACCGCGCGTCACCTGAATCTGACCCATGCTGCCGCAGAACTTTGCCTGACACAGGGGGCCGTGAGCCGCAAAATAGCCTCCCTTGAGGCCTGGTTTGGCTTTCCGCTTTTTGAACGCCACGCACGCGGCCTGCGCCTCTCTTCGCAGGGCAGCGCCCTTCTCCCGGAACTGCAGTCTGCTTTCGCACAATTACTGACCGTGGCCGACCAGGCCCGCAGCCAGCAGACCGTGATCCGGCTCAAGGCACCCACCTGTGCCATGCGCTGGCTGGTGCCGCGCCTGCTGGAGGTGGAGCGTGAGCAGCCGGATCTGCAGATCGCCCTGACCACCACCACCGATCACAACGTCAATTTCAAAACCGAATCTTACGACGCGGCCATCGTGTTCGGCACACACATGAGCGCAGGCGACCTGCTGTTCGAAGAGGCGCTCACCCCGGTGATAAGCCCGGTGCGGGCGGGTGCAGCGCTGGGATCGCTGACGTTCCTGCACCCCACAAGGGATAAGACAGACTGGTCGCTGTGGCTGACGAAACAGGAAGGTCCGGGCTTTGCCATGCACAAAAATCAACACTTCGACACGATGGATCTCGCCATTACGGCCGCCATTCAGGGGCTGGGCGTGGCCATTGCCGACGAAACGCTGGTGGCCGAAGATGTCCGCGCGGGAAGACTGATGCGGCCTTATGAAACCAGCATAAAAACCGGCGCGAGCTACCGGCTGGTGCTGCGCGAAACGCCAGGGGAGGAAAATGGACTGGCGGCGTTTCGCGCCTGTTTGCTTAATCGAGGCTGACGTGGTGCTTCATTACCCGTTTGAAGAGGCTCATGCGGGCGCGCATAAAGCGGTTTTCAAGCCGGAATCCTGCATGTTTATTCACACCAATGCGTAACAAAACGTCCCGCCCTTTTCGGCATGCGGGCCAGTGCGTCGGCCCTGGCAGGATCTCACGAGGCCCTGCATCTCGCGCAAAGCTCACCCAGTAATCGGCCACGTGGGCAGCAAACTGTAAATCCCGTTCGTTGACATACTGGCGTGAAGGCTCCACCTGGCCGAGGGTATCGAAGACGTAGGGCACCTCATTGCCGTGCCAGGCGCCGTTGATATAGGTGGCATGTTCCGCTTCCGCGACATAGTCAAACCAGTAACGCCAGCACAGTCCGCCGACGCGCTGCTGCGCCTGCATCACGACGTAGCCCATCGTGGTGAACGCCATGTCGCGGCACACCTGCCTGCCCAACTCCTCATCGCCCTTGACGCCCGGATAGAGCAGCTTAATCAGCCCCAGCCCGAAGCGTCGCTCCCGGCGGAGCTTCTGAATTTGCCCGGCGAGATCGATGCCAAACACCGCCATCACGCTGGCCTCATCGCTGTTCGACCCAATCATCACCGGTACGGGATGCTGGCGGGCAGCGAAAAAGACGTCCAGCATCGCTTCGGGCAGAACGCAGTCCCCGACGATGGGCACCGGGGCGACGTTCAGCGGCGCGGTTAACGGCCAGAACGCGTCCGGCGGAATGGCGCGCAGCTGCTCAGCAGTCGCCTTCTCCAGGCCAAAATGGGCGGCCAGCGCCTCCCCTTTTTGCAGCGCCTGTTCACGCGGCGTGTCCGGCAAGGTATACCCGCTTTGCACAATCGCCTTGTGGAACAAGCCAGCCGCCAGGGGCGATGCCATCAGAGAGAGTACGCTGCGCGCACCGGCGGATTCGCCAAACAGGGTCACATTGCCAGGATCGCCACCAAATGCGGCGATATTGTCCCTAACCCATTCGAGGGCCGCGATCTGATCCAGCAGGGCAAAATTATGCACCACGCGATCTTCCTCGCCTTCCAGCGCGGGATGGGCGAAAAAGCCGAGATGGCCGAGACGGTAGTTAATCGTGACCACAACCACCCCGCGTGTGGCCAGCGATTTGCCGTTATAAGGCGGCAGGCCGCCTGCGCCAATCGTAAACCCGCCCCCGTGCAGCCAGACCATAACCGGAAGCGCCCCGGCGCGCTCTTTGGGGGACCAGACGTTCAGATAAAGACAATCTTCCGAGAACTGACCGGGATCGCCCCCGCCCAGCTCCTGACAATATTCGCTGCTTTGCCAGCTTGAGGCCGAAAAGGCTGTGGCCTCGCGAACGCCATCCCACGGCTCAGGGGGCCGCGGGGAGCGCCAGCGCCACTCGCCCACGGGCGGTGCGGCGTAGGGAATGCCGCACCAGACGTGGACATTTTCATCGGTTAAACCAGACAGTGCGCCCTGGCGCGTTTCAACCACAGGGGCGGAAGGATTTTGCATAACGACCTTATTTTTTCCATCACACCCCAGCAGAGTAACGATTTCAGAGCAAACCGCAACGCTGTTTGCTGCGGGTTTCTGCCTCCTGGTAGAGCGTGAACTCGTCATACACCGGGCAGCCCAGCGCGTCTTCAAACGCATCGCGGCTGGCGTTGCCGTGGCTACGGGCCTGGGTTTCATTCCCGAGATTGGACTGGAAAATCCCCGCGGCGCTAACCGGGAGGAAATCTTCGTAGGTGATCGGCTGAGCGACCACCCATCCGCGCTCTATTAGCGGCTGCGGATCATCGCCCGGCCGGAACGCATGGCGATGCGCTTCACCCGCAGGCGTCAGACGGTAGCGGAAATACGCCAGATCCTGACGGCGCATTAGCAGTTCACTGTCCGGGAAGGCGCTAAAGATCTCCCGCAGATGCAGCTGATGCGTCAGGTTATCTTTGCCGGTACCGGCCTGGGAAAGCAGGCTATCGTACAGTTCACGCCCTTTCGGGGTCAGCGCCACGCCGCGCTGCTCAATCTCACCGAAGCGCGCAGTGTGGGTGCCCTTATGTTCCCCGGCAAACAGCACCGGCTCTTCCAGGGCTTTAAAGCTGGTTTGACGCAGCAGGACGGGCACCTCGCGACGCGGCGGGCCTTCAATCAAAATTTTCGGCTCGATACCGTACTTCGGCATCAGCTCCTGCACCCGGTCAATATCCAGCGTGCGCGGCGTGAGGTGGTTAATATGGCAGCCCGGGAAGCAGACCACGTCGGCAATCAGGCGATGCTCGTTATGCAGCGCCTGATAGGTTTCCTGATCGACCGTCGCATGACGGTGCCAGCGGAAGGTTTCCAGCGCTTCCTGCACAAATTCGTGCGCCTGTTCGTCAGTAAACTGCCCCTCAGATTCATACAGATCGAGCAGCGCCAGGCAGCGCGGGGTAAAGATGTTCCGGTGAGAGAGGATTTCCGCCGCCCGTTCGCGCAGCGCGACGTTGTCAATCAGCTCAAGGCGCAGCAGCGACGTAAAGATACGGAACGGATTACGGCACAGCGCCGCATCATCGATCGGGCGAAACGCCGTTGAGTGGACCGGCACCCCCGCCTGGGAGAGATCGTAATAGCTGACCGGGTACATCCCCATAATGGCAAACATACGACGCAGGGTTGAAAGTTCATGTGCTGTGCCAACGCGGATCGCCCCGTGACGCTCCACGTTCAGGCGCGCAAGCTCATCGGCGTTTGCCAGTTGTTCATGTAATAGTGGGTTATTTTCCAGCACCGCCAGGTTTACGTCCGCAACCAGTTCGAGCAAGGTGCCGTACTGCGGAACTTCCTGCTGGTACATCGCCGACATAGCCTGCGAAAAGTGTTCCCGAATGTCATCAGCCGTGATGGTGTTCGCCATGATGTCATGCCTCCAGTGAATATTACCTGGAGTGTAGAGAAACCCGTTCCTTCCGGGGGGAAGAATTTCTGATTTGTGATCTTAAGACGACAGTGGTCAAACCGTGTGCTACTAGCCCCTGAACGAGCCTTAACGAAACCGCCCTTTCGACCTGAACGCTTTTATCCAGGATTTTCCTTATAATTATTTAGGGTTCCGCTTGCTAGCTATAAAGGAGTATTTTTTGCTTTTTTCCTGACTGCAAATTAACCAATTTGAGCGCGCCATTATTTTTTCCTCACCTTTCAAATTTTTAGTTCGAAGTTAGGATTAATCCGAATGGTTGTTTACAAGTCCCTCCTGCCTATCCATATTTCCATTTTAAGCGAAGCGTAAATTTACAAATATTTAAAAATAACGCAGCCGCAAATAGCAAAACGCATTTGACGGATGACGCACAGCGACTAGAGTTATTACTCGAACGACGAGTGATACGGAATATTTTCGTATCGTACTGACATAACCAATATATGACTATGAGGTTTAATATGGCAGAGCATCGTGGTGGTTCCGGTAATTTCGCTGAAGACCGTGAAAAAGCATCAGAAGCTGGACGTAAAGGTGGCCAGCACAGCGGTGGTAATTTTAAAAACGATCCGCAACGCGCATCTGAAGCGGGTAAGAAAGGGGGACAGAACAGTCACGGCGGAGGCCGTAAGTCTGATAACTCCTGATCTTATTTAGTACTCTTTTAATAAAACCAGAGAGCATGCTGCGGGCTGAAAAGCTCGCAGTACCCTTTCTTTATTTTACCGGAGCGTAATTATTATGAATATGAAAAGTGTTGAGGATGTATTTATTCATCTTCTGTCGGATACCTACAGCGCGGAAAAGCAGCTTACCCGAGCGTTAAGTAAACTTGCCCGTGCCGCCTCCAGCGAGAAGCTAAGTGCCGCTTTTACCGCACACCTGGAAGAGACGCAGGGTCAGATTGAACGTATCGACCAGATCGTCGAGCAGGAAGACGGTATTAAGATCAAACGCATGAAATGCGTGGCGATGGAAGGCTTAATTGAAGAAGCCAACGAAGTTATCGAAAGCACGGAAAAAAATGAAGTGCGTGATGCCGCGTTAATTGCTGCTGCACAAAAAGTTGAGCATTATGAAATAGCCAGCTACGGTACCCTTGCCACATTAGCAGAACAACTGGGCTATAAAAAAGCCGTTAAACTTCTTGCCGAAACGCTGGAAGAAGAAAAAGAGACCGACCTTAAACTCACCGACCTGGCCGTTGGAAATATTAACCAAAAAGCGCAGAAATGACGCAATAACACAGGTTAAATAAAATGAGCATCAGTCCCAGGACAATTAAACGGTGCCATTTAACGGCAGCTATAATATGGTTCATACTCGCTATCCCTTCCGTAATATGGTGGAAGAACAGCGTGCTATGGGTCATTATCATCAGTATCTATGCCAATATTGTCGGCCATTTATCTGGCTACAGTGCCGCACGTGCCGATCAGGCTGCTGAAAGTGAGACCAAATAAGCGAACCCCTAATGAGGATACAATGATGAATCACGTAGAACACTACCATGACTGGCTACGCGATGCCCATGCGATGGAAAAGCAAGCCGAATCTATGCTGGAATCCATGGCCAGCCGTATCGATAATTATCCTGATGTTCGCGCCAGAATTGAACAGCATATTAATGAGACAAAACGGCAAATCACATTGCTGGAGGAAATCCTCGACCGTAATGATATTTCTCGTTCGGTCTTAAAAGACTCGATGAGCAAAATGGCGGCGCTGGGGCAATCCATCGGCGGCATGTTCCCTTCAGACGAAATCGTGAAGGGCTCGATCAGCGGCTATGTTTTCGAACAGTTTGAAATCGCCTGTTATACCTCCCTGCTGGCAGCGGCCAAAAAAGCCGGGGACACCGCTTCGATACCCGCTATTGAGACGATCCTCGCAGAAGAGCGCGAAATGGCCGACTGGCTGATTCGCCATATCCCGCAAACGACGGAACAGTTCCTGCTGCGCTCAGACGCATCGGGTGTCGAAGCGAAAAAATAATCCACAGGAGAGTGCCTATGTTTCGACACGTCAAACAGCTGCAATACACGGTTCGCGTCGCCGAACCGAATCCCGGCCTGGCCAACCTTTTACTGGAACAATTTGGCGGGCCGCAGGGTGAACTGGCCGCCGCCTGCCGCTACTTTACGCAAGGGTTGAGCGATGACGATCCGGGCCGTAAAGACATGCTGATGGATATCGCGACCGAGGAGTTAAGCCACCTCGAAATCATCGGTACCCTGGTCGGTATGCTGAATAAAGGTGCCAAGGGCGCGCTGGCGGAAGGGGTGGAAAATGAGGCCGAGCTGTATCGCTCCATGACCGAAAACGGCAATGACAGCCACATCACCTCCCTGCTCTACGGCGGCGGTACCCCGCTCACCAACTCGGCGGGCGTGCCCTGGACGGCGGCCTACGTCGACACCATCGGCGAGCCGACGGCGGACCTGCGCTCAAACGTGGCGGCCGAGGCCAGAGCCAAAATCATCTATGAACGGCTGATCAACGTGACTGACGATCCCGGCGTTAAAGATGCCCTGGCGTTTCTGATGACGCGTGAGGCGGCGCATCAGCTCTCCTTTGAGAAGGCGCTGCAGTCCATCCGTAATAATTTCCCGCCGGGAAAACTGCCGCCAATCGAGGAATTCACCAACAAGTACTACAATATGTCTGAAGGTGGAGAGGTTCGCGGAAGCTGGAACAGCGATAAACACTTCGATTACGTTGAGTCCCCCCAGCCTGCGGTGGATGGCGGCGATGGCAGTGCCAGCGTCACGCTCACAACCGAGCAGGCAACCCTGGTTAAGGCGATGTCTGCCCGCACGAAATCCGATCCACATTCCGACCCGCTGACCGGTGCCGAGCTGGGTGCCGGAAAGACTAAACCGTAATCGGTTTGCCGGGCAGGCCTGAACTGCCCGGCAATTCGCGTGCCCCATCGTCTCAGAGGTACGGACCATGTTCGAACTCGATGCGTTTCATCTGGCCAGAATTCAGTTCGCTTTTACCGTCTCGTTCCACATCCTGTTTCCCGCGATCACCATCGGTCTCGCCAGCTACCTGGTGGTGCTGGAGGGCATGTGGCTGCGCACCAAAAACGACGTCTGGCGATCGTTGTACCACTTCTGGCTAAAGATATTTGCCGTTAACTTCGGCATGGGCGTCGTTTCCGGGCTGGTGATGGCGTATCAGTTTGGCACCAACTGGAGCGGGTTCTCCCAGTTCGCGGGCAGCATTACCGGCCCGCTTCTGACCTATGAGGTGTTAACCGCCTTCTTCCTGGAGGCCGGATTCCTTGGCGTCATGATGTTCGGCTGGAACAAAGTCGGCCCGGGGCTGCACTTCTTTTCGACCTGCATGGTGGCGCTCGGCACGCTGATGTCGACCTTCTGGATCCTCGCCTCCAACAGCTGGATGCACACGCCACAGGGTTTTACTATCGAGAACGGCCAGGTGATCCCGCAGGACTGGCTGGCCATCGTCTTTAACCCCTCCTTCCCTTACCGTCTTATTCATATGGCTATCGCCGCGTTTCTGAGCAGCGCGCTGTTTGTCGGGGCATCGGGGGCATGGCATCTGCTGCGCGGTAACGATACGCCCGCCGTTCGCACCATGTTTTCGATGGCGATGTGGATGGCGCTGCTGGTCGCGCCCATTCAGGCGGTAGTGGGCGATATGCACGGCCTTAACACGCTTGAACATCAGCCGGCAAAAATTGCCGCGATTGAGGGTCACTGGGAAAATCCCCCCGGTGAAGCCACCCCGCTGCTGCTGTTTGGTCTGCCGGATATGGAGGAAGAGCGCACCAAATACGGCCTGGAAATCCCCGCGCTCGGCAGCCTGATCCTGACGCACAGTCTGGACAAGCAGGTCCCGGCGCTGAAAGACTTCCCGAAAGAGGATCGCCCAAACTCGACCATCGTTTTCTGGTCGTTCCGCGTGATGGTCGGGATGGGACTGCTGATGATTACCCTTGGTCTGGTCAGCCTCTGGCTACGCTATCGCCATCGACTTTACCACTCGCGTCCGTTCCAGTGGTTTGCCCTCTGCATGGGGCCTGCCGGGCTGCTGGCGCTGCTTGCCGGCTGGGTGACCACCGAAGTGGGCCGTCAGCCGTGGGTCGTCTATGGCTACCTGCGCACCATCGACGCGGTATCGCTGCACAGTACCCTACAGATGAGCATCAGCCTGCTGGCGTTCTTCGTCGTCTACTCATCCGTGTTTGGCGTGGGCTATGTTTATCTCATCCGGCTGATTAAGAAAGGACCTCAGCCCGTCGATACGCTGACGTCAAACACCTCGGGCACGCCTGCCCGTCCGCTGTCTGCCGCTGAGTCTGTTCCGGAAGAGGAGAGAATCTGATGGGCGTCGATATCTCAGTGATTTGGTTTGCCATCATCGTGTTTGCCACGCTGATGTACATCATTATGGATGGCTTCGATCTGGGCATTGGCCTGCTGTTTAACTTCGTGGGCGATGCGAAAGAGCGCGATGTGATGGTCAACAGCGTAGCGCCCGTCTGGGACGGCAATGAGACCTGGTTGGTGCTCGGCGGTGCGGGGCTGTTCGGCGCGTTTCCGCTGGCCTACGCGGTCATTATAGATGCGCTGACGATCCCCCTCACCGCTATGCTGATCGGCCTTATTTTTCGCGGCGTCGCCTTTGAGTTCCGCTTCAAAGCCACACCCTCACACCGCCGGTTCTGGGACTACTCCTTTGCCGGCGGCTCCCTGCTCGCCACCTTTAGCCAGGGCGTGGTGGTGGGGGCGGTGATCAACGGCTTTGACGTGGAGGGCCGACGCTTTGTCGGCTCAGCGCTGGACTGGCTCACCCCCTTTAACCTTTTCTGCGGCATCGGTCTGGTCGTCGCCTACACGCTGCTGGGCACCACCTGGCTCATTATGAAAAGCGAAGGCGCGCTGCAACAACGCATGCGTGAGCTGACCCGCCACGTGCTGCTGGCCCTGATGGTGGTTATCGCGGTAGTCAGCGTCTGGACGCCGCTCGGCTGGCAGTATGTCGCCGACCGCTGGTTTACCCTGCCCAACTTCTTCTGGTTCCTGCCGGTTCCTCTGCTGGTCGGTATCTTCAGCGTGCTGATCTGGCGCCTGACCCGCAATCCGGACAGCCACTCTCGCCCTTTCCTGCTGACGCTGGGGCTGATTTTCCTCGGGTTTAGCGGGCTGGGCATCAGCCTCTGGCCAAATATTATTCCGCCACGCATCACCCTGTGGGAGGCCGCAGCCCCGCCTGCCAGCCAGCTGTTTATGCTGGTTGGGACGTTACTGATTATTCCGGTGATCCTGGTGTACACCGCCTGGAGCTACTACGTTTTCCGGGGCAAGGTCTCGGATACTGAAGGCTATCACTGAGGAACGCTATGACGGACTGGCATACACGGGCCATTATTTACCAGATTGATACCGCACTCTTTTATGATTTGAACGGCGATGGCTGCGGGGACATCGCCGGGATAGCGGCCAAGCTGCGCTACATTCGCCGGATGGGGGCGACGGTTATCTGGATCACCCCGTTTTACCTCACCCCCTTTCTCGATGAAGGCTATGACGTCAGCGACCATCTCCAGGTGGACCCCCGCTTCGGAAAGCTGGCCGATATTATTGCCCTTATCGAACAGGCCCGCGAGCTGGGCATGCAGGTCATTATTGAGCTGCTGATCCAGCACACCTCCGACGCGCACCCCTGGTTCCAGCAGGCCCGCCGTAACCCGGCGTCACCCTACCGGGATTACTACCTCTGGTCAGATACCGACGAGGACGATACGCCCCCGATGTTTCCCGGCGTGGAGGAGAGCATCTGGAGCTGGGACGACGAGGCGGGACAATACTACCGGCACATGTTCTATCGCCACGAACCGGACCTGAACCTGACCTCGCCCGCGGTACTGAAAGAGATTGAGAACATCATCCTCTTCTGGCTCAAGCTGGGCGTATCGGGGTTCCGCCTGGATGCCGCCTCCCACCTGACCACGCAGGCGGGAAATGGTGATGAAAAAAAGGGTCTGTGGATCCTCGAGCATATGCGCCGTCTTATTGAGGAGCATAATCCGGAGGCGATCCTGCTGGGTGAAGTGGACGTCGAGGTGGAGGCCTATCAGGACTACTTTGGCAATAATGACCGCCTGAATCTGGTGCTCAATTTCTGGCTCAACAAGTATTTTTACGTCAGCCTGGCCCGCAAAAGCGCCCGTCCGCTGCGCAACGCGGTGAAGAAGATGATCGTCCCGCCCGATTCATGCTGTTTTGCCAACTGGCTGCGCAATCACGACGAACTGGATCTGGAGGGCATCAGCCAGAAAGACAAACAGTTTGTCCTCGATACCTTCGCCCCTGACGACGAGATGAACGTCTACCAGCGCGGGATCCGCCGTCGCCTGTCCCCGATGCTCAACGGCGATCTGAAGCGGCTGGCGTTCTGCCACGCGGTACTCTTTTCCCTGCCTGGCGTTCCGGTGATGCGCTATGGCGATGAGATCGGCATGGGGGATGACCTCGATCTGGAGGAGCGCTACGCCGTCCGCACGCCGATGCAGTGGGCGGGATCGCAAGGCGGCGGTTTTTCGGCAGCCGACCCGGAAAAATTTATCGCGCCGATTATCGACCGCGGCCCTTATCGCTATCAGAAAATCAACGTCGCCGATTCGCTGCTCCACCGCAACTCGCTTCTGCACCGGATCATTGATATCACCAATACCCGCTCGGAGTTCCCCGAAATCGCCGTTGCGCCCTTTCGGCTCCTCACGATCGATAGTGACGCGGTGCTGGGGATCTATTACGAGACCGAAGAACGCAGCATCCTGACCTTTGTTAACTTCAGCGACCAGCCGGTACGGTTCACCGTCAAGGGGATCCGCAACGCCACCTGGACCGCCTGTCTTGCGGACAAACGCTACGATGACGCGCTGGTTTGCGGTAAAACCGTCGAGCTCAGCCTTGGCGGCTACGGCTATCGCTGGTTCTGGACGCACCGCAGCGCGCTGCGCTGATTACGGTTTCCGGCGGGTGAGCAAACGCGTTAATACAATTCCCGCCACCGCCAGCCCCCCTAACGCCACTTTGCCCGGCATACCGGAGGTCACGGACGTCGCGCGGGTTTTCGCTTCGTCAGTGAAACGGCCATGGATTCTGTGCAGGTCGTTAACCGGCTGGTCGAGATAATCCCGGCGGTCCGTCGCGTTCAGATCGTCCGTCATCTGACCTTCCCAGGCTTTCTTCACCATCAGCCGGTCCAGAAACCCCGGGAAGAGGAACTGCCCGACAATCGACTGGATGGTGCTGCTGCCTACCCACAGCTCACGCACCGGCTTTTGCGCCACCCTGAAGATGGCGCTGGCGGCGACTTCAGGCTCGAAAACCGGCGGTACCGGCCGCATCGCCCACGCGAACTTGTTCCTTGCCCATTCAAACTGCGGCGTGTTAAGCCCCGGCATCTGCACCATCGAAAGCTGAACCCGGCTGTTCTCATGCATCAGCTCGGTACGTACCGCGTCGGTAAACCCGCGGATCGCCGCTTTGGCCCCGCAGTAGGCGGACTGCAGGGGAATGGAACGGTAGGCCAGCGCGGACCCTACCTGGATAATCACGCCCCTGTCGCGCGGAACCATAAGCTCGAGCGCCGCGCGGGTACCGTTCACGTAGCCGAGGTACGTCACCTCAGTCACGCGTCGAAACTCGTCCGGCGTAAGGGTGCGAAACGGCGCCAGCACAGCCCCCATGGCATTGTTAACCCAGACATCAATCGCGCCGAGGCGATACTCAATGTCGTTAGCCGCGTCCACCACCGCCTGACTGTCGGCGACGTCAGCCTGCACGGCGTGTGCATTCACGCCGAAGCGGCGCAACTCTTCCTGGGTGGAGTGCAGGCTTGCCTCATCGCGGGCGATGAGGCCGACATCGTAACCTGCTTTTGCAAAGTGCAGCGCCGTGGCTTTTCCCACGCCCGCCGTCCCACCGGTAATTACTATGACAGCCATAGAACCTCCACGCGAAATCAACCGTTATGCCCGTCCGACAATGCTGTCACCAGCTCGGCCAGCGAAAAATGCACCGCTTTTTCCACCACGTCCTGACAGTCGCCGGAGAAAAGCACGGTGCGGGTTTGCGTCTCGCCCTGGATGTTCCACGCAAAGCAGACCGTCCCCGCCGCCGTGCCATCGTCGCCCCCTTCCGGGCCAGCATAGCCGCTGATGGCGATACTGATATCCGCCTGGGCGATGTCGCGGATGCTGGCGGCCATCTCGGTCACCGTCTGCTCACTGACGGCGGTATAGCGCGCGAGCGTCTCAGGACGAACGCCGAGGATCCGCGCTTTGGCTTCGTCGCTGAATACGACCAGGCCAACATCATAAAAATCGGCCGTGTTCTCTTCGGCGCAAAGTGCTACCGATAGTTTTCCGCCGGTGCAGGATTCCGCCGTGGTTAAGCGAAGCCCGAGATCGGTTAGTTTGCTCGCCAGTTTTTTCGTCAGTTCACCCACGGTATAATTGTTGTCGTGAAAAAGATTGCTCATCTTTTCGCCTCTTATTTCTCAAAAGGAATGATTGAAATATGTCCATTGCGCTCAAGTATGGCATATTTAATTTGGCTTATTTCGGTAATACCATTATTTTGACGCGCTGACACCAGAATATCATCGCAAGAGACATCGACCTTTTTGAGTTTATCCGCCAGGGGTACGCCGTTTTCCACCAGAATCACGGGAGTGCCGTCCAGAATATTCTCCACCGGGGAAAAATACTTCTTCATAAGGCCAAAAATAATATCCACCACCACCAGGGTGGTAATCGTAATCATCGCACCGGTGACGGAAAAATCTTGTCCGAGAAGCGCCTGCTGCGTAGCTTCACTAATTATCAGGAGCAGAATGAGATCGAAGCTGGTCATCTGCAGCAGCGCACGCCGCCCGGCCACTTTAAATACCACCACGAGGAACAGATAAATCGCCAGCGCACGAAAGACCATATCCATATCGGCCTCCTAGGGGTAAATAAATTGCCAGAGGGTTATCTCCGGCTCGTTGTTTACACGAACGGCCGTGTTCCATTTACCGGCTCTCGAAGGCGTGGTGAAGAGTAACACCGCGAAGCGGTCTGACTTTTTCAGGTTGTTATAGACAAAATAGAGGGTCTTGCCACGGCTGAACATGCTGTCCGGCTGCGGCCAGACGCTGCCAGGCTCGTAAACATCGCTGCTCTCGCTGGCCATACTGAGAACATACTTTCCCTCTGTTCGCACCGGGAACGCCAGCTCCATTCGCGTCTCCGTCTCCCGGCGGCCAAACCGTTCATAGCTTATGGTCAGTGATTTAGCGGAATTGGTTTTAACCGTATCGCTGACCCATCCGCTTGAAAACAGACCGGCAATGGCTGCGATGATAATAGCCAACAGAACAATAAAACCCACCTGACGAAACGCGTATTCAAACGTCAGCAAGCGATAACTCTCATCTATCCCGGGCAACTTTTCATTTTCACGCTTCATGGCCATCGTCACCGTTTCGCTTATTATCCGATAAGTTTGATTTTTCACGCGAATGTTTTTAGGACTTATCACATTTGCCACATAAAGAAATAGCAACAATACTTAATAAGTCAAGACACCCAAAATGAAGGATATCCGATGAAATTATCGCTTATTTCCGCTTTTATGATATTTCTGGTTCCGGCCGCCTTCGCAGATAATAACGGCGGGTTACAAAAAGGTGAAGCTCCGCCGCCACCCCATGCGCTGGATAGCGGATATCGAGGAACCGATGATGCGCGTATTATGACCATCGATCAGGCAAAACAACTGCACGACGGTGCGACCATTTCATTACGCGGTAATCTTATTGATGGTAGCGGCGATAAGTTTGTATTTCAGGATAAAACCGGAAAAATCGACGTTATTATTCCCCAGGCAGTCTTCGACGGCAGAACGGTAAAACCCGACCAGATGATCAGTATCAACGGTTCGCTTGATAAAAAATCATCCCCTGCCGTCGTCCGTGTTGATCGTTTGCAGAAATAATTCAGCGAAGCGTTAACGCTGCAGTTATCCATCAAATCTCACCCCTTGGCTTAAGGAGTCAGCTATGAGTGATACTAAACAACGTACGAACGCTTACCCGCAGCCCCCGTTCCCGGAACAGCCACAAACGCCACCGGGACTGGCATCCGAAATGCAGCCCGTACCCGACCACGGGGAAACCAGCTATAAAGGGCATGGCCGCCTGGCGGGCAAAAAAGCGCTGATCACCGGCGGTGACTCGGGTATCGGTCGCGCTGTAGCCATCGCCTATGCCCGTGAAGGCGCGGACGTGGCGATTAACTACCTGCCTGAAGAGGAAAAAGACGCCGCTGAGGTTATCGACCTGATCAAAGCCGAAGGGCGGAATGCCGTCGCGCTGCCGGGGGACGTCCGGGACGAAACCTTCTGCCAGAATCTGGTCGAAGAAGCCGTCTCGAAGCTGGGCGGGCTGGATATTCTGATCAACAACGCCGGTCGCCAGCAGTTCCGTGAATCGCTTGAAGAGCTGACCACCGAAGATTTTGACGCGACGTTTAAAACTAACGTGTACGCGCCTTTCTGGATCACGAAGGCGGCTCTGCGCCATCTGAAAGCCTCGTCCGTGATCATTAATACCTCCTCCGTCCAGGCGGTGAAGCCCAGCCCGGTGCTGCTGGACTACGCCCAGACGAAAGCCTGTCTGGCGGTATTTACCAAATCCTTAGCCAAGCAGCTGGGTCCGAAAGGCATTCGCGTCAACGCGGTTGCTCCCGGTCCCTACTGGACGGTGCTGCAGTCCAGCGGCGGCCAGCCGATGGAAAAAGTGAAGGAGTTTGGCGGAGATACGCCGCTGGGACGTCCGGGTCAGCCCGTCGAGATTGCCCCGCTGTACGTCACGCTGGCCTCGGATGAATGTTCATTTACGTCCGGCCAGGTGTGGTGTTCTGACGGCGGTGACGGGGTAATCTAACCGCATAACCCTTCCCCTCAGCAATGAGCAATAAATGAACAAGGATGTTCGCTCTTATTCCCCTGCCGAAAAACATGTTGTAACTCAAACAGATCAAATGTTAAAAATATTTTGCTATCAGGTTATCAAAATTAAACAACTTAACTTGTCACCCGCATCGCTCTGTTTTTAACATCGCCTATGGAAAAAAATGGTCTGTTCAGTCAGCGCATACGCTTGCGCCATTTGCATACATTTGTGGCCGTCGCTCAACAGGGAACGCTGGGGCGTGCGGCTGAAACTCTTAACCTGAGCCAGCCTGCGCTCTCGAAAACCCTCAACGAGCTGGAACAGCTGACCGGCGCCCGTCTTTTTGACCGCGGTCGGCTGGGCGCGCAGCTTACCATCGTCGGCGAACAGTTCCTGACGCACGCCGTTAAGGTGCTGGATGCGCTCAATACCGCAGGCCAGTCCCTGCATCGAAAAGAAGAGCACAGCAGCGAGGTCGTCCGCGTCGGGGCCCTGCCTACCGCCGCGCTGGGCATTCTTCCGCCGGTGATTGGCCAGTTCCACAAGCAGCAACGGCATACCACGATCCAGGTTGCCACCATGAATAACACCATGCTGCTCGCGGGGCTGAAATCGGGCGAGCTGGATATCGGTATCGGCCGCATGTCCGATCCTGAACTGATGGGGGGTCTCAATTACGAACTGCTGTTCCTGGAATCCCTGAAGCTGGTGGTTCGTCCCGATCACCCTCTGCTGCAGGATACGGTGACGTTAAGCCGCGTGATGGAGTGGCCGGTGGTGGTGTGTCCGAAAGGGACCGTCCCCCGTCAGACCGCCGAAACCTTGCTGCAAATGCAGGGGTGTACGCTGCCATCAGGGTGCATCGAAACGCTGTCGGCCTCGCTTTCACGCCAGCTCACGCTCGACTATGACTACGTCTGGTTCGTTCCCTCCGGGGCGGTAAAAGATGATTTGCGCCAGGGCACGCTGACCGCTCTCCCGGTAACGGCCCCCGGCGCTGGTGAACCTATTGGTATTTTGACCCGGGTAGATACTCCACTTTCCACAGGCGCGCAGACGCTGCTGAGCGCCATCCGCAAATCAATGCCGGTTTAAAACCTTTTCGACCCTCCCCTTAACCCTCTCCCCTCAGGGGCGAGGGGGCTGTCCTGTGCGTTAATCAAATAATGCGGAATAAATCATTAACAATTGCGTAAAACAATTTAACAGTTTTATCATAGCGGAGAATTCACCAAATGGTTCGCTAATTATTTGACAGAAACGAATTCACCGGCATTAACCATCAATCCCACCGCATTTATTACCCAACTGGTACATACCCGACACGGCGGGGGATCTAAGGAGACAGAAATGGCATTTGGCAGCGCGCCACGCGGGATACCTCGTATTCTGCAGTGGCTTCTTGCCGGACTGATGATGCTCATCGGTCTGGCGGTCGGCGGGTTGGGCTTTAAGCTCGCCACCGTGGGCGGAAGTAGTTACTTCCTGATAATGGGCGTGGTGATGGTGATTGCCGCGATCCTGATTTTCCTCAACCGCACCAGCGGGATCCTGCTTTACGGCATCGCGTTTATTGCCTCGCTGTTCTGGGCGGTAAGCGATGCAGGCTGGGATTTCTGGCCGCTCTTCTCCCGCCTGTTTACCTTTGCCGTGCTGGCGTTCCTCTGCGCCATCGTCTGGCCCTTCCTGAGCGCAGCAAACCACACTGCGCCGAACAAAGCCCCCGCTTTTGGCGTCGCGGCCCTGCTCGCGGTGGCCATGCTGGTCAGCCTGGGCTGGATGTTTAAGCCGCAAACCCTCGTGGCAGCGAACGAGCCCGTTCCGGTGAAACCCGTTGCACCCGGCGAGCAGCAAAAGAACTGGGAACACTGGGGCAACACCACCCACGGCGACCGTTTCGCCGCGCTGGACCAGATTAACAAGCAAAACGTCAACTCGCTGAAAGTCGCGTGGGTTGCGCACACCGGCGATATTCCGCAGAGCAACGGCTCGGGTGCGGAAGATCAGAACACCCCTCTGCAGATTGGCGACACGCTGTATGTCTGTACGCCATACAGTAAAGTGCTGGCGCTGGACGTGGATTCCGGTAAAGAAAAATGGCGTTATGATTCGAAAGCGACCGCGCCGAACTGGCAACGCTGCCGCGGTCTGGGCTACTTTGAAGATCACGCAAACGTGACAGCGTCACAGACCGGAACATCGCCAGCGGCATGCCCTCGCCGCCTGTTCCTGCCCACCACCGATGCCCGTCTGATTGCCATCAACGCGGATAACGGCAAGGTCTGCGACGACTTTGGCGACCATGGCATCGTGGATCTGAGCGTCGGCATGGGCGAGATCAAGCCCGGATATTATCAGCAAACCTCCACGCCGCTGGTTGCCGGGAACGTTGTCGTCGTTGGCGGTCGCGTCGCGGATAACTACTCTACCGGTGAACCGCCGGGCGTGGTGCGCGCCTACGACGTTCACACCGGTAAACTGGCCTGGGCGTGGGATCCGGGTAATCCGAACCTGACCGGCCTGCCGCCGGAAGGCCAGACCTACACCCGCGGTACACCGAACGTCTGGTCTGCGATGTCTTACGACGCCAAACTGAACCTGATCTACCTGCCAACCGGCAACGCCACGCCAGACTTCTGGGCGGGCGAGCGTACCGCGCTGGACGATAAGTACAGTTCCTCCATCGTCGCCGTCGACGCGGCCACCGGCCAGGTCCGCTGGCATTTCCAGACCACCCACCACGATCTCTGGGACTTCGACCTGCCTTCCCAGCCGCTGCTGTACGACCTGCCTGACGGTAAAGGCGGCACCACGCCGGTGCTGGTGCAGACCAGCAAGCAGGGCATGATCTTCATGCTTAACCGCGAAACCGGCAAGCCGGTGGCGAAGGTAGAGGAACGCCCTGTCCCGGCGGGTAACGTTGAAGGTGAACGCTACTCCCCAACCCAGCCGTACTCCGTTGGCATGCCGATGATTGGCAACCAGACGCTGACCGAGTCCGACATGTGGGGCGCGACGCCTGTTGACCTGCTGCTGTGCCGCATTCAGTTTAAAGAGATGCGTCATCAGGGCGTCTTTACCCCGCCTGGTCTCGACCGTTCCCTGCAGTTCCCTGGCTCACTCGGCGGGATGAACTGGGGCAGCGTCTCCGTTGACCCGAACAACAGCCTGATGTTCGTCAACGATATGCGCCTGGGTCTGGCGAACTATATGGTGCCGCGCGCGAACGTGGCGAAAAATGCCAGCGGCATCGAGATGGGGATTGTTCCAATGGACGGCACGCCGTTCGGCGCGATGCGTGAACGCTTCCTGTCACCGCTGGGTATTCCGTGCCAGAAGCCGCCGTTTGGCACCATGTCAGCCGTTGATCTGAAAACCGGCAAGCTGGTGTGGCAGGTCCCTGTCGGCACGGTGGAAGATACCGGCCCGCTGGGCATTCGCATGCACATGCCAATCCCGATCGGTATGCCGACCCTGGGCGCGTCGCTCTCTACCCAGTCCGGTCTGCTGTTCTTTGCCGGTACCCAGGATTTCTACCTGCGCGCGTTTGATACCGCCACCGGGAAAGAGATCTGGAAAGACCGCCTGCCGGTTGGCAGCCAATCCGGCCCGATGACCTACGTGTCGCCGAAAACCGGTAAGCAGTACATCATCATTAACGCCGGTGGCGCCCGCCAGTCGCCGGACCGCGGTGATTACGTTATCGCGTACGCATTACCTGATAAGAAATAAGATGTGAAAAAGGGACCGAAAGGTCCCTTTTTTTTGCCCGGTGGCGCTACGCTTACCGGGCCTACCGTTATACGTAGGTCGGGTAAGGCGAGGCCGCCACCCGACGCAACACGCCACTCAGAACGTCTCCCAGTTATCCCCGGAAACCGTCGCCGCCGGGCGCAATGGTACGTTCTGCGCCAACGGTGCAGCCGTCACCACGCGGCCCTGCTTTGCGCTATTCAACCGAAACGCGCCAACCGCCTCGGTCAGACGCGCGCCCTGTTCTTCCAGAGACGCCGCCGCCGCGGAGGCTTCTTCCACCAGCGAGGCGTTCTGCTGGGTCACTTTATCCATCTCAGAAATCGCCTGGCTCACCTGCACAATACCGCGGCTCTGCTCATCGGACGCCGCGGCGATCTCCAGCATGATGTCGGTAACGCGTTTCACCGCGTCGACAATCTCATTCATGGTGTTACCGGCGGCCACAACCTCGCCGGAGCCCTGGTCAATCAGCGATACCGATTCGTTGATCAGGCTTTCGATCTCTTTTGCGGCATTCGCACTGCGGCTTGCCAGGGTGCGCACTTCACTTGCCACCACGGCAAATCCGCGCCCTTGTTCACCCGCACGGGCCGCTTCTACCGCCGCGTTAAGCGCCAGGATATTGGTCTGGAAGGCAATGCTGTTAATCACGGCGGTGATTTCAGAGATCTTCTTCGAGCTGCTGGAGATATTGCCCATGGTTTTCACCACGCCGGAGACCATCTGGCCGCCGCGGGTGGCTTTGCCGGAAGCATCTTCCGCCAGCTTGCTGGCATGATGGGCGTTATCGGCGTTCTGCTTCACCGTCGCGGTCAGCTGTTCCATGCTTGCGGCGGTTTGCTCGATGGCGGCAGCCTGCTGCTCGGTGCGGGAAGAGAGATCGGTGTTACCGGCAGAAATTTCGCTGGTGCCACGGTAAATCTCCTCCGCCCCCTGACGCACGGTGCCGACCGTTTTTTCAAGCGAGTGCTGCATGGTTTGCAGATCGCGCGTCAGGCGACCAATTTCGCTGCGCCCCGCCACGTCGTCCGGCATCGTCAGGTCGCCCTTAGCGATATTCTCGATACGTTTCGCTGCTCGCTGCAGCGGATTGATTACCGTGCGGCGCAGCACGACAAAGGTCATCGCCGTCAGCACCAGCGCCAGCGCAAACGCGCCCACCATAAACATCAGGCCCAACTGCGTGCGGCTGTGCGCCTGCGCCGTCAGCGCATTGGCACGGTCGGTACGGATCTTAATCGCCTTCAGCAGTACGGCGTTATAAGCGTCATCCAGCGGACGCGCCGTTTCGTTTTCGTGATTGATGATCGCTTCGAACATGCCGTTTTTGGCGAATTTGACCATCGGCTGCATGCCAGCGATATAGGCGTCGTAACGCGCCTTGAGATCCGCGTCCAGCGCTGCGCCCTCGGCGGTGCGCACGGCACGATTCATGTAGGCGGTAAAGCTCTCCTGGGACTGCTTAATGCGTGTTTCCGCCTCGCTGATGTTCTGCTTCATGGCGTCCATCTCCGCGATACGGCTTGCCGCACCGGCGTGGATCAGATTGATACGCGCGGTTCGCAGATGGTTTGAGCTGTTCGACAGCCCCATACGCACCTGAATTTCAGCTGTGACATCCTGCTGATCGTTATCGGCCTGCAGCAGGAAATAACCCGCAAGACCCGAGCTCAAGGCAAACAGAAGAATAATGCCACCGAGAATGGAGGAAAACAGCGGAACCAGCCTGATGTGATGCAAGAAGCTCAGCTTGCGCTGCGCCAGCATCGAAGTAGTGTTGTCCATGACCGTCGACTCTCTTGTAGGTAAGATGCGTAAAAACACGCCTGTTAAATAGTCATCGGCACGGCAGAGATTTAGATTACGGCTAAAAACGCCGCACTGGTCACACTTTAGAGAAGATTATTAAAGAAACGCCAGCGGCGAAAAACCGCTGGCAGAAGAGTTACTTGTCGCCGAAATGGATAACGGTACGGATGGATTTTCCTTCGTGCATCAGATCAAACGCCTCGTTGATCTGCTCCAGCGGTAAGCGATGGGTAATGAACGGATCGAGCTGAATCTTGCCGACCATGGCATCTTCAACCATACCCGGAAGCTGGGTACGCCCCTTCACGCCGCCAAACGCGGAACCGCGCCATACGCGCCCGGTGACCAACTGGAATGGACGGGTTTTAATTTCCTGGCCCGCACCGGCCACGCCAATGATGATGCTCTCGCCCCAGCCTTTGTGGCAGCACTCCAGTGCGGAACGCATCACGTTCACGTTGCCGATACACTCAAAGCTGAAGTCCACGCCGCCGTCGGTCATCTCAACGATAACGTCCTGAATCGGCTTCTCGTGATCTTTCGGGTTCACGAAATCGGTCGCGCCCATTTCACCCGCCAGCCTGAATTTCTCCGGGTTAGTGTCGACCGCGATGATACGCCCGGCCTTCGCCTGCACCGCGCCCTGAATCACCGCCAGACCAATGCCGCCGAGACCGAACACCGCCACGGTATCGCCCTCTTTGACTTTTGCCGTGTTATGCACCGCGCCAATACCGGTGGTCACGCCGCAGCCCAGCAGGCAGACTTTGTCCAGCGGCGCCTGCGGGTTCACCTTCGCCAGCGAGATCTCCGCGCAAACGGTGTATTCGCTGAAGGTGCTGGTGCCCATGTAGTGATGAACCGGCTCGCCGTTGTAAGAGAAACGGGTCGTCCCGTCCGGCATCAGCCCTTTCCCCTGGGTGGCGCGCACCGCCTGGCAGAGGTTAGTTTTGCCGGATTTACAGAACTTGCATTCGCCGCATTCCGCGGTGTACAGCGGGATCACGTGATCGCCCGGCTTCAGGCTGATCACGCCTTCGCCCACTTCCACCACAATCCCGCCGCCTTCATGACCGAGCACTGCCGGGAAGACGCCTTCCGGGTCATCGCCCGAGAGCGTAAACGCATCGGTATGGCACACGCCGGTATGGGTGATTTTGATCAGCACTTCGCCTTTCTTCGGCGGTGCCACGTCAATTTCAACGATTTTGAGCGGCTGGCCGGGGCCAAATGCAACTGCAGCGCGAGATTTCATATGCCTTCCCTTTTTTGTCAGGTATGTGGATTTATTTTAGATAAGAGCGCAGTAAATGGCCGACTTCCGCCATGCGTACGGCTCGCTGATCCGGCGTGGTGTCCCCCGCAACCAGCTCATCTTTGAGGTGAATTTCAACCATTTCGCCCATCAGGCCATTGGCAGCCCCGCGCACGGCGGCAATTTGCTGCAGGATGGCCAGACAAGGGTCGCCCGACTCCAGCGCACGTTCAAGGGCATCAACCTGGCCCCGAATGCGACGGACGCGGGTAAGAATACGTTTTTTATCTTCGGGTGAATGCGGCATACGCCCTCCTGATACTATAGGGGGGTATGGTATTTAACTTTTATCTCGATGTAAACCTTCTGTTTCCGTTGCAACATCAGCGTATCTACCGCATATCATCAACCAAGCGAATAAAACTTCAAAAAGAGATAATGCTCTGAAATATATAATTTTTTAATGACATTATTTGCCTAACCCGATTGTAGCTTCCGTTGTTTAGTGACGATTTCATATACAACAGGAGTTAACACATGGCATGGAACAAACACGCAGCGGCCCTGCATGCACGCCAAAATGCAGGGACTTCATCGCAAAAACGCTGTGGAGAATATACGCGTAAGGCAATACGTGCAGGTGGCGTGGATATTGGCAATGCACCTAACGCAAAAGACTATGGCAGTAACCTTGAACGGGCAGGTTTTCGAGTTTTAGGGCAAGGTGAAACATTACAGGAAGGCGATGTGGTTGTTATTCAGCCTTATGCAGGCGGTAATCCTGCGGGTCACATGGCAATTTATGACGGCACTACCTGGTACTCTGACTTCAGACAAAGAGATATGTGGGGTGGCCCGGGATATCGCTCCTTACGCCCTGCTTACAAAATTTACAGGAAAAGCTGATGCGTTACGTTCTCTTGATGTGCCTGTTACTATCGGGATGTTCAACGCAAATGGATGCGCCGGAAAAACGTACTCATGACTTTTACACGTTTTACCTCACTGCTTTCGTTACAGACAGCAAAGAAGATAATCTCGATTCACCAAAAATGCGTGACTATATTGCGCAAGACACGCTCTCCCGACTGCAAAAAATTTCCTCTCTCTATGAACAAGAAATTATCGGTTCTGATTATTTTACCTATACGCAGGACTATGCGGCTGCGTGGATCCCTGACCTAAGCGTAAGCAATGCGATTAACTCTGCGTCCGGGAAAGTTGTTAACGTTCAGTTGGGTGTGGGTAATGAGCGGAAACTACATCTAAAAGTGTATCTGCGCAATGAAGACGGTAAATGGAAAATATATCGCGTCACCGATGCGAGCCATCATTTCGAACAGTATATTTTTGACGAGAGGGCGATTGCTGCGGCACAACGATATGCGGCCAGTATAACTTCACCATAATTAGCAAGATCGGTCAGGATTATGACCATTCAATGAGGCAAAGTGGGTCATCAGGAGGATGCAATGAACGATGCAATCAAAACAACGACCTACCTCGAGCGCTTCACGATGGTGTGCGACTATATTGCCCACCATCTCGATGAGCCACTCACGCTGGAGAAGCTCAGCGCGATAGCCTGCTGTTCGCCTTATCATTTTCACCGGCAGTTTCTGGCATTTAGCGGTCAGCCTCTGTATCGCTATATCCAGTGGCTACGCCTGCGTCATGCTTCCTGGCGACTGGCGTTTAATCCTCAGGATAAGGTGATTGATATTGCGCTCGATGCCGGTTTCCAGAGCCCGGAATCGTTCAGTCGCGCCTTCAGAAACGCGTTTGGAAAAAGCCCCCGTCAGTTTCGGCAACAGCCGGACTGGCTGAAATGGCATCAACGCGTACCGAAAATGACCTTTCAGGAGCAAAAAACGATGGAAATTAAGATTGTCGATTTCCCACAGACCCAAGTGGCAATGCTGCAGCACCGTGGCAGTCCGGATCGGGTTAATGACAGCGCGGCGAAGTTTATTGCCTGGCGTAAAACCACGGGCTTATCGCCAGTACACGAAAGCAGCACGTTTGGCATTGCCTGGGATGACCCGGCAACTACGCCAGCAGACGCCTTTCGTTTCGATATCTGCGGCAGTATCCCGGAACCGATACCAGAGAATGAATTTGGCGTTTCCAGTGGTGAAATTGACGGCGGACGCTACGCCGTCGGGCGCCACACCGGTTCGCTGGATACCATTTCCGCCACGGTGTGGTCGATGTTTCGCGACTGGCTACCGGCCAGCGGCGAAACGCTGCGCGATGCCCCGGTATTTTTCCACTACCTCAACTTTATTCACGAGGTGCCGGAACACGCGCTGCAAACGGATATCTACCTGCCGTTAAATTGACGATCCGTTACAGACCGTCCTTTCTGCCGGGTGGCACTGCGCTTACCCGGCCTACCGTCCCCTACAGCCTGCGCCATCATCTGCAGTTCCTCCTTCAGCCAGCGGGTCGCGCCCCGCTGGCCGCTGCGTTTATGCGAGTAAATTTTCACTTCAAACGTGCGTATCGGAAACGGTAACGCAAAAATCCGGAGATCCGCTGTCTTAATCAGCTTCTCCGCGGCATAGCGGGGGATCGCCATCAGCAGGTCACTTTCCGCTACGATAAACGGTGCGCTGAGCATCGACGGCGTTTTGATCGCGATTTGTCGGGTATAGCCCAGTTGCTCAAGCCGCACGTCCAGAACGCCCTGCTTCTCATTCCACGGCGTAACCACCAGGTGCCGGGCCGCGAGATAATCCTCCAGCGTCAGCCGGGTCCGGCTTGCGTTGCTGATGACCACATACTCATCTTCAAACCAGCCGATCTCTTCCAGTTCCGGATGACGGATATCCTCCGGCGTGCTGAAGCCCAGCGCCAGATCCACCTCGCCCGCCAGCAGTTCCGTCAGCGCCGGGCTGTGCGGCAGATAGCGCAATTCAAAGCGTAAACCCGGGGCTGTAAGCTGCAGCCTGTGCATCAGAGCCGGAAAAATGCAAAGCGCGGTAAAGTCCGTTATCGCAATCTGCAGGCTCTCCGTAGTGCTGGCTGCATCAAACTCCGGCTGCGGGGTCAGCTCATGATTCAGGAACGACAGTGCGGAAGCAATCGAAGGCGCGAGCTGAGAAGCATACACGCTGGGGGACATGCGATGCCCTTCACGAAAAAACAGCGGGTCATTCAGGGTGGCGCGCAGGCGCGACAGCGCATGGCTGAGCGCGGATGTGCTCATCGCCAGCTCGTCAGCGGCTAGCCGAACGGAACGGTGGCGGTATATCGCGTCGAAAACGGGCAGCAGGTTTAAATCAAGCCGTCTCAGTATCGGATGCATAATATTCATCATATGTTGATTTCATTGCACTTAATTCTTCGGACAATACGCCGTATGCTTAATGCCATCAATCAGGACACACGCTAAAAAGCAGGAAAAACAATGAGCATCACCCTTCGTCAGGCCCGTCCCGAAGATGCGGCGGCCATTTACGCCATGATTTACGAGCTGGCGGTGTATGAAAAAGCCCCGGAAGAAGTGGTTACCACGCCGGAGGAGATCCGGGAAACGCTCTTTGGCGCAGGTACTAAAACCGAGGCATTGATCGCGGAGTGTGAAGGCAAGATCGCCGGCTATGCCGTGTTCTTCACCAGCTATTCGACCTGGCTCGGACGCAACGGGATTTATATGGAAGACCTGTACGTTTCTCCGGCGTATCGCGGGAAAGGTGCAGGCAGAGCACTGCTGAAACATATCGCGCAGTTGGCAGTGAAACGACAGTGCGGTCGTCTTGAATGGAGCGTGCTGGACTGGAACCAGCCCGCCATCGACTTTTACCTGAGCATTGGCGCGCTGCCGCAGCCCGAGTGGGTACGTTATCGTCTGGATGGTGAAGCGCTGCTGAACTTTGCCGAATAGCGGCACGCCTACCCGAGAAGATCCCGCCCCGCGGGATCGCGCTTTCCTGCATCGCTCCCGTCTCAACAGTTTCTGAATTTATGCTACCCTTCCATAAATTTCATCAACATAGTGCAGAACGCCATGACGACAGCCCCCTTTATCCGCCCTCAACTCACCCTGCCCAACGGCGCTGACAAACTGCTGCTGCACTCCTGCTGCGCACCCTGCTCGGGTGAAGTGATGGAGGCTATCCAGGCGTCGGGCATTGAGTACACCATTTTCTTCTATAACCCCAATATCCATCCGCAAAAGGAATACCTCATTCGTAAGGAGGAAAATATTCGCTTTGCGGAAAAGCACGGCGTGCCGTTTGTTGATGCCGATTACGACACCGATAACTGGTTTGAGCGCGCGAAAGGCATGGAATGGGAACCCGAGCGCGGCGTCCGCTGCACCATGTGCTTCGATATGCGTTTCGAGCGCACGGCGCTCTATGCGGCAGAAAATGGATTCAGCGTCATCAGCAGCTCGCTGGGGATCTCCCGCTGGAAGAACATGCAGCAAATAAACGACTGCGGCCAGCGTGCGGCCGCGCGCTATCCGGGTATGGTTTACTGGGACTATAACTGGCGCAAACAGGGCGGCTCCTCACGCATGATTGAGATCAGCAAGCGGGAACAGTTTTACCAGCAGGAATATTGCGGGTGCGTTTATTCGCTCAGGGACAGTAACCTGCACCGTAAGTCTCAGGGTCGCCCGTTGATCCGCATCGGGAAGCTGTATTACGGTCAGGATGACAATGAGAAATAACGGGTTCCCGGTATAGAGATATATCCGAAAACCGCCCTGTCAGGTGCCGAATTTAGCCTTGCGTCTCCCACATCCGCAAAGAGCGGCTATCCTTTAACTATCAACAAAAGGAGGCAAAAATGTCTGATATCGGTACTGATAAAAACACCCAGTTTGCTGAAGACAAGGCAAAAAATAAATTTGATGAACTTGCAGGTTCAGCGCAGCAGCAGTTTGGTGAATTCGTCGATTCACCAAAACATCAGGTAAAAGGTGCCGCGAAAAAATACGCCGCTCAGGCTAGCGATGCCGTTTCCGACGTCACAGAAGCGGTCAGAAATAATCCCCTCACCGGCCTCATCGCCGCGGGTGCTGTCGGTATTGTTCTCGGCCTGTTGCTGGGTCGAAAATAAATCAGAGCCCTTCGGGGCTTTATTTTTGTCATCAGCTAAATAACCGTACCATGCGGTCTAACTCATCCTCTTTCACGGCACGTGAAAGATAATATCCCTGAAAGTTTTTAACGCCCAGCGCGACGAGTTTCTCGAACTTTTCTTCGCTATCAACCCCTTCTGCAATACAGTCAGTGCCGGTCATGTCGCTATAAATCTGAATCGCTTTTATCAAATTGTAGTCATTGTCATTTGCCACAAAGTGATCGACGATGTCCCGATCCAGTTTGAGTCCATCGAAATGAACCTGGCGCACCGGGAACATGGTTTGATGGTTAGAAAAGCAGTCATCCAGAAATAAACGACACCCCGTTTTGCGTAAATGCCGCATGGTTTCAGGGATCCTTTTATCCTTCGTCACGTCAATATCCTCTGCAAACTCAAAGACCAGCTTTTCCGCCCACTGCGGTTTAAGCAGCATATCGATGGCCTTTCGTGCCATATCAGGCAAGGCATTTCCGGAAGCCAGACGAGGCGGGATATTCACAGAAAAATAATATTTCCCGTTATACTTATTAATCCCTGAAACGGCAGCATGGATGACCAACGCCGTTATTTGCAACCATATTTCATGATTGGTAATATCCGTTAAAAAACTGGCAGGCTTGACAATTTTACCGTTTTTATTCCAGCGAATCAGTATTTCAAACCCAACACCTTTTTTATCCCGATCGGTAATGATCTGATATGCCGGAAATATTTCGCGATTTCGTAGAGCATTAAAAATGTCGGTTTCCTTCTCCGTGAGCCCCGTTTTTTGACGTGGGTGTTTAGCAGGCATTTCTGCTTTAAAATTATGCGGATCGTGTAGCCAACGCTTAATTAAGTGTAATTTAAGCACACCTTCCTTACGGTGGGTATACACCGTTTTATTCGACAAACCCATTCTATCGCACATTTCTTTTACGGACATGCCGCGGTAGAAACTTAATAATACGTCAATTTCTCTTCGTGTTAACCACTTGAGATTTTCTTGCGAGGAAATATCCATGTAGCGTTCGCGTAATGCGCGAGAGCGATCCTTAAAACTTTTGTAATGGGTATGAAAGCAGGCGATTACATCAGAAACGCTGGCTACGCGAATCAATGATAGTTGATAGCGGTTATTTAAAAGACTGCCCAGCGTGCGGTACAGCCAGCCATCGGGAATATCACCATACAGGGTGACGTGCCGAATGACGGGCAGTGCATTGAGTATGGATGCCAGTCGCTTCAGGCTTTCCAGGAGGTTGACCACGCCTTTCCCGAGAAACACCACGATATGCGCATCCTGATTTTTAAGGATATTTTCAATATCCTGTTGAGATGCCTCATCTCCGTTAAAGTGGATCCGGGTAGCATGGACTCCGTATTTATTAAGGATCGAACAATATCCCTGGAATGTGAAACCGCAGGCTGAGATGACAAACTTATGTTCATCGCACGCCCCATTTCTGAGAGAAATTTTGTGGGTCATAACCTGCTCCTGGGCACCAAAGCGCCATTTCCATTTGAGTATGCGTAAAATTTATTGCATCTGTTGCGAAGTATAATTTTACAGTAGCACCCAGGGTTAAGAAACTGTTATCAACCTAATTCACCGGAACATCTTTGCGTTAATCACCCGCGTTTAAATATACTTTTCTTTTCAAATAACCACGGCAAATCTTTTATTCTCAGGGTATAATGAAAATTCCGAAAAAGAAGACTGGATACTTCATCTATCGGCTCATTCAAATACGAGAAAAATGCTATGGATAATCATATCTCATCCAGGGCCTTGCTACATCGAAGGGATGTCATAAAGAGCAATCCACGATTCGGTGAGGCAATATTAGAGCACTACACAATTAATGACACCATCTACAAAAAACAACCTTTGTTCTACAAGACAATGCTGCAGGAATCACGGTTCAACATTATCCTCTCCATGTGTTGTTTTATTTTTGGAAATCAGGCCGAGTCAGTCTCAGAAATTAAAGAGTTATGCTCTCGCTATAAGATAGCCAGCCCCAACAGCGTTATTGCGATCATTACGATACTCAGAACCACCGGGCGCATCAGGACCTGGCGCTGTACGGAAGACAGACGCAAAACGAGAATCGCGCCAACCGAAAAAGGCCTGAATGAACTTAAGCGATATATGTCCGGCGCTTTTTTGCCCGTCAGTATTCTTTATCCGACATTCAATATTAACGTGAACCTGCTGGATAATGACATTTTGAGAAATAATTTCTTCCGCCGCGCGGCAGAATATCTTTTTCGGGGATTAACGTTCAGAAAAGTGTTGCCTGAAGTGGGATTATTTATCGATAAAGATGGTGGACGTATGATTATGCTTTATCTTTACCTGCAGGCTATGAAAAATAAATCTGCCCATGGTGCCGTTATCGACTATTCAGCCAGCACGCTCGCAAAAGAATTTTTTGTATCGCGTATCCACGTCAACCGGATTATCAAATCGGCTCAGGAGGCAGGCTATCTGAAAGATCGGGGTGATGGTCGGCTATCGGTCTATCCGGCGTTTATCGAACTCGTCGAAAATTATGCCGGGTTATATTTTGCGTATGTTACGCATTACATCAACGTTGTTCCTAAAGAGCGACGCCACGTTCACAACGTGACGTCAACCGTATAATCCACCAGGCGTTCGGTATCCCGAACGCCTTTCACTTATCTTTCCCGCAGCGCCTCTTTTGCCTTGTTCAGCGGTTTCAACAGATAATCCAGAATGGTTTTGCTGCCGGTTTTAATATCAACGGTGGCAATCATGCCCGGAAAGACCGGAAATTCCTGTCCTTGCTTATTGGTCAGATGGTTACTGTCGGTACGAATATAGACGCGATAGTAATAAACATCTCTTTTCACCTCATCCTGCAGGGTGTCCGGCGAAATCATGGTCACTTCCCCTTCCAGCCCACCGTAAATGGAGTAGTCATAGGCCGTCACTTTCACCAGCGCCTTCTGGCCGGGATGGATAAACGCCACATCGCGCGGTGAAATTTTCGCTTCTACCACCATCTGATCGTCAAGCGGAACCAGACTCATCAGCTTGCCGTTCGGCGGGATGACGCCGCCCACGGTCGTGACGTCAATATCCTTCACGATCCCGCGAACCGGCGCATTGAAGGTCAGTCGGGTCAGAGAGTCTTCCCGCCCCTTCATCACCGAACGCTGGGCTTCGATCTCCGCATTGGCTTTCGCCAGCTCTTCGCGGGCGCGGACGTAATACTGGTTTTTCATCTCGGTGATTTTATTCTCAAGCTCATTTTTTTGACGCTCAAGACGCAGCACCTCCACCTTGCTGGCCGCCCCCTGGGTCACCAGCGGACGGGTCAACGACAGCTCACGCTGCACCAGCTCGGCACCCTGACGTAAACCAGCCAGCCCTTTTTCAAGGCTCTCGCGACGGGACTGATAGAGCGCCGCTTCCTGCTTAACCAGCTCAACGTCGTCATCCAGCTCCTCGGGAAACGTCAGCTCCGTGTCGTTAACTTCGGCCTTCAGGCGTGCCGCCGTGGCCAGCGCCGCATTCAGACGCGACTCACTCTCCAGCACGCTCGACTCGGTTTTTGTCCGATCAAGCTGCGCGAGCTGCTGACCGCGTTCAACAATGTCGCCTTCGCGCACCATCAGGCTGTGGATAATGCCGCCTTCCAGGGACTGGATGACCTGCTCATGCGAAGACGGTATCACCTTGCCGCTGCCTGTCGTCACCTCATCAAGATGGAACAGGCTCGCCCAGGCGATAAACACCACCAGCAGGGCGAACAGGGACCATGCCACCAGGGTAGAGCGCGGAAGGCGCGGCTCCTTCAGTCGGCTATTAAAACGGGAGAAATCATTCATGCCGCGCCCTCCTCAGCAGCCGCCGCCGGTTTCATGGTCACGGTGCGCTGCGCTGTCTTTTGCGGCGCCATACCATGCTGGTGCAGGATGGCGTCGCGCGGGCCGTCCATCACCACCTTGCCGTTTTCCAGCACGATGATGCGGTCAACCAGGTCCAGAATCGGCAGGCGATGCGTCGCCACCACCAGCGTGCGGCGCTTACCCAGCCATGTGTGAAGATGCTGAATAAACTGCTTCTCGCTCATTTCGTCCAGCCAGGCGGTAGGCTCGTCCAGCAGCAGAATAGTCGGCGAGGTGATCAGGGCGCGCGCCAGCAGCAGCGCCTGACGCTGTCCGCCCGAGAGTCCCGTTCCGCCCTCGTTGATGATAGTGTTCAGCCCCATTTTCTGTTTGCGCACAAACTCCAGCGCGCCACTGTTGACCAGCGCCTGGTGAATCTCATCGTCGGTCGCCAGCGGGTTCCCCATCAGGATGTTGTCCCGCACGGAGCCAAAGAACAGACGGGCCTGCTGGCTCAGCAGTTGCATGTCGCGACGCACGTCGGCCGGATCAAGGTGATTGAGGGCAATATCGTCCAGCAGAATGGTGCCCTGCTGTGGCTCCTGCATGCCCGCCAGAAGCTGTAACAGCGTGCTTTTGCCGGAGCCATTGCGCCCGAGCACCGCCACGCGTTCTCCGGCGCGGATCTGCAGCTTGCTGATGTTGAGCACGGTGAGTTTCTCTTCCTCGTCGTAGTAAAACCCGACGTCCTCAAGGGCATAGTCGCCGCGCAGGTGGGCTTTGTGCACCTTCTTGCCGTGCTGCGGATCGTCAATCGGCCGCTGCATCAGGTCGTCCAGCCCCTTACGGGCCACTTTTGCCGACTGCCAGCGCGAGAGCACGCCTGAGATCTGTGACAGCGGCGCAATGGTCCGCGACGCCAGAATCGAGGTACCCACCAGCGCACCGGTGGTCATGTCGCCGCTGATGACCAGATAGCAGCCCACCAGCAGCACCACTGCGTAAACAATGGACTGCACCTCCTGGGTCCAGGTAAGCAGCAGGCCCGTCAGCCAACGCTGCTTCATGCCGACGCTGGCGGCAACGTCGTTGGTGTTATTCCACTGATTCTGGAAACGCTGCTCGGCGCGCATCAGCTTGATGTCTTCAATGCCCTGCACCGCTTCCACCAGCGTGGCGTTACGAATGGCGGATTCACGCATCCCTTCGCTGGAGAGTTTCCCCAGCGGGCGCTGCACCAGCAGGCCCGGAATAAGCAGCAGCGGCACGGCGAGCAGGACCA
Organism: Enterobacter sp. ku-bf2; assembly: GCF_001742765.1. NCBI lineage: Bacteria > Pseudomonadati > Pseudomonadota > Gammaproteobacteria > Enterobacterales > Enterobacteriaceae > Enterobacter > Enterobacter sp. ku-bf2. The sequence continues at coordinate 759,700 of NZ_MDVW01000001.1, forward strand.
CCAGCACCAGCGGACCACCAATCATCCACAGAATGAAGACGAACAGCAGGAAGAACGGCAGATCGGAGAGGGCCGCAATGGTCGTCGAGGTGATCAGCTCGCGCACCGACTCCAGCTCGCGGATCTGCGCGATAAACGATCCGGTTGATTTCGAGCGTGCGCCGTTTTTAATCCGCAGCGCGTGGGCAAAAACGCGTTCAGAGATGCGCAGATCGGCGCGCTTCCCCACCACGTCAGAAATGTGTACGCGCAGCATGCGCATGATGAATTCGAACACGATGGCAATCATCACGCCGCCAAACAGCACCCACAGCGTGGCTTCTGACTGCGACGGTACCACCCTGTCGTAGACCTGCATGGAGAAGACCATGCCGGAAAGCGCCAGCACGTTGGCGACCAGCGCCACCAGCATAATGTCGCTGTAGCGTCGCCAGTCCTTCAGCGCCAGCTGCCAGAACCAGTTTTTCTCATACGGTTTGATGTAGTCATCCACGCGGGCATCCGGCGTGGACTCGAGCGGGCGCAGCACCATCAGGCCCTTTAATCGCGACCCGAGCGCCTCGCGCGTCAGCGTCGTCTCCAGGCCGCCGTCGCCGCTGAACTGCAGGCTGACGTTGCCTTCGTTGTCCATGCGGTTGATCACCGCAATCTGCCCGCCGGTGAATTCCGCCAGCAGCGGCAGACGCCACGGATCGAGGGAGACCGCTTCCGCCGCCACCACACGCATCCCCAGCCCAAGCTGGCGCGCCATCTCCTCCAGCACCAGCTGGCGAGGCGACTGGCTTTCATGGTTAATCGTGACCCGAACGTGCTCCACCGAAAAGTCCAGCCGGTAGTGCTTCGCGATGATGAGCATGCCCTGCAGCCAGGGTTCGTACTGTGGATGTGTCTTCATAATCTCCGGGTTAACGCAATTCGTGTAAAGAAACGCCAAAAGGCCGCGGGGATCGCTCCCCGCGGCGTTGTTTTACGCAATTAACAGTTGATGGTTCGCCAGCAGCGTCGCCAGATCCGTCTGCACGCCGTTCAGCGTCACCAGGGTGGTTGGCGAGAACTGACCGCCGGTACCGTCCAGGTCAACCTGGATCTCGGTATTGCTGCCGTTCTGCACCACACGGATGTAATCGCTGATATTGCCCGCGCTGCTGTCCAGCGTGGCCACGCCGTTCACATAGCTCGCCGAGCCCGTGCCGGTATAGCCGCTGCCGGAGAGCAGATCGCGCAGGTCAATACGATCCGTGTCCGCCGTCCCTTCCCAGGTGCCGACCGTAAAGCCGTTCACCACATCGTGACCGTTACCGCCCGTTGCATCCGAAGCGTTGATCAGCTTGTAGAGCAGCGTATCGTGACCGCCGCTGCCGATGTTGAAGGTGTCGTTTCCGCCGCGGCCTTCGAACCGGTTATCACCGCTGTTGCCGGTGATGACGTCGTCGTAATCCGAGCCGTTAATCCCTTCAATGTTCAGCAGACGCGTGGTGCCGAAGCCGGTGTCCTGCGCGGTTGAGAGGCGCAGGTCAACGGTCACGCCAGAGGTCGCATTGCGGTAATCCACCACGTCCATCCCACCGGTGTTGCTCCAGGTGTCATGGTCGGAATGGGTAGTCCAGCCGCCGGAACCGTTGTAGGTATAGGTACCCTGCTCTGCGATAAAGGTGTCGTTATACCCGGTTCCGGTAATGGTTCCGCTGTGGCCGCCGGTGGCCGCTTCGGCCGTCAGGACGTAGCCCTCTTTGCCGTTGCCCGCTTCCAGACCGCTCCAGGTGACGTTATCCGACACGCCGTTGGTGATCTTCAGGATCTCGGCCGAATAGGTTTCATTCGGATCCAGCCCGTAGAAGCTCACCAGCGCGGAGGTGTCGTTCGACCCGATACCGGACTGGGCGTTAATGATCTGCGAGGCCACCAGCACGCCCGCGGCGTTGTACAGGTTGACCGTATTGCCGTAGTAGGCGTTGATGCCCTCGCTGTCGACAATGTGCAGATGCATCGCGGTGCCATCAGCAATGGTTTTGCTGTTTTGCACCAGCACCACCTTGCCGTTCTGCTGAGAGACCAGCAGATCCTGCGCGCCGTCCCAGTTGTAGTCCACTGCCGCCACGCCGGTGGCGTAAGCAATGCCGGACGCCAGCTGGCTTGAGGTCCAGGTGGAGCCGTAGCCGTTGTTGGTGAACAGCGTCGCCGTCTGCGAGCCGCCGTAGGTGCTGAGCTTGATGATGTCCATCTGCCCGTCACCGTTCCAGTCCACCGCCACCGACAGATAGCCCGCCGCTGCGTTAGAGGCCTCGACCGCGCTCTTGGTGGCCGAGAGTTTCCCGGTGCCGTCGTTGTAGTAGATCACCCCGCCGTTGTTGTTGTAGCTGCTGCCCAGGTACAGATCCATGTAGCCATCGCCGTTGAAGTCCGCCCACGTCATGGACGCCGCCGTGGTGGTATTCGAGGCGTTGGCCACAAACACGTTCGTCAGGTTCTGACCGATGGATAACGTCCCGTTGCCGTTGTTGTTGATCACGGTTAACGAGTACGCGCCGCTGCGGTTGGTGTGCTGAACCACATCCACGGTGCCGTCATTGTTAATATCGACGCCGGAGATTTCACGCATGGTGGTGAACTGTCCCCAGAACCCCGCGCCGCCGTAGGTGCCGTCAGGCGAGAGTACCCCGTTGTTGTTGATCAGATAGGTAATGGAGTCCGCGCCGGAGTCACCGTACGCCAGATCCAGATACCCATCCCCGGTTTTATCGTACGCAATCACGCCGCCGTACCAGATGGTGGTCCCCATTGCCAGCTGACTGGCGTTATAGGTGCTGCCATCGTAGGTCCACATCACCTGCGTGGATCCTGAGTAGGTGGTCTCCGTGGCGAAAACATCCTGAGTGCCGTTACGGTCAAAGTCGGCGGCGGTCTGGCTCACCACGTAGTAGTTGCGGGTGTTAGTCAGCGTATTGCCGGCATAGGTCGAGCTATCGCTGCTGGAGTAAGACTGGCCGTTAGCGATGATATTCCACAGACCGCTGCTGTTCATGCCGAGGGTCATGGTGGAGTTGTTGCTGTTCCCCGCCGTGGTTGCCCAGTCGGTGTTCACCGAGGTGGTATCAATCACCAGGCTACCGGTCGCCGTACCCGTGGTATTGCCGTTACCCGCGCTGCTCTTCACCTGCGCGGTCACGCTGTAGCTCGCCACGCCCAGCGCATCGCCGTCCGGGATCTGCAGATACCAGGTGTTGTGATCCGGGTCGACCACCACCGCACCGCCGGTCTGCGAGGTGTAGGTTTTGCCGTTCACCGTCACCACCAGATATTCACCGTTCACCAGGTCAGCGGAGACGGTACCGGTGACGATCGGCGTGGTATCAGACATGGTCTGCGCGGTAATCGCCGCCGTGGTGGTCGGGATGCTGGTATCAACGTTCAGCACGAAGCCGTCGGATTCCGTGTAGTTTCCGGCCCTGTCGGTGACGCGCACGATGTAGGTGTGATTCCCGTCGCTCAGGCCGTTGTCCTGGAAGGACCAGCTTGCGCTGCCGTTCATGGTCACCTGGCCGAGCAGGACCCCGTCACGGTAAAGCTGCACGATCTCGCCGTCATCCGGGGCGCGGTTAAGCGTCCCGTTGATCAGCGGCGAGTTATCGTCCGTTGCCACCGCGCTGCCAAAGGTGCCCTGACGCTCGCCTTCGCCGTCGGTGTAGCTCACAACCGTGCCAACCGTGGTCGGCGGCGTGGTGTCTACCGTGACGACCTGAGACGCGGTGGAACCCACGTTGCCCGCCTGGTCGATAATCCGCACCTGGTAGGTGTAGTCCCCGTCAGGCAGATCGCGAGTATCGGTGTAGCTCCAGCGCTGGTTGGTGACCGTGGTATCAAGCCAGGTATTCCCGCCGTCGAGGCTGATCTGTACGCGCTCGTCGCTGGCCAGCGCGCTGCCCAGCGAACCGTTGATGGTCAGCGTGGTGTCCATGGTGATGAAATCACTGCCGGACTGGCCGGTATCTTCGCTGATGCTGTCGATGGTGACGCCGTACTGCGGCGCCTGCGTATCCACTGTCACCGCCTGCGAGGTGGTGGCCCCGACGTTACCCGCCTGGTCAACGACCCGCACCTGGTAGTTATGGCTGCCGTCGGTCAGGGTACGCGTGTCGCTGTAGCTCCACTGCGTCCCGCTTACGGTGGCGTATACCCAGGTCGTGCCGCCGTCCATGCTCACCTGCACGAATTCACCCGCGCCGAGTTCTGCGCCGAGCGTTCCGTGCAGCGTGTACGAGGTCGAACTGGTCAGGAAGTCGTTATTGTCGAAGCCGGTATCCACGGTAATGTTATCCACGGTCACCGTAATCGCCGCATCCGGGGCGACCGTATCGACAGTCACCTGCTGATGGGCGCTGGCCCCCACGTTACCGGCGGCATCCACCACGCGGACGTAGTAGTCATAGGTCTGGTTACCCAGCGTGCGGCTATCGACGTAGTACCAGGTGTTGCCGGTGACGATCACGTTCTGCCAGGTGACGCCACCGTCGATGCTGATCTGGGCGTATTCGCCGTCGGCCAGCGTCGCGCCGAGCGAGCCGTGCAACGTCAGGGACGTGTCGCGAGTGATAAAGTCGCTGCTGCTCAGGCCGGTATCGTCGCTGATGCTGTCGATGGCGATCGTTTTGCTGGCGTCCGGCGCAACGGTATCAATGGTCACCACCTGAGAGGCGTTGGCGCTGATGTTGCCCGCATCGTCAATCACGCGCAGCTGGTAGTTGTAATCCCCGTCGGCCAGCGTACGGCCATCGACATACGTCCAGCTCAGGCCGCTGACGCTGACGTCGGTCCAGGTGACGCCGCCGTCAAGGCTGATCTGCGCGTGGTCGCCGCTGCCCAGCGCCGCGCCCAGCGTCCCTTTCAGGCTGATCTGGTTGTCGCTGGTGATAAAGTCGCTGCCGGACAGGCCGGTATCCTGCGTAATGGAATCCACGGTAATGGTGGTTGCCGCAGGCTTCGTCAGGTCAATCACCACGTCCTGGCTGTCCGTGGCCCCCACGTTGCCCGCGTTATCAATCACGCGGACCTGGTACTGATACGTCCCGTCCGTCAGGGTGCGGCCATCGGCGTAGCGCCAGGTGGTGCCGGTCACGGTCAGGTCAATCCAGGTGACGCCGCCGTCGAGGCTGATCTGCGCCTTCTCGTTATTGCCGAGCTGCGCGGTCAGCGAGCCGTTGACGACGACCTGGCTGTCGTTGGTGATGAAATCCGTTGCGCTCAGGCCGGTGTCGTTTTGCAGCGAATCAATAGCGATCCCCATCGACGGCGCGGTCAGATCGACCGTGACGGTATGGTTATCGCTGGCGCTGTTGCCGATGGTATTGCTGACCTGCGCGTTAATCACGTACGAGCCGCCGTCTGCCAGCGCGGTCACGTCAGCGCTTCCCACCGTGTAGCTCCAGGTACCGTCATTCTGGACGGTAGCCGCATAGGTTTTACCGTTCAGCGTGATGGTCACCGTCTGGCCTGCCGGCGCATCGGTGGTGCCGCTGATGACCAGCGGCGTGCCGTGCTCGGCGGCGTTGACGATGTCGTCCTGCGCAAAGGTGTTAATGGTGATGGTTGGAACATCGCCGTTCAGCGTCACGTCGTGCGTTGCGCTGCCCGGGTTGCCCGCCTTGTCGCTCACCGACGCGGTGATGGTGTACTCCCCGTCGCTCAGGCCGAGGAAATCACGGCCCGGCACGAAGACCGACCACGATCCGTCTGCCCCGACGGTCGCCTGATAGCTGTGCCCGTTGAAGGAGACGGTCACCGTCTGGCCCTGTTCCGCTGTGGTGGTGCCGCGGATGGTCTGGCCCGCCAGCTGCTCCGCGTTGTTGACGATATCGTCATCGGCCACAGTGCTGATGGTCACGGTTGGCGCAACGGTATCCACTATTAAGGTGTGCGTGGTCTGGCCGCTGTTACCGGCTTTATCGTTGACCGAGGCAGTGACCGTCAGCGCGCCCTGGCTCAGGGCGGCCAGGTCGGCTGCCGGCACGTCGAGCGTCCAGGTGCCGTCGCTGCCGACAAGCGCAGTGTAGGTTTTGCCGCCCAGCGTCACGGTAACGGTCTGACCCGCCTCCGCACTGGAAGATCCGTGCACGGTCAGCGGCTGCTGCGCTTCCGCGGCGTTCAGCATGTCGTCAACCGACAGCGTCCCAATGCTCACCACCGGCGCAGTGGTATCCACGCTGATGCCGTGCGTTGCCGACGCGCTGTTGCCCGCGCTGTCCTGTGCCGACACGGACACCTGATAGCGTGCGCCATCGGCCAGGGCGCCCACGTCGGCGGCCGGTACGGTGGTCGTCCAGGTGCCGTCGTTCTGAATCGTGGCGGTATAGGTCTTGCCGTTCAGAGTCACGGTGACCTGAGTCCCGCTGGCGAACTGCGCGCTGGAGCCGTTAATCACCAGTGACGAACCGGCTTCAGCCGCGTTGATGACGTCGTCACCGCTAACGGTGTTTACCGTCAGCGCCACGGAGGCGGTGTTGACCACCACGTCATGGGTCTGGGTGCTGCTGTTACCCGCGCTGTCGGTAATGGTCGCGCTGAGGGTCACGGTGCCGTCGGTCAGGGCGGAAATCACGCTGGCCGGAACGCCCACGCTCCAGTTGCCGCTGGCGTCAACGGTAGTGGTGTACTGGTGCGAACCGAGGGTGATAACCACTTTATCCCCGACGTTCGCGCCGGTTGCCGACCCGCTGACGATCTGCGCCTGGCCGTGCTCCACGCTGTTAATCACGTCATCGCCCGCCACCACGTTAAAGCTGACGGTCGGCGGCGTGGTATCAAGCGTAATCGTCTTACCCGCGCTGCCCGGGTTCCCCGCCGCGTCGCTCACGCTCACCTGCACGGTGTAGCCGCTATCCGCCAGTGCGGCCAGATCGCTGCCCGGAACGTTCACGCTCCAGACGCCGCCCTGCTGCACCTGCGCGGTATAGCTCTTACCGCCCAGCGTCACGGTGACCGTCTGCCCGGCTTCCGCCGTGGTGGTGCCGGAGATAGCAACGCCCGCAGCCGCTTCGCTGCCGTTAATCACGTTATCGCCTGCGACCGTATCAATGGTCACGGTTGGCGCAGTCGCGTCCACGCTGTACTCCCGGCCCGCCGTGGCGCTGTTGCCGTGCGCGTTGGTGACGCTCACCTGCACGCTGGCGTCACCGTCTTTCAGGCCCGCGAGATCCGCGGACGGCACGGTGGCCGTCCAGTTACCGTCAGCATCCACCTTCGCGGTGTACGTCTTGCCGCCGAAGGTAACCGTAACGGTCTGGTTTTCCTCCACGTTCGAGGTGCTGCCGGAGAGCACCAGATCCGCACCTTTCTCCGCCGCGTTAATCACGTCGTCGGTGGCAATCGCATCGATACTGATAGCCACCGCCGCCAGATCGACGGTCACGTCATGGCTGATGGTCACCGGGTTGCCCGCCGCGCTCTGGCCTGCAACGGTCACGGTGACCGTACCTGCTGCGAAGGCCGCGACGTCTGCCGCCGGGATCGCCGCGCTCCAGGAACCGTCTGCCAGCACGGAGGCCGCATAAGTTTTGCCATTGACGGTCATGGTGAGCGTTGTGCCTGCCGCCAGCCCGTCGCTGGTGCCGGAGACGATCAGGTTTTGAGTATGTTCGATGCTGTTGATCACATCGTCGCCCGCCACGGTATCAACGCGCAGGCCCGGCAGGTTAGCGTCGATCGCGATGTCGCGCTCGCCGGTCCCGGTGTTGCCATGGCCGTTGGTGACGGTTGCTGACACGGTCAAATCGCCATTGCCCAGCGCCGTCAGGACGGACTCCGGCACGTTCACGGACCAGGTCAGATCGCTCTGCACCGTCGCGGTGTAGGTGTTACCGCCAATGGTCACGGTGACGGTATTGCCCGCTTCCGCGTTCGTTACCTTGCCGCTGAGGGTCTGGCCCGCGGCCACTTCCGCCGCGTTAATGACGTTATCGCCCGCCACGGTGTTGATGGTGACGCCCGGCAGCGCGGTATCCACCTGCAGATTCGCGGTGTTACTCACGCTGTTGCCCACGCCGTTGGTGGCGGCCGCGCTCAGGGTGTAGTTGGCTTCGCCCAGGCTCGCCAGATCCGCCGCCGGGACCGTCAGGCTCCAGCTTCCGTCTGCCGCGGTCGTCGCCGTGTAGTTTTTGCCGTTCAGGGTCACGGTCACCACGGTGCCTTCCGCCAGGTTGGCACTGGTGCCGCTCACGCTCAGATCCTGACCTTTCTCCACCGCGTTCAGCACGTTATCGTCGCTGATGGCGTTGAAGCTGACCGATGGCAGACCGGTATCGACGGTCACGCTATGCGTACCGGTGCCGGTGTTGCCCGCCGCGTCGGTGACGGACGCAGTCACGGTCACAGTGCCGTCGCTGAGGCCGGAAATCACGCTCGCCGGTACGCCCACGCTCCAGTTCCCCGCCGCGTCCAGCACGGTGGTGTACGTCTGGCCGCCGATGGTGACGGTGACCTTATCACCCGCGGCTGCGCCGGTGGCGGTGCCGCTGATGATGTGCGCCTGGCTGTGTTCTGCGAGGTTAATGACATCGTCGCCCGCCACGGTATTGATGGTCACCGCCGGAACGGTGACGTCCACCGTCAGGTTGTGATCAACGGACGCCGGGTTACCCGCCTTGTCGCTGACGCTTGCGGTCACGGTCACACTGCCGTCCGTCAGGGCCGCAACATCGGCCGCCGGAACGTTCAGCGTCCAGCTGCCGTCCGCTCTGACGGTGGTGGTGTAGTCTTTGCCGTTCAGCGACACGGTCACCGTCTGGCCCGCTTCGGCAGAGCTGCTGCCGGACACGGTCAGATCGCTCTTCGCTTCGGCGGCATTAAGAATGTCGTCCGTCGCCAGGGTGTTGATGGTCACGCTCGGCGCGGTCGCATCCACGCTGTACTCGCGGCCCGCCGAGGCGCTGTTGCCGTTCACGTTGGTGACGCTCACCTGCACGCTGGCGTCGCCGTCCTTCAGGCCAGCCAGATCCGCAGACGGTACGGTACAGGTCCAGTTGCCGCTGTCGTCCACTGTCGCACTATAGATTTTGCCGTTCAGGCTGATGGTCACGGTCTGCCCGGCTTCCACGTTGATGACCGCACCGGACAGCACCAGATCCGCGCCCTTCTCCGCCGCGTTAATCACGTCGTCGGTGGCAATCGCATTGATGCTGATGGCAACGGTCGCCAGATCTACCGTCACATCGTGGCTGATGGTAATCGGATTGCCCGCAGCGCTGTCGCCAGTGACGCTGATTTTGACGGTGCCTTCCGGCCACGCGCTCACGTCAGCAGCCGGGATCGCCGCGCTCCAGCTGCCATCCGCCAGCACCGTGGCCGCATAGTCTTTGCCGTTGATGGTGACGGTCAGCGCCGTGCCCGGTGCCAGCCCGTCGCTGGAGCCGGTAACAATGAGGTTCTGCGCATGCTCAATGCTGTTGACCACGTTGTCGCCCGCGACGGTATCGACGCGCAGGCCCGGCAGGTTAGCGTCGATCGCGATCTCGCGCTCGCCGGTGCCGGTGTTGCCGTGGCCGTTGGTGACGGTCGCCGTCACGCTCAGGCTGCCGTTGCCCAGCGCGGTCAGCACGTCAGACGGCACGTTGATGGACCAGGTCAGATCGTTCTGCACCGTTGCGGTGTAGCTGTTGCCGCCAATGGTCACGGTCACGGTGTTGCCCGCTTCGGCATTCGCCACGGTACCGCTCAGGGTCTGGCCTGCGGCCACTTCCGCCGCATTAATGACGTTATCACCCGCCACGGTGTTGATGGTGACCGTTGGCAGCGCGGTGTCTACCAGCAGGTTCGCGGTGTTGCTCACGCTGTTGCCCACCCCGTTGGTGGCGGTCGCATTCAGGGTGTAGTTGGCCTGACCCAGACCGGCCAGATCCGCCGCCGGAACCGTCAGGCTCCAGGTGCCGTCTGCCGCGGTTGTCGCCGTGTAGTTTTTGCCGTTCAGGGTCACGGTCACCACGGTGCCTTCCGCCAGGTTGGCGCTGGTGCCGCTGACACTCAGATCCTGACCCTTCTCCACCGCGTTCAGCACGTTATCGTCGCTGATGGCGTTGAAGTTGACCGATGGCAGACCGGTATCGACGGTCACGTTATGGCTGCCGGTGCCGGTGTTGCCCGCCGCGTCGGTGACCGACGCCGTGACGGTCACGGTGCCGTCGCTGAGGCCGGAAATGACGCTGGCCGGTACGCCCACGCTCCAGTTCCCCGCCGCGTCCAGCACGGTGGTGTACGTCTGGCCGCCGATGGTGACGGTCACCTTATCGCCCGCTGCCGCGCCGGTGGCGGTGCCGCTGATGATTTGCGCCTGGCCGTGTTCTGCGATGTTAATGACATCGTCGCCCGCCACGGTATTGATGGTCACCGCAGGCACGGTGAAATCTACTGTCAGGTTGTGATCAACCGATGCCGGGTTACCCGCCTTGTCGCTGACGCTTGCGGTCACGGTGACGCTGCCGTCGGTTAATCCTGCCAGATCGGCCGCCGGAACGTTCAGCGTCCAGCTGCCATCCGCGCTGACGCTTGTGGTGTAGTCTTTGCCGTTCAGCGATACGGTGACCGTCTGGCCCGCTTCGGCGGTACTGGTACCGGACACGATCAGATCGCTCTTCGCTTCGGTGGCATTCAGAATGTCGTCCGTCGCCAGGGTGTTAATGGTCACGGACGGTGCGGTCGCATCCACGCTGTACTCGCGGCCCGCCGAGGCGCTGTTGCCGTTCACGTTGGTGACGCTCACCTGCACGCTGGCGTCGCCGTCTTTCAGACCCGCCAGGTCGGCGGCTGGCACCGTGGTCGTCCATTTGCCGTCAGCGCCTACGGTCGCGGTGTAGCTCTTGCCGCCGAAGGTGATGGTAACGGTCTGGTTTTCCTCAACGTTCGAGGTCGCCCCGGAGAGCACCAGATCCGCGCCCTTCTCGGCAGCGTTAATCACGTCGTCTGCGGCAATCGCATCGATGCTGATGGCAACGGTCGCCAGGTCCACCGTCACATCATGGCTGATGGAGACCGGATTACCGGCGCTGCTCTGGCCTGCCACGGTCACGGTGACCGTGCCTGCATTCAGCGCACCCACGTCCGCAGCCGGGATCGCCGCGCGCCAGGTGCCGTCCGCCAGCACGGTCGCCGGATAGGTTTTGCCGTTGACGGTCACGGTCAGCGCCGCGCCCGCCTCCAGCCCGTCGCTGGTGCCGGTGATAATCAGGTTCTGCCCGTGTTCGATACTGTTGATCACGTCGTCGCCCGCCACGGTATCCACGCGCAGGCCCGGCAGGTTAGCGTCGATAGTGATATCGCGCTCAGCGGATCCGCTGTTGCCGACGCCGTTGGTCACGCTGGCCGACACCGTTAAATCGCCGTTACCCAGCGCAGTCAGCACGTCCGACGGCACATTAACGGACCAGGTGAGATCGCCCTGCACCGTTGCGGTGTAGCTGTTGCCGCCAATGATCACGGTCACGGTGTTGCCCGCTTCGGCATTCACCACCTTACCGCTGATGGTCTGGCCGGCTGCCAGCTCCGCCGCGTTAATGACGTCGTCGCCCGCAATGGTGTTGACGATCACGCCCGGCAGAACGGACTCCACGTTTACCGTGTGCGACGCGCTGGTGCTGTTACCGACGCTGTCCGTCGCCGAGGCGGTGACGGTGTAAAGCGCCTCGCCCAACTGACCGACCTCGCTCGCCGGAACGGTGGTGGTCCATTTTCCGTTATCGTCCACCTGCGCACTGTACGCTTTGCCGTTCAGCATCACGGTCACTACCGCGCCTGTCGCCAGGCCGGAAGCCGTACCGGAGAGGGTCAGATCCTGGGTTTTCTCGGTGCTGTTGATCACATCGTCACCGGAAACGGTGTCAATGGTCAGCCCCGGCGCGGTCAGGTTCACCGCCACGCCGTGCGTGGCGCTGTTGCTGTTGCCCGCTTTATCGGTCAGCGCCGCGGTAATAGTGTAATCCCCGGCGGCCAGCGCGGTGACGTCCGCCGCAGGCACGCCCACGCTCCAGTTGCCGGAGGCGTCCAGGGTGGCGGTGTACGATTTGCCGTTGAGGGTGACCGTGACCACGTCGCCCGCCGCCGCGCCCGTCACGGAACCAGTGACAATCAGGGCCTGCGCATGCTCGGCGCTGTTGATCACGTCGTCGTCGGACACGGTGTGAATGGTCAACTGTGGAACGGTGGTATCCACCAGCACGTCGCGATCCGCGGAGGCCGGGTTGCCCGCTTTGTCCGATACTTCGGCGCTGACGGTGTAGTTCCCGTCGGTAATACCGCTCAGATCCGCGGACGGCACGGTCACGCTCCAGCTGCCGTTAGCCTGCACGGTGGTGGTATAGTCCACACCGTTCAGGGTCACGGTGACGGTCTGGCCCGCTTCGGCGTTGGTGACGCCGTTAATCACCAGATCCTGCTGCGCTTCAGCCGCATTGATGATGTTGTTGTCGCTGATGATTTCAATAGACACCGTCGGCGCGGTCGCGTCCACGCTGTACTCACGGCCCGCCGAGGCGCTGTTGCCGTTCACGTTGGTCACGCTCACCTGCACGCTGGCATCGCCGTCCTTCAGGCTGCCCACGTCGGCAGACGGTACGGTAGCCGTCCAGTTGCCGTCGGCATCGACCGTCGCGGTGTACGACTTGCCGCCGAAGGTGATGGTAACGGTCTGGTTTTCTTCCACGTTGGTGGTGGAGCCGGACAGCACCAGGTCCGCGCCTTTCTCCGCCGCGTTAATCACGTCGTCAGAGGCAATCGGGTTAATGCTAATGGCGACTGCCGCCAGATCCACCTTCACGTCATGGCTGATGGTCACCGGATTCCCCGCCGCGCTTTGGCCCTCCACGGTCACGGTAACCGTGCCCGCGCCGAGCGCGCTGACGTCTGCCGCCGGAATGGCCGCCGTCCAGGTGCCGTCCGCCAGTACGGTGGCCGCGTAGGTTTTGCCGTTGACGGTGACCGTCAGCGCCGCGCCCGTTGCCAGACCGTCGCTGGAGCCGGTGATAATCAGGTTTTGAGCGTGCTCGATGCTATTGATCACATCGTCGCCTGCCACGGTATCGACGCGCAGGCCCGGCAGGTTTGCGTCGATGCTGATGTCACGCTCGCCGGTTCCGGTGTTGCCGTGGCCGTTGGTGACGCTGGCTGACACTGTCAGATCGCCGTTACCGATGGCGGTTAAGACCGAGGACGGCACGTTGACCGACCAGCTCAGATCGTCCTGAACCGTCGCGGTATAGGTATTGCCGCCAATTGAAATGGTGACAGTGTCACCGCTCGCCGCACCGCTCACTTTCCCGCTCAGGGTCTGTCCGGCAGCCACTTCCGCGGCGTTAATGACATCGTCCGTGGCGACCGGGTTGATGGTGACCTGCGGCAGCGCGCTGTCGACCAGCACGCTGTGGCCGGTGCTCGCGCTGTTGCCCGCGGCGTCAGTCACGCTCGCCGTCACGGTGTAGCTCGCTTCGCCCAGCGCCGAGACGTTTGCCGCCGGAACGGTCACGCTCCAGTTCCCGCTGGCGTCGGTGGTGGCCGTATAGCTGATTCCGTTCAGGGTCACCGTAATGGTCGTTCCGTCCGGCTGGTTACTGGTGCCGGATACCTGCAGATCCTGGCCTTTCTCGGTCGCGTTGATCACGTCGTCAACCGCCAGGGTATTGATGGCAATGACCGGCGCGGTCAGGGAGACGTCAAATTCGTGCGTCGCGCTGGCGCTGTTACCGGCTTTGTCGGTGAGGGTCGCGGAGATCGTCTGGTCACCATTGGCCAGCGCGCCCACGTCCGCCGCCGGAACGCCCACGCTCCAGTTGCCGGACGCGTCCAGCATGGCGGTGTAGTCTTTACCGTTCAGGGTCACGGTAATCACGTCGCCCGCCTGCGCGCCCGTCACCTTACCGGAGACGATCAGCGCCTGACCGTGCTCGGCAATATTCACGATGTCGTCGCCGGCAACGATGTTGAAGGTGATCTGCGGCACGGTGGTGTCCACCAGCACCGAGGATCCCGCGCTGGCCGGGTTACCTGCTTTATCGGACACGGTCGCCGTGACCGCCGCGCTGCCATCGGTAATGCCTGCCAGATCCACCGCAGGCACGTCGAGCGTCCAGCTGCCGTCCGCCTGCACCTGCGCGCTGTACTGATTGCCGTTGAAGGTCACGGTGACCGTCTGGCCTGCTTCGGCCGTAGACGTCCCGCTCAGGGTCAGATCCTGCGCCGCCTCAGCCGCATTCAGCATGTTATCGCCGCTGATGGTGTTAATGGTCACCGTCGGCGCGACGGTATCAACGCTGAATGCCTGCGCCGAAGAAGCCGCGTTGCCGTTCACGTTGGTGACGCTGACCTGCACGCTGGCGTCGCCCTCTTTCAGGCCGCTCAGATCGGCAGCCGGAACGGTCCAGGTCCAGTCGCCATTGCCATCCACCGTCGTGGTATACGTTTTCCCTGCGAAGGTGATGGTGACGGTCTGGCCCGCTTCAACGTTGGATGTCGTACCGGACAGCACCAGATCCTGGCCTTTTTCCGCCGCGTTAAGCACGTTGTCGTCGGTCACGCTGCTGATGGTGATGGCGACCGGCGCGAGATCGACGTCCACGACGGTCCCGATGGTTACCGGGTTGCCGGAGGCATCCTGCGCGCTTGCCTTGATATCCAGCGAGCCATCCGCCCACTGGGACACGTCCGCCGCCGGTACCGCCGCCTGCCAGGTACCGTCCGCCAGCACCGTTGCGGAATACGCTTTGCCGTTGATGGTCACGGTCACGGCGCTGCCCGCCGCCAGATCGGTGCTGGTGCCGGACACAATCAGGTTCTGCGCGTGTTCAATCACGTTAATCACGTCGTCGCCTGCGACCGTATCAATACGCAGCCCCGGAAGCTCAGCGTCGATGGTGAAGTCGAGAGAAGAAGAGCCGGTATTGCCGTGGCCGTTGGTCACGCTGGCCGATACGGTGAGATCGCCGTTGCCGAGGGCGGTGAACTGACTCTCCGTTAACGGCAGGCTCCAGGTGAGATCGTCCTGCACGGTAGCCGTGTATGTCAGACCGCCGAGGATAATCGTGACAGTGTCACCTGCCACCGCGTTCGTCACCTTACCGGACAGGGTTTGCCCTGCCGCCACTTCCGCCGCGTTAACGATATTGTCGCCCGCCAGCGTGTTGATCGTCACCACCGGCAGCGAGCTGTCCACCAGCACATCGTGTGTGGCTGAGGCGCTGTTGCCCACGCTATCGGTGACGCTCGCCGTCACGGTGTAATTCGCTTCGCCCAGCGCCGAGACGTTTGCTGCCGGAACGGTCAGGCTCCAGTTGCCGCTGGCGTCAGCGGTGGCCGTATAGTGAATGCCGTTCAGGGTCACCGTAATGGTCGTGCCTTCCGGCTGGTTGCTGGTGCCGGAAATCTGCAGAGCTTCGCCTTTCTCTGCCGCGTTGATCACGTCGTCTGCCGCCAGCGTGTTGATACTGATAACAGGCGTCACGGTATTCACCACCACATCCAGCGAAGTGCTACCAGTATTACCGGACCTGTCGGTCACGGAGACGTCAATGGTCCAGGTGCCGTCCGTCAGCCCCTGAACGACAGACGCCGGCAGGCCAAGGCTCCAGTTGCCCGCCGCATCCACCACGGTGGTGTAATCGACGCTGTTAATGGTAATGGTCACAAGGTCGCCCGCTGCAGCACCGGTGACGGAGCCGCTCAGGATCTGCGCCTGTGAATGGGCGAGCTGGTTAACAGTGTTAGTGTCGGTGACAAAGTCGTTAATGGTCACCTGCGGCACGGTCGCGTCCACCAGACCCACGCGGTCGGCGCTGCTGCTGTTGCCCGCCACGTCGCTCACGGTGGCCGTCACGGTCACGATGCCATCGTTGAGGGCGCCGACATCAGCCGCCGGTACGATCAGCTGCCAGGAACCGTCCGTCTGGACCGTGGTCTGATACGTTTTACCGTTCAGCGTCACGATGACCGTCTGGCCTGCTTCCGCACTGCTGGTGCCGCTCAAGGCTAAATCCTGCTGCGCCTCAGCCGCGTTGATGATGTTGTCGGCGGTCAGATTATCGAGCGTAATCGCTGGCGGCAGCGTATCCACCGTGACCACGCGCGACGCGTCGGCACTGTTGCCGTTGACGTTCGTGACGCTGACGCTCACCTGCACGCGTCCGTCGATCAGGGTTTCCATGGCGCTGGCAGGCACGGTCAGGCTCCAGGAGCCGTCCTGCTGCACCTGTGCGGTAAAGGTCTGGTCGGCGAATTTCACCACCACGGTCTGCCCCGCCTCCACGCCCTGCGTCTGGCCGGAAAGGGTTAAATCGGCGCCTTTTTCTGCAGCATTCAGCAGGTCGTCGCCGGAGACGGTATCAATGGTGACCGCCACGGCGTTCAGATCGAGTTCAATCGGGTGTTCAGCCGCAACGGTATTGCCCCAGGCATCTTCAGCGCTGACGCTTACCTTCACCTCTCCCGCGGTCCAGGCCTGCAGGTCCGCGGCCGGGACGCCGATCTGCCAGTGGCCGCTGGCGTTCACCGCGGTAACGTACTCAACGTTATTGATGGTGACGGTAATCTGCGTGCCGGCAGCCAGATGGGTGCTGGAGCCGGTGACGGTCAGATCCTGCTGCTGCTCAATGGCGTTGACCACGTCATCGCCGGAAATGGTGTTCACGCGCAGACCCGGCAGCTGCGCGTTGATGTTGATATCGCGCTCGCCGGTGCCGGTATTGCCGTGCGAATTGGTCACCGACGCGGTGAAGGTTAAATCGCCGTCGCCGAACGCCTGAAGATCCGCTGACGGGATTTTTACGCTCCAGGTCAGATCGCTGCCCACCGTGGCGGTGTAGCTCTTGCCGCCCACGGTGACAGAAACGGTATCGCCCGACGCCGCGCCGGTGACGCGACCGCTGAGCGTTTGATCCACACCCGCTTCGGCGTTATTGACCAGGTTGTCCCCCGCAAAGGTGTTGATGATCACCTGCGGCAGCACGGTATCCACCAGCAGCGTCGCCGCGGCAGAGCCGCTGTTACCCACGCTGTCAGTACCGCTGACGCTGACGGTGTAAAGGGTGTTCGCCAGATTCAGGACGTCGGAAACCGGCACCTGGACCGCCCAGATGCCGTTTTCAACGGTGGCCTGATAGCTGACGTTGTTCAGCGTCACGGTGATGGCGCTGCCGTCAGGCAGGTTGCTGGTGCCGGTCAGGCTCAGCGGTTGCATTGCCTCCTGAGCATTCAACACGTTGTCCTGGCTAATGGCATCAATCGTAAATTCTGGCGGGTTGCCGCTCAGCGTAATGCCATGTGTGGCGCTGCCGGTGTTGCCTGCCGCGTCGGTCACGGAAACTGAAATCGTATGGTTACCTTCCCCCAGCGCGCCCAGCACGGACGCCGGAACGCCTACGCTCCAGCTGCCGTCCGCCAGCACCACGCCGGTGAAGGACTGGCCGCCAACGGTCACGGTGACCACATCCCCCGCGGCGGCGCCGTTTGCCTGCCCGGAGATAATCTGCGCCTGACCCTGCTCGCTGATATTGAGAATATCGTCGCCCGCCACGGTATCGATGGTGACGACCGGCGCGGTGGTATCCACCGCAAAATCGGCGGTGACAGACGAGCCGTTACCCGCTTTGTCGCTGACGTTCACCGTCAGGGTGTGATTGCCCTCGCTGAGCGCCTGCACGTCGTTCGCGGCAAGCGTGACGGACCAGGTGCCGTCGCTGCCCACCGTGGCGTTGTAGTTTTTACCGTTCAGCGTGACCGTGACGATCTGACCAGCTTCCGCATTCGTTTTGCCGGTCAGCGTCAGCGGCTGGCTGTGCTCGGCGGCATTAATGATGTTGTCCTGCGCGAGGGTATCGACAGAGAGGGTTGGCGCGACGGTATCCACGCCGATTGTCTGGCTGCCGCTCACGGTGTTACCCGCCGCGTCTTTGCCGCTGACGTTGACCGTCCAGGTGCCATCGCCCAGCGCCTGCGCGTCGGCCGCGGGTACGTTAACGCTCCACGTCCCGTCAGCGCCCACCACGGCCCCGTAGGTTTTACCGTTCAGCGTCACGGTAAGTTCGGTGCCCTGCGCCAGATTCTTGCTGGCGCCGGAGAGCGTAAAGCCTGCGGATTGCTCGCTGGCGTTAAGCACGTTATCGCCCGCCGTGGTGGCCAGCGTAATGGCGGCCTCGGCGGTCGAGACCGTTACGGTGATATTGCCCGCATCGGTAGTCTTACTGCCGTCGATCTGCACCACCGACCAGGTGTGTTCCCCGTCCGTCTGGGTCGGTAATTTTACCGTCCAGGTGCCCTCTTTACTCACCATGGCGCTGGCGATGGTGCTGCCGCTGCTGTCTTTAATCTGGATCGTCGCGCCCGGCTGACCGGTACCGCTAAAGGTTGGCGTGTTGTCATCCGTGATCGCGTTTGCTGTCAGCACGCCCTGCTTGTCGCCCGCTTTATCCGACAGCAGGAAGGTTGGCGTGGCGCTTTCCACCTCTTTCGTATTATCAATAACTTTTGTTTTAGTATCGCCGTCGCCGCCGTTTGCCAGCAGCGCCCCGATGGCACCGCCGCCTAATGCAGCTCCCGCAATCCAGCCCCACGGCGCATCGCTTAAGACGCTTTCCTGCTCCAGGAAAGGTTGAATGCTGCTAATCGGTGTGGCCTGCGCGGTTAACTCGGTCACCGCCACGCCTGATGCTTCCCCGGCATCGGCAAAAGAAATATGCGTCAGTTCCTGACGATCGTTGAATACCAGCTCTGACTGAGTATGCGTTTCAGGATCTTCAACAAAATAGTTATTGCAGCGAATCACGCTGCCATCTTTCATATAAATGAGGAGGTCTTTTCCCTGGCGGACATAACGCGCCACATCCTGAGCAGAACCCTGGATTTCAATCACGCTCGGGGATGAAATAGAGACCGACAAATTCCCTTCGCCGGTTAATTTCGTTTTCTCCGCCGTTTTGCGAATGATGACATCAACAACCTTTATGTTACTCATATTTCTCTCCTTGCAGGTGTACGGATTCCTGTGGATATGTCCACCAGACGGATGTAGCTATCCCTGGGAAAAAACACCCATTATTTTCAGACTTATTTTGCGCGACAATACGCGTCTTTTTTTAACTCAAATCGGGTAGTTTTGCGGCAGCGTTTTTCTCTATTCCAATAAGCGGCATTAAATTATCAACCGCGGAAGCATAATTAATTGCCGAACTCCAGCCATCATACTCAGCGATTATTTTCGCCGAGGTGGCCTGCCAGACATCCTGCTCAACGCTGAGCAGATCGTTAATGCTCCGCTTGCTCAGGGTGTACTCATTTTTATAGACATCACGGGCGCGCAGGGCATTTTCCAGCTGCTGTTTCCCGGCCTCCATTCTTCCCCGTGCACCGGTCCAGTCCGCCTGCGCGACGGAGGCTTTTTGCAGGACATCGAAACGCGCCTGATCGACCTGAGAGGAAGCCATCGCCCGTGCTCCTTCAGCCTGCCGCACGCGTGCAGAGACCGCGCCGCCCTGATAAAGCGGTGCGTCAATGTTGAGCTGGATCTGGTCGTCCCAGTACGAACGGTTGTCCGACTCGTAACGGGTACGTCCGCCCTTCAGGCTTAGGGTCGGCCAGTGCTGGGACTTCGCCGTTTCCACGCCATACTGGGCAGAGCGCTCCATGTTTTGCGCGGCCATAACCGCCGGTATCAGCGAATAATCAATGCGGTTGAGAGAATCAGGCTCAACCGCGAGATTTGCGGGTACAGGCGAAAAGTTATCGGCCTGCATTCCGGTTAATACCGCGAGCCTTGCGCGGGCGCTGTTTAAGGCGGCGTGATACTGCGCGACCGTCGCCTGCATGCCGGCAATACGCGTGCGGGTCTGGAGCTCATCGGAGGTCGAGCTCACGCCCGCGTCGGCGCGCAGCTTTGCCAGTTGCTCAACATTTTTTAGCGCCTGAACGTTCTCCTTTGCCGCCTGCAGCAGATCGGCATAGCGTTTGACCTCGACATAGCTCAGCGCCGTTTTTTCCGCCACGTCAGAGAGTGTGCTCATCAGCTGGTAGCGATAGCTATCGCGCTGGGCGGAAGACTGGCTGATGCTGTTATTGGTCTTGCCAAAGTCATATATCAGCTGCGTCAGGCTCAGCCCCCACGCGGCTGAATTCTTCAGCGACCCGCTGGAATCGGTGGTCTGGCTATGGCCCGTGCTGCCGTTCAGCGATATTTGCGGCATCCAGCCGCTGCGCGCTTCATCTATTTGCGCCTGACCAATACCGAGTTGCGCGGCCTGCTGACTAATCGACGGATCGCGATCGATAGCAAAAAGAATACTTTCTTTTAAGGTTGTCGTGGCAACCGGGGCAATACCCACCTGACTACTATTGGCGTACGCCGTATTTATGGCTAATGAAATGAATGCCAGTGCTGCTGTAAATCGACGTAACATAGGCTTTCGCAATATCGTCATTTTTATCTCCCTGACTCTGAGTGACACTGAAGCAATTACCCAAAAAGAGGTATAGATAATTAGACAAATATCTTATTTCGCATCCTTGCCGAATTTTAGGTAAAACTCCCCATACCCATTTCCTCTGGAGATGAGATCTGCCTGCGTCTTATTTAAATTAAGAATTTACTTATTTCCTAAAGTGGTTAGCAGCATAACAAAATGCGTTATAAGCCACTACACCCCCAATGTTAATGTGGTGTTACAATTAAGAAAAAAGATGGGGTTTCTGGACAAAACTCTTAAAATGACCTTTCAGATGAAACATATAAACCGACTGTTATTTAAGGAAAATTCTTAATTCGTCACCTGCACATTTTTGCGTTAATTTCCGGGCGGGTCAGACACAAAGATTTTCAAAGAAGTGTCAATTTAAGTAGCTAAACCAGACAAATTAGAATTTAATGCCATTAATAAACTAATTAAAGCAATCAAAAACCACACTAGCAACATTAAACAGAATAAAAAGCCAGACAATAGGAATGCAGTGGTTACATAACCCAAATCGTTAAATAAAACATAACAATAACATTGTGGTTAACATTCAAAACGGCTTACTTATACCTGCTTAATAAAATTTTAATAATCACGCATCTGAATCATTACCTCACTCCACGACATCAAAACCACGTTGCCCTTCTCTCTGCGTTAAAATGCTGTATTATGCAAACTATTGCGACATTTTGCAGGAACGCAGACCGATGCACAAAACCGCACGACAACGCCACGTTCTGGATATCCTGAGCGAGCAAGGCCAGGCCAGCATCACCGAGCTGGCAGAAAAGCTGCAGGTTTCAGCCGATACCATCCGTCGGGATCTGACCGACCTGGAAAACCAGGGGCTGGCGCAGAAGAACCACGGTGGGGCCATCGCGCTGAATCTTTCCGCCATGAATCGCCAGGGCCGCAATACGCTGCTGCCGGAAACCAAACAACGCCTGGGAAAACAGGTCGCACAGCAGGTTCCTGCGGGTTCTACCCTGTTTCTGGATGCGGGCAGCACGGTGATGGCTGTCGCCTCCTTTCTTCGCGGGCCGCTCACCGTCATTACCACGTCGCTGGATATCGCCCAGCACTTTAGCGACCGGGAAGACGTTGAGCTGATCCTGCTCGGCGGTAAATGGGACCATAAGCAGCGCCTGTTTGCCGGAAGCGCCACCTTGTCCTTGCTGTCCCGCTATCGGGCAGATATTGCCATCCTCGGGGCGTGCGCCATTCATGCTGAACTCGGTTTGAGCGCCGGTAAAGAAGCGGATGCCGAGGTTAAACGCGCGATGCTAGACGCAAGCCATGCGCACTGGATTGTTGCCGACCACCTGAAAGTCAACCGCTGCGAACCGTATCTGGTTTCCGGGTTATCTAACATTCAACAACTCTTTTTAGATCGTCCCTGGCCTGAGCTTGGGGACCCTGGCGCATTGCAGGTCACGGTGTGCGCGAATTAACGTGGAGAAGTTCATGAGTACAGTTCGAACAATTAACATTGCGCTGATCGGGTATGGATTTGTGGGCAAAACTTTCCATGCCCCGTTAATCCAGTCTGTGGACGGGCTTAAGCTGGCCGTGGTCTCTTCTCGTGATGAAGAGAAGGTGAAACGCGATCTGCCGGACGTAGAGGTGGTCGCCACCCCTGAAGAGGCTATTCAGCATCCTGATGTTGACCTGGTGGTGATTGCCTCCCCCAACGCCACGCACGCCCCGCTGGCGACGCTGGCCCTGAACGCAGGTAAACACGTGGTCGTGGATAAGCCTTTCACCCTCGACATGCAGGAAGCCCGCGACCTGATTGCGCTGGCGGATGAAAAGCAGCGACTGCTTTCTGTCTTCCACAATCGCCGCTGGGACAGCGATTTCCTCGGCATTAAGCAGGTCATTGAGCAAGGCACGCTCGGCAAGGTTAAGCACCTGGAGTCGCATATCGACCGCTTCCGCCCGGAAGTGCGCGTGCGCTGGCGTGAGCAGAATGTCCCCGGGAGCGGCCTGTGGTTTGACCTGGGGCCTCATCTTATCGACCAGACGCTACAGCTCTTTGGTCTGCCGCAGTCGGTTCAGGGGAATATCGCGACGCTGCGCGACGGCGCAGAAATCAACGACTGGGCGCACGTGGTCTTAAACTATCCGGAGCATAAGGTGATTCTGCACGCCAGCATGCTGGTGGCAGGCGGAACGGCGCGCTTTGCCGTCCACGGGGACAAGGGCAGCGTGGTGAAGGCCAGAATCGATCAGCAGGAAGCACAGCTGCTCTCCGGGGTTATCCCTGGGAGTGAAGCCTGGGGCGAAGACAGCGACAGTATGGTGTTCTTTGGCGCTGACGGCGCATCGCAGACGATCCCTACCCCGAAAGGCGATCAGCGCCAGTATTACATCAGTGTGCGTGACGCGTTGCTTGGGAAAATCGCCAATCCGGTCCACCCGGTTGAGGCACTGGCAGTCATGGCCGTGCTGGAAGCGGCGGTGAAGTCGTCTGAGACGGGGTCAACCCAGGTGCTGGCATTAAGTGCCGAAGAGCGTGCTCTGTTGGGTTAAAAACAAGCCGGGTAGCGCTGCGCTTACCCGGCCTACGATTCAGAGCCGTTTGTAGGCCCGTGCAAGCGAAGCGCCGCCGGGCGAGAAGACTACGAACGCTTTTTCGGCATCATGCGCAGAAGAGTATTATCTTTCCAGAAATAGTGATGCATCAGCGCCGCCGCCGCGTGCAGGCCAATCACAAAATAGCCCAGGTTTGCCAGCGTCTCGTGCCATGCCTTCAGCGTATCCACCAGGTCAAAATTGGACTCCGCCGCATGCGGCATCGCCAGGCCAAAGGCAAACCAGTCGCTGCCCCGGTTATACATCATCACAATGCCAATCAGCGGCAGCGCAATAAACAGCAGATACACCACCAGATGCCCCAGATGAGACATCCCCGTCACCATCGCTTTTGGCTTCGGTTGAATCGGCGGCGCGCGGAACTTCAGGCGAACCAGCAGACGCGTCACCATCAGCACCAGAATACCGATCCCGCATGAGACGTGGATCATATTGATCGCCGGACGCGCGGTGCGCGGGAAGAAACCTCTGAACTCCATCGCGCAGTAGGCGACGATGATTAACAGAAACACCAGCCAGTGGATGCCGATTTGCAGGCTTGTATATTTAGTGCGCATGTGATTTCTCGATTAAAAACAGTTACCGCGCCAACATAATCCCCTTTCCTTAAAAATTCATTAACTTTTCTGTATGGTTTTTCAAATACTTCCCCCCGCATGAAGCATCTTCAATTGCCGCCCTGCCCGTGATGGTCTAAGCCTGGATGAGTTCAAACTGTCGCATCGACACGTTTACAGGAGAACACCATGAGTAAAATTGGCATTAACGGCTTTGGACGCATCGGACGTCTTGTTCTGCGTCGCCTTCTTGAAACCCAGGACAGTAATACCGTCGTCGCCATCAACGACCTCACCTCCCCGAAAGTGCTGGCCTACCTGCTCAGGCATGATTCCAACTACGGTGGCTTCCCGTGGAGCGTGGATTTCACCGAGGATGCGCTGATTGTTGACGGTAAAACCATAGCTGTCTATGCCGAAAAAGAGGCAAAGCATATTCCGTGGAAAACCGCCGGTGTGGATATCGTCGTGGAGTGCACCGGCTTTTATACGTCTGAAGAAAAATCACGGGCGCACCTGGACGCGGGCGCGAAGAAGGTGCTGATCTCTGCGCCTGCGGGCGACATGAAAACCATCGTCTACAGCGTGAACGACGACACCATTGACGCCGGTGATACCATCATCTCCGTCGCCTCCTGCACCACCAACTGCCTCGCCCCGCTGGCGAAAGCCCTGAACGACGCGTTTGAAATTAAGGTGGGCACCATGACCACCATTCACGCCTATACCGGTACCCAGGCGCTGGTGGATGGCCCGCGCGGGAAAGATCTTCGCGCCTCGCGGGCGGCGGCAGAGAATATCATTCCGCATACCACCGGCGCCGCCAAAGCCATTGGTCTGGTGATCCCTGCGCTCAGCGGCAAACTGAAAGGCCACGCGCAGCGCGTGCCGGTTAAAACGGGCTCCGTTACCGAACTGGTGGCCATTCTGGGCAAGAAAGTGACCGTTGAGGAGATCAACGCCGCGCTGAAAAAGGCGACGCAAGGCAATAAATCGTTCGGGTACACCGATGAAGAGATCGTGTCGTCAGATGTGATTGGTTCACATTATGGTTCAGTGTTTGACGCCACGCAGACGGAGGTGTCAGAAGCGGGAGACCTTCAGCTGGTGAAAGCCGTTGCCTGGTATGACAACGAGTATGGGTTTGTGACGCAGCTGGTGCGGACGCTGGATAAGTTTGCGGCGCTGTGATTTTTCCCACCTACCCCTCACCCTAACCCTCTCCCCAAAGGGGCGAGGGGATTGTTCCGTGCCTAAATTATATTACGTGCACCCTTCAGGACAGGATCCTGCTGCAGCTGTTTCCATGCGGCGGTGACGGCCTCGGGGAATTCAACGTGAGCAATATAATCCCGCCCGGCCGGGCCATAGCCGTTGGCGTTATCATACAGGCGCGGCAGTTCCCCCATAACCAGTGAAAGGTAACGGTCAACGGGCCACAGGCCGGTGTTGCCCTCGCTGAATTCCACGCCCTCGTTTCCGTTTTGCAGTGTCGGCGTAAACCCCGGATGGCTGAGCCACTGCGGTGAAACGGGCTCATCCCGACAAACGCGGGCAAACGTCGCCATGGTACGGCGCTGCATCGTCGGATCCTGCACCACCAGCATCCGCCCGGTCGTTCGATTATGCTGTTTCAGCAAGTTCCAGCTAAAGCGCGCGTTTTCACCGCAGTTGGTGGAGCGATCCTCAACCCACAGCTGCGCCTCGGGGATCTGCCAGAACGCCCGCGCAATGTCGGCAAGAATGCTCGCTTCAGGCCGCCCGGTGACCTGTACGGTGTGGTAACGCGGATGACTGCGGATGGCGTCGTATAAAAAGGTGGTCGAATGCCCGATGCCGCCGCTAATCAGAAGCGGCACGTCTTGCTGAGAGGCCATCCGGCAGGCCGCGTCAATGGTTGGGATCACCGCGTTTCCTGCCAGAATTACCGCATCGACTTCCGGGAGCGGACGCGTCGCGCTCAGGTCATCCTGCGCCAGCCATTCACCGACAGTATTGATGGCCGCCAGCGTGGCATTCGCCAGAACGGGAAAATGGGGCTGAACCATGGTGAACTCCTCACGTTGTTGAAGCACCGAATTTATCATTTTTCTGAAATAACCAGAAACATCCAAAAATCATCGGGTTGCACCTGCCTATTATGCTTTTGATTTCCAGCCCTACAAAACATTGTATTGTTCAGGCGTCATGAAAAAGCACCCAGCGCTACTTATTTCACCGTGATCTGACCAGTTTTATCCCCCCTGCGCTTGCCAAACGCAACATCCAACCCTAAGTTGCTTAACAATTTCACAACCTTTTTCATCATCACAGGTTGCACCTGAAGCGCGCCAGGTGACACCTCTCTCATCATCAACGTGGCGGGGTTTCAGGTCATGACAGAACATGAAAGTACGACGACGGTGTTACGTAAAAATAAAAAGGTGTTAATCGCCAGCCTTACCGGGAGCGCCATTGAATGGTTTGACTATTTTCTCTACGGTACGGCGGCCGCGCTGGTCTTCAATAAGATCTTTTTCCCGATGGTCGATCCGGTGATCGGACTCATTCTCTCTTATCTCTCTTTCTCCTTAACCTTCTTTATTCGCCCGATTGGCGGGGTACTTTTCGCCCACATTGGCGACCGCATCGGACGTAAAAAAACCCTCGTGTTGACCCTCTCTTTGATGGGAGGTGCAACCGTCATGATTGGCCTGCTGCCCACGTATGAGATGATTGGCCTGTGGGCGCCCGCTCTGCTGATCCTGATGCGTATCATTCAGGGGATGGGCATTGGCGGTGAATGGGGCGGCGCGCTACTGCTGGCCTATGAATATGCGCCAGAAAAACGTAAAGGCTTCTTCGGCAGTATTCCGCAGGCGGGCGTCACCATCGGTATGCTGATGGCAACTTTTATCGTTTCGCTGATGACCCTGTTCAGCGAGGCGGATTTCCTCTCCTGGGGCTGGCGCATCCCGTTCCTGCTGAGCTCGGTTCTGGTGTTGCTCGGCCTGTGGATCCGCAAAGATATTGATGAAACGCCCGATTTTCAGCGAGTCAAAGCGTCCGGTCAGGTGGCTAAGGCTCCCCTGCGCGATACGCTGAAGCATCACTGGCGCGAAGTGCTGATTGCCGCCGGTCTGAAGGTGGTTGAAACCGCCCCCTTCTACATCTTCTCAACCTTCGTGGTGAGCTATGCCACCAGCACGTTGACGTATCAGAAATCGCAGGCGCTGGAAGCCGTGACGCTGGGTGCGCTGGTGGCGACCATTATGATCCCGCTAATGGGGCTGCTCTCCGATAAGGTAGGCCGTCAGCGCATGTACGCGATCAGCGTCTTCGTGCTGGGCCTGTTTATCGTACCGTGGTTTATGCTGCTCAATACCGGCACCACATGGGGTATCGTGCTCGCGACGGTCATCGCCTTTGGCGTGCTGTGGGCACCTGTCACCGCGGTACTCGGCACGCTGTGCTCTGAAATCTTTAGTGCAAACGTGCGCTACACCGGCATTACTCTAGGCTATCAGTTGGGTGCCGCGCTGGCAGGCGGTACCGCGCCGTTGATTGCGACCGGACTGCTGGCAAAATACGACGGCGACTGGGTACCGGTGGCCTGGTATCTTGCCGTCACGGTGACCATTTCTTTAATCGCGATTTTCTGCGCCAGCCGCGTTAAGCGCGCCACTCTCATCCAGGCGCAGCCCGAACGTCTCTGACCCTTCCCGGCCCGTCCTGCGGGCCGCTCTTTTTCCTTAAATTTCCCTTCACCATTTGATTAACATGCGTAAATCATATTCACTTGAATTATCATTTGCGGGAGTCGTAGAATCGCTAGCCCGCTAATTATTCAATCATTTCTAAGGTAAACGACGTTATGCGCCTGCCCGAACGCGACCCTTATGCTCCTCGCGAGTGGCAGCCACATGAGAAACCCGCCCTGTTGGGTTCGCCCTCCACGCCAGAACACAGTACGCCAAAACGCATTGCCTACGGCGTCGTGGGCCTGCTGGTCTGCCTGACGGGGGCGCTGGGGAATGCGGTGGTGACCGCCAACCTGCAAAATTTGCAGGGGACTTTCGGGGCCTGGTCCACCGAAATCGCCTGGCTGCCCGCGGTCTATGTGATGACCAACATCTCCATCAACCTGCTGCTGGTGAAATTCCGCCAGCAGTACGGTTTGCGCGCCTTTACGGAAGGTTTTCTGGTGCTGTACGTACTGGTCACCTTCTTCCATCTTTTCGTAAACGATCTCAGCTCGGCGCTGATGGTGCGCGCCGCGCACGGCATGGTGGCCGCCGCGCTCAGCTCGCTGGGGATTTACTATCAGATCCAGGCCTGGCCTGCGAAGCACCGCCTGAAGGCACTGACCATCGGCATCACCGGATCGTCGCTCGCCATCCCGCTGGCCCGCCTGTTTTCAACCGAGCTGCTGCAGTTGGACGAGTGGCGCGGGCTCTATTTCTTCGAACTGGGGCTGGCGCTGATCTCCCTGGCCTGCGTCATCGCCTTAAAACTGCCGCCGGGCGACCGGCGCAAGGTCTTCGAGAAAAAAGACTTTATCACCTTCTTTTTAATGGCCCCCGGGATGGCTCTCCTCTGCGCCGTGCTCTCTTTAGGCCGTCTGGACTGGTGGTTCGAAGCGCCGTGGATCGGCTGGTCGCTGGCGCTATCGCTGGTGCTGATTGTCGCAGCCATCGTCTTTGAACATAACCGCAGCAACCCGCTGCTGAACACCCGCTGGCTGTCGAGCGGCAGCATCGTCCGACTGGGGCTAATTATGCTGCTGATCCGAATCGTGCTGGCCGAGCAGAACACCGGCGTCATCGGCTGGCTGCAGTATGTGGGCTTACAGAACGAGCAGATGACGCACCTGGCGTGGTCTATTTTCGCCGGGATCGTCTGTGGGATCGTCACCAGCTGTCTCACCATCAAGCCAACGAAACTGGCGTGGCCAATCATCACGTCTCTGGCGCTGATGATTGTTGCCTCGCTGCTGGACAGCCAGTCCAACAACCTGACCCGTCCGGATCAGCTGATGGTAAGCCAGTTCCTGCTGGGCTTCGGCAGCGCCTTCTTCCTGGCGCCCGCTATGCTGGCCGCCATTGGCGGGGTGATCGCCGACCCGCGTAACCTGGTCAGCTTCTCGGTAATGTTTGGCATGAGCCAGAACCTCGGCGGCCTGCTGGGCTCCGCGATCCTCGGCACCTTCCAGACCTGGCGCGAGAAGTACCACTCCAGCCTGCTGGCGGACCAGCTCACCACGCTCAACCCGCTGGTCAACGAGCGAATTCAGCTTTATACCCAGATGTACAAAAGCCTGATTGGCGACAGCGCGCTGCTGGGAACCCAGGCGATAACGCAGCTGCAAACGGTCACCGCGCTGGAGGCGAATATTCTGGCTTATAACGATACTTATCTGCTGACGGCGAGCATCGCTGCCGCCACGCTGGTCTGGATTTTATGGCGCTTGCTGCGCCTGCGCATCACTGCCCGTCTGGCGCTGAAGAACGCCACCGGCAACAAATAATTGAAAGAGTTCTGGAGAGTTTATGAGTCAGCAGGATGCCGCCAAAGAGCAGGCCAACACCCGCAAAAATGTGCGCATTGTTTCCGTTTTCACCGCCGCCGCCATCGGTATCGTCGGCGTGCTGGTGATCCTTTATGCGTGGCAACTGCCGCCGTTCACCCGTCACGCGCAGTTTACCGATAACGCCTACGTGCGCGGCCAGACGACGTTTATCAGCCCGCAGGTGAACGGCTATATCACCGAGGTGAAGGTTCAGGACTTTGTGCAGGTCAAAAAAGGTGACCTGCTGTTGCAGATTGATGACCGTATCTACCGTCAGCGCGTGCACCAGGCCGAGGCGCAGCTGGCGATGAAAATTGCCGCCCTGAATAACAACCTGCAGCAGCGTAAAAGCGCCGAAGCAACGATCGCCAAAAATGACGCGGCGCTGAAAAATGCCCGTGCCCAGAGCCTGAAAAGCCAGGCGGATTTAAAGCGGGTGAAAGAGCTGACGTCTGACGGCTCGCTTTCCATTCGCGAGCGCGACGCGGCGCTGGCCAGTGCCGCTCAGGGCAGCGCCGATATCGACCAGGCGAAAGCCGCGCTTGAGATGTCGCGTCAGGATCTGCAGACGGTGATTGTCAATCGCGGTGCGCTGGAGGCGGATGTTGAAAACGCCAAAGCGGCGCTGGAGCTGGCGCAGATTGACCTGCAAAACACCCGCATTGTGGCACCGCGTGACGGTCAGCTCGGCCAGATCGCCGTGCGTCTCGGGGCCTACGTGACCGCCGGGACGCACCTCACCACCCTGGTGCCGCCGCAGCACTGGGTCATCGCCAACATTAAAGAGACCCAGCTCGCGGAGCTGCGCGTCGGTCAGCCGGTGAAATTCACCGTTGATGCCCTGAACAACAAAGCGTATCAGGGCCGCGTGGAGAGCATCTCCCCGGCAACCGGCGTGGAGTTCAGCGCCATCACGCCGGACAACGCCACAGGCAACTTTGTCAAAATAGCCCAGCGTATTCCGGTGCGCATTGAGGTGCTCGGTAAGCCAGAAGATTCCGCGCTGCTGCGTCCGGGTATGTCGGTACAGGTGACCATTGATACGCGGGAGGCGAAGTAATGATCCTTCGCCCGATAGCCGTGCTGGTGGCGGCGGTCATGCTGGCCGGATGCCAGTCCGTTGACGTCAAGCCGGCGCAGCCGACGCTGCACATCCCCACCCAGTGGCGCACCGTCTCCGGCCCTGCCAGCCCGACGGAGCAGCTCTGGTGGCGTAATTTCCATGACAACCACCTGAACCGCTATGTGGATCAGGCGCTGCAGCATAACAGCGACGTGCTGATCGCCCGCGAACGGATAAACGAGTATCAGGCGCGGGTCTATGCGGCCGACGGCAGCCTGTTTCCTTCGCTTGATGCAGGCGTAACCGGGACGCGCGCCCGTTCACAATCCGCTGCGACCGGGCTGCCGGTTTACGGCACATTGTACAAAGGGAGCCTGACGGCAAGCTATGACGTGGATATCTGGGGCGTCAACCGCAGCACCTCGCGCGCTGCCGAAGCCTCGCTGGAGGCGCAAAAAGCCGCCGCCGCGGCCGCGGATTTGACCGTTGCCTCCTCCGTTGCCTCCGGCTATGTCACTCTCCTCGCGCTGGATGAACAGCTGCGCGTGACCGAGTCCACGCTGAAATCGCGCGAGGAGGCCTTTAACCTCGCGAAACGTCAGTTTGAGACGGGCTACAGCTCGCGCCTGGAGCTGATGCAGTCGGATTCCGAACTGCGCTCGACGCGGGCGCAGGTGCCCGTGCTGCAGCACCAGATTGCACAGCAGGAGAATGCCCTGAGCCTGCTGCTGGGAAGCAACCCGGGCGACGTGGCGCGCAGCGCAAGCTTCGCGGCACTGACGCCGCTGACGCTGCCGTCGCAACTGCCTTCTACGCTCCTGAACCGCCGCCCGGATATCGTCCAGGCCGAACGCCAGCTGGTGGCGGCGGATGCCTCGCTCGCGGCGTCGCGCGCCAGCCTGCTGCCGTCGATCAACCTGACCGCCAGCGGATCGGTTCAGGATCGCACCCTTTCCGGCCTGCTGGACAACCCGCTTCAGCTCTGGAGCGCAGGGGGAAGTATTCTCGCCCCGCTGCTGAACCGTCAGGCGCTGAATGCGCAGGTGGACATTTCCCAGTCCCAGCGTAACCAGGCGCTGTACGCCTATGAAAAAACCGTGCGTAACGCGTTTGCCGAAGTGAACAACAGCCTTGATGCGATAAGTCGCTATCAGGAACAGCTGACGGAGCTGCTTGCCCAGCAGGATGTGGCGCAGGAGACGCTGCGCATTGCGCAGAATCGCTATCGCAACGGTTATTCCTCCTATCTTGACGTGCTGGACGCGCAGCGCACGCTGTTCTCGGTCCAGACCAGCGTCGTGCAGGTGAAAAATAACCTGCTGCTGGCGCAGATTGATTTGTATAAAGCGCTGGGCGGCGGCTGGGTCAGTGCCTGAAACATTTCACCCCGTAGGCCGGGTAAGGCGCAGCCGCCACCCGGCGATTCCCCCTCAGGAGACAATCTATGCAACAACAGTGGTCTGCAGTTGATAATTTCATGATTTCTTCGCTGATTCCTGACGATGACGTACTGAATCAGGTGCTGGAAAACAACAAGCGCGCCGGGCTACCCGAACACGATGTCGCGGCCAATCAGGGGCAGCTGCTGGCGCTGTTCGTGCGCATGACGCAGACAAGACGCATTCTTGAGATTGGGACGCTGGGTGCCTACAGCTCAATCTGGATGGCGCGTGCGCTGCCGCCGGACGGTAAGCTGATTACGCTTGAGGCCGATCCGACGCATGCCGGGGTTGCCCGCCAGAATATTCACCTCGCGGGGCTAGACGAACGTATTGAATTAATTGAAGGCCCGGCCCTGAGTTCGCTGGAGAATTTCGGTGAGGTTCCGCCGTTCGACCTGATCTTTATTGATGCCGATAAGCCAAACAATCCCGGCTATCTGGAATGGGCGCTGCACTACTCCCGCCCCGGCACGGTAATTATCGGCGATAACGTGGTGCGTGACGGAGAGGTAATCAACGGGGAAAGCGACGACGCGCGCGTGCTGGGCGTGCGGCGTTTTATTGAGATGATGGGGGATAACCCGCGCTTAACCGCCACCGCGCTGCAAACGGTGGGGATTAAGGGTTGGGATGGGTTTACGCTGGCGATTGTAGAACGATAACCAGCCGGGTGGCGGCTACGCCTTACCCGGCCTACCCGTTCTCCCGTAGGCCCGGTAAGCGCAGCGCCACCGGGCAAGGGTTTAACCGGAAATCTGCTCCATCGCCTGAAGGATACGCTTATCCGAAATCGGATACGGCGTCCCGAGCTGCTGGGCAAAGAAGCTGACGCGCAGCTCCTCGATCATCCAGCGGATCGCCTGCACGTCTTCATCGTCGCGGCGCGCTGGCGGCAGCTTGTTCAGCCACTGCTGCCACGCCTGCTGCACGCTCTCCACTTTCAGCATCTGCGCGCGGTCGCGGTGCGGGTCGATAGCCATTTTCTCCAGCCGTTTTTCAATCGCCTGCAGATAGCGCAGCGTATCGCCAAGACGGTTGAAGCCGTTGCCGGTAACGAAGCCGCGGTAAACCAGCCCCGCCATCTGCGCCTTCACGTCAGACAGCCCCAACGCCATGGTCATATCCACGCGCCCTTTCAGACGCTTGTTGATATTGAACACGGTGGTGAGGATCTGCTCGACCTGTTTGGCAATCTCCACCACGGTGTCGTTCAGCTCCGCGCGCACCTTTTCATGCAGCTGAGCAAAGCCCTCTTCCGTCCAGACCGGACCGCCCGCCTCGTGGATCAGTTTGTCCACGCCACAGGAGATGCAGTCGTCAATCAGATCCAGCACTTTGCCGTACGGGTTAAAGTAGAGCCCCAGCTTGGCCTTGTTCGGCAGCTTCTCGTGCAGATACTTGATCGGCGACGGGATGTTGAGCAACAGCAGACGACGCAGCCCGCGCCACATCATCTGCTGCTGTTCCTGCGGGTTATCAAACAGTTTGATCGCCACGC
Organism: Enterobacter sp. ku-bf2; assembly: GCF_001742765.1. NCBI lineage: Bacteria > Pseudomonadati > Pseudomonadota > Gammaproteobacteria > Enterobacterales > Enterobacteriaceae > Enterobacter > Enterobacter sp. ku-bf2. The sequence continues at coordinate 792,868 of NZ_MDVW01000001.1, forward strand.
TGTCGCGCTCGTCAACCAGCGCAGGCCAGGCTTTCACCTTATAGTTACCGCGCTTCTGCTCGTAGCTTTCCGGAAGCTGGCCAAAGCTCCAGATGTGCAGCCCGCTCTGCTCGATGCCGTCGTCGGCCACCGCAGACAGCGTCTCCTGGACTTTGCCTTTCAGCGCCTCTTTCAGCTCGCTCAGGGAACGCCCTTCCAGCAGCTTTTTATTTTTATCGTCCACCACGCGGAAGCTGATTTTCAGGTGATCGGGCACCTGATCCCAGTTCCAGTCGTCGCGGTCGATGGTCGTTCCGGTCATGCGGCGGAACTCACGCTCCAGCGCGTCCAGCAGCGGCAGCTCCAGCGGTGTGACGCGGCCCAAAAACGCTTCCGCGTAGTTTGGCGCAGGCACAAAGTTGCGGCGAACCGGTTTCGGCAGGGATTTGATCAGCGCAATCACCAGCTCGCGACGCAGGCCGGGGATTTGCCACTCGAACCCGCTCTCATCCACCTGGTTTAACAGCGGCAGCGGAATGTGGACGGTCACGCCGTCCGCGTCGGCCCCCGGCTCAAACTGATAGGTCAGACGCAGCTTGAGGTTGCCCTGATGCCAGAAGTTCGGGTAGTCGAGTTTGCTGACCGACTCCGCGCCCTCTTTAATCAGCATGCTCTTTTCAAAGTTGAGCAGGTCCGGCGTCTCTTTGCTGGCCTTCTTCCACCAGCTGTCGAAATGGCGAGCGGAGATGACGTCGTGGCTGATGCGCTGGTCATAAAACTCGAACAGCGCTTCATCATCCACCAGAATGTCGCGGCGGCGCGATTTATGCTCCAGCTCTTCCACTTCAGCACGCAGCTTCAGGTTTTCACGGAAGAAGGCGTGGCGCGTCTGCCAGTCGCCCTCCACCAGCGCGTGGCGGATAAACAGCTCGCGGCACAGAGCCGGATCGATCTGACTGTAGTTGACCTTACGCGCGGCGACGACCGGCAGGCCGTAAACGGTCACTTTTTCGGTCGCCATCACCGCGCCCTGCGCGCGCTCCCAGTGCGGTTCACTGTACGAGCGCTTAAGCAGATGCTGCGCCACCGGCTCCACCCATTCCGGATCGATACGCGCGGCAATGCGTCCCCACAGGCGGCTGGTTTCCACCAGCTCCGCGACCATGGTCCACTTTGGCGGCTTCTTGAACAGGCCGGAACCGGGGAAGATAGAGAAACGCGCATTACGTGCGCCGGTATATTCCTGCTTCTCCGCGTCCTTCATGCCGATGTGCGACAGCAGGCCGGTCAGCAGCGCGATATGGATTTCGCGGTACTCCGCCGGTTCGCTGTTGACCGGAATGCCCAGCTCTTTCACCACCTGGCGCAGCTGGGTGTAGATATCCTGCCACTCGCGCACGCGCAGGTAGTTGAGGAAATCTACGCGGCACTGGCGGCGAAACTGATTCGAGGAGAGCGCCTTCTGCTGCTCTCCGAGGTAGTTCCACAGGTTCACAAAGGCGAGGAAATCGGACTCTTTGTCGTGGAAGCGGCGGTGCTTTTCGTCTGACGCCTGCTGTTTGTCCATCGGACGCTCGCGCGGATCCTGAATGGAGAGCGCCGAGGTAATGATCATCGCCTCGCGCACGCAGCCGTGCTTTTGCGCTTCCAGCACCATGCGTGCCAGACGCGGGTCGACCGGCAGCTGGCTGAGCTGGCGACCCAGCGGCGTCAGTTTGTAGACCGTCGCCTGCTCGTCGGTGGTGATCGCCCCGAGCTCTTCCAGCAGACGCACGCCGTCCTGGATGTTGCGTTTATCCGGCGCTTCGACGAACGGAAACGCCGCGATGTCGCCCAGCCCCAGGGCGGTCATCTGCAGGATAACGGACGCCAGGTTGGTGCGCAGAATTTCCGGGTCGGTAAATTCCGGACGCGACAGGAAATCGTCTTCGGAATAGAGACGAATACAGATCCCTTCCGACACGCGGCCACAGCGGCCCTTACGCTGGTTAGCAGACGCCTGCGAAACGGGCTCAATCGGCAGCCGCTGAACCTTGGTACGGTAGCTGTAGCGGCTGATGCGCGCCGTACCCGGATCGATCACGTATTTAATGCCCGGCACGGTGAGCGAGGTTTCCGCCACGTTGGTCGCCAGGACGATACGGCGTCCGCTGTGCGGCTGGAAGACGCGGTTCTGTTCGCTGTTGGACAGGCGGGCGTACAGCGGCAGGATCTCGGTGTGGCGCAGGTCGCGCTTACTGAGCGCATCGGCGGTATCGCGGATTTCGCGTTCGCCGCTCATGAAGATCAGAATGTCGCCCGCGCTTTCGTTACCCAGCTCGTCAACGGCATCGAAGATGGCCTGCAGCTGGTCGCGCTCGGTATCATCCGCCTCTTCCACAATCGGGCGATAGCGCACTTCCACGGGATACGTGCGACCTGACACCTCGATAATCGGCGCATTGTTGAAGTGCTTCGAGAAGCGCTCCGGATCGATGGTCGCGGAGGTGATGATCACTTTCAGATCCGGGCGACGCGGCAGCAGTTCTTTCAGGTAGCCGAGCAGGAAGTCGATGTTCAGGCTGCGCTCGTGCGCTTCGTCAATGATGATGGTGTCATACTGCATCAGCAGACGATCCTGCTGAATTTCCGCCAGCAGAATACCGTCGGTCATCAGTTTGACCATGGTGTTGTCGCTAACGTGATCGCTGAAACGGACCTTGTAGCCGATGCAGCCGCCCGGCTCCGTCTGCAGCTCTTCGGCAATACGGTTGGCAACGGTGCGCGCCGCCAGACGACGCGGCTGAGTGTGGCCAATCAGGCCTTTGATCCCGCGTCCCAGCTCCATACAGATTTTCGGCAGCTGGGTGGTTTTCCCCGAACCGGTTTCACCCGCCACAATCACCACCTGGTGGTCGCGGACGGCCTCAAGAATGTCCTGTTTCTTCTGGCTGACGGGCAGGTTTTCCGGGTAGGTAATCGCCGGGCGCGCAGCTTCGCGCAGCACAACCTTCCCTGCTGCCTGTTCAATCTCTTTCGCCATCTCCTGGTAAATGGCCTGTTGTGCATCAGGATTTTTAACCTTCTTGACGCCGTGCAGACGGCGGGCGAAGCGCTGTTTGTCGCGCAGCGTCAGAGAATCGAGCTGTTGCAGGAGCATCGGGAAGGTGAATTTTTGTTGTTCTGTCATAGCGTTAAAGGGCAGTACACGCCCTGATAAACTCTCTTTTTAATGATTGCTATAGAGTACCACACTGACGCCTTTCGCGCCTTATTCAAAAAATTCGAACATAGGCTTCGATATATTGCGCTATCTCTGTGGCAGGATTGTGAATAGAGTGTCAACAAGCAACGGGGCAACCCCCTTCAATCAAATGCAACAACAGGAATCACCCATGAGCAAAGTATTAGTTTTGAAATCCAGTATTCTGGCAGGGTACTCTCAGTCTGGTCAGCTGTCTGATTACTTCGTTGAACAGTGGCGTGAACAGCATTCTGCTGACGAAATCACCGTGCGTGACCTTGCTGCAAACCCAATTCCTGTGCTGGATGGCGAGCTGGTTGGCGCGCTGCGCCCAAGCGATGCACCGCTGTCTCCACGCCAGCAGGAAGCCCTGGCCCTGTCCGACGAGCTGATTGCTGAACTGCAGGCACATGACGTTATCGTCATCAACGCCCCAATGTACAACTTCAACATCCCAACCCAGCTGAAGAACTACTTCGACCTGGTGGCGCGCGCTGGCGTAACCTTCCGTTACACCGAGAACGGCCCTGAAGGTCTGGTGAAAGGCAAGCGTGCGATCGTACTGACCAGCCGTGGCGGTATCCATAAAGACACCCCAACCGACCTGGTTGCGCCGTACCTGAGCCTGTTCCTGGGCTTCATCGGCATCACTGACGTGAACTTCGTGTTCGCGGAAGGTATCGCTTACGGTCCTGAAGTGGCGACCAAAGCGCAGACCGACGCGAAAGCCGCCATCGACAGCCTGGTTGCAGCGTAAGACTTCACCCTCTCACCGCCCGGTGGGAGGGTTTTTCTTTTCCCCCGCATTTCGCTATCATCCGCTCCCACTCTCCAGCCGGGCGGCCTGATGTCTGCGATCATTGATTCTTTTATTGCTCCACCGTGTCACGATGACATTCAGGTCCTCTGGCAGGATGAACATCTGCTGCTGATCGATAAGCCTTCCGGCCTGCTCAGCCTCTCGGGCAAAAATCCGCAAAACCTTGATTCCGTCCATTATCGTCTGGTTCAGACGTTCCCGGGCTGCACGCTGGTGCACCGTCTGGATTTTGGTACGTCCGGGCTGATGGTAGTTGCGCGCAATAAGGCCATTAACGCGGCACTGTGCCAGCAGTTTAGCCAGCGCAGCGTGGAGAAAGTCTACAGCGCCCTGCTTTGCGGCCACGTGGAAAATGATGAAGGGGTTATTGATGCGCCGATTGCCAAAGACCCGGCGCTGTTCCCGCTGATGTCGATCTGCGCCATTACCGGTAAACCCGCCCGCTCCCGCTACCAGGTTGTGGAACGGTTTTATCAGGGGGCGGGATTACCGTTAACGCGGGTGAAACTGATCCCGGAGACCGGGCGAACCCATCAGCTGCGTATTCACTGCCAGCAGCTGGGACACCCGATTCTGGGCTGCGATCTGTATGGCGGTCTTGACGTGCCGGGTGCTGAGGAAACGCCCCGGCTGATGCTGCATGCCTGCGAGCTGAATTTTATTCATCCCGTGAGCGGCGAGCCGTTTAACGCCCGTCACGCCGCCCCGTTCTGAACGCGGTTTACCACATCAAATCGTCAGGGATTTTGAAGTCCGCGTACGGATCGTCTTCGTCCTGCTCTTCCTGGCTGAGCGCGCTGTTTAACACGATGCTGTCGGCATCGCGCTGGGCAATTTTATCGGCCACCACTGCCGGAATGATCGCGTAGTCGCAGTCACCGTTAGCATTGAGAACCAGGCGCGCAATCGCCAGACGGCCGTTGATCAGCTGGGTCTGCGTTTGCTTATCGACTTCAATCTTTTTAATCAGCGTACCGTCGGTAAAGTTAAAGGTGATGTTACCTTTCGCCACGGTGATGCGGTTCATCTCAATCAGCTGCTTCACCTGCGCCTTAAACTCTTTCGCCAGCACGGCCTGCTTCTGCTGCTCGCTCAGCAGCTTATCACGCTCGATCTGCGCCTTCTTGTTCTCTTCTACCGCTTCCCGAGCCTCACGCGCCTGAACGCGTGATTTCTTTGCCGTACGCTGCACTTTCGCCGCTTTCTTGCTGCTGACGAGGCCCGCTTTCAGCATCTGCTCTTGTAAGGTGAGTTTTGTCATGATTGTTTCTAAACCGGTTGGAAATTTTGGGGATTATAGCGGGAATTGCAGAGCGTGTGCCAGAGAAGTAGGCATGGCGTTTTGCTGCCGGAGTCTGGTTCATTCTTCATGCAGCTTCTACGAATGGTAATGCGTGAATAGTGGTTAAAAATCACCAGGTCATTTTCTTAAAAAATGAGCCGTTCATAAATATGATGTGAGGTTTATATCTGTACCCACTACAGGCGTTGGCATATTCATAGCGCATTTCAGGAGACTGTAATTTACATTTTTTGTCTGCTTCTATTCATGATCAGCACTGAATTGTTGAATATTCACTGTGTTCATCGGTTGATTTTTAAACTGTCGAGGCGGAGAATCCACACAAAAATAAAGGATAAGGATTTCAGATGTTTCGACTCTACAGGTCACATGAATTAACACGGCGATTAGACCCTGAAGATTTTCAATATATTCTGACGCCTGCGGGCTCGCTGAGAGAGGCATGTATTTATTACGATCTCTCTTATGAAGCGAACGGTCACAGTCTTACTTTTGGTCTCCCCAAGAAAAAATATAGCGTATCCCCACATCAAAGACCGTATGAACGCAGGTATCGCAGCGGCGCAGATCCCATTTATGACGAAGTAAAACACGAGCTGAAAATTGGTTGGCTTGTTGGTGTGGATACCTCCAGGCGCTGGAGCAGTGACCGGAACCCGTTTTATATCGACAATAACGGCGAGCTAATTTTCACCCCTACTTCCTCATCGTGGCATGCATGGTATAAGGACGAAATCCTGAGTGCCTACCGGCACGTTATTGCCGATCGGCAAGGCAGGAAGCCCGCTCCTACTCAACGGATGCATTATGATTATTACGCGCCAACCACTGCACCGTCGGAGAAAACGCTGAACAGTAAAGCTGTGGGTCGTCTGCTCGCCGCGGGTGGTATTTATAACGGCAATATTACAGGGTTTCATGAAACCGCGCTGCAGCTTGGCGGAGATGCTCCAGCAGGTTATGAGCAAGTCATGAACAAGAAAGGGTTATTCATTGCGAGCGCCTCCGTTGCAGCAGGATTAACAATGGGCAGGTTAAATCCTTTAAGCGAAATAGATGAAATATCGGGGCTCAGTAAAATACCAGCACTTGAGAGCCCATATGTAAAAGGTTTCACCTCTCAGAGCGGCACACTAGTGAATGCTGAACACGCGATTGTCGACCCGAAAAAACTCGCGGCTTATGCTTTAGATTCAACACATCCTACCGGAGGACACAAAGCCCGAGTGTTTGAGTCAGCGCTGGGATACAACCCAACTAATGCAGATGTTTTAGCCGCAAGAATTCAGGACGGCGTATTATTGGCCCCAGCAAAAGTTTTGCAGGCAAATAGTTACGGTCAAACAATGGCTGTCGAAATGCCCATTTTAGGCGTCAACGGTGAAACAGCGATCGTGCGTACTGGCTGGATGTATGAAACAGACGCGTTAGTTCCTCGCCTGACAACCCTATTCGTTAAATGAGAAAATACAAATGAAAAGAGCCGAATTAGACGTTGTGGTTTTAGGAGAGGATTTACCGAATGAAGGGCTGGTAAAAGGGACTATTGGTACGATTGTTATGGTGTTCAATACCCCGACGCTGGCCTATCTTGTCGAGTTTTGCGACGAAGAAGGAAGAACAATAGCAATGCCTGCTTTGCTTCCCGCTCAGTTGAAGAGTTATTTCACCCCAAATATCCTTAAAACATTGCTGGTTGACAATAATTTCCCCGTAGCCAACCCAGTAGATCCAGACGTAATAGCAGATTTGATGCGCAACGCCGCCCCTGCTGAATGGGATGCTCAGAGGAGAACAGTTTACGAGGATATCCAACGCCTGATGATTAACCGGCTTGACTACTCTGGTATGTTCGAAATCATGGATGGACTTGAGTATAACGGTTTGACGCTGTACAGCCTGGCGCAGGCGAAAAACGGTGAACCCGTATGGTCGAATATCTACATTCGAAACGTTGAAATACGTGACAACGACATCTATGTTGATCCAAACCTTACTGACAAGGTACTCATTGGTGAAGATGCTATGTCCGTGTTTGCCTACAACTTCAAAGATGACTGTTTCGAGATCCGTGATAAGGCATCGACCGAATTTGCCATTGAATCTCATGTTAACTTCAGTGAATTGTTGTCCTCGCTGATTGATATAATGAACTGAAATCCGCAACATCCATTGCTGGTTGTAATTGCAACCAGCCTATTTCTTCCCAGCGCCGCCCGAACAATCACGAAGCAGATAACCATCGCAGTCCGTTCATGAACTTCCCTCATGTTGCATTGAAATTAAGTCACTTCCCCTGCGCCGCGGGCTCAGGCATAAATTATGCATTGGTAACTTCTTAGCAACATGAACTTAGGATGCATAACCACAATGAGCAAAGCTTTCACATATACCCTTAAGCGCAGTTGCTTCGATGAGAATTACAACCCGTCAGAAAATACGCGTACGACCACCAACTTCGCCAACCTGGCGCGCGGGGAAAAGCGTCAGGAGAACCTGCGCAATACCCTGGTGATGATCAACAACCGCTTTAACGCTTTAGCTCGCTGGGATAACCCAAACGCCGATCGCTATGCGGTTGAGCTTGAAATCATCTCTGTCGATTTGAATATTGGCGCGGAAAAACCGTTCCCGGCCATTGAGATACTGCAAACCACCATTGTCGACAAGAAAAACAACCAGCGTATCCCTGGCATCGTCGGGAATAACTTCTCGTCTTACGTGCGGGATTATGATTTCAGCGTCCTGCTGCTGGAGCACAACAAGAACCAGCAGCACTTCAGCATTCCGGAAAAATTTGGCGAACTGCACGGCAATATCTTCCGCCATTTTGTGAGTTCACCGGAATACAAAGAGAACTTCACAAAAGGACCGGTGATTTGCCTGAGCGTCTCCAGCAAAGATACCTATCGCCGCACCGGTAATCAGCACCCCGTGCTGGGCGTTGAGTATCAGCCGGATGGCGAATCGCTCACGGAACAGTACTTCGCGAAGATGGGCCTGAGCGTGCGCTACTTCATGCCGGAACACAGCGTGGCGCCGTTCGCGTTCTTCTTTACCGGGGATTTGCTGAGTGATTACACCGACCTCGAACTGATCGCCACCATCAGCACGATGGAGACGTTCCAGAAGATCTATCGCCCGGAAATTTATAACGCCAACTCGGCGGCCGGACTGTGCTACCGACCGGATCTGAACCAGCAGGATCACTCATTAACCAAAATTGTGTATGACCGGGAAGAGCGAAGCCGTCTGGCGATTGAACAGGGTAGATTTACCGAAGAGTACTTCATTAAGCCTTACAAACACATTCTTGAGCAGTGGTCTGATAACTACACGCTTTAATACATCAAAAAAGGTCTTTTATTATGAAAACATTGCTCCCGACTTCAACGGCTGGCAGCCTGCCAAAGCCGACCTGGCTTGCGCAACCTGAAACGCTATGGTCACCCTGGAAATTGCAGGATCAGGAACTGCTGGCGGGCAAGCAGGATGCGCTGCGCCTGTCTCTGGATGAGCAGATCCGTGCGGGAATCGATATCGTCAGCGACGGGGAACAGACCCGCCAGCATTTCGTCACCACCTTTATTGAACACCTGAGCGGCGTCGATTTTGAGAACCGCCAGACGGTGCGCATTCGTAACCGCTATGACGCGAGCGTGCCAACCGTGGTCTCCGCCGTCGCGCGCCAGAAACCGGTCTTCGTCGACGATGCAAAGTACCTGCGCCAGCTCACGGACAAGCCGATCAAATGGGCTCTGCCGGGGCCAATGACCATGATCGACACCCTGTACGACGCGCACTATAAAAGCCGAGAAAAGCTGGCCTGGGAATTCGCCAAAATCCTCAACCAGGAAGCGCGAGAGCTAGAGGCCGCAGGCGTGGATATTATCCAGTTCGATGAACCGGCGTTTAACGTCTTTTTTGATGAGGTCAATGACTGGGGCATCGCCGCGCTGGAGCGCGCCATTGAAGGGCTGAAGTGCGAGACCGCGGTCCACATCTGCTACGGCTACGGCATCAAGGCCAATACCGACTGGAAAAAGACGCTCGGATCCGAGTGGCGCCAGTACGAAGAGGCCTTCCCTAAGCTGCAGACCTCTAACATCGACATCATCTCCCTGGAGTGCCACAACTCTCGCGTGCCGATGGATCTGCTTGAGCTGATCCGCGGCAAAAAAGTGATGGTTGGCGCGATTGACGTAGCAACCAACACGGTTGAAACGCCGGAGGAAGTGGCCGATACGCTGCGTAAAGCGCTGCAGTTTGTCGATGCCGACAAGCTGTATCCGTCAACCAACTGCGGCATGGCTCCCCTCTCCCGTCAGGTTGCCAACGGCAAGCTGAGAGCACTCAGCGCTGGCGCTGAGATTATCCGCAAAGAGCTTGGGGCGTAATCCCCTTACCTTTGCCAGTAAAGCGGCGTACCAAAACGCTCGACGTAATAATCAATCACCGCCCTGACGTTCAGGGGCGGATGTCGGGCATCAGGGTAGATCGCCGCGATCGCCTGCTGTTCCGTATTGATGGCACACTCCAGTGTGGGCAGGAGCGGAATCAGCTCACCGCGCTGAAGCGGCTCGCTCACCAGCCAGTCCGGGAACAGCACAATCCCCATCCCGCCCCGCGCCGCAGCCAGCAGCGCTTCCGCATTATTCGAGGTCATCAATGGCGTCACGGGATAGTGTATCCACGCCTCGCCCGCTCTGCGCAACAGCCAGCGGTTAGGCCCTGACGATCCGCGATAGACAAGACAGTGATGCCGATTCAGATCGTCCGGCCCTTCAGGCGCACCGTGTCTACGCACGTAATCTGGCGACGCGGCCAGATGATACACCTGCTGCCCGAACACCCGCGCCCGAAACGAGGAGTCCGTCAGTACGCCAATGCGGAAGATAAGGTCTGCCGCATCCCGGTGGGGGTCAATGAAATCATCGGTCAGCGTCAGCTCTACGCTCAGGCGAGGATAGCGTTCCGACAGGCCGGGAAGACCTGGGGCTATGTGTTTCTGGCCGAAAAACACCGGTCCGTTAATGCGGATCGCACCGGACGGTTCCACCGCCCGCGCGTCCAGCTCCCGGCGCGCCTCTTCCAGGTTTTCCGCCATTGACCGGGCGTAGCGAATAAACAAATGACCGCTTTCCGTGGGAATGACGGCCCGCGTATTGCGATAGAAAAGCTGCTGCCCGAGCGCATCCTCAAGCTGGCGGATCACGCGCGATATCTGCGAGGCCGATATCCCCTGCCGCCGCGCCACGACGGAGAAGTTCTGCGCTTCATACACGTCGATAAAGATCAGCAGCGCGCGGATGTTGATGTTGCTGGCGTCAACCATTAATGCATTTCTCGCAAAGGTGTTTACTGCATTATGGCATTTTTCTCATTGAACAACCCACGTAATCTTCTTCGCCTGAAAACGGAGGAAGAAGAATGCAGTTTGTTTTGATTTTACTGGTGATTGCTGGCGGGATGGGCCTATCCGTCGAGGCGGGCCTGTTGGGACCGCTGGGGGGAAAGGTCGGGGATTTATGGGCGACGTTCAGCATTTTTGGCGTCGGCGCCGCGCTAACGTTTCTGCTGATGCTGTTTTTCAGCCCGCGCAACAGCCCGTCGTTTTTCGCACAGCCCGGCTGGCAGCTGCTCGGCGGCGTGCTCGGTCCGGTATACGTAGTCATCCTGACCGTGGCGACACCCACCATCGGCATCGCCATGACCATGATTGGCATTCTGGCCGGCCAGGTCTTTAAAAGCCTGATCATTGATCATTATGGTCTGCTGGGTTCGCCGCACAGGAAGATAAACGCAAAGCGCATTATTGCACTGGGGTTCATTATTGCGGCACTGGTTCTGGTCGCGCAGGGGTAACGTATGACACTGATTATGATTCTTCTGGCCGTCTGCGGCGGCGCAACGCTGAGCATTCAGGCTGCCATTAACGGCCAGCTAGGCAGCAGCGTGGGGGTATTTAAAAGCGCGTTTCTGACCTTCTCCGTCGGCGCGCTGGTGACCGCCCTGCTGATTTTCTTCTTTGAGCCTAAGCAGGCCGTCAGCCTGCTGGATGTACCGAAATGGCAGCTTCTCGGGGCAATGTTTGGCGTGCCTTATATTGTGATTATGGTCGTGGCGGTGCAGCGCATCGGTACCGCCGTCGCCACGGTGGCGGTGATCTTTGGCCAGCTCGCCATGAGCATGTTGATTGATCACTTTGGCTGGCTGGGTAACCCCGCCATTTCGTTTTCAACGAGTCGTCTGGGGGCGGTAGTCTGCCTGGGGATTGCGCTTGTCTTTATTTACTCGGGTAGTAAAACCCGTTCTGCCGGGGCATGACATCACACCTTGCGGACACAGCGTAGACACGAAACAGTTCCCTCGCCCCTTTGGGGAGAAGGTTAGGGTGAGGGGGAACATACGGCTGTAGTGGTCATTCCGTTCACTTTATGTTCCTTGCTACTCTGTAACGACATGACCTGTGAACGTGCCAGGGTGGCTCAATCGCCACCACCCTGGCGACCCGGGCTCCCGGCGGTAAATCGCCGCTTCGCGGTCCCTTCGGCTTATTCCTTCCGGCTTATCGGGGACGGGCGGAGGTAACATCCCTGTAAAGCCCGCTCTCTCGGCGCATCCCTGCGCCTCGCCCCGGCCTGCAGGAAACGCCTCAGCGATTTACAGCCGGACCAGGTCATCGCTGCAAAATAATCATGTCATTTAAAAAATCCGAATCGCTTCTGGTTACAAATTGAGTGGGGATCCCTTATCCCTTGGTGAAAAACAACGTCACCGTGGCGACGGTGACGCCCAGTTTCTTCATCTCGGTTTTATTAAACAGATGGTTCTCATCCTGCAGGTACATCCAGTCGTCAAAGTTCAGTAGCCAGGTGCTGCCGTTGGCCTTCACGTTCATGCTGTAATGCCAGTTGAACGCGTTGCCTGCGGCCTGCCCCGTCGCTACCCCTTCGATATCCCCCGCCGTGCCCTCGTAGCTATCGTTCCCCAGGCGCCGGATATGCCAGATCCGCTGCTGCTTCTCGCCGTCGTCGTAAACGAAGTGCTCGTTCAGGGTCAGCGTATCGCCGATAACGTCCCCGGCAATCTCAACGTGAAAACGTCGGATCTGCTTGCCGCTGCGATCCTGCACCATCCCCCACGCTTCGGTTTTGCCCTGGAAGAAGTGGAAGATATCCAGCCGCGGCTGCTGGTGGCGGTACTCGGTCACCTCTGTGCTACAACCCGCCAGCAGCATCGTTAATGCCAGCACCATCATCAGGAAACGTTTCATTTTTGGCCTCCGATTAACTGCTGACGCAGCTCAGGATATTGCGTACGAGGAGCCAGCCAGATGGCCAGAAAACGGGTACTGAACGCTTCTGACTGGCGTGGTCCCAGAGGAATAAAGGTTTTCTGAAGGGTCGGATCGCGGTACCAGAACTGCCCCTGCTGGTCATCAAGGACAAACGCCAGCTGTGAGCCCGGTCGAACATCCGGCCACAGCGACCGGAGCATCCGCAGCCAGGCTTCGCTTTGCGGTTCCTGCGCCAGGATCCCCTGCGCCTGCCACTGGTCGCGGGTCGCCTCGACCAGCTCATCGCGATCGATGTCGCGCGCATAGGTAATTATCAGCGCCTGATCCTGGTTCTCCCGACCGTAACGCCCATCCGGCGTACGCAGTTGGGAGGTGTAGACGGTGAACGGCCCCCAGGTGAGCGTGGCATCGCCCACCTTACGCCACGCCAGCCAGTCGGCGGCCTGAGCCGCAGGCATCGCGATCAGCCAAAGCAGCAAAATCGCAGCTCTCATTTTTGTCTCCCCATCAGCAGGTGGAAAAACAGCATCAACACCAGCCAACCCGGCGCCATCCAGCTGACGACGATAAAAGTCGGCTCCAGAAATGTGATGGCATCCAGCCGCTCGCCAATCAGATACGCCACCGGGCCACCCACGGCGGCCAGCAGGGTCAGCAGCCAGCCGGGCAACGTGGTGGTGCGCGTAAGCTGCGTCCAGACGGTGGCGAACATCAGCCACAATGCCACCATCCATAGCGGCATCAGGGAGTCGCCCGTGAAGGCTATCAGTCCCGTCAGCGCCCAGAGCGTATCCAGCAAACTGCCTGCCGCGGCCAGCCCGATGGCGTAAAAACGGTATACAGACGGCAAGAGCAGGCACGCCAGGATCGCCAGCGCGAGCCAGATAATCAGGCCCTTTTCGCGAAAGAGCACCACCAGCGCCCAGTAAAGATCGAACGCGACGGCCAGCAGAAAGACCTGAAGATATCGTTTCATACGCGCTCGGCGGTCAGCTGCACCACACTGATGGTGCGGGCGTTAAACCCGGCTTCGCAGTAGCCAAAGTAGTACAGCCACATGCGACGAAACCGCTCATCAAAGCCGAGCTTTTCAATCTCCTGCCAGGCGTGGACAAAGCGCTGTCGCCAGTGCGCCAGCGTGCGGGCGTAGTCCGGCCCCATGTCGAACAGATTGCGCACCACGAAATCGGTGTGGCGCGTCATCAGATCGTTCATCGCGGTGATGCTCGGCAGAAAACCGCCGGGGAAAATGTAGCGCTGGATAAAATCGACGCTTTTGCTGTAGTCGCGATAGCGCTGGTCCTGAATGGTGATGGCCTGAATCGCCATGCGTCCTCCCGGGCGCAGCCGCGCCTGGCAGGTACGGAAGAATGTGGGCAGATAGCGCTGCCCGACGGCTTCAATCATCTCTATCGAGACCAGCTTGTCGTACTGCCCGGTGAGGTCGCGATAGTCGCAGAGCAGCACCTCGACCCGATCCTGCAGTCCGGCGCGGGCAATCCGCTCGGTCGCCCAGACGTATTGTTCCTGCGATAGCGTGGTGGTGGTCACCCGACAGCCATAATGGCGGGCCGCGTATTCCGCCATCGCCCCCCAGCCAGTGCCAATTTCCAGCAGATGATCGCCCGGCTTCAGCGTCAGCTGTTCGCACAGACGCGCCATTTTGGCCTGCTGGGCCGCCGTGAGATCCTGCTCGTCCTCCGTAAACAAGGCGCTGGAATAGAGCAGCTCCTTGTCCAGAAAATGGGAATAGAAGGTGTTACCCAGATCGTAATGGGCGGCAATATTTTCACGCGCCTGCGCGCGGGAGTTTCGTCGCGTCCAGTGCCGTAGCCGCTCCAGCGGCCTGCCGAACAGACGGAACCCGTTTTCCAGACGGCCAAGCACCTCGCCGTTGAGCGCCAGAAGTTCCAGTAGCGGCGTAAGGTGCGTAGTTTCCCATTCGCCGTCCATCCAGGCTTCTGCCGCGGCAAGACTCCCGCCCGTTAAGACACGCCAGTAGACGCCGGGCGTCAGGATCTGTACGTCGGCATGCAGCGCGGAGGATGACTCACCAAAATGAAAGGTCTGCGCCCCTTCCCGCAGCGTGAGCGAGCCGCCGCGGATACCGCTTAACAGACGAAAAAGCAGCCAGCGCGCAAAGCGCACGTTGCGCGGGATATCGGGTTCTAACGCAAAGACGGGATCGGTCATGAGCGTTCACTCCTGCTGACGGGATGGTTATACAGCGGCACGCGCTTGAGCCACAGGCGCAGCGCCTGCCAGTAAATGGCGAAAACGGTTTTCAGGGTCATAAGCGGGATGCGCAGAAGCAGCGAACGCAGCGCGGGGCGCGTCAGAGGCTCCCGGCGCAGCGCCAGCGTGGCGTCGAACACCTTCGCTTCCTGATGATTTTCAATGTGCATATGCAGCGTGTTATCCGGGTCGTTGAAGCGCCAGTGGTAGATCATGTCCATCGGGTTGAAGGGGGAAACGTGAAACGCTTTTTCCGTGGGCTGGGCATGTTGCCCGTCGACCGCGTAATAATGACGCTCGTTCCACGGCGTGTTGCGGACCTCCGCCAGCAGCCAGCGCAGGATTCCCCTCCCGTCATAGCAGTAGTAAAAGTTGACCGGATTGAAATGGAACCCGAAATAGCGCAGCTGCGTCAGGAGCATGACCCGCCCGTCCGGACGTTCCCCGGTCAGGCTCTCCAGCCTGCTCAGCACGTTCTCTTTGAGCGGCGTGCCGAGCGGATAGTCCGCGTCATGGAAAGAGGCGGCAGCAAAGCGATTGCGCCGCACGCCGACGGACGCGAGCAGCGGCAGCTCATCGAGATCCAGCCAGGCCATAAACACGCTGTAGCGAAATTCATGGGTTTTCGGCTGCAGGCGGCGGTGGCGTAATACGCCGTGGTAAAGGCAGCTGTTCATCTCAGTTCCCCTCCCCGGCCGCTATCGCATTGACCACGTCCAGCGCGCTGCGCACCCCGTCCTCATGAAAACCGTTGTACCAGTAGGCTCCGCAGAACCAGCTCCGCCGGTTGCCGTTGATCTCGCCGCGCCGCGCCTGCGCCCGCCAGCTTTGCGGGTTAAACAGCGGATGCTCATAAACGAAGCGTTGCAGAACGAAGCGCTCATCCACCGGCGCGTCCGGGTTCAGGGTGACGCAGAACAGCGGGCTGCCCGCAGGCAGCCCCTGCAGGATATTCATGTTGTAGGTGACACAGGCGCTGGCCTGCGCCTGCTCGCTCAGGCGGTAGTTCCAGCTCGCCCAGGCGCGCGGCCGCACCGGCAGCCAGCGCGGGTCGCTGTGCAACACAACCTCGTTGCGCTGCCAGCCGATATCGCCCAGCACCTCGCGCTCTGCGGTGGTCGGGTCGTCAAGCATGGCCAGCGCCTGAGCGGAGTGGCAGGCAAATATCACCTGATCGAAGGTATGGCTGCCGTTTTCGAGCTGGAGCGTGACCCCGCGCTCGTGGCGGATCACCCGCTGAACCGGCGAATTGAGATGCAGCGTCAGCCGATCCCCCAATTTGTCCCGCATCGCGCGGATATACTCCCGCGAGCCGCCCGGCACCACGTACCACTGCGGGCGATGGGTGATATCCAGCAGACCGTGGTTTTGGAAGAAACGTAAAAAGAGCGGCAGCGGGAAGCGCGTCATCTCCTGCAGCGACGATGACCAGATGGCGGCCCCCATCGGCAGAATGTAGTGGCGCGCAAAAAACGGCGTGAAGCCGTGCTGGTCCAGAAACGTCTGCAGCGTGGCGTTCGGATCCACTTCCCCGTCCAGCGCCTGTTTTGCCAGGCGGTTAAAGCGTACGATCTCGCCCAGTAGCCGCCAGAATGCCGGATTCACCAGGTTTCGACGCTGGGCAAACAGCGACGTCAGCGTGTGGCCGTTGTACTCAAACCCCGTCGCGGGGTCGTGCACCGAAAAGCTCATCTGCGTTTTTTGCCCGCTGATGCCCAGCTCGCTGAGCAGGCCCATAAAGCGCGGGTAGGTACGGTCGTTGTAGACGATAAACCCGGTATCGATCGCGTATGTACCCTGTGGCGTCGTCACGTCAACCGTTGCGGTATGGCCGCCCGGCGTGGATCCCGCTTCAAACAGGGTCACCTGATGGTGTCCGGCCAGGCGCCAGGCGCAGGTCAGCCCGGCAATGCCGCTGCCGATAATCGCAATGTTCATGAACGCACCATCCTGCGCAGCAGCGTGCGCTGAAGAAACGCAGGCAGCCCGCAGAGCAGCCGCAAAATGAAGCCAAACCCGGACGGAAACGCGATGTGCATTTTCCCAGCCGCCAGTCCGATACGGATCGCCTTGACCGCCTCGTCGACGGTTACTCTGCCCGGCATGGCAAAATCGTTTTTTTGCGTCAGGGGCGTATCGACAAAGCCCGGAGAGACAACCGTGACGGCAATCCCTTTTGGCTCCCAGTCCAGGCGCAGGCTCTCGGCAAACCAGCTCAGCGCCGCTTTGGACGCGCCGTAGGCCTCTGCACGCGGGAAGGGAAGCCAGTGCGCCATCGAACTCACCAGCACCACACGGTTACCGGCAACCAGCTGCGATTGTAGCGCCTCAAGGCAGTTCACCGGCCCAAGGAAATTGGTGTTCATGACCCGCTCCACCAGCGCCGCATCCACCACGCCACCGTCGAGGTATTCGCAGGTACCCGCGCAGAGAATGATCAGGTCGGCGTAGCTGCCGGTCAGCGCCTGGCGACAGGCGTCCCTGTCCGTCATATCGAACAGGCGCACGGTGAGATTGGGGCAAATCTGATGCAGCGCTTCCAGACGCGCCGGATCGCGCCCGCAGGCAATCACATGGTAGCCGTCAGCAGAGAAGGATTTCGCCAGCCCGGCGCCAATCCCCGAGCTTGCGCCGGTAATCAACACCGTCTTCATGATTTTACCCTCCGCTTCACGCCGCGAACCGCCCAGCCCAGCAGAGGAAGATGTTCGTAGATCATCTCTCCCGCATCGTAGTAATCCCGCTGGCGCGTGATGAGATCGTTTTCCGTCTCCACCACTGAGCATCCCGGCAGGTCGAGCGGTTCGCCTCCGGCAATGCGCGGATGCGACCAGTGCATCACCCAGGTGACAACAAACCGGTTCCCGCTGCAGAGCGGCGGATCGATAGAAAAACGGCAGTTCTCGACGTTGGCCAGCAGATGGGTGAAATAGCGCTGAAGCGCAAAGATACCGTTGTGCTCACCGAAGGGATCGATAAGCGTGGCATTCGAATGATAAAGCCCCGCCAGCGCGGACGGCGGCTGGCTATCCAGTGCGGCGTAGTACTCGACAAACCGACTCACGACAGAGGGCAAAGTGCTCATGGGTCACATCCTGGCTGTAAACAACGTGGCGTAATCGCATAATTAAAACTTACACAATTAACGTTATTTGTCCAAGTTTGTGCAAATTTATTTTTTATTACTCATAAATATCAATAAGTTGAAATATCATTCGTTTGAAGGTTTTTAGGCCGGGTAAGGCGTAGCCGCCACCCGGCTTTCACTCACTTTCAGGTTATCCTTAAGGCAAATTCAGCGGTCATCTTCCAAGCTTATCCTTTTTATTCATAAGGATGCCTGACATGAAACGTTTCTTTCTCTCCCTATTCTCAAGCCCGGAATCCTTACTGCAGGTGATGAGTCAGCAGGAAATTATTGAAGCCGTGGAAGATGGCGACCGCATCATCATCGACCAGGACGGGAACGCCTCGGTGAACTACAAGAGCAACGAGGTGCGGCAGGACTTTCTGCGTCACGTTAACGCGCTGAAGAGGGCCTGATATGGGAACGGCGATATTTATGGTGCTGATGGTCTGCGGGTACTGGTACACCAGTCGCGACCTGTCGACCCGCTTTAAAATCAAGCGTTCCTTCGGTTGGGATGTCTATTTTCTCGTTGCGCTTTACGGCTGTATTTTCGTTCTGCAGGGGGTGATTGCCACGGGGTTGCTCTGGCTGCTGCTGCTTAGCCTTTCCGCCGCCAACAACGCTTTTCACTTTGCCTCACCGAAATACACCGACTGGCAAATCGACTTTATGAACTGGAGTTTTTTAGGCATTCAGGCGCCGGTGGTGGTGATGCTGGCGTTTGCCATCCTGTTTTGTCTCTACCGGTCTAACTGGGCAGGCAGCGCCAGGCTGGACGGCGAGAGTCGGAAAAAGCTCTACAAACGGCTTGCGCAGGCGAGCGGGATCGAGCAACTGCTCTATCAATGTATGGAGCAAGGCGAGCTGGCGCAGGTCACGCTCCGCTCGAGGCGGATATACGTGGGTATGATCCACACCGCGACGCTGGAATATGAAAAAACGGCCAATATCGTGCTGATCCCGATGTTGAGCGGGTACCGGGACGAGAAGACGATGAACCTGCGCATCGAGAATAATTACAGCCGGTGGTACGCCGAGCATGACATTACGCTCGACTCGGAACCCCGCAGCGCCATGTCATTCCGCAAGGTGATTTTACTCAATCAAATTGAGAGCATCTCGCTGTTCGATCCCGCCAGCGCCAGCGCGCTGTCGCTGGCACAGCGGGATGAGAGCCCTGGCCCTAAAGAGACATCCCCATAATTCTGAGTATGCTCTGCTGTGAGGCTGTTTCAAAAAGTACGTTCTTAATGCAGAGCATGCCCTGCTTCTGGTAGAACCGGTACGCTCCTCCGTTCTGCTCAAGCACTTCCAGCCAGAGATAGTCCTTTCCCCTGCTCCGGGCCATGTCGATAATTTTATTGAACATGTCCTGACCATAGTTCTTGCCGGTCTCGGCAGGATCGAGGTAGAGCTTGTTGAGGAGAACGCCCCTCTTGTCCGTTTCTGGAAGCATGGCGTCCCAGGTCACTTTCATGAATCCCACAGGCCGATCGGTCTCTGCAACATACCAGGAAACAGCGTTATCTTTCAGGCTCTGTTCAAGTACAGAAACGGCATACTCGCCGTCCAGAAAGGCCTTCATCTCGGCGTCTGATACCCACAGATGCTGAAAATGGGCGGGGTATATGCGGTATCCAAGTTCGCATACGAGCGCAGAATCGGCCCCGCTGGCCTGTCGAATTCGAAGAGTCATGGAAGGTATCCCTGGTCATCACCCGCGTTGGGCATGTTGATAGAGGTCCCAGCGGTTGCCGTAAATATCTTCAAACACCACCACCATACCGTACTCTTCCTCACGAGGTTCTTCACAAAAATGAACGCCTTTTGCTTTCATGGCATGGTAATCGCGCCAAAAATCATCCGTCTGAAGGAACAGGAAAACTCGGCCACCGCATTGATTACCGATAAAACCTTCCTGCCTCTCGTTAGACGCACGAGCCAGCAAAATATTGCAGTCGCTTTCCGGGTTGGGTGAGACGACTACCCAGCGTTTACCCGGTTGGGGCGTATCCTCTACAAGGGTAAAACCCAGCTTGTCGGTGTAGTATTCAATGGCACGATCGTAGTCATCAACCACAATAGCCACGCAGCCGAGGCATCGTTTCTGTGTTCTCATTTCCGTTACCTTTACTCTAAATGGTTATGCTCAGCGCTTTTCCACTGAATACGCGCACATAAAAACAGCGATCGCATGCGTAACCCGACGAGCAATTTCTTCATCAGATAAGCTTTTTCTGGCGCCAAGCTTTATCTCAAGGCTTGTCATCCCGAGCCATAACCCGGCCAGGTCGTCAGCTGCTTCGCGCGGGGAGCACGCGATCAGTAAGCCCTTTTCAACGGCTTCACCGATAATTGTCTCCAGCATCTGCTGCGCCCTGCCGGGACCTGCCGCATAAAAACGCGCGGGTAACTCCGGATGACGAATAGCGGCGGAGGCAATCAAGCGGTCCCAGCCCGTCAGCTCGCGCTGGTTGATGAAGCGGACAAAACGGTTGCCAAACGCGGTTAAGACCTCGGTCAACGACAGATGATGCCGCTCGGAAAAATCACTGTCACTGATGGTCAGATCCGATTCCTTACGGAGTACGGCCTCAACAAGCAGATCTTTATCCGCGAAATTGGCATAAAGCGTGGCTTTTGCCACCCCGGCAACGCGGGCAATTTCTTCCGTCGTGACATCGAGGCCTTTCTCGAGAAACAGGCTTCTTGCGGCCTGCAGTATCGCCTGCTCCTTTGACGGATCTTTTGGGCGGCCTTTCTGCCGAACCTTTTCTCTCATCGTTTACGACCTGACAAAAGCATGCTCATCATGAGCCCCCCGATAACGGTTATGTGTTCAAGCGCGATATGAAACTCCTGGGTGCGCTGGGGCTCGCTAAATTTCCAGAATGGATGCCCCACCGGAATGGTGAGTAATGTAAACACAATCAGCATTGCCGATCCAATCCATCCGTAGCCCGCAAAATTCGAAATCACCAGAGCAGAGCCTACAAGCTGACAGAGAATGGTGCCTGTCGCGAATAAGACGGGCCAGGGGAGACCCACGTCCACCATTTCCAGCACAATCTCTCCAAAGTTGAACAACCCGTAAAAGCCTGCCATCCAGAAGAAAAAGGTCAGTAAAATTCTTGAAAGACAGAGTGTTGTGATAGATTACGTGATTTTTGACACTGAATTATCTCTTTGATCATTTAAAAGACTGGTGAGTCTACTTATTAATTAAAAGACCGACAAGTCTGATAAGTGCGATCAACGCCCTGACACACCAAAACGGGTGGGTGAAAATCAGTGTGAGAACGCGCTAGTCTGCCTCTGGTGAATGGATGGTGAGCGATGAAGACATATGGAAATTATTTTGATGCGCCACGGCGAACCCGAATACAGGGGCGCGGGAAAGGTGTCGTACAGGGAAATGGTGGGATGGATCGACAGCTATAACCGCTCTTCAACGGGCCGCGACAGACCTTCGGAGATGGCTCAAATCCTCGCGTGCCGCGCGCTGACGTTTCTCAGCAGCCCTCTCCCGCGAGCCCTTTCATCATTGAAATCGCTGGGGTGTGAACCGGGCTTAATCGATGAGGTTTTTCGGGAAGCAGAGCTGCCGGTGTTACGTATTCCGGGGTTACGGCTATCGCCTTTTTACTGGACAGCGCTGTTTCGCGTTCTTTGGCTCTGCGGCCTGTCTGGCGAGTCAGAGCGCGTAAGCGCCGCAAAAGAACGTGCCGTTAAGGCGGCAGAAATCCTGGTGAATGTAGCGAAGGACTCTGACGGCCCCGTCTTGCTCATGGGGCACGGGGTCATCAACCGGTTCATTGCAAAAGAACTGATCGCATCAGGCTGGAAAGAACAGACTCGTCCGGGTAAGGGGTACTGGGGAGCGGGGGTTTACAGCATTGTATAGCGGCACATGCTGAGGCCGAGGATTGTTCATCCTCGGCGCACGCCAGCCGACTGTTATTCGCAAATGTTGAATGCACCTGTCAGCCATCGTCTGGAGGACTAAGGGGGGATCCTCGCTAGCCCCCGATTAAGTCTGCCAGCGCCCTCTTCAACGACGTGATGACCTCATCCGTCTCCATGCCCATCTGCGCATGAATAATGGCACCGTCAATGAGCAGCATGATTTCATTGACGACGCGCTCATCCGCGATGGTCGTCAGCGACGCAATAATATTTTTTGTTTCGATTTTATGATCGCGGCATATCGCTTTTATTTCGCTTTCAATATCTTCGGATTTGGCTTCGGCGCTGGCATTAATAAACGCGCAGCCGTGGAACTCGGGCGAAACAAACCATTCACAGAGCGTTGCAGAAATCGCATCAGCAGGTATTTCGCCTTCATCGAGATGTCGGCGCAGCGTGGATTCAAACCAGTTAATCCATATTTCATGCCGATAGTGCAAATAGGCGAGAATAAGTAAACTTTTGCTCGGAAAATGGCGATAAAACGTCACCTTCGTCACTTTCGATTCTTTAATCAGCGTATCCACCCCCGTCGCCCTGAAGCCCGTGGAATAAAACAGATCGTGCGCCGTGAGTAATATTTTATCCCGGACGCTAATTTTTGTTTCGTTGCCTGCGTGTTCGGTTTTCATTTTTTCGACAGCCTCAAAAAGGGTGTTGACAGCGTTATTTTTCAGGCATAGATTACCCCAAGTAGACAGACCTGTCTACATAAAATCACACTGAGGTAAGCGCCATGAACACACGTCCTCCTTTACCGCCCTTCACCCGTGAAAGCGCCATCGAAAAAGTCAGGCTGGCAGAAGATGGCTGGAACAGTCGCGACCCGGCGAAAGTCGCGCTGGCCTATACGCTGGATACCCAATGGCGCAACCGCGCAGAGTTCGCCACCAACCGTGAAGAGGCCCGGGCGTTTCTGGAGCGGAAATGGAAAAAAGAGCTGGATTATCGTCTGATTAAAGAGCTGTGGGCCTTTACGGATAACCGCATCGCGGTCCGCTATGCCTATGAATGGCATGATGATTCAGGCAACTGGTTCCGCTCGTACGGCAACGAAAACTGGGAATTCGCCCCAGACGGCTTGATGAAGCGCCGTTTTGCCTGCGTAAACGATATGCCGATAAAAGAATCCGAGCGACTGTTTCACTGGCCGCTGGGCAGACGCCCGGACGATCACCCGTCGCTGAGCGATCTGGGCTTATAGGATTTTTACATCACTCCGGGGCGCCCCGGAGTGATGGGTTTAGAGTGCGCCCAGCTGTTTCATCAGCGTCAGGTTGTCCTCAATATGCCAGTTTGCCACAATTTTACCGTCGCGGACTTCATAAATATCCGTAGCGATGAAATCTATTTTCTGCCCTTTTCCTTTCAGCTTGCCAAATGTCCCGGTGAATGTGCCGTAAAAATGCAAATGCGAAACCACGCGAGTGCCTGAAATAATCATCTGTTCAACGTCACAGCGTAAGTCCGGCACGGCGGCACGAAACGCCCGGGAGGCTAAAATAGCGCCTTCAGGCCCTTGCTTACGACCTTCCGGGGGCGTTTTATCGATGAAATTCACCGCCAGCGCATCACGCGCCAGGGATTCTTCTCCCGTATTCCAGAACGTTGCATATTCTCTGGCAACGGCTTCATTCGCCCTTAATTTCGCCTGGGGTAAGCTCTTATCAACAATAAGCTGTTTCGGCTGAAGCCATTCCAGCTGCGCCGAAAATGCGGTGCCGGACAGACCGGCAAGAATAAGCATCGCCACAGCTGGACGAAAACACGTCGTATATTTCATGATGTCTCTCAACAGAGTATTACGTTACCCGCAGACGATTTCCTGCGGTTCAAACCGGTGGGGGTTCAGTTAATTAACGCCCCGCCCTCAATATCAATGACCGACCCCGTGACAAAGGGATTGTCCATGGCGAAAAGATATCCTTGCGCGATGTCCTCCGCCCTTCCCCAGGCTTTGGCTGGCAGGGTTTCCGCCGCGCCGGCGAGCATTTTTTCCCGCGCGGCGGCGTCCATCCCCGCATACGCTTCCGTGTCGGTCAGCCCCGGACTCACGACGTTGACGCGCAGCGGGGAAAGCTCCTTCGCCAGCACTTTTGTCGCGGCCTCAATGGCGGCATTCATCGTGGTTTTTACGATGGCGCCCGCCACGGTGCGGCGCGCCACAAAGCCGCTGGTGAAGGTCAGCGTACCGCGGGGAGCGATGTTCCCGCTGAGATAGCGGGCGACATTGAGGCTTCCCCAGAATTTTGTATCAAAGGCATGTCTTGCCGCACGGAGATCCAGTCCGGAAAGGAGTCCGCCCGGCGCCTGTGAACCCGCCGTGACGACGATATTATTGACCTCGCCCAGCGTTTCACTGAGCGCAACAAGCTCTGCCTCACGGCTGATATCGAGCACGAGAGTGGTAACAGACGCGGCATGAGCGCTCAGTCGTTGCCGTGCAGCGTCCAGTTTCGCGCTGTCGCGCCCAGCAAGCATAATCTCCTCGCCGCGCCCGGCAAGCAGGGTGCCCACGGCGAAACCGATGCCGGAAGCGCCGCCGATAATTAAGGTTTTACGGGTCATAACGTTTCCTCCTGCAGGGTGTACGTTGGGTAATCGGTATAGCCCGTGGCGGTCCCGCCAAACAGCGTGGCGGGGTCGCGCACCTGGGCCAGCGGCAAGCGGTGCGACAGCCGGTGAGGCAAATCCGGGTTGGCAATAAACGGTCGTCCGAAGGCAATCAAATCGGCATAGCCCGCCGCCAGAATTTCTTCGGCTTTGGCAAGGTCATAGTTGCCCGCGACGATCAGCGTTCCGCTGAAGGTCTCGCGAAGGGATTGACGGAAACGCTCGGGTATCTGCGGCGCGTCGTCCCAGTCGGCTTCCGCCAGGTGGATGAACGCAATCCCCTTTTGTTCGCACCAGGCCGCAAGCGCGAGTATGGCTTCAGAGACCTGTGGGTCGTTCATCCCGCGCTGGGTAATAAACGGCGAAAGACGGATGCCCGTACGGTCGTGACCAATGGCTTCGGCAATCGCGCTTAACACTTCCTGGGCGAAGCGGATCCGGTTCGCCAGCGTGCCGCCGTACTCGTCCGTGCGTTTGTTGGAGGTTTGGCGCAGGAACTGGTCGATCAGATAGCCGTTTCCACCGTGGATCTCCACACCATCAAACCCGGCCTGGACGGCATTCAAAGCGGCCTGGCGATAGTCCGCGACGATGTTCTGAATGTCCTTGCGTGAGAGCGTTCTCGGCCGCGGGCAGTCAACCATCTCGCCTTCCCCACGCTCATTCACCACCCACACCTGCGCGTCTGGCGCAAGGGCAGACGGGGCGACGGGCTGACCGTCCGGGTGAAAGCTGGCGTGCGACATTCGTCCAACGTGCCAGAGCTGAGAAAAAATGACGCCGCCCGCCTGATGCACGGCCCCCGTCGTGAGCTGCCATCCTGAAACCTGCTCCGGCGAATGGATGCCGGGCGTCCAGGAGTATCCCTGACCCTGAGGCGAGATCTGCGTGGCTTCGGTGATGATTAACCCCGCGCTGGCCCGCTGCCGGTAATACTCGGCCATCAGCGCGGAGGGAATGTTGCCCGGCTGAAGGGAGCGCGCGCGGGTCATCGGTGCCATGACGATACGATTTTTCAGCTCTAACTGACCCAGCCTGTAACGTTCAAAGAGTGAGGTAGGTTTCATGTTTTCATCCCTTATGGTTTGGATGAAATAACTTTACAGTCGGCATCTTATTTTGATAATTACGCTAAAAATAGATGCACTTTTCGGAAAAAATGAATAATGGGTAAACTCGAAGACATGGCCTTATTGGTGGAAGTCGCCAGGGCCGGAAGTCTTTCCGCAGCCGGACGACGCCTGTCGCTTTCCCCTGCCACCATGACGGCCAGGCTGAAGGCGATTGAGGAGCGTTACCAGACGCGGCTGTTTCATCGCTCTACGCGCTCCCTCACCCTGACCCGCGCAGGCGAAGAGTTTTACCACGCCGCGCTGCGCGTGCTGGAAGAGGTGCATCACGCCGAGTCGCTGCTGACGCAAAAAGAGGGCGTGCTCAGCGGCAACATTCGCCTTTCCTCTCCCTCGGACTTTGGCAGACAGTATCTCAGCCCTGCCGTCATTGAATTTTCCCGACGCCATCCTGCCGTAAAATTTTACATCTCGCTAAAAGAACACGTTGAGGATCTGGTTGCTAACCGGCTGGATATGAGCGTGCGTTTCGGTAACCTGCCGGACAGCAGCCTTGTCGTCAGAAACATCCGCCCGAACCATCGGGTGCTGGTTGCCTCCGGGGAGTATCTTAACGACCACGGCACCCCCGCCACGTTTGCAGATTTAGCCCGACACCGGTGCCTGGCGCTGGAGTCTCAGGGCGTGGTGATGAACGAATGGCGTTTTGAAAAAGAGGGAGAGGAAAACATTGTGCGCGTCGAGCCCGCCATGGTGTGCGACGACGGCGCAGTGCTTCGTCAGTGGGCGCTCAGCGGGGCCGGCATCGCGGGGAAATCGTGGTGGGACGTCAAAGACGACGTTGAGGCCGGAAGACTCACGGTGCTGTTTGCCGACAGCTTCACCGGCTTTAGCCGATACGATCGCAAAGATGTCGGGCTACAGTTTGTTTATCCGCAGCGCAAGCTGCAGCCGCTTCAGGTTACGGCGTTCAGCCAGTTTTTTCTCGACTGGCTAAAAGAACATTAATTTGTCGCCAAAATAAGAGACAGCGCCCATTTCGGTGACACCCTCAGGACTACCCTGAGAGCGGTTTTCAGGAGGAACAAAACATGAAAAAGCTTCTGATATGTTGTTTGTTTGGTAATACCGCAAACTCGCTCGCCAAAAAGATGCAGTCTCTGGCAGAACGCGAAGGCTATCCGCTGATGATTAGCGCTGTAGGGCTGGATAACTTCGCCAGCGTCGCTCCCGCGTTCGATGGGTTTCTCATCGCACCGCACATTCAGTACAAACTCGATGAGATAAAAGAAACGGTGGGTAATACGCGTTCACTCGCCATCGTTGAGAGTCTTCCCTATGCCTCTCTGGACGCGAGGAAGGTATTGGATTTCGTAAAGGAACAGATGCCTGAACTGGCTGCCTGAAATATAAGGCCGCATCGGTTCTGCGGCCTCCTCTCACCCGCCGATCAAAAGACGGTTTCCTCGGACATTCTGATCATACTGCGTCCACTCTCGGCTTAAGCAAAAAACGTCTTTGTTCAGCGCAAGGGAACTGCGCTGAAACCCTCGCTTATCGTCGGCAGATAGATGCCATCGTGCGTGAAAAACAGTGATACACTTACCCCACCGGGTTGATCGTCCCATCTGAAGGGCTCATGATCAATGACGGTAACCAAAGTACTAAATGGTCACTCGTTGTTAATCGTCGCCTGTCACGCTAAGCTTACATAATGACTAAAACTATGAACGCCCCATCAATACGTGGTCCGCTTGACCACTCTGTCAGAGAGCAAATCGTCGAAGCAGCTTTTGAGCACTTCGGTCACTACGGCTATGAAAAAACCACCGTCGCCGAGCTGGCGAAATCGATCGGTTTTTCTAAGTCCTACATTTATAAGTTCTTCGATTCCAAGCAGGCTATCGGCGAGGTGATCTGCGCTAACCGCCTGGAGCTGATCATGGCGGCAGTGCTTTCCGCCCTCGAAGGTGCACCGTCAGCAAGCGAAAAATTACGTCGGCTTTTCAAAGCGCTTACCGAGGCAGGAAGCGAGCTGTTTTTCCACGATCGCAAGCTTTACGACATCGCCGCCGTCGCCGCACGCGAGCAGTGGCCGTCGACTGAACGGTATGCTGAAAGCCTGATGAAGCTGATTGAGAGCATCATTATTGAAGGCAGGCAGGCCGGAGAGTTTGAAAGAAAAACGCCGCTGGATGAGGTCACTCAGGCCATCCACATGGTGATGTGTCCTTTTATTAATCCCGTTCAGCTGCAGTACAACCTTGAAATGGCCCCTTCTGCCGCGGTGCTTCTCTCCTCACTGATATTAAGAAGCCTGGCCCCCTAATTTGTGACCATTGACATTATTGGTCACTAGTCAGAGAATGCGGATACCGTCCTGTTACTTCAATAAGGTTTCCCATGCTCAGGCTCACTTCAGCCCGCGTTGCCGTATGTCTTCTGCCGTTTGCCCTGGTGGCGTGCGGCGATAATTCCGCGAGTGACGATCCGCGCACTAAGCCACCGCTTGTCAGATCCGCCTCTGTCGAGATGGCGAACCCTGCCGCCCGCGCCTTCACGGGCGTGGTGGTGGCAAAAACGCAAAGCGACCTGGGCTTCAGGGTTCAGGGAAAAATCCTCGAACGCCTGGTGGATACCGGGCAGACCGTCAGACAGGGACAGCCTTTGCTGCGTCTCGATCCTGTTGACCTGAAATTACAGGCCCAGGCGCAGCAGCGCGCGGTGGATGCTGCCCAGGCGCGGGCGAGAAAAGCCACCAGCGATGAGTCGCGTTATCGCGGCCTGGTGGCGTCCGGCGCGGTGTCCGCCTCGGAGTACGATCAGATTAAAGCGGCGGCCGATACGGCCCGGGCGGATCTCAGCGCTGCCCGCGCGCAGGCCAACGTGGCGCAAAATGCCACGGGCTACGCCGTACTGCTGGCGGATTCAGACGGCGTGGTGATGGAGACGCTCGCCGAACCCGGTCAGGTCGTTAGTGCCGGGCAGGTCGTCATCCGCCTTGCCAGAGCGGGACAGCGCGAAGCGCTTGTCCAGCTTCCGGAGACGCTGCGCCCTGCCGTGGGCAGCGAAGCGCAGGCCACGCTTTATGGCAGTGAACAACACCCGGTCACCGCGACGTTGCGCCTGCTGTCTGACTCCGCGGATGCCGCAACCCGCACGTATGAAGCCCGCTACGTGCTGGATGGTCAGCTGGCGAACGCGCCGCTGGGGGCGACCGTCACGCTCAGCATTGAAGACGCGAAAACGGAAGGTCAGGCGATGCAGGTCCCGCTGGCCTCACTCTACGATGCGGGTAAAGGGCCCGGCGTCTGGCGCATTTCCGCCCAGCCAGCAAAGGTCACATGGACACCGGTTAAGGTGCTGAGCGTGGGCGAAGATGCGGTCCAGGTCACGGGTGGCGTGAAGCCCGGGGAGAAGATCGTTGCGTTAGGCGCCCATCTTCTGCACGAAGGTGAAGTTGTCAGGCTGGCAGAACAGCGCCATGCCGCTCCGGCGGAGAATGCACAATGAGCGGAAGCCGCTTCAATCTGTCAGCGCTGGCCGTCCGCGAGCGTTCCGTCACGCTGTTTCTGATCGTTCTGGTGACGATTGCCGGTATTTACGCCTTTTTTGGGCTCGGGCGCGCGGAAGATCCGCCCTTCACCGTGAAGCAGATGACGGCGATCGCCGTCTGGCCGGGCGCAACCGCGCAGGAGATCCAGGATCAGGTGGCCGAACCGCTGGAAAAGCGCCTGCAGGAACTCAAGTGGTATGACCGTACGGAAACCTACACCCGCCCCGGCATGGCGTATATCACCTTGTCACTGCAGGACAAAACCCCGCCTTCTGAAGTGCAGGAGGAGTTCTATCAGGCGCGTAAGAAGCTTGGTGATGAATCCCTGCGTCTTCCGGCGGGCGTCATTGGCCCGATGATCAATGATGAATTCTCGGATGTCACCTTTGCCCTCTTTGCCCTGAAAGCAAAAGGCGAACCGCAGCGGCAGCTGGTACGCGATGCCGAAGGCCTGCGCCAGCAGCTTCTGCACGTTCCCGGGGTGAAAAAAGTGAACATTATCGGCGAACAGGCCGAGCGGATTTATATCGCCTTCTCCCATGACCGTCTGGCCACAATGGGCCTCTCTCCGCAGGATATTTTCAATGCCCTCAACAGCCAGAACGCCCTGGCCGCGGCGGGCGCCATTGAAACCCGGGGCGCACAGATTTTTATCCGCCTGGACGGCGCGTTCGATGAACTGCAGAAAATTCGCGATACGCCTTTAGTCGCCAAGGGCAAAACGCTCACGCTGTCGGATGTGGCAACGGTTGAGCGAGGCTACGAAGATCCCCCGACGATGCTGATACGCAATCAGCATGAACCCGCCCTGCTGCTGGGCATTGTCATGCGTGAGGGCTGGAACGGCCTGGCGCTGGGTAAAGCGCTGGATGCGGAAACGGCGAAAATCAACGATAGCCTGCCGCTTGGCATGACCCTGACCAAAGTCACCGACCAGTCCGTGAATATCCGCTCGTCTGTCGATGAGTTTATGATCAAATTCTTCGTCGCCCTGCTTGTGGTCATGGTGGTCTGTTTTGTCAGCATGGGCTGGCGCGTGGGGGTGGTGGTTGCCGCGGCGGTACCGCTGACGCTGGCGGTCGTTTTCGTGGTGATGGAAGCCGCGGGAATAAACTTTGACCGCGTCACGCTGGGCTCCCTGATCCTCGCCCTCGGTCTGCTGGTTGACGATGCCATTATCGCCATCGAAATGATGGTGGTGAAGATGGAGGAAGGTTACGACAGAATCAAAGCCTCGGCCTACGCCTGGAGCCACACCGCCGCGCCGATGCTGGCCGGTACCCTGGTGACGGCCATTGGCTTTATGCCGAATGGTTTTGCCCAGTCGACCGCCGGGGAATACACCAGCAATATGTTCTGGATTGTCGGCCTCGCCCTGATTGCCTCATGGTTTGTGGCGGTGGTGTTCACACCGTATCTTGGGGTGAAGATCCTGCCGGCGATCCCAAAAGTGGAAGGCGGCCATGACGCCATCTATAACACGCCTCGCTATAACCGTTTTCGCCAGCTGCTTGGCCGCGTTATCGCCAGAAAATGGCGCGTGGCCGGGTCCGTGGTCGCCATTTTCTTTCTGGCCTTGCTTGGCATGGGGCTGGTAAAAAAACAGTTCTTCCCGACCTCCGATCGCCCGGAAGTGCTGGTTGAAGTACAGATGCCTTATGGCACCTCGATTGCGCAAACCAGCGCCGCAACCGCAAAAATAGAAGCATGGCTGGGCCAGCAGCCGGAAGCCAAAATCGTCACGGCCTATATTGGTCAGGGCTCGCCCCGTTTCTATCTGGCAATGGCTCCCGAGCTGCCCGATCCCTCTTTTGCGAAAATCGTGATCCTGACGGACAGCGAGACGTCACGTGAGGCGCTTAAGTTCAGGCTCAGGGAGGCCGTCGCCAGCGGTCTTGCACCTGAAGCCCGCGTGCGGGTAACACAACTGGTGTTTGGCCCCTACTCGCCCTTCCCGGTTGCCTGGCGCGTGTCGGGGCCGGACGTCAAACAGGTACAGGACATCGCCGAACGGGTGAAAGCCGTGCTTCAGGCAAGCCCGATGATGCGAACCGTCAACACTGACTGGGGGGCACGCGTTCCGGTATTGCATTTCACTCTCGATCAGAACCGCCTGCAGGCGACCGGCTTAACCTCCAGCGCCGTTGCCGAGCAGCTTCAGTTCCTGTTATCAGGCGTGCCTGTCACCTCCGTGCGGGAAGATATTCGATCGGTAGACGTCGTTGCCCGCGCGGCGGGTGATATCCGCCTTGACCCGGCAAAAATCGAAGGCTTTACCCTGGTCGGCAATGCGGGACAGCGCGTACCGCTGTCTCAAATCGGCAGGATTGAGATCGGCATGGAAGACCCGATCCTGCGCCGCCGCGATCGCACCCCCACGATTACCGTACGGGGCGATATCGCCGACAATCTTCAGCCGCCGGACGTGTCGGTCGCCATCATGAAGCAGCTCCAGCCGATCGTTGATTCGCTGCCGGCCGGCTACCGTATCGACATGGCGGGTTCGATTGAGGAATCGGGTAAAGCCACGCAGGCTATGTTACCGCTGTTCCCGATCATGATTGCCCTGACGCTGCTGATCATCATTTTGCAGGTGCGTTCACTCTCCGCGATGGTCATGGTGTTCTTAACCGCGCCGCTGGGGCTGATTGGCGTCGTGCCGACCCTGCTGATATTTAATCAGCCGTTTGGCATCAACGCGCTGGTCGGTTTGATCGCCCTCTCCGGCATTCTGATGCGCAATACACTGATTCTGATCGGTCAAATCGATCATAACCAGAAGGACGGCCTCGATCCGTTCCAGGCGGTGGTCGAGGCGACGGTCCAGCGAGCGCGACCGGTCTTACTCACCGCCATGGCGGCCGTGCTGGCGTTCATTCCCCTGACGCATTCGGTGTTCTGGGGAACGCTGGCCTGGACGCTGATCGGCGGTACGCTGGGCGGGACGATCATTACCCTCGTCTTCCTGCCCGCGATGTATGCGATATGGTTCCGGATCCGCCCGGTTGAACAACGCGTTCAGCACGGCACGGAAAACGTGTAAACTACCATTGGTAGATAACTAATCTGAGGAAAGCATGGTTGTTAAGCGCTTAAGAAAAGAGGACCGCCGCGTGCAGCTGCTGGAGGTTGCGCGTGGAATCGTGCGTCAGCAAGGCACCGAGGCGTTGACCCTTGGCTATCTGGCAGAACGGGCCAATGTGACCAAGCCCATCCCCTACGACCACTTTGGCGATCGCGAAGGGCTGCTGATGGCGCTGTATCAGGACTATAGCGATCGGCAACTGGCGAAATTCCGCGAGACGCTGGCGGTTGACAGCAAAACGCTGGAGAAGACGATCCGCTTTTTCAGCGCGGCCTATATCGACTGTGCCATTGCCGCCGGGCCTGAAACCGGGCCAATCGCCGCGGCGCTGTCCGGTTCTCGCGCGCTGCAGACGTTCCGGGAAGCATGCGTGGCCGAATGTGCCGACTGCCTGCGCACCGCGCTTTCGCCTTTTATCGTCTTAAAAGGCGTTCAGGGGGAAGCGGTACTGACGGCCATCATTGGGGCGGCGGAGGCGCTCAGCACCGCGGCCGGCAACGGCGTGCTCGCCCGGAATGTGGCGGAAGATACGCTCAGCGGCGCCATGACCGGCGTGCTTGCGACCTACGCGAATAGCACAAAATGATCGCCAGGGGTGGATTGACACTTAAGTTACCAATAGTAACATAGGCATTTCTTCTCCCCCATTTTGAGGTTGCTATGTCTGCTACAAATGCCATGAGTAACGCGCTGATCGTGACGGCTCACCCTGTCGACACGTCCTTGTCCCATTCACTGGCCGCCCGCATTGCCGGAAAATTACGCGAGGAAGGTATGCAGGTTGAGATGGCCGATCTTCATGCTGAAGGGTTTAATCCGGCGATGACCCGCGCCGATCTTGACTTGTATCACGGGGATCCGAGCGCCCTCCCCGACGATATTCTGCGCGAGCAGCAGCGCGTCGAGCGTGCGGATATGCTGGTGTTTGTCTTCCCGGTGTACTGGTGGTCGGTTCCCGCGCTGTTGAAAGGCTGGTTCGACCGCGTATTGACCCTGAACTGGGCGTATAAGGTGGCCGACGACGGCCGGATTGTGGGCAACTTACGGGGTGTTCCCGTTCGCCTGATTGCCACTGGTGGTAGCGATCTCACCGGGTTTGATAAACACGGCTATTCGACGGCGATTGAGACGCAGATAATCGAAGGGGTATTTGGTTTCTGCGGGTTGAAGAACGTTAAGCTCGATATCCTTTACCAGGCAGATACGGCGACGCCTGAGCAGGTAGAAGAATTCCTGAGCAAGATCGGCAACCTAAAATAATATCGGCTATCCAGCCAGCAACGGCGTGCCTCCTTCGCCAAAAGGAGGCACGAGTTCTCGATGTTACTAACCGTCAGGGATCCTGCTGGCAAACCGGAACGCTCTTTCTTGTGATTATTCAAAAAATAACGAGAAAAGGCCTATCGTCATCACTACACTCATAATCACCTGAATCAAAATAATAAAAAAAGCGATCCCACCTAATACCGTGATTTTTCGACGCAGAATGAAAGTTATGCCCGAAAGTACAGCACTGAACAGAATGGCTTTAAGTATATAGGAAAGCGGCATCATGGCCGGATGACCGGTCTGCACTCCAGCAAGCCCAATGAGACCCAGTAGAAAATTACCGCAAATTCCCCATCCCCAGAAAGTCATCGGTAAGCTCATCTGCCCCGCGACTAATCTTTTCAACATACGCACATCCTTTTTGTGATTTTTTATCGAAACACAACGGTTTTTATCCAGTCTCTCGCACTGTTGGATTGTGCAATAAGTCGAGCCGACAAATACGCAACTACCAAATATGCTGATATGATTTTGTTCATCTTTACATGCATATTGATGGTATTGAAAAGAACTATCGGCAGCAAATTTTTAAAGTTTAACGGCTCGTCCGGATATGACTTAAAAGATATATCAGCGAAGGTCATAATATGTTTACGTCAGTTCAGCCAACAACCACCCTCACCACCACCGGATCCTTCGGCGGTGAGAGCGTATCTGTAGTGAACGACTGACAAACAGAACCTCAATCCCCGCCGACATGGACGGGGAAATCTCTCTCCGTTCACCACCCTCTGAATGGAGAAAGAAAATGGTTTCATCTGACAATGCTCTCTTGATTATCGACATGCAGCAGGGCCTCTTTCGGGGCCCGGTTTCCCCTCGCTCCGCCGATGCCGTTCTGGCCAATATCCGCTTGTTAATCGCCAACGCCCGAGACGCGCAGGTGCCCGTCTTTTTTGCCCGCCATATTGGGCCGGACGACTCCCCCTTCTCAGAAAAGGGGCCGTTAACACAGCTGATACCTGAACTGGACGTGAAGGAGCAGGACGTTGTTTTCACCAAGCGCTATCCCAGCTGTTTTCGGGATACGGTATTGCTGCGAGAACTTAATCAGCGAGGTATTAAACAGCTGGTCATTGCCGGGATGAAAACAGAGTTTTGCGTCGATACGACCTGCCGGGCCGCACCGGAACTAGGTTTCAGGACGGTATTAATTTCAGATGCGCATACCACAATGGATAATGACTATTTATCCGCCAGCGACATTATTGCCCATCACAACAGCACGCTGGCAGGCCCGTTCGTGACGCTCTCGACTGCTCGTGACTGGCTTTTTAATACGGTGAGTTGACTCGCGTGAGCGCTTATCTCTTTACCCGGCTCGCCTTTCCGCGCGCCGGGCACATAAGAGAATAATTACAGGGTAAAACCACCGTCACCCACCTGTGCCTGAGCGTACCATTGCATCAGCTTCTCGGTGCCGGGCTCGTTTTCTGCCGGTGACCATGGGGCGGTATCATGCTCGGGCACGGGCTGATACCCCCCGTGTTTAACCTCAAAAATGACGCCACCTTTATCCAGCGACAGCACGGCATGCCAGGTTCCGGCATCCATCTCCAGCACTTTACACTCTTCACCTAACACCACACGCCGGGTCACGTTGCCGCTGTCGTCAAAATTCAGCACCAGAAAGCGACCGCTCAGCGCCGTCAGCAGTTCAAAGGTGTGAGGATGGCGATGGGGGCGAACATAGGTACCGGGCTCCATTGCAATGGCCAGGCGCTGTACCGGGTCGCTCAGTTCAGGGTGTAAATTACGATGGGCACGTAAGCGAGGAGAATTTGCGGCCTGCTCGCTTTGCTGCTGCAGGTCACTGAAAGTAATTTGTTTCATATACACCTTTAGGAATGTGGGCTGTCTACGGCAACCCGATTGCCGCAAGACGTTATACCATCCTGAACGGTCGAGGAGCGATGGGATTTGTGAAACAAATCGCTGCCGGGCGAGTGGTCAATCCCCCGACAGGAAGCTCATCAGTAGAACTGACATGAAAACCGCCATTCCCCTTCTGATGACCGGTGAAAGTAACCGATACCGTTATCCGCCCACATCCAGTTTACTTTTTCTTCTGACCCAACCTGAAAAACAAACTCTTCGATTCCCACACCGTGTTGTATCTCAGTCGGAAATCCCCCTACCTTGGTTCCCCTGTAGCGGTTGATATCTTCAAAAAAACTATCACTGGCCTGCTCATCATCATTTACGCAAGAGAGATCAATAATATCCCAGGCATCTTCCCATCCAGGAGCATCGTCAATGACACTCAGCCATTGAACTGGAAACGGCCGATACGGCGTGTCCAATTCAGGCAATGGCTGAAGCCCTTCGAGGGTGGCATACTCGCGAATTAACCATCCCTCACCGTGAGGTTCGTCAAAGGGATGTTGTTCCAAATTGTGAAACAACACCAGAAGGGCTATGCCCTTCAACTGGTCAGGAATAACAGGAAGCTCGTCGATCCTGATCTGAAGAAGTGGAAACATTGGTTTGCCCTTCCAGGTGGGTAATCCTTCATCTACGCGAGAAACGCCCTTCAGAAACCATGACGTAATGGGATCTTCAGGCGGCCGAAACCCACCGACCTGCGCGACCGATGCGGGTCTTAGCCTGGTCCGGAGTTCTTCTAAAACTGACGCACTCTCTAATCTCATGTTTGCTCGCCTCTGTAGACGCTTGTCGGATAGATATTCTGCTGTTCATTGTAAGTTAATCATCACATCTGGAGAATCTCATTGAATAATAAAACCTATGTTGAGTAAAACTCACATTGATTCCCACTATTTCTCGTTTTTCAAACCTGATCGCATTGAAATACCATCCCTTCATTCCCAATCTCTTCCTGACCTGGAACAGGGAGCGAAACTCAAATAATAAATACACCTGCAAGTCTATGGAGTACGTATGACACTCGATGTCTTATTTCATCTAATGAAAATGATCTCACCTGAAAAAAACATCGCGGGTGAAAATATTCATGCGTTAATAACGTTACTTTCGTCAGAAGGCGATAGCGCTGAGGTGCTTTCACCCTTTATTCATCGCCTGCATCTGCTCTCTTTTGCCCAGAGCAATCCGCGTAACGCCGACGAGTTACTCTCTGCGCATTTACCCAAAGACGACGGGATCCTTCCGGTTCTGGACTTCGCGGACTGGCCCAGGGTGCGTTACGTGGGGTCAGGTGAAGTTCAGACGCTTGAATCTGAGGAGTACTTCCGTGAAATGACATCGGCTACCAATCTGTTACGTTCTGCGCTGATCGAAGCTGAACGCGCAAAGGGAACGCCCGCTCTTTATATACTGGATAAATTACTCAACCTGAACAGCGCCCTGCCGGAAAGATATAAAAAGATGGCGAATATTCCCTACGCATAAATACGTTCACGATGCGGAATATCTCCCTGTTAATATTCCGCTATTTATTAAATCCGCTTTTCGTTGAAATCAAGACAGACAATATCCAAAGAGGGCACCACTGGCGCATTAAGGTGAAGCCAGGCCAGCAACCGTTCAATACTCTGTCCTCTGAGCGAATTTTTGGGCCAGACAAGGTAGTAACCGTCCCCTGTTGCTATCGCCTCCCTGAAGGGCAGCGCGAGCAGGCCGCTTTTCAGCGCGTCGAGCGTGAGCCGGAGATCCGCCATCGCTACACCGTGTCCGTGCATGGCCGCAAGGCTTGCCTGCTCCAGGGTGTCGAACACGATCCCACCGCTCATGTCGAGGCCGGGGAATAAGCCCGTCCTTTTCAGCCAGCGCTTCCAGTCCCGTCTGTCCGGTGACGGATGAATAAGATCGCACTCTGGAAGCTGATGCCGGGCAGGCTCCAGCAAAGACGGCGTACAAACCGGAATAAGCCATTCGCTGAACAGCAGCCGGCTCTCCGTTGACTCGCCAAAATAGCCGTTCCCGAGGAGGATCGCACAATCGTAGGGCTCGCGGCTGAAGTCAACGGTGTCGAAGTCCATCCAGACGCTGGCGATTTCGATTTTCGGCTTCGCGTGGTTCTCGCGGAAGGATTTAAGCACATCCAGAAGCCATCGCATCGTCAGCGAGCTGGGCGCTTTGAGGCGCAGAAGGTGGTTTTCACTTTTGAATGCGCGACAGGCCCACTCAATAGTCGAGAAACTTTCGCTAAGCTGCCCGGCCAGAATACGCCCGGCATCGCTGACCTCTACTTTCGGACCCTGGCGTTTAAACAGCTCGCAGTCGAACCACATTTCAAGCGTCTGGACATGTCTGCTGACTGCCCCCGGCGTGATATTCAGGACTTCAGCCGCTTTGCTGAAGGAGTTTAGCCGTGCGGCAACTTCGAACGCGCGCAGCGCATACAGTGGCGGTAAAGACATACGTTCCCTTTTTGTCAGGTGTAATCATGCAGTTTTTGTATTATCGGCACTCGGTGACGTTTCACCCCATTCCTCAGCCGGAAACGTCAGCAGCAGCCCCCTGAGCAGAGACTCAAGCTGCGCGCGTTGCGCCTCAGAGAGGTTTCTCAGCAGCGCATTTTGCGTTTCCGTATGCACGAGCAGCGCCTGTTCGATACGAGCCTGCCCGTGCGGCGTCAGGCTGACGAGCGAGCTGCGCTTGTCATCAGGATCGGCAATCCGCCTGATAAGGCCTTGTTGTTCAAGATGGTTGAGCCGGTTCGTCATCGCCCCTGAAGTGATCAACAGGGATGTATACAGCTGCGTGGGCGAAAGGCAGTACGGCTTCCCGGCGCGACGCAGCGTGGCGAGGACGTCAAACTCGCCCTCGCGAAAGCCAAACGGTGCCATGGCCTGCGCGCGTTCTTTTCCCAGGTGCTTCATCAGCCTGAGCATTCGGCCAAAAATTTTCATCGACGAGGCGTCCAGCTCAGGCATGGCGCTGCTCCACTGGCCGACAACGAAGTCTACATGGTCTTTCATCTTCACCCCGGATAGCGTGGGAATTTATCGAGTTGTGCGGTACATCTTACACAAAAACAGATTTTATCTTAACGTTAAGATAAATGCTCGCGGCAATTTGCCTGGGCCATTCACAACCGAAAAGGATGCCATGTTGAAACGTACATCACCGTTACTCTTCGCCGTTATCGCTTTTATCGTCGGGCTGAACCTGCGCCCCATTCTGGCCTCGGTCGGCCCTCTTTTCTCCGTGCTGCAGCGCGAAGCGGGGCTGACCGCGACGCAATTCAGCCTGCTGACTACCCTGCCGGTGGCGATGATGGGACTGGCTGCCCTGTGTGGCCCCTGGCTTTTAGCCAGGATCGGTGCCGTCAGGGGAATAATGCTCGGGCTGTTCATCCTGCTGGTAGCCTGTTCATTACGCGGTTTTAGCACCTCGCTGACAGGTTTGATGGGCACCGCGTTACTGGGCGGGGCCAGCATCGGCACGATCCAGGCGTTAATGCCTGCCCTGATAAAAAAGGCGTATACGCAAACGGCCAGCACGATCATGTCGCTATTCAGCACGGGCATTATGGCCGGTGCGGCAGTCGCCGCCGCCAGCGCCGAGCCG
This sequence comes from Enterobacter sp. ku-bf2, assembly GCF_001742765.1. Lineage (NCBI taxonomy): Bacteria > Pseudomonadati > Pseudomonadota > Gammaproteobacteria > Enterobacterales > Enterobacteriaceae > Enterobacter > Enterobacter sp. ku-bf2. The sequence continues at coordinate 831,973 of NZ_MDVW01000001.1, forward strand.
CTGTTTTCATGGCTCTCGCTCAAGCCCGCGCTGGCTATGGCAGGCGTGCTCGCGCTGCTGGCGCTGATGCTGTGGTTACCCCTGGTTAAACAGCCTCAAGGAGAACAAACAGCACATGAACCCGTTACGCTCTCTTCCTCCCGGACTGGCCTCCTTCTGCTCTTTTTTGGCGTGGGGACGGGTGCCTACACGCTGGTCTTAGCCTGGCTGCCCCCGCTCTATATTCAGGCAGGATGGTCCGCACGCAGCAGCGGCTATATGCTGGCCTGGTTGACCTTAACCGAGGTGGCCGCCGGGTTTGCCGTCTCCGCGCTGATCGGTAAATTCCCCGACCGCCGTGTTCCGCTGATAACTGTACTGTTACTGCTGCTGGCGGGATTACTGTGTCTGGTCTTCTCTCCAGGTACGACGCCGGTCTTATCAACCTTGCTGCTTGGCATCGGTATCGGCGCCCTCTTCCCGCTGTCGCTTATCGTCACGTTCGATCATGCGCGAACGCCCGCGCAGGCCGGGAAGTTACTGTCTAAAGTTCAGGGCGGAGGATATATGCTCGCCGCGCTCATGCCGTTAGTTGCAGGGATCGTTCGCGACAGTTCGGTCTCGCTGACCAGCGCCTGGCTGGTGATGAGTGCAGGAGTCGTGCTGTTGATCGTTATCGCGTTCACTTTCAAACCCACCGTGAACGTGCAGGCACGGTGAATGCGATACCATAATTGAGAGTCGTATTTCAGACGGCTCTACGTTAAATTCCATCATTACAGGCTATTAAGGAGTGGATATGTCGCAGACGTTACCGGGAATTGATGTCATGTTCGTCGCCGGGTTCGGGCCCATTTCACAGGATACAGCGTCCAGCACCGCGTTTTATATCCAGACTCTCGGACTGCCGCTGAAGCCGATGGAGGGCAATGCCGATTATCTGCTCACTGAAGAGGAACGCTTACCGGGCGTGAAGCATTTTGCCGTCTGGCCGCTGTCACAGGCGGCAACGTCCTGTTTTGGTGAAGCGCAGTGGCCCGTGGAGCATCCGATACCGCAGGGATGGATTGAATACGAGGTGCAGGATCTCGATTCCGCTACCCGTGTTCTGAGTGAAAAAGGCTATCGGTTGTTGGTCGCCAACCGCACGGAACCGTGGGGACAAACCGTTACTCGCCTGCTCAGCCCGGAAGGTTTGCTGACCGGACTAACGATTACGCCGTGGCTGCGTGGATAGAGGATGTTATAAGGTGCTGGCTTATATCACGATAGGGACAAATGACTTTCAGCGCGCCGTGAACTTTTATGACGCTATTTTTAACGTGCTGGGCTATTCACGTCTGCCCGCCTGGACTGATAGCTGGGCAATGTGGGGAAACGAAAATCATCCGGATGACGAATTTAGCTTCTGCATTTGTCCTCCTTTTGACCAGCAACCCGCGACGGCGGGAAACGGGACAATGTTCGCATTCAGAGCCAATAACGCGGAAATTGTCAGACGCTTCCATGCCGCGGGCCTCCGTGCGGGAGGAAAGGATGAAGGCGTGCCCGGTACACGAACCGCCTACGGCCCCGATTTTTATGTTGCCTATCTGCGCGATCCTGACGGGCATAAACTGGCATGCGTTTACCGGAATTATTCACCTGATGCGGATACGCTCTCAGGAGAAAAAGAGTCACTTCACTAATAAAGTTTTACGGTATGGTCCGCTTTGAGCGATCTGCGGACATAGCTAACAGCATTCTGTGTGAGTCAACGGGGAGCAAGTCACAAGGTTGTCTAACCTTATACACAGCTCAAAATATAATGGCTCTGTCGCGTTAGACGTCATGCACTTTAGCCCTGTCAGGGAGTTAAATTTTTCCAAATGTCATAGCCGATATACGCTAACATTGAGGTAGCAAACAGGGAAAAAATGATAACAACGTAGCGGAATCTACCCTGACTTGCGGCAGTTTGCGCCTCCAGATGGCTCTTTTGCTGGCTCATTGCCTCGATCAAAGCCTGCTGGCTGGTTTGCAGAGACTCAATAGCCTGGGTTGGTGGGGTCAAATGCTGCACCAGTGCTGCCTGGACGTCGGTAGACAGCGTTTCAAGGCTGCTTAACACTTCCCTCCTATCGCTTTCCTGCCGTTCCGCGAGCATGGTTCGCGCCGTTTGCACACCTTTACTCACGCCATTGAGCTGCTGGTCAAGTTCACTTATCGACTGCTTTATTTGTTGCTGGGCCTGCATGACACTTTCCAGCCGTTCAGCCAACCGCAGGTCACGCTCTCGCGTCGACTGTTGCTCGCTGGCATTCGCGGCGCCGGTTTCCTCCAGGAAGCGGTTAGCATTCAGCAGTTGCTGCAATAAGGCCTCAGCACTGTCGATACCCGTTTGCTGATACTGCTGTATTACTGCCTGGACACTCTCATTTTGCTGTCCAAGAACATCCGACAGTTTTTCAAAGACCTCACCGATCGCGGCTTTCAGCTGGCTGTCATAGTGTTCCGATTGTTGGCTGAGCGCGGTGCTAATATTCTGTTTTTTTTCCTCGACCTGAATCGAAATAAATTCCCGCAGCTTATTTATCGCCCCTGGGATATCGTCATCTTGCAGCTCACGTAACGATTTTTTCAGTGGATTAATGATTTCTTCGGTGTTTGCACCTACCGCATTAATGGCATCATTGATTTCTTCAACCTTATCTTTGGTCTCCAGAACCTCTGTATTGAGTTTTTTTAACGAACTCTCAAGGGGATTGAGCGGCTCCTTGAGTATTTTCACCATTAACTCGGTGAGCGATTTTTCTTTATTTATTATTTCACGAGTCACGTTCATGCCTTATCCAGAATACTTTTCAGTTAAATTCATTAAATCTTCCCGCTGATTTTTCAACGCAACGCAGGATAAAACTTGTAATAACGCATCACAATCATCACGTTCCTGAAAGGCTGAATCCAGACGCGTACTTAATGTTTTGAGATATTCTTCATCAAGAAAGTGAACAAACTGCTCGCAGCGGACAAGATCCTCTTGTGATTCAACAGCAATTCTCTTTAACTCATCTTCGCACGAGACGGCATGTTGCTTAAGTGATGTCTGTTGCCGCAGAGATTTATTCTGCTCTACCCGTAACTCCTCGAGAATTACCCCATCTTTGGTGAGTTTGCTTTTGTATTGATTATTGACGTTCTCTGCGGCAGCCATCCATTGTGAGGTCCACAACCGAATGACTTCCACTTTGGCATTATCAGCGGCATGGATGACGCTGTTTTTATCCGATAAAAAATTCGCAGAACTAAGATATGTGTCGATCCAATAGTCATTGAGCCTATAGCGAATAGCACTGAAGTTTTCATCAAGAATATCCTGCACCGCCTGCCTCGTAGGTTCAACTTTATTGTGGGCCACTTTTTGCCAGTAGGCAGTATTATTTTTCACATCCAACTGGATATTCTTAATTTTAGAGCAATAGTCGGCGATCATGCTGTGCAAACTAGTACATTTTTCGCTGCTGTAACTTCCTTTCAATTTAAAGTTTGCGGCCTCTTCCGCAGCTTTATCAATAAGACGTCGGCTGACAGGTAAAGCGTTATCTTTCAATAACCTCTCCGTTTTTTTTATTTTCTGCTGCGTCTGAGCAATAGCGTTTTTCCAAACTGTCAGTTTATCTTTTGTCTCTTGTTGCTGTTTTTTTAGCCCCAGCAGTTCTCTTTCGATTGCCGCCGTTTTTTCCTCCTGGATATATTTAACGCTGAGGTGAGTATCCAAGGTACTTCGCAGTCGTCCGAGTGGGCTTGTCGATGTTGCAATTTGTTCCAACAGTTCGCTACGCAAGCGGCTGACCATGGGGGCAACCCGGGCATAAAGGGCGGTATCGTTTTCGGCCATACTCAGCCAACTGCTGCCAAACTCGAGCGGAAAGTAGAGGTTCCGATCTTTCGCCGCGTCGCTCAGGTTATTAAAGCGTTCAATCTGTTCAATAAGGCGCTGACGTAACTGCGTGATATCGAAAGCCGGATTGTTGCGAATCAGCGTCTTCACCGACTGCGCTGAGTAAGAATAGGTCGTCACGATGCGAAACCGATGCGGCATCGCCTGCCAGTCCTCAATACCCGGCAGGGTGATAACCTGCGGCTGCAGGAAGCTCAAATCGTCGCCACGACCAATCAGCAGGACCAAATCAGCGAAGGGAAGATAGGTCTTCGCCATTTGATTTACATGCTTTTGCTCTTCCATATTGGCGGGATTATCACCAGGCAGATCCAGAATACGCACGCCGGGCACTCCCGAGGTTTTTATCCTGAAAAAACGCCACGGAATATGCACAATACAGGGAGAATCAACAACCAGTTCACCTCGTTCCATCTGCTTTCTGAGCTGCGCTAAGGCCTCAGTCATATCGTCGTCAGAGGCAAGCCAGCGCGTTTTCGATTGCACAAACAATCCCCAGCGCTGGTCTGTTGAACGACGATATTCCATGGCGGTGGCGGTGGATGATTTCCCGGCTTCCCGTCCGCCGCGCAGCACATGCGATAACGTTGCCATCTGCTGCAGATCGATGTCCATCAGGTCGAGCAGTAAGGTGGTTTTTCCGACCTGCGTCTTACCAAATATGACCACATACGGTTCGGCATCGCTTTCCTTAAGTTGTATCCTTTCCTGAACGTCATGACTTAATGTCTTAATCAGCCGATCGTAGGCGCGAAAAGCCCACTCCGACTGCCGTGACTCTAACCGCTGCCAATAATCAATAACTTTCCCGGACGTCATCTCACTCACCACGGCTGGTGATTAATACTTGCAGGCCCGTAGCCGATGAACCCAGCTCAGTGCGCAGGTCGTCGATAAGGACATTCACATCGGCGATGGCTTTCGCGAGCCGATCCTTGCGCATCAGCATTTCGTCCATGTGATAACGCGCACGTAACGTTTCGCTAATCTGCCTACGCGCCGCGTTCATCGTGTCATCGAACTGCTTGCGTAAATGCTCAATATGATGGTCATGAACGCTGGCAAGCATGACGTGTGCCTGGGTGCTCGCTTTTTTCTCAAATGTGCGCATTCGCGTTACTGCAGCCGCGGTCACGTAGGCCGCCGCCACAACGGCGGTTACAGCAACGGCAGCAGGATGCATCATCACCGGTGCGGGGGGAAGAGGTGAACCCGTCGGGTCAACAGAAGACTGATCCTGGCCAAAGAGCGCACCTAGGATATCGGAATCGCCGTCACTAACAACGTCAATCGCCAGCACCGCCGCCAGTGATTTTATTGCGGTCTTGCCAAGATCAACCCCTGCGTTGAGAGTTTGAACCCCTTCTGCCGCGACGTTACCCGCGGATGTCTCGCCATCGTCCTGCTCAAGCGTGACGTAGGGCCGCAGCTCTTTGCAAATCTCAGGCATGGCGTACACAAGGCGGGTGTACTCTAGCGAGAGCACCGGGATCAATTCCACGCTTTTCCTCAGCTGTTTATTCACCACTGGGGTGCTTTCCGTATTCGACGTGGCGCCATGATTTAGCAATATTTTGATATTACTTATTTTTTCCGCATCCAGCTGTTCGTGTTGTACAGGCTGTCCGGCGCTATTCATATAGCCAAGTGCTACCAGCTTCTCCAGCTTCGGTGATGAAGGCAAGTTTGGGCGATCGTTGCCGTTCGGAATGGGCTTGAGTTTCGCCGCCGTCAATTGTTGCAGACTGTTCACATAGTCGTCGAAGAGATCAGCTGATGCGTCCTGCCATGAATCCTGAACCAGTTGTTGTAATTTGCCTTTTGTCTCACTGGTGGTATCAAATGCATTCGATATCCAGTTGGCAAATCCCTCATGCTCTTTGACCAGCCTGCGGTCCATATTAGCCTTCGCCGCCTCAAAAGTTTTAGCGATGCACATTTTTACCTTTTTGGTATGCTCCTCCCGCAGTTCCTGCACGGCACTGTCAAACACTTCCAGAGCTTCGGCCAGCACCTGGCTGCCATCGTCCAGGCCGCCTTTATCACTGTGGTAATACAGACGTGACTGGGTGCGGATCATATTCATGACGCGCGGCAGATCCTTACTAACAATCCCAGTAAGGTGGGTTAACTGGAGATAACGGTTGGTCTGTCCGGAAAAGTTAAGGTCGTCAATGGCCCGGCGAAGGTGCGGCATCCAATCTGTTACGTATTCCGGATCGTCGGTGCCGGTTAAAATAATGTTGTTATCGGTATATTCGGCAGCGACATTGAAGGTTTCAGCCGCGCTTTTTCTTAATTCAGCTTGACGTTGCGGATTGTGGCGATACGCTTCTGTCTTGGAGATAACAATATAAGGTTTACAATTCTTAAGCTCTTTTTCCAGCATATCTTTGACGATTTCGAGCTGCTGCTGGTTTGCCAGTCGCGTCTCATCGGTCACGATTATACAACCGCCTGCCGCTATCATCGCCTGACGCATCAGTTCCTGCCATTCACGATTTTCACGCTCTTGTTTTTCATAACCAGGCAGCAGTAACCAAGCCTGGTTATTGCGGGTAAAATAACGCTGCGGTACTTTCAGTATCGGCAGTAAATCCCCGGCATCAGGATCGCAGACCGCGCGCTGAAACTCATTAACGTCGACCCTGACATCCTCCAGCGTCAAACCATTTCCAGTTTCGACCAGGCGGCGGACATAACCCTGCGCTACTTCAGTCTCACGACTCTCGAGGATCAGTACCGGCATTTTCTCGCCGCGTCCTTCATTACTGCGTAACCAGCCGCTATTGTCATGATGTAGGTTATACAGGCTCGCCATCAGCGTCGTTTTACCTGCCCCCTGCGAGCCACCTATCGCCACAATCCAGGTATCGGCGAGCACCTCAGCAAGCAGCAGTCGTCGCATGACCTCAAGTAATTTTTCATCAAGCTCCTCACCGTCAAGTGCGGAACAGGCCCCACGTAAACGACGCAAAGCATTATTCAGAGCCTTGAGCTGGATTTCAGGTGATTCCATTGGCATTTCGTATCCTCAGCAGGTCTTAATTTTCCATCCTTATCGGTCGGCCCGGAGCCTGGTACGATAAGAACAACGGCGGTTGGTTTTGAAGTTGGAGTGAGTAACTTCCCTTTTAAAGAACCTTTTGGCCCAGCAGCATCCACGACAGTTTCGGAAAAGGTCACCGGCATAGCCGCCAGTCGTACAAATGTATACGCGCTTAAAAAAGCAATGGAGGCAATAATAAATATCGGTGATATTCATGTAAAAATTATCGCGCCAGTCAATTTATATTAAAAATATGACCTGTTCTTCATGGATTAATACATCAGCGGCGTTAGTAAAGTCCGCTCCTGGCACACGTCAAAGGTCTCATCCACATAGTCAAATGCGTCCTGAAAGGACGAGTCGCTCACAGGCTATAATTAGAAGCTTGTGTGTAGTCACTGTAGTTGCTTCAACGGATAAGAATTGGAGCTACTCGAACCGTCGCTGTAGACCTCAGTTATAATGATTTTTTTACCCTCAACTGCATATTTGACCGTACTGTCTGCAGGATCATCCCGCCAGCGACCGGTGCTGTCAGGATTGTCAGATGCCCACATCACTTGATTGCCGATAAGTTTGCACTTGATGGCCCAGCGGGTGCCATCGTTCTGTCGGATATAACGTACGTAAGCAATACCTGACTCGACTTTATCCAGCTGCATGATTTTTAGATCACGGCCGAACATTGCCGCTGAAGCAGCCTTACAAACCTGACCCACCGTCACTTCAGAAGCCAGTACCGGAGCAGCAAACACGAGCGGAACAAGAAGCAGCAGTTTCTTCATACGGATCCATCCCTTTTAGTTATGTTCATGAATAACACTTATCGTATATTTCGGCAAACTGAAGCATTTCTTGACGAATATTTAGCGTTACAATGAAAGGACTTACTAAAAAATTCCTGGCGCAATCTCAAGCACTTCCTGACGGTTAGCCCTGCTCCTGCTGTACATCCTCAGCGTGATACGCGAACAAAACATCGGGTATGAGGCCGGCTTTCTTTATGGTTGCCAGAAGGGACTGCGTTGAAGCCTCAGTGATAACCTTCATCGCCTCATCACGAACTTGAGCATATGCAGGGTCTTCACGGGTCACAAAAGCTCCAGGAGATGGGCAATCGCTTTACCATTATCAGAAAGGCTGAACGTGCCAGAAGTGCGATCCACATTCCAGATGTAGATGAGTGGCCATAACCCCAGCTCGTCGCATTCGGCCTCACTGCGCAGCCCCGGCAGGTACACGGGCATAGACAGCTTTTCATCACTCAGCGTCAAAGCGATAAACTGGTTTGCCGTAAGACGGGGGCCTTGCCTGGGCTCAGCGTCTGTTTTTTTAAAGAATCCGAACATGGTGCTTTCCTTGTTTATGACGAATCGGAATTGTAGTCACTGTCTTACTGAGCTGATTAATCGGCGCTTCACTGACCTCTGCGCAAATTAGCGGTAACTATCGTTCAGTAAAAGTTACTTTTACACGCTTCAAACCACCAGAAACGAGAATTACTTATCGCTTTTCTTTGCAAGAGAACCTTGTGTTGTTCAATACACGACAGGTGTGGATGATGGCACAATAATGAAGAAACGAGGGTGGATCCTTCGATTACACTCGCAGCATTGTTCAGTTGCCGCTGTACCAGGCTTGTAGATAGTCAATTGTCATAACGTCTCCTAACGCTCTCTTCCGCCAGAATCGAATCTGATAAAGTTGTTTTCAAATTAGCGATATTCAATGGCGGGCCATGAGTGGTTCACGCTGCATTTCAAAGGCGACAACCGTATGAGCGAAAATCCCTTCAGAGACCAGCCGTTCATGCAGACCAGATGCCCAAACGTATTCTTCTTGCTGCAAACCAATCCTGTCACGAATCCATTTGATAAGGCCGCTCTGAGCGAGGTGCGGACCTAAAGAACTAGTGTCAAACATCTGACGATTGATCCCCCACCAGGTTTCAAAAGGACCGGTAGACACCCCGTCTCCTGCGGAGAGATCACTTCAGCTCCAGCATGCTTATCACATGGGCAATATCCGCGATATCACCAACTGACAATGGTTGCAGAGGTCGAGGCAGGCAATCCATGTCGGTAAGCCCAAGCACACCAGCAGCAGCGGCAATAACGCGAATACTTCCCCCATGTTTCCGGAAGAGCGACCACAACGGCTCGAGGCGGGTTGTCAGGGCTGTAACGCGTTGATGATCGTTTGCCGCCGCAGCTTCGGTGATTTGTTTCGCCATCTCAGGGAACAGACCGCCACACACGGAATACCACACTTCACAACCGGCATTTAATCCCAGCCCCGCATAAGCGTCGCCACTAATACCGATTGTTACGCCAGGGCGCAAATGTTGACGTAACGCATTCACCCGCTCAATCGCTGCAGCGGGGCTATCCGGGACGCCAGGGATCTTGACCGAGCGAACCCCCTCAAGTGAGGAGAGACGACCGTGGAGTTCATCCGTAAAGGTAAAATGCGTAGTGCCCGGATTATCATAGATACACACCGGTACAGAAACGTGCCGGGTAACGGTCTCAAAGAGTGAGAAGACTTCTTCGTCACGGAGTGGCTGGTAACTGACCGCCGGGAGTAACAGCGCATTCGCACCAGTTGCCTGTGCATCATCTGCCAGATGCAGAATGGCATCGGTACTGACCGCTCCCACACACACCATAACGGGGATGTTCCCTGCATGCTGTTTTGCCAGCGTTGCTACGCGCTTGCGCTGCTCCCGGGTCAGATAGGCGTAGCTTCCGGTTGACCCCAGGATGCCCATAGAATCAACCCGAGCGTCTGTAAGACGGGAAAGAATATGGCTGAAACCCTTTTCATCCACGCCGCTGGCAGTGACTGGGGTTAATGGAAACGCCGACAAACCGGTAAACATAACTGTTTCTCCTGAAGGGTATTACTGCTGTTGTTCTTCGATGAGAGCAACTTCAAACCACAGACCGGGCATCATTTTTTCCAGGCCGTCGGTCAGCATCTTCCCGGCTTCGTGAAGTCTATCCAGCGGCATCTGCGGGAGACTCTCCAGAATGAACCACATTTCCTGAGCTTCCACGCCTAAGCGGGTTCTGATCCCCTGTCGCCAGTTCCAGCGACGGCAGGTCACGCCAATATCATCACACCAGATAACCTCGCCTTGTGAAGGATACTCAACGGTGGCCTCTCCCTCTTTGACGGTATCAAAAGGCTCTGTTCCTTTTGCCACAGTCAGACGCGGCGCCCCCTGATAGGCAGAGAGATTCTCTCCACCAACCGGAACGGCATAGCGGAGACTAACGGCATTATAAAGATCAACGATAGGATCGAGCGCTGGCATCGTTCCGTCACGTAACACGCGCTTGCGTAACGCATCCGCTGAGCAAGGAGTGCGTTTAGGTTTAGCACCAAACTTTTGAAAAACGTCGGCCCATGCCGCCAGATGAGAGTCCGCCCACTCTGGTTCACCGGCCAGAACGGCTTCACAGGCTTCACGCAGCGCCATTTCTCCAGTGTCGGGATTAAGCACTGGCGCAGCTTTTACGCAGATGCTGAGTGCCCGAAAACCGGGAGCAATACGATAAATTTCAGGGGCAATTGACGGCGATACTGTTAGCACGTGATAATCCTGTAATGACCAATTTATTCCATGATAATGACCAATGACCAAAAAAGTCAATTTAATGACCGATGCAAATTCGATCGCCAGTTCCGTGAATGAAGCCGTATCGCAGCGAATAAAACTGTATCGTAAGCAAAAGAAAATCTCCCTTGATGAACTCTCGCGTCGGGCAGGCGTCAGCAAGGGAGCGCTGGTTGAGATAGAGGGATGCCGGGCGAATCCCAGCATTGCCCTGCTATGCCGCCTGGCTGCCGCAATGGGGGTTTCAGTGGCTGATTTTGTGGATGTCAGTTCAAAACCGACCGTGCATCTCATCGCTGAAGATGAGATCCCTGAATTGTGGGAAGGTGAAAAAGGCGGGAGAGCAAGATTGCTAGCAGGGTCGGGTGGCCCTGATATGACCGAGCTCTGGATGTGGGAAATGCAGCCGGGGGAAAAGTTTGCGTCCCCCGGCCACACGGAAGGAACGCTTGAACTGTTTTATGTGCAGTCGGGCACGCTCACACTCGGCGTACAGGATCACGTGTATCGGGTAAATACTGGCTGTTCGGCAACCGCCAGAACGGACGTTCCTCATTTCTATGAAAACCAGGGGGAGAACCCGCTGGTATTTATCATGACAGTACATGAAAAAGCATCCTGAGCATTCCCCGGCATAGAGGACAGCCCTGTGCCTCATCACAAGTAGCCCAAAAGGAGGAGTTCGGTGAATAATCAGCATCTGCGTTTTACCAAAGACAAATTTATTGTCACAACCGATCCCAGCTTTTTTCAGCTGGAAGCCATTCACGATTACCTCTCGCAATCGTCCTGGGCTCCTGGTATTGATGCTGAAACGGTCAGGATATCAATCCAGAACAGCCTTTGTTTCGCGCTCCTGGATGGAACAAGACAAATCGGCTTCGCCCGTCTGGTCACAGACTATGCCACTTTTGGTTATTTGTGTGACGTCTACGTGCTGAACGATTATCAGAAAAGTGGTCTTGGACGTTGGCTGATTGAATGCTGTCATGCCCATCCATTGTTGTCACGTCTGCGACGGATAATGCTGGTAACCGACAGCGCGCCATGGTTATACCAGAAGCTGGGGTATAACCCATTGAACCGACCAGATTTTGTCTGGCAAATCAATCGACCCGATATTTATCGTAACCCCGGGCAAAAATAAAAGTACTTTTCAGAGAGTAATGATAAATGTGAATCCGCAGGGCCTGTCACTCTGATGCAGAAGAATTTGCTCTTTTAGCCGAACGAATCTTACGACATCCGCTTCTGGCACTGAGCGGATATGCTAACTGAGCTAAAGGTCCGCTGTGAGTGAGAAGCAAACATCTTAAGTAGGTTATTCTTTTATGCTACTACCTCTATGTAGCCATGTTATATGGCTACATTTATGCAGAAGTAAGGATTAGTCTTTTCCCGGCCCATAATTAAATTTTGTCCCTTTGCCAATGGCGTAAAACTGTCCGCCAGCAACGTAATGGACAGTACGTAATTCATCTGGTGCATCATCAAAAATCCAGTGCCCATTTTTGAAAACGCGGTCATCACTCCATGCTCCGACAATTTCCCCCATGAACAAGTTGTGCTGCTTTTCATTTTCTTCATTGGGTATGACCTTACATACTAACCAGCCAGCGCAACCTTCCACTAAAGGCAGATCAAACTCTTTCTGATAAAATAGTGGGATTTTACTATTTTTATCGGGTGTGTCGGAATAACTGTGACCTCCAGCATATAAAACCATTTCCATCTGATTTACTACTGGGATCTGTACAACGTAATATCCGCTTTTTTCTACAAGCCCGCGAGTAAATGCCTGTGGACCTATAAAAGCCATCACTTTGTTATTGCCTACTAATCCCACCCAGGCCGCTGCCATGACATTTTCAATGCCATCATTTTTAGCCGATATCATCGTCGTTGGCCCGACCTGTAATAAACGATAGGCTTTGTTTAACTCTACTGGTTGAATTGACATAGTTTACTCTTTTGAGTTCTGATAAAAAGTAAGACAGGTTACTTATTTGATTGTTCTATTATATGTCTGGAATAGTTGCAAATTAATTGCTAATATCAAAATACATTATTGCAGATTTCACAATAATCATGGACAAACTTGACGCTCTAAAATTTTTTATCATCGCCTCTGAGACCTTGAACTTCCGCGAAGCAGCCATCAAGCTGTCGGTTTCACCATCAGTAGTAACCCGAACAGTCGCTGAGCTGGAGAAACAACTTGGTGAACCTTTATTCAAACGCAATACTCGTTCGATCTTTCTCACTAGTTTCGGCGAACTATTTTTACCCCAAGCGAAGCGACTGCTTGAAGATTCTGAAAAACTATTTCAGACAGCGAAAGATGATAATGAAATGAAGGGTATTGTTCGTATCACATTATTTCGATTTCCAAATCATGAACAAATCTTGTATGAACTATTAACTGCACTACGTCCCTATCCTGAGTTATTTATCGACTGGCGTTTAGATATGATGAAACTTGATACTATTGAGCATCGTATCGATATAGGTATACGCGTAGGGAGAGAACCTAACCCAAACTTTATCATTAAAAATATCGGACAAGTTGAACATATTTTGGTTGCATCCCCTGAACTTATTGAGCGCCTGGGAGCACCTACTGATTTAGAAGATCTTCGACAGCGTTATCCATTTAGTGGTTTAATTAATCCTGAGACGGGAAAATCATTTGAATTTATGAGTGACGCAGTAAATACTTTTGTCCCTCGTCATATTGAGTTTTATACTACAGATCCATATGCCGAAATTCAGGCTGCATTGGCCGGGAGAACGGTTGTACAGTCCAGCGACTTTATCTGTAGGGAGTACTTAGCAAGCGGCCAACTTGTTCCCCCATTGCCAGAACTGCGACAGGAGAAATGGCAATTTTATTTATATCGGCCTTACCAGCTGATTACTCCCAAAAGGGTGACGGTCGTTTTCTCGTTATTAGAAAAAATATTACGCAAATATTTCGCATCAAAATAACATTCTCCTCGACGTCCGCATCTGGCACAGAGCGGACATCAGAATATCGGCTATCCCCGACAAACAGATGGCTCTGGCGACAAAAACACTCACCTTCCCAGTGCCGCAACAATTGCCCCCTCCATTTTCTCGGGCGTGGTCACCGGTGCAAAGCGCTTTAGGGGTTTACCGTCACGCCCGACAAGGAACTTGGTAAAGTTCCACTTAATCCGCCCACCCAGCACGCCGGGCAATTCGTCTTTCAGATAACGAAAAATCGGATGTGCTGCGGCGCCGTTGACCTCGACTTTCTCGAACATGGGAAAGCTGACGCCGTAGTTAATGTAACAGGTCTTTGAGATGTCGTCGGCTCCGCCAGGCTCCTGCTTACCGAACTGGTTGCAGGGGAAGCCAAGCACCACCAGCCCTTGATCGGCATGTTTTTTAAACAGTGCTTCAAGACCCGCATACTGGGGCGTAAAGCCGCACTGGCTGGCCGTATTTACAACCAGAACCACCTTACCCGCATAGTCGGCTATTGAGATCGGCCGACCATCAAGGCTGGTAGCGGTAAATTCGTAAAAGCGCGTCATCTGTATGGTCCCTGTTCTGCTTAATCGAGAGGTGGATACAAAAATACGAGGTTCAGGACTGACATTCCAGATCTTCGCGAGTGGGCCCCTGAAAGTAGACGGTACCAATGTGGCAGCTACGGGGCTGAGTGAGCACAAAACGCAGCGTTTCCCAGACAGATCGTCCATTCATTAAGCGCTCCCCCATTCGCGAGCGTTCGTCGACAAGCGCGTCTAACCCGGTAAGTTCAAAATCGGGTGGATACAAGCCGGTCACCCTTATATTTTCCCGGGACAATTGTTTTGACAGTTTGGTGATAAAGCCGCTCATTCCATGTTTGCTGGCAAAAAAAGCGGGATGGGCAATGGAATCTGTAAAGTTCGGAATACCGCATGCGGATATAATCGCAATGATGTCTGCGCCGTCTGAACGTCGCAATCCTGAAAGCAGCGCCTGGGTGAGCAGGATTGAACCTGTCAGGCCTGAACTGACGGTATTGACGATTTCTGTGCTCGATTGTTCGTCTAGAGTCCCTGACAGCCACTGAGCAGCATTCAGTAGTAAAATATCGATTGGCCTGTCTGCATGTAAGACCTGCGAAGAGAACTGAGAAACGGATTCCGGCTGGGCTAAATCGCAAAGATACCCTCTTGCCACACCCCCTTCAGCCGCGATGAGGGCGCAGGTTTTTTCTATATCCTCGACCCGACGGGCGCTAAAATCCACGTCAACGCCCTCTCGCGCCAGCCAGACGCACAGCGCCTGACCAAATCCCCCGCCGCCACCCGTGATAACAGCGCGTTTTCCTCTCAGCATAACTCTGCGTCCTTTATCGTGATGAGTCTGTGTCGGAGGATTTATAGCATGACGGGGCGGGGTAACATCTTCCCGTTAGTGCCGTGGCGCGAACTTCCCGTCCTACACCGCCGACTTCGGCCGTAAATTCTCGTCAAACGTCAGCCTCTTGCGTTCAGGCTCAACCTCGCGCAGTGGCTCGACCTGGTGCATAGTGAGCTTGCAGCGCTCCACCAGCACCTGATACTCCCGCGTGCCCTGCTGCTTCCAGGCCAGCTCCTGCTCGCTCAGCTCACGGATCGCCCTGGCCGGGCTGCCGATGATCAAATGGTTGGCAGGCATCTCCGCTTTGGCCTTCACGAACGCCGACGCGCCGACGATGCTGTTTTCACCAATGACCGCCCCGTCCATCACCACCGCGTTCATGCCCACCAGCGCATTGCGGCGGATCACGCAGCCGTGAAGAATGGCGCTGTGGCCGATGTGCCCGTCCTCTTCCACCACCGTGTCCTGCTCCGGGAAACCGTGCATCACGCAGTTATCCTGAATATTGGCACCGTCTTTCACCACGATACGGCCAAAATCACCGCGCAGGCTGGCATTGGGACCGACGTAAACGCCTTTACCCAGAATCACGTCGCCAATGAGCACCGCTGTGGGGTGAACATAGCTCTCGTCCGGCACGACCGGCGTCAGGCCGTCAATTTGATAAACAGGCATCTTCCCTCCTTATGCGCTTGTAAGACCACCAAAGCGTTGATAGTAGAGCGTGCCGGGCACGGGCAGTTCGCCGACAGAGGTTTCGCCCTTCTCGCTGACAAACGCCAGCGCCCCCGGCGCGACACGCTGATAGATATTAATGCAGAGCTGTCGGGCGCTTTGTCCTGCCCAGTGCGCAGGCAGTAACTCTTCCGGCAGCAGCGGGTCCTTCAGCACCACGCGACGATAAAAGTGAATCAGCAGCAGCTGGATCTGGAAGCAGCGTTCCGGCGTCAGATCCTCCGGCGCGGCCTCTTTCAGCAGCGGCAGCAGCGGCCGGAACGAGCTGATAAACGACTCATACATCGCGTTTTGCTCGGTTAACTGCCAGCACTCTTCTACGCGTGAACGCAGCGCGGCGCGCGAGAGCGCCAGCGGCGAGTGGGCTTCAAAGAAAATCACGTTTTCCGCCACGCCGGCATCGTGAAGCAGGGACTGCACGTCCGCCAGATGCTGTGACGGCGAGGCCATCAGGCTCGGCGCCAGCGTGCCAAACCCCTGCCAGATCAGCTGCTTTTTAACGTCGGCCAGGGTGGTTTTATCCAGCCCCTCGGAGAGCAGCAATAACCATTTACCATCCCAGGCGGGCAGTTCCGCGCGGTAGATCTTATTCTCCGCGCGACGCGTCAGGCGCAACCCCTTATCGCTCAGGCGGTAAAAGCTGCGTCGCCCGATGCGCGAGACGTCCAGCCAACCCTCTTTGTTGAGGCGAAACAGCGCGGTACGCACGAACCGTTCGCCGAACCCCATGCCTTCCAGTAAGGCAGCGAGGCTGCCGAGCCAAATCTCACCGCCGCGATGGGAAAGCGCGTCACCGTATAACGAGGAGATAAGCGAAGTCCCGCTGACGGGAACGGAGCTGACCGCGTGCTGGATAAAGGCGTCGAGTTTATTCATGTGATTCATTCTGTTGTTATTTTTGTCCTGGATGAATCATAGCATAGGACCCTAACCCTGACCCTCTCCCCAGAGGGGAGAGGGGAAAATGCCACACCGAGCAGTCCCTTCGCCCTTTCTGAGGAGGCAAAAGACCGCACCGTACCGTCCCTTCTCCCCTTCGGGGAGAAGGCCAGGATGAGGGGGGTGTTGTTTTAACCGTTGGCCGCAACTTTACGCAGGTCAAACACCCGGCAGGCTTTGCCCTCCGAGCGCGGGATGCTGCCGCAGTTCACGATTGTCACGTCGGTGGAAATCCCCACCATCGACTTAATACGGTGGCGCAGCTGGTGGCACACCTGGCAACGCTGCTCGTGCGTCAGCGTCAGACTGCTCTCTTTCAGCTCCACCTTCACAGAAAGTGAATCAAGATGTCCGCGACGGTTCACCTCAAGCTGGTAGTGCGGAGAAAGGTGTTCGAACTTCACAATCTCCTCTTCCAGCTGCGACGGGAAGACGTTGACGCCGCGAATGATCAGCATATCGTCGCTGCGGCCGCTGATCCGATCCATACGACGCATGCTGCGCGCGGTTGCCGGGAGCAGACGCGTCAGGTCGCGGGTGCGGTAGCGGATCACCGGCAGCGCCTCTTTGGTCAGCGTGGTGAACAGCAGTTCGCCCTGCAGGCCGTCATCCAGCGGCGTGCCGTCGTTCGGGTTGACGATCTCCGGGTAGAAATGATCTTCCCAGATGGTCGGGCCGTCGACGGTTTCGATACACTCCATCGCCACGCCCGGCCCCATCACTTCGGAGAGGCCATAGATGTCCAGGGCCGTAATCCCTAAGCGTTTTTCAATTTCACGACGCATGGCCTGCGTCCACGGCTCGGCGCCGAAGACGCCCACGCGCAGGGAACAGGTGCTGGCATCGCCGCCCATCTGGCGCTCCAGCTCTTCAATCAGGTTGAGGCAGTAGGACGGCGTCACCATGATCATGTCCGGCTGGAAATCACGGATCAGCTGCGCCTGTTTCTCCGTCTGGCCACCGGACATCGGGATCACCGTCGCGCCTAAACGCTCCGCCCCGTAGTGCGCCCCCAGCCCGCCGGTAAACAGACCATAGCCATACGCCACGTGAATTTTGTCCTTCGCGCTGCCGCCCGCCGCGCGCAGGGAGCGCGCCACCAGGTTGGCCCAGTTGTCGATGTCGCCCTGGGTGTAGCCGACAACCGTCGGTTTGCCGGTGGTGCCGGATGACGCGTGAATGCGCACCACCTGCTCCATCGGCACGGCGAAGGTATCGAACGGATAGTTATCCCGCAGATCCTGCTTGGTGGTGCACGGGAACTTACGAATATCCGCCAGCTCTTTGAAATCGTCAGGATGAACGCCCGCAGCATCAAACTTGCGTTTGTACATCGGCACGTTGTTATAGGCGTGATGCAGCGTCCATTTCAGACGCGCGGTTTGTAGCGCCTGTAACTCGTCAAGGGAGGCCGTTTCAATCGGATCAAGCTTTGTTGTATTTGTCATTGTAGGGTACTCACATTGTTTTTATGCTCAAACACGCTCAAGGATCATGGCAATGCCCTGACCCACACCGATGCACATCGTACACAGCGCGTAGCGCCCGCCGCGTCGGTGCAGTTCGTTACTCGCGGCCAGCGCCAGCCTGGCGCCGCTCATGCCCAGCGGGTGGCCCAGCGCAATCGCGCCACCGTTCGGGTTGACGTGCGCGGCATCATCCGGCAGGCCCAGCTGACGCAGCACGCCCAGCGCCTGCGCGGCGAAAGCTTCGTTAAGCTCGATGACGTCCATATCGTGAATACTGAGTCCGGCGCGCTCCAGCACCCTGCGGGTGGCCGGCACCGGGCCGAGCCCCATCAGACGTGGCTCCACGCCCGCCGTCGCCATCGCCACGATCCGCGTGCGAGGAACTAACCCCTGCGCCAGCGCCATCTTCTCGCTGGCGACAATCAGCGCCGCCGCGCCGTCGTTAACCCCGGAGGCATTTCCGGCCGTGACCACCCCGTTCTTACGGAACGGCGTTTTCAGCCCGGCAAGCTGTTCGAGTGTGGTGTCCGCGCGCGGATGTTCATCCACGCTGAACTCAGTGATCGCCCCTTTTTTACCCGGCACCGGCACCGGGACAATCTCCTGCGCCAGAACGCCGTTTTGCTGCGCCTGCGCGGTACGCTGCTGGCTGCGCAGCGCGAAGGCGTCCTGATCGGCACGGCTGATATTTAACAATTCAGCTACATTCTCTGCCGTTTCCGGCATACTGTCAGTTCCGAATTGCTGATGCATGAGCGGATTCACAAATCGCCAGCCGATGGTGGTATCGAAGATCTCCGCCTGTCGCTGAAACGCCGCGGTGGCTTTGCCCATCACAAACGGCGCGCGGGACATCGACTCCACGCCGCCCGCGATCAGCAGGTCGCCGTCGCCCGCCTTAATGGTGCGCGCGGCAAAACCAATCGCGTCCAGCCCGGAACCGCACAGGCGGTTGATCGTCGTGCCGGAGACCGTCTGCGGCACACCGGCCAGCAGCGACGACATGCGCGCCACGTTACGGTTATCTTCCCCCGCCTGGTTGGCGCAGCCGAATATCACGTCGTCAATCCGCTCCAGGTCGAGCTGCGGGTAGCGGGCCAGCAGCGCGCGCAGCGGCACGGCACCGAGATCGTCAGTTCGAACAGCGGAAAGTGCACCGCCGTAACGGCCCACCGGGGTTCGAACGCCATCACAAATAAATGCGTCACGCATCAGGCCTCTCCTGTCACGCTGCCGCCGATGCGGTGAGATTTTCCGCGAAAAAGGGCGACGGTTTTCTGTTGTTGGTTATGGATTTCAATGTCATACACGCCGGTCAGCTTGCCCTGATGCTTCACCCGCGCGGTGGCGGTGAGCGTGTCCCCGGCGAAGCCCGGACGCAGAAAGTCAATCGAGCAGCCGGAGGCTACCGCCGCCAGCCCCTGGCTGTTGCAGGCG
The DNA here is from genome assembly GCF_001742765.1 of Enterobacter sp. ku-bf2. Classification (NCBI taxonomy): domain Bacteria; kingdom Pseudomonadati; phylum Pseudomonadota; class Gammaproteobacteria; order Enterobacterales; family Enterobacteriaceae; genus Enterobacter; species Enterobacter sp. ku-bf2. Next base: position 851,523 of record NZ_MDVW01000001.1, read on the forward strand.
TAGGCAAAAGCGGTGTCCGCCAGCGAAAACAGCTGGCCGCCGTGGCAGGTTTTGTGGCCGTTCAGCATCTGCGGGGTGATGGTCATGGTCACCACCGCGTAGCCCTCGTCCATCTCGACAATGTCCATCCCCATCGCCTGCGCGCAGGCGTCCCGTTCGTACATGGTGCGGGCGTTATGCCAGGCGTTATGACTCATAGCTACTCTCCAGAAGCGCGCGCTGGCGCAGCAGTGAACAGGGGCGATAGCGCTCTTCGCCGTAATGACGCTGCAGGTTCTCCAGCAGCGTCAGCAGGCGCTGCCAGCCCAGGCGCTCGCCCCAGGCGATCGGCCCGCTCGGGTAGTTCACGCCCAGGCGCATGGCCGTGTCGATGTCCTTCTCGCTGGCGACCCCTTTTTGCAGGGCATCCAGCGCCTCGTTGGCAATCATCGCCAGCGTCCGCCAGATCAGCAGGCCGGGATAATCGGCAATTTGCACCACCCGGTGTCCCTGCTGCTGCAGGTAGCGGATGGCTTTTTGCGTCGCGGTATACGGGTTGCTGGCGGCGGCGGCAATGACCGCCACGTCGCGCTCAATGCGGTCGACCACCACCACCGGGCCGTTGAGCCGCAGCGCCAGCGCCTGCGCGGTCTCGCCCTGCGTTTCAACCAGATAGACATCATCTATTTCCGTGACACCGTCACGTCTTTTTTCTACGCGCATCGGGCTATAGCTGTCGTTCACCGACTCAACCCACAGCACGTCCGGTTTTTCACCCTGCCAGTCGTACACGCCCTTCCCGCTCTTTTTGCCCAGCCTTCCTGCCAGCACCAGTTCCTGCTGAACCAGCGAAGGCAGAAAACGACGCTCCTGCCAGAAGGCGTTAAATACCGAGCAGGTCACCGCAAAGTTGACGTCCTGACCAATCATGTCGGTCAGCTCCAGCGGCCCCATCGGGAAGCCGCCGCCTTCACGCAGGGCGGCGTCAATCACCTCCGGCGGAGCGACCTGTTCCTCCAGCGCGCGCCAGGCTTCGGAATAGAACGGACGCGCGACGCGGTTGACGATGAACCCCGGCGTTGACTGGCAGCGAACAGGCTGTTTGCCCCAGTTCAGCGCCAGCTCGCACAGCGCGTCGGCCACTTCCGGGGAGGTCGCCAGCCCGCTGACCACCTCCACCAGCTTCATGACCGGCGCCGGGTTAAAGAAATGCAGGCCTGCGACGCGTTCCGGGTGGTGGACGTCCGCCGCAATCGCCGTGACGGAGATGGAAGAGGTATTGCTGGTCAGCACCGTCTGCGGCGGGCAGATCTCAGCCAGCTGTGCAAACAGCGCCTTTTTCACCTCCAGCCGCTCGGAGGCCGCTTCAATCACCAGATCGGCCGCGGAGAGCGCCTCGATATCGGTGACGGGAACCAGCCGGGCAAGGATTTGGCTGCCGGCATCGGCGGAAAGCTTTCCGCGCGTTACCCGGGAGTCCAGACGCTGGCGGATCCCGTCGATGGCGCGTGATATCGCATCGCTGGAGATGTCGTAGATCAGCACCGGATGACCGTGGCTGGCCGCCACTTCGGCAATGCCGGCGCCCATCGTGCCGCTGCCGATCACGGCGACAGTCCGTATGTTCAGCATCTTATTTCCCCGTAAAGTTCGGCGTGCGCTTCGCGAGGAAGGCGCTGACGCCCTCGCGGTAGTCGTCGCTGCGCCCGGCCAGGCGCTGATAGTCGCGCTCGAGATCGAGCTGAGCGTCCAGAGTATTAGTTTCCGCGGCGTTGATCGCCTGCTTGATCAGCCCCAGGCCGAAGGTCGGCTGAGACGCAAAATGCAGGGCCATCTGCTGTGCCGTGGTGGAGAGCTGCTCGTCATCGACCACCTGCCAGATCATGCCCCACGCCTGCGCCTGTTCAGCGCTGAGTTTGTCACCGAGCAAAGCCAGCCCCATGGCGCGGGCGCGTCCGGCCACGCGCGGCAGCAGCCAGGTGCCGCCGCAGTCTGGCACCAGGCCAAGCTTGCTGAATGCCATCACGAAGTTGGCCGAACGGGCGGCAATCACCATGTCGCACCCGAGCGCCAGCGTGGCGCCCGCGCCCGCCGCCACGCCATTAACGGCACAGATGACCGGCTTCGGCAGCTTTGCCAGGCGGCGCACCAGCGGGTTGTAGAAGGTTTCAACGGACATGCCCAGATCCGGCGCCGGGCCGTTGGGGTCGACGTTGCGGTCGTTCAGGTCCTGACCGGCACAGAAACCACGTCCTGCGCCGGTGAGCAGTAGACAGCGAACGGTGTCGTCGCGCTCGGCCTGTTTCAGGCACTCGGCCAGTTGCTGGTGCATCACGTCGTTAAAGCTGTTCAGACGCTCCGGACGGTTCAGCGTAATGGTCATCACGCCCTGTTCTACATGACTGAGAATAAATTCCACAATTAGCGTCCTTTAAAGTCGGGGGTGCGTTTTTGTAAGAAGGCGTCGATGCCTTCCCGGCGGTCATCGGTGGCGGAAAGCAGCGTAAACAGCTGGCGCTCCTGGGCCAGACCGGCCTGGAGCGGCACCTCCTGTGACTGGCGCAGCGCCTGCTTCGCCGCCTGCAGCGCCAGCGGCGAGTGGCGCGCCATCAGGGCCGCCTGCTTCAGGGCATACTCCAGCGTCAGCGCTGCCGGGAAAACATCGCTCACCAGCCCGGCGTTCAGCGCCTGCTCGGCGGAAATGCTCTCGCCGGTCAGCACCATTTTGCTGGCGAGCGATTTCCCGACGCTGCGGATAAGACGCTGGGTGCCGCCCGCGCCGGGCATGATGCCGAGCGTGATTTCCGGCAGGCCGAAACGGGCGTTGTCACCGGCAATCACCACGTCGCACAGCAGCGCCAGCTCGCAGCCCGCGCCCAGCGCGAAGCCGTTCACGGCGGCGATCAGCGGTTTAGGAAAAGTGTTGATACGCGCCCACAGCTGCGGGCGAATATCGTTCAGAGTGGCGGGCAGGTCTTTCTCCGCCATCTCATTGAGATCGGCCCCGGCGGCAAAGCAGCGCTCGCTGCCGTAAATCACGCAGACGACGATGTCGGCATCCACAGCGGCGGCCTCAAGCTGTTCCGCAAGCTGGGTTAACAGCACGTTGTTGAGGGCGTTGCGCGCCGCCGGACGGTTTAGCGTCAGCTGCAGCACGCGGCCATGACGGGTAACAGTCAGCTCGCTCATGCCATCCCCTTCGCGTCGAAGTCGACGACCACGTCGGCGGTTAACGGTAACGACTGGCAGCTCAGCACATACCCGGCGGCCAGCTCGTCCGGCTCCAGGCTGTAGTTGGTCGCCATGTCCACCTTCCCACGCAGCACTTTGCATTTGCAGGTGGCGCAGACGCCGCCCTTGCAGGCATACGGCAGATCTGCCCCCTGACGCAGGGCGGCATCAAGAATGCTTTCGTCGTCCGCCGTCAGGGTGATTTCACGGTCTCGCCCGTCCTGGCGAACGGTCACTTTCTGTCCGCCCGCCTGCACGTGCACCGCGCGCTTAACGGTGATTCCGGAGGTGTTAAAGCGCTCAAGGTGAATGGATTTGTCCGACATCCCCAGCGCCTTCAGCGTGGCTTCCGCGTCGTCCATCATCGCCGACGGGCCGCAGATAAAGGCCTCGTCATACTGGCGGAAATTAATCAGGGTTTTCGCCAGCGCCTGCAGTTTTTCCCCGTCGATGCGGCCATAGAGCAGATCGCTGTCCAGCCGCTCCTGGCTGAAGATGGAGATTAGCTGCAGCCGCTGCGGGTATTTGTCCTTCAGGTCCGCCAGCGCCTGGCGGAACATCATGCTCTGGCTGCTGCGGTTGCCGTAGATCAGGGTGAAATGACTGTTCGGTTCGGTCGCAAGCGTCGCGGAGATAATCGCCAGCATCGGGGTGATCCCGGAGCCTGCCGCAATCGCCAGGTAGTGGCCTTCGCGTTCGGCCTGTGGCTGGTAGCCAAACTGCCCCTGAGGAACCATCACCTCCAGCGCCATGCCCGCTTTGATCTCATCCCGGGCATAGCGGGAGAAGCGCCCGCCGTCGATGGCTTTGACCGCCACGCTGATTTCGCCCGGGGCGGTACTCCGGCAGATGGAGTAGCAGCGGCGCAGCTCGTCTCCGCCAAGCGTCGTTTTTAACGTCAGGTGCTGGCCGGGACGAAAGCGGTAGGCCTCCTGCAGCGCCTGCGGCACCGCAAAGGTAATGGTCACCGCGTCGCGGGTTTCGGGTTCCACTTTTGCCACTGTTAATGAATGAAACGTTGTCATGGCAGCCTCAAATACATTTGAAATAGTCGAAGGGCTCACGGCAGGTATTGCAGCGGTAGAGCGCTTTGCAGGCCGTCGAACCAAATTCACTGATAAGCGAAGTGTCGGTGCTGGCGCAGCGCGGACAGCTCACCTCCACCGGCGCGTGCGCGTGACAGCTATGCCCCACCGGCGGACTGATGCCGTACGCCCGCAGGCGCTCACGCGCGTCGGGGGTCATCCAGTCGGTGGTCCAGGCGGGTTCAAGCTGGAGCACAATGTGCACCGGAGTAAAGCCGTGCGTAGTCATCGCCTCGCGGATCGCCCCCAACAGGTGTTCCGTCGCCGGACAGCCCGAGTAGGTCGGCGTAAAGCCAATGACCCAGCCTTCCCCCTGCGCCTTCACGCTGCGCACCATGCCTAAATCGGTGATGGTTAACACCGGCACTTCCGGGTCCGGGATCTGGCTGAGCAGCGCCCAGATCTGCGGGATTTGCGCGGGCGCGATGTCGACGAGGCGTTGCATAGCGTTCTCCTTTACCACTGCTGACCGGGATACGCGCGCTGGAGATACTGCATTTCCGCCAGCATCGGGCCCAGATGTTCGGTATGCAGCCCCTGCTTGCCCCCGGTGCGGTACGCCACCTCTGCGGGCACCTGCAGGCAGGCTTCATTCAGACCGGCATACACTTCGCTTTCCCACGGCTGAAGCAGGAGGCGCGGGTCAACCGCCACGCCGGACTCAATCAGCTCCCGCTCGACCTCGTCGGCTTCAAACAACTCGGCCGTAAAACGCCACAGGTTGTCGATGGCCTGCTGCATTTTTTGCGCGGACGTTTCGGTCCCGTCGCCCAGACGCACCAGCCAGCCGCGGCTGAAGCGCAGGTGGTAGCGCGCCTCTTTAATCGCTTTGGCGGCAATGGCGGCAAGCTGGCCGTCGCGGCTTTGGGTCAGGCGTTCATACAGCGCCACGTTCCAGGCATCCATCAGGTACTGGCGGGCAATCGTGTCGGCGAAGCTGCCGTTCGGCTGCTCCACCAGCAGGACATTGCTGAACTGGCGCTCATCGCGGCCAAACGCCAGCGTGTCTTCATCGCCCTGGCCTTCCCGCTCCGCGGCATAGGTCAGGAAATTACGCGCCTGTCCCAGCAGGTCGAGGCCGATATTGGCGAGCGCGAGATCGATCTCCAGCTCCGGTGCGTGGCCGCACCAGGCGCCGAGACGCTGAGAAAGCACCAGACCGTTGTCGCCCAGACGCAGGGCATAGGCAGTCACTGAATTCATTCTTTGCCTCACATGTGCTCGATGCCGTCAGGGATGGTGTAGAACGTCGGATGGCGGTAAACCTTGCTTTCCGCCGGATCGAAGAACTCGCCGCGCTCTTCCGGCTGGGAGGCGACAATCTCGCTCGCCTTAACCACCCAGATAGAACAGCCTTCGCTGCGGCGGGTGTAGGCATCACGCGCATTTTCCAGCGCCATGCGATCGTCGGCGGCATGCAGACTGCCCACGTGACGGTGGGATAACCCTTGTTTGCTGCGTACGAACACTTCGTACAGCGGCCAGTAGACATTGCTCATCGTGATTCCTCTTAAGCCACTTTGCGGGCGTGTTGTTTTTCCGCGTGCGCCAGTGCGGCTTCCCGCACCCACGCCCCCTCTTCCCAGGCTTTACGTTTGGCGGCCAGGCGTTCGTGGTTGCAGATGCCGCGCCCGTTAATGACCTCGTCAAACTCCTGCCAGTCGATCTCGCCGAAGCGATAATGACCGCTCTCTTCATCAAAACGCAGGTCGGGATCGGGCACCGTCATGCCCAGCATCTCTACCTGCGGCACCGTGTTGTCGACAAAGCGCTGGCGCAGCTCGTCGTTGCCGAAGCGTTTGATTTTCCACGCCAGGCTGCGGGCGCTGTTCGGCGAATTGTCGTCGTTCGGCCCGAACATCATCAGCGCCGGCCACCAGAAGCGGTTGATGGCATCCTGCAGCATCTGGCGCTGGGCTTCACTGCCCTGCGCCAGCGCCATGCAGGCTTCAAAGCCCTGACGCTGATGGAAGCTCTCTTCTTTACAGATTTTCACCATCGCGCGGGCATACGGACCGTAGGAGGTTCGGCACAGCGCCACCTGATTGACGATGGCCGCGCCGTCCACCAGCCAGCCGATCACGCCGATATCGGCCCAGCTCAGGGTCGGATAGTTGAAGATGGAGGAGTATTTCATCTTGCCGTCGAGCATCTTCTGGTAGATGTCTTCCCGTGCGCAGCCCAGCGTTTCCGCCGCGCTGTAGAGGTAAAGCCCGTGTCCGGCTTCGTCCTGCACCTTCGCCAGCAGGATCGCTTTTCGGCGCAGCGTCGGGGCGCGAGTGATCCAGTTCCCTTCCGGCAGCATGCCGACAATTTCGGAGTGCGCATGCTGGCCAATCTGGCGGATCAACGTCTTACGGTAGGCGTCAGGCATCCAGTCCTGAGGCTCAATCGCCGTCTCCTGCGCTATGCGCTGCTCAAACCGTTGTTCTTGCGTCACGTCATCACCTTTATGATTCGTTAGTTTGCAAATTAAAGCGTAATGTTGAATCACTTTGTTTTTTAAAAGTTACACAAAGGTTAAATATAACCCCAAGAATTGTTTCCTGATTATGTGACATTGCTCGCAAGGCTTTTACTGCAGGCGCGCTGAAGAGCGTCCTGGCGCGCCGTGTTTCATCAGAGCGGATCACAATGTTAACAATTCATTAAAACTCAGCTTGATTTTTATGATTCATGATCAAACTATTAATGGGTAAATTACGTAACATTTGGAGATAAGCGATGCAGCAGTTAGCCAGCTTCTTATCCGGTACCTGGCAGTCTGGCCTGGGCCGCGAACGCACTATTCATCACGCCATCAGTGGCGAAGCGCTGTGGAGCGTGACCAGCGAAGGGCTGGACATGGCGGCCGCCCGTCGCTATGCGATTGAGCGCGGCGGCGAAGCGCTTCACGAGATGACCTTTATCGAACGCGCGGCCATGCTGAAGGCGGTGGCAAAGCACCTGCTTAGCGAGAAAGAGACGTTTTATGCCTTATCCGCCCAGACCGGGGCGACAAAATCAGACAGCTGGGTCGATATCGAAGGTGGGATCGGCACCCTCTTCACTTACGCAAGCCTGGGCAGCCGCGAGCTGCCGGATGACACCGTGTGGCCGGAAGACGAGCTGATCCCGCTGTCAAAAGAAGGCGGCTTTGCCGCGCGTCACGTCCTGACCTCCAAATCCGGGGTGGCGGTGCACATCAACGCCTTTAACTTCCCCTGCTGGGGAATGCTGGAAAAACTGGCCCCGACCTGGCTTGCCGGCATGCCCGCCATCATCAAACCCGCCACCGCCACCGCACAGGTGACGCAGGCGATGGTGAAATCCATCGTCGACAGCGGGCTGGTGCCGGACGGCGCCATCAGCCTGATCTGCGGCGGCGCGGGGGATCTGCTCGACCAGCTCGACAGTCAGGACGTGGTGACCTTTACCGGCTCCGCCAGCACCGGGCAAAGCCTGCGCGTGCACCCGAATATTGTGGCGAATGCCATTCCGTTCACGATGGAAGCCGACTCCCTTAACTGCTGCGTGCTGGGGGAAGACGTCACGCCGGAGCAGCCGGAATTTGCCCTGTTCATTCGGGAAGTGGTGCGCGAGATGACCGCCAAAGCCGGGCAGAAATGTACGGCCATTCGCCGCATTATCGTCCCGCAGAGCCAGATTGACGCCGTGAGCCAGGCGCTGGTTGCCCGGCTGGAAAAGGTGGTGGTGGGCGATCCGGCGCAGGAAGGGGTAAAGATGGGGGCGCTGGTCAACGCCGAACAGCGTGCGGACGTGCAGGAGAAAGTGGAGCAACTGATCACCGCAGGCTGCCAGGTCCGCCTGGGTGGCAAAGCGGATTTGCAGGCCGCTGGCGCGTTCTACCCGCCGACCCTGCTGTTCTGCCCGCAGCCGGATGAAACTCCGGCAGTGCACTCAACCGAAGCTTTTGGCCCGGTTGCGACACTGATGCCGTATCGCAACGCGCGCCACGCAATGCAGCTTGCCCGCGCGGGCGGCGGCAGCCTGGCGGGTACGCTGGTCACCGCAGACCTGGACATTGCCCGCCAGTTTATTACCGGTGCGGCGCGCGCCCACGGGCGTATTCAGATCCTCAACGAGGAAGCCTCGAAAGAGTCCACCGGCCACGGTTCCCCGCTGCCACAGCTGGTGCACGGCGGCCCGGGCCGCGCGGGCGGCGGCGAAGAGCTGGGCGGCCTGCGCGCGGTGAAGCACTACCTGCAGCGCACCGCCATTCAGGGCAGCCCGACGATGCTGGCGGCTATTGGCAAACAGTGGGTGCGTGGCGCAGCGGTGCAGGAAGATCGTGTGCATCCGTTCCGCAAATACTTTGAGGAGCTCCAGCCGGGCGACAGCCTGCTGACGCCGCGCCGCACCCTGACGGAAGCGGACATCGTGAACTTTGCCTGCCTGAGCGGCGACCACTTCTACGCCCATATGGACAAGATCGGCGCGGCAGAGTCGATCTTTGGCGAGCGCGTAGTGCACGGCTACTTCCTGATTTCTGCCGCAGCAGGGCTGTTTGTTGATGCGGGCGTCGGGCCGGTGATCGCCAACTACGGCATGGAAAACCTGCGCTTTATCGAGCCGGTTAAACCGGGCGATACCATTCAGGTGCGTCTGACCTGCAAGCGTAAAACGCTGAAGAAACAGCGTACCGCCGAGGAAAAACCAACCGGCGTGGTGGAATGGGCGGTTGAGATCTTCAACCAGCACCAGCAGGCCGTGGCGCTCTACTCCATCCTGACGCTGGTGGCGCGCCAGCAGGGGGATTTCTGACACCTTCCCTTCACCGCCTTTCCTGCCGGGTGGCGCGATGCTTACCCGGCCTACGACGACCACCCGGGGTGTGACATTGCCCCGCTCTTTTTTTAACCTGGCAAGACTGGCAAATAATCTGGCAGATGCAGGCAAACGCTTTTCTCAGGCGCCTGTCAGGATAAGGCTGTCACAACACAATAAACACAACAAGATGAGGTCTACGATGGGAAGCAATTCTTCTTTTTCTGCCCGTAGAACGGCGCTGGCTATGGCCGTTGCGCTGTGTTGCGCCTGGCAATCCCCTGTTTTCGCCCACGGTAGTGAGGCGCATATGGTCCCGATGGACAAAACGCTGCAGGACTTTGGCGCCGACGTTCAGTGGGATGATTACGCACAGATGTTCACCATTGCGAAAGACGGCGCCTTTGTGAAGGTCAAACCGGGCGCGAAAACCGCCATCGTCAACGGGAAAACCCTCAAGCTCGAGGTGCCGGTGGTGATGAAAGGCAAAAAAGCCTTTATCTCTGACAGCTTCATCAACGATGTTTTCCAGTCCGGTCTTGACCAGACTTTCCAGGTTGAAAAACGCCCTCACCCGCTAAACGCGCTGACGGCGGACGAAATTAAGCAAGCCGTTGAGATTGTCAAAGCCTCAGCGGATTTTAAACCGAATACCCGCTTTACCCAGATTGCCCTTGCTGAGCCAGAGAAAGCCAAAGTGTGGGACTTTGTGCTTAACGGTACGGCGGTGGATGCCCCGCGTCAGGCAAAGATTGTGATGCTCGATGGGAAGCACGTTATCGAAAGCCTGGTGGATCTGAAGGATAAAAAAATCCTGCGCTGGGAGCCGGTGAAAGATGCGCACGGCATGGTGCTGCTGGATGATTTCACTGCGGTACAGCAGATCATCAACGACAGCACGGAGTTTGCCGAGGTGCTTAAAAAACACGGCATCACCGACCCGAAAAAAGTGATTACCACGCCGCTGACCGTCGGCTATTTCGACGGTAAAGATGGCCTGAAGCAGGAAGATCGCCTGCTGAAAGTGGTGAGCTATCTGGATGTCGGCGACGGCAACTACTGGGCGCACCCGATTGAAAACCTGGTGGCCGTGGTCGATCTTGAGCAGAAGAAAATCCAGAAGATTGAGGAAGGTGCCGTTGTTCCGGTTCCGATGACGCCGCGCCCCTACGATGGCCGCGACCGTATAGAGACGCCGAAAAAACCGCTCGACATCATTGAGCCGGAAGGCAAGAACTACACCATTACCGGCGATATGGTGCACTGGCAGAACTGGGACTTCCACCTGAGCCTGGACTCCCGCGTCGGCCCGATGATTTCAACCGTCACCTATAACGACAACGGCAAAAAACGCCAGATTATGTATCAGGGGTCGCTCGGCGGCATGATCGTTCCTTACGGCGATCCGGACGTGGGCTGGTACTTTAAGGCCTATCTTGATTCCGGCGACTACGGCATGGGCACCCTGACCTCGCCGCTGGTGCGCGGTAAAGACGTGCCGTCCAACGCGGTGATGCTCAATGAAACCATCCCGGACTACACCGGCGCGCCGATGGAGATCCCGCGTGCGATTGCGATTTTCGAACGCTACGCAGGCCCGGAATATAAGCATCAGGAGATGGGCCAGCCTAACGTCAGCACCGAACGCCGCGAACTGGTGGTGCGCTGGGTGAGTACCGTGGGCAATTACGATTACATCTTCGACTGGGTGTTCCATGAAAATGGCACCATCGGCATTGACGCCGGTGCGACGGGTATCGAAGCGGTGAAAGGCGTGCAGGCGAAAACCATGCACGATGCCACTGCCAAAGACGATACAAAATACGGTACGCTGATCGACCACAACATCGTGGGCACCACGCACCAGCACATCTACAACTTCCGTCTTGATATGGACGTGGATGGTATCAACAACAAGCTGGTGGCCATGGATCCGGAAGTGAAGCCGAATACCGCCGGTGGCCCGCGCACCAGCACCATGCAGATCAATCAGTACGATATTGATACCGAGCAGCAAGCAGCGCAGAAGTTCGACCCGGGCACGATTCGCCTGCTGAGCAACACCCGTAAAGAGAACCGCATGGGCAACCCGGTTTCGTACCAGATCATCCCTTACGCGGGCGGCACGCACCCGGTGGCAACCGGCGCGAAATTTGCCCCGGACGAGTGGATTTACCATCGCCTGAGCTTTATGGACAAACAGCTGTGGGTGACCCGCTACCACCCTGATGAGCTCTACCCGGAAGGAAAATTCCCTAACCGCTCCGTGCACGACACCGGCCTGGGGCAGTACAGCAAGGATAACGAGTCGCTCAACGATCAGGATGACGTGGTCTGGATGACCACCGGCACCACCCACGTGGCGCGTGCGGAAGAGTGGCCAATTATGCCAACGGAATGGGTGCATACCCTCCTTAAACCGTGGAACTTCTTCGACGAGACGCCAACGCTCGGAAAGAAAAAAGACGAAAAATAACCATCCACCGGGCAGTTGCCCGGTTTTTTTTGCCCTGAAGTTTGAGGATCGCCCTTGCTTGCTTATAGTTACTGATATCTCACCTGCATGATTTATCCCCCGGACGGGAAAGGCCTTTATGGAAAAAAGAAAACAACCGACGCTGGAACGGGCAACCTGGTCCACACGCCATGCCATGGTCATGCATGGGCTGGCGATGAACCTGCCGTGGCTCGCCTTCGTCAACGTCAGTTTCGCGGTGATGATCCTGCTGCGACACATCCTGCTTAAGGCCAGCGATCCCCTTTATCCCCACTCGCCGCAGCTGACGAGAATGGTCGATGCCTCCATGCTCGGCATTATTATTCTCTCTGCTGCGCTGATCCTGATGGCCTGGCGGCGTATCGCCGGAATCAGCGTGGTGTTGTTTATCTGTAGCGCCATCTGGTCGGTCTCCTGTTTCTGGTTCATCACGCAATTGCTGCTGCCCCACGTCTGGCCGCTGTGCGTCATTCTGTTACTCGCCGGGTTAACGGCGCTCTATTTTTACCCTGAGGGGCTGCTCGCCTTCGTGCTCCCGCTCTGGATCACCCTGCCGGTCGCAAGCTGGGTACGCAATGATGGCCTAAACCTGCACTTCATCATCATCTGGAGCGTGTTTACGCTGATCCTGGTCTGCGGGCGTTTCATTCTGCTGAGCTGGTTTGACGAAGCCTGGCGACGTAACCAGCAAAATCAGCTGCTGATATCACGGCTGGACGCGCTGGCGCACCAGGACCCGTTAACCAAGACCGCCAATCGCCGGAAAATGGAGGTGGTGCTGGAGAATGCGGTTGAGCAGAAAAAAACCTTCTCGGTGATCATGCTGGATATCGACTACTTCAAGCGCTACAACGATACCTATGGGCACCAGGCAGGCGACGACTGTCTGACCCGCGTGGCGCGCGTGCTGAAGCAGTCGGTGCGCACACCTGATGATGTGGTGTCACGCTACGGCGGCGAGGAGTTCGTGGTCATCCTCTTCAATTGCCCGGCAAACATCGCGGAAAAGGTTGCCCTGCGTATTCAGGACGGCCTGCGTACGGAAGCCATACCGCACGACGCCTCCACGGTCAGCGACCATGTCACCGTAAGCATGGGGATTGCGAGCATGGCGGAGGGGCTGGCCGGCACCGAGATCATCGCTCGCGCCGATGCGGCGCTTTATCGTGCGAAAGAGGCCGGACGGGATCGGTGGTCGCTCTAAATAAAAGCCGGGTGACGCTGCGCTTACCCGGCCTACGGTTCGAGTCGTTGTAGGCCGGGTAAGGCGTAGCCGCCACCCGGCTTGCTTTTTAATACCGTACGCAAACCGACTTGGTTTCACACCAGCCGTCCAGCCAGTCCGGACCAAAGTCGCGCCCTGTCCCGGACTGCTTCATGCCGCCGAACGGCAGGTTGGCGTCGATCAGCGTATGGCTGTTCACCCAGACGGTGCCCGCCTGCAGCCGGTCGGTATATTCCAGCGCCTTGCTGATATTCTGCGTCCAGACGCTCGCCGTCAGGCCATAGTCGCTGTCGTTTGCCAGCTGAAGCGCCTCTTCCCCGTCGGCGACGCGCACCACGTTGACCACCGGGCCAAACACCTCTTCCCGGGTCAGGCGCAGCGAGGCATCCGGGTTCACCACCAGCGTAGGCGAAACGTAATAGCCTTTGCCTTCCGGCCCACGGTTACCGACAATCAGCTCCGCGTTGCGCGACTTCGCCTCATCGAGGAAGGTCTGCACCTTGTCACAGTGCGCACGCGACACCAGCGGGTTGATAAACGCCTCTGGCGACATGCCCGGCCCGACGCTGAGGGATTTCACCGCCTGTTCAAACCCGCTGACCAGCGTGTCGAACAGCGGCGCTTCAATATAAATACGCGAGCTCGCCGCGCACACCTGCCCCTGGTTCAGGAAGCTGCCGGTCATCAGGCCTTCGATTACCCACGCCGGGTCCGCATCCTTGAGCACAATTGCCGGGTTTTTCCCGCCAAGCTCCAGGGTCACGCCGGTGAGCGTGTCCGCCGCCGCGCGGGCGATTTGCTTACCCGTCGCCGTTGAGCCAGTGAAGCTCACCTTTGCAATATGCGGATGCGAGGTCAGCGCTGCGCCACACACCGCGCCGCTGCCGGTCACCACGTTGAACACCCCGTCCGGGATGCCCGCTTCACTGGCCAGTTCCGCCACGCGCAGCATGGTCAGCGGCGTGGTTTCTGACGGCTTGATGACAATAGAGCAGCCCGCGGCCAGCGCTGGCATCACTTTCCACATCCCGATCATCAGCGGGAAGTTCCAGGGCACAATCCCGGCCACCACGCCAACCGGCTCTTTACGCGTCCAGGCCTGATAGCGGGCGCCCTGCGGTAACGGAATGGAGAGGTCGAGGGTCTTACCCGTAATTTTGGTGGTCAGCCCGGCGGTATAGCGCATCCAGTTCAGGGTGCAGCTGACTTCAAACATACGGGAGATGTTGATGGATTTGCCCTGCTCCAGCGTTTCAAGCTGGGCCAGCTCCTCGCTGTGCTGTTCCACCAGATCGGCGAAATGGAGCAGGATCCGCTCGCGCTCCGCCGGGAGTTTTCCGGCCCAGGTACGGGCCACAAAGGCGCGCCAGCCGGACATGACGGCACGATCAACGTCGTCGACGCTGGCATCGGCAGTTGAGGAAATCACCTCGCCCGTGGCCGGATTGTAGACATTAAGCCGCTTTTCACTGTCCGATGCGGCCTGACGCCCTTCAATCCACAGGCCATGCTGTCGGTCTAAAAATTGCTGCACGGCAGGCTGAATAGCTACCAGTGATTCAGACATAGGATACTCCTTCGTTATTCTTCGCAGGGTGTTCATCCAGTCTAAGTGGGGTTTTGCATTCTCGCTTTTGTCTCTGTGACATTCGCTTTGCCACCTGTGACAGGCTCCGCAAATCACGATAATTGCCGCTTATATCGCTGTTACCCGTGAGTGTTCTTTCCTATAGTCAGCCTCATAGCTCTGACAAAATGCAACACAAATGCAACAATGCGAAAACGTTGACGGTGCAGTGAGAGAAACGATGGCGTGTGCAAGCGAGCAGGAACAGTATCAGCAGTGGCTGGCGCAAATTAATCAGGTTTGCGGGCGTTTTAACGCGCAGCCCACCGAGGGAAAATTCTACGGCGAGCTGGAGACCAGCTATGCGCGCAGCCTGAAGCTCAGCACCGTCACCGCCGGCGGCGTCAACCTGTTCCGCTCCCGTCAGGAGATCAAACAGAGTAACGATGCCTGGTTCTATACCGTGTTCCAGCTCGAAGGGAGTGCGGAAATTGAGCAGGATGACCGCCGCGCGGTACTCAGAACCGGTGATATTACGCTGATTGATGCCTCACGCCCCTGCTCGATCAACTGGCAGGAAAAATCCCGCCAGATTTCGCTCCTGGTTCCCCGTCAGATTATTGAGCAGCAGTGCCGCTTTCAGGAGATAAGCTGCGCCACCGCCCTTTCCCGCACGCTGCCCACGGTACAGCTGAGCCATCGCCTGTTGATGGAGAGTATGAGCAATACCAGCCTGAGTGACCGGGAGAGCGAAGCGGCGCTCGAAGCGATGATCTGCCTGCTGCGCCCCGCTTTCCAGCAGCGCGAAATCATTCAGCCGCGTAAGGAACGCCAGTTCCAGCATGTGGTGGCGCTGATTGACGACCACATTCAGTCTGAATCGCTGCGCCCGGAATGGATTGCCGCCGAGAGCGGTATGTCCGTGCGCAGCCTTTACCGCATGTTTGCCGAGAAGGGTCTGGTGGTGGCGCAGTACATTAAAAACCGCCGCCTGGATCGCTGCGCTGAGGTGCTGCGTGCTGCCGGTGATGACGAAAAGCTGGCGGGGATTGGCTACAGCTGGGGGTTCACCGACCATAGCCATTTTTCAACGGCGTTTAAGCAGCGCTTTGGCGTTTCGCCGGGTGAATACCGCAAGCGCTACCGCTAGCTATTTTTTGAGCCACTTTCCGTTAATGCCCTTCACGTACTCGCCCGGCTGCGCGCGGGCAACCAGTTTCTGCCCTGCCATTTTGGCCACTTCATCGACCGGCAAATTATTGCTGTCAGCCAGCTTCTGGTAGCTTTCCGTACGTGCCGCGTTGATGCGATTAACCAGCGCCAGCGTTTCGGCGTCCTGTTGAATCGGGGCGAGATAACCGCTGAGGGTTTCTCCCACGCGCCCCTGCGCCCGGGCGTCATTTAGGGTCAGCGTAGCCGCCTGCACGTTCATCCCCAGCGCCAGTAAAATCAGAGCTACTCGTTTCATGGCGTCCTCAGAACAGATCGCTGCGCGATTTCAGCAAAGTTTCAACGTCTTTATCGACCTTAATGTGGATCTCATGTTCGATTTTGACATTCATATTGATGGTAATCGGCTCCTTTGGTGCAGCGACTTCAATGCGCGGCGTACAGCCGGACAGTAGCGCGGCAACGGCAACGGTGAGCGCACCAGCCATCTTTTTCATTGTTGTTCCTCACTTTCCTTGCCAGTCGAACTGCGGAGACCGGGTATCGCCGCGTGTTGCTCAAACCAGGTTTGCAGATTGTCTCCAAAACGCAGGCTGCGCCAGAGGGTAAAGACATTCTCGTCATGGGTATAGTTCAGGTTAACGGAGCTGCTCTTGCCATCGACCCGGCTGGTCCCCTTGATGGTCGCCTGCATGGTTAATTCACCCAGGTTATCTAAATTGATTCTCGTCCACGAACGCGAAATTTCCATGTAGCGGAGCCAGTTAATCGCGGCGCCCGCGACCATATTGTCTTTGACGATGGCGTCGGCCGTATCTTTGTCGATGCGCAGCGTCATTGGGCCCGGGTTAGTCAGCCAGCCATCCTTAATGATCCATTTTTCGTTGTCCAGCCAGAACGGCAGCGCCCCGCTGACGGGACCCGACATGGCAAACTGTTTTGGATTGACGGCGCTAATCAGCTCGCTCGATGAGATATTGTCTACCCGCAGCAGGGCCGGATCGTGCTGCGGCATCCGCAGCTGCTGCATGGTGATCTTCCCGCCGAGGGTTTCCACCTTCACGTTGGTGAGCAGCAGCGGATTGTCCTCCGTCCAGGGATAATCGCCCTGTAAATCCGCGGTAATGTTGCGCGCGGTCACCAGGTTTACCACTTCGCCAATGCGCAACGTGACCGGTCCGCGCGTGCCCAGAGACCAGGTTCCCTCGCTGAAGCGGAACGGCAGCACAAAGTCGACGCCGTTAATCTGGTTGTCCGGCATCCAGGCGCTGCCGGATTTCAGTACCCCGTGCCCACCCGCTTCAAAGCCCTGATCGGCCGCCGCCGAGAAGGCGACCTGCGCATAAAGCTCACCGCCGCGCAGCGTCATTTTCCAGTCCGGCGGGATAAGCGGCTGGAATACGGTGAGGGACTGTTTCGGCCACCAGGCCTGCCCGCGAAGGCGCACGCCATCCCACCTTCCGTTGACCTGTACCGGGCCGATGTTGTCCGCATGGAGGTCGCCCTTAAACTGAAAAATTGTCGGGTCGGTGCCATCGACGCTGAAGGTCAGGACCGATGGCGGCAACACGCTGCCGCCGGAGAAGCGCGTTTGCCCGGCATTCAGCGACAGCGCACCGCTGAAGGCCGGTTTTTCGGCATCGCGCAACCAGCGTACAGGCTGATCCAGCACCAGACGCGGCTTGCTGACCTCCATCGTGCCGTACTGAAGCTTGTCAAAACCGGTGGAGAGCGCCGTCAGCTCAATAAGGTTGTCGCGCCACTCGCCTTTCCCGGCGACATCCCAGCGGGCATGCATCGGCGTAAAGCCGCCTTTCCCCCAGTACCGCCACTGCCACAGGCCGTTATCAGGTAAAAAGTCGTTGGCCTGACCGTCCAGGTGGAGTTCAAAATCGCCCATCTCGTTTTCATGGGCGCGTAAAATCGCCTGTAAACGACCGTCCACGCCCTTCTGGGTGAGCTTGACGCCCGCCAGTGGCCAGCGGATTTCATCGATATCGAGTGAGTTAATGATGCGTCCGCGCGAGCGGAGCAGCGCGCCCGGCTCAAAGGCCAGCTGCGGTTCATACAGGCTGCCGGTCAGTGTTGCGGGTAATTTGGCATAAAGAATGAGATCGTTTTGCTTCGCCTCGCCGCTCAGATGCAGCGGCATGTCGCTGTTTTCCATGCTGAGCCTGCCGGGCCCGATATTCAGTACCGCGTTGCCTTTCCCCGCATCGCCTTGCGTCAACACGTTCAGTCGTCCGGTCAGCGTGGCTTTCTCCAGCCCCTGCTGCCAGTTGTCGGCGCGAAGGGACACCCGCCCGCTCAGCGGCATACCCGAGAGATCCCAGTTCCAGCGTCCGTCGCTGATGTTGAGCTGTTCCGCCGTGATCTGCCACGGCAGGTCGAGAAGCGGATCGGGGTTGTCTCTCGCCATCACCACCAGCTGTCCCTGATTGTCTTCCCAGTCGAGATCGGCATCGACCAGAGACGTTAACTGTGGCACGTTAAAGGTCGCCACCGCGTGGCCTTTCACCGGCACGCCGTCCGGCACCAGCGGCAGGGTAAACTCGCCCACCAGCTTAACAGGCTGCGGCTGGTCAGGGAGCTGAACATCGAACTGGCTGACCGATAGCGTCTGACCGCGAAGCGTGCCTTTAATGCTGACCTGCTCGCCTTTATAGGCGATCTCCTGGCTGGACGGGGTCAGGGACGCGTGAAGCTCACCCTGCCACTGCTGCCAGGGGGACAGCGTCAGGCGGTGAACCGTAAGCCAGGTATTGGGCAATACCGCCTGCCATTCCGCCAGCGTTTTCGGGGCGACCGTTGAAGGCGCTGACTGGGGAATTTTGCTCAGGCAGACGGAGTTAAGATCCAGCGCGCCGATATCCAGCTTCCAGCGGCTGGGATGTGACAGCGTCACGTTATCGATGCGGGCAATTTCGCAGTCTTCCACCAGATAGCGAAGGTCGGGGATCACCAGCGCGTGGCGAGTCAGTTTCGGGCTCTCTTCGAAAGCGATGCGCGTCCCGACGGGAAGCCAGATCCCAGCGAGCGTCGGCACCCACTGGGCGAGCGTCATCAGCAGCGTCAGCGGCAACAGTATGAACAGCAGTAATAGCGCAAGAGCGGCTTTGTATTTACCCTTCATGGGCAGTTAATATCCTGATTTAGCGAAAGAATTAAGCCGGCAGTGCCGATCATTGTCGCATGTTTAGCGGTTGAGTTGAAGTTAACGCCAAGATTAAGGATAGATGCTGTAAATAGTATGAGGTAACTTTTTTGCTATGCGTAACCTGAAGAACACAATTTAGATTCAGTGGGTTACGCATAATTTCAGGCGAAGAAGCCGGAATAACTGCGTAATTAATACCTGTTCCTGGGCATTGCCAGCAGGTAAAGCATTGCGAATATCAATGACCCCCAGTACACCGAGTCGTACCGCCAGGGATCAAAATCGATATGTAAAAAACCGCGAACAAACTCATAGCCGTTGGCAAAAACGTTAATCTGGATGGCTGCAATGGCTATCACAAACAGCGTATAGCCAATGAACAGTGGGTATTTTCGTAGCCGGTTAATCTTCTGTTTCCCAATATATAACAAGAAAAAAACTACTATAGATACAATGAAATAGTACAAAGCGGGCAGCATTGGCGGAGATAAGGACAACCCCAGTTGTTGCGACATGCATCATTCTCCCTCTTTATCAGAAACTCACCCGGTTCCTGATATCGTCCCATCACATCCAGAAGGATTGCAGTTTTCACACCCTCTTGCCATTCTTTAACGTAATTCAGACAGGCTTTTTTCGCATCCTCAACCCACTGTATTTTTCTCTACACGCCCTGACCAGATTCACGCCAAAGATTCCTCGTAGCAAGAATATCATGGAGTTAGGGTGGACATATGCTCTAGAATAATTGATAGAACTTATTGAATTCAATAATATTTTAGAAATTGTAAGATAATTTTAATCATGCTAACGTGAATGCAAAATCACTGGAGAAAGTCTTATGAAACTCGCGGTATACAGCACAAAGCAGTACGACAAAAAGTATCTGCAACATGTTAACGAGGCCTATGGGTTTGAGCTTGAATTTTTCGACTTTCTGCTGTCCGAAAAAACCGCTAAAACGGCGCACGGCTGTGAAGGCGTCTGCATTTTCGTAAACGATGACGGCAGCCGTCCGGTGCTGGAAGAGTTGAAAAAACAGGGGGTGAAGTACATCGCCCTGCGCTGCGCGGGCTTTAACAACGTGGATCTCGACGCGGCAAAAGAGCTGGGTCTGAAGGTGGTGCGCGTCCCGGCGTACTCCCCGGAAGCGGTGGCGGAACATGCGATTGGCATGATGATGTCGCTCAACCGTCGTATTCACCGCGCTTATCAGCGCACCCGTGACGCCAACTTCTCGCTGGAAGGGCTGACCGGCTTTACCATGTACGGCAAAACCGCGGGCGTGATCGGCACCGGTAAAATTGGCGTGGCTGCCCTGCGCATCCTGAAAGGCTTCGGCATGCGTCTGCTGGCATTCGATCCGTACCCAAGCGCCGCAGCGCTGGATCTGGGCGTGGAGTACGTCGACCTGCCGACGCTGTTCTCTCAGTCCGACGTAATCTCCCTCCACTGCCCGCTGACGCCGGAAAACTACCACCTGCTTAACCAGGCGGCATTTGACCAGATGAAGGATGGCGTGATGATCATCAACACCAGCCGCGGCGGACTGGTTGACTCCCAGGCCGCTATCGAAGCGCTGAAGACCCAGAAAATTGGCGCGCTGGGGATGGACGTCTATGAGAACGAACGCGACCTGTTCTTTGAAGACAAGTCTAATGATGTCATCCAGGACGACGTGTTCCGTCGCCTCTCTGCCTGCCATAACGTGCTGTTTACCGGACATCAGGCGTTTCTGACTGCCGAAGCGCTGATCAGTATTTCGGAAACCACGCTGGGCAACCTTCAGCAGTTAGAAAAGGGTGAACCGTGCCCTAACGAGCTGGCTTAAGTGCTACGCCGGGTGGGGTTAAGCCTCATCCGGCGCGTTTGTTTCCCAGCTCCGGTGCGCAACGCGCCACCAGAGCAGAACGGCGGCCAGGGCAATGGCGCTCAGGACACTGAATGCCGTCGCAAACGAGTAATGACCGGCGATCGTCCCGGTTAACGCCGGGCTCATGGATGCCCCTACTCCCTGCATCAACATCACCACACTCTGCCCGGCATTGACGTGCCCGCTTCCACGCAGCAGCACCACAATAAACGACGGTACGACGACTCCCAGGATCCCGGCGGCCAGGCCATCGAGAATTTGTACCGGGATCATCATTAACGGCGCGTCCGTGGATGCCGCCAGAGCCGCGCGCAGCGGCATAACCAGCAGCGCCAGCATAATCAAGCGCCAGTAGCCATAGTGTTCGATCCGGCGTGAGGCCCAGATGGCGACGGGGATCATCACGGCCTGAGAGATGATGACGGTACCGGCCGCATACAAACCGGGGTTGATCGCGGCAGGTGCCGCAGCAACCCTCATGCTCAGCATCGGCAGCAGCGCGGCGTTCGCCAGGTGGAACAGCAGCAGCGTCAGTCCGGTCACAAACAGCGCCCGGTTTTTCATCAGCACGGCAAAACCGGGGACCGGCAGGCTCGCTGAAGAGGACAGCCCGCGCGCCGCGTCGTTATCGATATCGCTGTTGCGAATGGCAAGCAGCGCACACAGCGTTAGCAGCGTGGTGCTGGTCATCAGCAGGAAAATCCCGCCCACGCCCCAGAACCACGCAATGCCGCCCGCAATCAGCGCGGTGACAAAATTTCCGCCGTGATTGAACGCCTCGTTTCTGCCCATCTGCGCGCTGAAGCCGCTCTGCCCGGTCAACCCCAGCGTAATCCCGGCGATCAACGGCCCGACAAATGCCGCACAGATACCGGTGACGATTTGCGACACGGCGACAACGCCGCTCTGCTGGCTAAACCAGAGCAGAAGCGTGCTTAGTGTGATCAGAATGCACAGCAGCGCGAGTACAGCACGCTTGTTGCGGGAGGTGTCGGTGATGAACCCCGCCGGCAGCGTGGCCAGTAACCCCGCCAGCCCGCCGGCCGTCATCAGGATGCCGATATCATCAGGGGTCCAGTGGCGTTCGGCCAGAAAAATACCGAGAAAAGGCCCCAGGCCATCGCGGACATCTGCAATGAAAAAACTTGTCAGGCATAGCGCCCGCAGCGAACGAAGAGACATACTTCCTGCCTTGCCTGTTATCGCCTGAGAAAAAGAAAATGTAGTATACCGGGTATTTTTGAAAATCAGATGACGTCTTAAAAAACATGCCTTCCGAACTTAAACAATTCATAACGGACGTTGTTTTTTCGCTTTACTCATAATCGGCCCTGACTATACTGGCAATAAATTTTCACAGGAGTCCTTCGTTGGAAAGTTATTTTATCGTCGATACGAAGGTAAGCTGACGCGATTTTCTCGCTGCTTACCTTAAGGGTGGGCAGCAATCCTCTTGACGTGATTGCATCCCAATACATTAAGAACGACCAAATTTTTGGGGCATCGCGATGTTCATGTTTCATCATTCACTCTTTCCACCGCCCTCGCGCTGACATGCTTTGCGTTTTAACGGCGTCATACTGTGCTTTGTGAAGCGCTGACGCTTATCGTTTAATCATGTTAACAGGCGACAGGCTGATGTTCCCTTATATCTCTCATCTGCTCGCAGCGATGCTGCTGGGCGCAATTATTGGCGCGGAAAGACAATGGCGCCAGCGTATGGCGGGGCTTCGTACCAATGCACTGGTTGCGACGGGCGCGGCCGTGTTTATTTTAAGTTCCCTCTCGACCTCACCCGATAGCCCGGGGCGCATCGCAGCGCAGATCGTCTCCGGCATAGGTTTTCTTGGCGCAGGCGTTATTATGCGTGAGGGAATGAATATCCGGGGTCTTAATACCGCCGCGACGCTGTGGTGTTCGGCCGGAATTGGCGTACTATGCGGATTAGGTCAATTCTGGAATGCCGGTATGGCCAGCGTGATTATTCTGTGCGCCAACATTCTGCTTCGCGAAGCTGCGCAGCGGATTAATCAACTGCCCGCGCTCCATGAAGGCGAAAAATGCTATGTCCTGAAAATCACCTGTAATGACGAGCATGAAGATGCGGTGCGGCAGAATATTGTCAACATGGCGAAAGAGTTGACGTTAAGCCTGAAAGCCATTTATTGCGATACGGCGCAAGCAGAAGGTAAAACCGAAATACGGGCCGAGGTGATGACCCGTGAGGAATACCGGAAATTACTCGAGCTAATTATGGGTAATATTGGCGGGAATAAAATTATGGCATCCGTAAGCTGTCACGCAATATGAATACGATACCGGGCATTGCGCCCAGTTGGGGCTTGGCTGTTTTGCAGAAATGGGCAGTGACACGGAGAGAGTCATAGAGAAGCGCTGATTCTGGCAAGACTTTTCATCATTTTCGTCGTGAGGCTAAGCTGCTCGCTGCCCACAAGTTGGGACAATTCCTGCTTAGCGGATTGCCATACCGGAATGACCTGTTCAAGCAGACGCCAGCCTTCCCCCGTCAACATGAGTCGTTTTCCTGAACGTCCACGCCCTCCAGTAGAGCCAATAATGCCTCGGGACTCCAGACTACGGATATTACGACTCAGTGTTGTCGCATCCACCCCTGCTCTGGCGGCGAGTTCCGCAACGGTTTCATTAGGAGAACCCCCGATGCCAACTATCAGACTGAACTGCTCAGCGGTCAGTTCAAACGGTCTGAAGCAGGCGTTGTAATAGCGCGTAATAGCCCGAGCAGTAGCGCGCGCCTGAAACGCCGGGCAGACTTCCGGAATGGCCTTCAACAACGTCACATCAATGTTGCTCATCATTTCATCTCGACATTCAATGCTAAAGTTAATAGTGTATATACACTATTAAGCATGTTTGAGGAACGGTTATGCCAGCCTTTGTTCATATCAACTTACGCGTTATTGACCCAGCCAGACAGGCCAGCCTTGCCCCCCGCTTCACGTCAGCATTAGAGGAAGCAGGCGGTAAAATTGTTCATTTTGGTGCTGTCGCACAGGTACTGGAAGGTGATGAAGAGCCGTTACCCTATGCGGGCATTTTTGAATTCCCGACGTTAGATCAGGCCCTTGCCTTCTATCATTCCGAAAAATATGCGCCAATTAAGGCTGAACGCCAGCTCGCCCAGGAAGCAAGAATGTTCATTGTCACGACGGAATGACAGGCAGGTTCAACTGTACCTAAATCACAGAACCGAAATTTGTCCCCGTTATGACAACCTGCTCTCTGTTTTGCTGGAAATAACGGTTTACCCTGAGTTGTGCAAAAAATACTCAGGAGGGACACATGTACAATTCAATTTTGGTTCCCATTGATATCTCCGAGGATAGCCTGACGCACATGGTTATCCCTTTCGTTCAGGCACATACCGCACTTAACACGGCCAAAGTCCACTTTCTTACCGTTATTCCTTCGCTTCCCTATTATTCATCATTAGGTTTGGCCTACCCCGTAGAAATGCCGAAGATGAAAGAATTCCAGCACGCGGCCTTGGTAAAACTGGATGAAATAGTTAAGCAATTCAAAATTCCTGCAGACAAGATACAGACGCATGCCGTGACGGGGTCTCCGAAGGATCAGATCCTTAAGCTCGCAGATACGATCGGCGCCGACCTGATCATTATCGCCTCCCATAAGCCGGACATTTCAACCTATCTGTTGGGCTCAAACGCTGCGGCAGTGGTTCGGCATGCGAAATGCCCTGTGCTGGTGGTAAGATAAAAAAACCGGGCGTAACGCCCGGTTTTTTAAGCCAACACCATGAGCCGCTCCTGACAGATAGCTACTCAGGAATGTGAGCAGGTTCACAATGCCTGACCTGCCTTACCTGTTCACGCAAAGCGCAAATGGCGACTGCAGATTGCCAATCAGCCAGCCATTACCTGCAGGTTCAATCTTCAGCTGGCGAACGGTTCCCTCGGGAACATAAAAGAAGCTGCTTTTAAAACTGTCATCATCAGCTGTATCACGTAGATTTTTAACGTAGCGCGTATCTGTAAGGGCAATCTCACCGGGTCTGTTCACCTCATAGCTAAAGAGAATTGTACGTGAGATGACATGAACGCCTTTGTCTGACTGGATATTCCCCGACAGGACAGCCTGACCCTCGTGGTTTTTATCTAAACGGAAAACAAACTCCAGCGTAGCGATGAAATCAGGTTCATAGTGGTTATAACGTAAAATTGTGGAACAGTTAACACTTAACGCACTCTGTTTATGACGCATGTGAACATAGAACCAGACCGAAAACGCCAGGATGAGGAGTAAAATTACGGCAGGGATCCCTGTTTTCTTATTGATTGCGTTCATAACCACTCCAGTAGTTATTCAGACAGGAGATGTAATTATTATTTTTTTGCGTGCATCGACTGATAAACGCCCTCCCCTTATTGCCGTACAGATAGGACTCTGAAACCTGATAGAGAAAAGATGTGCCTTCCAGACACTGAATATGACTTGAGTTAGCCAGTTCTAAAAAAAGTTCTTTTTTTTGCTCTGACAGGGATGCAGAGTTACTCTGGATTGTATAGACAGGACAGGTGTCGTAGTTAAACAAGAAATGGGGGTTAATCTGTTTTATTTCCATTAAGTCTTTCGACGGAGTTACGAGACCTGGCACAACTAACGTAGCGCTGATTAAAAGCACAATCAGTGCCAGCGTATAATGAAGAGCCCTGTACTTACCCACTAACGCCGTACGGTGGACTAGAGTTATTACCTCCGACTTCTCAATTTCTTTGAGTCGTCCATCAGCAATCGAAGATTCAGTGATATCCCTGACGTCAATATCGCTGTTAAACATAAAGCCGACCCGAGGCACTGTGGTAATACATTCATTGGTAATACCTAACTGGACGAAATGTTTTCTCAGTTCTGAAATGTATTTATTTAATGTGTGATTCGATGAGCGCAAGCCATGAACATCCCAGACATTATCCAGGAGTTCATTCCGTGTCAGGACTTGACCATGCTTTTCGAGAAGGCATGTTAATAGCCTCTTCATTGTCAGGGTCAGAATGACAGTAGAGCCCTCGTCTCCGGATGGCCATATGGCACCATCTTCAGAGCGATAAAAAACCCTATTATCAATCACAAAAACCATCTCTGACTCCTTATCCATGATGGTAATTGAATGGATCCTCACGTTTATCCAACCTGCGAAAACCCATTAACTTCTTTCTCGCATCTTAGCACAGCCAGACGTGACAACGTCTTCAGTAGACTTATTACTTGTAAATGCAACATCAAACAGAACATAAATTTGTATTTTGATAAATTATCAATACATGTATCTACACAACATTTTTAGTTGATAGGATTTCTCGCAGAAGTGAATGAGCAGGTTCTTATTCTTCAGGTGCAGCCATCCTACCTACCGCCATTCACAGTTCGGGGAAAGAAGAAAGAAGTGGTACCCCGGGTAGCGAATCCAGTAGATAAGGAGCGACATTATGATAAGCACCAAAATGCTCATTAAGGCAGAACGTTTCTTCATCAAAGCCCGTACATTGATTAGAGAAAAAATCTTATCAGCGGAACTGACCGGCGCTGAATTTGTTCCCTTCATCCAGCCGGTATGTAAGGGCGATGAAATTGTAGGCGGAGAAGTATTACTTAGATTTCTTAAAGATGGGATTTACCACTCTCCCGAAAAATACCTCTCTGCAATGGAATCATGCGAGGTGATTAATGATGTCACATGCAGCCTGATGTCTGATGTTAAAACATTTTTTGAAGACTACGAAGGAACGCTACCTGATGATTTTTATCTCTCCTTCAACATCTGTGCGAGACAGTTGAACTCTTCAAGAGTTATTGAAGCAGTTAGGGACTTTAAGAAAGTGTTCGACGGACGCATTGCTGTCACACTGGAAATTGTCGAACGTGGAACAATGAACCTGGACGACTTTGCACTCGAGGCTATGCAGCAACTTACTGAGTCAGGTGTGCGATTTGCGATTGATGATTTCGGCAGCGGAAGTTCATGTCTCAAATACATTGAACATGCAGGTTTCTCAACACTCAAGATTGATAAATGCCTCACAATTGCGAGCAATGGATCATTAATCTATTCCGCGGTAATTGATTCCATTGTAGCTCTCGCAGAGCGATTGCAAATTCATGTTATTGCTGAAGGTATAGAAGATAAAGAACAACTATCTCTTTTGAAAGATAAAGGAGTGAGTATTTTTCAAGGTTATCTATTTTCAAAACCTGTAAGCATGCGCGAGTTTTGCTCGCACATATAACACTTTTCAAAAGCGTAAACACAGCAATTCGCAATCAATTATGAAAAAGCATTACTTAAATAACAGTAGTGCATTCCACCTGATCATTACAAATTTAAAATTGCCACCAAGGACAAATTATATATGTCAGCTAACTTCCCAAACCCTCCAGAGCTTCCGTCCTGGACAGGACCGGACGGAATTCTTTATGACTTTAACTATGGCGCGCGCGTTTTGCTTCCGGAAGGAAAATGGCACGTTATTTTAATGGACGACGACAGCGGTAATATTCTTTTCAGCTGTGATTCAGAAGGTGGCTGGGTAACCAGTAATAAAAAATATTACGTCCGCTTCCGCATTCAGATATTCCACCAGGGATCGATGAGCCCGGTCCTGGATGAAACGCTGGATATGAAGGACAAGCCCGTCGTCATCTTTTTCCCGACGGGGACGCTTGGCGACATGCTTGGCTGGTTCCATTACGCAGAGCGTTTTCGCCAACTGCACCGCTGTCAGCTTGAGTGCGTCATGGGGCAGGAAATCATCGAACTGCTTAGCGCGCAGTACCCAGAGATCACATTCTCCACAAAGGACGCTCTCCAGACGGAAAATCCCTACGCGTCCTGGTATATCGGCCTTTTCTTTAAGGGCGACACCACTCATCAGCCCATCGATTTCAGGAAGGTCGGTTTCCACCGCAATGCCGGCTACATCCTCGGGGTGGATCCGCGTGAGTGCCCTCCCCGCCTGAAGCTGGATGCGGAGCGGAAAATTGCGGAGCCGTACGTCTGTATCGCCGCGCAGTCCACCAACCAGGCGAAGTACTGGAACAACGGCCATGGCTGGGCTGAGGTCGTCGCCCACCTTAAATCTCTGGGATACCGGGTGCTTTGCATTGATCGCCAGGCGCATTACGGCCAGGGCTTTATCTGGAACCACATTCCGCATGGCGCCGAAGACTTTACAGGCGATATCCCGCTCCAGGAGCGGGTGGACCTGTTAAAGCATGCGAGCTTCTTTATTGGTCTGGGCAGCGGGCTGTCATGGCTTGCCTGGGCATCCGGTATCCCGGTGGTGTTAATCAGCGGATTCAGTCTTCCCAACAGTGAATTTTACACCCCCTGGAGGGTGTTCAGCAGCCATGGCTGTAACGGCTGCTGGGATGACACGTCCGTTGATTTTGACCACGTGGATTTTTTGTGGTGTCCGCATCACAAGAACACCCCCCGACAGTACGAGTGCACAAGTCTGATAACCGGTCGTCAGGTTATCGGCATGGTGGACCGTCTGCATTCAGGATTAGTTGATAAGTAAAGGACGTAAATATGAACAAGATATATACCACGGTCTGGTGCGAGTCGCGCCAGCAGTGGGTGGTAACTTCTGAACTTGCGACCGGGTCCGGTCGTCCGAAGTTGACGCCGAAGAAAAGCGCACTGGCGCTGCTGCTGGGGGCCATATTACTGCCTTCCGGATCGGTCATGGCTGCGAATTATGTAGGTGAGACGGTAACGGGTATACAGGGTATTCATGCAGGCGATACGGCCAACTCTACCACCATTAACAGCGGTGGTAGTCAGTTCATCACCAGTGGCGGTTATACCTCTGCCACTACCATCAACACTGGTGGCTCTCAGCTCGTCTCCAGTGGCGGTTTTTCGACTGCCACCATCATCAACAGCGGCGGCTCTCAGCGCATCTCTAGCGGCGGTATGGCCAATGTCACCACCATCAACAACAGCGGCAACCAGAACGTCTATGATGGAGGCTGGTCCTATTCGACTATCATCAACAACCGTGGCACGCAGACCATCTTTAATGGCGGTACTGCCACCATTACTACTCTCAGCGGGGGTAATCAGCACGTCTCCAGTGGCGGCTCAGCTACCTCTACGACTATAAATAGTGGTGGTTATCAGTATGTCTCCAGTGGTGGTTCGGCAACCTCTACTACCATCAATAGTGCTGGCGTTCAGAACGTCCTCATTGGCGGCACGGCCTTCGAAACAATAATAAATAGCGGTCGACAAAACGTAGACGGACTTGGCTCGGCAACCTCTACTACCATCAATTCAATGGGAATACAGTTCATCAGCGCAGGCGGATCGGCGACCGCCACGACCATAGATGGTGGTTTTCAGAACGTCTATGGTGAGGCCACTTTAACCACTATCAACGACGGTGAACAGGATGTCTTCGGTAAGGCTATCTCCACCACTATCAACGGAGGTGTACAGTTCGTCTCCGGCACGGCAACCACCACTATTATTAACGGCGGCACGCAGCGTATCTCCGATGGAGGAACAGCCACCTCTACGACCATCAACAGAGGTGGCGAACAGCGACTCACTGCTGGCGGCGCAGCAACCACCACAACCATCAACAGCGGTGGTCAACAGTATATTTCCAGTGGTGGCTCTGCCATCTTCACCACCATCAACAGTGCCGGAGAGCAGCACGTATACAGTAGTGGTCTGGCCACTGACACCACCCTTAACAGCGGTGGTTTTCAGCTAATTTCTAGTGGTGGCCTGGCCACCTCCAGCACCATTAACAGTAGTGGTCGACAGTATGTTTCCAGTGGCGGTTCAGCAACCTTCACCACCATCATGACGGAGGGTCAGCAGTATATCTCCACGGGTGGCACTGCCACCGCCACTACTATCAACAGCGGTGGTGTTCAGTTCATTGATGGCGGTTTAGTCACCTCTACGATAATTAACGGTGATGGTTATCAGTATGTCTCCAATGGCGGTACGGCTACCTCTACAATAATCAACAGCGGTGGTGTTCAGTACGTCAGCAGTGGCGGTAGTGCTACAGATGTCACAATGAATGGTGGCTCACAGATTATCTGGGAGGGCGGAACGGTCACCAGTGTCGGCATCAATAGTGGGAGCTTGCAGACCTTAGGAAGTGGCGGTGCAGCCATTTTTACTACCATCAACAGTAATGGTCTGCAGCGCGTCTTCGGCACTACCACCTCTACAACCATCAACAATGGTGGCAGTCAGTACGTCCATGCTGGCGGCCTGGCCACCTATACTACGATAAAAAGTGGTGGTGAGCAGGAGGTCACAGGTGAGGCTAATCAGACCATAATCAGCAGCGGCGGTGCTCAGTATGTCTCCGCTGGTGGCAAAGCCACCTCTACTACCATCAAAAGTGATGGCCAACAGAAGGTCTTCGGCACAATCACTGATACCACTATTGATGGCGGCCAGTCGTGGCTGTGGGCCGGAGCAGTGGCCGACGGCGAAACCAGAGTAAACGTCGGTGGCGAACTGCTGATGAATGCCGGCTCTCTCGCAACGGACGTAAACATCCAGGGAGGTACCCTTTCTGTTAACGACCTTTCCGATGCCATATCCGGCCCGGACACGGCTCAGGTTGGTAAGCTCACCATGGTCGGCGGCAACGTCAACTTCCTGCGCAACAGCGACGGTGAATTCGCGAAGCTGACGATTACGGAGCTGAGCGGCACCGGGAACTTCCTCCTGAACACCTCTCTCGCAGACCGTAAAGGCAACTTCGTCACTATCGAACAGGGCACAGGCCAGTTTGGTATTGCTGTGGCTGACTCCGGTAAGGAGATATCAGACCACACTGACCTGACGCTGAACCTCATCCACGAGAAAGGCGGTGACATTGACTTTGAAATGGTCACGGCATCCGGGCGAAGCACCCGATTCGTGGATGGCGGCACGTATATGTACACCCTGTACAGCCAGCAGGATAAGGACGGCCTCACCGGCGGTAACGTATGGTATCTGGGTGCCATGGGGAGTGGCGGTGAGAACCCGGGCGGTGAAAACCCGGGCGGTGAAAACCCTGGCGGTGAGAACCCTGGCGGCGAAAATCCGGGCGGCGAGAACCCGGGCGGCGAGAACCCGGGCGGTGAGAACCCGGGCGGCGAGAACCCGGGCGGTGAGAACCCGGGCGGCGAGAACCCGGGCGGCGAGAACCCGGGCGGTGAGAACCCGGGCGGTGGTGACAACGGCAACGCAGGAGGTAACGGAAATGGAGGTAAGAAGCCAATGACCACACCTGCAACTGATGCCATTCTGGCCATGTCCAATGCAGGTCTGAACGTCGTCCATTCCGAGCTAGATGGTCTGCGCACGTATCGCGCGAGTCTGGATAAAACCGGACCAGAAAGCAACGTATGGGGACACTACCTCGGCAGTAAAAGTGACATTGATACAAGCAATGGCTCAGCCTATAGGTTGAGCCAGAACGGACTTGAGATCGGTGCTGATACCCGTACTGACTTTGACCGAGGCAGCCTCGTCACTGGCACATTCATGTCCTTTAGCGATAACAAAGTGAAGCATGCCCGCGGCGGCACAAGCAAAATCGACAGCTACGGCCTCGGCCTGTATGCCACGTGGTTTGACGCCAGCGGGTTCTACGCTGACGGTGTCGTGAAAGGTAACCGTCTTAACAACAAACTGAGAGCGGTTATGACCAACGGGGGCAGAACCGGCGGTGACTGGAAGCAATATGCACTCAGTACCGCCGTTGAAGGTGGTTATCAGTTCGATCTCAAAGATGACGTAAGCATCACGCCTTATGGACGCCTGGCGTTTGTTCAGATGACCAGTGAGGATGTGAAACTCAGCAACGGCATGAAAGGCAACACGGGCACTCCACGTTCTGTCACGGGTGAAGCCGGTGCGAAGATTGCCGGGAAGTTCAATATTGGCTCGACTGAGTTCAAACCTTATCTGTCAGCTGCGGTGGTGCAAGAGTTTGCTAACTCAAACGACGTCACGATCAATGAGCGCAATCGCTTTGATAACAACGTCAAAGGCACATCAGGCAAGTACGGTCTGGGCGCTTCAGTCAATGTTGGCAAAGACGTAACCTTGTACGGTGAGGCTAATTATCGTCAGGGCAGCCAAATCGAAACACCGATCCAGGGTGTGGCAGGTGTTCGTATCGGATTCTGATGTTACCACAGGGGTCTTAGGGCCCCTTTTCACATTGTTCTGAGATGTTTTGGTTATGTTTATGCCTCACATAATTTTGACGAAAGATGTTTTCTTGAATAAAGCGCTGTCTGTCATCCTTCAGCAAGCGTCCCCCAGCAGAAAGGTTTGCGTCGTAGATATTGAATCATTCCGAAGCCTGGGCGCCATTTTCAACCTTCTGAAAAGAAAGAAACTCACTGAAAAGCATGAAATGATCTTCATCGGTGGCAAGGATGTCAGTTCAAGAGTTCTCGAACCGCTTGTGACAATCTACAGGAAATCGTGCTTTATGGAGTTTCGAAAGCAGCTTACGGGCGGTCGGACGTATTCATCAGAATATGCGTTGAACCACATCGCGCGCTGCAGAAGTCTTAGCATGCTTTCAGAACAGGAGAAAAAGACACTTTTCGCCCTTCTGGATACTGATGACACGGTTGCTGCTGCAAGAAAAATTTACCTGTCCCCCAAGACTGTCTATACCTACACCAATAATATTGGGCAAAAACTTAACCTGAATTCGATACTTCAGGTCAGGCAATTTATTCATTCTGAATTCGAATAGTCGTTGCGGGAAAAACAATAAAAACCGGGCGCGAAGCCCGGTTCTGTTATTTGCTAACGGCGGTTTTACGCGCTCAACCCACGATTCCCCAGCATCGGCTCAATCTTCGGATCGTGCCCGCGCCAGTTGCGATACAGTTCAGCTAAATCCGTGCTGTTACCACGGGACAAAATCGCCTCGCGGAATTTTTGCCCGTTTTCACGGGTCAGGCCGCCCTGTTCAACAAACCACTGATAGCCGTCGTCAGCCAGCATCTGCGTCCACAGGTAGGCGTAATACCCCGCCGCGTAGCCGCCGCCGAAAATATGGGCAAAATAGCTGCTGCGGTAGCGCGGCGGCACGGCAGGCAGATCCAGCCCCTCTTTTTTCAACGCAGCCGCTTCAAAATCCTCCACGCTCGAAACGGCCTCGCCGATGCCATGCCAGTTCATGTCCAGCAGCGCGGCAGCCAGCAGTTCGGTCATGTCATAACCCTTGTTGAAATGGGTCGCGTTGAGCATGCTTTCCCGCAGCGCGTCCGGCATCGGCTCCCCGGTTTCGTAATGGCGCGCATAATGGGTAAACACCTGTGGATGGCTGGCCCAGTGCTCGTTGATTTGCGACGGGAACTCAACAAAATCACGCGGCGTATTGGTGCCGGAAAGCGTGGCGAACCGCTGGCTGGCAAAGAGACCGTGCAGCGTATGGCCAAACTCGTGGAACAGGGTAATCACGTCATCCCAGGAGAGAAGCGCGACACCGCCATTCGCCGGTTTTTGATAGTTACAGACGTTGTAGATCACCGGACGGGCAGCAAACTCGAAGGATTGCTCGACGAAATTCCCCATCCATGCCCCGCCCTGTTTGGAATCACGGGCAAAGAAGTCACCGTAAAACAGCGCCATGCCCTCACCGGTGTGGTCGAAA
The DNA here is from genome assembly GCF_001742765.1 of Enterobacter sp. ku-bf2. Classification (NCBI taxonomy): domain Bacteria; kingdom Pseudomonadati; phylum Pseudomonadota; class Gammaproteobacteria; order Enterobacterales; family Enterobacteriaceae; genus Enterobacter; species Enterobacter sp. ku-bf2. The sequence goes on from NZ_MDVW01000001.1 coordinate 884,778, forward strand.
ATTTCCCATACGCGGACGTCCGGGTGGTACACCGGGATATCGAAGCGTTCGACGAAGCGAATGCCAAACAGCTGGCTGGCTGCCCAGAATACGCCATCCTGCAGCACGGTATTGAGCGCAAAGTAGGGCCTGATCTGTGACTCATCAAGGGCATATTTTGCCTGGCGCACGCGCTCCGCATAAAAGGCCCAGTCCCAGGCCTCCACGGTGAAACCGCCCTGCTCGTCGTCGATGACTTTCTGAATATCCGCCTGCTCGCGTTCCGCGCGGGCGCGAGCGGCAGGCACAATGCCGCGCATAAATTCCAGCGCGGCGGCCGGGGTTTTCGCCATCTGATCGGCGATGCTCCAGCTGGCGTAATCCTCAAAGCCCAGCAGACGGGCCTGTCGCGCACGTAGCGCCGTCAGACGAAGGATCAGCGCGCGAGTATCGTTTTCATCCCCTTTCTGGGTACGCGTCCAGCCTGCGTTGAAGAGGTTTTCGCGCGTCTGACGATTGCGCAGCGCGGAAAGCGCGGGCTGCTGGGTGGTGTTCAAAAGCGGGATCAGCCAGCGATCGTTTAGCCCTCGCTCCGCGGCAGCCTGCGCCGCATCAGCAATCTCACCGGCGCTGAGCCCGTCAAGCTGGTGCGCGTAATCCACCACCAGCCCACCCGTTTTATCGGCAGCCAGTAGACGCTGGTTAAACTGACTGGTCAGGGAGGCCGCCTCGGTATTCAACGCCTTTAGCTCGGCCTTTTCTGTCTCATTCAGACGCGCGCCGGCCAGAATAAACCGCTGATACGTCTCTTCGACCAGACGACGGGATTCGGTGTCCAGCGCGGCACGGTCCTGCCAGACGGTCTCCACGCGGGCAAACAGCACGTCATTCAGCCAGATATCGTTTGCCAGCGCGGCAAGCTCGGTGGAGAACTGTTCCTCCAGCTCCTGTAAATACGGATTGGTGTGCGCGGAAGTCATGGCGAAGAACACGCTGCTGACGCGCGCGAGCAAAGCGCCGCTTTTCTCCAGCGCCAGCACGGTGTTAGCGAAGTCAGGCGCAGCGGCCTGAGCGACAATCGCGTCAATGTCCGCCCGCTTCTGGCGAAGGGCTTCATCGAAGGCCGGACGATAGTGGCTGTCGTTGATCTCATCAAAATGGGGGGCCTGGTAAGGCAGCAGGCTGATGTTAAAAAAGGGATTCGTGGCCGTCATCTTTCGCTCCTGAGTACGGGTATCCTCCCAGAGTAGGCCAGGCCGCCTTCCCCTGCAACGCTGTCATACAAATGTTGCCTTAACGCACCCTCTGCGGCCGTGCTATGTTAGTACAACACAAAAAGCGTTGAGGAACAGTGAGATGATTATTTTAGTTACCGGGGCAACGGCAGGTTTTGGTGAAAGCATCACGCGTCGCTTCGTCGCCAACGGGCACAAGGTTATCGCGACCGGCCGCCGTCAGGAACGTCTGCAGGAGCTGAAGGACGAACTAGGCGACAGCATTCTGACCGCGCAGCTGGACGTGCGTAACCGCGCGGCGATCGAAGAGATGATTGCAAATCTGCCAGCAGAATGGCGCGCCATCGACGTGCTGGTCAACAATGCCGGTCTGGCGCTGGGCATGGAGCCTGCCCACAAAGCCAGCGTGGAAGACTGGGAAAACATGATCGACACCAACAACAAAGGGCTGGTCTACATGACCCGCGCAGTGCTGCCGGGCATGGTTGAGCGCAATCGTGGCCACATTATCAATATCGGCTCCACCGCCGGAAGCTGGCCCTATGCAGGCGGTAACGTCTACGGGGCGACGAAAGCGTTTGTGCGCCAGTTCAGCCTTAACCTGCGGACCGATCTGCACGGCACCGCCATTCGCGTCACCGACATCGAGCCGGGCCTGGTGGGTGGCACCGAGTTTTCCAATGTGCGTTTCAAAGGCGATGACGCGAAAGCAGACAAAACCTATGAAAACGCGAACGCCCTGACGCCGGAAGATGTCACCGAAACGGTCTGGTGGGTGGCGACGCTGCCAAAACACGTCAACATCAATACCGTAGAAATGATGCCGGTCAGCCAGAGTTTTGCCGGTCTTAGCGTCCATCGTGGCTAACGCTGCCCTTCCCGGCCTGCGGGCCGGGTCTGTTTCGGGTTATAAAAGAATGGTAGTATGTTCAGGCTAACTCTCTGAGAAATGACAACTCATGGCCGCTGAATCGCAACTCAATCCCACCCAGCCCGTAAACCAGCAAATCTATCGCATTTTGCGACGTGACATTGTCCATTGCCTGATCCCACCGGGAACGCCGCTTTCTGAAAAAGAGGTGTCCGTGCGTTTTGACGTTTCCCGTCAGCCGGTGCGTGAAGCGTTTATTAAGCTTGCGGAAAACGGTCTGATTCAGATCCGCCCGCAGCGCGGCAGCTACGTGAACAAAATTTCACTCTCTCAGGTGCGCAACGGCTGTTTTGTTCGCCAGGCCATTGAATGCGCGGTGGCGCGCCGTGCCGCAACGCTCATCAACGACAAGCAGTGTTACCTGCTGGAGCAAAACCTGCATCAGCAGCGGATTGCGATTGACCGTAAGCAGTTGAATGATTTCTTCCAGCTTGATGATGAATTCCACCAGAAACTGGCGCAGATTGCGGATTGCCAGCTGGCCTGGGACACCATCGAAAACATCAAGGCCACCATCGACCGCGTGCGTTATATGAGTCTCGATCACGTCTCCCCGCCGGAAATGCTGCTCCGACAGCATCACGATATTTTCAGCGCGCTGGAAAAACGCGACCCGGACGGCGTGGAAAAAGCGATGACGCTGCATCTGCAGGAAATTAGCGAATCCGTGCAGCTGATTCGTCAGGAAAATAGCGAGTGGTTTAGCGAAGAGTAATATTACGCCGCCCCCTTTCGGACGCGGCGATAGGTTTAGCGAACGACTAACACCGGAATTGTGGCGTAGCGCAGGATAGATTCCGCATTTGATCCCAGCAGATGGGTGGTGATGCCCGGATTTTTCGACCCAATGACAATCACGTCATATTCCCCCTCCTTGCTCAGCCTGATAATTTCATCGCGGACGTTGCCAAAGCGCACCAGGCTGTCAATTTTCTCCGGCGAGATATCGAACAGTCTTTTTAACGCGTTCATTTTCTTACCGGATTCCTCGGTCATATACTCTTCGAACTTTTTAATATCGGCATTAAATCCGCGCAGCAGGGAGCGGCTGCTGGCCGGCAGAATATTGACCAGGGTAATCGAGGCGCCCTCTGCCTTCGCAAGGTTTGCCGCGTGGCGAACCGCTTTGTCGCTCAAATCCATTTCAAACACATCAACAGGCATCAAAATCTTCTTATACATAAGCTTGACTCCTTATTCCGATGAAAGGGTTATTTCCTGTACCCAGAATGGCACCGGGAATATAAACCAACCCTCAACGCTTCCCTGCTGAAACTATCAATAAATGAAAATAACGGTCTGCTTTGTCAATTGCTGTCGTGAACCGTCAGCGCCCGGCACAATAAAGAAAAAAGTGTGAGTTTGATCAAAAACAAAAACATGTGATGCAGACAGGCGTATTTATATGCTCCGTGAACGGCAACCCTGAAATAACGCCGTAACGAACAGGTTAGAGAGGAGAAAATACCATGATGACATACGACCGTAACCGCAATGCAATCACCACCGGCAGCCGCGTCATGATTAGCGGCACGGGCAAAACTGGCGTGATTAAAGCGATCCACAGCGACGGGCTGGATGCCGCGCAGGTGCGCCGCAGCAAAACGGTTGAAGTGGAAGGATGCGAAGGTAAGTTCGAACCGATTGAGCTGATTCGCCTGGGTATGCACTAAACGGTGCGCAGACATGCCGCCGCGAACGGCGGCATGTGCTGAATTACCGTTGAGACACGTACTGTGCCACGGTCGCTTTCGCACCCTTTTGCAGCAGCGTCTGGTACGCCTTCATCACCGCATCAACAAAGACGGCTTCACGCGGTAATTCCTTGCCGAAGATGGCCTCGATGCCGAGCAGCGCCTTGACCCGGCTTTCCCCTTCCGCACTGCCTTTAACCGCCGCCTGAATCACTGCCAGCTGCGGATCGCTTACGTCAATAGCATTACCCTGCTCGTCCACGCCGCCGACATAGCGCATCCACCCTGCCACGCCCAGCGCCAGCAGCGGGAAAGGCTTCTGATGCACCAGGTGCCAGCGCACGGAATCCAGCATGCGCTGCGGAAGCTTCTGGCTGCCGTCCATCGCAATTTGCCAGGTCCTATGGCGCAGGGCCGGGTTGCTGTAGCGGGCAATCAGGAGATCGGCATAGCGTCCTAAATCGACGCCTTTGACCTTCAGCGTAGGCGCCTGCTCGTTGAGCATCAGCGCGTGCGCGGCGATGCGGTAATGTTCATCTTCCATACAGTCGTTGATATGCTGGTAGCCCGCCAGATAGCCCAGGTAGGCCAGAAATGAGTGGCTGCCGTTTAGCATGCGCAGCTTCATCTCTTCAAACGGGATCACGTCCGACACCAGTTCGGCCCCGGCTTTTTCCCACGCAGGACGCCCTGCCACAAAGTTATCTTCGATCACCCACTGGCGGAACGGTTCACAGGCCACCGCCGCCGGATCGCGCACGCCGGTCAGCCGCTCAATTTTATCCAGCGTGTCGGGGGTGACCGCAGGCACGATGCGATCCACCATGGTTGACGGGAAGGTGACGTGGGATTCGATCCAGTCCGCCAGCTCACCGTCTACCGCACGGGCGTACGCGCAGGTGACATTGCGCATCACGTGACCGTTCTCTGGCATGTTGTCGCAGGACATTACGCTAAATGCCGGCAGACCTGCCGCCTTACGGCGCGCGAGCGCTTCCACGACGACACCCGGCGCAGATTTTGGCTGGTGCGGGTTTTGCAGGTCGGCGACGATAAACGGATGATCGAGCATCAGTTGCCCGGTCGCCGGCGAGTGGCAGTACCCTTTCTCGGTGATGGTCAGAGAGACAATCGCGACCTGCGGGTCACACATCGCCGCCAGCACCGTCTCCAGCCCGTCAACCTGCGCATGAAGGGCCTTTTTGACCACGCCCACTACGCGGGAGGTCCACGCATCGGCAGACATTTCCGCCACGGTATAGAGGTTATCCTGCGCGTTCAGATCGGCAATCTGCTGCTCACCGCCAATCAGGTTAACCTCACAGTAGCCCCAGTCGCTGCCGTGCTCAGCGGCGAGGATATCGGCATACACTGCCTGATGCGCCCGGTGAAATGCGCCAAAGCCTAAATGAACGATGCGAGCTTTAAGGCTGTCGCGATCGTACTGAGGCAGCGTCGCATTGGCCTGTAATAAGGTATTTTCCATGATTAAGACTCGTTAATTAGAAAGCTGTGGATCGCTGCCGCTCTTTCTGAAGCGGCAGCGCCTGCTGACTACACCAACTAGAATGGCAGTTGGGGTAAAAAATTACTGCCATCAACCATACTGATACTGCCGTTTGAGATTTTGATTTATATTAACTTTTGGTCATGTGGTGTGACATAAAAACAAAGTTGTGTGATAAGTCACGCAAGCTATAAACCACTAGCGTCGCGAGGAGACAGCGCCGTAACCGACCGTCTCTTTTGGCGCAGACTCAGCTGCGTCATGCGCCGCGCTCAAATCACGATCGCGCACTTCCGGCATCAGGATCGCCGAGACCAGTCCAATCACGGAATAGGCCACCAGCATGGCAACAATCGGCCACCAGGAACCGGTCATATTGCAGAAAATCCCTGCCAGCACCGGACCAAAACCCACCGCCACCAGACCGCCCGCCTCTTTGGAGATGGCCATACGTGTAAAGCGATTTCGCGAGCCAAACATCTCCGCCATGGTGATATTTTCCAGCGCGAAGAGCCCCAGAACGGCGAAGTTATGGATAACGATGATAGAGAGCATGATCGTCCCAGGCGCATAGCTCTTATCGACGATGATCGACAGCATCGGGTAGGCGAGCAGAATGGCGGAGATATTGAGAATAATGTACGGCAGACGGCGCCCCACTTTATCGGAAAGCCAGCCCAGCAGCGGGATGGAGATAAACCCGAGAATGGAGCTGATCATCAGCGCATCGGTAGGGATGGCCTTATCGAACAACAGCGTCTGGACCAGATAGCCCGCAAGGAAGGTCTGGATCAGCCCCGAGTTGCCCGCCTGGCCGAAACGCAGGCCAGTCGCCAGCCAGAAGGATTTGCTTTTCACCATGGAACCCAGCGACGTGTCCGGTTGCACAGTTTGTGCATCGTTCACTTTCTCAAAGACCGGGCTCTCCTTGAGATTCATACGCAGCCAGATGGCAAAGATCATCACCACGACGCTGGCGAGGAACGGCACGCGCCAGCCCCAGGCGAGCAGCTGTTCACGGTCAAGGGCAAAGAACATGATGGCCCAGATCGCCGTGGCGCTCAGCGTCCCGCAGTTAGTGCCCATCGCCACCAGCGAGGAGATGATGCCGCGTTTTCCTTTCGGCGCGTACTCCGCCAGCATGGTTCCGGCCCCGGAGATCTCAGCCCCGGCGCCCAGACCCTGAATAATGCGCAGCGTCACCAGCAGAACCGGGGCAAAAATCCCGATCTGCGCGTAGGTCGGCAGGACGCCAATCAGCGTGGTGCAGATCCCCATCATAGTGATGGTGATAAACAGCACCTTCTTACGGCCAATGCTGTCGCCCATTCTGCCGAAGATAAAGGCCCCGACGATGCGCGCAATATAGCCTGCGCCGTAGGTCCCCATCGCCAGGATCAGCGCCATCGCGGCAGACTGTTCGGGGAAGAAGATCTCATGGAAGACCAGGGCGGCCCCCAGCGAGTAAAGCTGAAAGTCCATGAACTCCAGAGCGGTGCCAAGCCAGCCGGAAACGGCGGCTTTCACCAGATCGGCGGTGGATCGTTGCGGTTGTACTTGTGTCATGATGGCTATCTCTGAAAGGTAAGATGCGAACCACATAGAGCCTGTCTGCGCAGGCTCTTAATCGCGTAAATGATTATTGGCCGAACGTGAGTAAGACTTTGCAGCACTGCCGCTGATCTTTCTCAAACAGTTCGATGGCGTCTGTTACGTGGTGATAGTCAAAAGTATGGGTGATAAGTTTTTCCGGGTCGATCAGCCCCCTCTTCAGCCAGTCGATGACGACCGGGAATTTGTTGGCATTCAGGCGCGAGGAGAAGATCGCCAACTCTTTGCCGGTAATGCCCTGCTGAACAATCTGGCTCGGCTCGCTGGAAAAGCCCATCAGCACGATGCGCGCCGCTGGCGAGGCCAGGGTTATCGCTTCCTGCAAAATAGATGGATGGCAGGCGGCATCAATGATTAACGTCGGTTTGATGCCTTTTTCCTCCAGCGCGGCCTGCAGCGACTGCTCGCCGTTATTAAAGACCCAATCCGCGCCGCAGCGCCGCGCCATCGCCAGGCGCTCGTCTATGCGGTCAACCACGATAACCTGCTTCACCTTATAGACGCCTTTCAGCGCCTGCACGGTGACCAGTCCCATCGGGCCAGCGCCGTAAATCAGCGCGACGTCCTGTTCCGTCGGTTTCACCTGCCCCGTTACGTTGGCGGCGATGGTAAAGGGCTCAACCATGACGGCGTGTCGATCGGGAATGTCATCCGGAATGGCCCAGGCATTTTGAGCAGGCACTGCCGCATATTCACTGAAGCCGCCATCACGGTGCACCCCCAGCACGACCAGCGAGGTGCAGACGTTCGGTTTTCCCACGGAGCACGGGTAGCATTGTCCGCAACTGATCACCGGGTCAACCGCGACGCGCTGGCCCAGGCGGGCAGCGTCAACCCCTTCGCCTGTGGCGTCAATCACGCCAAAGAACTCGTGGCCGATCGTGCGTGGGTATTTCGCAAACGGGTTATGCCCGCGATAGATGTGGCTGTCCGACCCGCAGATACCTGCCAGCGTGATTTTCACGCGGACTTCGCCTGCGCCTGGTTCCGGGTGTGGCCGCTCTTCAATCACCAGTTGGTTTGGCTGCTGAATCACTACGCTTTTCATCGTTCGCTCCTCGCTTACCAGTTCCACAGCGTGCCGTCTTCAAGGCGGGCCACCGGCAGATAGGCCGGATCGTAGGGGTATTTCGCCGCCAGCTTTTCATCAAACTCAATGCCCAGCCCCGGCTTATCGCCCGGATGCATATAGCCGTTATCAAAGCGCCAGCTGTGCGGGAAGACTTCCAGCATCTGTTCGGAGTAGCCCATGTATTCCTGCACGCCAAAGTTCGGCACCCACAGGTCGAAATGCAGCGCGGCGGCATGACAAACGGGCGACAGATCCGACGGACCGTGTGAACCGGTACGCACCTGATAGAGCGAGGCAAAATCAGCGATGCGACGCATCCCGGTAATGCCGCCCGCGTGGGTAATGGTGGTGCGGATATAGTCGATAAGCTGCTCTTCGATAAGCTGCTTGCAGTCCCAGATGCTGTTAAACACTTCGCCTACCGCAATGGGGGTGACGGTGTGCTGGCGGATCAGGCGGAAGCAGGCCTGGTTTTCCGCAGGCGTTGGATCCTCCATCCAGAACATGCGGAATGCTTCGATGCTCTTGCCGAAGCGCGCCGCTTCAATTGGCGTCAGGCGGTGGTGCATGTCGTGCAGGAGGTGCTCATTGAAGCCGAATTTACTGCGCACCGCGTCGAACAGCTTCGGCGTGAAATCGAGGTATTTTTCGGTAGACCAGAGCTGCTCTTCCGGCCAGTCGCCTTTGGTCGCAGGCTCATAGGCCAGGCCCTTTCCTTTGGCCATGCCGTAGGTGGTTTTCATGCCCGGCACGCCGCACTGCACGCGGATCGCCTTGAAGCCCATCTCTTTATGACGGGCGTAATCTTCCAGCACGTCGTCAATGGTGTGGCCGGTAGTATGGCAGTAGACCATCACCCCTTCCCGGGAGGCGCCGCCCAGCAACTGGTAGAGCGGCATGTTGGCCGCTTTGGCTTTGATATCCCACAGTGCCATATCCACGGCGGAGATGGCCGACATGGTAACCGGACCGCGACGCCAGTAGGCGCCTTTATAAAAGAACTGCCAGATGTCTTCGATGCGGTGCGCATCGCGGCCAATCAGCTGGGGGCAAAGGTGATCCTTCAGGTAAGAGGCCACGGAGAGCTCGCGTCCGTTTAGCGTAGCGTCACCGAGACCGACAATCCCCTCATCGGTGGTGATTTTAAGGGTGACAAAGTTCCGCCCCGGGCAGGTAACAAACACGTCAGCCGCGACAATCTTCATAATTCCTTTCCTTACATCGTTCGTTGTGATGCTGGAAATTTACCCATCAACCCTACTACCATACAAGTATAATGATCATAAAATCAGCTGACGATCACAAAACCAGGGGGCTTACGCGCGCCCCCATCCCGCCACAATAATCAGCATACCGCACAGGGCAATCAGCGCCCCGGCCCAGTCGTATGCGCTGAGTTTGACGCCGTCCACCACGCGTAACCACAGCAGCGCCGTGCAGACATACACGCCACCGTAAGCCGCATAAACGCGCCCACTGGCCGCCGGATGCAGCGTTAACAGCCAGACAAACAGGGCCAGCGCGACGCTTGCCGGGATGAGCAACAGTACGGATCCTCCCTTCTTCAGCCAGAGCCAGGGCAGGAAGCAACCGATGATTTCGCATAGCGCGGTGGCAAAAAAAAGCAGCGTCGTTTTAAGCATTTTTCACGTCAGGTGAGGATTTATTTAACCATCATACCTGATGATGCCCTTTACTTTTCCATACTTGCTCCGCGGGTATGCCGTCATTTCGCTTTAGTGTAGAATCTGTACGGGGTAACTTGATTATCTGCACCCATTTAAAAGGAAACGCTATGACCACATTAAGCAAACGCCTTTGTCTGACAGCCCTGCTGGCGCTGTCATCGTTCGCCTTTGCCGCCTCTGCGACAGCGGAAACCAGCAAGCTCATTATTGAGTCTGGTGACAGCGCGCAAAGCCGTCAGAACGCCGCCATGGACAAAGAACAATGGAATGACACCCGTAACCTTCGTCAGAAGGTCAACAAACGTGCTGAAAAAGAGTGGGACAAAGAAGATGTCGCTTTTGACGCGCGCGATAAGTGTCAGCAAAGTGCAAACGTCAATGCCTACTGGGAGCCTAACACCCTGCGCTGCCTGGATCGCCGCACTGGCCGCACGGTAGCCCCATAATGTCGGTGTCCTGCGACGTTAAACTCCGTCCGCTGGAGCGTGAGGACCTGCGCTTTGTCCACCAGCTCGACAACAATGCCAGTGTGATGCGCTACTGGTTCGAAGAGCCTTACGAGGCGTTTGTCGAGCTTTCCGATCTCTACGATAAGCACATTCACGATCAGAGTGAACGTCGTTTTGTGGTGGAGTGTGAAGGTGAAAAAGCCGGGCTGGTGGAGCTGGTTGAGATCAACCACGTTCACCGCCGGGCGGAGTTTCAGATCATCATCTCCCCTGAGCATCAGGGAAAAGGCCTTGCGTCACGGGCGGCTAAGCTGGCAATGGATTACGGATTCAACGTTCTGAATCTCTACAAGCTTTACCTGATTGTGGACAAAGAGAACGAGAAAGCGATCCATATCTACCGCAAGCTGGGCTTCATGGTGGAAGGCGAACTGATTCACGAGTTCTTTATTAACGGTGAATACCGCAACACCATCCGCATGTGCATTTTCCAGCATCAGCACCTGGCCGGACACAAACCGTCAGGCGCCAGCCTGCTGAAACCTACCGCGCAGTGAGATTGATGACAAACCTTGTCATGAACCATTGCGCTGTCTTTCTTGCCGGGTGGCGCTGTGCTTACCCGGCCTACAGGGTGCTTCATTGTAGGCCCAAGCAAGCGTAGCGCCGCCGGGCGAAACGTACAAAATGCACGTTACTCTCAGTAATATTCAATCGTGTTCTTGATGGTGTACTTGCGCTCAACGGCAGGTTTGACGCTGTCGTCCGTGATCGTCAGATCGCAACTCACCGGGTTATTGTGGCGGTCGTAATCGCAGCTCTGCTTCACGTTGCCCAGCGGCTTATCATTCAACATGCTCACTGCCGAATAATCCATTCTTTTGCGAAGATCTTTAGACGGCGTCGACTGGACGGACAGATGCTGATCCCCGGAGACGGTGGTTTTGCCCAGCGGGTAGCCATCCGCGTCGTAGCGATACTTCACTTCCATCTCTTTGCCATGCGCCGCCACCACAAAACCGTTGTCGTCGGTATCCCACGTCACCCCGGCTGACGGCAGTTCGGCCAGCTGGCATTTCCCCTGCAGCTTCACTTTGCGCTGCTGGGTTTCTGCGTCGAGATAGTAATTGGCATCCAGCACCAGCGCCACGCCGGTGTTGGCCTCTAGGTCGTGCAACTCCAGCGTATCGAAACACCCTTCCGTCGAGACGGTGCCAGTGACCCGTTTTGACACTTCGCCCTTCTCGTTGAACAGCGTCTGGGTAAAGTCTTTGACCGGTCCGCGCAGCGGATCAAAATCAAACTCGTTTGAAAAACTCGCCATCTCGGGCGTAAACGACAGCGGCGCGGAGCTGTTGTCGCACCCCATCAGTGTTGCTGCCAGTAGCGTTATCGCTGCGTATTTCTTCACATTTATTACCGTACAGGGAGATTATTCCCAATCATATTAGCAAATACAGTTGTTTACACGAAGCCTGCTAAAATTAATCTCTACACAGAGAAAAGGAGCTACAGATGAAACGGTTACCCTGGATTACCGCCCTGCTGTTAATGAGTGCCTCAACGGCCGCACTGGCGGCACCGGATTCCTGCGAGCGCGTGAAAAGCGACATTCAGCAGAAGATTATCAACAACGGCGTGCCTGAATCAGGGTTTACGCTGAGCATTGTGCCGAACGACCAGGCCGACCAGGCGGGCACGCAGGTAGTAGGCCACTGCGCCAACGACACCTTCAAAATTTTATACACCCGCACAGGCAGCGGTGCGGCAGCTGAAGCTCAGTAATTGACCCTCAATCCCCTTTGATTTGATGAGGATTAAGATTTAATACCCCCAAATAAGTAACACTCACCCCATCATTAGCCCGGATATCATTTCGGGAAAAATAATACGCAATTATAATGATGGGGTGAGCCATGTCCGATATTGAACATCACGGCGGAATTAGCCGTCGAACTCTCGTGAAATCTACGGCGATAGGTTCTCTGGCGCTTGCCGCTGGTGGGATCTCGCTGCCTTTTGGTTTAAAAAGCGCCGCCGCGGCGGTGAAGCACGCCGTCCAGCCGCCTGAAGATACCGTGGTGTGGGGCGCCTGCTCGGTCAACTGCGGCAGCCGCTGTGTGCTGCGTCTGCACGTGCGTGACAACGAAGTGTACTGGGTCGAAACGGACAACACTGGTGAGGATATTTACGGTAACCATCAGGTGCGCGCCTGCCTGCGCGGACGTTCAATTCGCCGCCGAATCAATCACCCTGACCGTCTGAACTACCCGATGAAGCGCGTGGGCAAACGCGGCGAAGGTAAGTTCGAACGCATCACCTGGGATGAAGCGCTCGACACGATCGCCGCCAGTCTGAGAGACGTGGTGGCCGACTACGGCAACGAAGCGGTGTATATCAACTACTCCTCCGGGATTGTCGGGGGCAATATCACCCGCTCCTCCCCTTACGCTTCGCTGGTGGCGCGTCTGATGAACTGCTACGGCGGTTTCCTGAGCCACTACGGTACCTACAGCACGGCGCAAATTGCCTGCGCGATGCCCTACACCTACGGCAGTAACGACGGCAACAGCACCTCGGACATCGAAAACACCAAACTGGTGGTCATGTTCGGCAATAACCCGGCAGAAACGCGCATGAGCGGCGGCGGGATTACGTACTATCTGGAACAGGCCCGCGAGCGGTCCAACGCGCGCATGATTGTTATCGACCCGCGCTACACCGACACGGCAGCCGGACGTGAAGATGAGTGGATCCCGATCCGTCCGGGTACCGATGCCGCGCTGGTAGCGGGTATTGCCTGGGTGTTAATCGACGAAAACCTGGTCGACCAGCCGTTCCTCGACAAATACTGCGTCGGCTATGACGAAAAAACGCTGCCGGAAGGCGCGCCCGCTAACGCTCACTACAAAGCGTATATTCTCGGCCAGGGTGATGACCACACGGCGAAAACGCCGGAGTGGGCCTCACGCATCACCGGCATTCCGGCGGATCGCATCGTTAAGCTTGCCCGCGAAATCGGCTCCGCGAAGCCGGCCTACATCTGTCAGGGCTGGGGACCTCAGCGCCAGGCAAACGGCGAGCTGACGTCCCGTGCCATCGCGATGCTGCCTATTCTGACTGGGAACGTGGGGATCAACGGCGGGAACAGCGGCGCGCGTGAGTCCACCTACACCATCACCATCGAACGTATGCCGCTGCCGGATAACCCGGTCAAAACGCAAATTTCCTGCTTCAGCTGGACGGACGCTATCACCCGCGGTCCGGAGATGACCGCCCTGCGCGACGGCGTGCGCGGCAAGGATAAGCTGGACGTGCCGATTAAGTTCATCTGGAACTACGCGGGCAATACCCTCATCAACCAGCACTCCGATATCAATAAAACCCACGATATCCTGCAGGATGAAAGCAAGTGCGAGATGATTGTGGTCATCGATAACTTCATGACGTCGTCAGCGAAGTATGCCGATATCGTGTTGCCAGACCTGATGACCGTCGAACAGGAAGACATCATTCCTAACGATTATGCGGGTAACATGGGCTACCTGATATTCCTTCAACCCGTGACCGCGCCGAAATTTGAACGCAAGCCCATCTACTGGATCATGAGCGAAGTGGCGAAACGCCTCGGGCCGGATATCCATCAGAAATTCACCGAAGGACGGACGCAGGAACAGTGGCTGCAGTATCTGTATGCCAAAATGCTCGAAAAAGACCCTCATCTGCCGTCCTATGACGAGCTAAAAAAAATGGGCATTTACAAGCGTAAAGATCCGAACGGCCATTTTGTGGCCTATAAAAAATTCCGCGAAAATCCGGAAGCCAATCCGCTGAAAACGCCATCGGGTAAGATTGAAATATACTCCAGCAAGCTGGCGGAGATTGCGGCCACCTGGGAGCTGGAAAAAGATGAGACCATCAGTCCGCTGCCCGTCTACGCATCAACCTTCGACGGCTGGGATGCGCCCGAGCGCGCACAGTTCCCGCTGCAGCTGTTTGGTTTCCACTTTAAGGCCCGTACCCACTCGAGCTACGGTAATGTAAACGTGCTGAAAGCCGCCTGTCGCCAGGAGGTCTGGCTTAATCCTGTCGATGCTGAAAAACGCGGCATTAAGAACGGCGATACGGTGCGCGTCTTTAACGAACGCGGCGAGGTACGAATTGAAGCAAAAGTGACGCCGCGCATCATGCCCGGCGTGAGCGCTATGGGCCAGGGTGCCTGGCACGACGCCAATATGATTGGCGATCGCATCGATCACGGCTCATGCATCAACACCCTGACCACGCACCGCCCTTCACCGCTGGCAAAAGGCAACCCGCAGCACACCAATCTTGTGCAGATCGAGAAGGTGTAGCGAGTGAATGGCGTGGCCGTGGTTTATTCTATGATTTGTATTATCGGTTAACACAGTCGCGCGGACACTCTCCGCGCGAACAAGGAAGATGTAATGAAAGATGTCTCACATCGTGAATCGTTCGCGTTCAGCGCCCGGGTGCTGGGCGCGCTGTTTTATTTCTCGCCAGACAGCGAGCAGGCCGCGCCGCTGGTGCAGGCCCTCACCGCAGGGGATTGGGTTCAGGACTGGCCCCTCCCCCCGGAAACGCTGCAGCCTGTAGCTGACACCTTTGCCGCGTCTGCCGATGAGCCGCTGAGGGACGCCTGGCAACGGCTGTTTATTGGCCCTTACGCCCTGCCCGCGCCACCGTGGGGTTCCGTCTGGCTGGACCGCGAATCCGTGCTGTTTGGCGACTCGACCCTCGCGCTGCGCCAGTGGATGCGGGAGAACGCTATCGCATTTGAAATGCAGCAGAATGAACCGGAAGATCACTTCGGGACTTTGCTGCTGCTGGCGGCATGGCTGGCCGAGAACGGCCGCGATGCGGAGTGCGCTCAACTTCTGGCGTGGCACCTGCTGCCGTGGAGCACCCGCTTCCTGTCCGTGTTTGTCGACAACGCCGGACATCCGTTTTATACCGCGCTGGGTAAGCTTGCGCAGCTGACGCTCGCGGAATGGCGATCCGGGCTCCTTATTCCGGTTGCGGAAAAGACGCTGTATCGCTAAGGGGTGTGGCTTGCTCGCGGGTAGCGAGCAAGCTACGGTCAAAAGAGGAAGCTTAAAAAATTTAACTCGAAACAGGAGGCATATTGAATTTAATAATATAAAATAGCTTTTCCTGTTAAGGTCAACACTTTCGTTTGATACATACAAAACAAAACCATGACTAAAAATTATTCCTTCGAAGATAAACGCAAGAAATTACTTGTTACAGCCGTGATATTCAGCGTTTTAGGTGGATGGCTCTGGTATATGTCATGGGCATCTGGCATCTCCCATAATACTATATTAAAAAAATCCGTTCCTGAATGGATGACATATATTTCACTTGGCGTTTTGATTGGAACAATTTTTGTTATGCGCGCTTTTTACCTGCGCACTTTTAACAAAACATTAGAATATATTGCCAGTGCTTTTTTTAGCGGCTTTTGCCTTGGGTTTGTATTGAGCTTAAATTGTTATGATATTTATGTCTATCTCTTCCCGGACAAAATAATTGGCTATGAATCTGAATATGAGGTTGTCTTTCCGGGGCCTTCGAGAGGTAAGTATGGCCATTGTGAAGCGGGTCTCTGGTTAAAAGATCAGAACACCAACAGATGGATACAGCTTTGTACAAACAAAGAATATCTGCACAGCCACCGTAAGCAGGGAATGACTGGGGTGTGGGTAACGGCTCGTGTGAATAATATTGGAAGTTACATTGTGAATTATGAGTTTATTTATTTGTAGGCACGACCCTATCTATTTTTGTTCCGGCAAAAATGAATGGTACTCAAGGTCCGCTCCTTGCTTATAGCCGTCAGCCTGATACGTCGCACCACAGATTGCGCATTCACAGCGGAGAAACCGGCTATGGGCAGGGTCATCTCAAAATCGAATCAGGGTAAATTTCATTCATACCCCCACATTTAGTGGTGGATACGTGACGACTGTTCATCTATTCTGCTTTTTCAGCGAGCAAGCCGGAGTCATTTTTAGTGGATAATCCCATATTTCTGAAAACTATCATTATCTTTATTCTCATCCTGTGGGTAATAGACGTAGTCAGGAGAAAGAAAAAAAAGCGTTATGACTCCGCTATAGCAGAGGCTAATGCCAGAGAACGCTATGAATGGCGCTATCTCAGATGGAGTTGGCAGGCAATACGAGTGGCGGCGGCAGTGTATATCTTTGTTCAGCTGATTCAGTTTTTACTGAGATAGATGGCAGAAGCAAGTAAGACAGGCAAGGAACATCTCACTGTCCAGGCCAACAGTAGTTGCGCCTCGGTGGTAGAAATTGTGAGTGTTCCCTGCCTGCCAATAGCATGCGTTACAAGCCTTTAACCATTATTTGGTTATGTATCACCGACTGATTCCCCCTCACTCGCACTCTCTTTACTTTGAATGAACCGAAGTGCCAGGTAGAGGTCTGGCGCCAGAATCATGTCATCATCATTCATTGTTGGCCGACTGTCTTTAAACCAGCGTGTTAGTTCCGTTTTCCTGCCCGCAAGGATTAATTTAATCTGTCGGCCTTTCAGGTCACGCTTTAACTCATTAATGGTTGCCAGGACGCTGATGTCTGAATAGGTGAAGCAAGCAACGGCATCAATGACCACCCATTTAGGTTGTATGGCTGCCCCATCAACCAGGTTCAATACCCGACGTTTAAAATAAGCCACATTAAAATAGGTCAACGGTGAGTTAAATCGATACATCAGCACGCCCGGGACCATTTTAATATCGGTGGTATTCCCTAACGAGTGAATCATTCCATCTTCGTCAGTGCCCAGCAGGTGCTCAGAGGGGCGAAACACCGTACGAAGGAATTGTAACAACCCAAGCAATACCGCAAGGCCAATCCCCTGGATAACGCCGATAATTAAAACACAGCCAAACGTGAAGAAGGCCAGGCGAAATGCCTGTTTATTTCTGCGCCTCAGGTTCCATAGTCCACGTAAATCGATTAATGACCATGATGCATACATTAGAACAATACCTAACGCAGATACCGGAATGTATTGTAATGGCTGAGTGAAAAACAGCACGACGATACCGATGATCAAGGCGGCGACCACGGAAACCAGTTGGCTTTTTCCCCCAACCGAATCATTCACCGCGGTCCGGGAATCGGCGCCACTGATAGCAAACCCCTGAGATAACCCCGACATAATATTCGCAATACCCAGAGCCCGGAACTCTGCATCAGCATTAATTTCGTAGCCATTTTTTGCGGCGAAACTGCGGGCGGTCAGCATCAGACTGACAAAACTGACCAACGCCAGGTTCAGCGCCGGGATCACCAAATCACGCATCGGCCCCGGCTGGAACGCCCCCCAGTGAACGACCGGTAAACCAGGCTGGAAGCCTTCTCCCCCAATCGTGGCAATGCCATACTTTTGTGCCGAGGTCACCCATACCAGTGCCGTTGTTATTACAATGGCGATTAAAGGTGCTGGCCACTGGCTGCGATACGTTTTGATCACCATTAAAATAATTAACGTAAAAAGGGATATTCCTACGGTTAATAAATGGCTATCTGAAAGTCGACCTGGCAAGGCGATTATTTTTTCAATAACCTGCGCCTCATCAAGCTTGATCCCCAATACCTTGCCTAATTGCCCGACAATAATCGTCACGGCTACGCCATTAAGTAATCCGGTAAGAATGGGATGAGAAAGCAGATCCGCGAGCGCGCCCAGGCGAAATTTACTTGCAAGGAGGCACCCCCCGCCCATCATCAATGTCATGATGATCGTCAGCTGCCAGTGCAGTTCGGGATTCCCGGCAGAAAGCGGAAATACGACGGCCGCAATCACCGCACAGGTTGTGGCATCAGGGCCCACAATAAGCTGGCGTGAAGAGCCAAACAGTGCGTAAGCTATCATTGGTAAAACGCAGGAATAGAGCCCTACAATTGCCCCCACACCCGCCAACTCAGCGTAAGCAATCGCAACAGGGAGCGCGACAGCCGCAACGGATAACCCCGCTTTAACATCATGTTTTAGCCAGCTTTTATCGTAGGCCAACAAATTTTGTAGCCCTGGCATGTAGTTCAACAATAGCTTTCCGAACACGTTATTCTCCGGACATGAATATTACCCACGAAATGTTGCCACACTTTAAAGTGAGGTTCTGGCTTTCAAATGCTCCGGAGGGAGGCCCCGCCGCTCAGGTCCTGTAAATACTTAACCATTTTATTATTCTGACTGGTGTTAAACATAGTTCAAAAACGAACGGTTAGTCGGAGGTGGAAGCGGCAGCCAGGTCAGCGACGTTGTAACCCGTTATTGGTAGTTGAAAAGAGGCCAGGAAATACGGAAGAATATTTAAACATTACTGAAGCTAAAATGGATTGCGGGGTAAGAGATGGGAATGTCTCAAGCAGTAAAGAAAATCGCTGTGGTGGCTATAGTGGTGAACCTGGCCGCGGGATGCGTGCCGCTACACCCTTCCGGCTGCCATAAGACCACGGCAACGGGTAATTGCGGTTCAGGACGCTGGGACGATCAGGATGAATGGGGCGCGCAGGCACGGGCAATCAGGGCGGCAATAAACGCCGAAATTGAAGAGCCGCAACACTGGAAAGGGAAACAATGCAGGTTGCATATTGAATTTGCTCAGGATGGCACACCTTTAAGCATCTCAACCAGTAACGGCAATAGCGCCTATTGCGAAGCGATAAAATCAGCCGCCCATAAAGCCAAATTCCCGGCCTTCAGCAATCCGGAAGTTTATAGAGATTTTCAAAAATCAGGCTTCAACATGCGCGGTTAGCTTCAAGATTATGTCTTGAATGGCGCGCTTTGCTAAACTCCGCCATGCGGCTTCAGGCCATGTTCTCTTTGTCATGAGCGGATTTTTGGGTAGTTTCAGTAGGACGGTATTTCAGCATAATGCGACTGTCTGTAAGCGTGGTTGTTTTTAATACAGCCACACACTACTGAATCTAGCTCCGGCAGGCGCTACCGCCCCACAAAAGAAAGGATTCACGAGATCGAGCTATGCGTACTCATCAACAGAATAAGTCCCGTAAGCTGTATCGCAGCGTCAACACCACTACACGACACCAATCTAATAATCCTGGTGCTGAGTATCGCTGGGAACGCAACGGTAAAAAAGTCGGAAATGAGCTACTGGCAAAGCGCGGGACAATGCATGGCAGACAGAAGCGTGGCCGAGATTACACACCCTTGTTTTATTTCCTGATCAAACACATTGGCAAACCATGGGATGAAATATTCAGTGAAGTATGTGGGCGTCTTGATACTACCGAGCCTGTATTCTGGTTAGTCGCACGACATGAGCATCAGCGAAGAGATTTAGTCTGCATTGGTGAAAGTAGTTTTTATCCGGGTCTGTTTGTTGATGAGAATGGAATTCTTCAACAGGTAAATCCTTCAATTTCGGGAAAGGACGTGAAAGTAACTTGCCGCTGCTGCACACACACCTATATTGGTGAACCTGTCCCCTGGATAGAGTAACTGACAACATTTCCTGGGCTGACATGATTGCCGCTGACACCCGCTATGAGAGCGATTGCAAACTTCCGCTCCTCGCTCCAAACTGACCTACTATTTCTGCAATGTCAGTTTTGTGCCAGGGGCAGACATTGAGAACAAGAGTCTTAGTTGGTCAACGGGGAGCAGGTCAGCGGTTGTTGTCAATGCCAGGCTTCAAAGTTTTAAATATTGCATTCATAATGGTAGGGACTCTACACATGAAAAAACAATTGTTACTGCTTATATTGCTCGTCACTTCCCAATCGTGGGCAAATCAATCCTCCCCTGGGGAGCAAGCTAAACAAATGGCTGAAGCAGCATGTCTATACCAATACAATGTTATCTACTCTCGCTTTACTTTGGGTTTTTCTGAGGAAAAAGCAATTCAAGTATCTTCTCAAATACTAACTAATTATTTGGAGAGTCATAAAGAAAATTCAGGGGACTTTTTTCTTTCCTCGATTCGTAGAAGCACAATCGCACAATTACGGGAGTTAGAAGTAAATAAAGCGGCAGTGCAGCAACTAAAAACTCCCCCATCAGATTTTAAAGATAATTTTTTATCCTCTTGTAATGCAATAAAAAAAGAGCAATTGGAAACTATGCATGTTTTTGGTTAAATCCACCATACATGCTGATGAGCTTATTTTTCGGCCATCGCATTTGTTACTTTTAGCCGGCCCTCATAGCATATTTCGCGGCGCTTCAGGCGGTCCGTTGCAAGCCAAAAGCAGACGTTGATAACGTTGAGATATGTTAATTTATGGGGATCAGGTCAACACATAAAAGGAGAAGAAGATGCAAATCAAGTTTGGGGTGTTGTTACTCGTGGTGCTTGTGCCATTGACATCGACTGCAGCAAAAGGGAGTTTTGTTTTTTCGGTCGGTAATGAGAAAACTTCGTTTGACTCTGGATGTGTAAAGTCAATTGATTATGTAGAGAAGGATGAGACAGGAGCAGAGAATTTAGTCTTTAGATTCTCCGATGAATGTGGCAAAAGGTTGTCGGACATGACCCGACAGAATATCGGAAAGCATATGACCGTCACCTACGATGATAATAAAATTACTTCCGCCATGATTGCCTCGCGCCTGAGCACCAGTTTCAGAATATCCACAAAAGACATACCAAGAATAATATTAATGCAAATACTTAATGATTATGATGGTGTTCGTGATTAACCAGAAAAAAGCGGCAAATAATAATTTATTTGGCTATGTAAAAGTCATTCATAAATACTATTTCCGCTCTTCGCTCAGAGCGGATATCGATCTTCGAGTCGATCCGCGCCGTGACACGATCAGATCTTTCTATGGCTATTGCGTGTCAAAAAATTGAGCGCATGCCTCATCAGCATATCATATCTATAAGTCAATTTCTCTATCTGCAACATAAATCACACCTTTCACTTCATTTGGCAATGCTTCATATTTCAATGGTGTTTTTGGTTGCGAAATTAATTTATACCCACCTTGTTCATAGTTGTAGCTGAACAATCCTTTACTTGACATCTCAACAAATGAGCGCAGATAGCAAGAACGTTCATTTTCATTTGAAAAAGCAGGCAGATTGCCTTCTATCACATAGACCTCTGACAAGGGTTCCAATGAGTAAATATAATCAAGAATAAAATTATAGTCCTCGACAGATGACTTGATCCTTTCAGGAATCGGCCCCTGACCTGCTGTTGCAAAATGCGCTAGGTACCCTTCCTGGCTGGATAAAAACCAGTCCAGATCATATTCTAAAAAGTCATCGTCCATTTTCGTCATTTTTTAACACCAAATATCTTTGTTCATTTCTTACACCGTAGAATCACATCGCCACTACCTGACCAGATGCGATGACCTACCCCCGGTAGATTATCACATGCTAGTGTTAGTCCTGCATCTGATACAGAATTGGATTAAAGGACCGTTTTTCGCTCACTGCGAACCTTAAGCTCAGTCAGATCGTCCGCATCGAGCCAGAGGCGGACTGTACCAGCCGTGTACTGAATTGAGATGACTCGCATGGAACTGTCTGACAAGCTCTGCGTTGTCTGCACCGAAAGCGAACATTGTCCCGTTCCCGTGACGCAAGATCACAACGTTCCGTATGTATGCTAAAATTTGTACAGCTGCAGGCCAAAAATTAGTTCTTATAAATTCAGTACGTTAGCCAAAGTGAGCGAATATGGATAATATTCCACATAAGCAGACAGCACGTAAAAGATACCCCGCATGGCTGTGGTGCGGAAGTTTTTATCTGGTTACATGGAATTGCTCTGCAGATGAAATAAATCTGTATTCTATAAACACGGGCTCATACGTTTATCATCTGACAAATAATCACGGACAATACACGGAGAACTTTGAAAACAAGTTTATATCCGTCGAGAGGAAATTTTCGGACACATCGAAATATAGTGTTGTGCTAGGCACAATGAAAAACAGCTTTAATGACAGATGTCTGGCTGCCGGCGTAAGAAGAGACTGGGCTGGGTGGAATAACGGTTGGGTTTTTAAGGGAATCTATGGATATGTAGGCGAATTTTTCTTTGATACATTCGATGATTGTGGCGACCATGGTTCATACCATGATTTTAAGAAAGTAACCGGGATAGGATTTTCTCCCTACATATATCACGGATTTCAGTATAATTTTACGTCTTATTTTGGCATGGATGTGGGTATTATCATCCCCTCCGTGTTTGTCATCACAGCACAATGGAGCTTTAGATAAATCCGTCAACCACATGTGCTGTAACTGTCAGCAAGAGGTTCCGCCCCGCCATCTAAACCGGAGCGGCTCATATACGGCTCAAGACCACCAGCCGCCGCAACCCACAATTAAAAACTGTACGTCACCTTCAAACTCCCCGTAGGCGACGTTTTGCGTTGCACAATCGGACTATCACCCGCATCCCCCATCAGCTGCGTCACGCCCGCTGAGGCAAGCACGCTCCAGCGAGAGGTGAGCTTGTGGGTCCAGTCAAGGTTCATCGACCAGGCATAAATCCCGGCCCCGGCGTCATGTCGGGCAAAGCCCGATGCGGCCGACTGGACGGCGTTGACCCCGTAATACGTCTGCATATACTTGTCGGATCCCCAACTGCCGGTCAGCGCCAGCGTCACCGCATTTGTTGGTGAGGTATAGAGCGGGCTGCTCAAGCCGAAATGCACCGCCTCTCCGTTGTCTCTCTCAGACACCGGAACCTCAGCCTGCAGCTGCAGATTCAGCCAGTCGGTCACCTTGTACCCCAGCCCGGGCACCACGATAGCCGAGCCTTTAATCTCTCCCATCCCTCTCAACTCGTCGCTGCCGGAGCTGATCGAATCGCTGCTCACGTCTTTATCTTTACGGCCAACTCGATAGCTCAGCGCTGCGCTGTAATCCAGGTTGCCAACGTTGTTACCGTAACCGATCCCACGCGTGGTGCCGATAAAGAAGCCATTTGCCATGGAATAATCCACTACCTGAGCCGCTGAGACGCGAGTTTTATCTGAACCCGAGTAGCGCGGCCCCACATCCACGCCGCCCCCCAGGGTTAAGACGTTACCCTGACGCTGTTCTTCCGCCAGTACAGGCGTAGCCAGTAACGCCAGAACGACGCCCGGCACGAGGGTTTTCAGGCAGCGGTCCGAAAGTAAATGAGGGAACGTATGACGCAGTTCAATATTTCTCATTAAGGAAGTCCTTATGGATTCAAATGATGACGATGCAGGCGGTTAAACGCCGGAACGCCCATTTTGAAGAGTGACCCTAAGGTTCTTATGAGCCGAAAATGAAGAAACACTGAAGCGCGGGCAGGTGCTGTCATCCGGACAGATTTCCTGCTACCGTTTTTTTCTTAAGTTATTCTTCATTCACGGTTGATACCGTTACCAATGTGAAAATTCTACTTATCGAAGACGACCTGGATCTCGGCAATGGCGTACGTATCGCCCTATCAGATCAAGGATTTGACGTCATATGGGTTCGCCGTAAAGAGGATGCGCTGCATCAGCTTGACGTCTGCGTGCCGGAACTTATTTTGCTCGACCTGGGGCTGCCCGACGGCGATGGCATGAGCCTGATGACGCGTTTGCGTCAGCAACTCAAGGGGATCCCCGTCATCATCCTGACGGCGCGAGGCACGCTGCAGGATCGCCTGTGCGGGCTGGATGCCGGCGCGGACGACTATCTCGTCAAACCCTTTATTCTCGCCGAGCTGCTGGCGAGAGTGCGAGCCCTTGCACGGCGCAGCTACGGTTTTGAAAATGAGGCGATAGAAATTCGCGGGCTATCCCTTCATGTCCCGACGCGCCGCGTGACGGTGAGTGCGCGCCATATCGATTTAACGGCCAGTGAATACGCGCTGCTGGAAACGTTGATGCTGCGCGCGGACCGCGTGCTGACCCGGCGGTTTCTGGAAGAAAGGATATTCGGCAACAAAGAGAACCTCAGCAACGCGCTCGACGTGCATATGGGAAATTTACGGCGAAAAATCGGCGACGGCTATGTGCGAACGGTCCGGGGCGTCGGGTACGTTATTGATACCGTCTCAATACAGAAGGTGACCGGTTAATGCAAAACGTCTGGTATCACCTGAGGCGTCCGACGCTGGTACGGCGAATTATCATCGCCCAGATGCTGCTGCTTACCCTGCTGTGGTGTCTTTTTTTAACCTTTATTCTGTGGGAGGACCTGCGCAGCCCCCCTATCCTCACGGGCAGTAAAACGTACGAAACCGTTTTTAACCTGGCTGAGCGTATGGATGGACGCCCGCAGGATCGTACCGCCGTGCTGGAGGACTTCAGCAAGGCGCTGCGTGAAGGTTACGGCGGAGGGGAAGATCCCGTGCTATCGATTAACCTCATCGTTCGCAAAAATAATACCGTTATTTTTGCCTCCGACGGTGCGCCTGCCGGGATAACAAACACCCGGTTCGGCGAACTGGAGTATGTTCAAAGTGGTGATCGAACCTGGACCAGTCGCACCCTCAAATCCCCGCACTCCGACGTGGAGGTTACCCTTTTCACCCCGGCCAGCGGCTGGAACTTCTTTATTTACCTGAACTCACGCGGTTACTACATCCTGCCGCTGCTGGTCTGCTTCCCTTTTCTGCTGTTTCCCGCGTGGCTGTCAATACGCATTGCGATGCGTCCCTGGAATAAGGTGGTCAATGAGATTACGTTACGCACGCCGGACGATCTCTCCCCGTTAAAAGCCGTACCGAAGCACAGAGAGCTTCGCCAGATGGTGGACGCGATCAATGACTTCCTTGCCAGGGTGCGTGAAAGCGCGGAAAGGGAGCGTGTTTTCATCGCGGATGCCGCGCACGAGCTGCGTACGCCCCTCGCGGCGATGCGCATCAACGTGGAAGCGCTGCAGTCCTGGGTCATCAGCAAAAGCCAGCAGGAGCTGCTTGCCGGCGTGATCCGCAGCAACAGCCGCGCCGCGCGTCTCGTCAATCAGCTGCTGCTGATGATGCACAGCGAAGCGCGTATTGATACGGCCATGGAGCCCGTGCCGCTGACGACGCTCATCCAGGCACGTATGGCCGAGCTGGAGCCCTTAGCGTCTGCGCGCAGGATCGAGCTGGAATTCTTTGCCGAGGATGAAGTGTGGATCTCAGGCGTCAGGGAACGCCTGGTGTCGCTGATTGATAATCTCATTGAGAATGCCGTGAAGTACAGCCCCGAGGGCGGGCGGATTCAGGTCGACATGCGTGCAGGCGATCGCGTCGTTCAGCTGCGCGTCTCCGATGCGGGCCCGGGTATTCCGGTCGAGCTGCAGGAGCGCGTGTTCGACCGCTTTTTCCGCGATCCCAATCAGGTGCAAAGCGGCAGCGGGCTGGGGCTTGCCATCGTCAAAGCGGTGGCGCAGCAACACAACAGCAGCGTAAATCTGAGTACTTCTGCAGAAGGTGGCCTCCTGGTCACGGTTGACTTCCCGAACCGCACGTTTAGCTAAAGCAGAACAGGGGGTTTGATCGCAAATGCCGCAGATTGCTTCAAAATAATTACCGTATTTGTTATATTGTTGTTTATTGCTTATTCACCTCTGCGGTGCCAAAAAGAACAAGATTCACCGCAACCCAGGACAGAGAAATGTTAGATTACCGCTTCCCGACAGCTTTGCAGATGGTTCTCAGCGTAGCGATGGCGGAGCAATTGGGTGAACGTTCAACGAGTGCGATTCTGGCCTACGGCCTGGAAGCGAACCCGAGCTTCATCCGCAAATTGATGGTTCCGCTGACGCGAGACGGCATTATCGTCTCAACGCTTGGCCGTAACGGCTCCATTCATCTTGGTCGCCCGCCGGAAGAGATCACCCTGCGCGACATCTACCTTTCGGTCATCGAAGATAAAAAACTGTGGGCGTCGCGCCCTGACGTACCGGCCCGCTGCGTGGTCAGCGCTAACGCGTGCTGGTACTTTAAATCAATTTCCGAAGAGGCCGAGCAGGCGTCGTTAGCGGTACTGGCCCGCCATACCGTAGCAAGTGCCCTGGAAGCGGTGAAAAACGCCGACAGCAGCGGCTGGGATCCGCTCCCCGATCTCATCGCCCAGTATCAAAAAACGTCTTAACGTTTTACCTGATGCAAAAAAAAAACCGCCTTCACTGTGAAGGCGGTTTTTTATTATCAGCAACGTCCCTACGCAGGCAGCACGTCCCTTTCCTCTTTCTTCCCACGCGTGACGAACTTACGCAGCGTCACGTAGAACACCGGCGTCAGGAACAGACCAAACAGCGTCACCCCCAGCATACCGGAGAACACCGTGATCCCGGTGACGCCACGTACTTCTGCGCCCGCGCCGTGGCCGAGGATCAGCGGAATGGTCCCGGCAATAAAGGCGATGGAGGTCATCACAATCGGGCGTAAACGCAGGCGGCACGCCTCCAGCGCGGCCTCCATGATGCCTTTACCCTGAATTTCCAGCTCGCGGGCAAACTCCACGATAAGAATGGCGTTTTTACAGGCCAGCCCCATCAGCACCACCAGCCCCACCTGCACGAAGACGTTGTTATCGCCCCCGGTCAGCCAGACGCCAAACAGCGCCGAGAGCATGGTCATCGGCACGATGAGGATCACCGCCAGCGGCAGCGTCCAGCTTTCATACAGCGCCGCCAGCACCAGGAACGCCAGCAGCACCGCGACCGGGAAGACGATCAGCGCCGTGTTGCCCTGGGTGGCCTGCTGGAAGCTCAGATCCGTCCATTCGATGTTCATCCCGTTCGGCAGGATCTGCTTAGACATCGCGTCCAGCTGCGTCATCGCCTGCGCTGATGAGAGCACGCGCGGGTCGGCATCGCCAATCAGGTCCGCCGCCGGGTAGCCGTTGTAGCGGATTACCGGATCCGGCCCGTAGGTGGTCGTGATGTTTACCATACTGCCAATCGGCACCATCTCGCCCTGGCTGTTACGGGTGCGCAGATTCGCAATATCTTCCACACTGTCGCGGAACTGCCCGTCGGCCTGTGCCATCACGCGCCAGGTACGTCCGAACTGGTTGAAGTCATTGACGTACGACGAGCCCAGATAGGTTTGCAGCGTCCCGAAAAGATCGGTCAGCGACACGCCCTGCGCTTTCGCCTTATCGCGGTCAACCTGCACGTCCAGCTGCGGCACGTTAGCCTGGTAGGTTGAGATCGGGAAATGCATCCCCGGCGTCTGCATGATCGCACCGGACATGGTGTTCACCGCATTTTGCAGCGCGCCATAGCCCAGACCACCGCGGTCCTGGATGTACAGGGAATAGCCCGACCCCTGACCCAGCCCTAAAATCGGCGGCGGCAGAATGGAGAAGCCAAAGCCCTGCTGGATTTGCGCGATTTTCGCGTTAATCTCCGCATTAATTTCCGCCGCGGAATGTTTACGCTGGTCGAACGGCTTTAGGCCGAAGAAGACCGTCCCGGTATTCGGCGTATTGGTGAACTGCAGCGCATTCAGCCCCGGAAACGCGACCGCATAGTCCACGCCTTCGGTATTCATCCCGATTTCGCTCATTTTGCGGATCACCGCATCGGTGCGGGCCAGCGAAGAGCCTTCCGGCATTTTCACGCCGCCGATCAGGTAAAGCTTGTCCTGCGTCGGAATAAACCCGCCGGGCACCGCTTTAAACATGACGCCTGCGGCACAAAGCAGCAGCAGATAAACCACGAATACCGCGCCGCGTCGTCCCAGCGTTTTGCCCACCAGTCCCTGATAGCCGTTTGAGCTGCGGAGGAAGAAGCGGTTAAACGGACGGAAAATCCAGCCGAACAGACGATCGATAAGCCGGGTCGGGAAATCTTTCGGCGCGCCGTGCGGCTTTAACAGCAGTGCCGCCAGCGCCGGAGAGAGCGTCAGCGAGTTAATCGCTGAAATCACCGTAGATATCGCGATCGTCACCGCAAACTGCTTGTAGAACTGGCCGGTAACGCCCGACAGAAACGCCATCGGCACAAACACCGCGCACAGTACCAGCGCAATCGCGATAATCGGCCCGGACACTTCACGCATCGCCTGGTGCGCAGCCGCAAGCGGCGCAAGCCCCTCTTCGATATTTCGCTCGACGTTTTCCACCACCACGATGGCGTCGTCAACCACGATACCGATGGCCAGCACCAGCCCGAACAGGCTCAGGGTATTCAGCGAGAAGCCCAGCAGGTAGAGAATGCTGAAGGTACCCACCACCGACACCGGCACCGCGATCAGCGGAATGATCGACGCGCGCCAGGTTTGCAGGAACAGTATGACCACCAGCACGACAAGCACCACGGCTTCCAGCAGCGTCTGCACCACCGCACGGATCGAATCACGCACGAAGACCGTCGGATCGTAAGGTGCCGCCCACTTCATGTCTGCCGGGAAGCGCGTGGACAGTTCGTCCATTTTCGCGCGCACCGCGTTAGACAGATCGATGGCGTTCGCCCCCGGCGACTGGAAGATACCAATCCCGACCGCATCTTTATTGTTCAGCTGGGAACGCAGCGCATAGCTCCCGGAGCCCATTTCAATCCGCGCCACGTCGCGCAGGCGGACGACCGTACCATCCTGCGTTGTTTTCAGGACAATATTGCCAAACTCTTCTTCGGTATGCAGGCGGCCCTGGGCGTTAATGGAGATCAGGAAATCACTCTCTTTCGGCAGCGGCTCGGCGCCAAGCTGACCGGCAGAGACCTGTACGTTTTGCTCCTGCATCGCCGTGACCACGTCCGAGGCGGTCAGACCGCGCGCCGCCACTTTATTTGGGTCCAGCCAGACGCGCATCGCGTACTCGCCGGAGCCGAAAATCTGGATCTGGCCGACGCCGGGCAGGCGCGCCAGCTCATCCTTCACCTTCAGCGTGGCGTAGTTGCGCATATACAGCGAGTCGTACTTACCGTTTGGCGAAAACAGATGCACCACCAGCGTCAGCGTGGGCGACTGCTTCTGGGTGGTAATGCCCAGACGCCGCACGTCCTCCGGCAGACGCGCCTCGGCCTGCGCGACGCGGTTTTGCACCTGAACCTGCGCCTGATCGGGGTCAGTTCCCGGACGGAAGGTCACGGTAGTCACCAGCACGCCGTCCGAACCCGCGACGGATTTCATGTACATCATGTTCTCAACGCCGTTGATCGCCTCTTCCAGCGGCGTCGCCACGGTCTCGGCAATCACTTTCGGGTTGGCGCCCGGGTACTCCGCGCGCACCTGCACGCTTGGCGGCACGACGTCAGGATATTCGCTCACCGGCAACAGCGGGATGGCGATTAACCCTGTGATAAAAATCAGAATCGACAGGACGGCAGCAAAGATCGGCCTGTCGATGAAAAAGCGGGAAAAGTCCATGGGTTGGATTCTCAGGTCAAGGGATCAGTTGAGGGCGCTGGTGGCGGTCATGGCAACGGTTTTGGCGTTAACCGGCATACCCGGCATAAACACTTTCTGTAACCCCTCGACGATGACTTTGTCACCAGGGTTCAGCCCCTGCCGCACAATGCGTAAACCGTCTGCCAGACGTCCCGGCGTAATGTCACGACGCTGCGCTTTCCCCTCTTTATCCACGATATAGACGTATTTACGATCCTGATCGGTCAGCACCGCCTTGTCGTCGATAAGCGTGGCTTTGAACTCCGCGCTGCCCGGCAGGCGTACGCGGGCAAACAGTCCCGGCGTGAACTGACGCTGTGAGTTATCCAGCAGCGCGCGCATGCGGATGGTCCCGGTGCTCGGCGTAAGCTGGTTATCCAGGAAATCCACTTTGCCCTGATGGGGATAGCCCTCCTCGCCCGTCAGGCCAATCTCAACCGGCAGCGCCGTGTGATTGCTGGACGCCCCCTGCCCGCTGCGGGCCAGGTTTTGATAGTGAAGGTAGGTTGACTCGTCCACGTCAAAGTAGACGTACACCGTCTTCTGCGAGACCAGCGTGGTGAGGACGCTGGCGGTGTCGCCCGCAGTCACCAGGTTCCCGCTGGTGATCAGCGCCCGGCTGGCGCGACCATCGATAGGCGCGGTCACTTTAGTGAAGTCCAGATTGAGCTGGGCTGCGTCAACCGCCGCCTGCGCGGCGCGAATGTCGGCCTGCGCCTGAACGGCAGCCGAACGTCGC
Source organism: Enterobacter sp. ku-bf2 (assembly GCF_001742765.1). Classification (NCBI taxonomy): domain Bacteria; kingdom Pseudomonadati; phylum Pseudomonadota; class Gammaproteobacteria; order Enterobacterales; family Enterobacteriaceae; genus Enterobacter; species Enterobacter sp. ku-bf2. The sequence goes on from NZ_MDVW01000001.1 coordinate 915,026, forward strand.
TGCTCCCACTCTTCCCGTGAGACCAGATGGGTATTGATCAGCTTATCGGTACGGTTAGCCTCACTTTGCGCGAGGCTGGCCTGCGTTTTGGCTCTCGCCAGGTTTGCCTGCGCCTGTTCCAGCGCGGCGCGATAGGTACGATCATCAATGGTGAACAGCACCTCGCCCTTCTTCACTTCCTGGCCGTCGGTGTAATTCACCTTATCAATATAGCCAGACACGCGCGGGCGCAGCTGAACGCTCTCCACCGCTTCAATCCGGCCGTTAAAGCTATCCCACTGGCTAATCGATTTCACCACCACGTCAGCGGCACTCACGGCAGGCGCAGGTGGCGCGGCATTTTGCGCGACGCTGTTATCGCATCCGACGAGCAGCACGGAGAGCAACATTGCCCCCAGCGCGCTCAGATGAGAATTACCCCAGGTTTTTTGCAGGCTCATTATTTTTATTCCGATAATTGTCGCCACCGGGCAAGACGCAGCAGGAGGCACCGCGCCACTTCCTTTGTCCGGGGGCTGTCTTAAGGCCATTTGTGTCGTTCATCGCCACAAAACTGTAACAGTTGCGAATACACTATTCGCGGCGATTGTAGGAAGGCGCTTAACTAAGTGCAAGAATAATTGTTGCACTTTATGTGCTATTTGAGTGGATGTGAAAAGACCCGTTTCGGTCAGGGATTTAAATGCAACAATAAAACTTGCAATTACTGCAAAAACGCGCCACCTTTAAATGCAACAGACAAAGATACTTTTTCATCCGCTGCGTGGGGGTAACCAGATGAACACTGGCGCATTTATGCATGATTTACTCGACTGGATCGACAACAACCTGGACAGCCGCCTGGACATTGAGACCGTCGCCAGGCGTTCCGGCTACTCGAAATGGCACCTTCAGCGCCTGTTCAAAGAGCATACGGGCTACCCTCTCGCCGGGTATATTCGCGCGCAAAAGCTGCAAAAATCGGTTGAGCGGTTATCCCACAGCGATGAACCGATTCTGAACGTGGCCATCGCGCTGGGCTTTGACTCCCAGCAATCCTTCAACCGCAGCTTTAAGCGTCAGTATGGTCAGGCGCCTGGGGCATGGCGACGCAGTATGGGTGGCCCGGAAACACAGCAGCTTCGCCAGTAATGCATATTTTGCTGCAACATCGATCTGTTGCTGCTATACTGTATATAAATACAGTATAGCGAGGTGCACGATGGCTGTTGAAACAAAATTTGTTGTCGTAAGAAAAGGTGAAGAGAAAATGACATTTGCCAGTAAGAAAGAGGCTGACGCTCACGACAAGCTGCTCGATATGGCAGACGCGTTCACCGACTGGCTGTTGCAAAGCGGAATGCAGATGGATGAAACGCAGGCTGAAAATCTTGGCCTGTATCTCGCCGAGCAGAAAGAGACCGTGCAGCATATTCTGCGTACCAGCAAGCTTCCCGATCTCACTGCTCCAGCTGTAGCGGATACAACTGACTCCGATGCGGCTGACACGAAAAAAATCAGGGCTGTGAAAGCGGCCTGATTGTCAGAAAATCATCACCGTTCTGGAAGCCGTAAGCAGATAACTGCTTACGGCTTTTTGGCTATCTGTAGTACTCTCCTGCTGATTGATGTTAACGATACCATCGTTTCATAAGCAGGAGATGAAAGAGCTAAGGAGATGATGCACTGACATAAAAAAATAGGACGTTAATCAACCTTTCGGATAAGCTGACGTGGGTTTAGTCCTTTTAATATAATTTAGAAATATTCATTTTTGTGATTAGAAATCCATACGAGGCTTGAGTCACGATAGTCGTCGTTAGTGGATGCTATCAGCGAGCATTTATCTGCATTACCATCAGCGGTGTAAGCACAGCTTTGCTTCACCATGAAAGTGATGTCCTCTCTTTTCGACACTAATTCTGAGTCAAGGAATTGCGCACTCCCGGATGGGTAAACGATGTGTTCATCTTTTGGATCTTTGTAGTTTATTATGCGAACGGGGAATTGGCTGTTATGATATTCATATCGCTCTACAACTTCGCCCGTATCTTTGTCCATTATTTTTTCCAGCAAGCCACGTATATTATAACTGAGTAAGTAATTACCCTTTTCATTCTCAAGCTCAGTAATTTCGCAGCGCTCATTTATTTTTCCGGTAATACGCTGGCCTTTAAGTGACGTCAGTAAGCCATCTTTATTGACCAAATGAAACTCTCGATCATTTGCCTTGTCAACCATGTTGATACTCGTAAAGCATCCGCTGCGATCATATCTAACTTCTGTCATAACCTGAAGTTTACCTGTAACATCCCGCATCCACTGGAGGCTATGTTTTACGTTCCCGGTTGTTGCATCATGATCGAATAAAAGAGCAGCATTTAAGACCGCCGGTTTGAATTGAGTAAATGCCGCGACATCAAATGATAACGTCAATAATAATAGATTTAAAAAAACACCTGCTTTCATAAGTCATCCCTTTATTAATAAAATAGTCTTCAACGATGATGTGAATTCGCGCTCTTATATTTTACGAATAATCAAAGCGTTTCCATGCCACCCGTTAAGTGTCTGCTTTTTGTTCTAGTCAATCGATACAAGAGTCCCTCATTTTTTGTGTGCACTCGCTTTCCGACGGATCTCAATCATCCTGATATACATATCACGCAACTCCTTATTCTGCTTGATTACCATTTCTTTGGGCAAGGATTCTCTCTCATGATTCCATTCATCAACGACACCCTGGCACGCCAGATAAGCGTCATTAACAATATTTTCAGCTGGAATCATCGTGTTGATATAGGGAATGGTATGTTTGTTCAGGCATACAGAGACAGGTGGGCCATAATCATGTTCTTCGGCATGTAGGGTAATAGCAATAAGGAGGATAAACAATGTTAGAAATCTCAACTTTTTTTCCCCTGATAAATACTGTTTCGTCAAATGACTGTCTTCCGGGGAGTTATCGACTTTGTGCAAAAAATCTTTAGTTACCCAAGGAAGTTATTATCCTGCTGTAGGGACTGCTGACACAAAACCTGACAGATGAAGGTTTTAATGACTTGATATCAGTTTAGAAATCACCCCGTTGAGCTCACAATTCATAGCAGGCGTAACCTTAAAACTATCCGCTTCTATGCTAAACCTTCCAACCACAAAACCTGGTAGCTATACAAACACGCAAGACTGTTAAGTTAATACACTTCCCCCTCTCTGAGGAAATACGCATGACCCCACATCCGCTACACCAGATCATCGAATCCTGTGACCACGCCATCACAAACAAAAACTATGACGCCCTGATGGAGTACTACGCCGACGATGCGGCTCTGGTGGTCAAACCAGGCATGACGGTTAAAGGCAAAGAAAACATCCGCAACGCGTTTATTGCCATCTCGGATTATTTCCAGGACCAATTGATTGTGGAACAAGGAGAGATGCAGGTGATCGAAGGCGGTGACAATGCCCTCGTTATCATGGAAACCGTTCTGCGTTTTCCTGATGGTCAGGGTGGAATAACGGAAATGTCGCGCCGCGCGACCTATGTTTTTCGGCTGGAAAGCGACGGTCGCTGGCTTTGTACTATCGACAACTCCTACGGTACTTCGCTTCTGGATACCGGGAACCGATCGCGTTAATCACACTTTCAAAGGGGCTCTGCCGCCCCTCCACGCCAGCCCCTTAATGCGCAGTAATGCGCGGCTCCCTCACAAACTCAGCCAGCAGCCACACCATATCGTGCAGCAGGCCCGTCAGCTCTTTCGCGACGTGAGCGGGTAGCGTTCCCCCCATAACGGCTTGCGTCAGCGCCAGAACATAGTCCACCTGCGTTAAGGTGTCCTGCCAGCAGTCGGGCACGCAGGAGTTGGTTTTCTCACCCATGATCAACTGTTCAATCAGGTATGGTGGAAGATCGACATCACAGAGTTCACGCAGCCTGCGCATGGCCTGAAGGAGACGCTCGCACAGCGCTGTACGGCTCGCGATATCATCGGTTTCGACCAGCACGCTCACCAGCGCGGCGCAGTTGTCGGCGACGTCAAAGAGATCGGCATCAGCCGGAAGCGGCCGGGAGAAAAGTTGCAGAATGACGTTTTCGTCAGATGGAAGGTAAGTCAGGGTTGGGATAGTCGCCATCGTAAGGCATCCTCAGTGTATAAATGGGGTGAACCACCCGATGAGTTCCTACGCTCGAGGGGGTAGCGCTGACAGAGGTAGGAATACCGCCCACAGAGAAAACGGCCAGCCTTGCGGCTGCTCCGTCAGCGCCACCGCAATTTTAACGAGATCGGCGCTGTCGCGACATATAAATATCGCTCTGTATATGCGGGTTCCTACGCCCGGTTGCGGATGTGCCGCAACGCAGGCACTTTACGACCGCGCCCCGTAGAGGAAAAGACATAACGCTGAATTTCATAAGGTTACTTTGCGGTTTGCGAGGCGCCTTCCAGAATGACAACGCTGCCCTAAATTTTAAGGGTATCAATCACCGCTCTCGCCGGGCTTTGACTCCCGGCAGTCCTTCAACCGCAGCTTTAAGCGTCAGTATGGTCAGGCGCCTGGGGCATGGCGGCTAAGTATTGGCTGTCGTGAAACGTTAACCGAACGTTTTTAGGGTCAACGAACTTACCGTCGGCGGTAACATAGGCGCTATTCACCACTTCTCCACTTTCTTTGTCTGTCAACGCAATATGCGGTGCGTCGTGCAGTATGTTTTTATGACCCCACTCCATCAAAGAGAAAAGAATCGGCGCAAGGCTGCGGCTTTTGGCGGTGAGAACATACTCATACCGTTCACGCGCCCCTTCTTCCTGATAAGGGATTTTGCAAAGCAGGCCGAGTTCAGTCATTTTTTTTAACCGGTTCGCCAGCGTCTGCCTGGTGATTTTTGTATGATCCCGTATCGTTTCAAAGCGTGTTACCCCATAAAACGCCTCTCTCAGAATCAACAAAACCCATTGATCGCCAAGAAGCTCAGCGGCCGCCGCTAACCCACAAAGCTCAGGTAATAAGTACGGTAATGATTTATTTTTTGACATCTCTTCGTTTGCCTCGTAACCTGAGTATGATTTAAAGACTCAGTTATTTAAGGAGAATACAATGCCCTTCGTAAATGTGCAAACCATTAAAGGAATTATGAATTCGGAGCAAAAAAAAGAACTGCTACGTCGTATGACTGACCTTATTGTTGAAATTGAGGGAAACGGCGATCCTGAATTCCGGCGTTCAGTATGGATCCGTATTGACGAGCATGAACCGGAACAGTGGAGTCTTGGGGGAATACAGCCCACATCTGAAATGATTGCTGCAAAATTTGCCTCACCACAGCGGTCCTGATTTATTTTTAGTCATAGCTCACCGGCGGGCAGTTTGAATGTCCGCTCTCGTCATGTTATGCCGCCCTAAATTTTCAGCGTATCGATCACAGCCCTCAGGGCAGGCGACACGTTGCGGTGCGGATAATAGAGATACAACCCGTCCATGCGCAGGCTATAGCGCTGCAACACCCGGATAAGCGTTCCGCGCTCCAGATCGTCAGCCACCAGCTCCACCGGGACATAGGCCAGCCCAAGCCCCAGCCGGGCGGCCTCGGCTTCCATGTAGCTGTCAGACAGCGCCCATTGCCCCTCTGGCCGATGGGTGATTTTTTTCCCGTCCTGCACCAGTTCCCACTGATAGTCACTACCGTCGGCAAACTGGTAGGCAATGCAGGGATGAGCCACTAAATCGGCTGGCGTCTGCGGAAAACCGTAGCGTCTGAAGTGTTCCGGGGCAGCCACCGCGGCCATTTCCATATCAGGCGTGATACGCACTGCAATCATTCCCTGCCCCACTTCCGGCCCCAGTCTGACACCCGCATCGAACCGCTCGGCGATAATGTCGACGAAGCGGCTTTCATTCATCAGTTCCAGCCTGATGTCCGGGTAACGCTGTTTAAAAATGGCGAGCTTTGGCAGCAGACATTTATCGATAGCGTGCTGGCTGGCATTAATACGCACCGTGCCGGACGGCGTCTGACGATAGTGTGCCAGGGTCGCCAGACCCGTATCGAGCGTATCGAATGCAGACTCGGCGGTCTGATAAAGCTGTTCCCCGGCATGGGTGAGCGAGAGCTTGCGCGTGGTGCGGACCAGAAGTTGAACGCCCAATCGCTCTTCCAGCTCGCGAACCGAGCGGCTGATCCCGGATTGCGCCAGCCCAAGCCGAAGCGCAGCCGCCGTGAAGCTCCCCTCCCGTACCACCTGCATGAACAGGTACAGCTCATTATAGTTTTCCCGTTTCGCCATCATCCCCACCCATTTATAACAATATGATATGAATCCTAGCAGCTTTCGCCCTCTAATCAGCACTATTTCTGCTAACTATAATGACCGCAACACAACAACCCAGGGTTCATTTCTATGAAAACATTTACCCAAAAACTGTCCGTTGCGATGCTGCTATGTGCATCATTAAGTGGAGTGACAACAATGAGTTATGCAGAAACCACCAACCCAAACGCGCCTGTTTCGATGGTGAGCACATGGGATAAAACCTTCGCCGAAAGTGACAAAGTCGATCACCGTAAAGTGTCCTTCCAGAACCGATACGGGATCACTTTGGTAGGCGATCTGTATCTTCCCAAAAACCGCGGCGACCGCAAGCTGGCGGCGATTGCGGTCAGCGGGCCATTTGGCGCGGTCAAAGAGCAGTCCAGCGGCCTGTATGCGCAAACCCTGGCAGAAAATGGGTTTGTGACCCTGGCGTTCGACCCGTCGTATACGGGCGAAAGCGGTGGCCAGCCGCGCAACGTAGCGTCTCCGGATATCAACACCGAAGACTTTAGTGCGGCGGTGGACTTCCTCGGGTTGCAGAAAGAGGTTGATCGTAACCGCATTGGTATTCTCGGCATCTGCGGCTGGGGCGGTATGGCGCTCAACGCAGCATCCATGGACACCCGCGTGAAGGCGGTCGCCACCAGCGTGATGTATGACATGAGCCGGGCGATGGGCCACGGCGTGGGCGACGGGAAAGATCGCTATTCAACGTCTGACCGCCGTGCCGTTCTGCAGTATCTGAACGCACAGCGCTGGAAAGATGCTGAGAACGGTACCTTCGCGCACGGCGGCCATGACATTTATGTCGATGAGAACGGCAAGGTGACGGCAGCTGAACGTATTCTGCCGGAGGCGTTACCTGACACCCCGAATCCGGTACTCAAAGAGTTCTTTGACTACTACCGTATGCCGCGCGGCTTCCATGCGCGCTCCGTCAACTCCACCGGCGCGTGGACCGCGACCACGCCATTATCATTTATGAATATGCCGCTGCTGAGCTACGCCGGGGAAATTACTATCCCAACGCTTATCGTAACCGGTGAAAAGGCACACTCCCGCTACTTTGCTGAAGATGCGTTTAAAGCGGTCGGCAGCAAGCAGAAGGAACTGGTAATTGTTCCGGGCGCAAACCATGTCGATCTCTACGATAATGTTGCCGGGAAGATCCCCTTCGGCCAGTTTGAGCAGTTCTTCAAAACCAACCTGAAATAAACCTCTACGCCACCCGCCCTATACGGGTGGCTCTTTGTGAAATCTGACTATGTCTACACTGAGCCGCACCACATCACAGAACACAGAGCATGCACACTGGAGTGGCGTTTTTGCCATGACCCTGTGCGTATTTGTCCTGATTGCCTCGGAATTTATGCCCGTCAGCCTGCTTACCCCCCTTGCCAGAGATTTTGGCGTTACGGAGGGTCTCGCTGGCCAGGGGATCGCGATTTCCGGCGCGCTGGCGGTGCTGACCAGCCTCTTCCTTTCCCGGCTTGCCGGGAATATAAACCGCAAACACCTTCTTCTGGGCATGACGCTCCTGATGGCGCTCTCGGGGATGATTATCGCTTTCGCCCCAAACTATCTGGTTTACATGACAGGCCGCGCGCTGATCGGTATCGCTATAGGCGGGTTCTGGTCCATGTCTGCCGCAACGGCCATTCGCCTTGTTCCGCCGCATAAGGTTGCGCGCGCGCTGGCCATTTTCAACGGCGGTAACGCGCTGGCAACGGTGGTGGCCGCCCCGCTTGGCAGCTATCTTGGGGTCACTATTGGCTGGCGCGGCGCATTTCTTTGTCTAGTGCCCGTGGCGATAGTCGCGTTCATCTGGCAGTGTTTAAGCCTGCCTGACATGAACGCGCGTAAAAACGGTACATCACGAGGAAGTGTTTTTCGGTTATTCCGCCAGCCTGCCGTTTCCGTTGGTCTGCTGGCCTGCGGCCTGTTCTTTGTGGGGCAGTTTGCGCTGTTTACCTATCTGCGCCCGTTCCTTGAAACCGTCACCCGGGTGAGCGGAGCCGGGCTGTCGCTGATTTTGCTCACCATAGGCGTTGCGGGTTTTGTGGGCACCCTTTTCGTTGCCCTGGTGCTTAATGCCGCGTTTTACATAACGCTGATCGCGATCCCTCTACTGATGGCGGCCATCGCAGTCGCGTTGATTCTCGCCGGGCATAACGTGTGGATTGTGGCCCTGCTGTCAGGCCTATGGGGGATGCTGGCAACATCAGCACCGACGGGGTGGTGGACGTGGATTGCGCGAACGCTGCCGAAGGATGCTGAAGCCGGCGGTGGACTGATGGTTGCGGTGATCCAGCTCGCCATTGCGCTCGGCTCAACGGCGGGCGGTATAGCGTTCGATCGTTATAGCTGGCAGAGCACGTTTGCATTGAGTGGCATAGTGCTCCTCTTTGCGGCAGCGCTAACGTTTCTGCTTTCGCGTCTTCACAAATAACGCGCCGGATGATTTTTTGACGCTTTTCTTCACCGTTCGTGTATTGTTTTTAAACAATAACATCCATTAAAGGACACCTGCGCAATGATCACCATCCTCGGCAAAACCACCTCCATCAACGTTCGTAAAGTGCTCTGGACCTGCGAAGAAGCGGGCATCGCGTATCAACAGGAAGATTACGGCAGCGGTTTCGCCTCGACGGAAACGGATGCCTTCCGCGCCCTGAACCCCAACGCCATGGTGCCGGTGCTGATTGATGGTGATTTCGTGTTGTGGGAGTCCAATTCCATCTGCCGTTATCTGGCGCGCAAGGCCGAACGTCACGATCTGCTGCCCGCAGAACCGCAGGCCTGTGCCAACGTAGAGCGCTGGATGGACTGGCAGGCCACTGAATTTAACAACGCCTGGCGCTATGTCTTCCCGGCGCTGGGGCGTAAAAACCCGGCCTTTAACGACCCCGAGCGTATTGCGGCAGGAATCAAGGAGTGGAACCACTGCATCACCATTCTGGAACAACAGCTGCAGCGCACCGGGGCCTTTGCGGCGGGCGAGACGTTTACCCTCGCTGACGTGGTGCTTGGGCTGTCGGTGAATCGCTGGAAAATGACGCCGTTTGATAAGCCAGACGTGCCCGCCATTGAGGCCTGGTTCGAGCGTCTTAACCAGCGTCCGGCATTTTTGCGTCACGGCAATAACGGCATGGTGTAAAACTTAATGCCTGAATGAATACCGCAACGAGGCTGTTTTTTTAATTACGAAACCCTGATTGTCGTCAGAGGGAATAATAATTAAGCCATATCCTGGACAGCCTGTTGCACCGCTTTGCTAGCCTGAATAGTCAGGCAAAGCTCACCCCGGAGGTATTCTTGCTGATTAAACTCAAGAAAGAACGAACGCATCAGGAGGATCGCCGGCTTGCTCTCTGGCTGGCGACCTCAGCAGGTTTGCTGAACGCCATCGCCCTCGGGGCATTTGGCTTTTTCCCCTCACACATGACCGGCAACACCTCACAGTTATCCAGCGAAGTTTCTTCTACCGATCTGAGCGATATTATTTTCTTCGGCTCGATAATTCTCTCTTTTGTGGCTGGCGCCATTATTGCGCGCACGATCGTCATATGGGGTATTATCCATAACGTCAGGCTGGTTTTTTGCCAGATCCTTTTTGTCGAGGGGATATTACTGACCGGCGTTTCCTTCTACGAAATGTATTTCCATGCGCTCACCAGCAATCGCGAGATTATTCTTTTTCTCTGCTTTCTGATGGGCATTCATAATTCCACCTCCACGCAGCTTTCTGGCGGACGGGTAAGATCGACGCACATTACCGGCACGCTAACGGACGCGGGGATTTCCCTGGCCTCCGTCATGGTGGCGATGCTTCGCCGGGATTACTCCAAAGATACGGCGGCGCAAAAAAGTCAGCTAAAAACCCACTTAACCACCCTGTTTTCGTTCATTACAGGTGGTATTGCGGGGCTGCTGCTGTTCAGATGGATTGGCTTCAACGCCATGCTGGCGCTGGGGTTGATGCTCGCGGTTGTCGCCACCGTCTCAATTATCACCGTCTCGTCGCGGGTTCGACGGGTTCGCGCTGGCGTCTGAGGGTTGCAACTGCCACAGCAGGCGCTGCATGTTATCATCACAGGTGATGCCCTCCGGCCTGTGGGTGATACTCGTGACCAGGTCCAGCAGCTCCCTTCGGTTTTCCTCCAGCTGCTTCTGCATCGCCTCTATTTCAGCAATGCGTGTCTTCAGGGACTGGATCAGTCCCTCATGATCCCAGCGCTGTTGCGGCTGCGGCAAGAAGCGCCGTATTTGCTCAAGGGTGAACCCGGTCCGTTGTGCATTGTCGATAATGTTCAGCAGCGCAACCGCATCAGCGGAATAGGTACGGTACCCGTTCCCCTGCCTGACGGGTCGCGGCAGTAAGCCTTCCGCCTCATAAAACCGAATGCGCGACGGGGTAATTCCCGTCATTTTCGACAGCTCGCCAATTTTCATTTCGTCCGCTCTGGCATATTGACCTTAAAGTTAACTTTAAGCTTAAACTTTTTATGCGGTCAACCGGATCGTCATCTCATCAGGAGCTAAAATGCACACTATTCTGGGCGCCAGCGGGCAAATTGCCCGTGAACTTGCCCGCGAGCTTAAACGCGAATATACCGACGAGATCAGGCTGGTCAGCCGCCATCCGCAGAAAGTCAACGCCAGCGATAGCACGGTTGCAGCCGATCTCCTGGATGCGCAGCAGACGCAGGTGGCGATTAACGGTAGCGATACGGTCTATTTTACCGCCGGTCTGCCGCCTGATTCCGCGCTGTGGGAGCGTCATTTTCCGACCATGCTGGACAATGCCCTGGAGGCCACGCGTAAGGCGGGGGCAAAATTCGTCTATTTCGACAACACCTATATGTACCCCCAGAGTAACGTGCCGCAAACCGAAGAGACGCGCTTTGCGCCCCGGGGGCGGAAAGGCCACGTGCGCGCCCTGATGGCAAACCGGGTGCTTGACGAAATGCGACGGGGCGACATTCCCGTCCTCATCGGTCGGGCGCCGGAGTTTTACGGGCCTGAGAAAACGCAGAGCTTCACCAATACGCTCATTATCGACAGGCTGAAGCAGCATAAGCGTCCGCGCGTTCCGGTGCGTGACGACACGCTTCGCACCCTCATCTGGACGCCGGATGCCAGTCGCGCGCTCGCTCTGCTGGGCAATACCCCTGAGGCCTACGGGCAGACGTGGCACTTGCCCTGCTGCGATGAAAGGCTGACGTACCAGCAGTTCGTCACTCTCGCCTGTGAGGTCTTTGGACAGCCAGCGGACTACTCCGTCCTCGGCAAGTTGGCCTTCGCCGCGACGGCGCTGTTTTCGCAAGGCGCGCGCGAAATGCGCGAGCTGTTGCCCCGGTACGAGGCTGACAACCTGTTTGATTCGACGAAGTTTAAAGAGCATTTCCCTGCGTTCACCGTTACGTCATACCGGAAGGGACTCGAGAACATCTGGCAAGAGTGGAAATCAAAAGAGCCCGGTGCAGCGTAATTACGGCGCCGCGTCACCGGGAATGCGGTGTATTATTCGTGACAACGTCACATTCAAATCTCTTCTTTAGGACTATTCTGCCCGCCCCACAATCAGGCCTTACGCCATAAGGCCTGACCTCAGGTTGCCACTAGTTTCATAGGGTTACTGATTTTCCCCCTTCGCTGGAACCCTTCCCAAACGCTTGCTATAGGTCATCTACCCCTGCCGAAACATGGCATAACAACAGGCAACCGGTGGTTGCTATAACGCATGCGCACAGGGAGACACACCGCAATGCACCCATTACTCAAACGTTCGCTGCTGTTTGTCGGCGCCATTATCGTGGTTCTCGCCCTCCTCGTCTGGGGGATCGGGCTGGAGACCCTCAGAGCGCGACAGGTTGACCTGATCTATCTCGGGCAACAGCATATGATTCTGGTTTTCTCATCAATGTTCTTTGCCCTGCTGGTGGGTATTCCGGCTGGCATTCTGCTGAGCCGCCCGGCCGCGCGGGGTATCGCTGAATATGTGATGCAAATCTTCAACGTCGGCAATACGCTGCCACCGCTGGCCGTGCTAGCCCTGGCGATGGTGGTGATCGGCATCGGCGATACGCCCGCCATCATCGCCCTGTTCCTCGCCTCGCTGTTGCCGATCGTGCGTAATACCTATGCCGGGCTGTGCTCGGTCCCGCCGTCGCTGCTGGAAGCGGCAAACGGCATCGGGATGACCAAATGGCAGCGTCTGCGCCAGGTTGAGCTGCCTGCCGCCTGGCCGGTGATGCTCTCAGGGATCCGCATCGCCACCGCCATTAACGTCGGTACCGCACCGCTGGCGTTCCTGATTGGTGCCAGCAGCTACGGCGAGCTGATTTTCCCCGGCATTTATCTGAACGATTTCCCGACCCTGATCCTCGGCGCGGCGGCTACCGCCCTGTTCGCACTGATCCTCGATACCCTGCTGGCGGCGCTGGGTCGCGTGATGAGTCCCCATCTCGCTCGATAACAATAACAAGGAGCTTTTATGAGACTGTTTTCCGGCCTGACGGCGCTGTGTGCAGCGGTGCTGTTCACCAGCCAGGCGATGGCGGCCCCGCTGATTCTGGCAACCAAGAGCTTTACCGAGCAGCACATTCTCTCGGCGATGACCGTGCAGTACCTGCAAAAGAAAGGATTCCAGGTTCAGCCGCAAACCAATATCGCCACGGTGATTTCCCGTAATGCGATGATCAACAAGCAGATTGACATGACCTGGGAGTACACCGGCACATCATTAATCATCTTTAACCACATCAACAAGCGCATGTCGCCAGAGGAGTCTTACGAGACGGTGAAACGTCTGGACGCGAAGCACGGTCTGGTCTGGCTCAAGCCCGCCGACATGAACAACACCTATGCGTTCGCCATGCAGCGCAAGCGCGCCGAGGCGGAACATATCAACACCATGTCGGACATGGTGGCGAAGATTGAGCAGATCCGTAAAACCAACCCGGACAAAAACTGGCTGCTGGGCTTAGACCTTGAATTTGCCGGGCGCAGCGACGGCATGAAGCCGCTTCAGGCCGCCTATAAGATGGACCTGGACCGCCCGCAGATCCGTCAGATGGACCCCGGCCTGGTCTATAACGCGGTGCGCGACGGCTTCGTCGACGCCGGGCTGATTTACACCACCGACGGGCGCGTGAAAGGCTTCGACCTCAAGGTGCTGGAAGACGATAAAGGCTTCTTCCCGAGCTATGCCGTCACCCCGGTGGTCCGTAAGGACACGCTGGAGGCCAATCCGGGCCTGGAAGAGGCGCTCAACACCCTCTCTGCCCAGCTCAACAACGACGTTATCACCGAACTGAACAAGAAGGTGGATATCGACCATCAGTCACCGCAGCAGGTCGCCCGTGATTTCCTGCGTAGCAAACAGCTGCTGTAGGAGGCGCTATGGAGACGATTCACTACATTCTGGACAACTGGGACTACCTGTTAACCCTGACGCTGCAGCATCTGTGGCTGGTGGCGCTGGCCGTGGGCTTAGCCATTCTCATCGGCGTCCCGCTCGGCATTCTGATTGTTCGCCACAAGTGGCTGGCAACGCCGGTGCTGGGGATTGCCACCATCGTGCTGACCATTCCCTCCATTGCGCTGTTTGGCCTGATGATCCCGCTGTTTTCGCTGATCGGTCAGGGGATTGGCGCCCTGCCCGCGATCACGGCGGTGTTTCTCTACTCGCTGCTGCCAATTGTGCGTAACACCCATACGGCGCTCGACAGCCTGCCGCCTGGCCTGCGTGAAGCCGGACGCGGCATCGGCATGACCTTCTGGCAGCGCCTGCGCTGGGTCGAAATCCCGATGGCGCTGCCGGTGATTTTCGGCGGGATCCGCACCGCCGTGGTGATGAACATCGGCGTGATGGCGATTGCCGCGGTGATCGGCGCGGGCGGTCTGGGCCTGCTGCTGCTCAACGGCATCGGCGGAAGTGATATCCGCATGTTGATCGCGGGCGCGCTGATGATTTGTCTTTTAGCGATTGTGCTCGACTGGCTGCTGCACCGTCTGCAGGTGGTTCTGACTCCAAAGGGGATTCGATAATGATAAAACTGGAAAACCTCACCAAACACTTTTCACAGAAGCACGGCCAGACCTTTAAGGCCGTCGACAACGTCAACCTGAACGTGCCCGAAGGGGAAATGTGCGTCCTGCTCGGCCCGTCCGGCTGCGGGAAGACCACAACCCTGAAGATGATCAACCGCCTCATTACCCCAAGCAGCGGGACGATCCTGATTAACGGCGAAGACACCAACGGGATGGACACCGTCACCCTGCGCCGCAACATCGGCTACGTGATCCAGCAGATTGGCCTGTTCCCGAACATGACCATCGAAGAGAACATTACCGTCGTGCCGCGCATGCTGGGCTGGGATAAAGCGCGCTGTAAAACCCGCGCCGAAGAGCTGATGGATATGGTGGCGCTGGATCCGCATAAGTTCCTGAATCGCTATCCGCGTGAGATGTCCGGCGGCCAGCAGCAGCGCATCGGCGTGATCCGCGCCCTGGCGGCGGATCCTCCGGTACTGCTGATGGATGAACCTTTCGGCGCGGTGGACCCGATCAACCGCGAGGTGATCCAGAACCAGTTCCTGGAGATGCAGCGCAAGCTGAAAAAAACCGTCATGCTGGTCAGCCACGATATCGACGAAGCCCTGAAGCTCGGCGACCGTATTGCGGTGTTCCGTCAGGGGAAAATCGTGCAGTGCGCCAGCCCGGACGAACTGTTGGCGAAACCGGCGAACGAGTTTGTCGGCTCGTTTGTCGGTCAGGACCGCACGCTGAAGCGCCTGCTGCTGGTCTCTGCGGGCGACGTCACCGACCAGCAGCCGACCATTACGGTGCGGGGCTCTACTCCGCTCCCTGAAGCCTTTGCGACCATGGATGATAACGATATTCGCGCGATTACCGTAGTTGACGAGCACGGCAAACCGCTGGGCTTTGTGAAGCGTCGCGAAGCGCGTAACGCCAGCGGAACCTGCGCCGACATCCTGCATCCGTTCCGCATGACCGGCAAAGCGGAAGACAACCTGCGCGTGGTGCTTTCTCGTCTGTATGAGAGCAACACCAGCTGGATGCCGATCGTGGATGAGGACGGTCGCTACAACGGTGAGATTTCTCAGGACTATATTGCCGAGTATCTCAGTTCAGGGCGTACGCGTCGGGCGCTCAATATTCATAGCGAGAGCTAACCTTTCTGGCCGGGCATCGCCCGGCTTTTTCGCACGCATACCTTTTGCTAACCCCGCGATTTCCCGCCACAATATTGTATCGTCCCCGTTTACTCGCGACTCATGCAACGTCTTCATACGTACCCCGACATCCGCGCGATGTTTCGCCGACTGCTGATTGCCACCGTCACCGGCGTGCTGGCCGCGCTGGCCGTTGCGGTATTCCGCCATAGCATGTATCTGCTGGAGTGGCTGCTTCTCAGCAACGACAGCGGCAGCCTGGTGAATGCCGCCGCGTCGCTCTCGCCCTGGCGGCGCGCGCTGACGCCCGCGCTGGGCGGGCTGGCTGCGGGACTGTTACTATGGGGATGGCAACGGCTGACTGCCCAGCGGCCTCATGCCCCTACCGATTATATGGAAGCGCTGGAGACCGGCGACGGTCAGTTTGATTACGGCGCCAGCCTGGTGAAATCCCTTGCCTCGCTGCTGGTCGTCGCCAGCGGAAGCGCCATCGGGCGTGAAGGGGCGATGATCCTGCTTGCCGCCCTCGCCGCCTCCTTTTTTGCCCGGCGCTTTACGCCCAAATCCGAATGGAAGTTATGGATCGCCTGCGGCGCCGCGGCCGGGATGGCCAGCGCCTACCATGCTCCGTTAGCCGGAAGCCTTTTCATTGCGGAGATTCTGTTTGGCACCCTGATGCTGGCCTCGCTCGGGCCCGTGGTTATCGCGGCGGTGGTGGCGCTTCTCACCACGCAGCTCCTGGCACCGGGTGCCGGCACGCTCTACGCGGTCCATTTGAGCGGCATCCTCACCGCGGCCGATTATGCCCTGCTGGTCGCGATGGGGCTGGTGGCGGGTCTATGCGGGCCGCTGCTGATGTGGCTGATGGCGTTCAGCCACGGTCTTTTCCTGCGCCTCAAACTTTCGCCGCCGTGGCAGCTGGCGCTCGGCGGTGCGATCGTCGGACTGCTGTCTCTTCTGACGCCGAAGGTGTGGGGGAACGGCTACAGCGTGGTGCAGGCTTTTCTGCTCGCGCCGCCGCTGCTGTCGGTGATTGCCGGGGTGTTAATCTGTAAATTGCTGGCAGTACTGGCGAGCAGCGGGTCGGGCGCGCCGGGCGGCGTGTTCACGCCGACGCTGTTTGTTGGCATGGCGACAGGCATGCTGTTTGCACAGCTTTTCGCGCTGTGGCTGCCGGGTTCTGAGACGGCAATTTTGCTGGGGCTGGCAGGGATGGCAACGCTACTCGCCGCGACCACGCACGCGCCCATTATGTCGGCGCTGATGGTCTGTGAAATGACCGGACAGTATTTTTTACTGCCCGGTTTGCTGGTCGCCTGCGTGCTGGCGTCCGTGCTGTCGCGGACGTTACGCCACGACTCTGTCTACGGTCAACACGCCACCGAGGGCAGAGAGATCGATGTACTGCGCTAGCTCGCGCTGCTCGGCACGAGGCAGATAAGGCAGTTCACCCACCAGCGGTCCGGGCAGTTTAGCGCTCAGCACGTCGATGATCTCCGCATAGTGCGCGAGGCCCGGGTTGATGCGGTTGGCCACCCAGCCCATCAGCGGCAGGCCGTCATTGGCAATCGCCTGCGCCGTCAGCAGCGCGTGGTTGATGCACCCTTCCTGGATCCCCACCACCATCACCACCGGAAGCTGTTCCTGCACCACCCATTCCGACAGCGGGCGCAGGTCGTTCATCAGGCTGCGCCAGCCGCCCGTCCCTTCGACCACCACGTGGTCCACCTTCTCGCTCAGGTTCGCCAGGCCGTCGGACAACAGGGGATAGTTAATCAGGCCGCTGTGCGCCACGCTGCTCTCCTCTTCGCTTAACGCGATGGGATTGACCGCATGATAAGGCAACTCCAGTGACGAGACGCTTTGCAGCACCAGGGCGTCTTTATTACGCAATCCCTCTGGCGTCTCTTTACTCCCTTTTGCGACCGGTTTGTACCCTGCCACGCGTTTACCGCTTGCTGCCAGCGCCTGCAGCAATGCGCGGGATACGACGGTCTTGCCGACAGAGGTATCAGTACCAGTAACAAAGAAACGCTTAAGCATGACTCACTCCACCTCTTGGGTATGCTTCGAAAATATAAACCCGGTAAATAATTCAGTGGAGGAAGTCTACGGGATGCGTGCGCTACCCGGCTTGAGATAGCGCAATTTTTCTTACATCTGCGGAAAAGAGTTAGCCCTGTAAAAGGCGGATCAACAACGAGCCATTATACATGGCATCTTTGACCAGCGCCGCGCCAGCCATCGTGCCCTGATTGGAAAACTGGGTGCTTTCTACCGCAATATTCCGGCTGTAGGCGGGAAGCGACTGCTGCTGAATACAGGCCGTAATCGCCGGGAAGAGGATCTCCGCCGCCTGGCTGAGCGGTGAGCCAATGAGGATTTTTTGCGGGTTGAAGAGGTTCACCATAATCGCCAGAATGCGGCCAACGTTATTCCCCACCCCGGTAATGATGTCCTTCGCCAGCAGATCGCCCTGACGCGCGGCGGCGCAGAGAGAATCCACCGTTAAGGGTTGTCCGTGCAGCGAGGAGCTCATGGACTGGCTGAGCCTGACCTGCGCCAGCTCCAGCACGCTTTCCACGCTGGCAATGGTTTCCAGACAGCCGTGGTTGCCGCAGTAGCAGCGCTTGCCGTACGGGTCGACCTGGGTATGGCCAATTTCCACCAGGCTGCTGCTTCCGGCGTGGAGAAGACGACCGTCGGTAATCACCCCCGCCCCGACGTTATGATCGATAACCACCTGAATCACATCCCGCGCGCCGCGGGACGCGCCGAAGAGCGCCTCCGCCATCGTCCAGGCGCTGATGTCATGCTGAATGTAGACCGGCACGCCGGTATGGTTTTTCAGCACCTCTCCCAGCGGCATCTCTTTGACATCGTCATAAAACGGCATGCGGTGGACAATACCATTTTCGGTATCAATAATGCCCGGCATGGTGATGGCAATCGCCGTTAAGCGTTCAAGCTTCTGCTGATGGCGGATAAAGAAGCGATCGATGTGCGAGACAATCGCCTCGAGGAGCGATTCCTCGGCGTTGAGCGGCAGTTCAAGACGGTCCTCTACCACCAGCTTGCTGCTCAGATCGCGCAGCGCAAGGAAGATCTCGCCGCGGCTGATGCGCAGCGACAGGTAGTGCCAGGCTTCCGTCTCCACCACCAGCCCGACTGCCGGACGGCCACGGCTGCCCGGCTCCTGAATTTCCGTCTCCTGAACCAGGTGCGCTTCCAGCATCTCGCGGACAATCTTGGTGATACTGGCGGGTGCCAGCTGTGCCAGGCGCGAAAGATCGATACGCGAAACCGGACCAAGCTGATCGATCAGGCGATATACCGCGCCAGCGTTGGTCTGCTTAATCTGATCAATGTGCCCTGGCTGACTATCAGCGACCACCTCGTACTCCCTTATTTTCGAGCTTCGAAATAAACTGTTGGCTATGGTGAAGCACTTGCATGGCTGCCGTCAAATATTTACTTAGCCATGTGATTTACTGCACATTTTTGCCCACTTTTCCCTGAAAATGCCCCCCGGCGGAGGCGTTCATCAACTGCTGTTTGAAGCGCTGTGCGGCATGGCTCTGTTCGCGATGTTTTGCCCAGACCAGCCACATCTCTGAAACGGCATCCTCTTCGGCGATGGTCACCCAGCGCATTTCGCGCAATTGTACCCGTTTAAAGGAGGCCGGAAGAATAGAGACGCCCAGCCCGGCGGCGACCAGCCCGATAATGGTCATTGCCTCCCCGACTTCCTGGGTAATGACCGGGGCAAGATCGTAGCGGCGCATCAGCCCCAGGATATCGTCGTACAGGCCCGTTCCGACCTGCGGATCAAAAAAGACAAACGGCTCTTTTGCCAGCTCTGCCAGCGACACCGTCGGACGCGACGCCAGCGGGTGATCGTGTGGGATCATGGCCATCAGCGGCTCGCGCAGGATCACCTCCCACGCCAGCGAGTCCGGCAGTTGGGTATTACGCATCAGCCCCAAATCCAGCGAACCTTCATTTAGCGGCGCAATCTGCTCGCGGGTATTGATCTCGCGCGTCTGAATATGAACATCCGGGAAATGGCGGCGGAATGACGACAGCGTTTCCGAGACGGCGCTGATAAACGGCGCGGACGAGGTAAACCCAATGCGCAGCTCTCCGGCCTCCCCGAGATACAGCCGTTCTGCCCGGGCGGCGGCGTCCTCAACCATGCTCAGAATTTGTCGGCTGTCGATGAGAAATTGCTTGCCCGCCGCCGTCAGGCTCACGCTGCGGTTGGTTCGGGCCAGCAGGCGCGCGCCGACCTGCTGCTCCAGGATCTGAATCTGCTGGCTTAACGGGGGTTGAGAGATATTCAGCCGTGCTGCCGCGCGGCCAAAATGCAGCTCTTCGGCGACGGCGACAAAATAGCGAAGATGACGCAGCTCGATATTCATATTTCTAAAGTATCATTTGAGATTATTAATATATTAGACAGAATATTTACATTTTCCTACCCTGAAGAGGTGGTCATACCCGTCACCAGAAATCACGGGGATGTTTAAGCAAGGAAACTGTGTGAGTCGTACAACTACCATTGATATCGATCCGGCAAGCGACATCAATGATTTACCTGCAACATCGCAGCCGGTTCAGTTCATTAAACGTGGTACCCCCCAATTTATGCGCGTCACGCTGGCGCTCTTTTCCGCCGGTCTGGCCACCTTCGCCCTGCTCTATTGCGTTCAGCCGATCCTGCCCGTGCTCTCCCATGAGTTTGGCGTATCGCCTGCCAGCAGCAGCGTTTCACTCTCCATTTCCACCGGCATGCTGGCGATTGGCCTGCTCTTTACCGGCCCTCTTTCCGACGCCATTGGGCGTAAACCGGTGATGGTAACCGCGCTGATGCTGGCTTCGGTCTGTACGCTACTCTCGACCATGATGACCAGCTGGCACGGCATTCTGGTGATGCGCGCGCTGATCGGGCTCTCGCTCAGCGGCGTGGCGGCGGTTGGGATGACCTATCTCAGCGAGGAGATCCACCCGAGCTTTGTTGCCTTCTCTATGGGGCTTTACATCAGCGGGAACTCGATTGGCGGGATGAGCGGACGTCTGCTGAGCGGAGTATTCACGGACTTCTTTAGCTGGCGGATTGCGCTGGCGGTCATTGGCTGTTTCGCGCTGGCATCCGCCCTGATGTTCTGGAAAATTCTACCGGAATCGCGTCATTTCCGCCCGACATCGCTGCGCCCGAAAACGCTGTTTATCAACTTCCGTCTGCACTGGCGCGACAAGGGGCTGCCGCGCCTGTTCCTGACCGGCTTCCTGCTGATGGGCGCCTTCGTCACGCTGTTTAACTACATTGGCTATCGCCTGATGCTCTCACCGTGGCATCTGAACCAGGCTATTGTCGGTTTACTCTCGGTGGCTTATTTGACCGGTACGTGGAGTTCACCAAAGGCCGGGGCGATGACCGCCCGCTATGGACGCGGCCCGGTCATGCTGTTCTTCACGGCGGTGATGCTGGTCGGCCTGCTGCTGACGCTCTTCTCCTCCCTGTGGCTGATTTTTGCCGGCATGTTGCTCTTTTCCGCGGGGTTCTTCGCCGCCCACTCGGTCGCCAGCAGTTGGATTGGCCCGCGCGCGCGTCGCGCCAAAGGTCAGGCATCGTCTCTTTATCTGTTTAGCTATTACCTGGGGTCCAGCATCGCCGGGACGCTCGGCGGCGTCTTCTGGCATAACTACGGCTGGAACGGCGTGGGCGGGTTTATCGCGCTGATGCTCTGTGCCGCACTGCTGGTGGGCGCAAGTCTTCATAAACGTCTGAAATAATAGGCTTGCGGGCGGATGTCCGTTTCCCGAAAAACGGCACCAGCGTACTGGTGCCGTTTTTCGTTCAGGAATCCCAGGCCTGTTCTATCTTACCGGCTTCAAACTGCGGAGGCGGTTTTCGGAAACGGCGCGTGAGCCATGTCAGGTAAAGGATCCCCAGTGCCGCCCAGATGAGGCCAAGCGTCAGGGACGTCGCTTCGAGATTTATCCACAGCACACCGACCGTGACGGCACCAATGAGCGGCAGCAGGAGATAGTGGAATCGATCTTTCCACGTTTTGTTCAGCCCCTTACGCCGCCAGAAATGGTTGTACACCGAGAGATTAACAAACGTAAACGCCACCAGCGCGCCAAAGTTGATCAGCGCCGTCGCGGTCACGAGATCAAAGTACAGGGCCGACAGCGCCACTATCCCAACCATAATGACGTTCAGGGCCGGCGTACGCCATTTCGGATGCACGTAGCCAAACACCCGCTCCGGAAAGACGTTGTCACGCCCCATCACATACAGTAAGCGCGAGACGCTGGCGTGCGAGGCCAGGCCTGAAGCGAGCGTATTCACAAACGTGGTACACAGAAACACCGACTGGAAGAGCTTGCCGCCCACGTACAGCGCGATTTCCGGCAGCGCGGCGTCCGGGTTCTTGAAGCGGGCGATCGTCGGGAAAAAGAGCTGCATGAAAAACGAGGCAACAATGAATATCAGCCCGCCATACAAAGCGGTGAGGAAAATGGCTTTGGGGATCACCCGCGCCGCATTTGGCGTCTCTTCCGACAGCGTGGTGACCGCGTCAAAGCCGAGGAAAGAGAAGCAGACGATAGTCGCGCCGGTAATAATCGGGATCAGGTGAGCGTTCTCGCTGATAAACGGCTGGAGCGACCAGACGGTGCCGACGCCCTCCCCCTTATGCAGTCCGTGCACCACGAGGATGACAAACACCACCATGATGGCGATCTGCACCAGCACAAACAGGGTGTTGAAGTTGGCGACCAGATTCACGCTCTTCAGGTTCGCCAGCGTCAGGATCGTCACAAACCCCACTACCCAGACCCACGGCGGAACTTCAGGGAACAACGCGGAAAGGTAGATCTTCGCCAGCAGCACGTTAATCATCGGCAGGAAGAGATAGTCCAGCAGCGATGACCAGCCGACCATAAAGCCTAAGTGGGGGCCGATCGATTTCTGCGTGTAGGTATACGCGGAGCCCGCTTCCGGAAACTGCCGTACCAGTTTGCCGTAGCTGATGGCGGTAAACATGACGCCAGCCAGCGCCAGGAGATACGAGGCGGGCACGTGGCCGTTGCTGATACCGGACACAATGCCGAAGGTATCAAACACGGTCATGGGGGTGAGGTAAGCCAGCCCCATCATGACCACCTGCCAGAGCTTGAGGGAACTGCGCAGCCGGGTTCTTCCGGCCATGCGCGGCGAGTCAAGAGAGGTGTTAGTCGCCATAAACCGTCCCCCCCATGCTTATCGTGGTTTGCAATCGCGCTGTCCTTAACGCAAACCTGCTTAGCAAAGGGGGAAGTTGTAAAGAACACACGCGATCGTACCAGCGCACCGTCTCTGGCTCGCACTCACAGCAGGTGCCTGACTGGCCCCCTTCGCCCTGCGGATAGTTGAACATCTGCATCATTTCCTACCTCGTCACACAGTGTCGTTGAGAAAATCCCTGTGCCGCCTGCGCTCCATAACGCGACTCCCGGGAGATAGCTGGCGTGCCAGCAAACAGTTAGGCCAGGCTCCGCGCAGGCCGTTTGGTGATACGTATGAGATGAAACAAAGCGGCCCCTTACCGGGGCACGTCATCAGGCGTTTTTGAGCATCCACTCAATTTCAGTTTCGGTAATCAGGCGTTCAAACTGCAGTAATTCATCGTTTTTGCAGGCGTGATAGACGTGGCAGAAACGTTCGCCCAGCCGCTCGCGAAGGCTATCGTTTTGCATAAATTCCCACAGCGCATCGCTCTGACGAATCGGGAATGGCAGTCCGTCCTGCTCCAGACCATTGCCTTCCACTTCTTCCTGCAGGGGTAAATCGTTATCCAGCCCATGTAAAATACCGGCAAAAATCGCCGCCATCACCAGATACGGATTCGCGTCAGCGCCCGCCACCCGGTACTCGACCCGATGGTTATGGCGATCGCCGCAGGGGATACGCAGGGCAACGGTGCGATTATTGTGTCCCCATGACGCCTGTGTCGGCACGTACATTCCCGGCTGGAAACGGCGATAGGAGTTGACGTTCGGTGCCAGCAGCGCCATGGACGCAGGCATCAGATCGATCATCCCGGCCAGCGCGCGTTTCAGCAGCGCGGAATCCTCGCCGTTGACGTCCGCGAGCACGTTTTCGCCTCGGTTGTTTTGCATGCTGATGTGGATATGCATCCCGCTGCCCGCATGCTCTTCATACGGCTTTGCCATAAACGTGGCGTGCATCTTATGTTTTTCCGCCATCTGCCTGACAAGACGTTTTAGCGCCAGCGCATCGTCGCAGGCATCGAGCACGTTTTCCGTATGGTGCAGGTTAATCTCAAACTGGCCCGGGGAGGCCTCAGCCACAGCCCCGTCAGCGGGGATCAGCTGCAGCTGCGCCAGTTCGTCAATGTCGTTCAGCACGTCAGCAAAATGGTTAAGATTATCAACCGAGTAGACCTGACTCTGCGTGTTGCGCACGTCGGTGCCCGGCGCGCAGGGTGGCTGCAGATAGCCGTCGGCATCGCGTTTACGGTCAAGTAAATAGAACTCCAGCTCTACCGCTACCACGGGGAACAGACCGCGCTGGCGCAGCTGCTGCCAGAGTCGGTTGAGTACGTTCCGCGGCTCAACGTCAAAGGGAGCGCCATCTTCATCGACCATGGTGAGCTGCACCTGACCAATGTATTCCGGGTCGGCGGCGGACGGTGTCAGGGTGCCCGGTACCGGCACGCAGATGCAGTCCGGCTCGCCGAGCTCCTGCCCCAGGCCCGCCTCTTCCACGACGTTACCCAGAATGTCCATGGCGAAAACCGATGCCGGGAAATAGCAGCCTTTTTCAAGCTTGCTCAGTCCGGCAACCGGGATGCGTTTGCCGCGAAAACAGCCGTTCAGGTCGGTCAGGAGGACATCAATAAACTGGGTGTCAGGATACTTTTCTAAATAGCGCTTCACTTCCTGCGTAAAGGCGCTGCCCCGCCTCTCATCCGTGTGCTGCACAAAGTTCTCAACTTCTACGATATTGGTTTCCATGATTTACCACCGTTTTTGGATTTGCGTTCGCTGCTCTGGACTGTCAAATATAATGTCCACCCTATCGAATCTGTATGCAAATAAATTGTTTGTCAAATGTTAAATTAAGTTTGCAAAAGGTAGATCCCGTTGCTAGATTGAGAAAATATTGAACGAAAAGGCCGTTTTGCAGGCGGTAATGGCCTAAATTTAGTCCACTTTGTGAGGGCGATCATGGAAAATATAATGAACAAGCCAGTTATTGGCGTGGTGATGTGTAGAAACAGGCTTAAGGGTCATGAGACCCAGACCCTGCAAGAAAAGTACCTGAATGCCATTATTAACGCGGGAGGCTTACCGATTGCCTTACCGCATGCGCTGGCAGAGCCAGAGCTCCTTACCGCTCTGCTCCCAACCCTGGACGGGATTTACCTGCCGGGCAGCCCAAGTAATGTGCAGCCGCACCTTTATGGTGAAAACGGCGATGAGCCTAACGCCGATCCCGGGCGAGATCTTCTGAGTATGGCGCTGATTGCCGCCGCGCTCGAAAGGCGCATCCCCATTTTCGCCATCTGCCGGGGGCTGCAGGAACTGGTTGTTGCAACGGGAGGGACGCTGTATCGCCGCCTGTTCGAGCAGAACGACCTGCTTGAGCACCGGGAAGATCCTGAACTGCCGGTTGAGCTACAATACGCCCCGTCTCATGAAGTTCAGGTTCAGGAGGGAGGACTGCTGTCTCAATTAATACCAGGCTGTAACACATTTTGGGTAAACTCGTTACACGGGCAAGGTGCACGGACGTTAGGACCACGGCTTCGCGTGGAGGCCCGCTCGACGGACGGGCTGGTCGAAGCGGTCAGCGTTCATGACCACCCTTTTGCCCTCGGTGTGCAATGGCACCCCGAATGGAACAGCAGCGAGTACGCCCTGTCACGTATGTTGTTTGAAGGTTTTATCACCGCCTGTCAAAGCCACATTGCTGAGAAGCAGCGGCTTTGACCACTACCGTAAAGGAAATGCAACTATGAGCGATGACGGACTGGCGCCAGGGAAACGTCTGTCTGAGATCCGCCAACAGCTGGGTCTCTCGCAGCGGCGTGCCGCCGAACTGTCTGGGTTAACACACAGTGCCATCAGCACCATTGAGCAGGATAAAGTCAGTCCTGCCATCAGTACGCTACAGAAGCTGCTGAAAGTTTATGGGCTGTCGCTCTCGGAATTCTTTTCGGAACCGGAAAAACCTGATGAACCGCAGGTGGTTATTAATCAGGAAGACCTTATCGAAATAGGCAGTCAGGGGGTTTCGATGAAGCTGGTTCATAACGGAAATCCGAACCGTACGCTGGCGATGATTTTTGAAACTTACCAGCCTGGAACCACGACCGGAGAGAGGATCAAACACCAGGGTGAGGAGATCGGTACGATACTGGAAGGTGAAATATTGTTGACCATTAATGGCCAGCAATATCACCTGGTTGCGGGGCAGAGCTATGCCATCAATACCGGCATACCACACAGCTTCAGCAACACCTCGGCAGGCATCTGCCGCATTATCAGTGCCCATACCCCCACCACGTTCTAATTACCACTCAGTCCCGGCGTAAGCGCGCTTACGCCGGGACACATAAAAACGATCAATGTCGGCATTTAACGGGTTAATTCCCGGGATGCCCCACGGCTTCGTATTGCCTGAAACGGCCATGCCTTTATTTATCTGATTGCGAAAGAAAGGAGTGAATATGCATTTTCAGCACCTGACTTACTGGCAGGATAAAGCAAAAAACAGCGCCATTGAGACCCGGTTATTTATTAACGGCGCCTATTGTGACGCCGCCGATAACACCACGTTTGACACCGTCAATCCCGCGACCCAGCAGACGCTGGCGAACGTCGCACGGGGCAAGCAGGCGGACGTGGACCGCGCGGTTCAGGCTGCGCGTGAGGTATTTGAGCGCGGTGACTGGTCGCAGGCGTCTCCGGCGCAGCGCAAGGCCGTGCTAAATACGCTCGCCGATTTGATGGAACGCCATAGCGAAGAGCTGGCCTTACTGGAAACGCTGGACACCGGTAAACCCATCCGCCACAGCCTGCGCGACGATATTCCCGGCGCGGCGCGCGCCATTCGCTGGTACGCCGAAGCGGCGGATAAAGTCTACGGCGAAGTGGCGCCTACGGGGCCGGGCGAGCTGGCGATGATCGTGCGCGAGCCGATCGGGGTTGTTGCGGCCATCGTTCCCTGGAACTTCCCGCTGCTGCTGGCCTGCTGGAAGCTGGGCCCGGCGCTGATCGCGGGCAATAGCGTGGTATTGAAACCGTCGGAGAAATCACCGCTCACCGCCCTGCGGCTGGCCGGACTGGCGAAAGAGGCGGGCCTGCCGGACGGCGTGCTGAATGTGATAAGCGGTTACGGCCACGAAGCGGGCCAGGCGCTGGCACGTCATCCGGAGGTCGAGGTGCTGACGTTTACCGGCTCTACCCGTACCGGCAAGCAGCTGTTGAAGGACGCGGGAGAAAGCAACATGAAGCGCGTCTGGCTGGAGGCAGGCGGCAAGAGCGCCAACATTATCTTTGCCGACTGTCCGGACCTGGACAAGGCCGTGAGCGCGACCGCCGCCGGGATTTTTTACAACCAGGGGCAAGTCTGTATCGCCGGTACCCGCCTGCTGCTCGAAGAGAGCATCGCCGATGAATTCCTGACCAAGCTGAAAGCGCAGGCCCGTCACTGGCAGCCGGGCGATCCGCTCGACCCCGACAGCACGATGGGCATGCTCATCGACGCTGCGCACGCCGATACCGTCCACACGTTTATTCGCGAAGGAACCCGGAAAGGCTCGCTGCTGCTGGACGGGCGGGAACAATCATGGCCTTCCGCAGTCGGTCCAACCATTTTTGTCGACCTCGAGTCCGACTCCCCGCTGTGCCGGGAAGAGATTTTCGGCCCGGTGCTGGTCGTTACCCGATTTAAAACCGAAGAGGACGCCTTAACGCTGGCCAACGACAGTGAATACGGGCTTGGCGCGGCGGTATGGACCCGCGATCTCTCCCGGGCGCACCGCATGAGCCGCCGCCTGAAGGCCGGCTCGGTCTTCGTCAATAACTATAACGACGGTGATATGACCGTTCCCTTTGGCGGCTATAAGCAGAGCGGCAACGGTCGCGATAAGTCCCTGCACGCGCTGGAAAAATTTACCGAACTGAAAACCATCTGGATTGCCCTGGAGCCTCAATCATGACCGAACATACCACCAGCTACTACGCGGCCAGCGCGAACGCTTACGAACCTTTCCCGACGCTTAACGAGTCGATCAGCTGTGACGTGTGCGTGGTAGGCGGCGGCTATACCGGCCTCTCCTCCGCGCTGCATCTCGCCGAAATGGGCTATGACGTGGTGCTCCTTGAAGGGGCGCGCATCGGCTTCGGCGCCAGCGGACGCAACGGCGGCCAGCTGGTTAACTCCTACAGCCGCGATATCGACGTGATCGAGAAAAACTACGGGCCCGATGCCGCCAGAATGCTCGGGAGCATGATGTTTGAAGGCGGGGAAATCATTCGGGCGCGAATCCAGCGCTATCAGATCCAGTGCGACTATCGTCCTGGCGGGCTGTTTGTGGCGCTAAACCATAAGCAACTGGAGACGCTGGAGGAGCAAAAAGCCAACTGGGAACGCTACGGCAACACGCAACTCGAGTTGCTGGACGCCAGCGCCATCCGCCGGGAGGTCGACAGCGAACGCTATACCGGCGCGCTGCTGGACCGCAGCGGGGGGCATATCCATCCGCTGAACCTGGCGATCGGCGAAGCGGACGCCATTCGCCTGAACGGCGGGCGGGTATATGAGCAGTCCCCGGTGACCGCCATTCAGCACACCAGCCCGGCCGTGGTGAGCACGCAGCATGGCCAGGTGACGGCCCGCTACGTGATCGTCGCCGGGAATGCTTATCTGGGCGATAAGATCGAACCGGAACTGGCAAAACGCAGCATGCCCTGCGGCACCCAGGTGGTGACCACCGCCCCGCTGCCGGAAGAGGTCGCCCGCACGCTGATCCCCAATAACTACTGCGTGGAAGATTGTAACTACCTGCTGGATTACTACCGTCTCACCGCCGACAACCGCCTGCTGTACGGTGGTGGCGTCGTCTATGGCGCGCGCGATCCGGACGATGTCGAGCGCCTGGTGATGCCAAAGCTGCTCAAAACCTTCCCTCAACTGGCAGGCGTCAAAATCGACTACCGCTGGACGGGCAACTTCCTGCTGACCCTGTCGCGTATGCC
Source organism: Enterobacter sp. ku-bf2 (assembly GCF_001742765.1). NCBI lineage: Bacteria > Pseudomonadati > Pseudomonadota > Gammaproteobacteria > Enterobacterales > Enterobacteriaceae > Enterobacter > Enterobacter sp. ku-bf2. The sequence goes on from NZ_MDVW01000001.1 coordinate 943,797, forward strand.
GCAGTTTGGTCGTCTGGATAAAAACATCTATTACATGCAGGGCTACAGCGGCCACGGCGTGACCTGCACTCACCTGGCCGGACGGCTGATCTCGGAACTGTTGCGCGGTGACGCTGAGCGCTTTGATGCGTTTGCTAACCTCCCGCACTACCCCTTCCCGGGCGGTCGCAGCCTGCGGATTCCATTCACGGCGATGGGCGCGGCGTATTACAGCCTGCGCGATCGTCTTGGCGTATGACCGTTTTCGACAAAAGGGTATCTGACATGAGTAATCAGGAATTTCATCAGCGCAGACTTTCTGCCACCCCGCGCGGCGTTGGCGTAATGTGTAATTTCTTTGCCCGCTCGGCGGAGAATGCCACGCTTACCGACGTGGAAGGCAACGACTATATTGATTTCGCCGCCGGGATCGCGGTACTGAATACCGGCCATCGTCATCCTGAACTGGTGGCCGCAGTGGAAAAACAGCTTCACCAGTTCACCCACACGGCCTACCAGATTGTGCCGTATGAAAGCTACGTTTCATTGGCCGAAAAACTTAACGAGCTGGCCCCGGTGCAGAATCCGGCCAAAACGGCGTTCTTCACCACGGGCGCAGAAGCGGTGGAAAATGCCATTAAAATCGCCCGGGCCCACACCGGCAGACCGGGTGTGATTGCCTTCGGGGGAGGTTTTCACGGCCGAACCTATATGACCATGGCGTTAACCGGCAAGGTCGCGCCTTACAAGCTCGGATTTGGTCCCTTCCCGGGGTCGGTTTATCACGTGCCGTATCCCTCCGAGCTGCACGGCATCACGACGCAGGATGCCATCACGGCGATAGAACGCCTGTTCAAAGCAGATATTGAGGCGAAACAGGTGGCGGCGATTATTTTTGAACCCATTCAGGGTGAAGGCGGATTCAACGTCGCCCCGCCAGAGCTGGTGGCCGCCATCCGCCGCATCTGTGATGAGCACGGGATCGTGATGGTTGCCGACGAAGTGCAGAGCGGCTTCGCCCGTACGGGTAAGCTGTTTGCCATGGAACATTACGCGGACAAACCCGACCTGATGACGATGGCTAAAAGCCTGGCAGGCGGAATGCCGCTGTCCGGCGTGGTGGGTCGCGCCGACATCATGGACGCACCGGCTCCCGGCGGCCTGGGGGGAACCTATGCCGGCAACCCGCTTGCGGTGGCCGCCGCGCACGCGGTGCTGAAGATTATCGACAACGAGTCGCTGTGTGCGCGCGCTCGTCAGCTGGGCGATCGGCTGAAATCCACGCTGGAGGAGATTCAGAGCACCTTCCCTGCGCTCGTGGCGATAAGGGGAAGAGGATCGATGATTGCGGCGGAGTTTTTTGATCCCGAGAGCCGTGAACCTTCAGCCGCCATCGCGCAGGCGATCCAGCAAAAGGCGCTCGCTCAGGGCCTGCTGTTATTGATCTGCGGCCAGTACGGCAACGTGATCCGCTTCCTTTATCCGCTGACCATCCCGGATGCCCAGTTCAACCAGGCGCTGGCGATCCTGCAACAGGTTATGCGCGATAAGTCCTGAGTGCCCACCGAAAACCGTCTCCCGGAATGCCGGGGACGGTTTCAACGGAGGAGATCTGCACAGATTTCCTCCGCGTGGGAAATGTTGGGGAATTTGGTCTGTTTCATTGTATGCTCCCTGAAACACATCCCCGGCATGAGGAAATAAGAATTGCAAAAAACATCAGCCTATCAGTCACTTGTGAAAACCTTCCAGCGTCTCTCCCGCTTCTCGCACCTCTCCTCCATCGCCAGCTGGGACATGTTCACCATGATGCCGCCAGGCGGCAGCGCCGCGCGAGGTGAGGCGCTGGCGGAAATGAGCGTCCTGCAGCACCAGCTCCTGACCGATAAAAAAGTCGGCGACCTGTTAGCCGCGGCGGCAGGGGAAGATCTGAATGACGTCGAACAGGCCAACCTGCGGGAAATGACGCGCCACTATCAGCAGGCCTCGCTGCTGCCGGAAACGCTGGTGGAAGCCAAATCCCTGGCGGGCAGCAGGTGTGAACACGCCTGGCGCACACAACGTCCCGCCAACGACTGGCAGGGTTTTTCCGCCAACCTGAAAGAGGTGGTCAAACTCAGCCGTGAAGAGGCGCGCCTGCGGGCGGAAGCCAAAGGCTGTACGCCGTACGATGCGCTGCTGGATATTTTTGAACCCGACATGACCAGCGCCCGTCTGGACGTGCTATTCGGCGACATGAAGTCCTGGCTGCCGGACCTGCTGGCAAACGTCGTGGAAAAACAGGCTCAGCGATCGTTTGTTCCTCCTCAGGGGCCTTTCCCGACGGCAACACAGCGTGAGCTGGGCCTGGAAGCCATGAAGATGCTCGGCTTCGATTTTAACGGTGGTCGCCTGGACGTAAGCGCGCACCCGTTCTGCGGCGGCGTACCGGAGGACGTGCGCATCACCACGCGCTATGACGAGGATGAACTGCTCAGCGCGCTGTTTGGCGTGATCCACGAAACCGGACACGCGCGCTACGAACAAAACCTGCCGCGCGCATGGGCAGGACAGCCAATTGCGCTGGCCCGCTCAACCGCGATCCACGAATCCCAGAGCCTGTTCTTTGAGATGCAACTGGGACGCAGTGAAGCCTTCCTCAAGCATCTTCTCCCTGCGGTGCATGCCCGCTTTGGCAGCCAGGCGGCGTTCAGCGAAGAGAACTTTATCGCCTGGAACCAGCGCGTGAAGCCGGGCTATATCCGCGTCGATGCGGACGAAGTGAGCTACCCGGCGCACGTGGTGCTGCGCTATGAGATTGAGCGGTCGCTGATCAACGGCGAGATCGAAGTGGACGATATCCCTGCCCTGTGGGACGAGAAAATGCAGGCCTGGCTCGGGTTATCCACCAAAGACAATTACCGCAACGGCTGTATGCAGGATATTCACTGGACCGACGGCGGTTTTGGCTACTTCCCATCCTATACGCTGGGGGCCATGTATGCCGCACAGTTGTTCCACGCCGCGAAAACGGCGCTTCCGGGTCTGCAGGCCTCCATCGCTGAGGGTGATTTTTCCGCACTCTTTGACTGGCTGCGTCAGAACATCTGGCAGCACGGCAGCCGCTTCAGCACGTCGCAGTTAATCACCCAGGCGACGGGCGAGGATCTGAACATCCGTTACTTCCGCGAACATCTGACCTCCCGCTATTTGTAATCTGTTTGGGCGGGGATGAGGGACCTCAGGTAAATTTTTAAGCAGAAGCGATACAGATATTCGAAGCGTAATGATTGCCCCGCAGCGATGCCCTGGTCCGGCTGTAAATCGCTGAGGCGTTTCCTGCAGGCCGGGGCGAGGCGCATGGATGCGCCGAGAGGGCGGGCTTTACAGGGACGTTACCTCCGCCCGTCCCCGATAAGCCGGAAGGAATTAGCCGAAGGTACCGCACAGCGGCGATTTACCGCCGGGAGCCCGGGTTGCCAGGGCGGCGGCGATTGAGCCGCCCTGGCACGTTCACAGGTTATGCCCCTACAGAGTAGCAAGGAACATGAAGTGAACGGAATGGCCACTACAGCCGTATGTTCCCCCTCACCTCAGCCCGTACACACCCTCATGGGAGAAGAAGCCGTCTGTGCAAGACCCCGGCAATGTACATATGGTTACACGCCGATACCAATCACTCACGGAAACCCCGAGTTTACAGGGATATAGTTATTTCAACGGCCCCGCAGTGGGGTTAAATGAAAAACCAAATTCGAGGGTATGAGAATGAATAAAGTATTAGCTCTGGTTGTTGCCGCTGCTATGGGTCTGTCTTCTGCTGCATTTGCTGCTGACACTACCGCAACTGCTGCACCGGCTGCCGCACCTGCTGCAACCACCACCGCAGCCCCAGCAAAAGCGGTTCATCATAAGAAACACCACAAAGCTGCAGCGAAAAAAGAAGCCGCTGCACCTGCAACCGCAGCACCAACCGAGCAGAAAGCGCAGGCTGCCAAAAAGCACCACAAAAAAGCCGCTAAACCGGCTGTAGAGCAGAAAGCGCAGGCCGCTAAAAAGCACCACCACAAAAAAGCCGCTAAACCCGCTGTAGAGCAGAAAGCGCAGGCTGCTAAAAAGCACCACCACAAAAAAGCCGCTAAACCGGCTGTAGAACAGAAAGCTCAGGCTGCTAAAAAGCATCACAAAAAAGCAGTAAAACACGAAGCTGCTAAACCAGCTGCACAGCCAGCTGCGTAAGAGTACAAGCTAAACCGTGCCCTTCGGGGCACGTTGGTAAACCGGCGCCGAACCGGAACAGGTTCCGCGCCGTTTTTTTTATCCGGAGGGCGTATGCTGCGACGCTATCGGTTTGAGCTGATTCTGATCCTGCTTATTTTATGCGCGCTCATCGCCAGCCACTTTTATCTTTCCTGATTGTAGCACGCTGATTTTACTCCCACTTTAGCGCTGTCCCGTCTATAGTATTTTCATAGGGTTCACTTTTAATAATCATAATTACCCCCACCAGAGTGTGATATGCGTAAATCTGTTGTGTTGTTACTGGGAACGTTTGGTCTTTTTTCTGGATTCTCACATGCGGATGATGGCGGTGATGACACCATTAGCGCGAAAGAGCTAAAGACGCTTTTTTTCGGTCATGACGATCGCACGCGCGTCGCCGATCCCACCCAGGCGCCCTGGGATGCTATAGGTCAACTGGAAACCGCCAGCGGTAACTTATGTACTGCGACGCTGATTACCCCACAGCTTGCCCTGACGGCAGGCCACTGTCTGTTAACGCCGCCAAACGGCAAGCCGGATAAAGCGGTGGCCTTGCGGTTTGTGTCGCAAAAAGGCACCTGGCGCTATGAAATTCACGGCATTGAAGGCCGGGTCGATCCGTCTCTCGGCAAACGCCTGAAACCGGATGGTGACGGCTGGATCGTGCCACCGGCGGCCGCCTCATGGGACTTTGGCCTCATCGTTTTACGCTACCCCCCTTCCGGCATTACGCCGCTGCCGTTATTTGACGGCGACAAAGACGCCCTCACCGCCGCGCTGAAAGCCGCCGACCGGAAGGTGACGCAGTCCGGCTATCCTGTCGACCATCTGGATACGCTTTACACGCACTCCGACTGTATTGTGACGGGCTGGGCGCAAACCAGCGTACTCTCGCACCAGTGCGATACGTTGCCGGGTGACAGTGGCTCACCGCTGATGCTGAAAACAGATAACGGCTGGCAGTTGATCGGTGTGCAGAGTTCTGCACCGGCGGCGAAAGATCGCTGGCGCGCAGATAACCGGGCCTTGTCCGTGACCGGTTTTCGCGACAAGCTGGAAGCGCTGGCACAGCAGTAAATCAGCATCGTCTGACCTGATGTAATGCCCTGATTGACTCAATCGGCATCGGCTGGCTGAACCAAAAACCCTGCAGTTGATCGCAGCCAGCCAGCCGCAGCAGTTTCATTTGTCTTTCGGTCTCGACCCCTTCGGCGACCACCGCCATCCCCAGCGCGTTGGCGATCCGCACCGTGCCGCTTACCAGCGCGGCCGCCTGTTCATCGTTGTCCACCAGCCCGGCCAGCGATTTATCAATCTTGATGGTGTCGAAGTTAAAACGCCGCAAATAGCCAATGCTGGAATAGCCGGTGCCAAAGTCATCCAGCGCCACCGCGGTGCCCAGCGCTTTAAGATTGGCTATCGCCATGCGGGCACGCTCCGGGTTTTCCAGCACATAGGACTCCGTGACCTCCAGTTGCAGTCGGTTAGCAGGGAAATGAGTGGTCTCCAGCACGCTGGCCACTTTGTCTTCGAAGGCGGGATCGCGGAATTGCGCGGGAGAAATGTTAACGGAAAGCGTTAAGTCACCGTACGGCTGGAGATCCTGACAGGCGCGCTGCAACACAAACTGGCCCAGCTTGTAAATCAGACCGCTGGTCTCCGCAATGGCGATGAAGGTATCCGGGCCCAGCGGCCCGTCCGGGCGACGTGGCCAGCGGACCAGCGCCTCGACGCTGCTCATTTTCTGGCTGCGGGCGTCAATAATCGGCTGATACCAGACCTCAAACTCATCGCGCTCCAGACCGTTACGGATCTGATTTTCAATCGCCAGCTTGCGCTCCCGGGCGCTGTTCAGCTCCGCGTCGTAGTGGGTGATACGCCCTTTCCCGCTCATTTTGGCATGGTACATGGCAATATCGGCGCGGCGAAACAGCTCGGAGCTGGTGCATTCAATCAGGGTTCCGCTGGCGATACCGATACTGGCTCCGATATGGATCGTGCGTTCCCCCAGCTGAATCGGGGTAGTGAGAAAATCCAGCACCGAAACGGCAAAGGCGGTGGCCTGTGTCTCTGCCTCATCATCGCCGATGGTCATGGCAAACTCATCCCCGCCCATACGCGCCAGCATTCCCCCTGGCGGCACGCGTTCGCTCAGCGTTTTCGCAATCGCCACAATGAGATCGTCTCCCACGCTGTGGCCGTAGATGTCATTCACGTCTTTAAAACCATCCAGATCGATAAACACCACGCTTTTGACGTCGATATCCCCGCGTAGACTCACCCGATCCAGCGCTTCGATGAGCGCTCGTCGGTTCGGCAGATGGCTTAGCCAGTCCGTTCTCGCCACCAGACGCGCCTGGCTTTCTCCTCGCGCAAGCTTGTACAGCCCCACACTGCTCACCAGAATAAAGAGCAGGATCAGGGCCGATGCCAGCACAACAATCTGCGTGATATCAGAGGATGCCGCCCGGGCGGCCTGCGCCCCCGGAAGCCGTGCCTGCCAGTTAAGATAGCCCAGCAGCTCCCCTGCCGAACTGCGCAGCGGCATACTCAGTTCGTTAATTTTTTCCGGCGTAAAGTGCAGGTTATCGATCTGAAAGGTCGCCCCCAGGTCGGCTAAGATTCTGGCGTTCAGATGACGGGTGATCACCAGATAGCGGCGCGTTTCGTCGGTCACCTGTAATCTTCCGACCATCGGGCGAATCAGCCCAATGCCCACAAAGGCGACGCCGCTTCGCGTTTTGCTGATCCCGGCATAGATATTTTTATCGCTTGATAAGGCGCGCGCGTGCTGAGCAATCAGGGCTTTCAGCCCCTTACCGAAAAAAACGAGATTCGTCTCCTGAAAAGGCTGACTTTGAAACGATCCCCAGATGACATTGAAATGCTCATCAAGCACGAAGGTGCCATCATAGAGGTTGTTGATTTTAAAGCCCGCGCCCCAGGTGTTATACAGCCAATCGGTATCGAGCGTGGGACGGTAGACCTCCCGCACCGCATCGTCCCAGACGGCGTTATCCAGCACCAGCGAGGAGACGCGGTTAACCGATGTCTGAATGGCCCCCTGCACGGAAAGCGCCGTGCGGTGTTCATCAATTTCATTGGTTTTGGTGCTGATAAGATGCAGGGAAAGATAGAGGAGTGCGACGACGGAGATGATTAAGCCGATGCCCGCCATAAAGACCATGGCAAACAACGTTCTCGCGGTGGGAATATTGCGCCAGCTTAATGTGCGATACATCAGCCATCCTCTTTAAGGTTTTGCTTTTCTAAGCGTAATACAGGCAGCGAATTTCGCTGCCTGTAAAGGATGGCTTTATGAACGTCAGGCAAGTTTTATCATAATCATACCTGCAAGCAGCAAGATGAGTCCCATCCAGCCCTTGTTATTTAAACGCTGACCGAAAAGCACCCAGCCTGCAGCTAGCGTCGCGGCGATACCAAAACCGCCCCACAACGCATAAGCAACCGAAAGATCGATCCCTTTTACCGCCTGGGACAGCGCGCTGAACGCCCCCAGAACCGCGGCAATCGACATCAGGCCGTAGAATTTACGGCGAAAACCATCGGAGAATTTCAGCAGAACGTTCGCCAGAATTTCCAGCACGATGGCGAACCCCAGCCAGGCCGCATGAACCCACTCAAACTGTTGCATGGTTCTGCTCCTTCTGCACTTTAGACGGCTTACGGGTACCTGATTTAATCAGCACAATACCCGCGACCAGCGTCGTTAACCCGGCGACCTTCATTGTTGTTAATGTTTCGTCAAATATCAGCACGCTGAACAGCGTAATCAACAAAATACCGATCCCTTCCCACAGGGCATACGCGACGCCCAGCGCAATTTTTTTCACCGCAAACGAGAGGAAAATATACGAAAGCGAAATCATCACCAGCATCAAAATAAAACCGGTGTTGCCATCGCTGACGCTAGCCCACTTCATCGACAGCGTGCCGGTAATTTCAGCGATAATAGCCAGGGCTAATAAAATCCAGTAAAACATGTTTTTCTCCTGCTTGAGAATATAATCCATCGTGGCCCGCTGCGTGCAGCAAACCCAAAAATACGAATTGAAATCAGTCAGCTAAGCGCTTAGCGCCAGCTCAGGCAGAAGAAATGACTATAGTGCGGTGCGCCAGTGTTGCTCACCAGAAAGCAGGCAGAAAGAGGTGGAGTATACAGCAGTATTGTTTGAAGAGTACGTCCTGAACATATTGTCCATAAAATTACAATTATCCGCGTTGTTGCTTCTCGTCTTTGCGGATGAAAATTGTCCTCGGTAGTTAAACACACCGAATTTGTACCATAAGCCAGGATTTTACTCAAAGTCTTTGCAATTCTTTACCCACTCCGTTTGATTTTGGTTAGTTTATTGCAATGCCTTTCACCTTTATTATAAATATAAAGAAAATTTCGGAGTCACCATGGCTAAACCCATCATTACCCTGAACGGGTTAAAAATTGTCATCATGCTGGGCATGCTGGTGATCATATTGACAGGCGTGCGCTTTGCCGCCGACATTATTGTGCCCTTTATTCTGGCCCTGTTTATTGCGGTGATCCTCAACCCGCTGGTTCAGCGCATGACGCGGCTACGCATCCCGCGCGTGCTGGCCATCACGCTGCTGATCAGCATCATTATTGTGGCGATGGTACTGCTGGTGGCTTATCTGGGGACCTCGCTCAATGAACTGGCGCGAACGCTGCCGAAATACCGCTCTTCGCTGGCAATACCGCTGCTGCAGCTGGAGCCCTGGCTGCAACGCGCGGGTATCGAAGTCTCGGTTGAAGAACTGCTGAAATATATCGACCCCAATGCGGCGATGACGATCGTCACCAGCCTGCTGGCTCAGCTTTCCAATGCCATGACCTCCATTTTCCTGCTGTTTTTAACGGTGGTGTTTATGCTGCTGGAGGTGCCGCAGCTTCCTGCAAAGCTGCAGCAGATAATGGTCCGTCCGGTCGAAGGAATGGGGGCGATTCAACGCGCGCTGGACAGCGTCTCCCGCTATCTGGTGCTGAAAACGGCCATTAGCCTGGTGACAGGCGTTGTCGTCTGGGTGATGCTTCTGGCGCTGGACGTCCGCTTTGCATTCGTCTGGGGGTTACTGGCGTTTGCGCTTAACTACATTCCCAACATCGGCTCCGTGCTGGCGGCGATCCCCCCTATTCTTCAGGTGCTGGTTTTCAGCGGGCTTTATGACGCGCTGATCCTGCTGGCCGGATACCTGGTCATCAATCTGGTGTTCGGTAACATACTGGAACCCCGCATGATGGGCCGGGGCCTGGGGCTGTCCACGCTGGTGGTCTTTTTGTCCCTGATATTCTGGGGCTGGCTGCTCGGGCCCGTTGGGATGCTGCTCTCCGTTCCGCTCACCATCATCGTCAAGATTGGTCTGGAGCAGACGGCGGGCGGGCAAAGTATCGCCGTGCTGCTGAGCGATATGAGCCATCACTAGCCGTCATTCCGCCATCGACAGGAGGGGCTTGCGGGTCCTTCCACCTTCACGATAAGCGCTGAGCGCCCTTCGCCACTCTGCCAGCGGGTACACCATAACGTCGCTGTACTCACTGTCGGGCAACCTCAGCCAGATGCGATCGAACTCCGCGCGCCACGCCTCAACGCTGAGCGCATCCAGACCGTTTCGGATATGGAACCACGCCACGCGCGGCGCAGGCCGCCGCTGTGTGAAGGTTTGCCCGGAGAGCAGCCCGTAGCAGACAAACATGCCCTGCTCGGGCATCACGCTGAGGATCGTTTCCGCAAGCGGCCCGCCGGTGGCATCGTAGACGATATCGCTACGGGCAGCGACGGTGCCGATTCTGTTTGCGTCATGCTGTGCGACAGGCGTGATGCCCATCGCCTCCAGTCGTTCAGCATGCACGGCAGAACGGTGAATGCCATACACCGCTTCCGCCCCCGCCTGACGCGCCCACTGTCCCAGCAGAATGGCGCAATCCGATCCGGCAGCCGTGAGCAAGACTCGCTTTCCACGCGGCGGGTAGCGGGTCAGCATCATCTGCGCCGCCAGCGGGTTAATATAGGCCCGCGCGGCCAGATGTGCGTCGACGGTGTCCGGAACGGGTATCGCATACTCTGCCGGGCAATCCACATAGCGCTGCCAGGTGCCCTGACCGCGCAGCGGCAGGACGCGCTGCCCCACCAGATGCTTAAACGAGGCGGGCGCCTCGGTGACAACACCGACACCTTCATACCCCGCGACCGCCGGTAACGGGGTTCTGTGGCGATAGGCACCGGTGATGGGGATAAGATCGGACGCGTTGACCGGAGAAAACAGCATCCGCACGCGGAGCTGTCCCGGCGTAAGCGCGCCCGGCGGCGCGGTTTCAGGTTGCAGAACAGATTCTGGCTCGCCAAACCGGCGATACCAGAGGGCCAGATTTTCCATTACGATCTCAAGGCTGATAGCGGAACTACTCGCGCCAGCCCATCGCCGGTGCGACATGTTTGAGAATAGACTCAATCACGTGCGCATTATAATCCACACCCAGCTGGTTCGGCACGGTCAGTAAGAGCGTGTCCGCCTCGGCAATCGCCTCGTCCTTTTTCAGCTGTTCAACCAGCTTGTCCGGCTCCGCGGCATAGCTGCGCCCGAAGATGGCGCGCGTTTTCTCATCAAGATAACCCACGCTATCGCTGTCGTTGCGGCTGGCCCCGAAATACATCCGGTCACGGTCGTCCATCAGCGCAAAAATACTGCGGCTGACCGATACCCGCGGCTCACGCGTATGCCCAGCCTCTTTCCAGGCCTGACGGTACGCGCGGATCTGTTTTGCCTGCTGAATATGGAACGGCTCACCGGTTTCATCGTCCTTCAGCGTTGAGCTTTGCAGGTTCATGCCCAGTTTTGCGGCCCACACGGCCGTCGCATTAGAACCGGCACCCCACCAGATACGCTCGCGCAGCCCTTCTGAATAAGGCTCCAGGCGCAGCAGCCCCGGCGGATTCGGGAACATTGGCTGCGGGTTCGGTTTGGCAAACCCTTCCCCACGCAGCACCTCAAGCAGCACCTCGGTATGACGACGTGCCATATCCGACTCGTTTTCCCCTTCCTGCGGGGCATAGCCGAAATGACGCCAGCCATCAATAACCTGCTCCGGGGAGCCACGGCTGATGCCCAACTGCAGGCGACCGCCGGAAATCAGGTCCGCCGCGCCCGCATCTTCAGCCATGTACATCGGATTTTCATAGCGCATATCAATCACGCCGGTGCCGATTTCGATGGTCTTCGTTTTTGCGCCAATAGCGGCCAGCAGAGGGAACGGTGAGCTAAGCTGTCGCGCGAAGTGATGCACGCGGAAATAAGCGCCGTCTGCCCCCAGCTCTTCAGCCGCGACGGCTAAATCGATGGACTGCAGCAGCGTGTCAGCCGCCGAGCGCGTGCCGGACTGCGGCGAAGGCGTCCAGTGACCAAACGATAAAAACCCGATCTTTTTCATAACCCTGTGTCCTGATAATGCATTGCGTTCTGTCCACTTTACGCATTACCCGGTAAGAATAAATGCCGTTTATTTAACGGAATGATTCAAATAAATTGATTGAAATAGTTTCATGTCCCTCAGGTAAAAACCCGTTGGTTATCCGTTTGAATTAACGTTACTACTATAGGTCGGGACCTTCCACACTGGATAAAAAATGAAAAGACGCTATGTTGTGGCGGATGTTTTTACTGACACGCCGTTTCTGGGTAATCCTGTTGCCGTCGTACTCGATGCGGAGGGCATGAGTAAAGCACAAATGCAGCAGGTCGCCGTTGAGTTTGGTTACAGCGAAACGACGTTTGTGCTGCCGCCAGACAACCCATCCAATACAGCACGCGTCCGAATTTTTACGCCCTCGCGCGAGATCCCCTTCGCCGGGCACCCGAATGTGGGTACCGCCTACGTGCTCGCTCATCACACTGCGATGAATCATCAGCACCTGCCTGATACACTGCACTTCGAGGAAATCGCTGGCCTGGTACCCGTGCGCCTGTTGCGTGACAACGATACGGTGACGGGTGCAGAACTCCTGGTGCCAGAGGCACTCTCCTGCCGCTCTGAAGTTAGCCCGGAAAAGGTGGCTGCCTGCTTGTCCCTGAACTCAGAAGATATCCGTACCGAGGTACATATGCCCGTCGTCGCGTCGGTGGGTCTGCCCTTCCTGATAGCCGAGCTGGCCTCTCGCGAGGCGCTCCGTCGATGCGTGCCCAATTTACAGGGTTTTCGTGCGACGTTACCACTGGACGGTGCAGTTTCACTCTATGCCTATACCCTGGATTCAGATTCCGATGCGCCCTGCGATGTGCAAGCACGCATGTTTACGCCCCGAATGACGGAAGATCCTGCAACAGGCAGCGCGACCGCCGCTGTTACGGCGCTACTGGCATTACACCGCGACAAAACGACGCTTGACCTGACAGTCAGTCAGGGGGTCGATATGGGACGAGCAAGCGTACTGTTCACGGGATACGATGCCACCTCAGGAAAGGCGGTGGTTCGCGTCGGCGGAAAATGCGTCATTACGCTTGAAGGCACATTCTCACTCTAACGGAGGAAGCGTATATACATTTACAGTGCCTGATGAGATATATTGGCTCACTATTTTTATGACAGGTAAAACCGGCAATGGCTTTGATCCCCAAAAACTACGCGCGGCTGGAAAGCGGCTATCGCGAAAAAGCATTAAAAATCTATCCATGGGTGTGTGGACGCTGCTCGCGCGAGTTTGTCTATTCCAATCTGCGTGAACTCACGGTTCACCATATCGATCACGACCATACCAACAACCCGGAAGATGGCAGCAACTGGGAGCTGTTGTGCCTGTTTTGCCACGATCACGAGCATTCGAAATACACCGAAGCAGATCAGTACGGCACCACCGTGGTGGCCGGGGAAGACGCGCAAAAAGACGTGGGCGTCGCCACGTTTAACCCGTTTGCCGATTTAAAGGCGATGATGGATAAGAAGAAGTAATCCTCTCGCCCCCTCGCTCACATCGTGCGGCGCGAATTTAAAATGTCCAGGTGATAGCGGCGGTTGCAGACCCCTCATTGCGCCGCATCACGATCGGGCTGTTATTCGCACGATCGCCAAGCCAGGTATAGTCCGCGCTGAGGACAGTTCCCCAGTGAGCATCGAACTGATGGCTCCAGGTCAGGCTGGTGTCGACGCCATAAAATCCACCCGGCGCTGAATAGCGGCGATAGCCGGTGCGGCGGCTCTGCTGCTCACTGACGCCATACCAGGTATTCATATAACGGCTGTCGCCAAACAGGGCCGCAGACTGAAAGGCTATCGTGTCCTGGTTATTTTGTACCGGGATCAGCGTAACGGAGGCCTGATAGCTTGCCCCCTGACTGTCGGTTAACGGCAGCGTCGTTTTGCCTTCCATGCTCAGCCATGGCGCGGCCTGCCAGCCCACGGCAAGGCCGGTATTCAGGGTGGCATTAATGTCCCCCATCCCTTTCAGGTTGTTTGCACCCTCACGCCAGCCAGAATTTTTATCAGCCCTTCCGGGGTCGTAGCCCAGCGTGTGTTCGAAATACCAACCGCTGTCGTTTTGCAGGTCATATCCCACCCCTTTTTGTGCATCAACAAAGAAAGCGCCTTTGCGTCCCTGCAGCACAGGAACCACCTGCCAAACCTGCTTGTCTGAGCCTGAGTAACGCGGGGCATATTGCCCTCCCAGCCCGACGGTTAAGGAATCAGACGCGGTGCCATCATCCGCCTGCGCGGCGGCTGCCAAGATCATCAGAAGCGGGACGGACATATACAGGACTTTTTTTATCGCTATCATACTGCTCTCCTTACAGACGCTGGCGTCTCCTGAGACAGGGACAGCCATACAATGTTGGCGCAGTATGATTTGGCTGAATCAATGAATCGTCGGGATAGTGTTAAGAAATGGTCAAGGTGAACGGATGTTATCCAGAAGAGTGCTGATTATTGAAGATGACGCCGACGCGGCTGGCGTGCTCGAAGCCTATTTACGGCGTGAAAATTACGACGTGACCATTACCGGGGACGGTCTTTCCGGCCTGGATATGGCGCAGCGGTGGAAGCCCGACCTCATCCTGCTGGATGTAATGCTGCCGGGACTTAACGGCACCGAGGTGCTGGCGGGCCTGCGTCGTAAAAGCGATGTGCCGGTGATCATGGTCACGGCCATGGGGGATACTCCCGATCGCATTGGCGCCCTGCGTTACGGTGCCGATGATTACGTTGTGAAGCCTTATCATCCGGGCGAAGTGGTGGCGCGGGTGCAGGCGGTGCTGCGGCGCAGCAGTAAAAAAGAGACAGAGGAAAAGATCCTTCGCTGGCAAACGCTGGCGGTGGATGTCGCCGCCATTGTGGCGTGCGTGGACAACGGCGACGACACGCCTGTGATGCTCGATCTTACGCCAACGGAATTCTCGCTTCTGGCAACGCTGCTGCGCTCGCCTGCGCACCCGTTCTCCCGCCAGTATTTACTGGAACACTGCTTGCCGGAAAGCGAGGCGCTGGAGCGCGTGGTGGACACCCATATTTATAACCTGCGTAAAAAACTCGAAGCGGTGGGTATTTCCGGCGTGCTGATCAACGTGCGCGGCGTGGGTTACAGGTTCAGACAGCCATGATAAAAAACCGACACGCCTCTCTGTGGCGCTGGATTTGCGCGCGCATTTTAGCGCTGGCCATCGGCAGCGTGATCGTCATTGCCACCTGCATGTGGCTGCGCTATGCGGTCCAGAACTACTGGATCATGGGCAGGATGCCGCCAGCGGTCCGGCAGGAGTTTCTGACGCTCAGCCAGAACCCGCAGGCCAACCCGGCCCGCTTCCACTCGATTGTGGACACCTGGTGGGGCCTGAGCTATTCCACGCCGTCCATCGCCTCAGCGGACTGGGTCACGGTGGCCCTGCTGGTGCTGGTGATGATCCCGTTTATTGTGGTGATGGGGCTCAAACACGCCCGCCCGCTGGCACTGCAGTTCAGCCGACTTCGCGATGCGGCAAAGGATGTCGCCGAAGGTCAGTTTGGCCGTCAGGCTGAGCTGATCAAAGATGCACCGGCAGAAATGGTCAGCTTTGCGACCGACTTTAACTCTATGACGGGACAACTCGCCCGCTATGAGAAAGAGCTCCGCGCCTCGCACGTCGCGATGGCGCACGAGCTGCGCTCGCCCCTGACGGCCGCCATCGGGCGTCTGCAGGGCATGCTAGACGGCGTGTTTGATGCCAGCCCGGCGCAGCTGGGCATGGTGATGAAACAGCTCCAGCACCTCAACCGCCTCACCGATGAACTCCACCTTCTCTCTTTGGCAGACGCGGGTAACCTTGTGCTGGAGGACCAGCCGTTCTGTCTGGATGAGCTGATTCAGGAGCGGGCTGCCTGGATCATGCCCCAGGCGGATGCGCATCATTTCAGGATAACGCTGCGTAACCCGCACACCAGCCCCTTCCGGGGCGATGCGTTCCGTATGGGACAGGTCGTTACCATCCTCATGGAAAATGCGCTACGTTACGGACGCGAAGGCGGCCACCTTGAGGTGGCTCTGCATTACGCCAGCGGGCATTACATCCTCGAATTCACCGATGACGGGCCGGGCGTGTCGCCTCAGTTCCTACCGGAAATGTTTAAACGCTTTAGCCGCGAGGAGCAGTCCCGCGCGCGGCATTCCGGCGGCAGCGGCCTTGGTTTGTCCATCGCCCGGGCGATTTGCCAGGCGCATGGGGGTGAGATTAGCGCGTCATTACCGGAAACCGGCGGCCTCGCGGTGTGCATTTTGTTGCCCTGGCATCCGTCCGATAATGAAAATCTCCACTCTTGATAAAGCCTTGACAGAACATCGAATCTTTCTCGACGTAGCGCGCATTTAATAACGCCATTCCCTTTATGGAGCGGCGTTATGTCAGACGAATTTTTTCTCTCCCTCCGCCACTGCCTGCATCATTTGTACGGCGTGGCGCGCACCCTTTCCTGGCTGCATTTTCTTCCCCTGGCCCTGCTTGCGCTGGCGATTTTTCCGCTGACCGGCTGCGGTGATAAACACGAAAACAAACCTGACCCAGTGCGTAAGGTACGCTACGTCGTCGTTGGCACCGCCCACTCCCTTCCCGCGCTGGAAAGAACCGGTGAGATCCATGCCCACGATGAAACGACCCTGAGCTTTCGCACCGGAGGCCGGATACTGACGCGTAGCGTTGATATTGGCGACCGGGTCACTGCCGGACAGCTGCTGGCCACGCTTGATAATACGACCGGGCAAAACCAGCTCGACAGCGCCGCGGCCGACTATGAAGGCGCCAAAGCCTCAGCCCAGGTCGCCGCGCTTAACGTCAGTCGCATGCAAAAGCTTATGCCAACAGGCGCGATAGCCCGCACGCAGCTCGACAGCGCCCGGGCTGACTGGCTTGTCGCTCGCGCGCGCTTAAAAAGCAGCGAGGCCGCATGGCGAAATGCCCGCGAAAGTCTCGGCTGGACGCACCTGATCGCGCCGCAAGCGGGCGTCATCACGGCCGTGAGCGCCTCTGCGGGACAGGTTGTCAGCGACGGCCAGTCCGTGCTGACGCTGGCGACCGGGGAAGCCCGCGACGTGGCGTTTGACATTGCCGCGCCCGATGCGATCCCGTCTCTGGATAAAGCGATTTTGCAGGTTTCCCTCCTCAGCGACCCGTCGGTGCAGGCGTCTGCCGTACTGCGGGATATCACCCCGCAGGCCGATCCTCAGACCCGCACGTGGCGCGTCAGAGCTACCCTGCAAAACCCGCCGGAGGCCATGGCGCTCGGCGCCAGCGTCACTGTGACGTTGCCCTCCGACGCCCCGCACGGGTACGCGCTTCCCGCGTCGGCGCTGACCCGCGTCGGCGACAAACCGGCCGTTTTCGTCATTACCCCGCGGTCGCAGGCGCAGCTGCGCGTGGTGGTGCCCGTCGGCTATACAGCCTCCTCCGTCATGATTGCCTCCGGCCTTGAGCCAGGCGATCGGGTGATTACGGCGGGCGTGAGCACATTACGATCCTGCGAGGCGGTGATGGCCGGAGAGGTTCAGCCATGAACACAGAATCGGAAACCAAATTTAACCTCTCCGCCTGGGCGCTGAAGAACCATCAGATGGTCAGCTTTTTCATGCTGCTGGTAATTGCGATGGGCGTGTTCTGCTATGAAAAGCTGCCGCGTAATGAAGATCCGGCATTCACCATTAAAACGGCCGTCGTCTCCGCACAGTGGCCGGGAGCCTCCGTGACGGATACCACCCGCCTGCTGACCGATACGCTTGAAAAAAAGCTGCAGGAAACGCCCTGGCTGGACTATCTCGAAAGTGAAACCCGTGCCGGACGCACCGTTATCCACGTCAACCTCCGTGATGATACGCCCCCGCAAAGCGTGCCCGATATCTGGTATCAGGTTCGCAAAAAAATGCAGGACATCGCGCCGTCCCTGCCCGAAGGGGTGCAGGGTCCTGCCGTGGATGACGAGTTTGACGACACGTTCGGCACAATTTACGCCTTTATTCCCGAAGGTTTTACGCTGCGGGAGGTGCGGGATCGCGCAGAGACAATACGGCGCGAGCTCATGTCTCTGCCGGATATGGGTAAAACCACCCTGCTGGGCGAACAGCAGGAGCAGTGGGTTCTCGCCTTTTCTCCGGCGCGCCTGGCCGGTATGGGGCTGGATATTCAGGAGGTTACCGACGCCCTCCGGGCGCAAAACGCCGTTGTCCCGGCAGGAACGATGCGTACCGGGCAGGAGAACATGGCGATAAAGGTCAGCGGAGCGCTCACCACCGAAGCGAGTTTACGCGCCGTCACGCTGCACGTTAACAATCGCTATATTCCGCTGACCGACATTGCCACCGTCACCCGGGAAATCGCTGAGCCACCGGCCCCGGCCTACCGGGTGAACGGCAAACCGGCTATCGGGCTGGCGGTGTCGATGGCGCCGACAGGCAACATGCTGCGTTTCGGTGCTGCGCTGAACGCAAAAATGGCGACCCTCAGCGCCGGGCTGCCGCACGGTATCGAGATGGTGAAAGTCGCCGATCAGTCAGCGGTGGTCAGTGACGCGGTAAGCGGGTTTATCCGGGTACTTATCGAAGCCGTTGTTATCGTGCTGGCGGTTTCATTTGTCTCGCTGGGTTTGCGGGCCGGACTGGTGGTGGCGACGGCCATTCCGCTGGTGCTTGCCATGACGTTTGTCGGCATGATGCTCGCCGGTATTGGCCTTCAGCGTATCTCGCTCGGGGCGCTGATCATTGCCCTGGGCCTGCTGGTGGATGACGCCATGATCGCCGTCGAAACGATGGTCTCCCGGCTGGAAGCCGGGGATTCCCGTCGACACGCGGCCACCTATGCATTCAAAACGACGGCCTTCCCGATGCTCACCGGTACTCTGGTCATGATTGCCGGTTTTATTCCCGTTGGTTTTGCGGCCTCCAGCGCCGGTGAATACTGCTTCTCTCTGTTTGCGGTGGTGCTCATCGCCCTGCTCTGTTCCTGGGCCGTCGCGATCCTGTTTTCGCCGCTAACAGGCACGTGGCTGCTGCCGGAAAAAGTCAGACATCACGCGGCAGGACCGGGAAGGATCGCGCGCGGGTATGGACGGCTTTTACGCCTGGCGCTCCGCCACCGGCTCGCTACCGTACTGATTGCGCTTGCCGCGCTGGGGCTGTCAGCGTACGGCACGACGTTTATGCAAGGCGAGTTTTTCCCCGCCTCGGACCGGCCCGAGCTGCTGGTCAGCCTGACGCTTCCGGCCAACGCGTCGCAGCCGGAAACGCTCAGAGAGGTGGAAAAGCTGGAAAAAGCGCTGGCCGACAATAGCAATATCGATCGCTTTTCGACGTACGTTGGCTCAGGCGCCATCCGTTTTTACCTGCCGATGGACGTGCTGCTGGAAAATGAAAATATCGCCCAGATGGTTGTGGTCGCGAAGGATCTTGCGGCGCGGGATCGTCTGCACGCACAGCTCAACACGATCCTGGCGACGCAATTTAGCGACATCATCACGCGCGTGTCGCCCCTTGAGCTGGGGCCTCCCGTCGGCTGGCCCATCAAATACCGGGTGAGCGGGCCGGATTATCTGCAGGTCCGGGCGTTTGCGAACCGTCTCACGGACGCGATTGGCCGCTCCCCGTTCTCACGCGACGTTAACCAGACGGCCGGAGAGCCGGAGAGAGTCATTACCCTTGAGGTAAATCAGACGGCGGCCAGAGCGGCGGGAATATCGTCAGAAAGCCTCGCCCGCACGCTGAATACCGTCTGGTCCGGCAGCGTTGTCACGTCCATCAGAGATAATGACCGCCTTGTCGACGTGGTGCTCAGGGCCAAGGACAGCGCGCGCCAGAGCACCGCCACCCTCTCCTCACTCACGATTCAGGGGAATGACGGTAAAAAAATTCCGCTCAGCGCCGTCGCAACGCCGGTTTGGGGCGTGGACGATCCGGTCATCTGGCGTCGGCAGCGTGTGCCCTTTATCACGGTGCAAACCGACCTCGCCCCGGGGCTGAGGGCTGAAGCGGTATCCGCCGCGCTGCGTCCGACGGTGGATAAACTGTGCGCGAACCTGCCCGCAGGTTACAGCATTGAAGAAGGCGGCGCGGTTGCCGAATCGAATAAGGGGAACAGCTCCGTATTTACCGTTCTTCCGGTAACGCTGGTCATCATGCTGTTGCTGCTGATGCTTCAGCTGCGGCGATATTCCCGGATGCTGCTGGCGCTCCTGATGGCCCCGTTTGGTTTACCGGGGATCGTGCTGGCTATGCTGCCTGGCGGAACGCCGATGGGGTTTGTCGCGCTGCTGGGCGTCATCGCCCTGGCGGGGATGATCGTGCGTAACGCGGTAATATTGATTAGCGAGGTTGACAGCAATCTTGCTCAGGGGATGGCAAATGATGCCGCGATTATGGCGGCCGCGGAGCACAGGGCCAGACCCATCTGTCTGACTGCCTGTGCCGCCATTCTGGGGATGATCCCCATCTCTCACCAGGTCTTCTGGGGCCCAATGGCCTATGCCATCATCGGCGGGCTGCTGGCTGCGACGCTGGTGACGCTGACCGTGTTACCCGCGTCGTTTAGCCTGCTGTTACAGTGGGGGGCTCAGCGCAAAGCCACAGCCGACGGGCCGGGCTGAGTCTCCATTTTTCTCCGATTACGCGGCGGTGAGCGCAAAACGGTCTGTCAGGACATGGCGGATTTCATCCTCCGCCAGCTGCCGCGTTTCAGTGCCGTTCGCCGTGATGGTTTTCAGCATATCGCCCAGTAAAATCTGGCGTCCTTCCGGGCTGTGCTGCACCACCACCCGCTTCTGCACAAAGATCGCATCCGGGTGCGTGGAGTTCAGGTAGTTGGCCGGGACGAAATCAATCCACTCCTGAGGCGTGAGATCGAAGCCGTATTGTCGGGCCCATTCGCCTTCCACCTTCGCCTCGAGCAGATACTCACCCTCTGCGCTGCGGCTCAGGCGAAACGTGTCGAAATCCTGGGGGATATCCACGTCAAGCGTGTCCAGCGCCATTGGCGCGCGGATGCCGTAGCTGCCGAACCCGAGATCGCAAAGCCACTGCCTGCTCTCCACTTCAGCGATTAACGCCATATGGGTTTTTGGCCGCCGTGCAGGGTAGAACATCGGACGCGCCGCCACGAAACGGTAAGGAATACCAAGTGCCTCCATCGCCATGGCAAAAAGCCCGTTCACCTCATAGCAGTAGCCGCCGCGTCCTTTCTTTAACACCTTATCGGCAATGTCGTCTGGCGCCAGCGAGACAATTTTACCCGCTTGCACGTCCAGATTTTCAAAGGGAACGGAAAAGAGCTGATGACGCATCAGCGCACGCAGGGTAGTAGTATCGGCCGCCGCCGGTCCGGTGTAGTTTATGCGTTTGAAATACGAGGAAATGTCGAAATTATCGCTGTGCATAATGCCTCCTTGTCCTGAACATGCCGGACACTATAGATGGCGCGCATCATTGGCTGTATAGTCAGTTTTATCGAAAATTAGCCTGAACAGATACCCATGTCTGCCCCGTCTACCTCCTCACCACACTATCGCCGGATTGCTGAGAGTCTACGCCTCACGCTCTCTTCAGGCGCATTGCGAGCCGGTGACCGGATGATCTCCGCGCGAAAACTGGCCGAGCGCGAGCACGTTAGCCTTCCGACGGCGCTGGAGGCCCTTCGCTGCCTTGAGGCCGAGGGGCTGATCGTTGCGCGTCCGCGTTCGGGTTACTACATTCGCCAGATCAGCCAGCCTCAGCGTGCGGAGCCCGCGCGTTCCCCGGCTGGCCCGGTCCCCGTCACCCTGTCCGCCGTGGCCCGGTCGCTGTTCAGCAGTGCAGAAGCCCGTCTTGTCCCGCTGGGCGCCGCCCTGCCCGATCCCGCGTGGCTGCCCGGGGAGGCGCTGCAGCGGGCGTTGCACTCCGCGGGCCGTCGTCTGGACGCGCATGGGCAGAGCTACAGCCTGCCTCCGGGAAGAGCAGACTTGCGAAGTAAGATTGCCGCGCGCGCTGCGCAGTGGGGAGCCCGTTTCGGCGCGGACGATCTTATTATCACCGCGGGCGCGACGCAGGCGCTGCGCCTGGCCCTGCGGGCCGTGTGTCAGCCAGGTGATGTGGTGGCGATTGAGCAGCCCGCCTACTTCGGCACGCTCCTGCTGCTGGAGGATTTAGGCCTGAAGGCCTTAGAAATCCCCACCGATCCTGCTGAAGGCCTGTTACTGGAACCGCTGGCTGACGCCATCCGCTGCCACCGTCCTGCGGCCGTTCTGGCCTCGCCCACCGTGCAAAACCCATTGGGTGCCAGCATGCCCGTCGCGCGCAAGCAGGAACTGGTTGCTCTGCTTGAAGAAGCCGGTATTCCTCTAATTGAGGACGACGTTTACGGTGACCTGGTCGGTGACGGGCAACGTCCTCCGGCCTGCAAAGCCTTCGACCAGAGCGGGAATGTGATTTACTGCAGCTCCCTGTCTAAAACGCTTGCGCCGGGGTGGCGAATCGGCTGGATTGCCGCCGGACGCTATTACACGCAGGTCTTGCAGGCCCGCATGGCCGGAGAGTGGGCAGGTGCGCCGCTGCTGGAAGCCGCGACGAGCGAGATGCTGGCAAGCGGCGACTACGACCGTCACCTGCGTCGGCTAAAGCGGCGGACCGCTGAGGGAATCGCCGCCGTCGTGGCGCAGGTCGGGGCCAGTTTTCCCCCCGGTACCCGCGTAAACGTGCCCGCAGCTGGCTTTCTGTTGTGGGTCGAACTTCCTCCGCAGGTCAACGCGCTGGAGGTGCATCGTCGCGCGCTGGCGCGGGGTATTGGCGTCAGCCCCGGTCCCCTGTTTTCTCCTGGCGCAGAACTCACGCACTTTCTGCGGCTAAACTGTGCAAACGAACCGACGCCCCGCCTGCTCAATGCCGTGGAGCAGATTGGTGCGCTATGCCATGAGCTGGCCGCTTTCACACCAGACTCTCCAGCCACTCGGTAAATACCCGCACCTTGCGGGAGAGATGACGGTGTGGGTAGAGCAGTGACAGTTTGCGGTCCGGCGAGCGACAGGCTGGCAAGACCTCAACCAGCAGGCCGCGGTCAATGTAAGGCTGAAGAAAGAGATTCATCCCCTGCATTACCCCCAGCCCGGCCAGGCCTGCCGCGATGTAGGCCTCGGAGTTATCCACCACCAGCTTACCGGGTAGCGCGATCTCCGCGACGCCCTCTGGCGTGGTAAACGTCCACGGCTGAATGTGCCTGCTGCTGTTGTTAATCCAGTTGATGGCCTGATGCTTGCGTAAATCCTCCAGCGTTTCTGGCGTACCGTGTTTTGCCAGCCAGGCCGGGCTGGCACAGGTCGTGATTTTAATGTTCCCGACTTTACGCGCGATATAATCGCCGTCGTCCAGCTCGCCCACCCGCAGCACGCAGTCCAGGCCATCCCGCAGCATATCCCGACGGCGGTCAGAGCTGCTCAGAATGATCTCGATCTCGGGATGCTGACGATAAAAATCAGGCAGATTGGGTATCACCCGCAGCGTTGCAAAAGAGACAGGCATATCGACTCGCAGCTGGCCGTGTATTGCACGGTCCGAACCAAACGACTCCACTAATTCATCCGCCTGCGCCAGCAGGGGTTTACTGCGGCGATAAAACGCTTCCCCATCCGGCGTCAGGCTAATCCGACGCGTTGTGCGCTGCAGGAGCCGCGTGCAACTGTGTTGTTCCAGAAGCTGCAGCGCTTTGGTCACTGCCGGTCGATGGACCTGCAGATTCTCTGCCGCCTGGGTAAGGCTCCCCGAGTCGACAATTTCAATAAAAATCCGAATAGATTCAAAGAGGTTTATTTGCATAAGGGATGTCTTACCGCGAGCGGGAGAAAATGATTGTTATTGATTTTATAACAGTGATGAATCTTTCTGGCTATTTTTCCTAACAATCTTACTCTCTACACTCTCCCTCATTCAAACGTAAGGGAGAGTCTGCTATGAAAAATAACCGTATCTGTCAGATCCTGGGTATCGAAAAGCCCGTTATTCAGGGACCGTTATCCTGGCTTACTGATGCCCGTTTAGTGGCCGCGGTCAGCAATGCCGGAGGACTCGGCGTGCTGGGCCCCAACGCTGGGTTAACCGCCGATACCGCGGTCTCCACGCCGGAAGCAACCGCTGAAAAAATGCGGGAAGAAATTCGTAAAACCAAACGGCTGACCGAAAAACCCTTCGGCGTCAACCTGATCCCCACCGCCGTTAATGACGTCTGGACCGGGCCAATTCTTAAGGTGGTAAAAGAGGAAGGCGTCAGGGCCGTGGTGTATACGGGCTATGGGGAAGGCAGCATTATTCCCGCGCTGTTCAATGAGTTAAAAGAGGCAGGTATCGCCATTATCTACCGCGACATCAATCCCACGCCGGAAAACACCCTTCTGGCTGAAGAGATGGGGGCAGACATCATCGTCGCCACCGGTTTTGACGAGGGTGGGACGTTACCCGCGACGGCGCTGGGGACCTTTTCCATCGTGCCGCTGATTGCCGACGCCGTGAAGCACGTCCCGGTGATGGCCGCGGGCGGTATTACCGATAATCGCACCGCCAGAGCGGCGCATGCATTGGGGGCGGAAGGCGTGTTTGCCGGTTCGGTCTTTATCAGTACCGAAGAAAGCCGCGTGCCGCAGGGGGTCAAAGAGAAAATTGTTGCCGCCAACGGCCTGGACCTGCTGCTTTTCCGTACCGTCCCCCACTACTATCGTTCTCTTCCCGGCAAGCTGGCGGAAAAACTGGCGGCGATGGATAAAGCGGGCGCAAGCAACGAAGCGCTGGGCAAGGCGATGGGCGGATTACGGGGCCTGCGCCTGGGCATGCTGGAAAATAATACCGATGAAGGGTATATCGCGCTCGGCACGGGGATCGGGAATATCCACAGCGTGAAAAGCGTGGCCGAGGTTGTCGATGCGTTAACGGTTGAGTAAGCCCTTAACCCTGATGCTATGGGCGCTGCACAGGAGCAGCGTCCGCAAACCGTCTGCGGTTCTTTTTCACACATTGAGGATTGCGCGTTCTTTAACCACAGCGTCAGGATTGGCACGTTTTACCGCTACCAGAAAAGCCGTGAAGTTATGATTCCAGAGGGTAAGATTGTTATAAAACTGCACCTGCTTTTCATTTGCACCATCACGGTAAATAACAATCCAGACCCGTCTGCTGTTTATCTCGGTATTCCCCGGCCCGATTTTAATGATATTAGCCAGCGCAATTTTACGGGTGGCGTTGTTTTTAACTTCATATAAAAACTGGTCATCATAAAACCAGGTTTTACCTCCATTCCCGCCAAATATTGAGGGACTGGCAGAGATCTTTTTCATCCCGTTACGGTCTGTAATGATGCGTTTTGCCTGGCGAATGCGTCTGACCAAAAAGCTTAACAGAATGAGAAGCGCAATGAGGGGCAGAGCAACTGATATCATTTTTAGACTTTCGTGCATATCCCTGCCCCACAATACATTCATTTTAACGCGTGAGTATAACGCGCCGATCGTTGATGACAACAACCCTTACGGTCAGGGAATAATCCGCGCGGCTCTCAACTGCGCGAACAGGTGGAAAAACATCTCATCCGTCGCCTGCATTTGCGTAAAGCCCGCCCTGCGCAGCTTGCTCCCGTCACCAAACATGTCGTAGTTCCAGCTAAAGACAAAATCGGCAAACCGCCCGTCGCTCAACTGCAGAATATCCGCTTCCACCAGCCGCTCTCCGGCAAGCTCGCGCCATACGCCGCGATAGTCCGTAAACAGCTGATGAAATGACAGCCTCACCGGCGGTGCAGAGTCCAGGTCAAACCAGCGTGCGATGCGCGGCCAGAGCTCGCTCCAGCGCCAGATATCGCCATTATTCACGTTGAACGCCTGATTCTGTGCCGCAGGTGACGCGGCGGCCCACAGAGTGGCGTCGGCCAGCAGCCCGGCGTCGATATGGTCAACGATACTGTGCCAGGTCTGTTCCGAACCGGGAAAACGCAACGGTAAACCCAGCGCCTTGCACAGGGAGGCGTACAGGGCAATGCTCAGCGCAAGGTTCATGGCATTGCCCGGTACCGCACTCCCTACCACGCCCGGCCTGATGGCATTCCAGTGCCAGCGCTTTCCCCGCTGAAACTGGCTGAGCCACGCAAGCTGCGCGGCGTTAAATTCGGCACCCGGTACGCCGGGATCGCTTTCGCGCGCCGGGGTTTTAAACGGCCCCAGATGCGCGCCGTAGACCTTGTACCCCTGCATCAGGCTTACCGTCTGCAAAGGTGCCGTTTTTTCGAGGATGCTGACCAGATTACGCAGCATGGTGACGTTCGGCTCAACCATGTCTTCCCAGTTCGCCGCGTTCGCCCAGGCGCTGTAAAAGAGATGGGTGGTACCGTCCAGGGAGCGCAGCGCCCGGGCGCTGTCCTTTTCATCCAGTAAATCGATCTTGACCATCGGAATGCCGTCAGGATGCGACCCGGCATGGCGGCTAAGGCCGATCACCTGCCACTGATGGTGCAGGAGCGTGTTGACCATCTGTCTGCCGACAATGCCGCTGGCGCCCGCGACCAGGGCGACGTTGTGTTGCTGCCTATTATTCATGGTATTTCTCCGGACAGGGTGACAGACGCAGTGTGATATATTATTTTTTCTGGAGATATCCCATGAAACCGATGGCACTTATAAGCAAAATCATTAAATGAATAATAAGCTCAATGCCATTTCTACCTTTCTACGCGTCGCTGAAGCGGGCTCGTTTTCAGCGGCTGCCCGTCAGACCGGTATTAAGCAGTCCGCCGTCAGTCAACAGATCGCGGCGCTTGAGGAATCGCTGGGTGTGGTACTCCTGCACCGTACGACGCGTACGATGAAGCTGACCGAACAAGGGGAACGCTACCGGCGTGATATGCAGCTCGTGCTGGACGCCATGGGGGAAGCGGAGAGGCGTTTACATCCTGTCGATCATAGCGTTCAGGGACGCGTCCATGTCCAGTTGCCGAGCGGCCTGGGGCAGATCATTTTGCCGCATCTGCTGGCGCTACAGCGCCTGCATCCCGAACTGCAGCTGATGCTTTCCCTGGATGACCGCCTTGCCGATCTGGTGACGGAGGGCGTGGATGTCGCGATACGGCTGAGCAGCGAGCCTCCGCAGGCGCACGCGGCTCGCGTGCTGGGACGGATTGAAGCTGCACTGTTTGCCGCTCCCGGTTTTCAGGCGGTACACGCGGTCAGCGAACTGGCGACGCTGCCACACGTACGGTTCAGCGGCATTCCGCCGGATGCTCCCCTGCGCCTGATGTCTGACGAGGAAATGGTCGAGGTCAACGTGAATACCGTTTTCCGTGCCAACACCAGTGAGGCGCTGCTGCAGGCGCTGGAGTCAGGCATCGGTATCGGCGGCATGCAGCGACCGCTCGTGGCCAGGGCTCTGCAGGCGGGCACGCTGGTACCGGTGCTGCCCGACTGGCGGTTGCCCGATCGCTTCCTCTATGCCGTTTATCCTGATGCCCGCTTTATTCCGCAGCGCGTCAGAAAGGTCGTCAGCGTGATTGAGCAATTACTGCCTGAGATCGCGACCCACAACGCCACAAAATAACCGCCTTTTACCTCGCCACCGGTAAATCCGCGTACCGCGTCGTATAGGCCGGTGACAACATCTCTCGCTTCATCGCCCACGGTTTCTCAATCCCCTGCCCGGCGAACCATATCTTCCCTTTGCCGGAGTGATTGACGCTGTCGATCATCTCCATCAGCGCCGCGCTGTTGGCGCGCAGGCGATTGTCGTCAAACAGATTAAGCTGAGCGACACCGCTGCTGAAAAAGTCCGCCAGCATGACCCCGGCCTTCATATAGCGATACCCGTCGAGCCATATCCGCCCCAGCGCCTCCGTGGCGGCACGGATGATATCCCGCGAGTCATTGGTGGGCGTCATCAGGGTGACCGAAGCCTGATTGCCGTAATAAATTTCGTTGTCCGCATGCGGGCTGGTGCGCACAAACACGCTGATAAAACGACAGTATTGATGCTCGCCGCGCAGTTTCTCTGCGGCGCGTTCCGCGTAGGCGCAAATCGCCTGGTGCATCTCTTCATATTGCGTAATGCGATGACCAAACGAACGGCTACAGATGATTTGCTGCTTCGTGGGGGTGTACTCTTCCAGGTCAAGACAGGGCTCGCCGCGAAGCTCGCGCGCCGTACGCTCCAGCACCACGTTAAAATGTTTGCGAATGACCCACGAGGAGGCCTCCGCCAGCTCCAGCGCCGTGGTAATCCCCATCGCGTTCAGTTTTTTCGTGATGCGCCGCCCTACGCCCCATACCTCCTCTACCGGAACCTTTGCCAGCAGTTTACGCTGCCGCTCGCGGCCCGACAGATCGACCACGCCGCCGGTACTGGCCCACCGTTTCGCCGCATAGTTGGCCAGCTTCGCCAGCGTTTTTGTCGGGGCAATGCCGACGCCAACGGTTAAGCCCGTATTTTTAAAGACCTGCGTGCGCATCTGGTGTCCGAACGCTTCCAGTGCAAGGCAGTTACCGATCCCTGAAACGTTCACGAACGCCTCGTCGATCGAGTAAATTTCTATGGCCGGAGCGAGATCGGTCAGCGTCTGCATCACCCGACTGCTGAGGTCGGCATACAGCGCATAGTTTGAACTGAAGACGTAAACCCGTTCCGGAAACCGTTTTTCTTTGAATTTAAAATAGGGCTCACCCATTTTTATGCCGAACTGCTTTGCCTCCCGCGACAGTGAAATAATGCAGCCGTCGTTGTTGGACACCACCACGATGGGCTTCCCCTCCAGATCGGGGCGGAATACCTTCTCGCAGGAGGCATAGAAGCTGTTCACATCAACCAGTGCGAACATGTTTATGCGTTTTAAGCGTGTGGGTGACGACGCCGAAGATCTGCAGTTCCTCTTCGGAATGAAAGGTAATCGGCTGATAGCGGGCATTATGCGGAAGAAGTCTCAGAGCCGGGCGAGTCTGTAGCTCTTTCACCGTAAACTCACCGGCGACCGACGCCACAACGATGTCCCCATGTTCGGCATTTAACGAGCGATCGACCACCAGCAGATCGCCGTCGCCGATCCCCGCCCCAATCATGGAGTCTCCACTCACCTTGATAAAATAGGTCGCACTGGGATGTCTTACTGCCAGCCGGTTAAGATCGAGACGATCCTCCACATAATCCTGAGCCGGACTGGGGAAACCACAGGCTACACGCTCTGCAAACAACGGTAATTCAATAGATTGGTTTGGATGATAAGAAAAGAGAGTGTCCATAATGCCTTTCTCGCCAGATACTGTATATAAATACAGTATTACGGATTATGGCCAGGGATCAAGGTCATTTCCGGAAGCGAACCCAAACGCGTTGAAGTGTCAGAAGATTTAAAACGCGCAAAGCCCGGAAGCGCATGTCGGGCTTTGCGCCTGTGACGATCAGTCCATCAGCGTATTCAATGTTTCCAGTGCGTCAGGCGGTAGCTGCAGTTCCCCCGCCGCGAGGTTTTGCCGCAGATGCGCCACGGAAGAGGTGCCCGGGATCAGCAGGATATTCGGGGAACGCTGCAGCAGCCATGCCAGCGCAACCTGCATTGCCGTGACGCCCAGTGAATCCGCCACAGCCTTCAGCCCGGACGATTGCAGCGGCGTAAAGCCGCCCAGTGGGAAGAACGGCACATACGCGATCCCCTGCTGCGCAAGCAGATTCACCAGCGCATCATCACCCCGGTTCACAATGTTGTACATGTTCTGCACGCACACCACCGGCACCATCTTCTGCGCTTCCGCGACCTGGGTGGCCGTGACGTTGCTCAGGCCAATATGCCGCACCAGCCCCTGCTGCTGTAATTCTGCCAGGGTGGAGAGCGGTTCAGCAATCGACCCTTCCGCTGGCCCGTGCGCGCTAAACATGATCCGTAGGTTCACCACGTCCAGCACGTCCAGCTGCAGATTATGCAGGTTGTCATGCACCGCCTGCGTCAGCTCCTGCGCGGAAAAGGCCGGCAGCCAGGCGCCTTTGTCGTTGCGACGGGCACCAATCTTGGTGACGATCGTCAGATCGTCCCGATAAGGATGAAGCGCCTCGCGGATCAGCTGGTTGGTGACATGAGGGCCATAAAAATCACTGGTATCAATGTGGTTCACCCCCGCCGCCACGGCCTCGCGTAACACCTCCAGCGCGGCCTGCTTATCCTTCGGCGGCCCAAAGACGCCCGGCCCGGCCAGCTGCATCGCGCCGTAGCCCAGTCGTTTCACCGTCCGCGTCCCGAGCGCGTATGTCCCGCTTTTATCAATGCTGCTCATGTTGACCTTCCTCATAAAAATGATCCGGATTTACAACAGGTTCCCTCTGGGAGCCTTTAGTTAAGCGCGAGTTAATTAAAGTTTACATTCTCTACGACGATAGTAATGAAGTAACCCTGCATCTTCTCTAACGGACGACCGCTATGCTGAAAAATCTGCACGTGATTACCGGTATTATCTTTGCCCTCACCATATTCTGTCTGCTGCAAGTTGTCACGGGAGGGTTGTTCTACTCTGCCGTCAGCAACGATCGCCATAACTTCCAGAACTCCGGCGTGCTCAACGCCCAGCAGGAAAGCCTGAGCGACAGCGTGAACACGCTGGTGAAAACGCGCGTCACCGTCACCCGCGTGGCGATCCGCTACCTAAAAAACCAGCGTGACCCGGCTTCCCTTGCGGCGATCAATAAACTGCTGGGCACCGCAAGCGACTCGCTGGCAAAAGCCGAAGCCTATAACAAAGAGTGGCAGAAACTGCCGCAGGTTAAGGGCCAGGAGGCGGCATTGACCGACGAGATGCAGAAATCCTGGAACCAGATGCACGAAGTCATGCGTTTATCGATTGAGTATCTGCGCGCCGATAACTATCAGGCCTATGGCGATCTGGACGCGCAGCAGGCGCAGGACGATATGGAAGCGGTCTATAACCGCTGGCGCGCCGAAAACAACACCCTGCTGAAGGCCGCAACCGAAGAGAACCAGAGCAGCTTTACGCAGATGCAGTGGACGCTGGCGGCAATTCTGCTGGCCGTTATCGCGGTTCTGGTGGTCATCTGGCAGGGTTTACAGCACCTGCTGTTAAAACCACTCCACTCCATTATGAACCATATTCGCGCCATTGCAGGGGGCGACCTGACGCAGGATATCGCTATCTCGGGCCGCAATGAGATGGGTCAACTGGCCGCGGGTCTGCATGAGATGCAGCAGTCGCTGGTAACCACCGTCAGCGCCGTGCGCGGAAGCACCGATTCCATCTACACCGGCGCAGGCGAAATTGCCGCAGGAAGTAACGATCTTTCCGCCCGCACCGAGCAGCAGGCCGCCTCGCTCGAAGAGACCGCCGCCAGCATGGAAGAGCTGACCGCGACGGTTAAACAGAACTCCGATAACGCCCGTCAGGCCACGCTGCTGGCGAAAAACGCCTCTGAAACGGCCGCGCGCGGCGGTCACGTCGTGGATAACGTGGTTCGCACCATGAACGAAATCGCCGACAGTTCGCAGCAAATTGCGCATATTACCAGCGTGATCGACAGCATCGCGTTCCAGACGAACATTCTGGCGCTTAACGCCGCGGTGGAAGCGGCACGCGCCGGGGAACAGGGGCGTGGCTTTGCGGTTGTCGCGGGCGAGGTCCGTACGCTGGCGAGCCGCAGCGCGCAGGCGGCGAAAGAGATCAAAGGGCTTATCGAGAACTCCGTCAGCCGGGTGAATACCGGTTCTGAACAGGTTAGCGAGGCAGGCACCACCATGAAGGAAATCGTCGCCGCCGTTACCCGCGTGACCGATATCATGGGCGAGATTTCCTCTGCCTCTGACGAGCAGAGCCGCGGCATTGAGCAGGTGAGCCTGGCCGTTTCGCAGATGGACAGCGTGACGCAGCAAAACGCCGCGCTGGTGCAGGAGTCCGCCACGGCGGCAGCGGCGCTGGAAGATCAGTCCGAACAGCTGCGCCAGGCGGTGGCCGCGTTTCGTCTGAACGGAAAAGAAAAAGCGGCCACCCCGCGCCCGGCCAGCGTGAAGACGCCCCAGCTGTTGCGCCCGGCGACCGCAAACGCCGCCACCGACAGCAACTGGGAAACCTTCTGAGTTTCAGGCGGGCGAGAATATCGCCCGCTAGCGGCTGCGCTTGGCGTGCCGCTCCCAGTTCTCCTGTTTTGCTTCATCAGATTTGCGCAGTGAAACGTAGCATGCCCCGCTGCCGCCGTGATGCGGCAGCGCCACGCAGAAGGCCTGTACATCCTCGAACTCGGTTAACCAGCGCGCCAGATAGCTGCGCACCACATTAGGATGTGAGTTCTGCTCCCGCCCTTTCCCGTGAATGATAATCAGGTTACGTAACCCGTCACGTCTGGCCTGGCAGATAAAAGAATAGAGCATCTGACGGCAGCGTTCGGCGGGCTGACGCAGGAGGTTTAAGCTGGCCTGGCGGGCATATTTACCCGAGCGCAGCTTATCGATAACGCCCTGCTGCACCCCTTCGCGCTGGAACGCCAGCGGTTCTTCCAGGGGAAGAAGGTCAAGAAAATCCAGCGTCAGGAAGTTATCCAGCTGTTCACTATCCACCTCCTGGCGCGTCCGCGTATTGCGGCTGGGCTGCCAGTGAATATCCGGGCCACGCTTCAGCGGCTGGACATCTTCCATGGCGTCAAGAAAAAAGGATTTGTCGTCAGGGTTCATGGATATCCTCCGGCTACAACTGAGGACGGTACTATACCTGCGCCCGAGACAGGCCTCAATCACCGTTACAGGCCGTCATGCGCAACAAATATTAACCTGATGAATATATATAGTATTTATAAAATAAAGTTAAATATGACTTAAGTAAAATTTCAGCAAAGATGAAGTAAGTGATTTGTGTTAAATTTTCGTAAAATCAAACACTCAATATCCTTTCATTTTGCGGGAAAGGTGTTATACCTAAATATACCTGCTTCATGGATATAATACTCAGGATTGGCGAAAGGACGCACTGCTGTGTGTACTGGAGGATCTGTCTGATGTCGGGCAGATCCTGTTTTTTTATTATCTCACTTTCACGCCACGATTATTTTCCTCGCTTCCCGCCTGAACTGTGTAATTAATGATTCAGCCAGGGGCGTCTGACGTGAATCGCGGCGCTGAATTAAATAATATGCTGCTTTTGGAAGCGATTCGACAACCGGCAGCATGACCAGGCGGTGCGCCAGCAGCGGGTCACACCCTAGCTCCTGCGGCAATATGCTTAGAAAATCACTTTGCGCGACCAGGCTAATACAGGAGGAAAAGGTTTCGCAGACCACACCAATTCGCGGTATTTGCGAGCGATGGCTAAATACCTCTTCTAACTGCTTATAATAACTTCCCCGCGGCGTCGGCATTGTCCAGTTATAATGCAGAAGTTCATTAATCGACGTTGCCCCTGTTGCCGGATGCCCTTCGCGACAAAATACCGCAAACGGCTTCTCGAAGAGTTTTTCAAACGTAAATTCCTGGTCGTAAGGTCCCTGATAATAGGTGTTGATGGTGAAATCCAGTTCGCCCTGCCGTAATTCGTTAATCATCGACACCAGCTGTCCTTCCATTATCCGCACTTTGACCTGCGGATGTTGGGCATGAAAGCGGGTGATGACGGCGGGCATCAGGCTGCGCGAAACGCTGGCCCCCATCCCGATGTTGATCTGCCCGGCCTGTTCCCCCTGCCGCTGACGAATATCATCCTGCGCCGCGCGCAGCTCTTCCAGAATTAGCCGGGCGCGCTGGTAAAAGCCCTCGCCGCATTCGGTCAACGCGACGCCCTTACTCCTGCGCACGAAAAGCTGCGCCGCCATGCCCTCCTCCAGCTCTTTGATGGATTTGGTCAATGCCGGCTGGGAAAGATTCAGCGTCCTGCTGGCACCGCGAATGCTGCCCTGACGAGCAACTTCAACAAACGCCCGGAGATGATGGAATTTAACCTGAAATGACATAGCCCGACCGATAACCGTTGTTTATCAGAGTAAAGAAACTGTCATCTACTTTACTGGAAAGGGATGTGCGAGGGTAATTCCTGAACGGTTAAAACTGTGAAAAATCGGTTAGTGATAAGTAAAAACTATCACAGCGTGAAGCAGTTCACATATTTTAATGATGACAGGAACAGATATGGACACACTGGCGCACTACATCCAGACGTTAACCCCGCAGCTGAGCGCGTGGCGTCGCGATTTTCACCATTTTGCGGAATCCGGCTGGGTAGAGTTTCGTACCGCCGCGAAAGTCGCGGAGACCCTGGACTCGCTGGGTTACGCGCTGGCGATGGGGCGCGACGTCGTCGATGCCGAAAGCCGGATGGGGCTGCCCGATGACGCGACTCTGGCGCGAGAATTTGCCCGCGCGCGCAAGCAAGGCGCGCCTGAGAAATGGCTGGCACCGTTTGAAGGCGGCTTTACCGGCATTGTTGCCACCCTGAATACCGGACGCCCTGGCCCAACCCTGGCGTTTCGCGTTGACATGGACGCCCTTGATTTAAGCGAAGCGCTCGACGACAGCCATCGCCCGTTCCGCGACGGGTTTGCCTCCTGCAATCCGGGAATGATGCACGCCTGCGCACACGACGGCCACACCACCATTGGTCTGGGGCTGGCACAGGTGCTTAAGCAGAATGAAGCCCGGCTGAACGGCACCATCAAGCTGATCTTCCAGCCTGCCGAAGAAGGAACGCGCGGCGCGCGCGCCATGGTTGCCGCCGGGGCGCTGGATGACGTGGACTA
This sequence comes from Enterobacter sp. ku-bf2, assembly GCF_001742765.1. Classification (NCBI taxonomy): domain Bacteria; kingdom Pseudomonadati; phylum Pseudomonadota; class Gammaproteobacteria; order Enterobacterales; family Enterobacteriaceae; genus Enterobacter; species Enterobacter sp. ku-bf2. The sequence continues at coordinate 978,239 of NZ_MDVW01000001.1, forward strand.
TTTCACGGCCATTCATATTGGCACCGGCGTACCTGCCGGGACGGTAATCTGCGGCAGCGATAACTTTATGGCCACCACCAAGTTCGACGTGAGCTTCACCGGCGTGGCCGCACACGCGGGCGGTAAGCCGGAGGACGGTCGTAACGCTCTGCTCGCCGCCGCGCAGGCCGCCCTCGCCCTGCACAGCATCGCCCCGCACAGCGACGGCGCATCCCGGGTAAACGTCGGCGTGATGCAAGCGGGCAGCGGACGCAACGTGGTGCCCGCGAATGCGCTAATTAAGGTTGAAACCCGCGGTGAAAGCGAAGCGATTAATCAGTATGTCTTTGAACGCGCGCAGGCGGTGATTACCGGCGCGGCGGCGCTCTACGGCGTGAGCGCGGAGATGCGCCTGATGGGGGCCGCCACCTCCAGCGCGCCGACGCCGGCCTGGGTTGATTATCTGCGCGAACAGGCGAGCCAGGTTTCCGGGGTTGTTCACGCCATCGATAAGGTAAAAGCCCCGGCCGGATCCGAAGACGCCACGCTGATGATGGCCCGCGTGCAGCAGAACGGCGGCATGGCGTCCTATATGGTGTTTGGCACGGATTTGAGCGCCGGACATCACAACGAAAAATTCGACTTCGATGAGCAGGTGATGCCTGTCGCCATCGAAACGCTGGCGCGAACTGCGCTGAATTTCCCGTGGACGCGAGGTGTGTAATGCAGGAGAACTACGCTTTTATTGCCGATGCGATCGATACGCGATGTCGGACGTTAACCGATATTGCCGACGCGATCTGGGATCGCCCCGAAACCCGCTTTGAAGAGTTCTGGTCCGCCGAACGGCTGGCCAGCGAGCTGGAAGCCGAAGGCTTCACGCTGACCCGCGAGGCAGGCGGTATTCCAAATGCCTTTATCGCCAGCTTCGGCAGCGGAAAACCGGTTATCGCCCTGCTGGGCGAGTACGACGCGCTGGCCGGGTTAAGCCAGCAGGCACACTGCGCGACCGCGCAAACCGCCACGCCGGGGGCTAACGGCCACGGCTGCGGACATAACCTCTTAGGCACCGCGGCGCTTGCGGGCGCGGTGGCGGTGAAAAGCTGGCTGGAGCAGCACGGCGGCAGCGGAACGGTGCGTTTTTACGGCTGTCCCGGTGAAGAAGGCGGCTCCGGGAAAACCTTTATGGTGCGCGAAGGGCTGTTTGATGACGTCGATGCCGCCGTCACCTGGCACCCGGAAGCCTTTGCCGGGATGTTTAACGTCAGCACGCTGGCGAATATTCAGGCCACCTGGCGTTTTCACGGCGTGGCGGCGCACGCGGCCAACTCCCCTCACCTGGGACGCAGCGCGCTGGACGCCGTGACGCTGATGACCACCGGCACCAACTTCCTTAACGAACACATTATCGAGAAAGCGCGCGTCCATTACGCCATTACCGATACCGGCGGGATTTCACCCAACGTGGTGCAGGCGCAGGCCGAGGTGCTGTACCTGATCCGCGCCCCGGAGATGGCGGATGCGCAGCAGATCTACGAGCGCATCGAGAAAATTGCCCAGGGCGCGGCGATGATGACCGAAACCACCGTCGAATGCCGTTTTGATAAAGCCTGCTCCAGCTACCTGCCGAACCGCACGCTTGAGGCGGCGATGTATCGCGCCCTGCAGCACTACGGCACGCCGGAGTGGACCGACGTGGAGCGAGAGTTTGCCCGCGAGATCCGCGCTACGCTGACGCCCAACGATTTGCAAAACAGCCTGAAAAATATTGCCGCCACGGGTGGCGAAGCGGGTAAAGCCTTTGCCCGTCGTCATCAGGCGACGCTGCTGGTGGATGAAGTCGCGCCTTATGCCGTCACCGACAACGTACTGGCGGGTTCAACCGACGTGGGTGACGTCAGTTGGAAAATGCCGGTCGCCCAGTGCTTCAGCCCCTGCTTTACCGTCGGCACGCCGCTGCATACCTGGCAACTGGTATCTCAGGGGCGAACCTCTATTGCCCATAAAGGCATGCTGCTGGCCGGGAAAGTGATGGGCGCGACCGCGCTCAATCTGCTGCAGGACGCCGCGCTGCTGAAAAAATGCCGTGAAGAGTTCGAACAACAAATACAAGAAAAACCGTACGTGTGTCCGATCCCACAAGGCGTGACACCGTCACCTTTAAAATAAAAAAACACAACACAACACAACAACACAACAGTCCCGAGGAACGCCCATGAGTATGTCATCCATACCTTCGCATTCCCCATCCGGTAAGCTCTATGGCTGGGTTGAAAGGATCGGCAATAAAGTGCCGCACCCTTTCCTGCTTTTTATCTATCTGATTGTGATTTTGATGGTCGCCACCGCCGTGCTCTCCGCCTTTGACGTCAGCGTGCGCAGCCCGGCCGACGGCAGCCTGGTGGCGGTGAAAAACCTGCTGAGCATTGAAGGGCTGCACTGGTTTTTACCCAACGTGATTAAAAACTTCAGCGGATTTGCCCCGCTCGGCGCCATTCTGGCGCTGGTGCTGGGCGCCGGGCTGGCTGAACGCGTCGGCCTGTTGCCCGCATTGATGGTGAAGATGGCTTCTCACGTCAGCGCGCGCTACGCGAGCTACATGGTGCTGTTTATCGCCTTCTTCAGCCATATCTCCTCCGACGCCGCACTGGTGATCATGCCGCCGATGGGGGCGCTGATCTTCCTCGCCGTCGGGCGCCATCCCGTGGCGGGTCTGCTGTCCGCGATTGCGGGGGTGGGCTGCGGTTTTACCGCTAACCTGCTGATCGTCACCACCGACGTGTTGCTCTCGGGCATCAGTACGGAGGCGGCGAAAACCATTGATGCGGCCATGCACGTCAGCGTGATCGACAACTGGTACTTTATGGCAAGCTCGGTCATTGTCCTGACGATTGTCGGCGGGCTGATTACCGATAAGATCGTCGAGCCGCGGCTGGGTAAATGGGAAGGCCGCAGTGATGAAAAGCTGGAAACGCTGAGCAAAGAGCAGCGCTTCGGCCTGCGCGTGGCGGGGATTGTCTCGCTGGCGTTTATTGCCGCGGTGGCGCTGATGGTGGTACCGGAAAACGGCATATTGCGCGATCCGGTTAAACATACCGTCCTGCCCTCGCCGTTTATCCAGGGCATCGTGCCGCTGATTATTCTGTTTTTCTTTGTCGTCTCGCTCGCCTACGGTATCGCCACCGGTAAAATCCGTCGCCAGGGCGATCTGCCGCAGCTGATGATCGAGCCGATGAAGGAGATGGCGGGCTTTATCGTGATGGTATTCCCGCTGGCCCAGTTTGTGGCGATGTTTAACTGGAGCAACATGGGCAAGTTTATGGCCGTGGGCCTGACCGACGCGCTGGAGGCGGCCGGGTTAAGCGGCGTACCGGCGTTTGTCGGCCTGGCGCTGCTCTCCTCCCTGCTGTGCATGTTTATCGCCAGCGGTTCCGCCATCTGGTCGATTCTGGCCCCGATCTTCGTGCCGATGTTTATGATGCTAGGGTTCCACCCGGCTTTCGCGCAGATCCTGTTCCGTATCGCGGACTCTTCGGTCATTCCGCTGGCGCCGGTTTCGCCGTTTGTTCCGCTGTTTTTAGGCTTCCTCCAGCGCTATAAACCCGAGGCCAAACTGGGTACCTACTATTCGCTGGTTTTACCCTACCCGCTTATCTTTTTAGGGGTATGGCTGGTGATGCTGGTGGCGTGGTATCTTGTCGGCCTGCCGATTGGACCGGGGATTTACCCGAGGCTGAACTAAAGGAATGAGGATGCTGAGATTACTCGAAGACAAGATTGCGACGCCGCTTGGGCCGCTGTGGGTGATCGCGGACGAGCAGTTTTGTCTGCGCGCCGTTGAGTGGGAAGAGCACAGCGACCGCATGGAAGAACTGCTTGCGATTCACTACCGCTCACAGGGGTATGAACGTATCCGCGCCACCAATCCGGGTGGACTGAGCGACAAGCTTGCGGCGTACTTCGAAGGCGATCTCAGCATCATCGACACACTGCCCACCGCCACGGCAGGCACCCCTTTTCAGCGCGAAGTGTGGCAGGCGCTGCGGGCCATTCCCTGCGGACAGGTGATGCATTACGGCCAGCTCGCGGAGCAGTTAGGTCGCGCAGGAGCCGCACGTGCCGTAGGCGCCGCGAACGGCTCTAATCCGGTCAGCATCGTGGTGCCCTGCCATCGCGTCATTGGCCGCAACGGTACCCTGACCGGCTATGCCGGTGGCGTGCAGCGAAAAGAGTGGTTACTGCGTCACGAAGGGTATCTTTTGCTCTAGTTCCCAGGCTTTTTGTGCTTAATTTTCTACCGGTTAGGCTAAAAATCCATAATCAAGCTGTGGAATTTCAAGAAGATGGCGACGCATTGTCGTCTCTTGTCCTTATTGAGGGTTTGTCAGGCTTACGTACTTACCAAAAAGATGTTAAAATTGACCAATATCAATTAAGGCTTGAGCAAACCTATGATCCCGGAAAAGCGAATTATACGACGCATTCAGTCTGGCGGTTGTGCTATCCATTGCCAGGATTGCAGCATCAGCCAGCTCTGTATCCCGTTTACCCTGAATGAGCATGAACTCGATCAGCTTGATAATATCATCGAGCGTAAAAAGCCTATTCAGAAAGGGCAGACGCTGTTTAAAGCGGGAGACGAACTGAAATCGCTCTATGCTATCCGTTCTGGCACCATCAAGAGCTACACCATCACCGAACAGGGCGATGAGCAGATCACCGGCTTCCATCTGGCGGGTGACCTGGTAGGCTTTGATGCCATCGGTACGGGCCATCACCCGAGCTTTGCTCAGGCACTCGAAACCTCGATGGTTTGCGAAATTCCGTTTGAAACCCTGGACGATCTGTCCGGCAAGATGCCTAACCTGCGTCAGCAGATGATGCGTCTGATGAGTGGTGAGATCAAAGGCGATCAGGACATGATTCTGCTGCTTTCTAAAAAGAACGCAGAAGAGCGCCTGGCCGCGTTTATCTACAACCTCTCCCGCCGCTTCGCCGAGCGTGGCTTCTCGCCGCGTGAATTCCGTCTGACCATGACGCGTGGCGATATCGGTAACTACCTGGGTCTGACCGTGGAAACCATCAGCCGTCTGCTGGGTCGTTTCCAGAAAAGCGGGATGCTGGCCGTTAAGGGTAAATACATCACTATCGAAAACGGTGAAGCGCTGGCCGTTCTTGCCGGGCACGCCCGCAACGTGGCGTAAACGCCATACGTATACAGCCAGACCGATAAATTTTCCTGATTTAGCGGTCTGGCCTGTCACCCCGTCCTTTATCTGACCTTTTCACCGTAGCACGTCCCCACACAGCACCCAAAAGGTTCTCGTTGAGGTTATGAATTGAGAGAAAGTTTGTTTTTCGTTTCAGTCGTGATTGCCTCCGTGACCTTTATCTTCATCTGGATCATGCTTGTCGGCCCAATGAAGGGGGAGGAAAAAACCTACGTTCAGGATTCCACGACCTTTGCGATAGCGGTGATGGTGCTGCTGTTTATTGCGTTTGTTGCGGTAACGACCACGGTGCTTTTCCTCTGATAAATTTTCATGAATTATTGATCTGGCAAAACCTCCCCTCTGTTTCATTCAGGATATATAGGTTACTCTTTTAATTACAGACTGTGGTGACAGTAGTAAGGAGACCTGTATGGCCAAGTATCAAAACATGCTGGTAGCAATCGATCCGAATCAGGACGATCAGCCGGCATTACGACGTGCTGTGTATTTACATCAACGGATTGGTGGCAAAATCAAAGCGTTTTTGCCGATCTATGACTTCTCGTATGAGATGACCACCCTTCTGTCGCCTGACGAGCGCACCGCTATGCGTCAGGGCGTCATCAGCCAGCGTACCGCGTGGATCCGCGAACAGGCGAAGTATTACCTGGAAGCGGGTGTGCCCATTGATATTAAAGTGGTCTGGCACAACCGACCTTTCGAAGCCATCATTCAGGAAGTCGTTGCCGGTGGGCACGATCTGCTGCTGAAGATGGCGCACCAGCACGACAAGCTGGAATCCGTGATCTTCACCCCGACAGACTGGCATTTGCTGCGTAAATGCCCTTGCCCGGTCTGGATGGTGAAAGACCAGCCGTGGCCTGAAGGCGGGAAAGCCGTTGTGGCGGTAAACCTCGCCAGCGAAGAGGATTACCACAATTCACTGAACGAGAAGCTGGTGAAGGAGACTATCCAGCTTGCCGACCAGGTCAATCATACCGAAGTGCATCTGGTTGGCGCCTATCCGGTCACCCCGATTAACATCGCCATTGAACTGCCGGAATTTGACCCGAGCGTGTACAACGACGCGATCCGCGGTCAGCATCTGCTGGCCATGAAAGCGCTGCGCCAGAAATTCAGCATCGATGAGAAAATGACCCACGTGGAAAAAGGGCTGCCTGAAGAGGTGATCCCAGACCTGGCTGAACACCTGCAGGCGGGGATTGTGGTGCTGGGTACCATTGGCCGTACCGGTATTTCTGCCGCCTTCCTCGGCAATACCGCCGAGCAGGTGATCGACCATCTGCGCTGCGACCTGCTGGTTATCAAGCCGGATGAGTACCAGACGCCGGTTGAGCTCGACGATCCGGAAGACGATTGACCCCTAACGCCCTGCGGCGCAAGCTTGCCGGGCCTACAAAACCGTAGGCCGGGTAAGCGTGAGCGCCACCCGGCAATAAAAAAACCGCCGGATTCGGCGGTTTTTTCGTTTCAACGCAACTTACAGCGCTTTCAGAATCGCATCCACGCTGGCTTTGGCATCGCCAAACAGCATGTGAGTGTTCTCTTTAAAGAACAGCGGGTTCTGCACCCCGGCATAGCCGGTATTCATTGAACGTTTAAACACGATCACGTTCTGCGCCTTCCACACTTCCAGAACCGGCATCCCGGCGATTGGGCTACGCGGATCGTCCTGCGCCGCCGGGTTAACGGTGTCGTTAGCGCCAATGACCAGCACGGTGTCGGTGTCGGCGAAATCATCGTTGATCTCGTCCATCTCCAGCACGATGTCGTAAGGCACTTTCGCCTCCGCCAGCAGCACGTTCATGTGGCCTGGCAGACGCCCCGCCACCGGGTGAATACCAAAGCGCACCTTGATGCCGCGCGCTCGCAGCTTCTCGGTGATTTCCGCCACCGGATACTGCGCCTGCGCCACCGCCATGCCGTAGCCCGGGGTGATAATGACCGAGTGCGAGTTCTTCAGCATCTCGGCGGTATCTTCCGCGCTGATCTCACGGTGCTCACCCACTTCCTCATCGGAACCGGTAGACGAGCCGTCAGAACCAAAGCCACCGGCAATGACGCTGATGAACGAGCGGTTCATCGCCTTACACATGATGTAAGACAGGATCGCACCCGAAGAACCCACCAGCGCACCGGTAACGATCAGCAGGTCGTTGCTCAGCATAAAGCCCGCCGCCGCCGCCGCCCAACCGGAGTAGGAGTTCAGCATGGAGACCACCACTGGCATATCCGCACCACCGATGGACGCCACCAGATGCCAGCCGAAGGCCAGCGCGATGATAGTCATCACCAGCAACGCCAGCACCTGCAGACCGACGCTTTCGGTACGCACGAAGACCACCAGCAGCACAAACGACACCACCAGCGCCGCCAGGTTCAGCTTATGGCGGTTTGGCAGCATCAGCGGCTTAGAGGAAATCTTCCCGCGCAGCTTGCCAAACGCGACAATGGAACCGGTGAAGGTGACCGCACCGATGAAGATACCGAGGAACACTTCCGTCAGGTGAATATTCACCAGAATCGGTTCCAGACCCGGCGTGTGGTACAGGTAGCTGTTGAAGCCCACCAGCACCGCGGCCAGACCCACAAAGCTGTGCAGAATCGCCACCAGCTCCGGCATCTCGGTCATTTCAACGCGTTTCGCCAGGCGAATACCAATCGCACCGCCGATGATCATCGCCACCAGGATCCACGCTACGTTGCCAGTATCCGGCCCGAAGATGGTGGCAATCAGCGCAATCGCCATCCCGGCGATACCAAAGTTATTCCCCTGCTGAGACGTTTCGTGTTTGGAAAGCCCCGCCAGACTGAAAATAAACAGGATTGCAGCAACAATGTATGCGGCTGTCACTAATCCTCCAGACATATGCTACCCCTTAGCCTTTACGAAACATTTTCAGCATGCGCTGAGTCACGGTGAAACCACCGAAAATATTGATACTGGCGATCAGCACCGCGATAAAGCTCAGGAAGCTGATCCAGCCGCCGTGGCCAATCTGCAGTAACGCCCCCACCACGATGATCCCGGAGATGGCGTTGGTTACCGACATCAGCGGCGTATGCAGCGCATGGGAGACGTTCCACACCACGTAGTAGCCCACAACGCAGGAGAGCGCGAAGACGGTAAAGTGGCCGAGGAACTCTTTCGGCGCGACGTCAGCCAGCCAGCCGAAGAGAATAATCACCAGCGCCATGATCGCGTATTTGCGCCACGGGGAAGCCGGTTTGGCAGGTTCTTTTGGCTCAGGCGCCGCTTTAGGCGCTGCCTGAGGCTGGGCCGAAACCTGAATTGGCGGCGCAGGCCAGGTAATTTCACCTTCACGCACCACGGTCACACCGCGCACCACCACGTCGTCAAAATCGACGGTGATGTTGCCGTCTTTCTCTTTGCAAAGCAGCTTCAGCAGGTTGACGAGGTTGGTGCCGTACAGCTGAGACGATTGCGTCGGCAGGCGACCCGGCAGATCGGTATAGCCGATCACCTTCACGCCGTTCGCGGTCGTGGTCACCTGATTCGCTACGGTATATTCACAGTTGCCGCCGTTTTGCGCGGCCAGGTCGACAATCACGCTGCCCGGCTTCATGGAGTCAACCATCTCACGGGTAATCAGCTTCGGCGCCGGTTTACCCGGGATAAGCGCGGTGGTGACAATGATGTCGACATCTTTCGCCTGGGCGGCGAAAAGTTCCATTTCGGCTTTGATAAAGGCTTCCGACATCACCTTCGCGTAACCATCACCGCTGCCCGCTTCTTCCTTGAAGTCCAGCTCAAGGAATTCGGCGCCCATACTCTGGACCTGCTCCTTCACTTCAGGACGGGTATCGAAAGCGCGCACGATAGCGCCCAGGCTGTTTGCCGCACCGATGGCGGCAAGTCCCGCCACGCCCGCGCCAATCACCATCACCTTCGCCGGAGGGACTTTACCCGCCGCGGTGATCTGACCGGTAAAGAAGCGTCCAAATTCGTGGGCCGCTTCAACGATGGCGCGGTAGCCCGCAATGTTTGCCATCGAACTTAAGGCGTCCAGCGACTGGGCGCGCGAAATACGCGGCACGGAGTCCATCGCCATGACGGTGACGCCGCGCGCGGCCAGTTTTTCCATCAGCTCAGGATTTTGCGCAGGCCAGATAAAGCTCACCAGCGTGGTGCCCGGATTCAGCAGCGCTATCTCACTCTCTTCCGGTGCGTTGACCTTCAGAATTACAGGCGACTGCCATACGTCGGCACCGTCCACCACTTCCGCGCCAGCCTGGATAAAGGCCTCGTCATCGAAACTCGCCAGTTTGCCTGCGCCGCTTTCAACCGCGACGGTAAAACCCAGCTTAAGCAGTTGCTCCACCGTTTTCGGTGTTGCCGCTACGCGGGTTTCATTGGCTAACCGTTCTTTTGGTACCCCAATACGCATAGTTTTCCCTTCCATCGGTTTTTGATGATGGTTTATCGATAAATGCCCGCGGTTTGTATCATTTTTCGCCATCACACAAGCAATGAGACACAATTCACCCCGGAAAATAAAACAGTAACAAACTGTCTATAACCTACTGAAAATACCGGCCGTGATCTACCGCCAGAAAACACTATTTCTTACTTTATCTGTGAAAAATAAGCGATCGGCGTCACTGACAGTGATATTTACCTTAAATTCATCGCCAGAACCGATAATTCGCGCAAGCGAAGCGGTAAAAACATGATATAGCGCCATAAGAGAACAACTTATTAACATTAAATTAACTTGTAAAAGTCATAAGCTTTATCAGTTTTACTTGTCAAACGCGTGTTTTTTCAACATATCACTAAATGTTATCGAATAAGGTGATTCAGTGAGCACTGGCTGTGAAAAATGGCGCAGACAGCGACGGGTTTTAAATGCCATAATCGGGACCGTCTCAAATTAACAACAATACCAGTACATGGTTTGCGCAAGGCGAAGGATCATTTTTATGAAGCTTAAGAACACACTCCTGGCGTCCGCACTTCTCTCCGCGACCGCCCTGTCTGCGAATGCCGCAACAGAGTTAACGCCGGAGCAAGCGGCAGCGTTAAAACCTTTTGACCATAAGGTCATTGTGGGTCGTTATAATTCTATTGGCGACGCCGTCGCCGCTGCATCAAAGGCCGCTGATAAAAACGGGGCAGCATCGTTTTATGTTGTTGACCAGTCTGATAACGGCAACAGCGGTAACCAGCGCGTGACTATTGCGCTGTATAAAGACAACGCGCCAAAAGCTGACGCACCGAAAAACCGCGTGATCAACGGTGTTGTTGAACTGCCGAAAGATCAGGCAATTGCGCTGGAACCGTACGACACCGTCACCGTTCAGGGCTTCTACCGCAGCCAGCCTGAAGTGAACGATGCCATCACCAAAGCCGCGAAAGAGAAAGGGGCCTACTCGTTCTACATCGTGCGTCAGGTCGATGCTAACCAGGGCGGCAACCAGCGTATTACCGCGTTCATCTATAAAGAAGATGCGAAGAAACGTGTTCTGCAGAGCCCGGATGCGATTCCGGCGAACTCAGAAGCCGGTCGCGCGGCGATAGCGAAAGGCGGCGAAGAAGCGAAGAAAGTGGAAATCCCAGGCGTCGCAACGACGGCTGCGCCAAGCGCTGAAGTGGGCCGTTTCTTTGAAACGCAGTCCACGAAAGGTGGCCGTTATTCGGTTACGCTGCCAGACGGTACCAAAGTTGAAGAGCTGAACAACGCCACTGCCGCGCAGATGGTGCCGTTCGACAGCATCAAATTTACCGGCAACTACGGCAACATGACGGAAGTCTCTTACCAGGTCGCGAAGCGTGCGGCGAAGAAAGGGGCGAAGTTCTACCACATCACCCGCCAGTGGCAGGAACGTGGTAACAACGTGACCATCAGCGCCGATCTGTACAAGTAACAAAATCGTTTAAGAAAGGCGGCGCAATGCCGCCTTTTTTGTTACTTTTTTTGAATTTCTGCCACACGTCATTGCATGCTTTCGTTACACTCCGTAAAATCCCGCGCCTTAGTGTGATCCACCATTTTTATGCGCCTGAGCGAAATAATTATTCTGGATTTTGACCTTTCATAACAGGAAGCCAATGGAAAAGAAACTTGGCCTGAGTGCTCTGACTGCACTCGTTTTAAGCTCAATGCTGGGTGCGGGCGTATTCAGTTTGCCGCAAAATATGGCGGCCGTCGCCAGCCCGTCTGCGCTCATCATTGGCTGGGGCATTACGGGAGTCGGAATATTGCTGCTGGCCTTCGCCATGCTGCTGCTGACCCGCATTCGCCCGGACCTGGACGGCGGCATTTTCACCTATGCCCGTGAAGGCTTCGGCGAGCTGATTGGCTTCTGTTCCGCATGGGGATACTGGCTGTGTGCGGTTATCGCCAACGTCTCCTATCTGGTGATTGTCTTCTCGGCGCTCAGTTTCTTTACCGATACGCCTGAATTGCGCCTCTTTGGCGACGGGAATACCTGGCAGTCTATCGTGGGTGCCTCGGTGCTGCTGTGGTTCGTCCACTGGCTGGTGCTGCGTGGCGTACAAACGGCCGCCAGCATTAACCTGGTGGCGACGCTCGCGAAGCTGGTTCCGCTCGGCCTGTTTATCGTTCTGGCCTTTATTGCGTTCCGTCTCGACGTGTTTAAACTCGATTTCAGCGGCGTTGCGCTGGGCGTCCCCGTCTGGGAGCAGGTGAAAAACACGATGCTGATTACCCTGTGGGTATTCATCGGCGTTGAAGGCGCGGTTGTGGTTTCTGCCCGGGCCCGAAATAAACGCGATGTAGGCCGCGCCACGCTGCTGGCCGTACTGGCTGCGCTCGGGGTCTATCTGCTGGTAACGCTGCTGTCGCTGGGCGTGGTAGCGCGTCCTGAACTGGCTGAAATGCGTAACCCGTCAATGGCAGGCCTGATGGTGAAAATGCTCGGCCCCTGGGGTGACGTGGTGATTGCGGCGGGTCTTATTATCTCCGTCTGCGGAGCCTACCTGAGCTGGACCATCATGGCGGCTGAAGTGCCCTTCCTGGCCTCTACGCACAAGGCGTTCCCACGGCTGTTTGCGCGTCAAAACAAAAATAGCGCGCCGTCTGCCTCACTCTGGCTGACCAACATCAGCGTTCAGATCTGCCTGGTGCTGATCTGGCTCACAGGTTCAGACTATAACACGCTGCTGACCATCGCCTCGGAGATGATTCTGGTACCCTATTTCTTAGTGGGTGCGTATTTGTTAAAAATTGCCACTCGCCCCGCGCATTATGTCGTGGGTGTCGGAGCCTGTATTTACGGCCTGTGGTTGTTGTATGCTTCCGGACCTATGCATCTGCTGCTGTCGGTGGTGCTGTACGCACCGGGTCTGCTGGTGTTCATCTACGCCCGCCGCACGCATCAGCTGGAGAACGCGCTGAAACGCCGCGAAATGGCATTAATTGGACTCTTACTGGTTGCTGCCGTGCCGGCAACCTGGATGTTAGTGGGATAGCATCGCCTTTCCCATTGTTGAACTGTAAAGGAGAATACGATGGGAAATGCACCGCTTCGCCCCATACTGATCACCGGTGGAGGCCGCCGTATCGGCCTCGCTCTCGCCCATCACTTTCTCAACCTTCGCCATCCGGTCATTGTGAGCTACCGTACGGAATACCCGTCGATTGAAGGGTTACGCAAAGCCGGGGCGGTCTGCATTCAGGCTGATTTTTCAACCGATGAAGGCATTCTGGCCTTTGCGGAAAAGGTGAAATCCACCACTGCGGGGCTGCGCGCCGTGATCCATAACGCCAGCGCATGGCAGGCCGAGAAATCCGGTACCTCGCTCAGCGAAACGCTTGCCGCCATGTTGCAGATCCATGTTAATACGCCTTATCTGCTGAACCATGCTCTGCAGGATCTGCTTCGCGGCCACGGGCATGCTGCGGGCGACATCATTCACTTCACTGATTATGTGGTGGAGCGCGGCAGCGACAAGCACATCGCCTACGCGGCCAGTAAAGCCGCGCTGGATAACATGACCCGCTCGTTTGCCCGCAAGCTCGCCCCCGAGGTGAAGGTGAACGCCATCGCCCCGGCGATGATTTTATTCAACGAAAACGATGATGCGGAGTATCGCCAGCAGGCGCTGAATAAGTCGCTCATGAAAATTGCCCCGGGCGAGAAAGAGGTCATCGACCTCGTGGATTACCTGCTCACCAGTTGCTACGTCACCGGCAGAACCTTTGCCGTGGACGGCGGCCGACCGCTGCGTTAGTGAAAGCGGCTCCAGAAGAAAATTAACAGCCAGGCGCTGAGCCCCCAGCAGACCACCGCCCCGCTCAGCGCCAGTGGGAGACGCAGAAAACCGGTGAAATACCACAGCGAAAGCAGGTAGAGAAAATACGGAATGATTGACCACATGCCAAACACGATGGTCGTGCGTAACGCTTCCGTACCGCGTTCAGACGCCACGATATAGTGGGCAATGAGTGCAAAGGTCGGGAAGAGAGGGATCAGCCCGGCAATATAGTAGTTTTTCGTTTTCGCCAGCATGCCAATCAGCAACACCACCAGCGCGCCCAGCCCGGCTTTGATCACCAGCCCCATCGTTTTCCCTATAATAATCAACTCACAATATCAGCCAGAATAACGGAACCGGCGTTAATTTTGAAAGATTAATGGAAGGTTAAGGTTTCGCGGTGTATGTTGGCTTTTTTCACGAAAACAGACGCTGTATGAATAAGATTGTTTATGTTGAAGACGAACCCGAAGTCGGGCAGCTGATCGCCGCCTATCTGGGTAAACATGATATGGACGTCATTGTTGAACCTCGCGGCGATCGTGCCGAAGAGGTGGTCGTCCGTGAAAACCCGGATCTGGTATTGCTGGATATTATGTTGCCAGGCAAAGACGGCATGACGCTCTGCCGGGACCTGCGCGCCCGTTGGGAGGGCCCTATCGTCCTGCTCACCTCACTGGACAGCGATATGAACCATATTTTATCGCTGGAGATGGGTGCCAATGATTATATTCTGAAAACCACACCGCCTGCCGTCCTGCTCGCTCGCCTGCGCCTCCATTTACGCCAGCACGCCAGCATCGAACGCGAAGCACCGGCGCCGTCTCTGACGCCGCACAAAGCGATGCGCTTCGGTACGCTGTCTATTGATCCGATTAACCGTCAGGTGCTGCTCTCTGGCGAGCTTATCGCCCTTTCCACCGCAGATTTTGACCTGCTGTGGGAGCTGGCAACGCATGCCGGGCAGATCATGGACCGTGACGCGCTGCTGAAAAACCTGCGTGGCGTAAGCTACGACGGAATGGACCGCAGCGTTGACGTGGCGATTTCGCGTCTGCGCAAAAAACTGCAGGATAACGCCACCGAGCCCTACCGCATTAAAACCGTGCGTAACAAGGGCTATCTGTTTGCCCCACATGCGTGGGAAACCTGAGCGCCGGATAAGATAACCTGCGCGAAATGAAGGCATTGCGCGACGATGCCTTCTTTTCGGACGTTTATTTTTACGTTTGCGCAACAATTAACTTGCTAAGCACGCGAACTATTCCATAATTACCTTCTCGACTCTCCTTTCTTCAGCTCGCCCCGCTCTTGCGATTGTTTTACTCATTTTCGCCGTGAAGCTTTCACGACATCTCTCCCATAAATCTTGAAATGAGGATTTAAGCTTATGAATTATGTATAGCTACGGTCAGGTAGAAGCGATAAAAACCAATCTTGAGTGGATTGTTAATCAGGCAACCCTGAACCACGCCTCCCCCTCACGCACCGATCAAAAAGCGCTCTTTGACCTGCTGGAACTCATTCAGTCTTACGAAATACTGCTGGACCTCATCAGCGAATACGGAACGGATGTGATTGATACGCATATTGCAGAAGGCCTGGCCGTGACGGAAAAACTCATCGCCAAGGTAAAAAACAGCGCGAAAGCCATGTAACACGCTCGACTGACGTGAAAAACCCGAAGGGTTTTCATGTATATTCTGCATATAGCGTTTTTTCGGTGAGATCCAATGAAAAAGCTGTTTGTGCAGTTTTATCTTTTACTGTTTGTCTGCTTCCTGGTGATGACCATGCTGGTCGGCCTGGTCTATAAATTTACTGCCGAACGTGCGGGCAGGCAGTCTCTGGACGACCTGATGAAAAGCTCGCTGTATTTGATGCGCAGCGAGCTGAGAGAGATCCCGCCACACGACTGGGCGAAAACCCTGAAAGAGCTGGATCTCAATCTGTCATTCGATTTACGCATCGAGCCGTTGAAAGATTTCGATCTGGACCCGCCCGCCATGCAGCGTCTGCGCGACGGGGATATCGTCGCGCTGGATGAGAAATACACCTTTATCCAGCGTATTCCACGCAGCCATTACGTGCTGGCCGTCGGGCCGGTGCCCTATCTCTATTATCTGCATCAGATGCGCCTGCTGGACATGGCGCTGATGGCCTTTATCGCCATTTCGCTGGCGTTTCCGGTTTTTATCTGGATGCGCCCGCACTGGCAGGACATGCTGAAGCTGGAGTCCGCCGCGCAGCGTTTTGGTGAGGGACACTTTACCGAGCGCATTCACTTCGACAGCGGTTCCAGCTTTGAACGTTTGGGCGTGGCCTTTAACCAGATGGCCGATAACATCAATGCCCTTATCGCCAGTAAGAAACAGCTCATCGACGGGATTGCGCACGAGCTGCGCACGCCGCTGGTGCGCCTGCGCTATCGTCTGGAGATGAGTGAGAATCTGACGGAAGCAGAGTCTCAGGCGCTTAACCGCGACATTGGCCAGCTTGAGGCGCTGATTGAGGAGCTGCTGACCTACGCGCGCCTCGATCGCCCGCAAAACGAACTGAACCTCAGCACGCCGGATCTGCCCGCGTGGCTGCAAACCCACATTGACGACGTTCAGAGCGTGAACCCGCAGCGTACGCTGTTGACACGCGTTACGCCGGGTGACTACGGCGCACTCGATATGCGCCTGATGGAACGCGTGCTGGACAATCTGATGAACAACGCCATGCGCTACAGCGAAAGTACGCTACAGATTGGGCTGGATTTGCAGGGTAATCAGGCCAGCCTGACGGTAGAGGATGACGGGCCGGGGATTGCGCCGGAGGCGCGCGAAACCGTGTTTGAACCGTTTGTCCGCCTCGATCCCAGCCGCGATCGCGCCACCGGAGGCTGTGGTCTGGGGCTGGCCATTGTCTACTCTATCGCGCAGGCCATGGGCGGCACGGTGCATTGCGAGGAGAGCGAGCTTGGCGGCGCGCGCTTCTGCTTTAGCTGGCCGGTGTACCATAACATCGCCCTTCCCGTTCCTGCCTGACCTCAACCGCACGCTGGCCTGACCCGGCGTGCTGTGCTATATGATAAGTATGTTGTAACTAATGAGAGGGGCTTATGGCGACCTACGATCTTATTGAACGGCTGAACAGCACGTTTCGGGAAATAGAACACGAGCTGCTGACCCTGACAGAACGTTTGCAGACCTGCCGCCTGCTGGCCGCGCGCGTCTTTACCCTGCCCGAGGTGGCCAAAGGGGCCGAGCACGATCCGCTGGACACCATCGACGTGAAGCAGCACATCGGCAAGGCCGCGCTGGAACTGGCGATGAAACACTATCGCCATCTTTTTATCCAGCAGCAGTCTGAACAGCGCAGCAGCAAGGCGGCCGTGCGGCTTCCGGGCGTGATCTGCCTGCAAACCGATGCCGCCGCGCGCGAGGCGCTGGAAAGCCAGATTGCCCATATCAACAGCCTGAAAGCGGCATTTGAGAAGATCGTTACCGAGGAGTCGGGCCTGGCCCCTGCCGCCCGGTTTGAATGGGTACACCGTCAGCTTCCGGGGTTAATTACGCTGAATGCCTATCGTACGCTGACGGTACTGCGCCATCCCGCCACGCTGCGCTTCGGCTGGGCGAATAAGCACATCATTAAAAACTTCACCCGGGATGAGATCCTGGCGCAGCTGGAAAAAAGTCTGAAGGCGCCACGCACCGTCGCACCGTGGTCACGTGAGCAGTGGATTGAGCGCCTGGAGCAGGAGTACCACAGCATCGCCTCGCTACCGGCGGATACGCGCCTCAAAATTAAGCGCCCGGTGAAGGTTCAGCCTATCGCCCGCGTCTGGTATTCCGGCCAGCAAAAACAGGTGCAGTATGCCTGTCCAACGCCGCTGATTGCGCTCTATGATGCCGATCAGGGGGCTATCGTGCCGGATATTGGTGAGTTGCTGAATTACGATGCAGAAAATGTCCAGCACCGTTACCGACCTCAGGCGCAGCCGCTGCAGCTGATTATTCCGCGGCTGCACCTGTACGTGGCGCGTTGATTATTTCAGGCTGCCGACCATCGCTTCAGGGCGCACCCAGGCATCGAACTCCGCCTCCGTCAGATAGCCCAGCGCCAGGGCGGAGGCTTTCAGCGTCAGCCCCTCCTTATGCGCTTTTTTGGCGATCTCGGCGGCTTTGTCGTAGCCAATGTGGGTATTGAGCGCGGTCACCAGCATCAGCGACTCATTTAACAGCTGGCTGATGCGCTCGCGGTTTGGCTCGATCCCCACCGCGCAGTGTTCGTTAAAGCTCTCCATGCCGTCTGCCAGTAGACGAATCGATTGCAGAACGTTGTGGATCACCATCGGACGATAGACGTTCAGCTCGAAGTTGCCGGATGCACCGCCCAGGTTAACGGCCACGTCGTTGCCCAGTACCTGACAGCAGAGCATGGTCATGGCTTCGCACTGGGTCGGGTTGACTTTACCCGGCATGATGGAGCTGCCCGGCTCGTTTTCCGGAATGCTGATTTCACCGATGCCGCAGCGCGGGCCCGAGGCCAGCCAGCGCACGTCGTTGGCGATTTTCATCAGCGAGGCCGCCAGCCCTTTCAGCGCGCCGTGGGTGTGGACCAGCGCATCGCAGGTCGCCAGCGCTTCGAACTTGTTGGGCGCCGTGACGAACGGCTGCCCGGTGATATTTGCAAGCTCCTCCGCCACGCGCACCGGATACTCCGGATGGGTGTTTAACCCGGTGCCCACCGCCGTGCCGCCGAGCGCCAGCTCCGCCAGGTGCGGCAGGCTGTTCTCAATGTGCTTCAGGTTGTGTTCCAGCATCGCCACCCAGCCGGAAATCTCCTGGCCGAGCGTCAGCGGCGTGGCATCCTGCAGGTGTGTACGGCCGATTTTGACGATGTCGCGGAAGGCCTGCGCCTTCTCGTTGAGCGTAGATTTCAGGACGTTAAGCTGTGGGATAAGCTGTTCGCGAATCGCAATCACCGCCGCCACGTGCATGGCCGTGGGGAAGACGTCGTTAGAACTCTGGCTCTTGTTGACGTCATCGTTCGGATGAACCTTACGCTCCATGCCGCGCACGCCGCCCAGCAGTTCGCTTGCCCGGTTCGCCAGCACTTCGTTCATGTTCATGTTGCTTTGGGTGCCGGAACCGGTCTGCCAGATGGCGAGAGGGAATTCGTCGGGATGCTTGCCCGCCAGCACTTCGTCGGCGGCATTTATGATGGCGGTGGCCTTGTCTGCCGCCAGCAGGCCTAAATCCTGGTTCACTTTTGCGGCCGCACGTTTGGTGAGGGCCAGCGCCTGAATCAGCGAGACGGGCATTTTTTCAGTCGAGATACGGAAATGCTCCAGCGAACGCTGGGTTTGCGCGCCCCATAGCTTGTCGGCCGGGACGTCGATGGCGCCCATCGAGTCTTTCTCATGGCGTACCGTTGTCATTACTTTCTCCTTGATAACACTGTCGGGATTGCTCACATGCTTAAGGGATAAGTATTGATGACTTCTGAGAAACGTTATGGCGCTTTGTGCGCTCTTTTTGGTGTCGGGTGGCGGCTGCGCCTTACCCGACCTACGAGAATCCAGGCCGGGTAAGCGTCAGCGCCACCCGGCAATTTACAGAATTACTTCACACACGCCGAACACTGAGAGGACTGGATCTGCTTGAAGAAGTCGTTGCCTTTGTCATCCACGAGGATAAACGCCGGGAAATCTTCCACTTCAATTTTCCAGATCGCTTCCATACCCAGTTCCGGGTATTCCAAGCACTCCAGGCTCTTGATGCTGCCCTGCGCCAGAACCGCAGCCGGGCCGCCGATGCTGCCGAGGTAGAAGCCACCGTGCTTGTGGCAGGCGTCCGTCACCTGCTGGCTGCGGTTGCCTTTCGCGAGCATGATCATGCTGCCACCGTTGGCCTGCAACTGGTCGACGTACGAGTCCATACGGCCTGCCGTGGTCGGGCCTAACGAGCCAGAGGCGTAGCCTTCAGGCGTTTTCGCCGGGCCCGCGTAGTAGATCGGGTGATCTTTAATGTACTGCGGCAGCCCTTCGCCGTTGTCCAGGCGCTCTTTCAGCTTCGCGTGCGCGAT
This sequence comes from Enterobacter sp. ku-bf2, assembly GCF_001742765.1. Lineage (NCBI taxonomy): Bacteria > Pseudomonadati > Pseudomonadota > Gammaproteobacteria > Enterobacterales > Enterobacteriaceae > Enterobacter > Enterobacter sp. ku-bf2. Next base: position 997,772 of record NZ_MDVW01000001.1, read on the forward strand.
GTCGCGGCCCACGATAATCGTGCCGTTGAGGGAGAGACGGGTCGAAACCGGATACTGAGACAGCTGCGCCAGAATCTCTTTCATCGGACGGTTCAGGTCAACGCGAACCGCTTCCCCCTCGCCCGCTTTACGCAGCGCTTCCGGAATGTATTTACCCGGGTTGTTTTCCAGTTTTTCGATCCACACGCCTTCGCGGTTGATCTTCGCTTTGATGTTGCGATCCGCAGAGCAGGAGACGCCCATCCCGACCGGGCAGGAAGCGCCGTGACGCGGAAGACGGATCACGCGCACGTCGTGAGCGAAGTATTTGCCGCCAAACTGCGCGCCGAGGCCCAGGTTACGCGCTTCTTCCAGCAGCTCCTGCTCAAGCTGCACGTCGCGGAACGCCTGACCATGTTCGTTACCTTCGGTAGGCAGGCCGTCGTAGTATTTGGTTGAGGCCAGCTTCACAGTTTTCAGCGTGCTTTCCGCCGAGGTACCGCCAATCACAAACGCGATATGGTACGGCGGGCACGCCGCGGTGCCGAGGGTGCGCATCTTCTCAACCAGGTAATTCTTCAGCTTGCCCGGGGTAAGCAGCGCTTTGGTTTCCTGATAGAGATAGGTTTTGTTGGCCGAACCGCCGCCTTTAGCGATACAGAGGAATTTGTACTCATCACCGTCGACGCTGTAGAGGTCAATCTGTGCTGGCAGGTTGGTGCCGGTGTTGACCTCTTTGTACATGTCCAGCGCGGCGTTTTGCGAATAGCGCAGGTTGTCTTCGGTGTAGGTGTTATAAACACCGTGCGCCAGCGCCGCTTCATCACCGCCGCCGGTCCAGACGCGCTGGCCTTTTTTACCGACGATGATCGCCGTACCGGTATCCTGACAGGTTGGCAGAATGCCTTTCGCCGCGATATCGGAGTTACGCAGGAACTGCAGGGCAACGTACTTATCGTTTTCGCTGGCTTCCGGGTCACTCAGAATATCGGCCACCTGCTGCTGATGGGCAGGACGGAGCATAAACGAGGCGTCGTGGAAAGCGTGCTGCGCCAGCAGCGTCAGCGCCTGCGGATCCACCTTGAGGATCTCTTGTCCTTCAAACTCAGAGACGGAGACGTGATCGCGGGTTAACAGGTAATACTCGGTCTGATCCTTACTGAGGGGAAAAGGATCCTGATAATGGAAGGGTTTATTCGACATTGTTCTCTCACTTACTGCTTCGGTCTGTTTATTCAGGGCAGATGTTCCGCTGCCCGGCTTAAAAGCGAGTCAGCTTATCCTACACAATTTTTTAACAAAAACTGAGACTAGTACGACTTTTTACATCCACAGGTTACTTCCATGTGGTTTATTGCTTTAATACCCGGAGTTAATTCCATCATTGAATCAGGGCTTGATAATGCAAAAACTCATTAACTCAGTGCAGAACTACGCCTGGGGAAGTAAAACTGCGTTAACGGATCTCTACGGTATCGCGAACCCGAACAACCTGCCGATGGCAGAACTGTGGATGGGGGCGCACCCGAAGAGCAGCTCAAAAATTGAAGACGCCAGCGGTCAGGTACGCAGCCTGCGTGACGTAATAGAGGCCGATAAAGCCGCGCTGCTGGGCGACAAGGTGGCTCAGCGCTTTGGCGAACTGCCGTTCCTGTTTAAAGTGCTGTGCGCAGACCAGCCGCTCTCCATCCAGGTTCACCCGAACAAGCAAGCGTCTGAAATCGGCTTTGCGAAAGAGAACGCGGCGGGTATTCCGTTAGACGCCGCCGAGCGTAACTACAAAGATCCTAACCACAAGCCGGAACTGGTGTTCGCGCTGACGCCTTTCCTGGCGATGAATGCGTTCCGCGAGTTTTCAGAAATTATCTCCCTGCTGCAGCCGGTCGCGGGTGCCCATAACGCTATCGCGCATTTCCTTGAAAACCCGAACGCCGACGCGCTGAGCCAGCTGTTTGCCAGCCTGCTGAATATGCAGGGTGAAGAGAAGTCCCACGCGCTGGCGGTATTGAAAGCCGCCCTGGACAGCCAGCAAGGTGAACCGTGGGAGACCATCCGTCTGATTTCCGAATTCTATCCGGACGACAGCGGCCTGTTCTCCCCTCTGCTGCTGAACGTGGTGAAGCTGAATCCGGGTGAAGCAATGTTCCTGTTCGCTGAAACCCCGCACGCCTACCTTCAGGGCGTGGCGCTGGAGGTGATGGCCAACTCCGATAACGTGCTGCGCGCGGGCCTGACGCCAAAATACATAGACATCCCCGAGCTGGTTGCCAACGTGAAGTTTGTGGCGAAACCTGCCGCAGAGCTGCTGACTCAGCCGGTGAAAAACGGCGCAGAGCTGGATTTCCCGATTCCGGTGGACGATTTTGCCTTCTCCCTGCACGACCTGAGCAGCGCCGAAACGTCTGTGGCTCAGGAGAGTGCGGCGATCCTGTTCTGCGTCGAGGGCGAAGCGACGCTGCGCAAAGGCGAACAGCGTCTGGTGCTTAAGCCCGGTGAGTCAGCATTCGTTGCTGCCAATGAGTCTCCGGTTAGCGTAAGCGGCACCGGTCGTCTGGCGCGCGTTTTCAATAAGCTATACCCTAAATAATTCGAGTTGCATGAAGGCGGCGACGCAGCGAATCCCCAGGAGCGTACATAAGTACGTGACTGGGGTGAGCGAGGAAAGCCAACGCACAGGCAACTTGAAGTATGACGGGTATTAGGGACTTACTGATTTTTTTAACAACTCTTGCTAAGCTAGTTGCAGGCTTAATATCTCCAGGCGGTTTTTACCGCCTGGTTTCATTTTAGGGATAGTCGCAATGAAAAAATCGGTCGTAGCGGTAGGAGTGATTGTAGCGTTAGGCGTGGTCTGGACGGGTGCCTCCTGGTTTACCGGGAAACAGCTGGAAGGCCGTCTGGCTGAGATGGTGGCGCAGGCTAACGGAGAGATTAAGCGCAGCGCGCCGGAAGCGGGCCTTGAGCTGAGCTACCAGAACTATGAACGCGGTGTGTTTACCAGCCGTATGCAGGTTGTGGTGAAGCCGGTTGCCGGTACGGAAAACGGCTGGCTGAAACCGGGCCAGAGCGTGGTGCTGGATGAAGTGGTAAGCCACGGTCCATTCCCGCTGGCGCAGCTGAAGTCCTTTAATCTGATCCCGTCGATGGCGTCCGTTCACACGGTCCTGGTGAATAACGACGTCACCAAACCGCTGTTCGATCTGGCCAAAAATACCTCACCTTTCGAGATCGACACCCGCATCAGCTATGCCGGTGACACGAGTTCTGATATTGCCCTGAAAGCGCTGAACTACGAGAAAGAGAATGAGAAAGTTGCTTTTAGCGGCGGTCACTTCAAACTTGACGCGGACCGCGACGGAAACGTGTTCTCCCTGACGGGTGAAGCGGAAAGCGGCCTGGTCAATGCCGTGAACGAATACAATCAAAAAGTTCAGCTCACCTTCAACAACCTGAAAGCCGACGGCAACAGCCGCATGACCGATTTCAAAGAGCGTATCGGCGATCAGAAACTGTCTCTCGATAAAGTTGCCATTGCGGTTGAAGGGAAAGAGATGGCCGTGCTGGAAGGCATGGACGTAAACGGAAAATCCGACGTGTCCAAAGACGCCAAGAGCATCAATACCCAGCTGGATTACACGCTGAAGAGCCTGAAAGTACAGAATCAGGATCTGGGCACCGGCAAACTGTCGCTGAAGATCGGCAATATCGACGGCCAGGCGTGGCACGAATTCAGCCAGAAATACAGCAAAGAGAGCCAGGCGCTGCTGACCGATACCGCACTGCAGCAGAATCCGGAAGTGTACCAGCAGCAGGCGATGGCGGTACTGTTCAACAACCTGCCGATCCTGCTGAAAGGCGAGCCGGTGATCACCGTTGCGCCGCTGAGCTGGAAAAACAGCAAAGGCGAAACCAGCTTCAACCTGTCTCTGTTCCTGAAAGATCCGGCCACTGCAACGGGTGAACCGCAGACGCTGGCGCAGGAAGTGGATCGCAGCGTGAAGTCGCTCGACAGCAAGCTGACCATCCCGATGGATATGGCGACCGAGTTTATGACCCAGATTGCGAAACTGGAAGGCTACGGCGATGAAGATGCCGGCAAGCTGGCGAACCAGCAGGTGAAAGGTCTGGCGGCAATGGGCCAGATGTTCCGCATCACGAAGGTGGACAACAACACGATTTCCACCAGCCTGCAGTACGCCAACGGCCAGGTCACGCTCAACGGCGACAAAATGCCGCTGGAAGACTTCGTAGGCATGTTTGGTATGCCTGCTCTGGGGATGCCGGAACCGGCTGAACCGGCTGCGCCAGCCGAACCGGCGGCACCGCAACAGTAAACGTCAAACCCCTCGCATGAGGGGTTTTTTATTGCCGGGTGGCGCTGACGCTTACCCGGCCTACGATTCCGGGCCAGCGCAGCGCCGACGGGCGATATTATTTCACCGTCACTAACCGCGCCGCCACAATCTGGTGCCCGGCCTGCACATCCGCATTGTCGATACGCTGCATGATTCTGTCCGCCAGGGTGTAACCCATCTCCCGCGCTGGGGTGGTGGCCCAGACGATCGGCAGGTCGTCGAGGGCGTTTTCCCCGACGTCGGCGAACGCCCCCAGCGCCACCTGGTGGCCGAAGAAGGTTTCCACCCCGCCCTCGCCGCTCTGACGCCCGGCGCGGATCAGGCCAAACCAGGCGCCCATAGCAATCATATCGTTATAGCAAATCACGGCGCTGATGGTCGGGCTGCTTCGCAGCAGCGCGCCTATCGCTTCCGCCGCCATCTTCTGGCTGGATTCACACTCCACGACCCACTCGCTGTGGAACGGCAGTCCGTATTTAATCAGCGTCGCACAATAGCCGCCGACCCGCTCGGCGCGGGTAAGGGACGAGCTTTTACCGCCCAGCCAGGCAATGCGCTGATGCCCACGACGAATAAGATGCTCGGTCAGCATTTGCGCGGCCTGCATGTTATCCGGGCGCAACGTATCGGCTTCGTCGAGGTAGCTGGCGCGCGATGCAAACACCAGCGGCACGCCTTTTTCGGCGGCGCGCTCGCACAGTTCACTGCCCACGCCCGATGCTCCGGCGACGATCACCCCGTCCACCCCCTGGTTCAGCAGCATATCGAGCCGGGAAAGCAGCTGATCGGCCTCGCGCCCGCCGTGCAGCAGAAAGACCATCCGCCCCTGCGCTTCAAGCGCTTCGGTTAACCCGGCAGTTAACTCCGCATAGAACGGTGACGTCAGGTCACGAACAATCAGGCCAATCACCCCGCTTTGCCCACCGCGCAGCGCCGACGCCTGGCGGTTACGCACAAAGCCCAACTGTTCAACCGCCTCGTTCACCCGCTGACCGGTCGCGGGAGAGATGCGCCCTTTTCCGCTCAGTACCAGAGAAACGGTGCTGACGGAAACCCCCGCCGCCAGCGCGACATCGTTGATGGTGACTTTCTTCGCTACAGCCATGTCCTGGAGTGACTCCCTGAAAAATGAGATCGGTAAAACGTTTTATCAATACGTTATCTTTATACTACCAGTCAAAGCCTGAGAATGTGATTTAGCGCGCACTAAACTTTGATAAAACGTTTTATCTTCTCGCAGCATTGAAGCAGACAAACTGATTTTAACAATAAAGGAGTCGTTTTATGACGGCGAAAGCAGCACAAAAAATATCGCTGTGGGAATTTTTCCAGCAACTGGGTAAAACCTTTATGCTGCCCGTGGCACTCCTCTCGTTCTGCGGGATCATGCTGGGTATCGGCAGCTCCCTCAGCAGTAAAGACGTCATCACGCTGATCCCGTTCCTCGGCACCCCCGTGCTGCAGGCGATCTTTATCTGGATGAGTAAAGTCGGCTCCTTCGCGTTTAGTTTCCTGCCCGTGATGTTCTGTATTGCTATCCCGCTGGGCCTGGCCCGCGAGAACAAAGGCGTCGCGGCGTTTGCCGGTTTTGTGGGTTACGCGGTGATGAACCTGGCGGTTAACTTCTGGCTGACCGCGAAAGGCATTCTGCCGACCACCGACGCTGCCGTGCTGAAAGCTAACAACATTCAGAGCGTGATTGGTATCCAGTCTATTGATACCGGGATCCTCGGGGCGGTGATCGCCGGGGTGATTATCTGGATGCTGCACGAGCGCTTCCACAATATCCGTCTGCCGGATGCCCTGGCCTTCTTCGGCGGTACCCGCTTTGTGCCGATTATCACCCTGGTGGTGATGGGCCTGTTTGGTCTGATCATTCCGCTGATCTGGCCGGTCTTCGCGATGGGCATCAACGGCATTGGCCGCATCATCAATGGCGCGGGAGATTTCGGTCCGATGATCTTCGGTACCGGCGAGCGTCTGCTGCTGCCGTTTGGCCTGCAGCATATCCTGGTGGCCCTGATTCGCTTCACCGAAGCGGGCGGGACGATGGAGGTGTGCGGTCACGACGTGAGCGGTGCGCTGACCATCTTCCAGGCGCAGCTGAGCTGCCCGACGACACACGGCTTCTCCGAAAGCGCCACCCGCTTCCTGTCTCAGGGTAAAATGCCTGCCTTCCTCGGCGGCCTGCCGGGTGCCGCACTGGCGATGTACCACTGCGCGCGTCCGGAAAACCGTCATAAAATTAAAGGCCTGCTGATTTCCGGCGTGATCGCCTGCGTCGTGGGTGGGACCACCGAGCCTATCGAGTTCCTGTTCCTGTTCGTTGCGCCGGTGCTGTATCTGATTCACGCTGTGCTGACCGGTCTGGGCTTTACCGTGATGGCGGTGCTGGGCGTCACCATCGGCAACACCGACGGCAACGTGATTGACTTCGTGGTCTTCGGGATCCTGCACGGCCTCTCCACCAAGTGGTATCTGGTCCCGGTCGTGGCGGCAATCTGGTTCGTGGTGTACTACGGGATCTTCCGCTTCGCCATCACCCGCTTTAACCTGAAAACGCCAGGCCGCGATACCGATACGGCCACCAGCGTGGAACAGGCGGTTGCCGGTACCGTGGGTAAATCCGGCTACAACACCCCTGCCATTCTGGCGGCGCTGGGCGGTGCGGAGAACATTACCTCACTGGATAACTGCATTACCCGCCTGCGTTTGTCGGTGGCGGATATGTCAAAAGTAGATACCAACGCCCTGAAAGCCAACCGGGCTATCGGCGTGGTACAGTTAAATCAGCACAATTTGCAGGTGGTTATCGGCCCGCAGGTACAGTCAGTGAAAGATGAACTGGCAACCCTGATGCGAACAGTAGAAGCCTGATGCCTCCGCCCCCTCACCATGAGGGGGTTTTACGTTAAGGATTTAAGCATGTTTGATTTCTCCACCGTCGTGGATCGACACGGCACCTGGTGTACGCAGTGGGACTACGTCGCCGACCGTTTTGGCGCGGACGATCTGCTGCCCTTCACCATCTCGGATATGGATTTCGCCACCGCCCCCTGCATAATCGACGCGCTGCAGCAGCGCATTCATCACGGCGTATTTGGCTATAGCCGCTGGAAAAACGACGAGTTTCTCGCCGCCGTTGCGCACTGGTTCCAGCAGCGTTTTAACAGCCGGATTGATACTGAAAACGTGGTTTATGGTCCATCCGTCATCTATATGGTCTCTGAACTGATACGCCTCTGGTCAACCCCCGGCGACGGCGTGGTGGTGCACACCCCGGCATACGATGCGTTTTATAAAGCCATTGAGGGTAACGCGCGTCGTGTTGTGGCGGTTGAGATGGAAAAGCAGGCTACAGGCTGGCAGGGCAATATGGCAGCCCTCGAAGCGGCGCTGGCGAAACCGGAAAACAAAATTTTACTGCTGTGCAGCCCGCAGAACCCGACCGGCAAGGTCTGGACGCGGGATGAGCTGACGCACATGGCGGAACTGTGCGCACGCTATGACGTGGCGGTTATCAGCGATGAAATCCATATGGACATGGTTTGGGGAGAACATCGTCACACGCCGTGGAACGCCGTAGCGCGGGGCAAATGGGCGCTTCTGACCTCCGGCTCGAAAAGCTTTAACATTCCGGCGCTGACCGGGGCTTACGGCCTGATCGGCGATGAAGAGAGTCGTAACGGCTATCTCAGCGCGCTAAAAGGACGGGACGGGCTCTCTTCCCCTTCCGTGCTGGCGCTGACGGCGCATATCGCCGCCTACCAGCAGGGGGAGCCGTGGCTGGATGCACTGCGAGGTTATCTCGAAGGGAATTTGTCGTATATTGCGCAGGAAGTAAACCGCGCTTTTCCGAAACTGAACTGGCAGGCACCGGACGCGACCTATCTGGCCTGGATCGATCTGCGCCCGCTGAACATTGACGATCGGGCGCTGCAAAAAGTGCTGATCGAGCAGCAAAAAGTTGCCATCATGCCGGGATATACCTACGGGAAAGAGGGAAATGGCTTCGTGCGCTTAAATGCGGGCTGCCCCCGCAGCAAGCTGGAGCAAGGGGTTCAACGCCTCATCGCCGGGATTAACACGCTCCTGTAATTAACTTGCGCAACGGAATATTCCCTTGCGCAAATAGCTTTTTACCCCGTTTTGTTTTTATAATATGGCGCACTTTAACCAGAAAAGAGTGCGACCATGATTGATACACGCCTGCCTTTAACTGATATTCATCGTCACCTTGACGGTAACATTCGTGCCCAAACCATCCTCGATCTTGGCCGCCAGTTCAATTTAACGCTTCCTGCTCAGACCCTTGAGTCCTTGATCCCTCACGTACAGGTGACCTCTAATGAACCGGACCTGGTGAGCTTCCTGAGCAAACTCGACTGGGGCGTGAAGATGCTGGCGTCGCTGGATGCCTGCCGCCGCGTGGCGTTTGAGAACATCGAAGATGCCGCCCGCAACGGCCTGCACTACGTCGAGCTGCGCTTCTCGCCGGGCTATATGGCGATGACCCACAACCTGCCCGTTGCAGGCGTGGTGGAAGCCGTCATTGAAGGCGTCCGCGAAGGGTGTAAAACCTTCGACGTTCAGGCCCGCCTGATCGGCATCATGAGCCGTACGTTCGGTGAAGCCGCCTGCCTGCAGGAGCTGGAGGCGCTGCTGGCCCATCGTGATGCCATCACCGCCGTCGACCTCGCCGGTGACGAACTGGGCTTCCCGGGTAGCCTGTTCCTCTCCCACTTCAACCGCGCGCGCGATGCCGGCTGGCACATTACCGTACATGCGGGTGAAGCGGCTGGCCCGGAAAGCATCTGGCAGGCCATCCGCGAGCTGGGCGCAGAGCGTATTGGTCACGGCGTGAAGGCAGTCGAAGATCGCGCGCTGATGGATTTCCTGGCGGAGCAGAGTATCGGTATTGAGTCATGCCTGACGTCTAACATTCAGACCAGCACCGTAGCATCGCTGTCGCAGCACCCGCTGAAAACGTTCCTTGAACACGGCGTGCTGGCCTCTCTGAATACGGACGATCCGGCGGTTCAGGGCGTGGATATCATCCACGAGTACAACATCGCAGCTCCGCAGGCGGGGTTGAGCCGCGAGCAGATCCGTCAGGCGCAGATTAACGGGCTGGAGATCGCCTTCCTGACGCCTGCGGAGAAGCAGGCTCTGCGGGATAAGGTGGCAACCGCGTAAACCCTTTTGCCGGGTGGCGGCTACGCCTTACCCGGCCTACAACAACGTCAAAACTTATGCCAGACAGAGCGTGGCGCGATGTTTGGCAGATTCGATGCCCAGCTCAATCAGCTCCATAATCTGTATCGCCTGGCTGGCCGGAACCGGGTTCTCCCCCGTGCCGTTTAGCGCATCGCGGATAGCGGCATAATACGCCGGATAGTTACCCGGTATCGTCAGCAAGGTCTCTTCGACCAGCTCCTCGCCTTCCACCCGCGTGACGACGCCGTCGCGCATATCATAGCCCCAGTCTTCCTGCGGCAGACGCTCACCGTTTTTCAGCCTGTCTTCCTGCGGGTCGAGACCAAACTTCACGTAGCTCCCGCGCGTGCCGTGAATAATATAGCGGGCAGATTCTGCAGCCGCGACCATCGTACCGTGCAGCACAATCCGCCGCTGCGGGTAACTGAGCACCGCGTGGAAGTAATCGGTTGTCTGTGCCCCGGGTCTGAGCTGGGCCAGATCGACCGTCATGCTCACCGGCAGGCCAAAAAGATTGACGGCCTGATCCAGCAGATGCGGGGCTAAATCATACCAGATGCCGCTGCCAGGGCCGGCCTGCTCGCGCCAGCGGTTTCGTACCTGCGGGCGAAAACGGTCAAAGTGGGATTCAAAAAAGAGGATCTCCCCTAACGCGCCTTCACTGAGAAGCCGTTTTACCGTCAGAAAATCGCTGTCCCAGCGGCGGTTATGAAACACCGACAGCAGCCTGCCCAGACTCTTTGCCAGCGCATCCAGCTCGCGCGCCTGTGACAGTGTCACGGTGAAGGGTTTATCGACAACCACATGTTTCCCGGCTTCCAGCGCGGCCTTTGCCAGCGGGAAGTGGGTATCGTTCGGCGTGGGGATAACGATTAAATCAATATTGGGATCGTTGAAAAGATGTTTCGGCTCTGAGACAACCGGCACGGAAGGCCAGTCGGCATGGACTTTTGTAGCGTCGCTGCTGGATACCGCCGCCAGCGCCATGCCCGGCGTCCCGGCTATCAGAGGCGCATGAAACGTTTTGCTCGCGTACCCGTAACCGATAAGCCCAACGCGGATATTATCACTCATAGTGCCATCCTCTGTTATGACGTTCTTATTTCACACTGGCTAGCCTGGCATTACCACGGATTAATAATGTGCCCTATGACGTAAAATAGCAGGTTATACGGATTGTTTTTGTTACATAGTATTAACCTACTGATTTTGTTTAAGGGAACCGTTCCCAAAGCCCTTGCCGTCAGGGAAACGTCGCTGTAACATTTGCGCCCTGTCTTTATGGATAAAGTACAATTACGTATCATGACGTCAATTATTAATCGAATCATTGAATTAGCGGGATGGATTGTCCTTGGGGTTTCGGTCATTTTGCTGGGCGTTGCCAGCCATATCGATAACTACCAGCCGCCGGAGCCTGTCACCGTCGCTCAACCTAAGTAACCGGTTACTGCAATAAAGAGTGACATAATATGTCAGTTACTTATTGCCAGCCCTGGTGAACACGGTTAACCTTCTCTTCCAGGCATCGTCTGATGCCTGAATTTCAGCAAAGAAAACTCCTAATTTCGTCGCGTTACCTGAGTGGGCTGTTTACGTCTTTATTAATCCGTTTATTATTCGAACGAATTACCTTAACTGGTATTACTCACTTTTATATGGAAACTTATTAATATGACAGTTCAGGACTATTTATTAAAATTTCGCAAGATCAATTCGCTTGAGAGCCTGGAAAAACTGTTTGACCATCTGAACTACACCCTGTCGGATAATCAGGACATCATTAATATGTATCGCGCCGCTGACCATCGCCGTGCGGAGCTGGTCTCCGGTGGTCGTTTGTTCAACGTCGGCGAAGTGCCTAAGTCCGTATGGCGTTACGTTTTATAAGAAAGTAGCCATCCGCGCGAAATGTTATATACTCTCCGCCCTGCCAACTGGCTGTACAACATTTCGCGCAGATTATGGGAGAGTTCATGACCGCAACGCCTGGAGAACGCATTGGAGGCTGGTTAATCGCCCCACTGGCATGGCTGCTGGTTGCCTTATTAAGCGCATCACTTGCGCTGCTGCTTTATACCACCGCACTGATTACCCCCCACGCCATCCAGACCCTGATGTCGCAAAGCGTGCTTAATATTGCTTTGTGGTTTGTGTCGTTCGTTTTCGCGATCGGGATGTGGTACTACACGCTGTGGCTGACCATTGCCTTCTTTAAGCGCCGTAAGAATGTGCCTAAGCACTACATTATCTGGCTGCTGGTTTCGGTCCTGCTGGCGGTGAAGGCATTTGCTTTTTCGCCCGTTTCAGACGCGCTGGCCGTTCGTCAACTGCTTTTCCCGTTGCTGGCCGCGGCGCTGATGGTGCCCTACTTCAAGCGTTCGACACGGGTGAAAAACACCTTCGTGAACCCGTAATAACCCTACAGATAACCTGTTGTCGCCTGCGTGTGTTTGTCCGATAATAGGCGGCTTTTTTATTTCAGGCTAAATAATGACCGATTACTTACTGCTCTTTGTCGGCACCGTGCTGGTTAACAACTTCGTTCTGGTGAAGTTCCTTGGCCTGTGTCCATTTATGGGCGTTTCCAAAAAGCTGGAAACGGCAATGGGCATGGGGCTGGCGACGACCTTCGTCATGACGCTGGCATCCATCTGCGCGTGGTGGATTGATACCTGGATCCTCATTCCGCTGGGGTTAACCTATCTCCGTACGCTGGCCTTTATTCTGGTTATCGCGGTGGTGGTGCAATTTACCGAAATGGTGGTGCGCAAAACCAGCCCGGCGCTCTATCGCCTGCTGGGTATCTTCCTGCCGCTGATCACCACCAACTGCGCCGTTCTCGGCGTGGCGCTGCTAAACATCAACCTTGGCCATAACTTTATGCAGTCGGCGCTGTATGGTTTTTCTGCGGCCGTCGGTTTCTCGCTGGTCATGGTGCTGTTTGCCTCTATTCGCGAGCGCCTGGCAGCAGCGGATATCCCTGCGCCCTTCCGCGGTAACGCGATTGCGCTGGTGACCGCAGGTTTAATGTCTCTGGCCTTTATGGGCTTTAGTGGTCTGGTGAAGTTGTAATGAATGCTATCTGGATTGCCATCGCCTCTATCAGCGTCCTGGGGTTGGTGTTTGGCCTTATCCTGGGTTACGCCTCCCGCCGTTTCGCGGTAGAGGACGATCCCGTTGTAGAGAAAATTGATGAGCTTCTGCCACAAAGCCAGTGCGGGCAGTGTGGCTACCCGGGCTGCCGCCCCTATGCCGAAGCGGTAGGGGTTCAGGGTGAGAAAATTAACCGCTGTGCGCCCGGTGGCGAAGCGGTGATGTTGAAAATTGCGGCCCTGCTAAACGTTGATCCGCAGCCAGTTGACGGCGATGCGGATGTGCAGGAGCCAGTCCGCGCGCTGGCCGTGATCGACGAAGCGAACTGCATCGGCTGCACCAAATGTATTCAGGCCTGCCCGGTCGATGCCATTGTTGGCGCAACGCGCGCCATGCACACCGTGGTGGCGGACCTGTGCACCGGCTGTAATCTCTGCGTAGCACCCTGCCCGACGCAATGTATCGAGCTGCGCCCGGTTGAAACGACTACCGAAAGCTGGAAGTGGGATCTTCAAACCATTCCGGTTCGCAATATTCCTGTGGAACAACATGCTTAAGTTATTTTCTGCTTTCAGAAAAGAGAAGATTTGGGACTTTGACGGGGGGATTCACCCACCGGAGATGAAAACCCAGTCTAACGGCACGCCGCTGCGTCAAATTCCGCTGGCGACCCGTTTCGTTATGCCGCTCAAGCAGCATATCGGCGCGGAGGGTGAGCTGTGCGTGAAAGAAGGCGATACCGTCCTTCGCGGTCAGCCGCTGACCTTTGGTCGCGGACGTATGCTGCCGGTGCACGCCCCCACCTCCGGTAAGGTGGTCGCCATCGCGCCCCATACGGTGGCCCATCCATCAGCGCTCTCAGAGCTGAGCGTGATAATTGAAGCCGACGGCGAAGACCGCTGGATCGACCGTGACGGCTGGAGCGACTACCGCTCCCATAGTCGCGAAGCGCTCATCGAGCGCATTCATCAGTTCGGCGTTGCCGGCCTCGGCGGCGCAGGCTTCCCGACCGGCGTCAAACTGCGCGGCGGTGGCGATAATATTCAGACGCTGATTATTAACGCCGCCGAATGCGAACCGTACATCACCGCCGACGATCGTCTGATGCAGGACTGCGCCGCCCAGGTGGTGGAAGGCATCCGCATCCTCGCGCACATTCTGCAGCCGCGGGAAGTGCTGATCGGTATCGAAGACAATAAACCGCAGGCCATCTCAATGCTGCGCGCCGTGCTGGCGGGCAGTCACGATATTAGCCTGCGCGTTATCCCGACCAAGTACCCCTCTGGTGGTGCTAAACAGCTGACGCAAATTCTCACCGGTAAGCAGGTGCCGCACGGCGGACGCTCTTCGGATATCGGCGTGCTGATGCAGAACGTCGGCACCGCGTACGCCGTGAAGCGCGCGGTAATCGACGGCGAGCCGCTGACCGAGCGCGTGGTAACGCTGACCGGGGAAGCGGTCTCTCGTCCGGGCAACGTCTGGGCGCGTCTGGGTACGCCGGTGCGTCACCTGCTGGAGCAGGCTGAGTTTTGCCCGTCAAGCGACCAGATGGTGATCATGGGCGGTCCGCTGATGGGCTTTACCCTGCCGTGGCTCGATGTGCCGGTAGTCAAAATCACCAACTGCCTGCTCGCCCCTTCCCCGACCGAGATGGGTGAAGAGCAGGAAGAAAAAGGCTGTATTCGCTGCAGCGCCTGTGCCGACGCCTGCCCGGCGGATCTACTTCCGCAGCAGCTGTACTGGTACAGCAAAGGCCAACTGCACGACAAGGCGAAAGCCCATAACCTGGCCGACTGTATCGAATGCGGCGCCTGCGCCTGGGTCTGCCCTAGCAACATTCCTCTGGTGCAGTATTTCCGCCAGGAGAAGGCGGAAATTTATGCCATCTCCATGGAAGAAAAACGCGCAGCAGAAGCCAAAGCGCGCTTTGAAGCACGTCAGGCACGACTGGAACGCGAAAAAATTGCCCGTCAGGAGCGCCATAAGCAGGCCGCCGTTCAGCCTGGCGAGAAAGATCAGGATGCGATTAACGCCGCACTGGCGCGCGTTCGCGAGAAAAAAGCCACTGCGGCGCAGCCTGTGGTGATCCCGGCCGGCGAGAAGCCGGACAACAGCGAAGCGATTGCTGCGCGTGAAGCGCGTAAAGCTCAGGCCCGCGCCCGTCAGGCAGAAAAAGCGCAAACGACCCAGGCGGATGCTGAGGTTGACCCACGCAAAGCCGCCGTTGAAGCGGCAATAGCCCGCGCCAAAGCACGCAAAGCCGGTGAACAGAATGTGGTGGTCGAGCAGGACGCTGTCGACCCTCGCAAAGCGGCCGTTGAGGCGGCGATTGCCCGTGCCAAAGCGCGCAAGGCGGCACAGCAGACGCAAACCGCAGAACCCGAAGCGCCGGTCGACCCACGTAAAGCCGCCGTCGAAGCGGCGATTGCCCGCGCTAAAGCGCGCAAAGCGGCGCAGCAGGATGAACAACCGCAGGCCGCCAACGATGACCCGCGCAAAGCCGCCGTCGCCGCCGCCATTGCGCGCGTTCAGGCGAAGAAAGCCGCACAGCAAGCAGTTAACGAGGATTAAATGGTTTTCAGAATCGCAAGCTCCCCTTACACCCACAATCAGCGCCAGACATCGCGCATCATGATGCTGGTCTGCCTGGCGGCGCTGCCGGGCATTGCCGTTCAGTGCTGGTTTTTCGGCTGGGGAACCCTGTTCCAGATAATCCTGGGCTGTGCCAGCGCCTTAGCGGCGGAAGCGCTTGTGCTTAAGCTGCGCAAGGCAGCGGTCTCCCGCATTCTTGCCGATAACTCCGCGTTGCTGACCGGCCTGCTGTTGGCTATCAGTATCCCGCCGTTTGCCCCTTGGTGGATGGTGATCCTCGGCACCGTGTTTGCGGTGATCATTGCCAAACAGCTGTATGGTGGACTGGGCCATAACCCGTTTAACCCGGCGATGATTGGCTACGTGGTGCTGCTGATCTCCTTCCCGGTACAGATGACCAGCTGGCTGCCACCGCACGAGATTGCGGCCACGGTTCCGGGCTTCATGGATGCTCTGCATGTGATCTTTACCGGCCATACGGCACTCGGTGCCGATATGAACGCGCTGCGTATGGGCGTGGACGGTATCAGCCAGGCGACGCCGCTTGATACCTTTAAAACGTCCCTGCATGCCGGGCACAGCGTCGAGCAGATCATGAAATCGGCGATCTACAGCGGCGTGCTGGCGGGTGCAGGCTGGCAGTGGGTCAACCTGGCGTATCTGCTGGGCGGCCTGTTCCTGCTGCAGCAGAAAGCCATCCGCTGGCATATTCCGGTCAGCTTCCTCGTGACGCTGGCGGTCTGCGCCACGCTGGGCTGGGTATTCTCTCCTGAATCACTGGCCAGCCCGCAGATGCACCTGCTCTCCGGCGCGACCATGCTGGGTGCCTTCTTTATCCTGACGGATCCGGTGACGGCCTCAACGACTAACCGCGGACGCCTGATCTTCGGCGCGCTGGCAGGCCTGCTGGTCTGGCTCATTCGCAGCTTTGGCGGCTACCCGGACGGCGTGGCTTTTGCCGTCCTGCTCGCCAACATTACCGTTCCGCTCATCGACTATTACACGCGTCCACGCGTGTACGGTCATCGCTAAGGGTTTCGCCATGTTAAAAACGATGCAGAAACACGGCGTCACGCTGGCTGTCTTCGCCGCGGTCCTGACAGGGCTGACGGCGCTGGTTAATGCGCTGACCAAAACGACCATCGAAGAGCAGGCCTCGAAGCAGCAAAAGGCGCTGTTCGATCAGGTGATCCCGTCCGACTTCTACGATAACGACCTGCAAAAAAGCTGCTTTGTGGTAGACGCGCCGCAGCTTGGAAAAGGCCCGCACCGCCTATTTATTGCCCGCAAAGGGGATAAGCCGGTCGGCGCAGTGATGGAAGCGACGGCGCCTGACGGCTATTCCGGTGCCATTCAGCTGCTTGTGGGCAGCGATTTCTCCGGCACCATACTGGGCACCCGCGTGACGGAACACCATGAAACGCCGGGTCTTGGCGATAAAATTGAAACCCGTCTGAGCGACTGGATTTTGCACTTTGCCGGTAAAGTGATCCATGGTGAAGATGACACCGCGTTTGCGGTGAAGAAAGATGGCGGCGAGTTTGACCAGTTCACCGGTGCGACCATCACCCCACGTGCGGTGGTGAATGCCGTAAAACGAGCCGGGCTGTATGCTGAAACGCTGCCCGCGCAAATCAACAATCTTCCGGCCTGTGAGGAGTAATCATGAGCCAGGTTAAAGAGGTCATTGTCCAGGGGTTGTGGAAAAACAACTCCGCGCTGGTTCAGCTTCTGGGCATGTGCCCACTGCTGGCGGTGACATCCACCGCCACCAACGCGCTCGGTCTGGGTCTGGCAACCACGCTGGTATTGACCCTGACCAACCTCTCCATCTCTGCCCTGCGCCGCTGGACGCCGTCGGAAATTCGTATTCCGATTTACGTCATGATCATTGCGTCGGTGGTCAGTATTGTTCAGATGCTGATTAACGCCTACGCGTTCGGTCTGTACCAGTCGCTCGGGATCTTCATTCCTCTTATCGTCACCAACTGTATCGTGGTCGGGCGTGCGGAAGCCTTCGCGGTGAAAAACAGTCCAGCCATGTCGGCGCTGGATGGATTTTCCATTGGCATGGGCGCCACGTGCGCCATGTTCGTGCTGGGATCCCTGCGCGAAATCCTCGGCAACGGTACGCTGTTTGACGGCGCAGATGCGCTGCTGGGCGGCTGGGCCAAAGCGCTGCGCATTGAAGTGTTCCACACCGATACGCCATTCCTGCTGGCGATGCTGCCGCCCGGTGCGTTTATTGGCCTTGGCATGATGCTGGCGATAAAATACCTGATTGATGAGAAACGTAAGCGCCGCGCGGCTGAGCGCAGCGTTCTGGAAGGGACACCCGAGAGGGCCTCATGAATAAAGAAAAGCGCATTGCGATCCTGACCCGTCTGCGGGACGAGAACCCGCACCCGACGACGGAGCTGAATTTTACCTCCCCGTTTGAGCTGCTGATCGCGGTGTTGCTCTCTGCACAGGCGACCGACGTGAGCGTCAATAAAGCCACCGCCCTGCTCTATCCGGTCGCCAATACGCCGAAGGCCATGCTGGAGCTTGGCGTGGAAGGCGTGAAGTCGTATATCAAAACCATCGGCCTGTTTAACAGCAAAGCCGAGAACGTCATTAAGACCTGCCGGATCCTGCTGGAACAGCACGGAGGCGAAGTGCCGGAAGACCGTGCTGCGCTGGAAGCCTTACCGGGCGTAGGTCGTAAAACCGCGAACGTGGTGCTCAATACCGCGTTTGGCTGGCCTACTATCGCCGTCGATACGCATATATTTCGCGTGTCTAACCGAACCAACTTTGCGCCGGGGAAAAATGTCGAGCAGGTCGAAGAGAAGCTGCTCAAAGTGGTTCCGGCTGAATTTAAGGTTGATTGCCATCACTGGCTGATTCTGCACGGTCGTTACACGTGTATTGCCCGTAAGCCTCGCTGCGGCTCCTGCATTATTGAAGATCTCTGCGAATACAAAGAAAAAGTATATCCCTGAACCACAAAACCCCACACCAAAAGAAGGGTGATGGTGCACGCTTCTTTTGGCCGTTATTTGTTCGCCTTTCGTCTCCCCCAGGCTGTCACTTGTTCGGTGCTTTAACGCTCAAACAGGTTAATACTTTTTTCATAGCCGAAAATTTCTATACATCTGTGATCGCGATCACCCTGATAACTTCATGTTGTTTTTTTGTTGTCAAAATCGAGCTAAAGCCTTTGTCTGACAAGACACTCTTCTTTTTTTACCGACGATAAGACCAGCTATTTTTCAGAATTTGGGCTATATCACTGCCAGAGACGGCAAATAGCAGAACATATCGCCAAACACCGGTCCTGACGGGTCTCTGCCAGTCGAAAAAACTACCTTTACACATCGTATAAAATTTAACGCTGAATAACATTTGTATGAACCGACGATTATACCACCCCAGATATATGTAACAGATTATTACAAACGTATTGCCAGATGGGGCAGGATAGTGAACATTACCCGCCGTTTCTCCTCCCAATATAACTATAAGGCGTATGGACTACGGCCATCACGCTATGAACACCCCCGTTAATATGGGATGTAAAAAAAGAGGTATATGTGTCTACTGCAAACAATAAACCAACAGATGAAAGCGTGAGTCTTAACGCTTTTAAACAACCAAAAGCGTTCTATCTCATCTTCTCTATCGAGTTATGGGAGCGTTTTGGTTATTACGGCCTGCAAGGGATCATGGCAGTTTACCTGGTGAAACAGCTGGGTATGTCCGAAGCCGATTCCATCACGCTGTTCTCCTCCTTCAGTGCTCTGGTGTACGGTCTGGTCGCGATTGGCGGCTGGCTGGGCGATAAAGTCCTTGGCACTAAACGTGTCATCATGCTGGGCGCCATTGTCCTGGCAATTGGCTATGGTCTGGTTGCATGGTCAGGGCACGATGCCGCTGTCGTGTATATGGGTATGGCGACGATTGCCGTCGGTAACGGTCTGTTCAAAGCGAACCCGTCCTCCCTGCTCTCTACCTGCTACAGCAAAGACGATCCGCGTCTGGACGGTGCATTTACCATGTACTATATGTCCATCAACATCGGTTCGTTCTTCTCAATGCTGGCCACCCCATGGCTTGCAGCAAAATTCGGCTGGAGCGTGGCGTTTGCGCTGAGCTTCGTCGGTATGCTGATCACCGTGGTGAACTTCCTGTTCTGCCGCAGCTGGGTTAAAAACTACGGTTCAAAACCGGACTTCGAGCCTGTGCATATGGGCAAACTGCTGGCGACCATTGTGGGCGTTGTTGCTCTGGCGGCCATCGCTACCTGGCTGCTGCACAACCAGGGCATCGCACGTGCCGTTCTGGGCGTGGTTGCGCTGGGTATCGTGGTCATCTTTGCGAAAGAAGCATTCGCCATGCAGGGTGCTGCCCGCCGTAAGATGATCGTGGCGTTCATTCTGATGCTGGAAGCGATTATCTTCTTCGTACTGTACAGCCAGATGCCAACCTCTCTGAACTTCTTCGCCATTCGTAACGTTGAGCACTCCATCCTGGGTATTGCGTTCGAACCGGAGCAGTATCAGGCGCTGAACCCGTTCTGGATCATGATTGGTAGCCCAATTCTGGCCGCTATCTATAACAAGATGGGCGACCGTCTGCCAATGCCGCACAAGTTCGCTATCGGTATGGTGCTTTGCTCCGGCGCGTTCCTGGTGCTGCCGCTGGGTACCAAATTTGCTACCGACGCCGGTATCGTATCCGTTAACTGGCTGATCCTGAGCTACGCGCTGCAGTCTATCGGCGAACTGATGATCTCCGGTCTGGGTCTGGCGATGGTTGCACAGCTGGTGCCACAGCGTCTGATGGGCTTCATTATGGGTAGCTGGTTCCTGACGACTGCGGGTGCAGCCATTATCGCAGGCAAGATTGCGAACCTGATGGCCGTACCGGAAAACGTCACTGATCCACTGGTTTCTCTGAACGTCTACGGTACCGTGTTCATGCAGATTGGTATCGCGACTGCCGTTATTGCCGCTCTGATGCTGCTGACTGCACCGAAACTGAATCGAATGACTCAGGACGACGACAAGACCGCTAAGGCGACCAAAACCGCTACCGCGTGATATCCGTGAGAAACGACTGACCAGAAGCCGCTAATTGATTAGCGGCTTTTTTTTTATCCGTTTGCGCACTAACATAGCTGAAACCTCAGCGAAAAGGAGTTACCGATGAAACTGTTCTACAAACCGGGCGCGTGCTCTCTTGCTTCCCATATCACCCTGCGCGAGAGCGGCAAAGATTTCACGCTGGATGGCGTTGATCTGATGAAAAAACGTCTGGAAAACGGCGATGATTTTCTTGCCATTAACCCGAAAGGACAAGTTCCGGCGCTCCTGCTGGATGACGGTACTCTGCTGACCGAAGGCGTGGCGATTATGCAGTTCCTGGCCGATAGCGTGCCCGATCGCCAGCTACTGGCCCCGGTCAGTACCATTTCTCGCTATAAAACGCTGGAGTGGCTGAACTACATTGCCACCGAGCTGCACAAAGGCTTTACCCCCCTGTTCCGCCCGGATACGCCGGAAGAGTTTAAGCCTACCCTGCGCGCCCTGCTGGAGAAAAAGCTGCAGTACGTTAACGAATCGCTGAAAGACGAACAGTGGATTGGCGGCTCTCGCTTCACGATCGCTGATGCGTACCTGTTCACCGTGCTGCGCTGGGCGCGCGCGGTTAAGCTGAATCTGGAAGGGTTAGACCACATTGCATCGTATATGAAGCGTGTAGCAGAGCGTCCTGCGGTGGCTGCGGCGCTGAAAGCGGAAGGGTTGAATTAACCGAGCAGACTGTGTTGCCGGGTGGCGCTGACGCTTACCCGGCCTACGAATTCCGTAGGCCCGTGCAAGCGCAGCGCCGCCGGGCGGTGTTTAAAGCTGGGTTGCGCTGAAATAGTGCTCCGGCTTCGCGATTCGATCCTGTGCTGCGACCACTTGCAGCTCATATTCCTGCATCTCTTTCGTCGCCATCATAATTTCGTATACTGCCGCAGTAACATGCTCCAGCGCATCGCGCAGCGTTGCCCCTTGCAGCAATTTCACCAGCAGCAGGCCGCTGGTCACATCCCCCACGCCCACCGGCTGGCGCAGGCCAAAATCCACCAGCGGACGGCTGATGTGCCAGGCATCCTCTTTCGTCACCAGCAGCATCTCAAAGCGATCCTGACTTAGCCCTGCGCGCGCGAGGTGTTTTACCAGCACAACCTCAGGCCCCTGCGCGATCAGCTCGCGAGACGCGCTTACGGCCTCTTCTACGCTGTAAACCGGATGCTCGCAGAGAATTTCCAGTTCAACCAGGTTTGGCGCAATGATATCGCTGGCGGGCAGCGCATGGCGAACGTGGAATTCTGCCACTCCTGGCGCCACGATACAGCCTTTCTCCGGATGGCCCATAACGGGGTCGCAGAAGTATTTTGCCGACGGGTTAGCGGCCTTTACCTGACGCACGATGCCGAGGATATGTTCCCCCTGCTCCGCTGAACCAAGATAACCGCTCAGTACGGCGTCACAGCGCTTGAGCTGGCCGATATCGTCAATGCCCTGCACCACCTCGGTGAGGTGTGAAGGCGGCATTACGCAGCCGGTCCATTTGCCGTACTGCGTGTGGTTGGAAAACTGAACGGTATTGAGGGGCCAGACGTTGACGCCGAGGCGGCGCATCGGGAATTCCGCTGCGCTGTTGCCAGCATGTCCAAAAACAACGTGGGACTGAATGGCGAGGATGTTCTTCATTTTATGCTTACCCAACCCTTAAAAAACAAAAGGGGCGTGGTTTCCCACGCCCCTGAAGACTGTGACTTATTTCCAGCAGACAAGGCAGTAGTTTTTCTTACCGCGACGCAGCAGGGTGTAGCGGCCATACAGACGGTCGCCGTCAACAAAAGTGTATTCCGGGTCGGCCTGCTTTTCACCGTTGATGGTGATGGCGTTGGACGCGATGGTTTTACGCGCCTGACCGCGGGAAGGCTGGAGTTCAGAGTCCACCAGCGCCTGCATCAGGTCAGCCCCTTTCTCCATCTCAACCATTGGCACGCCGTCCTGCGCCAGCTGTTCGAAGTCCGCTTCGCTCAGATCGCTCAGGGTGCCGTTAAACAGGCTAGCGGTAATGCGTTTTGCCGCGGCCAGACCTTCTTCACCGTGAACCAGTTTGGTCACTTCATCCGCCAGCACGTACTGCGCGCGCGGCGCTTTACCGCTGTTCTTGTCTTCTTCTTCCAGCGCGTTGATGGCTTCAATGTCCATAAAGGTGAAGAACTTCAGGAAGCGGTAAACATCGGCGTCCGCCGTGTTGATCCAGAACTGGTAGAATTTGTACGGGCTGGTTTTCTTCGGATCGAGCCATACCGCACCGCCTTCCGTCTTGCCGAATTTGGTGCCGTCTGCTTTGGTAATCAGCGGAACGGTCAGACCAAACACCTGATTCTGGTGCAGGCGACGGGTCAGGTCGATACCGGAGGTGATGTTACCCCACTGGTCAGAACCGCCAATCTGCAGGGAAACACCGTGCAGTTTGTTCAGGCAGGCAAAGTCATACCCCTGCAGCAGGTTGTAGGAGAACTCGGTAAAGGAGATACCCTGGTCGTCACGGTTCAGACGCTGCTTCACGGCCTCTTTGTTAATCATCTGGTTAACAGAGAAGTGCTTGCCGATGTCACGCAGGAAGGTCAGCACGTTCATGCTGCCAAACCAGTCGTAGTTGTTCGCGGCAATCGCGGCGTTATCGCCACAGTTGAAGTCGAGGAACGGTGCAACCTGTTTGCGGATCTTATCGACCCACTCCTGCACGGTATCTTCGGTGTTCAGTTTACGCTCAGCGGCTTTAAAGCTTGGGTCACCAATCAGACCGGTCGCGCCGCCCACCAGGGCAACAGGCTTATGGCCCGCCATCTGGAAGCGTTTCAGGCATAACAATGGAACAAGATGCCCCAAATGCAAGCTGTCAGCGGTGGGATCGAAGCCGCAATAGAGCGCGATCGGGCCTTGCGCCAGTCGCTCTGCTAACGCTTCCTCGTCCGTCACCTGGGCCACGAGGCCCCGCTCTTGCAATTGTTTAATCAAGTTACTGCTTGCCATCAAATTCTCCATGTATAAACGACTGCACCTTTGCCGGTACACGACTTTTCGCCTGATGCGAAAGGACCATAGAATAAAGCGCAAGCGCGGTGTGCGCTAGCGCTTAAATCAACAAATTTCGGGGATTACGGCGCCAGTCTGTCGATTTTCCAGCCGCCATTCTCGCGCTGGTATAAAAAGCGGTCGTGCAGGCGATGTTCGCCCCCCTGCCAGAACTCGATTTGCTCAATCGGGATGCGGAAACCACCCCAGAAGCTCGGCAGCGGGATTTCACCCTGCTGGAACTTCTGCTTCAGCTCGAGGAATTTACTTTCCAGCACCCCGCGGGCGGAAATGCGGCTGGACTGTTTTGATACCCAGGCGCCAATCTGGCTGTCACGCGGGCGGCTGTGGAAATACTTCACCACTTCCAGCGTCGAGAGACGTTCCGCTTTGCCGGTCACCATGACCTGACGTTCCAGCATGTGCCAGGGGAACAGCAGGCTGATACGCGGATTGTTTTCCAGATGGTGTGCTTTGCGGCTGCCGAGGTTGGTGTAGAACACCAGTCCTTTCTCGTCATAATGCTTGAGCAATACGATGCGCTGATACGGTTGACCGTTTTCATCCACCGTCGCGACGACCATGGCCGTGGGGTCGGCCAGTTTCGCTTCGCAGGCCTGTTTCAGCCAGCGTTCAAAAAGCACGAGGGGTTCAGCGGGAAGATCCTGGCGACGCAGGCCGCCTTTGGTGTATTCACGGCGCAGATGCGCAATTTGCTGCAGTTCGTCGTTATCTGACATGGCGTTAGCTGACATTGAGAGTGGGTGGCGCTATTGTGCGCCGCCCCTGTAAAAATCTCAACGCTTCGGATTTTCGAGCTGGCAATTGTTCAGCACAATACGGTCACGTTTGTAGACCGTGGCGCTGTCGCCTTTCGACCAGAAGACATAGATACCGTCGGTGTAACGCGCGCCCGAGGCTGAAATGCCCTGCTTCAGCGTCAGCAGTTTATTGTCATAAACAAAACTGGCTTCCTGGCGTGGATTGTTCAGCTTCACGGTCAGCGGTTTTTCGTCGCAGCGATACTCAAGCGTATCGGTCTGCATGCGCTCAAGGAGCTGGTTGTAGACGCTGCATCCTGACAGCAACAAAGGGACGGCAATAAGAAGAAGTTTTTTCATGGGCGTATTCCGAAGACTTTCCTGGTCCTGGAGGGCATGGCTGCCCCCCTGTTTTGTTCCATTTTAACGACGACGCGCCGCGCTGAATTTCAGTTAACTCTGATTATGACGCGGATTTGCCGGGAAAATCGCCCCAAGGACGCTCGCCTCGCGCGCGCCGGTTACCGACGGTAAATTGCCCGGCAGCCCGGCAATGGTGCGCCAGGCAAGCCAGGCGAAGGCCAGCGCCTCCATATCATCACCGCTGATGCCAGCCTCATCGGTCGTCGACACTTCGGTGCCCGGCAGCAGCCCGGCAAGACGCGCCATCACCAGCGGGTTACGGCTTCCCCCGCCGCACACCAGCAGGCGTTCACATCCGCCGCTGAGGAGCACCTGTTCGGAAATCGACACGGCCGTAAGCTCGGCAAGCGTCGCCTGAACATCCTGCGGCGCGAGTGCCGGGAATGACGCCAGCTGGCGCTCAAGCCAGCCAAAGTTGAAGTATTCACGCCCCGTGCTTTTCGGTGCCGGTAAAGCAAAATAAGGATCGCTCAGCATGGACTGCAACAGCGGGATAATCACCTTACCCTCGCTCGCCCACTCCGCGTTTTTATCATACGGTTGACCGCACTGTCGCCAGATCCAGGCATCCATTAACATATTGCCCGGGCCGGTATCGTAGCCGCGGACCGGCTGCCCAGGGATAAGCATCGACAGATTGGCGATCCCACCAATGTTGAGCACCATACGCCGTTCTGAAGGGTGCGCCAGTAGCGCCTGATGAAACGCGGGCACCAGCGGTGCGCCCTGTCCGCCAAGGGCAATATCGCGACGACGGAAATCGCCGACCACCGTGACGCCCGTCTTCGCCACAATCTGGTTGTTATCGCCGATTTGCAGAGTATGCGGAGCCTCTCCGATGGGCTCATGCCAGACCGTTTGTCCGTGACACCCGATGGCGACCACATCCTGCGGGCGAAGATGTTCTTTTTGCATCAAAGCCTGCACCGCATCCGCAAACAGCGCCCCGAGGCGGACATCCAGCTGTCCAAGCTGGGAAAGTGTCAGCTGCTGCCCCTGACAGATACTGAGAATATCCTCTTTCAGTGAAATGGGGATTGGCCAGGTCAGGCTCGCCTGCTGTGCCACCATGTTTTCATCAATGGCGGCCAGAACGACATCTACCCCATCCAGACTGGTGCCTGACATCACACCAATGTAGCGACCCGATTTCATGCGCTTTCCTTACGTTGCGTGGGCTAAGGATATCCACTCAACCATAAACGGCGCCGCTTTGCCATCCGGCAATAATATTTTTTAACAATGTCAGACGGGTAGCGCGGGCGGATCCTGTTTATGTCTCGTTAAGTCAAATTCAAGTACAATTTTCCTATTGTTAGTGCAAAGATATGAACTATGGCTCCTTATGCCATATAATTTAGCCATAACGGATGCCCCCAATCGGGCGTTTTTGGTGAACAGGAGATTCAAATGATTTTACGTGTACTGGGCGTTTCGCTGATTGGTTTAACTCTGGCTGGCTGTGTGAATGACAGTTCACTTTCTGGCGACGTTTACAGCGCTTCTGAAGCGAAACAGGTTCAGAACGTGACTTACGGTACCGTTGTTAACGCACGCCCTGTACAGATTCAGGGTGGTGATGAAAACAACGTGATGGGCGCAATCGGCGGTGCCGTTCTGGGTGGTTTCCTGGGTAATACTGTCGGGGGTGGTACGGGACGCTCTCTGGCGACAGCCGCAGGTGCCGTTGCGGGTGGCGTAGCCGGCCAGGGCGTTCAGGGTGCGATGAACAAAACTCAGGGCGTAGAGCTGGAAATTCGTAAAGACGACGGCAGCTCGATCATGGTTGTTCAGAAACAGGGCAGCACCCGCTTCTCTGCAGGCCAGCGCGTTGTACTGGCGAGCAACGGAAGCCAGGTGACCGTTTCTCCACGTTAATTAAAAGTGGATGTGGTCTTCGGGCCACATCCATTTACAAAATATATCACTCTCACAAATATAATTACAAAATACATTCACCCCATCCATTATTAATCACTCCTTATATTGTTTCTGCGCAAAGTATTTATTGCACTAATTGATTAGACTCTTCGCAATCACCTTCTCTTTATTCATTATAATTTGTAAAAATTCTATGCTTGCGAATCGTCGTGCTCTAACGAGCCGTTATATCGCGTTCTGTCTCGGTTGCCTTGTTGTTATCGGGATATTGCACGCGCTGTTTTTAAAACTCGTTGAATGGGTTCCGTCCTTTTCACCGCTTTTATTCCCTACGCTCACCATTTTTCTTCTGGTGTTTCACCTGTTTATTGCCTGTTTTATGGCGATGAAATACGGGTGTGACAAAAGACGACTGTATCTGGTCGCAATCGCCTTTGCCTTTGCCGGGTCCGCATTGCTGATGGTCGGAACGCTGACCAGCTTCCCCGCCTGGCTGGATCTCTATCAGTTCAACGTCGTGAACTACAACGATGCGATGATCTACTATATGTTCCGCCACTTTTTAATGGCGGTGCTGTTCATCGTGGCGGCAATACTCTATCCCATGCGCAAATACCCTCTTTCACGGCTGGCGCATATCTCAATTGTGAGCGGGGCGTCTCTTTTTACCGCCTGTGCAGTGGGACTGGCCTGGATATATTCCAGCCACTCGCCCTTGTTATCGATTGACCTGGTTGATAATGAAACCCGGCAGTTTATGGTCCTCTGGAGCCATTGCATTAATATCTCTTTAATTGTTTTCTGGGTGATAACATTAGTAGCGCTGATGTTTGTCACGCGCGTGCGCAATTTATTCTGGGTAGGTGGAAATTTTCTGTGTGTTTGCTATATCGTCACGCTTTCAATGCTGTTAGCGGGTGGACATGCCGAAGATATCTCCTGGTATCGCGCCCGGTTATTTGAAACTGTCGCCACGCTGCTGATTATTTTTGTTCTGCTTTACGATGTCTTCAGACTGTATCGCGACTCGCACGTAAAATATCAGCAGTCCTATCAGAACTCGATTCGCGATCCGCTCACGCGCCTTTATAACCGCAGCTATTTTTATGAATCGTTAAACCAGGCGCTGGATATCGCCAGACCCAACCGCCCCGTTTCCGTCATTGTCAGCGATCTCGATCGCTTCAAGCGCATTAACGACACCTACGGGCATCTCCAGGGCGATAAAGTCCTGCAGTTTGTCGCCAACCTGCTGATGGATTCCGTGCGCCCGCAGGACATCGCGGCCCGTATCGGCGGCGAGGAGTTTGTGCTGATGCTGGCCAACACGTCGTCAGACTCCGCGTACCAGGTGGCCGAACGCATACGTCTGAAGCTAAGCAGCTTTGATAAAACCAGCAGCGGCGGTCAGTTGCCGGAGCCCATCACCATCAGTATGGGGGTGTTTACGGCAACGTCATCAACGATAACCGCAGAAGCGTGCGTGGAAAGTGCCGACAAGGCGATGTATGAAGCGAAGGAGACGGGTCGTAATCGTGTGGTCGTCTTTAAGTAAAAAAAGGCCTTGCTGGTGCAAGGCCTTCGTGTTTATCAGTCGCGAGACTGCAGCTCATGGATATTTTGCTCAAGGCGAGCAATGAGGCTGATGAGCATTTCCAGCTCCGCCGGTGAAACGCCTGAGAGGATTTCACCGCGCGTTTTGGTGATGACGGCTTCCATTTCGGTGATGATAGGCGCCGCTTTCTCAGTGAGTTTAATCCGCTTAGCACGACGATCGCTGGCGCAGGTTTGTCGGGAGATCAACCCCTTCTCTTCCAGCTGATCAAGCGTGCGCACCAGCGACGGTTGCTCAATGCCTATCGCTTTTGCCAGCTGAATTTGCGACTGATCGGGCGGAAGCTGATGAATGTTGTGCAGCGTGACCCAATGCGTCTGTGTTAATTCCAGAGGTTTCAGGCGATGGTCAATCAGAGCACGCCAGACGCGTACCAACCTTGCCAGATCAGAACCTAATGGCGATTCCAATTTCATCTCCTTATAATTAGCTTGCTAAGTTATTATACTGATTTTAGAATAGTGTGCAGCATTTGTATTGCCAAAACAAATGCAATACTGCATTCATCGAACTTAAAAGTATGACTTACACTGAATTGTGATGCTTCATCATACTAAGACAAGCCAACGCGGCATTCTGTTCACTGCAAAGGATTTCTGCCCGTGACGTTTTTTCATCGCTCAGAGGGGTTACCCCTTCAGGATCTGATCTTCGGTGCGTCAGTCTACTTTCCTCCCCTGTTTAAAGCCGTGCTGGTGGGCTTTATTCTCTGGCTCATCGCGCATCGTCTGCTTCGCGACTGGATGTACTCCGGCGAAATCTGGCATCCCATGCTGATGGATCTTTCCCTGTTTGCCCTCTCCGTATGTCTGGGCCTTGCTGTCTTGATGGTGTGGTGACTATGCCTCTGAAAACGCTGAAGTACTTTTCCACCCTCTTTGTTCTCGCCCTCGCGCTGGTTGCAGGCTGGTGGATGTGGAATTTTTATATGCAGTCCCCCTGGACCCGTGACGGCAAAATTCGCGCTGAACAGGTCAGCATCACCCCGCAGGTGTCGGGAAGCATCACGACGCTGCTCGTTAAGGATAACCAGTACGTTAAAAAGGGTGAGGTACTCTTCCGGATCGACGATACCCCGTACCACATCGCGATTCTGAACGCCGAGGCGCAGCTGGCGAAAGCCCAGTCAGACTTAGCGAAAGCGAATAACGAGGCCAACCGCCGCCGGCATCTATCGCAAAATTACATCTCAGCGGAAGATTTAGACACTGCCAACATCAACGTGAAGGCCATGCAGGCGAACGTCAACGTGGCCGAAGCCACGCTGAAGCAGGCCCAGTGGGAGCTGACCCAAACGGTGATTACCGCGCCGGTTGACGGGTGGGTCACCAACCTTTCCGCTCGCGTGGGGAATTATGCCACCACGGGACAACCCGTTTTTGCCCTCGTCGACAGCCACTCCTTCTACGTGGTGGGCTATTTTGAAGAGACCAAGCTTCGCCATATTCGCGAGGGATCGCCCGCCGCCATTACGCTTTACAGTGGCTCGCAGAAGTTACAGGGTCACGTATCCAGCATTGGCCGCGCCATTTACGATCAAAGCGTCGAAACGGATTCTGGCCTGGTGCCGGACATCAAGCCGAACGTGCCCTGGGTGCGTCTCGCTCAGCGCGTGCCGGTTCGCGTGGAGTTTGACCATTTACCGCAGGACATCACGCTGGTCTCCGGCACCACCTGTACTGTCTCCATCGGAAACCGGTGATGAAGCTGCCGGCACTCTCCTGGCAAAACACGCCGTGGATCAAAGCGACGCGCCCTCAGTGGCGCTACGCGCTGCGTAACGGCATTGCCATGTGTCTGGCGCTGACCGTCGCCTATTACCTGAACCTGGATGAACCCTACTGGGCGATGACCTCTGCCGCGGTGGTGAGTTTTCCTACGGTCGGCGGGGTGATCAGTAAGAGCCTTGGGCGCATCGCCGGCAGCCTGTTGGGGGCCACGGCGGCGTTAATTATTGCCGGCCATACGCTGAACGATCCGTGGATGTTCCTGCTGAGCATGGCGGCGTGGCTGGGGTGCTGTACCTGGGCCTGCGCCCATTTTACCAATAACGTCGCCTACGCTTTCCAGCTGGCGGGCTATACCGCCGCCATTATCGCCTTCCCGGTGGTGAACGTGCTCGACACCACCGAACTGTGGGATATCGCGCAGGCGCGCGTCTGTGAAGTCATTGTCGGGATCCTCAGCGGTGGCTTCATGATGATGATCCTCCCCAGCACCTCCGACGGCACCGCGCTTATCACCGCCCTCAAGACCATGCATACCCGGCTGCTTGAGCACGCGAGCCTGCTGTGGCAACCGGATACCAGCGATGAGATCCGCCTCGCGCATGAAAAGGTGATCGGACAGATCCTGACGATGAATCTGTTGCGTATTCAGGCGTTCTGGAGCCACTATCGCTTTCGGCGTCAGAACACCCTGCTTAATTATTTATTGCACCAGCAGCTGCGTATGACCAGCGCCATCTCCAGCCTGCGCAGAATGCTGCTCAACTGGCCGACGCCGCCGGAAAACACCCGTGCCGTCATCGAAACGCTGCTCGCGGCTCTTGCGCGCCCGGATGCGGACATCTACACCGTTGCGAAGATCATCGCCCCGGTTGATGAGTACGACTATCGCCATCGCGCCTTCTGGCAGCGTCTGAATTACTTTTGCCGACTCTACCTGCGCAGCAGCCGCTGGATTAACGCGGTTGAGAATGCCACGCCGGTCACGGAGTTCAACGTGCCCGGGAGTCCGGCTCTCGCCCGCCATACCGACTACCTGGAAGCGCTGTGGAGCGGTTTTCGCACCTTCTGCGCGCTGATGCTGGTGGGGGCGTGGAGCATCACCACGCAGTGGGAGTCCGGTACGGCGGCCCTGACGCTTGCTGCCATCAGCTGCGTGCTTTACTCCGTCGCGGCCTCGCCGTTCAACTCGCTGACGCTCCTGCTACGCACCCTGGTGCTGCTGTCTTTGTTCAGTTTTGTGGTGAAGTTTGGCCTGATGGTGCAGATAAGCGATCTGTGGCAGTTCCTGCTGTTTCTGTTTCCGCTGTTGACCACCATGCAGCTACTCAAGCTGCAAATGCCAAAACAGGCGGGCCTGTGGGGGCAACTGATTGTCTTTATGGGCTCGTTTATCTCCGTGACCAATCCGCCGGTTTATGATTACGCCGATTTTCTTAATGACAATCTGGCGAAAATCCTTGGCGTGGGGCTGGCGTGGCTGGCTTTCGCGGTGTTGCGCCCCGGCTCCGATGCCCGCAAAAGCCGCAGGCATATCCGGGAGTTACGCCGGGGATTTGTGGACCAGCTCAGCCGTAAACCGCATCTTCGTGAAAACGAGTATGAATCGCTGGTTTATCATCACGTGAGCCAGCTCAATAACAGCCAGGACGCGCTTTCCCGGCGCTGGCTGCTGCGCTGGGGCGTGGTGCTGTTGAACTGTTCGCATGTGGTCTGGCAGCTTCGCGGGTGGGAAACACGTTCCGACCCGCTGTCGCAGGTTCGCGATGTGTGCATCTCTCTGCTTCGCGATGTGATGAGCGAACGCGGTGTCCAGCAGCGACCGCTGGCAACCACGCTGAATGAACTGCAGCGGATCTGCGATACGCTTGCACGACATCATCTCCCCGCCGCCCGTGATTTGGCCTCGATAATCTGGCGGCTGCACTGCTCGCTGTCACAGCTGGAGCAAGCACCACCGCCTGGTACCATTGGGGATCAGATCACGCCGCAGGCATAACGCGCCCCGCCGCCGCCAAGCGGTTTAGGCTGATCGGACATATTGTCGCCGCCGACATGAATCATTAGCGCTTTACCTTTTACCTCATCCAGCTTTTTCAGACGCGGCGCGACAACGGGATCGGTGGCTTTACCGTCGTTATTGACCACCAGCACGGGCAGATCGCCCAGGTGTCCCATTCCATCCGGGCCCTCATGCTTGCCGGTATGCTGGGGATCCAGATGCCCCCCTGCCGCTTCCGCCGCTGACGCTTTACCCTCTTTTAATGCGGGCTGACAGCTTCCTTTGGCGTGAACATGGAAACCATGCTCACCGGGAGGGAGTGCTTTGAGGTTGGGAGCGAACTCCAGCCCTTTGTCGGTTTCCGTGATTTTCACCGTACCGATGGACTGACCCACACCCTGAGAGGTGACGAGATTCATTTCCACTTCGTCGCTGGCTGCCTGCGCCCCTGCGCAAACAACCAGCGCGACCATTGCCAGAGCAAAACGCTTCATATGACCTCCGCTGGTTATTTTTTGCCCCTTAAGTGTATACCAGGGGCAAAGATTTCACCGGAAAGTCACCTTCTGGCGGTTTATGGCACGTCGTAACCCAGCGCGGCTTTGCGGATGCGGAACCACTGCTGGCGGGTCATCTGCAGCTCTTCAGCGGCCAGTGCAGAACGCACGCGTTCTATTTTGCCGGAACCAATAATGGGCAGCGGTTTTGACGGCAGACGCAGGATCCAGGCGTAAACCACCTGTTCGATGCTCTCCGCGTTTAGCTCGCGGGCGATAGTGTCCAGCTCGTTGCGC
The DNA here is from genome assembly GCF_001742765.1 of Enterobacter sp. ku-bf2. NCBI lineage: Bacteria > Pseudomonadati > Pseudomonadota > Gammaproteobacteria > Enterobacterales > Enterobacteriaceae > Enterobacter > Enterobacter sp. ku-bf2. The sequence goes on from NZ_MDVW01000001.1 coordinate 1,030,343, forward strand.
AGCGGCTGGAATTCATCATCATTAAACAGGCGTCCGCCTCCCAGGCACGACCAGGCCATCGGGCGAATACGCAGCTGTTGCAGCTGGTCGAGGGTACCGTCCAGCAGCAGCGGCTGGTGTACCGGGGAGATCTCCACCTGGTTGGTGGCCAGGGTAAACGGCAGACGAGACTGAAGCAGTGCAAACTGCGCCGGGGTAAAGTTGGAAACGCCAAAGTGACGCACTTTGCCGCTCTGATGCAGGTTCAGGAAGGCTTCTGCCACCTCATCGGCATCCATGAGCGGATCCGGACGGTGGATTAACAGCAGGTCGATACGGTCGGTCGCCAGATTGACCAGCGACTGCTCAGCGCTCTTGATGATATGCGCGCTGTCGGTGATGTAATGCCCAAGGGCGTGTTCCGGTTTTGCCGTGGTGGCAATCCCGCACTTCGTGACGATCTCCATGCGGTCGCGGAGTGCCGGAACCAGCTTGAGCGCCTCGCCGAATGCGGCTTCACACTGATAGCCACCGTAAATGTCCGCATGGTCGACGGTGGTAACGCCCAGATCGATATGCTCTTCAATAAAGCTCGCCAGCTGGAGGGGGGACATATTCCAGTCCATCAGGCGCCAGTAGCCCATCACAAAACGGGAGAATTCTGGCCCCTGGGGGGCAAGGGTAATTCGCTGAACCATAACATTTTCCTCAAGGACGTGATGTCATGAGTATACGCAATTACCGTGTTAAAAAAGTGAAGGTTGCTGGGGTTCTTCGGTCTCACTGGCTTTGTTTGCGCGTATTTTGCGCAGAAGACGCTGTCGGCAGAGGCGTAGCACCTCCTGCTTTTGCGTGTCGCTAAAGTTTTGCCAGTTGAAACGCTCGTCGCGGGTACGCATGCACCCGCGGCAATATCCACGTTCATCCACCTGACAAATCCCCCGGCACGGGCTCTGGATGGGGAAAAACTCCAGCTGCTCTGCCACACTCACCTCCGGATAACCACTCTCACCTACAGTGAAGACGCTAAACGCGCCACGTGCAAGGCCTATACCACAGATTTGTGGCATTAAGGTTTCACTAATCTTCCCTCTTTATACTCGGCCCATCATGACAATGACAGGTTTACCGATCGATGTGGTTAATCAAAAAGTTACAATGTAACGACATTAAATTTACTCTGGGCTGTGCACTCTTCTTTACGCTAATCAACGGGCTGTTTATCCAGCGCAGCTGGGCCATTATTGCCCCTGCGCACCTGCACGACATCCTCTTTGCCGCGTCCGTACCGCTGGTGCTGTTTTGCGGCTGGGTGATTGTCTTTAGCCTGCTGAATATCCCCTATATCCGCAAGCCGCTGCTGATTGTATTGACGATCGGATGCGCCGCGGCAACCTACTTTATGTACACCTACGGCGCGGTGATCGATCAGAACATGATTGTGAACGTGTTCGAAACCAACTCTCAGGAAGCGACAGCCCTGGTGACGCCGCAGATGATTCTGTGGATTGTTATTGCTGGCCTCGTGCCTTCCGTGGTGCTGGCGCTGACCCGCATTCGTACCGGGAAATGGTGGTATGCCCTGCTGACGCGCGTTGCCGCGATGCTAGGCGCCCTGCTGGTGATTATCCTGATTGCCGCCGTGTTTTATAAAGATTACGCCTCGCTGTTTCGCAACAACAAAAGCATCGTCAAAATGGTGACCCCGGCCAACTATGTCAGCGCCGTGGTGAAGTACAGCAAAATGCGCTGGTTTGCCGGCGATCAAACGCTGGTACGGATTGGCGAAGATGCCCATAAAGGACCGTTGATTTCAGGTCAACAAAAGAAAACCGTTCTGGTACTGGTCGTTGGGGAAGCCTCCCGCGCGGCGAACTACTCCCTGAATGGTTACGATCGTGAAACGAACCCGGAGCTGAAAAAACAGGATGTGATTAACTTCCCGCAGGCCTCCTCATGCGGCACTGAAACCGCCGTTTCCGTTCCGTGCATGTTCTCGGGCATGACGCGTAGCAAATACGATGCCGACCTGGCGCACCATCAGGAAGGTCTGCTCGATGTGCTGAAGCATGCGGGGATCAACCTGCTCTGGCGCGACAACGACGGCGGCTGTAAAGGCGCCTGCGATCGCGTGCCGCATACCGATATGACGCAGTGGAATCTGGATCAGTTCTGCAAAGACAAATCCTGTATTGATGATGTGAATTTCTACCGTCTGGACAACGTGCTGGATGGTCTGAAGCAGGACACGGTGCTGGTTATCCACCTGATGGGGAGCCACGGTCCGGCGTACTATCGCCGTTACCCGGACACTTTCCGGAAATTCACCCCAACCTGCGACACCAACGAAATTCAGGATTGCGATCATCAGGCGCTGATGAATACCTATGACAACACCATCCTGTATACCGACAGCATGGTCAGCAAAACCATTGATGCCCTGAAAGCACGCCAGACAAGCATGAATACCGCGCTGATTTATCTCTCGGATCACGGTGAGTCACTGGGTGAAAGCGGCATTTATCTGCACGGAACGCCGTACATGCTGGCGCCGGAGCAGCAAACGCACATTCCGTTTATGTTCTGGCTGTCACCGGACTACGCGAAAAACTTTGGCATCAATGAACAGTGTTTACGCGACCATGCAGCAAAAAATGCGGTCTCCCAGGACAATTTATTCTCAACTGTATTGGGTATGATGGACGTTAAATCAACGGTTTATCAACAGCAGCTGGATATTCTGAACGCATGTCGTCAATAAACTCGCTTGCATTAGACCGAACGGTCTATTAGAGTGCGGCCATGAGCAGAAATACTGAACACGATACCCGCGAACATCTACTGGCAACCGGCGAGCGTCTTTGCATGCATCGCGGGTTTACCGGTATGGGGTTGAGCGAGTTATTAAAAACCGCTGAGGTACCGAAGGGGTCGTTTTATCACTACTTCCGGTCCAAAGAGGCCTTTGGCGTGGCAATGCTGGAGCGTCATTACGCGGGCTACCACCAGCGTCTGGCGACCCACTTTGCGTCGGGTGAAGGAAACTATCGGGATCGTGTTCTTAACTACTATCAGGAAACGCTGAACCAGTTCTGTCAGCAGGGCATTATCAGCGGATGCCTGACGGTCAAGCTGTCTGCCGAGGTGTGCGATCTTTCCGAAGATATGCGCTCGGCGATGGATAAGGGTGCCCGCGGCGTGATCGCCCTGCTGGCCCAGGCGCTGGAAAAAGGCCGCGACGAAAAAACGCTGGCCTTTACCGGCGACCCCTTAATGCAGTCTCAGGTGCTCTACTCCCTCTGGTTAGGGGCCAACCTGCAGGCAAAAATTTCGCGCAGTGCCGTGCCGCTGGAAAGCGCGCTGGCACATGTGAAAAACAGCATTACTGCGCCTGGCGTATAACGGGCGCTTTTTATTTACCTTATTACTAGTCGACTGGTCTACTCAGGAGTCTTTATGTCAGCTGAAAAACTGTTTACCCCATTGAAAGTGGGTGCCGTCACGGCGCCAAACCGCGTGTTCATGGCTCCGCTGACCCGTCTGCGCAGCATTGAGCCGGGTGACATCCCAACCCCGCTGATGGGCGAATACTATCGTCAACGCGCAAGCTCTGGCCTGATTATCACCGAAGCCACGCAGATCTCTGCGCAGGCGAAGGGTTACGCCGGTGCGCCGGGCCTTCACAGCCCGGAACAGATCGCGGCATGGCAGAAAATCACCGCGGGCGTTCACGCTGAAGAGGGTCGTATTGCGGTCCAGCTGTGGCATACCGGTCGTATCTCACACAGCAGCATCCAGCCTGGCGGTCAGGCACCGGTCTCCGCGTCGGCCCTGAGCGCCAATACCCGTACTTCCCTGCGCGATGAAAACGGCAACGCGATCCGCGTGGATACCTCTATGCCGCGTGCGCTGGAGCTGGACGAAATCCCGGGGATTGTTAACGACTTCCGTCAGGCCGTGGCCAACGCCCGTGAAGCCGGCTTTGACCTGATTGAGCTACACTCCGCGCATGGCTATCTGCTGCACCAGTTCCTGTCACCGTCGTCTAACCATCGCACCGACCAGTACGGCGGCAGCGTCGAAAACCGCGCCCGTCTGGTGCTGGAAGTGGTGGATGCGGTATGCAAGGAGTGGAGCCCGGACCGTATCGGGATCCGCGTCTCCCCAATCGGGTCTTTCCAGAACGTCGACAATGGCTCGAACGAGGAAGCGGACGCGCTTTATCTGATTGAAGAGCTGGCCAAACGCGGTATTGCCTATCTTCACATGTCCGAGCCTGACTGGGCCGGCGGTAAGCCTTACACTGAAGCCTTCCGCCAGAAAGTGCGCGAGCGCTTCCACGGGGTGATCATCGGTGCAGGTGCCTATACGCCTGAGAAAGCCGAAGATCTGATTAATAAAGGGCTGATCGATGCCGTCGCGTTTGGCCGCGACTACATCGCCAACCCGGATCTGGTTGCTCGCCTGCAGAAAAAAGCGGCACTCAACCCGCAGCGTCCGGAAAGCTTCTACGGCGGCGGCGCGGAAGGCTACACCGACTACCCTTCACTGTAATCTCGCCATTGTTCATTGATAGCGGCGACAGTTCGCCGCTATACTAAAACATCGTTTCTAATCAAAAAGCTTTTTTATTCCATTGGTTAATGAGGAAATTATGCGCCTACTTCACACCATGCTGCGCGTTGGCGACCTGCAACGTTCTATCGATTTCTACACTAACGTCCTGGGCATGAAGCTGCTGCGCACCAGCGAAAACCCGGAATACAAATACTCGCTGGCGTTCGTGGGTTACGGCCCGGAAACGGATGAAGCGGTGATAGAGCTGACCTACAACTGGGGCGTTGACAGCTATGAGCTGGGCACGGCCTACGGCCATATCGCGCTGGAAGTGGATAACGCGGCCGACGCGTGCGAACGCATTCGCAAAAATGGCGGTAACGTCACGCGCGAAGCGGGCCCGGTTAAAGGCGGCACCACCGTGATTGCGTTTGTGGAAGATCCGGACGGTTACAAAATCGAGCTGATTGAAGCCAAAGACGCCGGTCGCGGTCTGGGCAACTGATCCCTCAGGGCGCAACGTGCGCCCGTAGTTTTACTGCATCACCCCGCAAAATTTGCCATAATGCGCTCTGCTTTTTCCCATGTAAGAGACCCTGATGTCCGATAACGCTCAATTTAGCGGTCTGTGCGACCGTTTTCGTGGTTTTTATCCCGTTGTCATTGATGTAGAAACAGCCGGATTTAACGCTAAAACCGATGCGCTGCTCGAAATTGCCGCCATCACGCTGAAGATGGATGAACAGGGCTGGCTTACACCGGACACCACGCTGCATTTCCACGTTGAACCTTTCGAAGGGGCAAACTTACAGCCGGAAGCGCTGGCGTTTAACGGTATCGATCCGCATAACCCGCTGCGCGGTGCCGTCAGTGAATATGACGCGCTGCACGCCATTTTTAAAATGGTGCGTAAAGGCATGAAAGAGAGCAACTGCAGCCGTGCCATTATGGTGGCCCATAACGCCACCTTCGATCACAGCTTTACCATGGCTGCCGCGGAGCGCGCGTCGCTCAAACGCAACCCCTTCCACCCTTTTGTCACCTTCGACACCGCCGCGCTGAGCGGCCTGGCGCTGGGACAAACGGTGTTATCAAAGGCCTGTATTACGGCTGGCATTCCGTTCGACGGCACGCAGGCGCACTCCGCGTTGTATGACACGGAGCGTACCGCAGAGCTGTTCTGTGAGATCGTCAACCGCTGGAAGCGTCTGGGCGGCTGGCCGCTGCCGATGGGTGATGAGGCCGAGCGCCAATCGTAGGTCGGGTAAGCGCAGCGCCACCCGACAAAAAAAAAGCGACCCCATAGCAGGTCGCTTTTTTATTTCCGCAGAAAATTACTCTGCGTCAGGCTCTTCCGTTTTGTACTTCGCCGCGGTTTCTTTGATCAGCTGCTGCAGTTCACCGCGCTGATACATTTCAATCAGAATATCGCAACCGCCAACCAGTTCACCGTCTACCCACAGCTGTGGGAACGTCGGCCAGTTCGCGTACTTCGGCAGCTCAGCGCGGATGTCCGGGTTCTGCAGGATATCAACGTAAGCAAAACGCTCACCACAGGCAGACAGCGCCTGAACCGCTTGCGCGGAGAAGCCGCAGCTTGGCAGCTTTGGAGAACCTTTCATATACAGCAGAATCGGGTTTTCAGCGATCTGGCGCTGGATTTTTTCAATAGTGGTGCTCATGTCTTGCTTCCTTTAACTTCTGTTACGGCATTCGTCTGACATTGTAGCGGTTCAGACTGGCATCGGAAAATAACATTTTTGTCACGTATAGACATTTTACGCCGAGTCACGAAAAGTTGCATTGCAAATGGTGTTTACCCCTGCGACGGCCAGGGTTTTGCTTAGGGAATGGGCAAATGTACGACAGAACGATGAATTTTTTTGCACTTGCTAACGAAACAGGATTAGAGATTGAAAAATGGTATTAACTTTCTGGCTTTTTATGGATTAGAATCGACGGGCTTTGTAAATCACACGCGGGTATTATTGATGACCTGCATTTATCAGGGGACTGCCCAGTGGCGCGGATAAATAAAATCTCGATCACGCTCTGTGCTTTACTGTTTACTTCACTCACCTTCACGCCAGTGGCAAACGCCTCTCAGCAGGCGCGGCATTCTGCTGTACAAAAAAACCATCTGGTGAAAGCCACAGAACGTAAGAAAAAAACCACCGCTAAGAACGACAAGAAAAAGACAAACACACAGACTAAAAAAACCGCTTCCAGCAAGACGAAAACCACTTCTTCCCGCACTGCCCACACCGCCAAAAGTAAAGCTTCGCAAACCGCCGCTAACCTCGTGACTGAAAAATGCATCGCGCGTAAAGGCCATAAGGCGAAATGCACGAAGGTCACCAAAATAGCGGAAGTGCATAAAGTACGCGTCCAGAAAGCGCAAAAAACCGCAATGAACAAGCTGATGGGGCAGATTGGCAAACCTTATCACTGGGGCGGGACTTCGCCGCGTACCGGTTTTGACTGCAGCGGCCTCGTCTATTACGCCTATAAAGACCTGGTCAAGTTCCGCATTCCGCGCACTGCCAACGAAATGTACCACCTGCGCGACGCGTCCCCGGTCAACCGTGGAGAGCTGGAGAACGGCGATCTGGTATTCTTCCGCACGCAGGGCCGCGGGACAGCTGACCACGTTGGCGTCTATGTCGGCAACGGAAAATTCATCCAGTCACCGCGTAGCGGCCAGGATATTCAGATCACCTCTCTCAGTGAAGACTACTGGGTACGCCATTACGTCGGCGCACGCCGCGTGATGACGCCGAAAACCATTCGCTAACCCCTGCCCTGCCACACCCGTGGCAGGGTAAGTTCCTCTTTTGCATACCCTTTCAATTTGCTATCCTGTCCTTGTTGTCTGTGTGGTTATTGACAACACAAAATACAATAAGGAGAGAAGCAATGTCGTTCGAATTACCTGCACTACCGTATGCAAAAGACGCCCTGGCCCCGCACATTTCTGCGGAAACCCTGGAATATCACTACGGCAAGCATCACCAGACGTACGTCACCAACCTGAACAACCTGATCAAGGGCACCGATTTTGAAGGCAAAACGCTGGAAGAGATCGTCCGCAGCTCTGAGGGTGGCGTATTCAACAACGCCGCTCAGGTGTGGAACCACACCTTCTACTGGCACTGCCTGGCGCCGAATGCCGGTGGCGAACCTGCCGGTGAACTGGCTACCGCCATTAACGCCGCCTTTGGCAGCTTCGCGGATTTCAAAGCGAAGTTCACCGATGCCGCCATCAAGAACTTCGGTTCGGGCTGGACGTGGCTGGTCAAAGAGGCGGATGGCAAACTGGCTATCGTGTCTACCTCTAACGCGGGCACCCCGCTGACCACCAGCGCGAAGCCGCTGATGACCGTGGACGTATGGGAACACGCTTACTACATCGATTACCGTAACGCGCGACCTAACTACCTGGAGCACTTCTGGGCACTGGTTAACTGGGACTTTGTGGCGAAGAACTTCGCCGCGTAAGAGACACGCAGAAGGGTTCGCCCTTCTGCGTTTTTGGTTTATTCCGCAGCGCAGGCTGCTTCTGGCTGTTTACGACCCGACATCATCACCAGCAGCAGGCCGAGTGCGGCAATAATCGCCCCCATCACCGGCACAAAACTGTACCCCAGCCCACCAGAAATCACGGCCCCACCGGCCGCCGCACCGAGCGCATTGCCCAGGTTAAAGGCACCAATATTGACCGAGGATGAGAGGCCCGGCGCTTCATGCGCGACGCGCATCACGCGCATCTGCAGCGGTGGCACCACAGCGAACGTTGCAGCCCCCCAGACGACCATCGCCACCGCGGCGCCAAACTCGTTACGCGCCAGCCACGGAATGGCGATCATGATAACAATCAGCAGGGTTAAGAAGCCCTTCAGCGTTCCGCTCACCGAACGGTCGGCAAATTTCCCGCCGAGATAGTTGCCAATCGAGAAGCCCACGCCAATCAGCACCAGCATCGCGGTCACAAAGAGAGGCGTTGCGTGGGTGATGTCATGCAGCACAGGTGAAATATAGGTATAGAGGGTAAACATCGCCCCTGCCCCCAGCACGGTGGTCAGCAGCGCAGAGAGCACCTGCGGGCGCATCAGCACCGACAGCTCTCTGCGTACGTCAGGGCGTTCACCCGCGCTGCCTTTTGGCAGGGAGAAGAACAACGCCACCATCGCGACTACGCCCAGTCCGGCCGTCGCCAGGAAGGACATCCTCCAGCCAATGACCTCGCCCAGCCAGGTTGCCGCAGGAACGCCGCCGATGTTAGCAATGGTCAGGCCCATAAACATGGTGGCCACGGCGCTGGCCTGCTTATGTTTTGGCACCACGCTTGCCGCCACAACCGACCCCAGCCCAAAGAACGCGCCGTGGTTGAGGCTGGTCAGAATACGCGACAGCATCAGCGTGGTGTAGTCCGGCGAAATGGCCGAAAGCACGTTACCGAGGGTGAAAATCGCCATCAGGAAAATCAGCGCATTGCGGCGCGCACGGTGCGAAAGGAGAAGCGTCATCAGCGGCGCCCCCACCATCACGCCAATAGCGTAGGCGCTGATTAACATGCCTGCCGCAGGGATCGAGACGTCCACGCCGCGGGCGATGACGGGCAGTAACCCCATCGGGGAGAATTCAGTGGTGCCAATCCCAAAAGCGCCAATCGCCAGGGCCAGCAGGGGAAAATTGATTTTCATGCGTCAACTCCGGATGCCGTGTCATGTGGTGACACAGAACAAAGAAGCGGAAAGCATGACATCAATCACAAAAAATGAGAAGTTAACAAAATGGCAAAAGATTTTTGCCATGGGAGTAACAATCGTGGTGAGCGGGAGGGAGAAGGCTCTCCCTCCGCGTAAATCAGTGCAGTGCGGCCGTCAGACCCGCCGCGACAATCAGAGCCAGCACAACAACGGTGGTGAACAGCGAAAACTTCAGATCGGAACTCATCAATTTTTCTCCTTTTAATCCCCCCACGAAAAGTGAGCCTGCTCATTTTTGCATAATTTACGTCAAAAATCTTCCTGGATTTAGGCTGATAAACACTTTACCTCTTCCCCTTTTCATCAAGATAGGACAAAATTCCACGCTAAATTTATTAGCGTACCGGCCATTGACCCCCTCCTGAAGTCCCGTGTCGTTTTCCCGGCGTGCCGCAATTCAAGATTGCGTGATAAGGGTGAGAGAAGGCAAACGTTTACCTTCAAGTTTTTCAGGAGTTTAGGATATGGTCTGGAGTGACATTTAATGGCAACAATTAAAGACGTAGCAAAACGCGCAAACGTTTCCACTACAACCGTATCACATGTAATTAACAAAACCCGCTTCGTGGCGGAAGAGACGCGCAACGCCGTCTGGGCAGCGATCAAAGAGCTGCACTATTCGCCAAGTGCGGTTGCGCGCAGCCTCAAGGTTAATCACACCAAATCCATTGGATTGCTGGCCACCAGCAGTGAAGCGGCCTATTTTGCCGAAATCATTGAAGCGGTAGAGAAGAACTGCTTCCAGAAAGGCTATACCCTGATTCTGGGCAACGCATGGAACAGCATAGAAAAACAGCGTGCCTACCTGTCGATGATGGCGCAGAAGCGCGTGGATGGCCTGCTGGTGATGTGTTCCGAGTACCCGGAATCCGTGCTGTCGATGCTCGAAGAGTATCGCCATATCCCCATGGTGGTCATGGACTGGGGTGAAGCGCGCGCGGACTTCACCGACTCCGTTATCGACAACGCCTTTGAAGGCGGTTACATGGCGGGTCGTTACCTGATCGAACGCGGTCACCGCGAAATTGGCGTGATCCCGGGTCCGCTGGAACGTAACACCGGCGCGGGCCGTCTGGCCGGTTTTATGAAAGCGATGGAAGAAGCGCTGATCACCGTGCCGGAAAACTGGATCGTGCAGGGCGACTTTGAGCCGGAATCAGGCTATCGCGCAATGCAGCAGATCGTTTCCCAGCCGCACCGCCCGACCGCCGTTTTCTGCGGGGGTGACATCATGGCCATGGGTGCGCTCTGCGCCGCCGATGAGCTGGGTCTGCGCGTACCGCAGGATATTTCCGTGATCGGGTATGACAACGTGCGTAACGCGCGCTTCTTCACCCCGGCGCTGACAACCATTCACCAGCCAAAAGATTCGCTGGGCGAAACGGCCTTCAATATGCTGTTGGACAGAATCGTCAACAAACGCGAAGAGTCGCAGTCCATTGAAGTTCACCCACGCCTGATTGAACGCCGTTCCGTTGCGGATGGTCCGTTCCGCGACTACCGTCGTTAATCCTTTGACGGGGCCAGCTACGCTGGCTCCCGTAACCATTCCCGGTTTAGCGTTTCGCTGTCTCCCAGATAATCCAGCAGCCAGGCCATGGCGGGCGAGACATCATTTTGTTGCCAGGTCAGGCAGCAGGCCGCGTCCGGGAACGGATTCTCCAGCGTCAGTTCAACCCATTCTCCGGTATCGATGCGCGGACGTGCAAAATGAACGGGCACCATCGCGACGCACAGCCCGGCGCTGAGGCACGTCGCCGACGATTCCCAGTCAGGAGCCACCACCCGCCGCTGGTTGTCCAGAAGCCAGGTGATACGCTTGGGCAATGAGCGGGACGTATCCTCCAGCACCAGCGACGGCCAGTTACGCAGCGTATCGTCGCTCAGCGGCCCGTCCATTGCCGCCAGGGGATGATCGCGTGCCACCACGCATTTCCAGCTCAGCATCCCCATGTCGCGAAAGGCGTAACGTCCCCCGACCGGGATCGCCTGCGTGGCGCCAATCGCCATCTCCGCCCTGCCGTCCGCCAGCGCATCCCACACCCCGTTGAACACCTCCTGCGAGACCCGCAGCTCAACGTCAGAGAAATGACGATAGAAATCCACGATCATCTGCCGGGTGCGTTCCGGCTTCACGATGTTATCCACCGCGATGGCGAGATGTCCCCGCCAGCCGTTGGCGATCTGCTGACACTGTTCGCGGGTGATCTGCATTTTTTTGATAACAGAACGCCCTTCCTTCAAAAACCACGCGCCTGCGGGCGTTAATTCCACGTCGCGATGCCGCCGTTCAAACAGCGGAACCGCCAGCCATTCCTCAAGCTGACGCACCGTGTAGCTAATGGCCGAAGGGACGCGGTGCAACTCCTGCGCTGCACCGCTAAAGCTGCCGTTACGCGCAACAGCATCGACCACTTCAAGAGAATAATCTGACCACATTTTCTGCCTACAAAAAATTTGAATGCCCCCGCCAAATATTAGCGTTTCACAAGCCGCTTTGCACTCCCTACACTCTGCGCCAACGTACACCTGCCTCCTCAGGAGAATAAGAGAATGCAACCCAGGAAAGGATTTTTAGTCTGGCTCGGCGGCTTAAGCGTGCTGGGCTTTTTGGCCACCGACATGTACCTGCCCGCGTTTGCCGCGATGCAGGAAGACCTGCAAACCCCTGCGGCGGCCATCAGCGCCAGCCTGAGCCTGTTCCTTGCCGGTTTTGCTTTCGCGCAGCTCCTGTGGGGACCGCTCTCGGATCGCTTTGGCCGTAAACCGGTACTGCTGCTGGGTCTGGCCATTTTTGCCGTGGGCTGCCTGGGGATGTTGTGGGTGCGCGATGCTACCTGGCTACTGGTGCTGCGCTTTATTCAGGCCGTGGGCGTCTGTGCTGCGGCGGTGACCTGGCAGGCGCTGGTGACCGACTACTATCCGGCTAACCGCACAAACCGTATTTTCGCCACTATTATGCCGCTGGTGGGTCTTTCCCCTGCCCTGGCCCCGCTGCTGGGCAGCTGGATCCTCGCGCACTTTGACTGGCAGGCCATTTTTGCCACGCTGTTTGCCATCACGCTGGTGCTGATGCTGCCGGCGTTTGCCCTTAAGCCCGCGCATAAAAAAGAGGCGCATGCCTACGCGAAGCCGATTACCTTCACCTCCCTGCTGAGCGCCAAGGCGTATCGCGGGAATGTCCTGATTTATGCCGCCTGTTCGGCCAGCTTCTTCGCGTGGCTCACCGGCTCGCCGTTTATTCTGCACGATATGGGCTACAGCCCGGCGGCCATCGGTCTGAGCTATGTTCCGCAGACCATCGCGTTCCTGGTGGGCGGGTACGGCTGCCGCGCGGCGCTGCAAAAATGGGAAGGTCAGCAGATGCTGCCATGGCTGCTGGTGCTCTATGCGCTGAGCGTCATCGGTACCTGGGCCGTCGGGTTTATTCCGGGCGCGGGCCTGGCTGAAATTTTGATTCCCTTCTGCGTGATGGCCGTGGCGAACGGGGCGATTTACCCGATCGTGGTGGCACAGGCGTTACGTCCGTTCCCGCAGGCGACAGGCCGCGCCGCCGCGCTGCAAAATACCCTGCAGCTGGGTCTGTGCTTCCTGGCAAGCCTGGTGGTCTCGGCGCTGATTGCGACACCGCTGTTAACCACCACCAGCGTGATGCTGGTCACCGTTGCGCTGGCGGTATTGGGTTACCGCATGCAGGCGTCCGCGCAGCGTGAGCAGGATAGCGGTGCGCAGGTGGAAACCTCGCATGCCTGATTGCGCCAGAAATCATGTTACATTTCAGTGATTAGGTTGCTAACAATTTTCTATTGAATCACCAAATTTTGAGGCCTATACTAAATTTGGTTCGATTAAATACGATAAATATTAAGTGTTAACGGGAGCCGGAGTGCTTCCGTTTTACCATGGAAGGCATTTCGGCAAGGGTTATCTCCCTTCCTCTGTTCTACGTCGGATACTAGCCTCGCGGTATTTACCGTGAGATTTCTCACAAACCAAAAAAAGCGTCTACGCTGTTTGAAGGTTCTGATCACATCAGGGTGATGGAGAAGCTATGAGTTCATCGTGTATAGAAGAAGTCAGCGTTCCGGACGACAACTGGTCCCGGATCGTCAGTGAACTGTTAGGTCGAGCAGGCATCACTATCAACGGATCTTCGCCATCCGATCCCCAGGTTAAACATCCCGACTTTTTTAAACGCGTGTTGCGGGAAGGGTCGTTAGGCCTGGGAGAAAGTTATATGGACGGCTGGTGGGATTGTGAACGGCTGGATATCTTTTTTGCCAGCGTGTTGCGTGCCGGTCTGGAAAATCAACTCCCCCGTAATCTGAAAGACACCCTGCGTGTCGCCTCTGCCCGACTGTTTAACTTGCAAAGTAAAAAACGCGCCTGGATCGTCGGCAAAGAGCATTACGATCTCGGCAATGACCTTTTCAGCCGCATGCTGGACCCTTTCATGCAATACTCCTGCGCCTACTGGAAAGACGCGTCGACGCTTGAGGAAGCACAGCAGGCCAAGCTGCGTCTGATCAGTGAAAAGCTGCAGCTACAGCCCGGCATGCGCGTGCTGGATATCGGCTGCGGCTGGGGCGGGCTGGCGTATTTTATGGCGAAGCACTATGGCGTCAGCGTGGTCGGCGTGACGATCTCAGCGGAACAGCAAAAAATGGCGCGAGAGCGCTGTCAGGGTCTTGATGTGGATATCCGGCTGCAGGACTACCGTGACCTGAACGAGCAGTTCGACCGGATCGTTTCCGTCGGCATGTTCGAGCACGTGGGGCCAAAAAACTACGATACCTACTTTGAGGTGGTGGATCGTAATCTGAAACCGGACGGGCTCTTCCTGCTGCACACCATCGGCTCTAAGCGGACCGACAATAATGTTGACCCGTGGATCAATAAATACATCTTTCCGAATGGCTGTTTACCGTCCGTTCGCCAGATCGCCAACGCCAGTGAATCCCATTTCGTGATGGAAGACTGGCATAACTTTGGCGCGGACTACGACACCACCTTAATGGCGTGGCATGAACGTTTCCAGAAAGCCTGGCCCGAGATTGCGGACAACTATTCAGAACGATTCAAACGGATGTTTAGCTATTATCTGAATGCCTGCGCGGGGGCGTTTCGCGCACGGGATATTCAGCTCTGGCAGGTGGTATTCAGCCGGGGGATTGAACACGGACTGCGTGTCGCACGCTAAAAAAATAACCCCGGATAGCCGGGGTTATTTTTTATTCTTCTTCTGCGGTCTTTATTATTGCGGCTTCTTTAGCTGCCAGCACGCGTTCAACCGTATCCACCACCGCCTGGGTTTGCGGATCGATTTCGATATTCACGCGATGCCCCAGTTTTTTGGCGCCCAGCGTAGTGCGCTGCAGCGTTTCAGGAATTAAATGCACGCAAAAACGCGTTGGCGTCACTTCTCCCACGGTCAGGCTAATCCCGTCAATGCCAATAAATCCTTTATAGAGGATGTATTTCATTAATGACGGGTCCTGCATTTTAAACCAGATTTGACGGTTATTTTCCGAGGTCACGATTTTCGCCACTTCGGCAGTGGTCATGATGTGCCCCGACATCAAATGGCCGCCAATCTCATCGCTGAACTTCGCCGCGCGCTCAACGTTGACGGTATCGCCTACCACCAGCTCGCCCAGGTTAGTGATCCGCAGCGTCTCTTTCATTAAATCAAAGCTAATCTGGTTGCCGTTAATTTCGGTCACGGTCAGGCAGCAGCCGTTATGGGCAATCGAGGCGCCGGTTTCGATACCCTCAAGCATATATTCCGGCAGCTCAACAACATGAGTACGGAAATTAGGTTTTTCATCAATGGACACCACTTTGGCAGTGCCCTGCACAATACCAGTAAACATGCTTACAACTCCTGTTTTTTCCGAACGGTGATGACACCGTTTAATCCCTCCACAATAACAGTTGGAAAAACAGGTTGCCAGCGGAGCGCATTTTCTGGCGATTTTTTCACTAGATAAATAGCTAAAGCCCGCTACAATAGCTGGCACCCCCCTGCATTTTCTTCTTGCTGCCCGTTTCGGCGGCTTTTTTAGTCTCTCAAATAACTACAAAATAAAGGTGTTCACGTGCAGAAGTACATGAATGAAGCGCGCCAGTTATTGGCACTGGCTATACCAGTGATCGTCGCGCAAGTGGCCCAGACCGCAATGGGATTTGTGGATACGGTAATGGCAGGTGGCTACAGCGCCACCGACATGGCAGCCGTGGCTATCGGCACGTCAATCTGGCTTCCGGCCATCCTGTTCGGTCACGGTCTACTGCTCGCGCTCACGCCTGTTATCGCTCAGCTCAATGGCTCAGGCCGTCGCGAGCGCATCGCCCATCAGGTTCGCCAGGGTTTCTGGCTGGCAGGGTTTGTCTCCGTGCTGATCATGGTGGTGCTCTGGAACGCGGGCCATATCATTCGCGCTATGCATAATATTGACCCGGCGCTGGCGGACAAAGCCGTGGGCTATCTGCGCGCGCTGCTCTGGGGCGCGCCGGGCTACCTCTTTTTCCAGGTGGCGCGTAACCAGTGTGAAGGCCTGGCGAAAACCAAGCCCGGCATGGTGATGGGTTTTATCGGGCTGCTGGTCAACATCCCGGTTAACTATGTCTTTATTTACGGTCATTTCGGGATGCCGGAGCTGGGCGGCGTCGGCTGCGGCGTGGCAACGGCAGCCGTTTACTGGGTCATGTTCTTCTCGATGCTTACCTTCGTGAAGCGCGCCCGCTCAATGCGCGATATTCGTAACGAGAACAGATTCAGCACGCCGGACTGGAGCATCATGACGCGTCTGGTGCAACTAGGGTTGCCGATTGCCCTTGCGTTGTTCTTTGAGGTGACCCTGTTTGCCGTGGTCGCCCTGCTGGTCTCCCCGCTGGGCATTGTGAACGTCGCCGGGCACCAGATTGCGCTAAACTTCAGCTCCCTGATGTTTGTCCTGCCGATGTCGCTGGCCGCGGCAGTGACGATCCGCGTGGGCTTCCGCCTGGGGCAAGGCTCGACGCTCGATGCGCAAACCGCCGCGCGGACCGGACTGGGCGTCGGCGTCTGCATGGCCATTTGCACGGCGCTTTTTACCGTGGCGCTGCGCGAGCAGATTGCCCTGCTCTATAACGACAATCCGGAAGTCGTCGCGCTGGCATCGCACCTGATGCTGCTGGCCGCGATTTACCAGATTTCGGACTCCATTCAGGTGATTGGCAGCGGCGTGCTGCGCGGCTATAAAGACACGCGCTCCATTTTCTTTATCACCTTCATCGCCTACTGGGTGCTAGGTCTGCCGTGTGGGTATATTCTGGCCCTGACCGACCTGGTGGTGGACCGCATGGGACCGGCGGGGTTCTGGATGGGCTTTATCATCGGCCTGACGTCGGCGGCGATTATGATGATGATGCGCATGCGCTTCCTGCAGCGCCAGCCATCCACGATCATTTTGCAACGCGCTGCACGTTAAATACGCAGTAGCCGCCACCCGGCGGCTACTTTCTCTTCACTTTGCGCGGTAATACAGCAATCGCGTGAAATCAGAGAGAAAATTGCATTTTCCCTCTTGCCACCTCGGTGCTGTGCCGCTAATATTCGTCCCCGTTGTCACCGACAACACGTTGCGTTCATAGCTCAGTTGGTTAGAGCACCACCTTGACATGGTGGGGGTCGTTGGTTCGAGTCCAATTGAACGCACCATTCTGCGTCCGTAGCTCAGTTGGTTAGAGCACCACCTTGACATGGTGGGGGTCGGTGGTTCGAGTCCACTCGGACGCACCATTTCAGTCCTGAAATGGTGCAAATTCTCCTCTGATAGCCTGAATTTTCTTAATCCTTTATTTTCATCATTATTCTCCTGCTACGCTTTTCCTATGGAAAAAAACACAGGAAACGTGTCGATGAAGAAGATCGCGATTATCGGCTCCGGCCCCACAGGGATTTACACCTTTTATCACCTGCTTCAAAACAGCACGCCGCTCTCCGTTTCCGTCTTTGAACAGGCCGATGAAGCCGGCGTGGGCATGCCCTATAACGACGACGATAATTCCCGGCTGATGCTGGCGAACATTGCGAGCATTGAAATCCCGCCCATTTTTATGACCTACCTCGACTGGCTTAAGGAACAGAGCGACGCCCATCTGGCACGCTTTAAGGTGGATAAAGCCAGCCTGCATGACCGACAGTTCCTGCCCAGGCTTCTGTTGGGAGAGTACTTTCGCGACAGTTTTCGTTCAATCGTAAAAGAGGCGAAAAAGCTGGGGTTCGAGGTTAAGGTCCATGAATCCGCGAAGGTCACCGACATCATCCCTTCGACAACCGGCGTGACGATTTCGGTCAACGACCGCACCTTACCGGATCAATTCGACCTGGCGGTTATTGCCACCGGCCACGTCTGGCCAGAGGAGGATGAAGCCACGCGCACGTTCTTCCCAAGCCCGTGGTCCGGTCTGATGGACGCCCGCATTCCCCCTTGCCGCGTGGGCATTATGGGCACCTCGTTGAGCGGCCTGGACGCGGCTATGGCGGTGGTGATGCAGCACGGTGCGTTTCGTGACGGTAAATTCATCCTCGACAAAAGCAGCGAAGGGTTAAACATCACGCTGATGTCCCGGACGGGCATTCTGCCGGAAGCTGATTTTTATTGCCCTATTCCTTACGAGCCGCTGTCGGTATTGACCGAATTCGTGGTGGAAAGCGAGATAGCCAAAGGACCGGATGGCCTGCTTGACCGCATTTTTGCCCTGATGGTCAAAGAGCTTCAGCTTGCCGATCCGGCGTGGTGCGAGAAGATGTCTCTGTATACGCTGAATGCGGACACTGTTCGTGAGGCCTGGTTTGAGGATCGTCAACGCCACGGCCCCTTTACCTGGGCGGAAGAGAATCTCAACGAGGTTGAACGCAACAAACGGGAACGCCGTACCGTGGCCTGGCGCTATACCGTGCTGCGGCTGCATGAGGTCGTTCAGGAGATTGTCCCCCATCTCGACGAGCGAGACGGTGAACGCTTCAGGCAGGGGCTGGCTCGGGTATTTATCGACAATTATGCCGCCATCCCTCCGCAGTCTATCCGCAGGCTGCTCGCACTTCGCGAAGCCGGCATCATCAGCGTGGCCGCGCTCGGTGACGACTACACGCTCGACGTTGGCAGCGATCGAACGGTGATAACCACAAAAGAGACCGTCTATCGTTTCGACGTATTTATTGACGCACGCGGACAAAAGCCGCTCAAAACGAAAGATCTGCCCTTCCCGACGCTGCGAAAACAGCTGGAAGCGACCGGCGATGAGATACCCGATATCGGCGAGGATTACACCTTAAAAGCGCCTGACACCGTTCGCGGGCGCATCGCCTTCGGTGCGATACCGTGGCTGATGCACGATCGTCCCTTCGTTCAGGGGCTGGTGGAGTGTGCAGAGATTGCAGAGGCGATGGCGAAAGCGGCGGAAAAACCCGCGTCACGCGTGCGGCGGAGATTACCCTATTTTGAATACTGACAGGGCATCCGTGCCCTGCTGTTGCGGATTACTCGAAGAAGACTTCCGGGTTTTCCGACAGCGAGACGAAGCTTTTCGTCGCTTTATCCAGCGCGAGGATTTCGCCGCTTTCAATGTCGTACACCCAGCCGTGGAGTCGGATGGAGTTATTACGCAGGCCCACCGCGACGGACGGATGGGTCTTGATGTTGCTCAGCTGCGCAAAGACGTTTTCCTGCACCATCGCATTCACTTTATCGATCGGCTTATCCCAGCTTTTCTTCTCTACCACGGCTTTTGCCGCGTCGGAATAGCGCAGCCAGTGTGACACGGCAGGCATCGGCTCCAGGTTCGCGTTATCGGCAATCGCCTTCATCGCGCCGCAGTTGGAGTGACCGCAAATCACGATATCCGTGACGCCCAGCGCCACGACGGCGTATTCGATGGTAGCGGACACACCGCCTGGCTCCGGTCCGAACGGCGGCACAATGTTGCCAGCATTACGAATGACAAAGAGTTGTCCAGGCTCTTGCTGGGTGACCAGTTCCGGGACCAGACGGCTGTCGGAGCATGAGATGAACAGCGCTTTGGGATTCTGGCTGGACGCTAAACTGCGGAAGAGTTCTTTACGTTGCGGGAAAATCTCTTTTTGAAAGCTGAGAAAACCTTCAATGATATGTTGCATAGCAATGTCTCTTTTATCTGTTTTAGTTTAGGTATGATCGAGATCACACTCGTAAAGTTTACCCATCGTGGTTTACTTCAGACAAGCAATATATTTCTGGCCCGACCGCTGCACAATTTCGTCCGCGTTAGCGAGGATGTTCTGCCCTTCGAACGCGCCGTACAGACGTTCAAACGTTCTGCCTTCCAGATGACTCACGACGGACGCCACGGTGCGGGCAGGCAGCGGAAGATAGTTCGGATAGCTCCACATAAACGAGACGGCGTCTTTACCCGGCGTGACCTGCAGAATATCGCCCACCAGCAGCACCCCGTCCCCCTCCTGCCAGTGCAGCACCGTTCCCCCGGCAAAATGCCCGCCCAGACGCAGCAGGGTAACAGACGGGAAAATCTCCAGCGCATCGCCTTCCCAGAAATGAATGGCTGGGCTGTCGCGCATCACCCACTCTCTGTCGCTGGCGTGCAGGTACACCGGTGCATCAAACGCCGCAGCCCACTCCTGCATCGTGGTGTAATAGTGCGGGTGTGAAATCGCAATCGCACTGATGCCGCCGAGCGCGGCGATGAGGGTTTGGGTTGCGGCATCGAGGTTGGCGATACAGTCCCAGAGAATGTTGCCGTGCGGCGTTTGCAGAAGCAGTGCCCGCTGGTTGATAGCAAACGCCGGAACGGTTTTGATACCGAACAATCCCGGCTCCAGCTGCTGCCATTTGTTGCTGTGCGTCGCGTTGACGGTATCGAGATCGGTCCACGCCTGTCCCGTGATGGGCACATACTGGCGTTCATCCTCACAAATTGGGCATCTGTCCGGCTGCGTATCGTAGGCGGTCCCGCAGGTTTTACAGAGTGTAATCATGTGCTCTCCTCAGCGATAAAGCACTGAGTATGGCAGGGATTATCCTTATGTGCTGCGAGGTACATTGCTGGCTTTTTTTGCCCTATACTGTGCCAGTATCGAAAACTGAACAGAGCAGGTGCAACATGGAAATTGATCTCGATAACTTAGTGTTTAACGGTCTGGATGAAGCAGAAGAGCGTAATGCGGAACGTCTGGACGATGCGGATAAAAAAGCGCAGGCGATTGTCGCCGACGACGACTGCGGCGACGCCTGCAAGATCTAATAAAAAAGCACCGGGAAACCGGTGCTTTTTTATTTCACTCGTTAAACGTCACGCACACTTCATTCCAGTACGTTTCGCGCGTGCGGCGCAGTTCAGCGTGGCGTTTTATCATGGAACCACTCCGGGTCAATGTTGGCAACGTCTACGCCATACAGGCTGGCGACAGGCAGTATCGACTCAAGAACACGTTGCGCGCTGTTCTCCGCATTCGCTGGCCGGGCCGCAAAAAACCGCCGTAACGTGCTGATCCATTTTTTCATCGTCTTACCCTCTCTCGCCGTATCTGCCTCCAGTTAAGCACCCTAATCCCGTGCAGGGGAAATACCAAAATCCACTGTCGATGTGCAGGATCTGCAAATAGCACCCTCGTCCTTTTCACTCTTCATTAACACCTTGTTCACTAATGCTTTTTTGCTCATAGCAAAGAACGATTTCTTATTTGGCGATAGCTTTCCCTTATGGGAGCGTAACGGGGTAAAACAAAAACAACGGGATGGCGAATGACTATGGCAGCAAAAATGAAAGGGTTTAAAAAACGGACGCTGGCTCTGGGCGTAGTGGCAGCCTGGGGCCTGTTTTCAGTGCAGGCACAGGCCGATCAGCTGGCGGATATCAAGGCAGCAGGGGTGGTGAAAGTGGCCACGTTTGATGCCAACCCGCCGTTTGGCTCGATTGATGCCAAAACGCATGAGATCGTGGGTTACGACGTGGACTTCGCCAAAGCGCTGGCAAAATCGCTCGGCGTGAAGCTTGAACTGGTTGCCACCAATCCGGCCAACCGCATTCCGCTGCTGCAGTCCGGCAAAGCCGACCTGATCGTGGCGGATATTACTATCACCCCGGAACGCGCACAGGTCATTGATTTCTCGACGCCTTACTTCGTCACTGGCCAGCAGTTCCTGGTTCCGACGAAATCACCGGACAAGCTCGATGACTATAGCCGGGCGCGCATTGGCGCAGTCAAAGGCACAACAGGCGAGCAGGCGCTGCACCAGCGTTTCCCGCAGTCCCGCGTCCTCTCTTATGACGACATTCCCCTGGCGCTGACCGCACTGCGCAACGGCAACGTACAGGCCATCACTCAGGACAGCACCATCCTGGCCGGTCTGCTGGCGCAGGCGCCGGACAAAGCCAACTTCAAAATCCTGCCCGATCTGCTCAGTAAAGAAGAGATCGGCGTGGGGGTGAAGAAAGGTGAAACGGCGCTGCTGAAAGCCGTCAACGACGAGCTGGTTAATCTCGAGAAGACCGGTCAGGCGGCAAAAATCTATGATGTCTGGTTTGGTCCTGGCACCCCTGCTCCACAGCCTCGCGGCTTTAAAATAGAAGCCAGGTAATTATGCTCTCAGGTTTATTTTCACACTCCGCGGCCGGTGCCGCGGATTTTTCACATCTGGAACAGGCCAGCGTCGAGTTTCGTCATGTGGACAAACGCTACGGTGACCATCAGGTTTTGAACGACATTAATCTCACCATCACGCCAGGTGAAGTGGTTGCTATCCTCGGCCCGTCGGGTTCCGGTAAATCCACCCTGATTCGTCTTATCAACCAGCTTGAACCCCTGAGCGGCGGAGAGATCCTGGTCGACAACAAGCCTACCGGAAAGCTCTCCGGTAGCGGGCTACGCCAGCTGCGAAGCCGCGTGGGGTTTGTATTCCAGCAGTTCAACCTTTATGCCCATCTCACCGCCAGCCAGAACATTACCCTGGCACTGGAGCACGTTCACGGCTGGAAGCCAGAGCCAGCCCAGGCGCGCGCGCTGGCCCTGCTGGAGAAAGTCGGGATGCTGGAAAAGGCCCACCATTTCCCGGCAGAGCTATCCGGCGGACAGCAGCAGCGCGTGGCGATAGCCCGCGCCCTCGCCTCTTCACCGCAAATCATTCTTTTCGATGAACCCACCTCCGCGCTGGATCCGGAGATGATTGGTGAAGTGCTGTTCGTGATGAAAGCCCTCGCCCACAGCGGGATCACGATGATCGTAGTGACCCATGAGATGCAGTTTGCCCGGGAAATCGCCGACCGGATTGTCTTTATCGACGGCGGGCAAATTCTGGAAACCGCGCCGCCAGCGCAGTTTTTCAGCCAGCCAGCGCATCCGCGCGCGCAGCGTTTCCTGCAAAAGGTGCTGGATCCGCTGCATCAGGAGCATCTGTAATGCCCGCGCTCGACTGGCAGGGGGTACTGACCGGACAGCCTCTGCAGTGGATACTTTCCGGATTTCTCACCACCTTGTGGGTAACGCTGGCGGGGATCGCGCTGGCCAGCCTGCTCGCACTGCTCTTTATGCTCCTGCGCCTGTCCGGTGGACGCGTCGGGAAAGCGATCGTCAGCGGCTGGGTATCGCTGTTTCGCAATACGCCGCTGCTGGTGCAGCTGCTGTTCTGGTATTTTGCCGCCTGGAACGGGCTGCCGCAGGCGTTTCGCGACGTGGTCAACGCCGATCACAGCTGGTCCATTCTGCCCGGCGACGTCTGGTGGTTTACGCCCGAATTTTTATGTTCTGCCTGGGGGCTGGGCGTTTTTACTTCGGCGTTTTTAATCGAAGAAGTGGAAGCCGGGTTGCGTTCTGTGCCAGTCGGGCAACGGGAGGCGGCGCTCGCCCAGGGATTCTCAGCATGGCGCGTGTTTCGCTACATCCTGCTGCCGCAGGGGCTGGCTAACGCCTGGCAGCCCGTTGTGGGCCAGTATCTCAACCTGATGAAGCTCTCCTCGCTCGCCAGCGGGATTGGCTTCGCCGAGCTCACCTACCAGGTCAGGCAGATCGAAAGCTTTAACGCACACGCGCTGGAGGCATTTACCCTCGGTACTGCACTCTATCTGCTGACCGGTCTGGTCATGGGAATGGTGCTGGTCCGCCTTGGGCCGCAGGCGAAACGTAAACGCCCGATCGTCGCCACCACAGGGAGTGAAAAACATGATTGCCGGACTTAATGTCATCACCGATAACCTCGATTATCTGCTGTGGGGACGCGCGGCAGCCGGTGAACCGGGAGGCGTACTGCTTTCGTTAATGATGGCAGCAGGCGCTGCGGTTATCGCTCTGCCCGGAGGGATACTGCTCGCGTGCCTGGCCTGGCGCTTTACCGGGCTCGTGCGAAAAGTCCTCTTTTTATGGGCAGAGCTGATTCGCGGGATCCCACTCATCTTCGTGATTTTCTGGATGTGGTATCTCCTGCCGCTCATGACCGGGGGCGATCTGCCCGGGGCGCTGACCGTCACGCTGGCGCTGGCCTGGTTTACGGCGGCCACCGTGATGCACTCGGTGCTGGCCGGACTGAGCGCGCTGCCGACCGGGCAGTTCGAAGCCGCGCTGTCACAGGGATTCAGCACGCAGCAAACCCTGTGGCGCGTGCTGCTGCCGCAGGCGCTGAGGAATATTCTGCCGTCGCTGGTGGGGATTTTTATCAGCCTGCTGAAGGATACGTCGCTGGCGTTTATCGTGAACGTCCCGGAGCTGACCACGGTGGCGGGACAGGTCAACAACCGGGTGCAAATCTACCCGGCGGCCATTTTTATCTTTACGGGCGTGGTCTACTACCTGCTCTGCTGCTCGCTCGAGCAGCTTGCGAAACGCTGGCGCCTTACCCGGCCAGCGCTTTAACCACCGTTTCCATTGCCTCGGTTGTCAATGCACTGCGTTTCACGCGCTGGTTCGCCAGCGCGGTACGCAGTACCCCGGCAATGACAATATGCTTTGGCTCCTGCCCTAAATCACGCATCTCAAGCACGACCTTCCCGACCACCCGGCACATCTCCTGATACAGCGCTTCATCTTTGGTCACGTTACCCATCGTCATCACTCCATTGCCTGTTAAACGTTGAGCTTAAATGATTCTCCTGCCGGATACAAAAAAGAAGCCCGGCGAGGAACTCGCCGGGCTTCATCTGTAAAATCAGCTAATTAGTTGTTAACTGGAATGACCGCGCCTTTGTACTTGGTGCGGATCCAGTCCTGAATCTCTTTCGAGTGCAGCACGTTCACCAGCGCGACGATGTCTTTCTTCTTCTCGTCACCGCGATGCACGGTGATGATGTTGGCATACGGGTTGTTTTCACCGCTCTCAACCGCAATCGGGTCGTGAACCGGATCCAGACCGGCGTCAATCGCGTAGTTGGCGTTAATCACCACCGCATCGCCTTCGTTGTTGTTGTACATCTGCGGCAGCAGAGACGCTTCAACGTTAGGCGTGAACTTCAGCTTTTTCGGGTTCTCGACGATGTCGCTGATGCGCGCGGTCACTTTATCGATGCCCGGCTTCAGCTTGATCACGCCCTCTTTCTCGAAGATGGAAAGAATACGGCCCTCTTCAGAAACCGCGTCACGCATGATGATCTTGCCACCTTCCGGCAGGTCTTTCAGCGACTTGTATTTTTTGGAGTAGATGCCGATTGGCTCAATGTGGATCGCGCCCGCACTGACAAAATCGTAGTCCTTATCGCCCGCATGATCTTTCAGCACGCTGTTCAGGTAAGGAATGTGCTGGAAATAGTTCGCATCGATGTCATGACCTGCCAGCGCGGTGTTCGGCAGAATGTAGTCCTGGAACGGTTTAATCTCCAGGTCGATACCCTGCTTCGCCAGAATCGGCTTTGCCTGCTCCAGAATTTCCGCATGCGGCGTGTTGGATGCCCCTACGGTCAGGGTGTCGGCCCAGGAGGCGAAGCTCAGGGCGCTCAGGGTTGCAGCGGCGATCAGTGTCAGTGTCTTTTTCATGATGTGGTTCCTGTGTGTATTTATTAGCGTTTATCTAACAGTGAAGTAATGACATCGCCGCAGAACTGGATAATGAAAACGATGATCAGAATGGTCACCGTTGCCACCAGCGTGACGTCACCATGGTTGCGCTGGAATCCTTCCAGATAAGCCAGATTTCCCAAACCACCAGCGCCAATCACCCCCGCCATTGCGCTGTAGCTCACCAGCGCAATCAGCGTTACCGTAATACCCGATACCAGTGCAGGTGATGATTCCGGCAGTAAAACCCGAAACACGAGCGTGCTCAGTCGTGCGCCCATCGAGCGCGTCGCTTCAATCACGCCTTTATCCACTTCACGCAGGGCGATCTCCACCAGGCGTGCGTAGAACGGTGCGGCACCCACAATCAGGGCCGGCAGCGCCGCGTTGGCACCAAGAATGGTGCCGACAACGGTCTTGGTGAACGGGATCAGCAGCACAATCAAAATGATGAACGGAATCGAGCGGAACACGTTCACCACAATCGAAATGATGCTATACACCGTGCGGTTGTGGAACAATCCGCCGCGCGCGGTTAAAAACAGCGCCAGACCCAGCACGATGCCTAATACAAAGGTCGCCACGCCGGAAAGCGCGGTCATGTACAGCGTCTCCAGCGTCGCCGCCCAGAGCTGATCCCACTTGAGATGCGGAAAGAGATTCTCAGCCATGTTTAATCACCTCGCCTTCAATATCGCTGTGCTGCAGGTCGGCGAGGATATTGTTCAGTTGTTCATCAGATGCCACGACGTGCACCCAGAGTTGACCAAACACGCCGTGTGCGGTTTGGGTCATTTTTCCGTGCAGGATGTTAAACGGCAGGCCGTAGCGCAGCGTCAGTTCGCCCACAATCGGTTTGTGCGTGCTGTGCCCGGTAAAGGTCAGCCTGATAACCGTACCTTCCAGATCGTTTGCCAGTTCGGTATTGAACGTTTCTTCTTCAGCGTACTGGCTCACCTGACGAACAAACTGCTGCGTAATCGGCTGCTGCGGATGGGTAAAGACGCTCAGCACGTCGCCCTCTTCCACCACTTTACCGTTCTCCATCACCGCCACGCGGTCGCAGATTTTGCGCACCACGTGCATCTCGTGCGTGATCAGCACGATGGTCAGCTTGAACCGACGGTTAATATCCAGCAGCAGATCGAGGATCTGATCGGTGGTCTGCGGGTCAAGCGCGGAGGTGGCTTCATCGCAGAGCAGCACATCCGGGCGATTAGCCAGCGCACGCGCAATGCCCACGCGCTGCTTTTGCCCACCGCTCAGCTGTGACGGATAAGCATGCTCGCGACCTTTCAGGCCAACGAGTTCAATAAGCTCGGCCACGCGGGCCTTAATTTCGGCTTTCGGTACGCCAGCAATTTGCATCGAGAACGCAATATTCTCGCTGACCGTGCGCGACCACAGCAGGTTGAAGTGCTGAAACACCATGCTGATCTTCAGACGCGCCTGGCGCAGTGCTTCACCTTTTGCGGCAGAAATGTTCTGCCCGTTGATGGTTACGCTGCCGCTGCTCGGTTTTTCCAGACCATTCAGCAGGCGGATAAGCGTACTTTTACCTGCGCCGCTGTAACCAATGATCCCGTATATCTGTCCCTGTGCTATCGTCAAATTGACATTATCAACGGCTGTGAGTGCCACCTTTCCGTTGTCAAAAACCTTCGAAATATTGCTCAGTACAATCATTCTTATTCGTTATCCGTGCCGCCCGTGGCGGTTTAGCAGTATGGATGTCCAAACGATAGTAAACAGGCGTTATCAGCTTTTAAATGAACAAAAAAGAATGTGTTATAACTTTCGGCAATAAACAGCGGATTTACCGGGTGGGAAGCATTTAGACCAATTTCAGCAATGATTATCTGCCGGATGCATATCTGCTGGCGGACGGGCGCAAAAAACGGTCATTTTTGCAGCATTTTATCCCGATATAGCCATCCTCACATCCAGACAACTTTACGTCTTGCTGTCCTTCCATCCAGAAATGGCATTTATATTCCTTTCTGTTCTAAACGGCAGTGAATGGTTCTTTATTGAGAAAATTTCACCGCCCTATCATCCCGTCATGACATCCAGAAAGGAAAACATCATGACGATTTATCACTCCGTCACCGAACTGATTGGTCGTACCCCGCTGATCCAGCTGCATAAGCTTGATACCGGTCCCTGCTCGCTGTTCCTGAAGCTGGAAAACCAAAATCCGGGCGGGTCGATTAAGGATCGCGTTGCGCTGTCGATGATTAACGAAGCGGAACGTACCGGCCAGCTGCAGCCAGGCGGCACGATTATTGAGGCCACGGCGGGCAATACCGGTCTCGGCCTGGCCCTGATCGCCGCCCAGAAAGGCTACTCGCTGATCCTGGTGGTGCCGGACAAAATGAGCCGCGAGAAGATTTTCCACCTGCGCGCGCTGGGTGCCCAGGTGGTGCTGACCCGCTCCGACGTCAACAAAGGCCATCCTGCCTATTACCAGGATTACGCCCAGCGTCTGGCGAACGAACTGCCCGGCGCGTTTTACATCGACCAGTTCAACAACGAAGCCAACCCGCTGGCGCACCGCACCACCACGGCGCCGGAACTGTATGAACAGCTTGACGGCAGGATCGACGCCATCGTGGTGGGCGTCGGCTCAGGCGGCACGCTGGGCGGCCTGCAGGCGTGGTTCGCCGAGCACTCTCCGCACACGGAATTTGTCCTGGCTGACCCGGCTGGATCCGTTCTCGCCGACCAGGTGGAAACCGGACGCTACCACGACGCGGGCTCCTGGCTGGTTGAGGGAATTGGCGAAGACTTTATTCCTCCGCTGGCCCACATTGAAGGGGTGAATCGCGCCTGGCGCATCACCGACCGCGAGGCCTTCACCACCGCGCGCGAGCTGCTGAAAACGGAGGGCATTCTGGCGGGCTCCTCCAGCGGTACGCTGCTGGCGGCCGCGCTGAAGTATTGCCAGGCACAAACCACGCCGAAGCGGGTGGTGACCTTCGCCTGCGACAGCGGCAATAAATATCTCTCGAAGATGTTCAACGACGACTGGATGCGACAGCAGGGGCTCATCACGCGTCCGCAGGCTGGCGATCTCTCTGACTACATCGCCCTGCGCCACGATGAAGGCGCCACCGTCACCGCCGCCCCGGACGACACGCTCTCCACCGTCCTGGCGCGCATGCGTCTGTATGACATATCCCAGCTGCCGGTGCTGGAAAACGGCAAGGTGGTGGGCATTATCGACGAGTGGGATCTTCTGCGGCATATCGGCGGCGACGGCGATCGCTTCGCGCTGCCGGTGACGGCAGCCATGACGCGTCAGGTCGAATTCCTTGATAAACACGCGCCGGAAAGCGCCCTGAACGCCATCTTCGACCGCGGCCTGGTGGCCGTCATTAATGACAACGACCGTTTTCTCGGTCTGATTACGCGCAGCGACGTTCTGACCGCCTGGCGCAACCGTCTACAGCAATAAAGGAATCAATGATGAAAAATCTGGCCACCCTCAGCGTACACAGCGGCGAATTCAACGACCAGCACGGCGCCGTCATGCCGCCGATTTACGCCACCTCGACGTTTGCGCAACCCGCGCCCGGGGAGCATACCGGTTATGAGTACTCCCGCAGCGGCAACCCTACCCGCCATGCGCTGGAAACGGCGATTGCCGAACTGGAGGGCGGCACGCGCGGCTACGCCTTTGCGTCCGGTCTGGCGGCCATCTCCACGGTGCTCGAACTGCTGGATAAAGACAGCCATATTGTCGCCATTGATGACGTTTACGGTGGGACGTACCGCCTGATCGAAAATGTGCGCAAGCGCAGCACCGGGCTGCAGGTCAGTTGGGTTAAACCGGACGACCTGGCCGGGCTCGAGGCCGCCATTCGCCAGGATACCCGCATGGTATGGGTTGAAACGCCGACCAACCCGCTGCTGAAGCTGGCCGATCTGGCAGCCATCGCGGCAATCGCCCGTCGTCATAACGTCATCAGCGTGGCGGATAACACCTTCGCGTCGCCTTTGATCCACCGTCCGCTGGAGTCCGGTTTCGATATCGTGGTGCACTCTGCCACCAAATACCTTAACGGCCACTCTGACGTGGTGGCCGGGTTGGCGATTGTCGGGGACAACAAGGAACTGGCGGACAAGCTGGGCTATCTGCAAAACGCGGTGGGCGGCGTTCTGGATCCGTTCAGCAGCTTCCTGACGCTGCGCGGTATTCGCACGCTTGCGCTGAGGGTCGAAAAGCACAGCACCAACGCGCTGGCGATTGCGCAATGGCTCGATCAGCATCCTCTGGTCGAAAAGGTATTCTATCCTGGCCTGGAATCGCATCCACAGTACCAGCTGGCCCGCACGCAGATGGCGCTGCCCGGTGGCATGATTTCCGTCGTGGTAAAAGGCGATGCGCAACGCGCCACCGAGGTGATTCGCAACCTGAAGTTGTTCACTCTTGCGGAGAGCCTGGGCGGCGTGGAGAGTCTGGTAAGCCAGCCTTACAGCATGACGCACGCCTCGATTCCGCTGGAACAACGTCTGGCAAACGGCATTGTGCCGCAGCTGATCCGCCTGTCGGTGGGGATTGAAGATCCTAAAGACCTGATTGCGGACCTCAGCCAGGCGCTGCAAAAATAAGCAAACGGCGGCAGGTTACTCACCTGCCGCCACAAGTTGTCATCATGGCTTAACGCCTTGATAACAATATTATGTGAAACAGCATTGATTATTTCTGAAACACCGTTTCCATTTTCCTTTTATCTTAAAATCAGCGTATAATGCGCGCCAAATCCCTGGTGAATGGTTTCAGCGCTTGGAATACAAAAAACAACGTACAACTTCTCCTCTCCTTCGTTGGGCTGTCACTCAGGCACACTTTCTTCTGCACGCTCATTTGATGTCTCCTATCCTTAGTGCGTGTCATATACTCTTTTGCAACACAGGTTTGACTCCGCGGCGGTGCGCCCCCGGAGCGAGATTTCCATATCCTTCCCAACTTAAAGACTAAGACTGTCATGAAAAAGACGAAAATTGTTTGTACTATCGGCCCGAAAACCGAATCTGAAGAGATGCTGAGCAAAATGCTGGACGCCGGCATGAACGTGATGCGTCTGAACTTCTCCCACGGTGACTACGCAGAGCACGGCCAGCGCATCCAGAACTTGCGCAACGTGATGAGCAAGACCGGTAAAAAAGCGGCCATCCTGCTGGATACCAAAGGTCCAGAAATCCGTACCATCAAACTGGAAGGCGGTAACGACGTCTCTCTGAAAGCGGGCCAGACCTTCACCTTCACCACCGATAAATCCGTCGTCGGCAACAGCGAAATCGTTGCAGTGACCTACGAAGGCTTCACCAGCGATCTGTCCGTCGGTAACACCGTGCTGGTCGACGATGGCCTGATCGGTATGGAAGTCACCGCTATCGAAGGCAACAAAGTTATCTGTAAAGTGCTGAACAACGGCGACCTGGGCGAAAACAAAGGCGTTAACCTGCCGGGCGTGTCCATCGCGCTGCCAGCCCTGGCTGAAAAAGACAAGCAGGACCTGATCTTCGGCTGCGAGCAAGGCGTTGACTTCGTCGCGGCCTCCTTCATCCGTAAGCGTTCCGACGTGGTTGAAATCCGTGAGCACCTGAAAGCGCACGGCGGCGAGAAGATCCAGATCATCTCCAAAATCGAAAACCAGGAAGGCCTGAACAACTTCGACGAAATCCTCGAAGCGTCTGACGGCATCATGGTTGCACGTGGCGACCTGGGCGTTGAAATCCCGGTTGAAGAAGTGATCTTCGCGCAGAAGATGATGATCGAGAAGTGTGTGCGCGCGCGTAAAGTGGTTATCACCGCAACGCAGATGCTGGACTCCATGATCAAAAACCCACGCCCAACCCGCGCTGAAGCTGGCGACGTGGCAAACGCCATCCTCGACGGTACTGATGCGGTTATGCTGTCCGGCGAATCCGCGAAAGGTAAATATCCGCTGGAAGCGGTCGGCATCATGGCGACCATCTGTGAACGTACTGACCGCGTGATGACCAGCCGTCTGGACTTCAATAACGACAGCCGCAAGCTGCGTATCACCGAAGCAGTATGCCGCGGTGCAGTAGAAACCGCTGAGAAACTGGAAGCCCCACTGATTGTGGTTGCCACTCAGGGCGGTAAATCTGCGCGCGCCGTGCGTAAATACTTCCCGGATGCGACCATCCTGGCCCTGACCACCAACGAAACCACCGCTCGTCAGTTGGTGCTGAGCAAAGGCGTCGTTGCGCATCTGGTTAAAGAGATCGCCTCTACTGACGATTTCTACATTCAGGGTAAAGCACTGGCTCTGGAAAGCGGTCTTGCACAGAAAGGTGACGTTGTGGTCATGGTTTCTGGCGCGCTGGTACCAAGCGGCACCACCAATACCGCATCTGTTCACGTGCTGTAATAATTCCCGAACGAATTAATTTGGATAAAAAGCGCCCGTCGGGCGCTTTTTTTATTCCTGGCATTAGCCAAAGTCATTCAAAATGCAAATCGGGTTTTTCTATTTAATTGCGAATTATCTAAGATGAATCCGATGATAAATGCCTTTTTTTCCTTAGATTTTTACCCGAAACGGGCTGATTCGATGCTTCTTTGAGCGAACGATCAAAAATAGGTGTATTCCCATCAAAAAAATATTCTCAACCCAAAAAACTTTGTGTAATACTTGTAACGCTACATGGAGATTAACTCAATCTAGAGGGTATTAATAATGAATCGTACTAAACTGGTACTGGGCGCGGTAATCCTGGGTTCTACTCTGCTGGCTGGTTGCTCCAGCAACGCTAAAATCGATCAGCTGTCTTCTGACGTTCAGACTCTGAACGCTAAAGTTGACCAGCTGAGCAACGACGTGAACGCAATCCGTTCCGACGTTCAGGCTGCTAAAGACGACGCAGCTCGCGCTAACCAGCGTCTGGACAACCAGGCTACTAAATACCGTAAGTAATAGTACCTGTTAATAAAATGGCGCACATTGTGCGCCATTTTTTTTGCCTGCGTCAAACGGCTACTGCGTCACCTTCTCCCCTTCATCTTCCGCTACCGCAGCAGATACCCGGCTGTTCTGCACCGACAACACGCTATTGCTGGCTGACGGGCCGCTACCGGCCGACACGATAACCGGGATCCCGGCGCGACGTGACAGCGCTTTATCAATTAGCGCCTTATCGCTTCCCGCCTGGGAAACAAAGGTCGCAAACTCGGCGGAATGGGTAATGGGCGAGACCTGTGGATTTTCCCCTTCTACCTGCGCCAGCGGACGGTGGACTTCAATATAGCGTTTACCATCCGGCTCAACGGAAAACTTCACGGGTTCATTAATAATCTGCACCCGGGTGCCCACCCGCACCTGTTCGAACAGAGCCTTAATGTCCGGGGCGTTCATCCGCATACAGCCAGAGCTGACCCGCAGGCCGACGCTGTCCGGCGCGCTGGTACCGTGGATAAGATATTCCCCATTCCCCACGCCTAAACGCAGCGCGAAGCGTCCCAGGGGGTTATTTGGCCCGGCAGGAACCACCGGAGGCAGTTTAATGCCCTGCTCCAGAGAGCGTGCTCTGATGCCAGGCGTGGGTGTCCAGGTCGGATTAGGGATTTTCTGACTTACCCGCGTGGTCGTCACCGGTGTTTCCAGTCCCAGCTGACCAATGCCCAGGGGGAAAACCTGAACAATGTTTTGCCCCGGCGGGAAGTAGTAGAGCCGAAGCTCAGCGAGATTGACCACGATTCCCTCGCGGGGCGTATCCGGCAACAGCATTTGCGACGGAATGGTTATCACGGTTCCCGGCGCAGGGTTTACCGGCGCAATGGTATTGTTGGTTTCCAGGATCACCTGCGCCGCCGTATTAAACCGACGGGCAATGGTCTGCAGCTTATTATCCCCTTCCTGTATCGTGTAGGTTTGATTTTGCCCAATCAGACGACTGCCTGCGGGCGGCAACGGATAGTCCATCGCACGGGCCGAATTAAGGGCACCGAGCGAACTGAGGAGTAATAGAGTAATGAGAGACGCGCGCTTCATGCTGAGATTCCTTATTCACTGACAGAACGCCAGAAAGCTGAAAAACCAGCGAGGCGGGAACCACCTCGCGAAACAGAATGAATGCAGTTCTGTAAGTCTAGCTAAGGATTGCAGCTTTGGCGCGGATGGCGCGAATCATCGCTTCCAGTCCCTGAGAACGGGACGGGGTGAGGTGTTGGGTTAAGGCCATTTTTTCAAACCACGGACGGACATCGAACGCGACGATATCCTGCGCCGACATCTGCTGGTAAAGGCTAAAGACGACGGCAATAAGCCCTTTTACAATGGCGGCATCGCTGTCGCCGCGCAATTCGATCGTGCCGTCATCAGACTGCGCCATCACAATCCACACCTGGCTCTGACAGCCCTGAATAGTGTTCTCTGCGCTGTGCGCCTCTTCACCGAGCGGCGGTAAGCGTTGTCCCAGCTCAATGATATAGAGATACTTCTCTTCCCAGTTTGCGCAACGCGAGAAGTTGCGCAGTAATTTATCTTTGTCCGGCAGCTCTGCCATCTTTCGCCTCTCCGTTAGCCCAGCAGCTGGTGAATGCGCTTAAGCCCCGCCACCAGCCTGTCGACCTCTTCCGTCGTGTTGTACATCACCAGCGATGCGCGGCACATTGCCGGTACCTGGTAAAACGCCATCAGCGGCATGGCGCAGTGGTGCCCGGTACGGACCGCCACGCCGTAGTTATCGAGAAAACTGCCCACGTCATAGGCATGGTGTTTCCCGAGATTAAACGCAATCACCCCTTGCCGATCGGCAGGCCCGTAGAGGGTCAAATCCGGCACGCTGGCAAGTTCCGCCAGCGCGTAGTGCATCAGCAGCTGTTCGTACTCCTGAATGGCGTCCAGGCCGATGGCAGAGACGTAGGAGACCGCCGCCCCCAGCCCGATAATCCCCCCGGTGTTGGGCGTGCCCGCCTCAAAACGCCACGGCGCGCGCGCGTAGGTCGTGCCTTCCGTCAGGCTGACGGTGGCGATCATCGACCCGCCCCCTTCCCACGGCGGCATCGCCTGCAGGATGTCCTCTTTCACATACAGCACGCCGATCCCGGTCGGCCCATAGAGCTTGTGGCCTGAAAAGACGTAGAAATCACAGTCCAGCGCCTGGACGTCAACCGCGTGGTGCATCACCGCCTGGGCACCGTCAATCAGGACCTTTGCGCCCGCCTGATGGGCCTTTTCGACGATCTCTGCCACCGGGTTTTCTGTCCCCAGCACGTTGGAGACCTGGGTAACCGCCACCAGCCGCGTACGTTCATCCAGCAAGACGTCAAGCTGCTCAAGCTGAAGCGTCCCGTCCGCATTTAACGGGATCACCCGCAGCTGCGCCCCTACGCGCTCGCAAAGCATCTGCCACGGCACGATATTGGCGTGGTGCTCCATCTGGGTGATGATGATGTTATCGCCCGCGTGAACCTGAGCATTGCCCCAGCTGTTAGCGACGAGGTTAATCCCTTCGGTGGTCCCGCGAACAAAGACCAGTTCTTCCGGCGAGCGGGCATTAAGGAAGGCGGCAAGCTGCGTGCGCACGTTTTCCATCCGCTGGGTCGCCTCGGCGCTCAGGGTATGAATACCGCGATGCACGGCGGCATAGCCGTGGCGATAGAACTCGGCTTCGGCATCCACCACCTGATTCGGCTTCTGCGCGCTGGCCGCGCTGTCCAGGTAGGCCAGCGGCAGACCGTTTACTTCACGGGTCAGAACCGGGAAATCTGCCCGTACTTTCTCGACGGGAAAACTCATGCTTCGCCTCCAGGCAGGCGCTGACCGATCCGATCCAGCACCTGCAGTTTTAACTGACCATCGTGCAGCGCTTCCGTCAGTTCGGCGGCAAACGCGTAGATAATCATTTTCTGCGCCGCCTGCTGGTCGATGCCGCGGGAGCGCAGGTAGAACATCTGCTCGTCGTCGATTCGCCCGACCGTCGCACCGTGGCTGCATTTGACGTCATCCGCGTAGATTTCCAGCTGCGGTTTGGTGTCCACCTCCGCCAGTCGCCCTAACAGCAGATTGTTGTTGGTCATCTGCCCGTCGGTTTTAATGGCGTGCTGCGCCACGTTAATCAGGCCGTTAAACACCGCGCGCCCTTTATCACTGACGATGGTTTTGTGCAGCTGGCGACTGTTGCAGTAGCCTTTGCTGTGCTCCAGCCACGTGCGCGTGTCACACACTTCCGATTTAACCGGCATCGCCAGGCTGTTGATGCGCAGCGTGGTGTTTTCACCGTTAAGCTGCGTGCTGGTGTTGTGGCGCAGCACCGCCCCGCCGAGCAGGAAGCTGTGGCTGTACGCGGCGGCATCCTGTCCCAGGACAATGTCGTTATGGGCAAAGTGGTGGCTCTGGGCATTCTCAAACGCCAGTTTGATGTGGTGTAGCTGGGCATTCGCCGCCACGTTCATCGTCAGACGCGACCCGGTAAAGTGACGCGTCTCATTGAGGCTGACGTAATGTTCGATGACCGTGGCCTCCGCGCCCTCCGCCAGCTCAAGATGGTGACGATAGTGCGCGGTATTGATTTCATCGCCGTCCAGACCCTGAGTGATATGCATCAGCAGCAGCGGCTTTGACGGACGCTGGTTACGCTTCACGGCGATATGCGTCACGCTGCGGGCCAGGCTCTCGGTCAGGTGCAGGAAAACCTCGGGCTGAACCGGGGCGCTCAGGCGCTGGCGATCGTCGTTTATCTCAATCTCAAAGCCGCTCTCCTGGAGCGTGTCGCTCAGTTCCGGACGGAACTGGCCATCGACAAACACCAGGCGTACGGCATCGACACGCAAGGCCAGCGCGTCGCGCTGCGCTGGGGTGAGATCCGCCAGACGGGTAACAAACTCGGCGTTCAGCAGGCCATCGAGCGGGGTATATTTCCAGTTCTCATGCTTACGCGTCGGCAGGCCAAGACGCAGCATCTGCTGCAGATGCTGCTGCGCCTGCGCCGAGCGCGTGCCGCCCTGGGCTTCAAACAGCCGGTGCCACTGCTGGAGCGCATTACTGCTGTTCGGTAAGCCAGCCATAACCCTGCTCCTCCAGTTGTTTAACCAGCGTAAAATCACCGGATTTCACAATGCGCCCCTGGTAAAGCACGTGGACGTAATCCGGCTTGATGTAGTCCAGAATGCGCTGGTAGTGGGTGACGATAATAAACGAGCGATTGCCGTCGCGCAGGGCGTTGACGCCGTCAGCGACAATCTTCAGGGCGTCGATATCCAGACCGGAATCGGTCTCATCCAGAATGCACAGCTCGGGCTCCAGCACCGCCATCTGCAGAATGTCGTTACGCTTTTTCTCGCCGCCGGAAAAACCGACGTTCACCGAGCGGGTCAGCAGATCTTCCGGCATTTTCAGCAGCCTGATCTTCTCTTCCATCAGATCCTGGAAGTCGAAGCGGTCGAGCGCCTCCAGCCCACGGTATTTACGCACCGCATTCAGCGCCGTCTGCAGGAAGAACTGGTTGCTGACGCCGGGAATTTCGACCGGATACTGGAAGGCCATAAAAATGCCCTCTCCCGCACGATCTTCCGGCGACATCTCCAGCAGATCTTTGCCGTTAAACTCGACCGAGCCGTGGGTCACCTCATAATCTTCGCGCCCGGCCAGCGTTGCAGAAAGCGTACTTTTCCCGGAACCGTTCGGCCCCATGATGGCGTGGACTTCGCCCGGCTTAACGTCAAAATTGAGGCCACGCAGGATGGCTTTATCTTCTACGCTGACCTGTAAATCTTTAATGCTTAACATGTGCTTTCCTTAACCGACGCTGTGTTCAAGACTAATGGCGAGGAGTTTCTGGGCTTCAACGGCAAATTCCAGCGGCAGTTCAGAGAACACGTCCTTACAGAAGCCGTTGACAATCATCGAGATGGCG
This sequence comes from Enterobacter sp. ku-bf2, assembly GCF_001742765.1. Classification (NCBI taxonomy): domain Bacteria; kingdom Pseudomonadati; phylum Pseudomonadota; class Gammaproteobacteria; order Enterobacterales; family Enterobacteriaceae; genus Enterobacter; species Enterobacter sp. ku-bf2. Next base: position 1,067,555 of record NZ_MDVW01000001.1, read on the forward strand.
TCTTCTTCGCTAATCCCGCGCTGCAGGCAGTAGAAGAGCTGGTCTTCCCCAATCCGTGACGTGGTCGCCTCGTGTTCCAGCTGGGCTGTGTTATTACGGCATTCAACGTACGGGAAGGTATGTGCACCGCAGTCTGCGCCAATCAGCATAGAGTCACACTGGGTAAAGTTTCGCGCATTGGTGGCCGTCGGCATGATTTTCACCAGCCCGCGATAGCTGTTCTGGCTGTGTCCGGCGGAGATACCTTTCGAGATAATGGTCGATTTGGTGTTTTTACCAATGTGGATCATCTTGGTGCCGGTATCGGCCTGCTGATGGCCGCTGGTGAGCGCCACCGAGTAGAACTCGCCGATGGAGTTATCCCCGCGCAGGATGCAGCTCGGGTATTTCCAGGTGATGGCCGAACCGGTTTCGGACTGGGTCCACGACATCTTGCTGTTTTCCCCTTCGCACAGCGCACGCTTGGTTACGAAGTTCAGGATACCGCCAGTATTGCCGTCGCCCGGGAACCAGTTTTGCACCGTCGAGTATTTCACCTCGGCGTCTTTATGGATGATGACCTCCACCACCGCCGCGTGCAGCTGATAGCTGTCGCGGACCGGGGCGGAGCACCCTTCGATGTAGCTGACGTAGCTCCCCTCATCGGCCACCAGAATGGTACGTTCGAACTGGCCGGTTTTTTCGGCATTAATACGGAAATAGGTGGAAAGCTCCATCGGACAGCGCACGCCTTTCGGCACGTAAATAAAGGTACCGTCCGAGGCCACAGCCGCGTTAAGCGCCGCAAAGAAGTTATCGTTTGAAGGCACAACGGTCCCGATGTACTTTTTCACCAGTTCCGGATGATCGTGAATCGCTTCGCCGAAGGAGCAGAAAATGATCCCCTGCTCTGCCAGCTTCTCGCGGTAGGTGGTGGCCACCGAGACCGAGTCAAAGATAGCGTCCACCGCCACCTCTTTCCCTTCGCGCACCGGTACGCCCAGCTGGTTAAAGGCTTCTTCCACCTCTTTGCTGAGGAAACTGTTCTCCGCGCCGGTTTGCTGCACCGCGCCGGGCTGCGAGGCGCAGGTGTCATCACAGCTGCCGCAGGACGGCGCGGAGTAGTAGCTGTAATCCTGGTAGTTCAGCTTGTCATAATTCGCTTTCAGCCAGTGCGGCTCTTCCATCTCCAGCCAGGCGCGGTAGGCACTCAGGCGAAACTCCAGCATCCACTCGGGCTCGTTACGTTTCGCCGAAATCGCCCGCACGACATCCTCGTTGATGCCTTTTGCCAGCTCATCGGTCTGCAGCTGGGTGAAGAACCCCTCTTTATAGTTGAGGTGCCCGCCGCTCCAGGTATTTACTTCACTCGTTGCTTCAGTATTACGAGACATAGTTCCGCCTATACCCCAAAGCTTTCGCCGCAGCCGCATTCGTTCTGGGCTTTCGGGTTATGAAATTTGAATAACTGGTTTAAGCCTTCACGGACGTAGTCCACTTCGGTGCCATCGATAAAGGGCATGGCCTGCAGCGCGACGTACAATTTTGCGCCGTCGGTCTCGAACACCAGGTCATCTTTCTCGGGTTCGGTGACGGTATCAAGCACGTAACCGAAACCTGCGCAGCCGGTCTGTTTTACACCCAAACGCACACCAAGGATCTCGGGCTTTTTCGCCACCAGCTCGTGAATATGTGCCGCCGCCGCTGGCGTGAGCGTTAACCCGCGCCAGGCGAAATCGGCAGGATTAAAGGTTTCTGAATGCAGTTCCATAGGTCCACCTCATCTGATAAGCCATCAGGGCATAACACCATGTTAGTGATAACGATTATCACTTCAACCCTCTGTCAGCAGGGGCATTCGGCTAAACCGCCCTTTTTGCCTACTTTTATTAAGCATAGACCCTGTGGCAGGATGCAGGCAGGATGGATTTAATTGTTCAATGCATTGATTAATAATGCATTTCGTCGTGGGGTTTGTGGCGGAGAGGTGAAAAGTAAAATATGCATCGGAAATGCCTATTTTTGAGATAGCCTTTGCAAGGAAAGTGACAAAAACAAAAAAAGGCCCTCAAGGCCTCTTACACTCAATGATGGAATGAGACAGCAAAACCCTGCTCACGCCAGTGGTCGAGCTGTTCCTGCTGTCGAGGCGTTGGCGATTTCCCCGTCCAGACGAAGATTTTCTGCCCCGGGAAAAGCTCGGGACGCGGCGAATCAATCGGTTCTGCCAGGACGTCAATGTGCCAACCCTTCTGCGATAAGCGCGCGGCTTCAAGCCACAGATGGGTGCGGTCATCACACTCCCAGCCAATCAGGAGCGCATCTTTACCGGCTTTTTTGCGAGACTCCGCCAGGCTTGCGATCGCGAATTCGATCAGGACCCCGTCAAACAGGCTCGCCATGTGACGCACGGTATTTTGGTCCTGGTTCATCCGCTGACGGACGGGAGAAATAATATTGTCAATCAGGGCATCTATCGGATGATCGCGGCGGAATTCACCGACTTTGGCGCGAAGCTTTGCCGGGCTGGCATAGCGCAGAACGGTCATCATCTCTTCCTGGAACGAGACCCAGTTACCCTGAGTCAGAACTTCCTTGTTTTCCAGCAAGGCTTTTACTTTCCCGACCGAAACGCCACTCTTCATCAGGCGTTTGATCTCTTCGATACGCAGGATATCTTCATCGTCAAACTGACGATGACCCCCTTCGCTGCGCTGCGGCTTCAACAATCCATAACGGCGCTGCCAGGCACGCAGCGTAACGGGGTTGATACCGCATCGTTCGGCCACTTCGCCGATACTGTAATAGGCCATTAACTCCCTCACGCTCAGAACTTCCATACCTAACTGCACCAACCTTATCAGATTGTACACACCATTTGTATAACTAAGACCGCATTTTGAACGGGTGAATGGCTTACGACGCCATTCACCTGTTAATACATTGTTGTATAAAATTTACCGTTCGTACAGTTACGTCTGCCAGATTGTGTACAGCTTTATCACAATTCGAACTTTTTCTCCGGCCACGCAATCGCTGGAATCCCGCCGTGCCGGGGGCTGGCAAAAAGATGCCCCTGGAACTGGGAAATCCCCGCAGATTCCAGCCACATCCACTCTTCCGCCTTCTCTACTCCCACCGCGCAGAACTGGATTTCAAGCGAGGAACAGCATTTGATGATGGCCTGGATAATGGCCTGTCGGGGGCCACTTTTATGCACGTTCGCGACCAAATCACGATTAATCTTAATTCTGTCAGGCTGGAAGTGGGCCAGCAGTTGCAGCCCGGCAAAACCGGCACCAAAGTGATCGATGGTCACGCTGATACCCGCGCTTTTTAACTGCCTGACCGAATCCGTGAACTCATCAAAACGGGAAATGGCTTCGCTCTCGGTGAACTCCACCACGATTTGCTCAGGTACAAAACCGTTTGCTTCAATCGCCGTGAGCAGAAAATCCACGGCGTTGGGAATGTTAACCAGCGTCATAGGCAGCAGGTTAAGGGATAACGTCTGGTCCTGTAACCCCAGCGCGCTGGCCATGGAGAGCGCCACCTGCTTGCTTTGCAAATCAGACGCGTACACTTCCTCATGCGGAAGGCTGGCGAAATAAGCTCCCGGCGAGTCGCCGGACGGGGTACGGAGAAGCGCCTCCCAGGAGACAACCTGCTGCATAAACGGATCGACTATCGGCTGGAACGCGAAGCTGCAATCCGCCCCCTTCGCGACCACCTCAGGCTGCGCGGACAAGCGCGTTTCTTCGCGAACGAATTCCCATGAGTCCGCAGGCGGCAGTTCAAAGTAGTTCGCTTTTTCCGTGGCCTCGACAAAGGTGCGGAAAAACTGCAGAGGGCGGTCGTTATACGTCAGCTGGTAGCGTGTCGTCCCCTTATTGAGCACCTGCTGCAGTACCTCGTCCCTGTCGAAGTGGCGCAAATCAAAAAGCTCCATACCCACGTTGCCAAAACGCCGGACAGGCCCGTGATCGCGCATTAACTCGACCACGTTATGGTGGCGCGGGTCGTTGCAGATCTGCTCATAGATAGCCGAAACCTGCTCAACCGGCCCTTCCAGCAGTTGAAAAAAATGTGTGCCGTTAAACAGCAAGATCCCCGTGACATTGGATTGCCGATTTTTACGATTTGCAGCAGCGACCATTGCTTCCAGCGCTTTCACTGGAACGTCCTCGCAGATATGACTGCGGTAAATGATGGTTGTGAGCATGCTATTCCTGGGGGTTAGGGTTTTGGCCACGAAAGACGTGGGTAATGTTCATTTATAGCACATTAATTGCCTGACAAATAATTTACATCTCAACCATTTACGGCAGTTAATGAGACCTTTTGACTCGGCTGTACAACTTACCAGCACCTGCGCTTTTTGTACAATATATCCTGCACTCGCCCCCCATCACAACGCCAACCCAACGTAATGAAAAATAAATGATTTATAAGATATATCGTAAAAAATCTAAAAAACTGTACATTTTAGATGTACAGATTTGGAAATTATGTATACCTTAAATGTAACGTTACTGATTACAAAATTTTACAGGAGCGAAACATGCAGCAGAAAGGTTACGTCGCAGATTCCGCAGCAGCAATCGCACAGTACTTCGAAAAAGCCGCGCTTCCTACCCAGCAGGAAACGCTGGGCCAGGTGGTTGTTGAAATTCTCAGCGACGGGCGAAACCTTAATCGCAAATCGCTTTGTACAAAATTGCTGAGTCGCCTCGAAAAAGCCGACGGCCCGGAAGAGGAAGAGCATTACCACATGCTGCTTGGTCTGCTCTTCGAACGGTAAGGATATGAATAGCAGTAACGCAGACCGACTGATAGACCAGCTTATCGGTGAAGCCGTTCTCTCTCTTCTGAAAGAGCGGGGACCGGTGACAACTGAAGGCTTGCTACAGCGTCTGCGGGTCATGAAAGAACATGAAAAGGATCCCCAGCGGCGGGAGACACTTGCGGTGGTGATTGCCGAGATCGGCTCAAACAGCACCGCCTTTACACGTCGCAGAACCGCGCAAGGACGAACGAAAAGAGAGGGATCTCTCAACGATACCCGAGACAATGTTGTGCCGTTATTTGGAAGTGGAAAACCGTCCGATCCCAAAAAAATACATTGACTGCAATTTAACAGCTACGGTGAGAACAAATGAGACAAAATATTCAGCTTCAACCCGAATACCACTCTGCTTTTTTAGACAGTGCGCTGGCGGAGTATTTCCGCCATGCAGGCGATCGTTTTGCTGAAGAGTCCGCTATTTTTTCTACTGCAGTACGCTGTGTTCTGGCCTCCGAAGGTCATCTGTCCAATAAGGCGATCATCCTCTGGCTCATTCAGACGCTGGAAGCCACCAATGACGTGGTTCAGGCGGATGTGATTCGCAAGACGCTAGAAATCGTGGTGGGTTACACGATGGATGATCTCTGAGTTCCTGCTCGCCACGCCCCCTAACGTGTCATCGTCAAAACTGACGATCGGCCTGACGATGACACGCGCCCTCCCCGCATAACGCCCTGTAATCCACGCAAAATCAACCTGGCACGGTTCCTGCTTACCTCCGTACACGGGACTGGGTTTCCAGTCAACTTTGCTTCATTTCTTAACAGGTCTGTTATTGATGAAAAAGATCGCCAGCGTCTGCCCGTACTGCGGTGCAGGCTGTAAATTGAACCTTGTCGTTGAAAATAACCGTATCATCCGTGCCGAAGCAGCAGCGGGAGTCACAAACCAGGGCACCTTATGTCTGAAAGGATTTTACGGCTGGGACTTCCTTAACGATACCCGTCTGCTCACCCCTCGCCTCACCCAGCCCATGATCCGCTACCGCAAAGGCGAAGCCTTCACCCCCGTTACCTGGGAAGAGGCGATCCGCTACACCGCCCACAGGCTCAGCAGTATTAAAGCGCAGCACGGGCCGCGGTCGATCATGACCACCGGCTCCTCGCGCGGAACCGGCAATGAAACCAACTATGTGATGCAAAAGTTTGCCCGCGCGGTGCTGAACACCAACAACGTGGACTGCTGTGCGCGCGTCTGTCATGGCCCGTCCGTCGCCGGTTTACAGGAAACGCTCGGTAACGGCGCGATGAGCAACTCCATTAGCGATATTGAAAACTCAAAATGCCTGCTGGTCTTTGGCTATAACTGCGCGGACTCCCACCCTATCGTCGCCCGCCGCGTGCTGAAAGCGCGTGAAAACGGCGCAAAAATTATCGTCTGCGATCCGCGGCGTATTGAAACGGCGCGTATTGCCGACCAACATCTGCAGCTGAAAAATGGCAGCAACATGGCGCTGGTGAACGCCTTTGGCTATGTGCTGCTGGAAGAGGAGCTGTACGATAAAAGCTACGTGGCGCGTTTTACGGAGGGGCTTGAGGCCTACCGGCAAACGGTAAAAGACTATGCGCCGGAAAAGGTCGAACATCTTACCGGCATCCCCGCCCGTGACGTCCGCCAGGCAATGCGCACCTTCGCAGCGGCCCCTTCCGCCACCGTGATGTGGGGGATGGGCGTGACCCAGTTTGGACAGGCTGTGGATGTGGTCAAAGGGCTGTCCAGCCTGGCGCTGCTGACCGGGAATCTCGGTCGCCCCGCCGTCGGCGTCGGGCCGGTGCGCGGTCAAAACAACGTCCAGGGTGCCTGCGATATGGGCGTTCTGCCGAATATGTTCCCCGGCTATCAGGATGTGACCGACCCGGCGGTCAGGCAGAAGTTCGCCGACGCCTGGGGAATTGACGTCAATGCGATGGACGATCGCGTCGGGACGCGCATTACCGAAGTGCCGCACCTTGCGCTGGAAGGCAAGGTGAAGGCCTATTACATCATGGGGGAAGACCCGCTTCAGACCGAAGCCGATCTCGGCCTGGTGCGCAGCGGTTTTGAGGCACTCGAGTTTGTCGTGGTTCAGGACATCTTTATGACCAAAACGGCAGAGGTGGCGGACGTTCTGCTTCCGGCTACCTCCTGGGGTGAACACGGCGGCGTCTTTACCTGTGCCGATCGCGGCTTCCAGCGTTTTGGCAAAGCCATCGACGCCAGCGGCAACGTGAAGCGCGACTGGGAGATCATCAGCCTGCTCGCCACCGAGATGGGCTACCCGATGCATTATGATTCCAACCAGCAGATCTGGGATGAGATGCGCGCGCTGTGCCCGCTCTTCTACGGCGTGACGTATGAAAAAATGGGCGAGATGGGCCACGTGCAGTGGCCCTGCCCGACGCTGGATCACCCCGGTACGCCGTACCTGTACAAAGACAATCAGTTCGACACGCCGAGCGGTAAAGGGCAACTCTTTGCCGCACCGTGGCGCGCGCCGGCGGAAACCCCGGATGCGGATTTCCCGCTGGTGCTGTGTACGGTACGCGAGGTGGGACACTACTCCTGCCGCTCCATGACCGGGAACTGCGCCGCGCTGCAAAGCCTGGCCGACGAGCCGGGTCGGGTGCAAATGAACCCTGCCGATGCAGAAAAGCTGGGCATTACTGACGGGCAGCTGGTCTGGGTACGTTCACGTCGCGGGAAAGTGATTACCCGCGCCAGCATCAGCGAGCGTATCAACGCCGGGGCCGTCTATATGACCTATCAGTGGTGGATTGGCGCCTGCAACGAACTGACCCAGGACAACCTCGATCCCATCTCCAAAACCCCGGAAACGAAGTACTGCGCGGTGCAGCTGGAGGCGATTGAGGACCAGCGCTGGGCGGAGGACTATGCCGCGTCGGCGTATCAGTCGATGAAGTCGCGGCTGATTAACGCGGTGAATATCTAAGGGAAACACCCTGTAGCTTCTGGTCTACCCGGCCCAAGGATAAGTGTTTTTGGCGCCGGGTAAACACTAACGAAACTGCTCTAATGCTTCGCGAAACAAATTGGGGTTACAGCGTTTTTCCAGTAAGCGGTTCAGGAGCTCAAGCAACTCGTGTTCACTGCTCAGGTTGAACTTATGCATAACAGCATACTTATGGGCATAGATCGTCTTTGGCGTGAGCATCATCTCTCTGGCTATGTTTTTGACGGATTCCCCCTTGTAAAGACCGGCCATAATATTGAGTTCGCGCTGTGATAATGTTTTATGCTTACAGCTTTCACAGGCTTTTAAAAAGACAGGGATAGCTGACGCACTGTAGGCCACCCATGCCTGACGGAATACCCTTTTCAACAGATAGAGTGGTGCTGAGCGTGATACAAAATAAGTCTGCTGAATGCAGAACGGTAAAAATGATGATGACGGTTCTTCCGCTTCAGTAATACCAATGATGACGCATTTACGCGCACTTTTTAATTCTGGAAAGCAGGTATGGTGTTCACCCTTACTGAACGCATAAACGATAATTTCCGCCCGGGCAATATCCTCAGGCACATAGCCGTTGAGAAAATGGACATTTTTCGCATATTCATTTTTAAAAAAATCGCCAATAAATGACCTAAGGCTATGGTGATATAAAAAATCTTCTTCTTTAATTAAAACATTTATCATTTATCAGACCGGGACATAATCAATACTGAACCTTTTCTCAGGCCAAAGAAATCCTTGCATTAAATTGCATCCTGTACCCTGAGCCAATGCAAGTAGTTCGTTATCTTCGATGCCCTCTATAAGCACCTGCTCTACCATCAACGAGCAGTAGGCAATCATTGACTTTAATACCCATGGGGAACCTCTGTTTTCCCATAGGCTCATTTTATCTACCTTGACACCGTCAAATAAACAAATGCGTTCACCCAGCAGTGACAAATGCTCATGTTTAATATCATCCAGCCATATCTTTGCACCTGTATTTTTTATTTTTTGATGCATGGAGTAAAAAACCTCCTGTTCTTTTTTTGACAATGAAATAAAATTACAGGGATCTTGTATCTCAATAACAATGCCAGAGTGCAGGCTGGGCAATAGTTCATCAATCAAAACTGAACGGCAGAGTAATTTCGCAGGCACATTAATAAAATAGGCTTCACTATCTACACACAGAGAAGCTATACGCAACTGCCAGCGTAATAAACGAAAGCTAGCATTTAAAGACATCTTTTCAAAAAAGGTTTCGCAGTCGATCCCCTGGCGTAAGGCACTTAGCATTTCCCATGCCTTTATCTTTTTTTCCTGTGAAGAATAGATAGGCTGGAACCGAACACCACATATAGCATGCTCAAGCAAGGAATTTATCAGCATGGAAGTCTCAAACTTATTTTTCTTGGAAAAGATATTTCAGCCGTTATTGATAGGTAAAATCAACGTTCATTACCGACAGGAACGTTCCGGCAGTGGAATTTCCTTGCGGCGTAAACATTCTCGCTGACAGCGGAAATGTTGAACTGCGCGTGCTGCTATCGACATTCACCTGCATTGTGCTGTTTACGCTATATGTTGTCGCATGATCCCTGCTGGCGATACGTAATGCAACATTGTTGCTGGTCCCGCTGTTTTTCCATGCGGTGGGATCTTGCGTATCGGCATTACCGGTAAATTTGGCCGTTACGCTGCTGGTGCCTGCAGGGCAGCTTTGCACCAGCAGATCAAAGTCAGACCAGACGCCCCCATCACCGGCATTAATGAGATTCTGCTTGGTATCTTCCCCCAGATTGACCACTTTAGAAACGGTGCCCGTGTCAACGACACACGGGCTGGCAATGACCTGGCCGGTAACATTGATATTGGTATCAGCGCAGGTAATTAACGGGGCTGAACTCAAGAGGAAGGCAGATAAAAAGAGTTTAGTATTCATATAATTTTACTTTCACTGATAACTCATTGTAACAATTATAACCGAATTAATCGTACCAGGTGTCGTATTGCCATAAAGAGAATATGCGCCAACTTTAAGTGCCATCGATGCTGTACGGTCGCTCTGCACTGGTAAAAATACTGCAGAGCCAGGACCTAAAGAATCACCCGTCACGCCATTATACAAAACAACATAAACATTCCCTGCTGTACCTGAATTCTCATAAAGATTAGGCGCATCATGTGATGCAGAACCCCCTATATCAGCTCGGACAGTACTGGTACCTGTTGGGCAATTTGTGACTGTCAGTGTAAACGGTACCGCAGTAGATGATGAGTCAGGAGCTGCCAGTGCTGTTGCCTGAATATTACCTAAATCAACATTAAGGCTGCTTGCTCCTCCGTTGACAATACAGGGTGATGCCACGATATTACCTGTCACGTTAATATTTACCGTATCTGCTGAATAAGACAAAAACGGTATCATTGCGAACCAGCTCAGGACTAAACATTTAATATTCATATCTTCCCCCTTATTGATAGGTAATGTTCAACGTTGCTGTTGTGTTCGCTGTCCCAGGTAAAACAACAGATTTAGTCTGATAATAACGGGCCACGATTGGGAATGACGCCAACCCACCGCCAGATTGCTGCAGGAAAACGGTATTATTAAGATTAAGAGGTGTACCACCATATAATATTTGTACACCTACTCCCTGCGCGACCCCCGGGCCACCCTGACCCGATAACGCTAAAACGCTGGTATTGGCCACATCAGGGTTTTGCTGTCCACTCAAAGAAATGTTGATATTTGCGCCAGGATTGCAGGTCAAGCCGAGAGTCTGCGAAACCTGAGTATTAACTGGCGTTGTACCCACTGTTGAGCCAAAGCTTGTCGCAGGGATATTACCTATCGGAAAACTCAGCGATCCCGAAGAAAGACTACAGGCAAGTGTCGTAATGCTTCCGCCAGTGATGTTCCATGTCGCAATGAAAAATTGGTTTGAAATAGATACGTTAGCAATTTGACCGCTGCGTAGCGATCCGGATGCGGCAGTACCAGACGTCCTGACCAATTCAACTTTATACATATATGACGCGCTATAACTGCCAATAGTAAACCCCATTGGAAAATAATGGTGGAAACCGCCACCTGAATCATTTTCTGACACACGTATGCCGTATCCACTTACGCCTATATCATAGAGGTTATTTCCCAGAGAGGTACCGTTCATCGCTTCCTGATAGGTATTCGTGGAATCAGTACATGAGAAATTCACATTGTAAATACCCGACTGTGCAGCGACAACCGTTCCCGGCGCCACGTCACGCTGAGCAGTAACTGCATTAAAATTTAAATTAAAGTTTTGCGTAGCGATATTGTTCGTACAGCCTGCAAAGCTTTCTACGGATATTAATGTCAAAAGCAACAGCAAATAATATTTAAATGCATTCATTTTCTTTCCTATCGACAGACAGTACTGACAACCGCAATGTTATTTTTAACATCGGTAGGTTTTAAAATATATGAGGCTTTACACTGTTTATCACTACCCTCACCCCACTGAGCAATAAGGTCGACATTCTCGCCTAAGCCTGTTAGATAAACCTGTCCATTATCGCCGACAATAAAGCCATTGTTTTTGATCCCATTGACGCTGACAATCGCCCCAAATGGAACAGGCTTTCCGTTACCACGCAATAACGTAAATAATGCACGTTGACCGACGTTGGCAGTGTATTCAGCGCGAACAACAGCCCCACGCGTTGGCACAACGGTTCGGGTCGTGAGATCCAGTTCTACATCATCGGACATACTTTCTGGATCGATTACAATATCGTTTTTACGGTAGACGTTGACGTTATTTACCGTTGTATATCCCCGATAGTCCGTTTTCGCGCCCGTTTGGTTTCGCACCGTCAGACCTTTCGCCCCCGGGACTTTTACCAGGACGTTCGTTTCTCCCAGCGGTTGCGATAACGTCACGCCGTCAGCATGCGCGATGACGCCGCCCTGAATACCATAGTTCAGACGCTCATTATTCTGGTCGTAGCTGTATCCGGCCGTCACCTCACCATAGGTACCCTTGTAATCACCGTTCACGTTGCCGCTGTATCCGACATTGTCACTGCCGTACCCCTGTTGAACGTTCCAGTTCAGGGCATTGTTATCCAGCGCGGTCCCGTTGATGCCAACCGTATGGGTCGTTCCGCTATTTTTACTGTTACTGACGCTATAGTTTGCCCACGTCTGCGGCAGGAATTTATCCAGCGGCACGCTAATGTTAAAGGCCACCATCCGGTCTTTGTCATAGCTTGTCGGGTTACCATAGGTGCCTGGCGTGCCGTTTCGCGTGGAGGTATACGTCAGGCCGTAGCTGATGCCGTTCCAGAAATTGTTATACCCCAGACTCCAGGACTCCATTGCTCGCCCGGAATTCCAGTAATCTTCGCGAACGGCGCTCACCATGATCGAACCTAATGAACCGCCCAGAGACTGGTTCATCGTCAGTTCCATACGGTTACGACGTCTGTTTTGCATCACACCGTTATCGCCATAGGAATCAAGCACTTCCTGCATTCCGTAAAAGCCTTTGGTCGAATAGCGGTAGCCTGCAATAGCAAAGTTAGTACCGGTTTCGACAAAGTTTTTACTGTAGCGCGCGCGCCAGGACTGGCCGCTATCGCTCGGCAGATTTTGTGGGGTAGACCATGCCTGAATGACGTCGACAGAAACTGCGCCGAGATCTCCCATGTTCTTACCCATACCGGCAGCGACCGACTGGTAGTGGCTCGACGTTTGACCACCGCCGTAAGCCGTTAAGCCATACGGTAAGCCATAGATGCCCGTAATTTGCGCAAACGGCGTCTTATCTACACTACTGTTGTAGGAACGATATTGCCCACCCGTGACGGCGTACTTGAATCGCCCTTCTCGCTGCAGTACAGGCAGTGACGCAAAGGGAACGGTAAACTGTTGAATGCTACCGTCGGCCTCTTTTATCGTGACCTGTAGATCGCCAGCTCCCCCTGTCGGATACATATCCGTAATCTCGAAGGCGCCAGGCGCAACGTAGGTCTGATAAATCTCATACCCATTCTGACGGACAATAACCTGCGCATTGGTACGCGCGATACCGCGGACGACGGGTGCGTACCCTTTGAGTGAATCGGGTTGCATATCATCATCGGAGGCCAGCTGCGCACCGCGGAACGGCATACTGTCAAAGACATCAGCGGGCGCAGTGCTGTCTCCGAGCGTCATCTGCGCTTTAAGCGGTACGATCGCGCGCTGGGCGTAGGTATAAACGCTATCCCATTTGTCCTTGCCATCTTCGTCTCGTGACCAGGTCGTGTAATTGCGCAGACGCCATGGCCCGATGTTGATTCCCGGACGCAAATTAGCGTACTGCGTGTTGCTGGTATCACTGCTCCCGTTGCGCGAGCGGTTATTGGCCCCACTCAGGCTGTAGTTGAGCAGTGCAGCCGTGATTCCGTCATCCCACTGTTCCGGTGGAACGTATCCGCGGGCCTGACGAGAAATTGCTGCCTGAGGGATACTGATAAGCAGACGCTGCGCGCCAAACTGAAATTCAGTGGATCCGGAAGGTATCGCGTGCAGGTTCGCACAACGCTCGTTGTCTACTGACAGCGCCGGGAACAGCTCGGTTTTTACGCCCCATTCTTTAAGCTGCTCCACGGTCAGACAAGGTTCTAATTTCCCCTCATCATTGGGAGCACCTGAGGTTTTGAATTCGATATCTCGCGTATCAACGAGTTCGTTATCCAGCATCACATCGACGTGATAGGTTCCCGGCGCCTGCGAGCCCGCTTCAAACGCAGCGAGATCGGCTTTACCTCCATTTTGCGGATTATCGAGTTCAACCAGGTCCGGGTTGAAGTAATCACGCGCCATGGCATTCTGCATTGAGCCAGCAAGGGCAAATGCAATTAATAAAGCCAATCGCGCAGGTTTAAAATTATTATATTCCCTTACTATCATCATTCACGTCACCTTGGAAACGACATTCCAAAACCAATTATTTTCACAAGCTTGCGCTTTGCACGTCACTCACCGCCCCATAATCATTAATGACTTTATAATTAATAGAGGTTGAGTTAGCGCCAGCAGGCAGCGTGAAATTCATTGATTCCCCAGGAAGTACATACGAAACATTTTCAATTTTTTTACCACCCAGACTGATTTCATTGAAGTTAATGACATAGCTGGTTGGGTTGGTAACCTGAAGTTGGTTTCCATTGCGGCGCCAGGTTAACTGATGACTCAACTCCTGCGGCTGCTGAGATTTTAATCCTGCCGGACGATAAATCAGCTTAATGCGCGTTTTGATCGCAATTTGCAGCGTATTATCTTTTTTGGGCGCTGACGGTATCGCTTTAATATTTAGCCAGTAAAGACTTTCCTTATCCTGTGGCAAGTTGCCGGTCACCACGACACGCTCAATATTTTGCTGGCCACCATCGAGTCGATACAACGGAGGGGTGATAATAAAAGGAGCTTTCTCAGCGCCACCATTTAATGTTTCAACCCACGACTGAATAAGATACGGCGTCTTATCCGGGTTGTTAACATCAATGGAAGCTTCTTTTTTATTGCCATCATAGACGACACGCGTTCCGCCAATAATGACACCCGCATTGGCAAAGGACACGCTTGCTGAAATTACTGCGCAGGCAATTAAAGTTTTGCTAAGAAAATTCATTTTACACCTCGATAAAAAAGGGCCGTATACCGGCCCTCATATATGTTTCCGGTCAGGAAGATTACTGGTAGCTAACGGAGAAGTTAGCTACACCGTTTGCTGGACCTACGCCGACAGTTGCAGACGTTGCTTCGTACTGAGCAAAGAAGTCCAGTGTGTTTGGTACAGTTTCAGCCAGGCTGTATACGTGGCTGTTTACGCCCGCCAGCGGCAGATCCTGGCTATCAGCCGTCATCAGGTTAATAGCAACGCCCGTTGCGCCACCGGTTACAGCCAGCAGGTTGGAGTTTGCTGGGTCCGCAGAACCGTCAAACTTGATGGTTGCACCTGTTACGGTTGCCGGGCAGTCGGTCAGAACGATAGAGAATTTAGTCGCAGCGGTTTTATCGCCAGCAGCGGTAAATTCAGATTTGCTGTAACGGCCCAGATCAACGGTCTGGTTTACAGAACCCGCGTCAACGGTGCACGCTGCATCGATGATTTCGCCGGTGAAATTAACGGTACCAGCAGCAGCGAAAGCATTAGACATGGTCAGAGCAGCAGTCGCAGCGAAAGCAGCAGCAATAATATTCTTTTTCATGATTTAATTTCCTTAATAACTTTATAAATTACCGAAATTTAGGCGGCAACATCCAGATGGATTTAGACCATTTATTTTTTGCGCCAGATATCTCATTTCCAACGTGCAGTAAGCAGAACGCAAAGATATTTATTCGATAACTTTGTTTTCATCCTCTCACTTGCTGAGGCGAAATTTACAGAAGTTTAATTTTTCCGACAAATGGTTTTTAGCCCAACAGTGGACTTTAATTTTAACTATTATTTAACACGCAAATTTGTTTAAGTGGGCCATTTCAAATTATTAAATATTTGTTAATGGGCGAGTCCATTATGAAACCAACCTATTATTTATTTACACTCCCCTCGGATAGATAATCTCTGGCGCATCTTTTGACAAACATAAAGAGCGTCTGGAGTGATTAATATGAATACTAAAATGTCAACGGGAGAAATCACTGAGGTTACACCTTCTCATGCATTCAAGCCCGTGAGTGATATCGATAAAATGATTGAACAAATCGCTCCCTTTGCCACACGTTTTAATGCGAATAAAGGCGAAATCCTGCGCTATCATTCCGGTAAAAAAAGAACCTGCTATATACTTCATCAAGGCGGCGTCACGCTGAATCGTCGAGGCGATGGTATGGTGCTTAACTCTGAACAAGCGACTTTCATTATGGGGATCAGTAATCAGTTCTCTCAGACCGAAAACCTTTACGTCCGAGTGAATGAAAATGCTGTGATGAGTCGCCTTCCACTGGAACGCTTCAATCTGCTTATCGAGAGTTTTGGACTGTGGGAAAGCTTATGCAAGTTAGTGATTTACACCGCTTCTCGCGTTTACGAGCATTGCACGTTGATATCGCAGATGTCCTCATATGAGATAATCCGGTTCCAGTTGCTTGAGCTGATGAACGAATCGGAGCGAATTCGCAGCAATATTACCGCAGCGAATTACATCCAAAGCAGAACCTACCTGTCTCGTAGCGGTATAATGCGGATTCTTGCAGATCTTCGGGATGCCGGATGCGTTGAACTTAAACGCGGAATTTTGATTTCTATCAATCACTTACCGCTGAAATACTGAACAAAAAAGGCGCCTCAGGAAGACTCTGCAGGATCCACGCTATACTGAATCCCATGACTACTGGAAGGTTTGACGGACAGGCGCGCGTATGCTCGATGAGTTCTCCACAAAATGGGTATGTGATCCTTCATCAGCGACACAATTGCTGATCGATTATCTTAAACACGGATCAGATTTGAAAAGAGTGCTGCCACGCCGTCGATTAAATTTTGTGGTTGGCAATGAACGTCTCTGTTATGTATTACTCAAAGGACGCGTCATGATTCACCGCGGCAACGACGATTTAGCGATGGCAACGGTTCAAGGACCCGCGGTGATCGGCCTCAGTAATCTGCATCAGACCCAGATGCGCGGCTATATCAAAACGTTTAATAACTGTGACATCGTTACCCTCAAAATGGATTTCGTTAATACGACTATTACGAATCATAACCTTTGGGAGCCCCTGGCATATCATCTGATGGGCCTGGCAGGTAAGCTATTTCACAGTTATGAAGATTTAACGGGACCTTCCGCTTATGACATTGTAAGCGCACAACTTTATGCCCTTTCAAACGAAGAATCCTCATACAGACTCAACGTTACTGCAGAAAGCTATATCAGAGATAAAACCCACCTTTCCCGTAGTGGCGTGATGCGCATACTGTCGGCATTAAAAGAAGGCGGCTATATCGAAATGCAAAGAGGAGTGTTACTCAATATTGTTAAATTGCCTGAAAAATTTTGATAGATAATGACTGGGTCATGCGTCATTGTTTTCCAGCAATTCGCGAAGCAGGTTCGGCCGGCTCTTTTTCTCCATCAACCTTCTCAGCAATGCGATCATCTCGTAATCGTTTCGCAGATTAAATTTTTGCATCATCATATATTTGTGGGTAAAGACCGTTTTCTCGCTCATATCGAGCGCGTGAGCGGTCTGCATAACCGACAACCCTCTGTAAAAATTCACCATAATACGAATTTGTTGCCGGGATAAACTTTTATGCTGGCAGTTGAAACAGTTCCTTTTGGTCCACGTGTAACCCGGTAGTCGCGTCCTGAACCACGCGATAAACAGTTCGCCACTGATTCGATCAATCGATGCACGGCGAGGAAGTAAAATGATGTCCTGAAAGCAGGAGGGCAACGCCGAAACCGGCTGCTCATCGTCGACGAACCCTATCACAATCCCTTTTTGCCGGGTCAGTAACTCGGGAAAACAGGTCAGTGTTTCACCCTGACATAATGACAGAATAATAATATCGGCCTGACTGACGTTTTCATGGGTTAAGCCAGTCTTAAATGTGATAGAGCGATGAAAGTTATGCTTAAAAAAACTCTCTAAAAAGTCCTGCAGCCCAGCCTGAAAAAACAGATCCGTTTCCTGAATCAGAATATTTAACATAGTTCATACCAACATCTTTAATAAACAGGTATCACTGACATTCAGTTGTACTGCATCGTCATCACGACAACGGCACTGATGCTTCCGGGCGTAGTACCGCCTGAAGCGGATTTTACCCAGGCCTGCATAGGCATTGTTGCAGTGCTGTCTGCCGCAATGGTCTTTGTGATGCTGGAGCCCGTCCCTTTAAGCGAGCCGGTTGCGGCGTCACTCATGGCGACGGCAACGCCGGTGGCCGAGCCGCTGTTCATGTAGTAGTCCGCGCCTGCTGCGGGATCAGGGGTTCCTGCGAACGTCACCGTGACGCTACGGGTTCCCAGCGGACAGCTTGTAAAGAGCAGATCGAACGCAACCGGGTCTGACGTGGACCCTGGCGTCACCATATTGGAAGCCTGAATATTGCCGAGGTTGATATCCAGATTCGTATTCCCCCCGTTAAATACGCAGGGCGACGCAACGATATTTCCCGTTACGCCGATATTGACCGCATCGGCGGAAAATGCCTTCCAGCTCAACAGGGCAAGCAGGAGAGTTTTTTTGTGCGATATTTTCATCTTCTCACCGGCTACTGGTAGGTTAAATTAAGCGTGGCCGAGGCGTTTGCCGTTCCCGACTGAACGGTCCCCAGCGTTTGATAATAACGGGCCGTTAATGGGAGTGTTTCGACCCCACCCGCGGACTGTTTTAATAGCAGGCGGCTGTTCATGGCTAGCGGAGTACCGTTATAGAGGAGCTGAACGCCCACCCCTTTTGCCGTTCCGGTATTACCCTGCCCCGTAAGGGCCATCACGCTGGTATTGCTGATATCCGGGTTTTGGATGCCGCTTAACGTGACGTTGATGTTGGTCCCGGCGCTGCAGTTTAATCCGAGATTCTGCGTATTTTGCGCCCCTGCCGGCGACGTTCCCACGCCTGCGTTAAAGGAAGAGGCAGGTATATTTCCAATGGCGAAAGTCAACTGTGGCGTATTGATCGTGCACGCCAGGGCATTGATCGTTCCGCTGCTCAACTGCGTTATCAGACCATCGCGATAAATAGCGTCGCTGCCCTGAAGGGTTACCACGCCGATTACGCCGGGGGTGAGCGCCCCTGAGGAAACCGGCCCGGTCACCACCAGTTCAATTTTTCCGCCATACCAGTCGACGTATGAGGTTTGTGCGTTATATGAGAAGGTATTGCTCGGGTTTTCGAAATAATTATTCGATGAAAATCGGATCCCAATCCCGCTGACGTTGGTGTTGTAAACATGATTCCCATAGGTACTGAGCGTGGCGCCGTTATAACGCATGCTAAAACCCAGCATTAATGGATTGCTGCAACCGGTCAGATAGGATCCCGTGTTTGACGCTGCCCCGGAAAATATCACCGTTCCCACAGGCGCATCGCGCTGCACGGTGAGGGTACCTACCGACAGCGTAGACGTCTGCGGTACGATCGTCGTGCACGTCCCGGCGTGGGCATAATTCCAGCCCGCAAAAAAACAGGGCAACAGCATAAATTTCATCGTTTTCATCTTAAAGTTCCTGACGGCAAAGGGCGTTAATGAGGGTGACACCACCGTAGGTGGCCTGTTTCGGCAGGGTGAAATCCACGCGACACTGCTGGGCGGACTGATTTCCCCATGCCACGACCAGTGTCCCCTGCTCGCTCATGCCGGTTAAATAGACCTGTCCTCGATCGCCAACGATAAAGCCACCGCGACCGTCTTCGGCGAGCGTCACCACCGCCCCAAACGGAACGAAGCGGCCGTTGTCCATCAGGGTCATCAGCACCTTGCGCCCCACTTTGGAAAGGTAATCAGCCCTGACGACCGCCCCTCGCGTCGGCGTGACCGCACGCGTATTGATCTCCAGCTCAACGTCGTCAGGCATATTTTCTGGATCGAGCGTGAGGTCGTTTTTACGGTACACGGAGAGATTGCTGACTACCGTAAAGCCCCGGTAGTCCGTTCGCATGCCGGACTGGTTTCGAATATCCACCCCGTGGGCGCCGGGTGCCTTAATCAGGGCATTGGTTTCCCCCAGCGGCAGGGAAAAGGTGATACCGTCCGCGTGGGCCAGGATCCCCCCCTGCAGGCCGTAGTTCAGGCGCTCGCTGCTCCTGTCGTAGCCATAGCCCGCAGTCACTTCGCCGTAGGTACCTTTGTAGTCACCGTTCATGTTGCCGGTATAGTCGACGCCGTCCGTACCGTAGCCCTGCTGCACGTTCCAGTTCAGGGCATGGTTTTCCAGGGCCACGCCGTTCATACCCAGGTTGTGCGTGGTGCCATTATTCTTGCTGGCGTTCATGCCATAGTTTGCCCACGTCTGCGGGAGGAATTTATCCAACGGCACACTGACGTTAAATGCCAGAAGCTGATCGTGGTCATACGTTTTGCTGCTCCCGCTACCATAAGAGGCGGTGCTAGCGTTTCTGCTGTATGTCCAGGTCACGCCATAACTGATGTTATGCCAGTAGTTGTTATACCCGACGCTCCAGGACGCCATCGATTTACCCGAATTCCAGTAGTCTTCCCGCGCGGCGCTGAGGGTCAGGGAACCTAAATCCCCGCCCAGCGTCTGGCTCATGGTCAATTCGGCGCGGTTACGCCTCCTGTCCTGCAGCGCGGCACTGTCTCCCCAGGAATCCAGCACTTCCTGCATCCCGTAGTAGCCGCTGGTCGAATAGCGATACCCCGCAATCGAGAAGTTCGTTCCGGTATCGATAAAGTTCTTGCTGTACCGCGCGCGCCAGGACTGCCCGCTGGTTTTTGCCGTGTTATCCGGTGTAGACCAGGCCTGGGTGACGTCGGTGGAGAGCGCACCAAAATCCCCCATGTTTGCCCCCCCCCCAACGGCGAACGAGCGGTACTTGCCCGATCCCTGCACGCCACCGTATAGCGTCAGGCCATGCGGGAGACCATAAATACCTGTCAGTTGCCCGAAAGGCGTCTTTTCCACGCTGCTGTTGTAGGCGCGATACTGACCGCCCGTGATGGCATACTTCAGACGCCCTTCGCGCTGCAGCACCGGCAGTGAGGCGTAAGGCAGTGTGAAATGCTGTTCGCTTCCATCCGCCTCTTTGATTGTCACGTCAAGATCCCCGGCACCGCCCGTCGGATACATGTCGGTTATCTCAAACGCCCCCGGGGCGACGTAGCTCTGATAGATCTGATAGCCATTCTGGCGCACCACCACCTGCGCATTTGTGCGCGCAATACCGCGAACAACGGGCGCGTAGCCCTTCAGAGAATCCGGCAGCATGTCATCGTCGGATGCCAACTGACCGCCGCGAAAAGGCATACTGTCAAACACGTCAGCCGGGGAAGAGCTGTCGCCGAGTGTCAACTGCGCCTTCAGGGGAATAACAGCCCGCTGCGCATAGGTGTATACGGTGTCCCATTTATCCTGACCCGACGCCTCCCGGGACCAGGTTGTGTAGTTGCGCAGGCGCCACGGCCCAATGTTGATCCCCGGACGCAGGTTGGCATACTGGCTGTCAGTTCTGGCAGCCTCACCGGTTTTCGCCCAGGTATTGGCCCCGCTCAGGCTGTAATTGAGCATGGCGGCATTGATACCCTCGTCCCACATTTCCGGCGGCACATAGCCACGCGCCGGTATATCGATAGCGGCCTGCGGAATACTGATAACCAGACGCTGCGCGTTGAACTGGAAATCCGTCGAGGACAGCGGAATGGCCATAAGATCGGCACAGGTGCTTTTCGCTGAGGCCAGCTGAGGAAATAGCGCTGTCTTCACGCCCCACTGTTTTAATTGTTCAATGCTCAGGCACGGCTGTAATACGTCATTTCCGTCGGGCGTTTTCGCTGCGTCAAAGGTAATATCCCGGGTCTCAATGAGCCGATCGTCAAGAATAATATCAACATGGTACGTACCCGGCGCCTGAGAGCCTGCTTCAAACGCGGATAAATCGGCTTTCCCCATGCCTGGGTTATCCAGCTCAACCAGTTCAGTATTAAACGTTTCGCTGGCATAAAGCGTGGGAGAAGACCCCGTCATCGCCAGAGCGATGAGTGTCGCCAGGCGTCGTACTTTATGATGTTGTATTTTCATTGCGGATGACCTGAGTAATGCGGGTATTACCGTTTGCCAAAATCACAAACTGGCTTGATGCAACGCGCCGGGGCTTCCATAATCGTTGATAACTTTAAACGTCAGCGTATTTCCGCGGGTTCCATGAGATAACGGGAATCGGGCCGACGCGCCGGGTAATACATACGAAACATCGTCCAGTTTTTTTCCGCCCACGGATATTTCATTAAAATTGATGACATAGGGAGTCGGATTCTTTACCTGAATTTCATTCCCGTTGCGTTGCCATGTTAATTTTCCGGCCTGATCTTCGGGCGTTGACGCGTGAAGACTTGCCGGGCGATAAATCAACTTGATACGCGTTTTAACTGCAATTTGCAGTGAATTAACCTGTTTCGTTGCAGAAGGAATGGCTTTTATATTGAGCCAAAATAAACTTTCTTGTTCCTGAGGGAGTGACCCGGTCATGACAATGCGTTCGATATTTTTCTGGCCACCATCCAGTCGATAAAGCGGAGGCGTAATGATAAAAGGCGCTTTATCTGTTTTCCCCTCCGGCACGTCAATCCACGACTGAATTAAAAAGGGCACGCTATCGGCATTGTCCACGCTAATGGATGCTTCTTTTTTTGCACCGTCGAAAATAACGCGCGTGCCGCCAATAATGACGCCAGCATGGGCCATTGAAAATGTCAGTGGTAACGCTGCCGCGGCCAGGCCGATTGTTGTGATAAAACGCATTGAATACCTCATAAAACAAAGGGGCCGGGTGGCCCCATACTGATTACTGCAAAAGACTTAGTTATAAACCACAGAGAAGTTAGCAACCGAGTTAGCCGGGCCCGCGGTCACTGATGCCGCAGTTGAAATATACTGAGCATAGAAATTGAGCGTATTATCAGCGGTGCTGCTCAGCACATAGGAATAGCTGTTGCTACCATGCAGCGGCAGATCGGCCTTATCGGCCGTCATCAGGTTGATGGCCACGCCCGTTGCAGCTCCCACAACGGAGGAATCAATCGCCAGCAGGTTTCCGTCGGTTAAATCTGGCGTGCCGTCAAAACGCACCTTCGCGGAGGTAACGGTCACCGGGCAGTTTTTCAGTACGATATCGAACTGCGTCGCTGCGGTTCTGGAACCCGTTGTCGGAAATTCTGTTTTATAATAATCGCCGAGAACCACGACCTGATTCTGAGATGCCACATCTACATCGCAGGCATTATCCAAAATATTACCGTTAAAATTAATCGTACCTGCCGCCGCGAAAGCCTGAGTCATTGTCAATGCAGAGCCTGCCGTAAAGATGGCAACAATAATTTTCTTTTTCATAAAGCCATTCCTGTATTACTTTATTTATTACTGATATTCAGGCAAAACAGACGTTCCTCATTCTGCCATTCTTTTTCAGAGGCCATCAGAAACAAAATATAGCTCTCATCGTGTCGAGCGTTTCAGATTTGTGTTTCTGTCGACGAGTCAAAATTTATACAACACTTTTCTACGAAACAATCTTTTTTCAGGTCTAGCTGTAGACTGGGGTTTAACAAATAATAAACATTTTGATTGCGTGTTTTATCGCCAGTCTACTTTTAGACCTTCACCGTTTAACGATAAAATTCATAACGTTAAGATTCTCAACACCTCCGGTCTATTATTAGACTTTTGAGTGTTATTCCCTGCTTCGCAGCTTTTTAAGATAATTCTCCATGTCGATTGGAAAACGATCGCATCTGTTGACGTGAGGTATATTATGAACACGCGAATTGCAGCCGTATTAGACAATGAGAAATCGTTGGTGCTGGGATTAAAACCCTTAAGACACATAGAGCGTTTAATTGATAATGTCCTTCCTGGCGCAGAGAAGATCATTCTTTCGAAAAGTGAAGTCGTACAGTATTACCGAAATGACGAACGCCACTGTTTTATGCTGTTACACGGCAGCGTGGCATTGCACCGCCGCGGCGACGGTATTGTGTTAAATTCGGAATCGGCTCCCTTTATACTGGGTGTCAGCAGTCAGTTTTCATCGGAACATCTTTACGTCAGGGCACTGGAGACATCAGAACTCGCTTGCGTGTCGCTGGATGCGTTTAATAAAGTGGTTGCACAGCACGATCTCTGGGAACACTTTTCTAAAGTGCTGATTTATACTGCATCGCGGGTGTACGAGCACTGCGCGCAAATTTCACAGATGTCCGCATACGATATCATCCGCTTTCAGCTGGTTGAATTAATGCAGGAACCTGAGACAATTAGACAAAACATCACCGCAGCGGCCTATATTAAGAGCCGTACCTATCTTTCCCGCAGCGGGATTATGCGGATTCTGGCAGAACTGCGTACGGGGAAATACATCACCATGGAACGTGGCGTGCTGATTGAGATTAACCATTTACCTCGGAAGTACTGAAATCACAATAATATCTGGAGATAGCGCGAGAGAAGAGCGAAACTATAAGCATAAGATTATCTTCCAGGTTTACGGCTATGTCCTATACAGATAAATCGTCTCGCGGTTCCCCTTACGCCCAGGAACTGATCGCGCATCTGGAGCCCTATTGCACCGTGCGTCGAACGGGCCGCGGCGAACGACTTAACCTTGAGGTTGACGGTCAGGGGATCTGTTATTTAATCCTTGAGGGAACGATTGCCATCTACCGCAGCAGCGATAACATGATGCTTTCTACCTCCCGCAGCCCTACCCTGTTTGGTCTGGCTAACCTGACAGACATCTATTTTAATGATTACCTCATAACGGTGAGCCCTTGCCTGATTGGCAGTATCCCTACTGAACAGGTAGCTGACATTATTAAAGAAAAAGGGCTTTGGGGGCTGCTCTCTCAACAGCTCGTGTATGTCTATAGCCGTCTTTATAACAACGTGATGCCGCAGGGCGCGCCCACGGCGTATGAGATGATTCGCCAGCAGCTCATAAAACTGATGGATGAAGATGAGAGCTATCGCGGCAGCGTGACGGCGGAAAGGTATATCAGGGAGAAAACCCAGCTCTCCCGCAGCGGCGTGATGCGCATTCTGGCGGATTTAAAAACCGGCGGATTTATCGAAATGGAAGAAGGCAGGCTTATTAAAATCAACAAGCTCCCCGCTAAATACTGAACGTCAGACACAAAAAAGGCCGCTCTTGCGGCCTTTTCAACATTACTCTCTCAATGGACGTGAACGCCCAACCGCCAGGCAAAGTAGATCTCTTCTTTCAGCTCATTCGAAGAGAGCGCCAGCAAATCTGTAAATTCCAGCTCAAGCTGTTTCAGCTTTTTCAGGTACTGCGCCGGGGACAGATTGCTCTTATCGCGACGTAAATATTCAATTGCCAGCTGTGTTGGGGTTATTTCAGTATCCATGATGTCCTCGCTTATGTACAAAACCTGACCAGTATATCACAACCCATTGACTAGTTTTTGACCAAAGGCAAAACATCTGAAAACTTTACACGACCGCCGTCGTCAGCCGCGACGAGCAGCACAGGCGATCCTGCTCGTCGAGAATGTCAATCTGCCATACCTGATGGCGGCTACCGGCGTGCAGCGCGCGGCAAACTCCGCGCACGCGCCCGCTGCGTACCGAGCGGATATGGTTAGCATTCACCTCGAGTCCGACCACCTTCTGCTCCCCTTCGGTACAGAGATATCCCGCCACCGAGCCCAGGGTTTCGGCCAGCACGACGGACGCCCCGCCGTGCAATAAACCAAACGGCTGATGTGTGCGACGATCGACGGGCATGGTGGCCTCGATATCATCGTCGCCAATGCGGGTGAACTGGATGTCCAGCAGCCCCACCATATTCCCCTCGCCCATGGCGTTCAGCGCCTGCAGCGTCACGGCACGTTTCCAGATCATCCAATTATCTCCAGTAAAGCCTGCAATGGGTGACGTACACCGTTACCTTCTACCCGTTTCACCTGGCTTCGACAGGAGTAGCCCGTCGCCAGACAGCGGTTTCGCGGCAAACGCTGCATCGCCTGATGCCAGGACAGCTCATAGATGCCGAGCGAGTTGGCGTGGTTTTTCACTTCGTGTCCGTACGTGCCGGCCATGCCGCAGCAGCCCACGCTGACGCTCTCCAGCTTCGCGCCAAAGCGGGCAAAAACGGAGGCCCACTGCGCGGGGGCGCCCGGCAGCGCGGTGACTTCCGTGCAGTGTCCGAACAGATACCACGGTTCGCCGCTGACATCCTGAACAGCTTTGCCTTCCAGGGCCATCGGCAGCCACTCGTGCACCAGCATGACGTGGAAATCACCGCGCTTGTCGCCTAGCGTCTGCTTGTATTCATCGCGATAGCACAGCACCAGCGCCGGGTCGACGCCGACCATCGGTATCGCGAGTTGCGCCACGCGGTTTAAGAAGTCAGATGTTTTCTGCGCGGTCTTCGCAAAGCGCGTCAGGAAGCCTTTAATGTGCTGCGCCTTACCGTTGGGTGAGAACGGCAGGACCACCGGCTGATACCCCAGCTTTTCGGTCAGGCGGATGAAATCCGCCACCACCTGGGCATCGTAGTAGCTGGTAAACGGATCCTGCACCACCAGCACCACCTTCGCTTTTTGCTCAGGCGTGAGTGCCTCCAGCTGCTCCAGGGTCATGTTCGCCGAGCGATGCCCGACGAGCTGGCGCTGCAGAGACGGCACCGACAGCAGCGGCAGATCGACCATGCCGATATGTTTTTCGGAGAGCTTGCGCACCAGCGGCTGGTTGATAAAGAAGTTGAAGGTCTTCGGCGCACGCGCCATCAGCGGCGCGTAGCTTTCCACCGTCGCCACCAGATGGTCGCGCACCGGGCGGAGGTAGCGGGTGTGATACAGCTGCAGGAAGCGCGAGCGGAATTCCGGCACGTCGATTTTAATCGGGCATTGGGTTGAGCAGGCTTTACAGGCCAGACAGCCGGACATCGCCTCCTTCACCTCATGGGAGAAATCATACTCGCCCTTGTTGGCATGCCAGCTGTTGCGGGTGCGTTCAATCAACGAGCGCAGGCTGGCCCGTTTTTCCGGAAGCTGCTGCTCCAGCCTGAGCGGGTCAACCCCGCGATCGGCCAGCAGACGCAGCCATTCACGCACCAGCGTCGCCCGCCCCTTTGGCGAGTGGATACGGTTGCTGGTGATTTTCATCGACGGACACATCGGGCTTTTCACATCAAAGTTAAAGCACAGGCCATTGCCGTTACACTCCATCGCGCCGCGCCAGGAGGAGCGCACGGCAATCGGGATCTGTCTGTCGTACGTGCCGCGCTTGACGGCATCCACCTGCATCATTGGCGCGTCCACGCCTTCAGGCGGGCAGATTTTGCCCGGGTTGAGGCGGTTATGCGGGTCAAACGCCGCCTTCACCTTGCGCAGCTCCGCATAGAGCTGTTCACCGAAGAATGCCGGGCTGTATTCCGCGCGGAATCCTTTCCCGTGCTCTCCCCAGAGCAGACCGCCATATTTGGCGGTTAAGGCCACCACATCGTCGGAGATCTGCTTCATCAGGATCTCCTGCTGCGGGTCGCACATATCCAGCGCCGGACGCACGTGCAGTACCCCGGCATCGACGTGGCCGAACATGCCGTAGCTCAGGCCGTGGCTGTCCAGCAGGGCGCGAAACTCGACGATATAATCCGCCAGATGCTCAGGCGGCACGCAGGTATCTTCGGCAAAGGGAATCGGCTTCGCCGCCCCTTTCGCATTGCCGAGTAGGCCCACGGCTTTTTTACGCATCGCATAGATACGCTCAATCCCGGCCAGATCGTTACAGAGCTGCCAGCCGATCACGCCGCCTTCGCCCTGCGCAATCAGCTCATCCAGCCGCTGGCAGAGCGTGGTGACCTGGCTCTCAATCAGCGCCGCATCGTCGCCGGCAAATTCCACGATGTTAAGACCGAGCATCTCTTTATCCGGCACGTCGGTAATGAGATCGCTGACGGAGTGCCAGACAATATCTTCCCGCGCCAGGTTGAGCACTTTGGAGTCAACCGTTTCCACCGACAGCGCTTTCGCTTCCACCATAAACGGCGCATTGCGCAGCGCGGAATCGAAGGAGTCATATTTGACGTTCACCAGCCGACGCACCTTCGGCAAGCGGGTGATATCCAGCCGCGCCTCGGTGATAAACGCCAGCGTCCCTTCGGAGCCGGTGAGCACGCGGGTTAAATCAAACTGGGTCAGGTCGTCGTTAAAGACGTGACGCAGGTCGTACCCGGTCAGGAAGCGGTTCAGTTTGGGGAACTTATCGAGAATAAGCTGGCGGTTGTCGCGGCAGCGCTCCAGCACGGTACGATAGATGCGTCCGCTGGCCGTGTTATCTTTGCCCAGCGTTTCCGCCAGTTCGACCGGCATCGGCTGCGTATCGAGAATATCACCGCCCAGCAGAACGGCACGCACGCCCAGCACGTGATCGGAGGTTTTGCCGTAGACCAGCGAGCCCTGACCGGAAGCATCCGTGTTGATCATCCCGCCGAGGGTCGCGCGGTTACTGGTGGAAAGCTCCGGAGCAAAAAAGTAACCGTAAGGCTTGAGGTACTGGTTAAGCTGATCTTTGATAACGCCCGCTTCGACCCGCACCCACCCCTCTTCCGGGTTGATCTCAATGATGCGGTTCATATAGCGCGACATATCAACAATGATACCCTGATTCAGCGCCTGACCATTAGTCCCGGTGCCGCCGCCGCGCGGCGTAAAGACCAGCGAGGCGAAGCGCTCCTGCGTGGCCAGCCGGGCGATAAGCGCCACGTCAGCCGTTGAACGAGGGAAAACGACGGCATCGGGAAGAAGCTGGTAAATACTGTTATCGGTCGCCATCGTCAGCCTGTCGGCATAGTTCGTGGCGGTATCACCTGTAAAACCCTGTTGCTCCAGTGCTTGCAAAAAATTAAGCACCAGCTGAACGACGCCAGGTGCCTGAGAAATCTGTGGGATCATGACTGTCGACCCTAATTAGAGTTGTATGAAATCGTTTGCGTGTATCTTAAAAGTTTTATCACATTTTTTTCTTATAATCTCTGCCGAATTACAGGCAAAATCCGCCTGTCAAAAACCGCTGAGATCATCAATGATTAGAGAGACGCGGTTTTCCGTTCCCGCCAGCCACGCTGGCGTTCTTTTAAGGAAAGTTTCATTTATGGTCAATCTTCGCCAGCCCAGGGATGTTGCGCAAATTTTGCTGTCGGTGCTGTTCCTGGCCCTCATGATTATTGCGTGTCTGTGGATTGTTCAACCCTTTATTCTCGGCTTCGCCTGGGCCGCGACCGTTGTCGTTGCCACGTGGCCTCTGCTGCTGCGTTTACAGAAGCTGCTGTTCGGCCGCCGCGGGTTAGCGGTGCTGGTCATGACGCTCCTGCTGTTCCTGCTGTTTATTATTCCGATTGCCCTGCTGGTGAATAGCCTGGTGGATTCCAGTGGCCCCGTTATTCGCGCTATTAGCAGCGGTGACCTGACGCTGCCGGATCTCGCCTGGCTGAACAGCATTCCGGTGGTGGGCGCCAAGCTCTACAGCGGCTGGCATAGCCTGCTGGAGATGGGCGGCAGCGCGCTGATGGCAAAAGTCCGCCCGTACATTGGCACGACCACGACCTGGTTTGTGGGTCAGGCGGCGCATATCGGCCGGTTTATGATGCACTGTACCCTGATGCTGCTCTTCAGCGCCCTGCTCTACTGGCGCGGCGAGCAGGTGGCTTTAGGCGTTCGTCACTTCGCCACCCGCCTGGCGGGCAAACGGGGTGACGCGGCGGTTTTACTGGCTGCGCAGGCCGTGCGCGCGGTGGCGCTGGGCGTGGTGGTGACCGCGCTGGTGCAGGCGGTGCTGGGCGGTATCGGTCTGGCGATTTCCGGCGTACCGTACGCTACCGTGTTCACCGTGGTCATGCTGATGACCTGTCTTGCGCAACTGGGACCGCTGCTGGTGCTGGTCCCTAGTATTATCTGGCTGTACTGGACGGGTGATACCACGTGGGGAACGGTGCTGCTGGTCTGGAGCTGCGTGGTCGGCACCATGGATAACGTCATTCGTCCGATACTCATCCGCATGGGTGCTGACCTGCCGCTGATCCTGATCCTCTCCGGGGTCATTGGCGGACTGATTGCCTTTGGCATGATAGGCCTGTTTATTGGCCCGGTATTGCTCGCCGTCACCTGGCGTCTGTTCTCCGCCTGGGTGCATGAAATTCCGCCTCCGGGAACAGACCCGGACGTGATTTTGAGCGAACTGGAAGAGCTGGAAGAGAAGAACACGCATTAAGTTTTTTTGCCGGGTGGCGCTAACGCTTACCCGGCCTACATTCCCCCTCACAATACTTTAACGCTGCTAAAGTATTTATTCGTTGCGCACTGGTCAGACCCGCCTTTTTTGCTCTAAGTCCGCTATTCACCTTAAAAAATCTTTACGTCTCTTTAACTATTGAGACGAATCCGATCGACGCTAAAAGATGACATGCCTACTATTAGGACACGGTTATAGATCAACACCTTGATTTATAAGCATGGAAATCCCCTGAGTGAAACAACGAATTGCTGTGTGTAGTCTTTGCCCATCTCCCACGATGGGCTTTTTTTTATCCTGACTACCCGCGCTTAACCTCACAGGTACTGAGCATCCGCCACTCAGCAGGCAGCACCCGCGTTTCCCCTGTCACATTAACCGTCACCGCCGCGCGGATATCCGCCGACGATGCGCCAACCTGCAGTTCAAACTCGCCCGGCTCAACGATACGTTTCCCGTCCCGGCGGGTAAAGTTGAACATCTCAACCGGTAGCGTAAAGCTGACCGTAGCGGTTTCGCCCGGCGAGAGCGTGACGCGCTGGAACGCCTTCAGCTCCTGAAGCGGACGTACCTGGGTGGCGACCTTATCCCTGACGTAGACCTGCACCACCTCGCTGCCGCTGCGTTCCCCGGCATTGGTGATATCCACGCTCAGCGTCACCTCGCCGTCGACCGGCACGCTGCTTTCAGCTACGCGGGCAGCCCCCCAGCTAAACGTCGTCCAGCCAAGGCCGAAGCCAAACGGATAACGTGAACCGAAGTGGAACGCAAACGGCGTGCCGCCGCTTTTGAGCTTGTGATTGTAGTAATACGGCATCGCACCGGCGCTTTTCGGCACGCTCACCACCAGACGCCCCTGCGGCTCAGCGCGTCCCGTTAGCACGTCCGCGATCGCCCAGCCCCCTTCCTGCCCGGGCGCCCACGCCACCAGCAGCGCTGCAATCTTATCCTCCAGCCCCTGAAGGTTGTACGGGCGCCCGCCGGTCATCACGACAATCACCGGTTTGCCCGTCGCCACCAGCGCCTCCAGCAGCTGTTGCTGCACGCCCGGCAGATTCAGGGAGTCGGTGTCGGAACCTTCCCCCACGGTTCCGCTCTGGAACAGCCCGGCGAGATCGCCCACGCAGGCCACCACCACGTCACTCTCCTGCGCCGCGTTCACGGCCTCGGGGATCAGCGCGGTGCTTTGCGAGACCGGCGACTGCTGCATCGGCTTACCGCCGCTGTCGCCCGGGAAGACCGGCGCACCCGCCATCCGTTTCTCGATGATGTGACACCCTTTGGCGTAACGGACCTGCGACGCGCCGAGGTAATGTTCCAGGGCCGCGCGCGGGGTCGTTACCTGCGAGGTCTCTTCAACCATATCGCTGATGATCAGATGTACCGGGAAGCTGTAGCCACTGAGCAACGCCAGCGGATCGTCTGCCGTCGGCCCCACCACCGCCACGCGAGGCTTACCGCCGAGCGGTAAAATACCGTTGTTTTCCAGCAGCGTGACCGATTTCGTCGCCACCTCCCGCGCAACCTGTCGGGTGGTGTCATTTTGCAGATCGATACCATTTTCATCCGCGTACGGGTTTTCAAACAGGCCCAGGCGGAATTTTTCGGTCAGCACGCGCGCCACGATCTCATCCACCCTGGTCATAGAAATCAGCCCGCGCTCAACGGCGTCCGCCAGATGGCGCGCACAGTCATCTTTCGGCAACTCGACGTCCAGCCCGGCGTTAAAGGCCAGCGCGGCGGATTCGGCTGCATCGTGGGACACCCCGTGATGCTGGTGCAGCAGGCTGACGCCACCGTAATCCGCGACAATAATGCCGTCGAAGCCCCACTGTTCGCGCAGGACGGTGGTCAGCAGGAAGCTGTCGCTGTGCCCCGGCTGATTGTCGATATCGTGGTAGGCCGGCATCACCGACCCGGCATTGGCCAGCTTCACCGCCATTTCAAACGGCAGCAGGAAGGTGTCGTTCAGTTCGCTAAAGCCCAGATGTACCGGCGCATGGTTGCGCGCCCCTTCGCTGAACGAGTGGCCCACGTAGTGCTTGAGCGTCGCCAGCAGGTCGCGCTTATCGCCCTGTAAGCCTTTCACGTAGGCGGTCGCCATCACGCCCACCAGCCAGGGGTCTTCCCCGAAGGTCTCTTCGGTTCGCCCCCAGCGCACGTCGCGGGAAACGTCCAGCACCGGCGCCAGCCCCTGCTGGCAGCCGACGGATCGCGCCTCTTTGCCAATCTGCTCTGCCGCGCGCTGTACTAGTTCAGGGTCCCAGGTAGAGCCGTAGTTCAGCGACGACGGGAACAGGGTGGCGTCTTTGCACAGCAGCCCCACCAGGCACTCTTCATGGAACAATGCCGGAATGCCGAGGCGCGTCTCTTCCATCATCATGCGCTGCAGGCGGTTAGCGGCGCGCACCCCGGTTTTCGCGTCAACGATATGGGTACCCAGCGGACGGGTGATCTGCCCGACGCCCAGCTTTAGCCGTTCGCTCAGCGCAGCCTGCTCGCTCACGCCAGCGAATTCATCGCTGAGATCGCTGCGTTCGCGATGGTTGCCGTTTTCATCGAGGATCAGCCAGTAGGCATGCATCTGGGCGAACTTCTCTTCCGGGGTCATACGCGCCAGTAAATCGGCGACGCGCTCGTGCACGGGACGTCCCGCGTCCTTATAGATAGCTGTCATGTTTTACTCCTGTAGTGCGGAAGGGATTGTTGGGCTGAGCTGCCCCGCGTCGGGTCTCACCTCACGCTTGCTGGCCAACTCCCGGGCGATGGAATCCACCAGCCGACTGTTGAGCTTGTAGATAGCAAGCAGCGCGACCATGCAAAGGAACAGTGCGCAAGGGATAAGGGTGAACAGCGCGTTAATCGTAGAGAGTACGTGGGGCGCCTGAGTTGCCTGTCCCGGGGCGTAATCCACCATGCCCAGCACCCAGCCAACCACCGCGCCACCCAGCGCCAGGCCGAATTTGATGGCAAACAGTGCGGTGGAAAAGACCAGCCCGTCAAGGCGGCGGCCGCTGCGATGCTCTTCGTAGTCGACCACATCGGAGAACATGGTCCACTGCAGCGGCGTGGTCAGGTTTTGCACAAAGCTAAAGACGATGTTGAGGCCAAAAATCAGCCACACCTGCGAAGGCGGCAGGAAGAAAATCAGCGCGCCGAAAATAACGAAGGAAATAATGGTCCACTGGTAGGCGCGCACGCGGTCAAATTTCCCCAGCAGCCGTTCAGATAATAATGCGCCGCTTAAGGAGGCGACCATTCCGGAAACAATAAAGGCAAAAACCAGCTCCGGGCGCAACAGCACATAGTTCACGTAATACATCGTGGCGGAACCACGCGTTACCACCGCCGTTAACAGCAAAATATTAAACAGGAAAACAATGCGCCACTGGCTGTTACCGGCCAGCAGTTTTAAATCGGTGAGCATCGAGCCGGAGGTATCATTGCGCGGCGAATAGCGCTCTCGGGTCATGAGGAAACAGCAGAAAAAGAGCACAATGCCCAGCAGCCCCATCAGGCTCATGGCATAGAAATAGCCTTTCTGCACGTTGCCCTGGCCTAACAGCGAGACCAGCGGCAGGGCAATCACCGTCACAATCAACCCGCCGATAAACGACAGGCCAAAGCGCCACGACTGCAGGGAGTGACGCTCGCGCGGATCCATCGTCAGCGCGCCGGGCATGGCGCAGTAAGGTACGTTAATGGCGGAGTAAATCAGGCTTAAGATCGCGTAGGTCACACAGGCATAAACGATTTTCGCCGTCGGTCCCACGTCCGGTACATAGAAAGTGATGAGGCAGCTTACGCCAAACGGAATGGCGAACCACAGCAGCCAGGGACGGAAACGACCGTGACGCGTCTGGGTGCGATCCACCAGGGCGCCAATGCACGGGTCGACAAACGCATCAACCACGCGCACCACTAAAAACATGGTGCCCATGATTGCGGCGGGTAGCCCAAAAACGTCCGTATAGAAATAAGCGAGAAATAAGGTTGCCGTTTGCCAGACCAGCGCGCTGGCCATATCACCTAAGCCATAACCTATTTTATCTTTGGTACGCAATACAGAGGAGAGTGTCATTGTTATTTGCCTTTTTATCAGGTTAAAACGTATTTCAACCAGTTGCGCATCACTGAAAGGGAAATGCGCAGTAAGGCTCAAGTATTAGCAACGTGTTGCGCGCTAACAATTGTCTAAATTGACAGACAAATTATGATATTTGGTTTTTTACTTTATTTGTGATGGGGAGCAAATATGAAATGAAATAAAAAAGGCGAGGAATAATATCCTCGCCTTTTCGGGTCAGCGTGACGTTACTTGTTCAGTTCCGCCAGGCTCAGCCAGGTTTGCACCACCGTATCCGGGTTCAGGGACAGGCTATCAATCCCCTCTTCCATCAGCCAGGCAGCGAAGTCTTCATGGTCGGATGGACCCTGACCACAAATCCCGACGTATTTGCCCTGCTTCTTCGCCGCGCGGATGGACAGGGAGAGCAACGCCTTCACCGCCTCGTTACGTTCATCGAACAGCTCGGAGACCACGCCGGAGTCGCGGTCCAGACCCAGCGTCAGCTGCGTCATGTCGTTCGAACCGATAGAGAAGCCGTCGAAGTGCTCCAGGAACTGCTCGGCCAGCAGGGCGTTGGACGGAATTTCACACATCATGATGATCTTCAGCCCGTTCTCGCCGCGCTTCAGCCCCTGACGCGCCAGCTCGTCCACAACCGCTTTCGCCTGATCCACGGTACGTACGAACGGGATCATGATCTCCACGTTGGTCAGCCCCATGTCGTTGCGCACGCGCTTCACCGCCTCACACTCCAGCGCGAAGCAGTCGCGGAAGCTGTCGGACACGTAGCGTCCGGCCCCGCGGAAGCCCAGCATCGGGTTCTCTTCTTCCGGCTCGTAGCGCTCGCCGCCGACCAGGTTGGCGTATTCGTTAGACTTAAAGTCAGACAGACGCACAATCACGCGTTTCGGATAGAAAGCGGCACCCAGCGTCGCGATCCCTTCGGTCAGACGGCCGACGTAGAACTCTTTCGGCGAGTCGTAGCCTTTCATCATCTCGCGGATTTCGTTCTGCAGCTTCGGATCCTGGTCGTCAAACTCCAGCAGCGCACGCGGGTGAACGCCGATCATACGGTTGATGATAAACTCCAGGCGCGCCAGGCCTACGCCTTCGTTTGGCAGGCAGGCGAAGTCGAATGCGCGGTCTGGGTTACCGACGTTCATCATGATCTTCAGCGGCAGATCCGGCATGGTATCCACGCTGGAGCTCTTCACGCTGAAGTCGAGGATATCGGCATACACGTAGCCGGTATCGCCTTCGGCACAGGAGACGGTCACGTTCTGTCCGTCCTTCATGCGCTCGGTAGCATCACCGCAGCCGACAACCGCAGGAATACCCAGTTCGCGTGCAATGATCGCCGCGTGACAGGTACGGCCACCGCGGTTGGTGACGATAGCCGCCGCTTTCTTCATGATCGGTTCCCAGTCCGGGTCGGTCATGTCGGTCACCAGCACGTCGCCGGGCTCAATACGGTTCATCTCGCTGATGTCGTGGATCACTTTCACCGGACCAGCACCGATGCGGTGACCGATAGCACGGCCTTCCGCCACGATTTTGCCCTGGGCGTGCAGCGTGTAACGCTCCATCACCTGGCCGCGAGAGCGGACGGTTTCCGGGCGCGCCTGCACGATAAACAGCTTGCCGGTGTTCCCGTCTTTCGCCCATTCGATATCCATCGGACGGCCGTAGTGTTTTTCAATCTGCACCGCCTGCTTCGCCAGCTCCTGCACTTCGGCATCGGTCAGGGAGAAGCGGTCGCGCTGCTCCTGCGGTACGTCTTCAATTTTAACCTGCTTGCCATGCTCCTGGGTCGGGGCATAGATCATGCGGATTTTTTTCGAGCCCATGGTGCGGCGCACCACCGCCGGACGGCCAGCGGCCAGCGTAGGCTTGTGAACGTAGAATTCGTCAGGGTTTACCGCACCCTGCACAACCATCTCACCCAGACCCCACGCGGAGGTGATAAACACCACCTGGTCGAAGCCGGATTCGGTATCAATGGAGAACATCACGCCGGATGAGCCCACGTCCGAGCGCACCATGCGCTGCACGCCAGCGGAAAGTGCCACGCCGCGATGGTCGTAGCCCTGGTGCACGCGATAGGAGATTGCACGGTCGTTAAACAGGGAAGCAAACACGTGCTTCACGGCCACCAGCACCGCATCGTAACCCTGGACGTTCAGGAAGGTTTCCTGCTGCCCGGCAAACGAGGCGTCCGGCATGTCTTCCGCGGTCGCAGAGGAACGCACGGCAAAGGAGGCCTGCGCATCGTCAGCAGAGAGCTGGTTGTATGCGTCGTGAATGGCTTTTTCCAGTTCCGGCTGGAAAGGTGTGTCGATGATCCACTGGCGGATCTGCGCCCCGGCTTTGGCAAGCTCGGTGACGTCATCAATATCCGTTTTATCCAGCAGGTCGTAAATGCGCTGGTTAACACCGCTCTGGTCTAAAAACAGGTTAAAGGCATCGGCGGTGGTGGCAAACCCGTTCGGTACGGAGACACCCATACCCGACAGGTTTGTAATCATTTCACCCAGGGAGGCATTTTTGCCCCCAACTCTGTCTACATCATTCATGCCGAGTTGGTTATACCAAAGCACCAGCGGTGACGAGCCATTGTTGGACATCGAAACAATCCTTTTGTGATATTTGATCGGAGTAAGTAACACCTGACTACGTATTTATACTGGCATATTTATTTCCGCTAAAAAAACGGTGAATCGTGTAAGCAATTTAAAATTTCAACTTTTCGGATACTTTCCCATCAACGATTAACCCGATGATTCCTCTATATTCAGCCAGAAACCCCAAAAATAAAGTTGCTATTTGAAAAATGAAATCCACTTTTCAGGAAAATCAAAAACAGCGTTTCATTCATAATTAGGATAAGTTCTTTGCTGTGTAAATTACTTTTTTAATTTATGCTTTCAGACAATTACGTCTGATATTCAGGGTGGGTAAAATGGATAGTGCTGTCGATCGTCACGTTTTTTATATTTCTGATGGTACGGCGATCACCGCCGAGGTGCTGGGCCACGCGGTGATGTCGCAGTTTCCCGTATCGATCAACAGCATTACGCTGC
This sequence comes from Enterobacter sp. ku-bf2, assembly GCF_001742765.1. Lineage (NCBI taxonomy): Bacteria > Pseudomonadati > Pseudomonadota > Gammaproteobacteria > Enterobacterales > Enterobacteriaceae > Enterobacter > Enterobacter sp. ku-bf2. The sequence continues at coordinate 1,104,442 of NZ_MDVW01000001.1, forward strand.
CGTTTGTCGAAAATGAGAGCCGCGCCAAAGCGGTGAAGGACCAGATCGACGCCATTTACCAGCAGACCGGCGTCCGCCCGCTGGTGTTCTACTCCATCGTGATCCCCGAGATTCGCGCCATCATTCTGCAGAGTGAAGGCTTCTGTCAGGATATCGTGCAGGCGCTGGTGGCTCCGCTGCAAAGTGAGCTGAAGCTCGACCCGACGCCTATCGCCCACCGTACCCACGGGCTGAACCCCGGCAACCTGACCAAGTACGATGCACGTATCGCCGCCATCGATTACACCCTCGCGCACGACGACGGTATCTCTCTGCGTAATCTCGACCAGGCGCAGGTGATCCTGCTTGGCGTGTCGCGCTGCGGCAAAACGCCGACCAGCCTCTACCTGGCGATGCAGTTCGGCATTCGCGCCGCCAACTACCCGTTTATTGCTGACGACATGGATAACCTGGTGCTGCCCGCCGCCCTTAAGCCGCTGCAGCACAAACTGTTCGGCCTGACCATTAATCCGGAACGCCTTGCCGCCATCCGCGAAGAGCGCCGCGAGAACAGCCGTTACGCCTCCATGCGCCAGTGCCGGATGGAGGTCTCCGAAGTGGAAGCCCTGTACCGCAAAAATCAGATCCCGTGGCTGAACAGCACCAACTACTCTGTGGAAGAAATTGCCACCAAAATTCTCGACATCATGGGGCTTAACCGCCGCATGTACTAATATGCTAGTACATTAGCTCAGATTCAGGTATCATCATCGGCAACCACGGGGCGGTGTCGCCCCGAACTTGAAATCAGCAGGGATTGGTTTAAGGTGATGCCCATCACTTCCCGGTAGTCTGCCGATGAAGCAAAAATTTTCTGAGACATTCCATGAATAAAACCGATGAACTCCGCACTGCGCGCATTGACAGCCTGGTTACGCCGGCTGAACTGGCCCAGCGGCATCCTGTTTCCGCTGCCGTTGCGGAACACGTGACGGCCTCCCGCCGCCGCATTGAAAAAATACTGAATGGTGAAGACAAGCGTCTTCTGGTGGTGATTGGTCCCTGCTCCATCCACGATCTGGATGCCGCGATGGATTATGCAAAACGGCTTCAGGGCCTGCGGGATAAGTATCAGCACAGCCTTGAGATTGTGATGCGAACCTACTTTGAAAAACCGCGGACCGTGGTGGGCTGGAAAGGGCTGATTTCCGACCCTGACCTGAACGGCAGCTATCGCGTGAACCACGGCATCGAGCTGGCACGTAAGCTGCTTTTGCAGGTCAACGAGCTGGGCGTGCCGACCGCCACCGAGTTTCTTGATATGGTGACCGGGCAGTTTATCGCCGATCTGATCAGCTGGGGCGCGATTGGCGCACGCACCACCGAAAGCCAAATCCACCGCGAGATGGCCTCCGCCCTCTCCTGTCCGGTCGGCTTTAAAAACGGGACCGATGGCAATACCCGTATTGCGGTTGATGCCATCCGCGCTGCCCGTGCCAGCCACATGTTCCTGTCGCCGGACAAGAGCGGTCATATGACCATCTACCAGACCAGCGGTAACCCGTACGGGCATATCATTATGCGCGGCGGCAAGAAACCCAATTACCATGCACAAGATATTGCGGCAGCCTGTGAAACCCTGGCCGAGTTCGACCTGCCGGAACATCTGGTGGTGGACTTCAGCCACGGCAACTGCCAGAAGCAGCATCGCCGCCAGCTGGACGTTTGCGATGAGATCTGCCAGCAGATCCGCAGCGGTTCAACCGCTGTTGCAGGGATTATGGCGGAGAGCTTTATCAAAGAAGGCACGCAGAAAATCGTTGCTGGCCAGCATATGGTATACGGACAGTCGATCACCGACCCGTGCCTGAGCTGGGAAGACAGCGAGTTGCTGCTGGAGAAACTCGCAGCAGCCGTGGACACACGCTTTTGACATCCTGCCGGGTGGCGCTGCGCTTACCCGGCCTACGATTCTTGCCGTTGTAGGCCCGGTATGGCGAAGCCGCCACCGGGCTTTTCATTGCACAATATTGATCCTCTCGCCCTTTTTTCACAAAAACGCTTGCCGTGAATTTGCAGTTTATTGATAATGATTATCATTGTTACATTGATTGTTATTTATAAACATTATGTCACGTACGGATAACAGCGCGGCAACGCCAGCAAAAACAGACACAGCACCAGCCCCTATCGAGCGTCGGATTGACAGCAAAACCCTGCTCGGTGATGAGGGCCGGGTCATTATCGAGCATGACGGCCAGCGCTATCTGCTGCGCCAGACCCATGCCGGAAAACTGATCCTCACAAAATAAACAACACAAAAAACTACGCCAGCCACCCAGGTAAACCCCAGGCAGCCAGCGCTTTTCAATTCTAATGGAGAGTTGCTATGCCACACCTGCCTTCCGCGTCTTTACGCCCGTCACTTCTGACGCTGGCAATTGTCAGCGCCCTGCCGACCGCGGCGTTTGCTGCCACAGATGACATTACCGTCACCGCCACGGGCAACGCCCGCAGCGCCTTTGAAGCCCCCATGATGGTGAGCGTGATTGACGCCAGCGCGCCGGAGAAGCAAACCGCCAGCTCGGCGGCCGACCTGCTGCGTAGCGTCCCCGGCCTGACGCTGGACGGCGCCGGGCGCACCAACGGGCAGGACGTGAACCTGCGCGGCTATGACCGGCGCGGCGTGCTGGTGCTGGTTGACGGCGTGCGTCAGGGCACCGACACCGGTCACCTGAACAGCACGTTCCTCGATCCGGCGCTGATTAAACGTATCGAAGTGGTTCGCGGCCCGTCGGCCCTGCTGTACGGCAGCGGCGCGCTGGGCGGCGTGATTTCCTATGATACCGCCGATGCAAAAGATCTGCTGGAGCCGGGTAAAAACAGCGGCTACCGCGTGTTTGGAACGGGCGCGACGGGCGATCACAGTCTCGGCATGGGGGCCAGCGCCTACGGCCGCACCGACACCCTGGACGGTCTGGTGGCCTGGTCCAGCCGGGATCGCGGTGATATTCGCCAGAGCGACGGAGCAACCGCCCCTAACGACGAATCCATCAATAACATGCTGGCGAAAGGCAGCTGGAAAATCGACCCGGCCCAGACCCTGAGCGGCTCCCTGCGCTACTACAATAACGACGCTCAGGAACCGAAAAACCCGCAAACCCCCGGGGCGGACAGCAGTAACCCGATGACCGATCGCTCCACCATTCAGCGTGACGCGCAGGTGGGCTATCACATCGCCCCGGAAGGTAACGACTGGCTGAACGCCGACGCGAAGGTCTACTGGTCCGAAGCGCGCATTAATGCCCAGAATATCGACAACAGCGGTGAGTTCCGCAAGCAGACCACCAAAGGTGGCAAGGTGGAAAACCGCACCCGCCTGTTCAGCGACACCTTAGCATCACACCTCCTGACCTACGGCGGGGAATATTATCGTCAGGAGCAGCATCCGGGCGGGGCAACCACCGGCTTCCCGGAGGCGAAAATCGACTTCAGCTCCGGCTGGCTGCAGGACGAAATTACCCTGCGCGATCTGCCGGTCACCCTGCTGGGCGGCACGCGGTATGACAACTACCGCGGCAGCAGCAATGGCTACGACGATGTCGATGCCGATAAATGGTCCTCCCGCGCCGGGTTGACCGTCAGCCCGACCGACTGGCTGATGCTGTTTGGCTCTTACGCGCAGGCGTTCCGCGCCCCCACCATGGGTGAGATGTACAACGACGCCAAACACTTCTCCATTGGCCGCTTCTGTACCAACTACTGGGTGCCGAACCCGAACCTGCGCCCGGAAACCAACGAAACGCAGGAGTTTGGTTTCGGTCTGCGCTTTGACGATCTGCTGCTTGCCAACGATGCGCTGGAGTTTAAAGCCAGCTATTTCGATACCAAAGCCAAAGATTATATCTCCACCACCGTCAATTTCGCGGCGGCAACCACCATGTCGTATAACGTCCCGAACGCCAAAATCTGGGGCTGGGACATGATGGCAAAATACTCTGCCGACCTCTTCAACCTCGACCTGGCCTACAACCGCACGCGCGGGAAAGATACCGATACGGGCGAGTACATCTCCAGCATCAACCCGGATACCGTTACCAGCAAGCTGGACATTCCGGTGGCACAGAGCGGATTTTCCGTCGGCTGGATTGGCACCTTTGTCGATCGCTCAACGCATATCAGCAGCAGCTACAGCGAGCAGCCGGGCTATGCGGTCAATGACTTCTATGTCAGCTATAAGGGCCAGGAGCGGCTCAAAGGCGTGACCACGACGCTGGTACTCGGCAACGCCTTCGACAAAGCGTACTGGTCACCTCAGGGCATTCCGCAGGACGGCCGTAACGGGAAGATTTTCGTCAGTTATCAATGGTAATCCCTTCGCCCCGGCTGACCGGGGCATTGCTTTGAAAGGAAGAGACAATGAATCACTACACACGCTGGCTTGAGCTAAAAGAAGAAAATCCGGGTAAGTACGCGCGCGACCTTGCAGGGCTAATGAACATCAGCGAAGCGGAGCTGACCTTTGCCCGCGTAGGACACGACGCCTGGCGACTGCACGGTGAAATGCGCGAGATCCTGGGCGCGCTGGAGGCGGTGGGCGAAACCAAATGTATCTGCCGCAACGACTACGCCGTTCACGAGCAGGTCGGGAACTTCACCAACCAGCACCTGAACGGCCATGCCGGGCTGGTGCTGAACCCGCGCGCGCTGGATCTGCGCCTGTTCCTCAACCAGTGGGCAAGCGCGTTTCACATCAGTGAAGCCACCGCCCGCGGCGAGCGGCAAAGCATTCAGTTCTTCGACGATCAGGGCGATGCCCTGCTGAAGGTCTACGCCACGGACAACACCGACCTTTCCGCCTGGGGCGACGTGCTGACCCGTTTTATCTTTGCCGATAATCCACCGCTGGCGTTAAAGGCGCCCGATGCCCCTGCTCACGCGGAAAGCCCGCAAGCCGCCCTCGTGGACAAAGAGTGGCGCGCCATGACCGACGTGCATCAGTTCTTTAGCCTGCTCAAACGTCATAACCTCAGCCGCCAGCAGGCGTTTCGCCTGGTGGGGGACGATCTGGCCTGTCGGGTAGAGAACAGCGCGCTGGCGCAGCTGCTGGAGACGGCGCGTCGGGACGGCAATGAAATCATGGTCTTCGTCGGCAACCGCGGCTGCGTGCAAATTTTCACCGGCGTGGTGGAAAAGCTGGCGCCGATGAAAGGCTGGCTGAACATCTTCAACCCAACCTTTACCCTGCACCTGCTTGAAGACGCGATTGCCGAGACGTGGGTCACGCGCAAACCGACCGCGGACGGGCATGTCACCAGCCTGGAGCTGTTTGCCGCCGACGGGACGCAAATCGCCCAGCTGTACGGCCAGCGTACGGAAGGCGAGCCGGAGCAGAGCCAGTGGCGCAGCCAGATTGACGCCTTAACGGCGAAAGGGCTGGCCGCATGAAACGGTGGCTTGCCCTGTTCAGCGCCCTGCCCCTGCTGGCGTTTGCTGCGCCGCAGGAGAAAATCATCACGCTCGGCGGCGACGTCACCGAGATTGTCTACGCCCTCGGCGCGGCTTCTTCCCTCGTGGCCCGCGACAGCACCAGCCAGTGGCCGCAGGCGGCAACCGCGCTGCCGGACGTGGGCTATCTGCGCCAGCTCAACGCGGAAGGGATCTTATCCATGCGCCCTACGCTGGTGCTTGCCAGCGCCCAGGCGCAGCCGTCTCTGGCGCTCAAGCAGGTTGAGCAAAGCCACGTCAGGGTCATCGCAATTCCTGCCGGTAACGATCTGAGCGTCATTGACGAAAAGGTACGGATCGTCGCTGAAGCGACGCACCGCGAGGCCGAGGGGGAAGCCTTGCGCAACACGCTGCGTCAGGCGCTGTCGGCACTTCCCGCGTCACCGCTCAATAAGCGGGTGTTGTTTATTCTCAACCACGGCGGGATGACCGCTATGGCTGCCGGACAACAGACCGGCGCGGACGCGGCTATTCGTGCGGCGGGGCTGCAGAACGCGATGCAGGGGTTCACCCGCTATCAGCCGCTGTCTCAGGAAGGCACGATTGCCAGCCGGCCCGATCTGGTGGTGATTTCGCAGGACGGCATCAACGCCCTGGGTGGGGAAGCGAATCTGTGGACGCTGCCCGGCCTGGCGCAAACCCCGGCAGGACGGAACAGGCAGGTGCTGGCGATTGATGACATGGCGCTGCTGGGCTTCAGCGTGCGAACGCCGGAAGCCATCCGGGAGTTGCGTGCCAAAGCGGAGCAACTGCCCTGATGTCCCGGCGAGCCGCCCTGTCATTATGGATGCTGGCCGCACTGCTGATCGTCACGACGCTGACGGCCAGCGGTATTGGCGCGCTGCGCCTGCCGGTCAGCCTGCTGTGGAACGGCACCGACGAGGCCCTGCGTCAAATCTGGCTGACGATACGCCTGCCTCGCGTGCTGCTGGCACTGGCGATCGGCGGTTCGCTGGCGCTGGCGGGCTGCGTGATGCAGGGGCTGTTTCGCAACCCGCTGGCGGATCCGGGCCTGCTCGGCATCAGCAGCGGCGCGGCGCTTGCCGTCGCCCTGTGGGTGGTGCTTCCGCTCTCGCTGCCAGCGCTGGTGATGCTGTATGCCCCGATGCTGGCGGCGTTTCTCGGCGCGCTGGCCGCCACCGTCGTGATTTTCCTGCTCAGCCGACAGCGTGACGCTTCCCTGTCGCGCCTGCTGCTGGTAGGGATTGCCATCAACGCCCTGTGCGGTGCCGCCGTCGGCGTGCTGTCATGGCTCAGCAATGATGCCCAGCTTCGCCAGCTTTCCCTCTGGGGAATGGGCAGCCTCGGCCAGGCGCAGTGGTCGACGCTGCTGGCCGTCGCGTCGCTGATGATCCCCACCCTGCTGGCGATCTGGCGTCTGGCAGGGCCCCTCAACCTGCTGCAGCTGGGCGATGAAGAGGCGCACTATCTCGGCGTGGAGGTTCACGCCGTGCAGCGGATCCTGCTGTTGTGCAGTGCCCTGCTGGTGGCTGCCGCCGTTGCGGTCAGCGGCGTGATCGGTTTTGTCGGCCTGGTGGTGCCGCACCTGGTGCGCATGTGGCTGGGAGCCGACCACCGGGCCACGCTCCCCGGCTCGGTGCTGGCCGGTGCGCTGCTCCTGCTGGTGGCCGATACGCTGGCGCGTAGCCTGGTCGCCCCAGCGGAAATGCCGGTCGGCTTATTGACCAGCCTTCTCGGCGCGCCGTGGTTCCTGTGGCTTATCTTTCGTCGCGGAGGTGCGCATGGCTGAACGCTATTGTGCAGAAAACCTTGTTTTTCGCGCCGGGCAACGCACGCTGATTCACGACGTGTCGCTGACCTTATCTCAGGGCGAGCTGGTGGCGTTGATTGGCCCCAACGGTGCCGGGAAATCGACGCTGTTGCGGCTGCTTACCGGCTACCTTAAACCTGCGGGCGGACGGTGCAGCCTGGCGGGCACACCGCTTGCGGCCTGGTCGCAGGACAAGCTCTCCCGCTACCGGGCGGTGATGCGCCAGAACACGCAGCTCGGATTTGACTGGCCGGTTGAGGCGGTCGTCGGTATGGGGCGTGCGCCCTGGACCCGCACGCCAGAAGCGACGGTGATCGAGGAGGTCATGGCCATCACCGGCTGTTTACCGCTGGCGGGCAGGCAGTTTGCCGCGCTCTCCGGCGGCGAGCAGCAGCGCGTTCAGCTCGCCCGCGCGCTGGCTCAGCTCTGGTGCGACGGTGCGCCGCGCGGCTGGCTGTTTCTTGATGAACCCACCTCTGCGCTCGATCTCTATCACCAGCAGCATCTCCTGCGCCTGCTGAAATCCCTGACCAGCCGGGGACATCTGCACGTTTGCGCGGTGCTGCACGACCTCAACCTGGCAGCGCTGTGGGCGGATCGCCTCCTGCTCCTGCACAGCGGCAGGATCGTGTCCCTGGGAGAGCCGGAAACCGTTTTGCAGGCCGATGCGCTGGCGCACTGGTACGGCGCACAGGTTCATGTCGGCAGGCACCCGGCTCACGCCGCGCCGCAGGTGTTTCTTGTCCCTTAATCGGGCTGATAAAAATCCTTCAGCGTTTCCAGCAGGGCATGCGCCGCTTTTGAAAGCTGCGTATGCCCGGGATGGATCACTCCGATACACTTTTCAATAGGCGGACTGTCCAGCGGAATACAGACCGCGCCCAGCGACGCCATCTGCGTCTTGCAGAGCGCCGGTACGGCGCTGCCGCCCAGCCCGCTTGCGACCATCCGCCCGACCGTCACCAGCTGATGACTTTCAAGCGCGACGTCCAGCTTTCTGCCGCTTCGCGCCAGCTCCTCTTCCATCATCAGACGCACCGCCGACGGGCGCTGCAGGGTGATGAAATCCAGCGTCAGCAGCGCTTCCCATGTCAGGCGCTTTTTGCCCGCCAGCGGGGAATCTTTCGGCACAATGGCAACAAAGCGGTCGAGACCCAGCGGGGTAAACAGCAGGTTGTGCGTGGGCGCGGGCTCAAAGGCGATGCCCATCTCGACCCGCCCTTCCCGCACCATCTCAATCACCTGCTCGTTAATCACGTCATGCACGGTGACGTTGATCCCGGCATGGCGATCGCGAAACGCTTTCAGCACCTCGGGCAGGACATTCGCGGCAAACGACGGCATCGCCGCGACCGAGATTTTACCGCGCTGCAGGGTAAAGCACTGGTGCATCGCCTCTTCGACATTATCCCAGTCGGCAAGCAGTTGCCGCGCCATCGGCAAAAACGTCTCGCCCTCCTGCGTCAGCGCGACCTTGCGCGTGCTCCGCTGCAGCAGCGGTCCGCCGAGCGCGTCCTCCAGGGCTTTAATCGTCAGGCTCAGAGCTGGCTGGGAGAGATTCAGCCGTTCGCTGGCGTGGGCGAAATTCAGAGTGTGAGCTACCGCTAAAAACGCGCGTAACTGTTTGACACTCATTCTCATTTTTCATCCTGTTAACTAATTGAAAAAATTTAGTTAACAGGAAATTAATAAAAAAACCAAATGAGTGGGTCACAAATTCAAAATTAACAAATGAGTTGCCGCCCCTAATGATACCGCCACGGTTAAGAGGAGGAATGACGATGGCGGGACTGGATAAGCGCGTCGACAGCTATGCGCAGGCGCTGGATGGGCTGACGGACGGGATGACTTTGCTGGCGGGCGGCTTCGGCCTGTGCGGTATTCCGGAGAACCTGATTGCAGAAGTCAGACGCCGTCAGGTGAAAGATCTGACGGTGGTATCAAACAACTGCGGCGTGGACGGCTTCGGTCTCGGGCTCCTGCTTGAGACGCGGCAGGTTCGTAAGGTAGTGGCTTCTTACGTCGGCGAAAACGCGCTGTTCGAGCAGCAGGTACTGAGCGGTGAACTGGAGATTGAACTCACGCCTCAGGGCACGCTGGCGGAAAAGGTGCGCGCGGGCGGCGCGGGTATTCCGGCATTTTACACGGCCACCGGCTACGGCACGCCCGTGGCTGCGGGCAAAGACGTGCGCCAGTTTGCCGGTAAGCATTACATCCTCGAAGAGGCCATTACGGGGGATTTCGCGCTGATCAAGGGCTGGAAAGCGGACTGGTACGGCAACGTCGTCTACCGGCATACCGCGCAAAACTTTAATCCGCTGATGGCAACGGCGGGCCGGATAACGGTCGTCGAGGTGGAGGAGATTGTTGCGCCGGGTGAGCTTCCTCCGTCGGCCATTCATACCCCGGGCATTTACGTCGACAGGCTGATTGTTGGCCAGTTTGAAAAACGCATTGAACAGCGCACGCTGCGCGCGGAAGGAGTGTGACGATGTTAACCCGTGAACAGATGGCCATGCGCGTCGCCCGCGAGCTGCGCGACGGATATTACGTCAACCTGGGGATCGGCATTCCTACCCTGGTGGCGAACTACATTCCGGAAGGAATGGACGTGATGCTTCAGTCGGAAAACGGGCTGCTGGGGATGGGCGCGTTCCCTGACGAGCAGAGCCTCGACGCCGACATGATCAACGCCGGTAAACAGACCGTGACCGCACGCACGGGCGCGGCCATTTTCGACTCGGCCCAGTCGTTTGCCATGATCCGCGGCGGCCATGTTGACCTGACGGTGCTGGGCGCGTTTGAGGTGGACGTCGAAGGCAATATCGCCTCGTGGATGATCCCCGGAAAGATGGTCAAGGGGATGGGCGGCGCGATGGATCTCGTCGCCGGGGCGCAGAACATTATCGTGGTGATGACCCACGAGTCAAAAAGCGGTGAGTCAAAGCTGCTGTCGCGCTGCACGCTGCCGCTTACGGGCGCGGGCTGCATCCGCCGGGTCTTAACCGACCTCGCGCTGCTCGAGATCGCGGACGGCGCATTCATCCTGCGGGAATACGCCCCCGGCGTCAGTATCGACGAAATAGCGGCTAAGACGGCCGGAAAAATGATTGTGGCGGACGACATTCGCGAGATGCGCTTTAGCTGAGGACTCAGGATGAAAGAGGTCATGATTGTCGGGGCAACGCGGACCCCCATTGGCAGTTTTCGCGGATCGCTCGCGCCCCTCTCTGCGGCTGAACTGGGGGCCGTCGCGGTTCATCGTCTGCTTGAAAACAGCGGTCTTCCTGCTGAGACGATAGATGAGGTGATTTTCGGCCAGGTGCTGACGGCGGGATGCGGACAAAACCCTGCGCGTCAGACGGCCATCGCCGCCGGGTTACCCGTCAGCACGCCAGCGACAACGGTCAACCTGGTGTGCGGCGCGGGATTAAAAGCGGTGCAGCTCGCCGCGCAGGCGATCCGCTGCGGCGACGCTGAGGTAGTGATTGCCGGCGGACAAGAGAGCATGAGCAACGCCCCCTATCTGCTGGACGGCGCGCGTTCAGGGCTGCGTTTTGGCCATACGGGCCTGCAGGACAGCATGATCACGGACGGTCTGTGGGACGCGTTCAACGATTACCACATGGGGATCACCGCTGAAAACGTCGCCCGGCAGTACGGCATTTCTCGCGAGCAGCAGGACGCCTTCGCTGCCCGGTCGCAGCAAAAAGCGGCCTCCGCCGCCGAAGCGGGCCGGTTTGATGCCGAGATAGCGCCGGTGACGGTGAGGCAGGGTAAAAAGCCGCCACTTATTGTCAGCCGTGACGAGCAGCCCCGGCCAGGCACCACCGCCGAGCAGCTTGCGCAGCTGCGCCCCGCCTTTTTGCAGGAGGAAGGCACGGTCACGGCGGGAAATGCCTCCACGCTCAACGACGGCGCCGCGGCGGTGCTGCTGATGAGCGGCGAAAAGGCGCGGGAGAGCGGTTTGCCGATTCTGGGGCGCATCGTGAGCTATGACGTGACGGGCGTTGACCCGTCGGTGATGGGCATCGGGCCGGTCAGCGCCTGTCAGACCGCACTCGCGCGGGCGGGCTGGACGCTCGATGACGTGGACCTCATTGAAGCCAATGAAGCCTTTGCCGCCCAGGCGCTGGCGGTCGGCCAGCAACTCGGCTGGGATGAACGCAGGGTGAACGTTAACGGCGGCGCGATCGCCCTCGGTCATCCGATTGGCGCCTCCGGCTGCCGCATCCTCGTGACGCTGCTGTACGAAATGCAGCGCCGTGACGTCAAAAAGGGGCTCGTCACCCTGTGCGTAGGCGGCGGGCAAGGCATTGCCCTCACCGTCGAGCGTTAAACATCTCGTTGGTACCCGAATAATAATGACAGTGAGGAGTCGTGATGAGTGTATTAATTGCCCTGGCGGCGCTGGCGCTGCTGATGCTGGCGGCCTATCGCGGATATAGCGTGATTTTGTTTGCGCCGATTGCGGCGCTCGGTGCGGTACTGCTGACCGATCCGGGCGCCGTTGGCCCGACGTTTACCGGTCTGTTCATGGAAAAAATGGTGGGCTTCGTCAAGCTCTACTTCCCGGTGTTCCTGCTGGGGGCGGTGTTTGGCAAACTGATTGAGCTTTCCGGCTTCTCGCGCTCCATCGTCGCCGCCGCGATTCAGATCCTCGGTCGTCGCCACGCCATCCCGGTGATTGTCCTGGTGTGTGCGCTGTTAACCTACGGCGGCGTGTCGCTGTTCGTGGTGGCGTTTGCGGTTTACCCGTTCGCTGCGGAACTGTTCCGCCAGAGCGGCATTCCTAAACGTCTGATCCCGGCCACGGTAGCGCTGGGGGCATTCTCGTTTACCATGGATGCCCTGCCCGGCACGCCGCAGATCCAGAACATCATTCCCACCAGCTTCTTTGGTACCAACGCCTGGGCCGCACCGTGGCTGGGGCTTATCGGCTCTCTGTTCATTATCGTCTTTGGCCTGCTCTGGCTGGAACGCCAGCGGCGTAAGGCGCTCAGCAACAACGAAGGTTACGGCACGGATCTGAAAAATGAACCGGAGACGCCGGACAACATTAACCTTCCGCATCCGCTGATTGCCATCGCCCCGCTGCTGATGGTGGGCATACTGAACCTGCTGTTTACCCGATGGATCCCCGGCTGGTACGGCACGAGCCACGAGCTGACCCTGCCCGGTCTGGCGAAACCGATCGTGACCGAGGTGAGCAAGATCACCGCCATCTGGGCCGTGGAGGCGGCGTTGATCGCCGGTATCGTGCTGGTGCTGATTTTTGGCTTCCGCAACATCCGGGGACGCCTGGCAGAAGGCAGCCGGACGGCGGTGAGCGGTGCCATTCTGGCGGCGATGAATACCGCCTCGGAGTACGGTTTCGGCGCGGTTATCGCCGCCCTGCCCGGTTTTCTGGTGTTATCCCACGCGCTGGCGGCCATTCCGAATCCGCTGCTGAATGAAGCCATCAGCGTGACCGTTCTCGCGGGGATCACCGGCTCGGCGTCCGGCGGGATGAGTATTGCGCTCGCCGCCATGTCCGACACGTTTGTCGCCGCCGCGCACGCCGCCAATATCCCGCTTGAGGTGCTGCACCGCGTGGCATCAATGGCGAGCGGGGGAATGGATACCCTACCCCATAACGGGGCGGTGATTACCCTGCTGGCTATCACTGGCCTGAGCCATCGCCAGGCCTACGGCGGCATTTTTGCTATCACGATTATTAAAAGTCTGGCAGTGCTTTTTGTCATTGCCGTGTTCTATCTGACCGGCATTGTGTAAGGAGAGAAAGATGAATCTGAACGGTAAAACCGCCCTGGTCACCGGCTCGACCAGCGGCATTGGCCTGGGGATCGCCCGCGTGCTGGCGAAGGCCGGGGCGCAGCTGATCCTCAACGGTTTCGGCGACAGCGAATCAGCAATTGTTGAGATTGCGCAACTGGGCAAAAAGCCGGGCTATCACGATGCGGACCTGCGTGACGTGCTGCAAATAGAAGCCCTGATGCGCTACGCCGAATCGCAGTTTGGCAGCGTGGACATTCTCGTCAACAACGCTGGCATACAGCACGTGGCGCCGGTTGACGCGTTTCCGGTGGAGAAATGGAACGACATTATCGCCATTAACCTCTCGTCGGTGTTTCACACCAGCCGGCTGGCACTCCCTGCCATGCGCGAGAAAAACTGGGGGCGCATCATTAATATCGCCTCCGTTCACGGGCTGGTCGCGTCAAAAGAGAAGTCGGCCTACGTGGCAGCCAAGCACGGCGTGGTGGGCTTTACGAAATCGCTGGCGCTGGAAACCGCGCGCACCGGCATTACCGCCAATACGATCTGTCCCGGCTGGGTGCTGACCCCGCTGGTGCAGCAGCAAATTGACAAACGTATCGCTGACGGCGTACCGCCGGAGCACGCTCGCGAACAGCTTCTGGCGGAAAAACAGCCTTCGGGCGAGTTTGTTACTCCGGAGCAACTGGGCGAACTGGCGCTTTTTTTGTGCAGCGACAGCGCCGTTAACGTTCGCGGCGCCGCGTGGAATATGGACGGCGGCTGGGTCGCGCAGTGATGTTCAGGCCGGGTAAGGCGAATCCGCCCCCCGGCCAAAAGACTAGCTTGAGCAGCTAACCTCCAGCCGCTTGCCCCAGTCAGGCGGGCGGCTGACGTAATCATCAACCCGGTCGGCAAACGGCGTGCGCAACGCCACGTGCAGACGGTGTAACTCGTCGTACTCGCCCTGCTCTGCCTGCTCAATCGCCCGCTGCGCCAGCCAGTTGCGCAACACCATCGCCGGGTTCGTGGCGTTCATCTGCGTCTGACGGGTCGCGTCATCCACCTGCTCCTGCTGCAGCCGCACGCGGTAGGATGCAAACCAGTCGTCAAACGCCTGTCTGTCAATAAACTCATCGCGCAGCGGCGAGGCGGCGCTGTGCTGCTCCGTCTGCCCCAGCATCCGGAAGGTGCGCGTGTAATCGCTGCCCTCGCGCGCCATCAGGGCAAACAGGCCATTGAGGATGTCGTTATCGCCCTTCTCCTGCGTCACCAGCCCCAGCTTATTGCGCATCAGCGTGCCATATTCTCGCAGTAAGATCTCCTGATAGCTGTCGAGCGCATCATTCAGGGCATCAACGTCGATAAACGGCGACAGGGTTTGCGCAAGCCGCTGCAGGTTCCACAGGCCCACCGCGGGCTGATTGTCAAAACTGTAGCGCCCCTGATAGTCGGAGTGGTTGCAAATATAGCCTGGCTGATAATCATCCAGGAAACCAAACGGGCCGTAGTCAAAGGTCAACCCGAGAAGCGACATGTTGTCGGTATTCATGACGCCATGGGCAAAGCCTACCGTTTGCCAGCGGGCAATCAGGGTGGCGGTACGGGCCACCACGTCCCGGAACCAGAGAACGTATTTATCCGCCTCGTCCTGCCAGTGCGCCCAGTGGTGACGAATGGCAAAGTCTGCAAGCTGGCGCACCTTTTCCGGCTCGCGACGATAGTAAAAGTGCTCAAAATGGCCGAAGCGCAGATGGCTTTGCGCGATACGCATCAGCATGGCGCCCTTTTCCACGGTTTCGCGCACAACCGGCGTGTCGCTGGTCACGATCGACAACGCTCGGGTGGTGGGGATACCCAGGGCATGCATCGCTTCGGAGCCCAGGCACTCGCGGATCGTTGAACGCAGAACCGCACGCCCGTCGCCCATCCGCGAATACGGCGTCAGGCCCGCGCCTTTCAGGTGCCAGTCAACCGTCTCCCCGTTGGGAAGCTGTTGTTCACCGAGCAGGATCCCCCTGCCGTCGCCCAGCTGTCCTGCCCAGACGCCAAACTGATGTCCGCTATAGACCTGAGCCAGGGGTTGCATACCGGCGAGAAGCGTTTCGCCTCCCCAGACGCCAGCGCTCTCCGAACGCTGAAACAGCTCAGGCGGAATGGCCAACTCTTCTGCCAGCCGATCGTTATGCCAGATAAGACGTGAATTTTGTAAAGGTGTGGGTTTGAGTGCGGTATAAAATCCCGGCAACTCGTCATGCCAGCGAGCAGTAAAAGACAGGGTCATAAGTCCTCCTGCTTTTAGTGTAGAGGGTTTACCCGGACTTAAACACGGGCGAAAGCAAGGGTTATCGCTGCTGAACCAGCGTAGTGACGTGTTCCGCCGAGACGGCAGGCCAGAGTGTCCCCTGCATGGCGCCAAAATTAAAGGACAGCACGCGCTGCAAGAGGCCGTGGTCATCAATGCCTGAGACAATCACAGACTGGCAGTGCGGCGTGATTTGCCAGAGGATGGCGCGCATAAAGGGCTCAAAAGAGAGTTCCGCCGCACGCTGCTGAATGAAGCCTTTATCGAGAATGACCCGTTTAAATAATCCATCGTAGACCGCCTTGAGCGATGCCGCGCCTGCGCCAAAGTTTGCCAGCACCAACGGAAAATGGATCGCCATTCTCGCCAGCTGAAGATCGTCCTTTCCGTTATTTAAACCTGGATAATTCTCATTAACAGTAAACTCAAGAAACGGATAACGCTCAAGAATTGAAACAGCGTTTCCATTACTTAATAAAAATTCAACTATTGCAGGTGTAATATTGATCCATGCAATTAACTGATGCTGAATAAAAAACAGTTTACAGGTATCAAGCAATTGCAATTTTTCGTTAAACAGCGTTAACTCTTCAGCCGCTGAAAGTCGTGGGATAACAAGCTCAGTGGGGATCCGCACATCGCTGCCGACGCCAGTAAAGTTAACCAGAATTTCTAAACCTTTAAGCTCCCCTGCGCTATTACGGGCAGGCAGAAGCAGCAGTTCAGACTGGTAAGCATTATCTAGCGTAATTATCATTGCACTCGCCCCGCATTAAAGATGAGAGAGGACATCCTGGAGCAATTGCCGACACAATTCCACTGTCTTGATTTTAATAAGATTAATTTCATTAGTTCCGTATTAATTTTCAGATTTATCCCTGAATCTAAAATAATCTTATCCTGGTTGCAGAATAATAGCCAGTTTTAGATAAAACAGACACATGCGGGATTCGCTAATTTTAGATAAATTTAACTTTAATCATCTTATTTGAGAAAAAACGGCATGTTTTATTCGTTTCCATGCCGTCATAAGAGAGGTATACGACGAAGACTATATACGTCGTGCCTGCCAGAAATTTTTACGCCAGTAGACATTATCCAGGGAAGAGCGCATCACGCCGCGGCTGGTTGACGCGTGTATGAACTGGTTGTCAGTGTCATAAATGCCCACATGAAGACCGCTTTCCCCCGATCCGGTTTTGAAGAAAACCAGGTCCCCAGGCAGAAGATCGTCTTTATCAATTTCCGTGCCGATTTCTGCCTGTTTGCGCGTTTCGCGCGGCAGCTGTAAATCAAACTTGTCGCGGAAGGTCATCAGAACGAAGCCGGAGCAATCCACACCGCCACGGCTCATACCGCCGTAGCGATAAGGCGTGCCGCGCCAGTTGCTCAGCTGATCGTTGAGGCTGGCGATGACGGTGATCGAATCTGAAAGCCGTGGGTTAGGCGGCGGTGCACGATGGCTACTGCATCCCGCAAGAAAAAGTGCGGCCATCAGGAGAAACCAGAATCGCATTTTCAGACGAATCCTCTGCTTTTTTTGTTCTTTTCGTAATTTAGCGTGCAACTGTACTCACAGGCAAGAAACGCTTACTCCTGCCCGGTCGAAATCAGCATCTTATGGCCCTCGATATCCAGCCTGCGGAACGACATGTTGTACGCGCGGGCAAGATTGGGCGGCGTCAGAACCTGATCCCGCGTACCGCTGGCGATCATCTTCCCCTTCGCCAGCAGCCACACCCGGTGGGCATGTCGCAAGGTGTGGTTGAGGTCATGGCTGCTCATCACCACGGCGATGCCTTTTCGGCTCAGCGCGCTTAGCAGCGTATCCAGGGCCGCCTGCTGCGCCACATCCAGACCGCTCATCGGTTCATCGAGAAGCAGCATCCGACCATGCGGGTTACCGGCCGGGTGGATCTGGACGATGACAGCCGCCAGACGTACCCGCTGCCATTCGCCGCCGGATAGCTGGCTGACATGCCGGGAGAGTTTATCTTCCAGCCCCAGCGCCGCGGCCACGTCCGCCAGCAGCGCCGTACGGTGTTTGTCGTGCAAATGCAGCATCAGATACTGCCAGACCGGCATCGCAAAGGGTGGCACCTGCTGCTGCACGAGATAGCTGCGCCGATGCGCCAGTGAGACTGGCGACCAGTCGGCCAGCGTATGCTCCAGCAACGTTATCTGCCCTTCTCCGGCAGTCATGCCCGCCATCCGTCCTAGCAGCGTGCTCTTTCCGGCGCCGTTTGGCCCGACAAGATGCAGGATTTCTCCCGCATTGACGGTGCCGGTTATCGGCTCCAGACGTCCCTTCTCGGCAACGTCCGTGAGCTGCATCAGCAGTGACATTATTTCGCCAGCGCCAGCTTGATAGATTCCATGACGATCGGATCTTCAGGGGTCATATCCGGTGAAAAACGCTGAACGACCTGGCCGTCGCGACCAATCAGGAATTTTTCGAAGTTCCAGAGTATATCGTCCGGGTAAAGCGGCGCGCGGCCTTTGCTGGCCATGCGTTCATAAAAACCGCTGCCTTCCGGCGCAACGGCTTTCGGTGCGGCAGCGATCAGCTTCGCATACAGCGGATGGCGGCCTTCCCCGTTGACATCGATTTTGCTGAACAGCGGGAACGTCACGCCGTAAGTGGTGCTGCAGAAGGTTTTAATCTCCTCTTCGCTGCCCGGCTCCTGGCCCAGGAACTGGTTGCAGGGGAAGCCCAGTACGGTGAAACCGTCTTTTTCCCAGGCTTTCTGAATGTTTTCCAGTTGCTCGTACTGCGGCGTCAGGCCGCATTTGGATGCCACGTTGACGATCAGCAACACGTTGCCTTTGTAGCCTTCCAGCGTGGTTTTATCGCCATCAATGGTGGTCACTTCAGTATTCAGGATATCTGACTGCATAGCATTTCCTCAGGTTGTCGATTTAACGTCCAGCTTTTAATAGTAGCCAGATAAAGACCGGCGCGCCCAGCGTGGCGGTCACCACGCCGATGGGCAGCTCTGCAGCCGTCAGGGCAAGCCGGGCGATGATGTCAGCTACCAGCAGCGTGACGGCCCCGGCAACCGCCGAGGCCGGAAGCAGGGTTCGATGGTCCGTGAGGCCACACAGACGGAGCATGTGCGGGATCACCAGGCCAATAAAGCCAATCGCGCCCGCCAGGGCCACGCTGACGCCGACCAGCCAGCCAATGGCGATCACCAGCACATTACGCCAGAACCCAATCGGCATGCCCAGCTGGCGGGCTGAGGTTTCACCCAGCGCGAGCATATTCAGCGGCTGCGCCTGCAGGGCTGCCCACACGATGACCGGCACCAGCAGTGCCATCAGCCAGCCCTGCTGCCAGTCGACGCCGCCAAAGCCGCCCATCATCCAGTACATGAGCTGCCGCAAGTCAAAGGAGGTCGAGAAGTAGACCGCCCAGGTCATCAGCGCGCTGCAGATGATCCCCAGCGCCACGCCGGCAAGCAGCAGACGGCTGGTCGATAAATGCCGTCTGGCAAAACGAAGCAGGATGAGCGTTATCAGTAATGCGCCAAGGATCGCGCTCAGGCTAATACGCCATCCGGAGAGTTCGCCTCCGCCCAGCATTACCGCCGCAATCAGCCCCACGCCCGCACCGTTGGACACGCCGAGCAGCCCGGGCTCCGCCAGGGGATTCTCAAACAATGCCTGCATTATGGTGCCGCACAGCGCCAGCGCGGCACCCACCAGCATCACCGCGACGGTCCGCGGCAGACGAATTTGCCAGACGAAGAGCTGTCCGTCAGGCCCCCACCAGCTTTCGGGCCCTATCCATCGGTCACCGGCGCAGAGGCTAACGCCTGCGGCAATAATAAGCAGCAGCGCCAGCAAAAGCAGGCGACGCCGATCGGAACGGTGCTGGTGATGGGCATAATCAAGCATGTGTACGGTTTTAGTAGCGTGAGATGTAATTGATTTTACGGCGGGTTTACCAAAGAGCGCAAAGAAAAAAGGCCGCGTGGGCGGCCTTTTTAGTTAGTTCATATTACTCTGCTTTGGGCGTTGCGTTTTCGACACGGCTTTTTAACTTCTGGCCGGGTCTGAAGGTCACCACGCGGCGGGCTGTAATGGGAATATCTTCCCCCGTCTTCGGGTTGCGGCCCGGACGTTGGTTTTTGTCGCGCAAATCAAAATTGCCAAAACCGGAGAGTTTTACCTGCTCACCATTTTCCAGAGCACGACGGATCTCTTCGAAAAACAGCTCTACCAGCTCTTTGGCATCCCGTTTGCTAAGCCCAAGCTTATCAAACAGATATTCTGACATTTCAGCTTTTGTAAGCGCCATAGGTTCAATCCCTCAATGATGCCTGGAATCGCTCTTTTAATGCCTCTACACATTTGGCGACGGTAGCGGCAATCTCCTCTTCTTCGAGTGTACGGCTGGTATCCTGAAGGATCAGGCTGATAGCCAGGCTCTTAAAGCCCTCTGCTACGCCCTTGCCGCGGTACACGTCAAATAAGTTTACGCCAACTACCTGATTTACGCCAACTTTCTTACATTCGGCCAAAATATCTGCTGCGGGCACATTTTCCGCGACCACAACCGCGATATCACGGCGGTTTGCCGGGAAGCGGGAGACGTCCTGAGCCTGAGGAATCACGCGGTCTGCCACCAGGTTCCATTCCAGCTCGAACACGATGGTACGGCCGTTCAGGTCCAGTTTACGCTCCAGCTCAGGGTGAACAACCCCAATAAAACCAATGCGTTTGCCGTCTAAATAGAGGGCAGCACTCTGGCCTGGATGCAGGGCCGGGATGGCTTCTGCGCGGAATTCAATTTCAGATAATTTACCGGTCAGATCCAGAATCGCTTCCAGATCGCCCTTCATATCGTAGAAATCAACCGTGCCTTTTGCCAGGTCCCAGTGTTCTTCATAGCGGTTACCGCTGATGGCGCCAGCCAGCATGAGATCCTGACGGATGCCTAAATTTGCCTGATTATCCGGTACAAAGCGCAAACCGCTTTCGAAAATTCGCACGCGGTTTTGCTGGCGATTCTGGTTATAAACGATAGTGCCCAGCAGGCCCGTCCACAGGGACAGACGCATCGCGGACATTTCGCTGGAGATTGGGCTTGGCAGGATCAGCGCTTCCTGACCCGGGTGGATCAGCTGCTGCAGTTTTGGATCAACAAAGCTGTAGGTGATCACTTCCTGGTAGCCTTTGTCGTTCAGCATGGTCTTCACACGCTTCAGGGACAGGTCGGCTTCACGGTGGGTGCCCATCACCAGACCGGCCTGGACAGGCTCGTCAGGGATGTTGTTGTAGCCATAAACACGGGCCACTTCTTCCACCAGATCTTCTTCAATTTCCATGTCGAAACGCCATGATGGCGCAACGGCTTTCCACTCGTCCTGGCCTTCGGTCACTTCACAGCCCAGACGCTTCAGGATATCGGTCACCTGCGCATCGGCAACATGGTGCCCAATCAGACGATCCAGCTTGCTGCGGCGCAGGGTGATGGTCGCACGCTTCGGCAGCGTCGCTTCGTTGGTGACGTCGATCACCGGGCCCGCTTCGCCGCCGCAGATGTCGATCAGCAGGCGGGTGGCACGTTCCATTGCTTTGTACTGCAGCGCCGGGTCAACGCCACGCTCGTAGCGATGAGACGCATCGGTGTGCAGACCGTGACGGCGTGCGCGACCGGTGATAGAGAGCGGGCTGAAGAACGCGCACTCCAGCAGCACGTTTTGGGTTTCGTCGTTGACGCCCGAATGTTCGCCACCGAAGATACCGCCCATTGCCAGCGCTTTGCTGTGGTCAGCAATCACCAGGGTGTCGGCGTTCAGTTTCGCTTCGCTGCCGTCCAGCAGAACCAGGGTTTCACCCTCTTTCGCCATGCGCACCACAATGCCGCCTTCGATACGATCTTTATCGAACGCGTGCATTGGCTGGCCCAGCTCCAGCAGAACGTAGTTGGTCACGTCGACCACGGCGTCGATAGAGCGGATACCGCAGCGGCGCAGCTTCTCTTTCATCCACAGCGGAGTTGGCGCCTTAACATTGATGCCTTTCACCACGCGACCGAGGTAGCGCGGGCAGGCATCCGCAGCGTCAACCTGAATAGGCAGCACGTCACTGATGGTCGCTTCAACCGGCGCAATGTCCGGCGCGTTCAGTTCGGTCTGGTTCAGCACGGCAACGTCGCGCGCCACGCCGATGATCCCTAAACAGTCGGCACGGTTTGGCGTGACGCTGATTTCGATGGTGTTGTCATCAAGCTTCAGGTACTCACGGATATCGGTGCCGATTGGCGCATCCAGCGGCAGCTCAATGATGCCGTTGTGATCGTCGGAAATACCCAGCTCGGAGAAGGAACACAGCATGCCTTCAGACGGCTCGCCGCGCAGCTTAGCCGCTTTGATTTTGAAATCGCCCGGCAGTACCGCACCGACGGTCGCCACGGCCACTTTCAGCCCCTGACGGCAGTTTGACGCACCGCAGACGATATCCAGCAGACGGTCACCGCCTACGTTTACTTTTGTTACGCGCAGTTTGTCCGCGTTAGGATGCTGGCCGCACTCTACCACTTCGCCGACGACCACGCCGTTGAATGCGCCAGAAACCGGCTCAACGCCGTCCACTTCCAGACCTGCCATGGTGATCTGGTTAGAAAGCGCGTCGCTGTCCAGCGTGGTGTTTACCCACTCGCGTAACCACAGTTCACTGAATTTCATTGTTCTGTCCTGCCCTTATTTAAACTGTTTGAGGAAACGCAGATCGTTTTCGAAGAATGCACGTAAGTCGGTCACGCCGTAGCGCAGCATGGTCAGACGCTCCATGCCCATACCAAAGGCAAAGCCGGAGTAAACTTCCGGATCGATACCCACGTTGCGCAGTACGTTTGGATGCACCATGCCGCAGCCCAGCACTTCCAGCCATTTGCCGTTTTTGCCCATCACGTCAACTTCCGCAGACGGTTCAGTGAACGGGAAGTAGGACGGACGGAAACGAACCTGCAGATCTTCCTCAAAGAAGTTGTTCAGGAAATCGTGCAGCGTGCCCTTCAGGTTGGTGAAGCTGATGTTTTTATCAACAATCAGGCCTTCCATCTGGTGGAACATTGGGGTGTGGGTCTGATCGTAGTCGTTACGATAGACGCGGCCCGGCGCGATAATACGGATTGGCGGTGCCTGATCCTTCATGGTGCGGATCTGAACGCCGGAGGTCTGGGTACGCAGCAGACGCGTCGCGTCGAACCAGAAAGTGTCGTGGTCAGCGCGTGCCGGATGATGGCCAGGAATGTTCAGGGCATCGAAGTTGTGGTAATCATCTTCGATTTCCGGGCCAGTCGCCACGGTAAAGCCGAGCTCACCGAAGAAACTTTCAATGCGATCGATGGTACGGGTAACCGGGTGCAGACCGCCGTTCTCGATGCGGCGCCCCGGCAGAGAGACGTCGATCGTCTCTGCGGCCAGACGCGCATTCAGCACCGCGCTTTCCAGCTCGGCTTTGCGTGCGTTCAGCGCCTGCTGTACCTGCTCTTTCGCTTCGTTAATCACCGCCCCCGCTGCCGGGCGCTCTTCTGGCGGCAGCTCACGCAGGGTTGTCATTTGAAGGGTCAAGTGCCCTTTCTTCCCAAGATATTCGACGCGGACATTGTCTAACGCGGCAACATCTGAGGCCTGATTAATGGCGGCTGTTGCACTGGCAACCAGCTCTGCGAGATGTGACATGATTTTCCTCATTATGTCGGTGCAGACACCGATTTGGTGGAGTTATTCTCTCAAATTCAGGCACAAAAAAAGCCTCCATCGGGAGGCTTATCTGGCGCTGTTTTTCGTTTCATCTTTCACGCGCTAGCCTCCTGAAGTCAGGTGCTAAAGTAAAAGAAGAAGCGGAAAATAGCAGCATTCATGCTTGCGTTACCTTGTTGGGTAAAAACCGTTGAGACCTTATTGAAAAGCCTGCACGGGTAAATGTCAATCTTCTTACAGGGTTATATGAAAAGAGGGAGCCAGGCCCCCTCTCTCAACTGGCTTATGCCAGTGCTGCTTTCGCTTTTTCGACCAGAGCGGTGAACGCTACTTTGTCGAATACTGCGATGTCAGCCAGGATCTTACGGTCGATTTCAACAGAGGCTTTTTTCAGGCCGTTGATGAATTTGCTGTAAGAAATACCGTTCTGACGTGCTGCTGCGTTGATACGCGCAATCCACAGTTGACGGAACTGACGCTTACGCTGACGACGGTCACGGTAAGCGTACTGACCTGCTTTGATAACAGCCTGGAAGGCAACGCGGTATACGCGTGAACGCGCACCGTAGTAGCCTTTAGCTTGTTTCAAAATTTTCTTGTGACGTGCACGTGCAATTACACCACGTTTTACGCGAGCCATGTGTGCTCTCCTGTATCTATTCTAAGTTAAAAAAGTTAAACGAAACGACTTATGCGTACGGCAGGCACGCGATGACCAGGCCCAGATCGCCTTTAGAAACCATGGCTTTTGGACGCAGGTGACGTTTACGCTTGGTAGCTTTCTTAGTCAGAATGTGACGCAGGTTAGCGTGCTTGTGCTTAAAACCACCTTTACCGGTTTTTTTGAAGCGCTTCGCAGCACCGCGTACGGTCTTAATTTTTGGCATTTTAATAACTTCCACTTCGCATTGTTAAATAAACGAAACATAGGCGAACAAAACCTATGAAACCCGAAGGCTCCACAGATTTTGCTGCTTGAAGGCCTTACTGTTTCTTCTTAGGAGCGAGCACCATGATCATCTGGCGGCCTTCGATCTTCGTAGGGAAGGATTCGACTACTGCCAGTTCACTCAGATCGTCACGGACGCGGTTAAGCACTTCCATACCAATCTGTTGGTGGGCCATCTCACGACCGCGGAAACGCAGTGTGATCTTGGCCTTATCGCCATCTTCCAGAAAGCGAATCAGGCTGCGGAGTTTTACCTGATAATCGCCATCGTCGGTACCAGGACGGAATTTGATTTCCTTAACCTGGATAACTTTTTGCTTCTTCTTCTGTTCCTTAGAAGACTTACTCTTTTCATAAAGGAACTTGCCGTAGTCCATGATACGACAAACTGGCGGTTCGGCGTTAGGGCTGATTTCAACTAAATCTACTCCAGCTTCTTCAGCCTTTTCGATTGCTTCTCTCAGACTCACAATCCCCAGCTGCTCGCCTTCCAGACCTGTTAAGCGAACTTCCTGGGCGCGAATCTCGCCATTGATACGATTCGGACGTGCCGTTTGAACTCGTTTTCCGCCTTTAATACCTTATTCCTCCAGTTGTTGAAGACTGCGGCTGCGAATCTCTTGTTGCAGCTTCTCAATCACTTCACTTACGTCCAGGCTGCCCAGGTCTTTACCACGGCGGGTGCGAACGGCAACTTTGCCTGCTTCCACCTCTTTATCACCACAGACCAACATATACGGGACACGACGTAAAGTGTGCTCGCGGATTTTAAAGCCAATCTTCTCATTTCTCAAGTCTGCTTTTACGCGAATGCCCGCATTTTGTAGTTTCTGCGTCAATTCTTTAACGTAATCTGCCTGAGAATCGGTAATGTTCATCACCACCACCTGCACCGGCGCAAGCCAGGTTGGGAAGAAGCCGGCGAACTCTTCGGTCAGGATGCCGATGAAGCGCTCCAGAGAACCGAGAATGGCACGGTGAATCATTACCGGCACCTGACGCTCGTTGTCTTCGCCAACATAAGAGGCGCTTAAACGCTGCGGCAGGGAGAAGTCCAGCTGTACAGTACCGCACTGCCATGCGCGATCGAGGCAGTCATACAGGGTAAATTCAATTTTCGGACCGTAGAATGCGCCCTCGCCCAGCTGGTATTCGAACGGAATGCCGTTCTCTTCCAGCGCCACGGCGAGATCCGCTTCTGCGCGATCCCAGGTCTCATCGCTACCGATACGTTTTTCCGGACGCGTTGAGAGTTTGACCACGATCTTCTCGAAGCCAAAGGTGCTGTACATATCGTAGACCATACGAATACAGGCGTTAACTTCGTCACGAACCTGATCTTCGGTACAGAAGATATGCGCATCATCCTGCGTAAAGCCACGCACACGCATCAGACCGTGCAGCGCACCTGATGGCTCGTTACGGTGGCAGCTACCGAACTCCGCCATTCGCAACGGCAGGTCACGGTAGGATTTCAGACCCTGGTTGAAGATCTGAACGTGTCCCGGGCAGTTCATTGGCTTGATGCAGTATTCACGGTTCTCAGACGAGGTGGTGAACATCGCATCTTTGTAGTTGTCCCAGTGGCCGGTTTTTTCCCACAGCACACGGTCCATCATGAACGGGCCTTTCACTTCCTGATACTGGTACTCTTTCAGCTTGGAGCGTACGAAAGTTTCCAGTTCACGGAAGATGGTCCAGCCGTCGTTATGCCAGAACACCATTCCCGGCGCTTCTTCCTGCATGTGGTACAGGTCAAGCTGCTTACCGATTTTACGGTGGTCACGCTTCGCCGCCTCTTCCAGGCGCAGCAGGTAGGCGTTCAGGGCTTTTTTATCGGCCCACGCGGTACCATAGATACGCTGCAACATCTTGTTGTTGCTGTCACCACGCCAGTAGGCGCCAGCGATCTTCATCAGCTTAAAGTGATGACAGAAGCGCATGTTCGGCACGTGCGGTCCACGGCACATGTCGATGTATTCTTCGTGATGGTACAAGCCAGGCTTGTCATCATGCGAAATGTTTTCGTCAAGAATCGAGACCTTATAGCTCTCGCCACGCTTCACGAAGGTTTCACGCGCTTCGTGCCAGCTGACTTTCTTCTTGATGACGTCATAGTTTGTTTCGGCGAGCTCGTGCATACGTTTTTCGAGCGCGTCGATATCTTCCTGAGTCAGGGTGTGGTCAAGGTCAACGTCGTAGTAGAAACCATTATCGATAACCGGACCGATCGCCATTTTGGTGTTTGGCCACAGCTGTTTGATGGCATGGCCTAACAGGTGCGCGCAGGAGTGACGAATGATCTCCAGACCTTCTTCATCTTTTGCGGTGATGATCGCAAGCGTCGCATCGTTTTCGATCAGATCGGAGGCATCTACCAGCTCACCGTTAACGCGGCCGGCGATAGTCGCTTTCGCGAGACCAGGACCGATGTCCAGGGCAACATCCATTGGGCTAACAGCACGGTCGAAATGGCGTTGGCTGCCATCAGGAAGAGTAATTACAGGCATTTTATATCCTTATTTGCAGTGATGCCCCACACATAAGAGCATATACAAAGAAAATAATCGTGATTTGACAATAGATTACGACACCATCTGACCAACAATCGTCAAATTGGTTCGTCATCATTCACCTGCCGGAAAATCAGACAACGCCGGATATACGGCAAGCCTTGCAATGTTAACACTAACAAAAGGGAGATTGCACCCTCTGCTGGCAGATTGATGTGCTGGCACTTTCGCATGAATTTGCAGGTCGCATGATCCCGGTGCTCGCATTTCAAAGATGCTGGGCTACTCTTGAACAGGTCTTTAAACCCAAAGGTGCATACTATGAACGTATCCAGTAGAACGGTTGTGATTTTAAACATCCTTTCCGCCACCGGTTTATTGTTGATTCTCGCCGAACGATTCCACTGGTTCTGAGCCGAACCCTGCGCTGGCATAACCCAATCGTTCCTGAGTAGGGGCATATTTCGGCCCTGTTTGGTAGACTGTGGGTATCAACGAACAAGGATTAGGTTATGCCAACAAAACGATTTGCCGTAAAACACTGGAAAATGGTGCTGGTGCTGATCGCCATCTGCGGCGCAATGCTGTTACTCCGTTGGGCGGCAATGATTTGGGGTTAGGGGCGAATACTGCTCATCAGAAGGGACGTCACAAGACCAGACAGAATAAACGGGCCGACATGATCATCGGCCCGTTTTCATTACATTCTATAACCCAGTGAAACCGTGGTTCTGCGGTCGGTATGATCCGGTGCAGATTCGGGTGGTGAAGAGTTCCAGGTCACGTTGTAGGCGACTTTCAGACCAAAGTGTTCGTTAATGGCCACGTTCAGCGCCGTCTCAGAGTTCAGCGTCGTATCGTCGGCACCAAATACAGAAACACCCTGGGTAAATTTGGTGTTGTCAGTCATCTGCCAGGCATAGGTGCCGGAAGCGTAACCGAGCGGTTGGGTTTTGGTATCGCCATTGGTGTACTCGTCATAACGCACACCCGGACCGAATTCAAAACGGAGGCTGTGTACCGGACCGTTCAGGAACTGACGACCATAACCCGCGGTGAACACGTCACGCTCGCGATAACCATTGTAACGGTCGGTTAACCAGCTTGCCTGACCAAACAGGTAATCATAGTCGGTCATGTTGTAACGGCTACGTCCGCCAACCGCATATTTCTCGGAAGAACGTTCGTCATTAGCGGACGTATTGCTGGCATTACCCCACAGAGACCAGGCGGTGGTATTACCGTACCAGGTAAGCGTACTGTCCGCTGTCAGAGAAGAGCTTTTCGTGTTACCGGATTGTGCCAGGTACCCAGCGTTCAGGTTACCTTCAAACGGTTTTTTCGCGGTGGAGGGATCGTCCATGACAGTAAAAACGGAATCATCGGCGGTCGCGTTCATAGCCGCAAACACGCCCCCCGCCAGCATCAGTGCAGCGGGAACTGTCTTTAAAAGCTTCATTTTATTAAGGAGTCCGTACAACAAAAAAAGAGACCACACGGTCCCGGAATCTTTCTTGAGGATCAATGACAAGGCGTCCAGAGAAAGGTAACAAATTATAAAAAGCCGCAAATAACATAGCAATGTTTTCTTATTTCATTTTTTGAATAAGAACGATCCCAAAAAGCGTTTTATTTTATATATCTCCGGTCTTACTTTTATTCAGTATTCATATTTAAAATCATACTGTTATTTACGTTGCCTTCCTGACAAATGGTGCCAGACTAAAAGGAACCCATGCTAAAAGGAGGTAATGATGGTTTCTATCTACACCCTGACGCTCTCCCCTTCCCTTGATTCCGCCACCCTGACGCCGCAGATTTACCCGGAAGGTAAACTGCGCTGTAGCGCCCCGGTCTTTGAGCCCGGCGGTGGCGGTATCAACGTGGCGCGCGCCATTACCCACCTCGGCGGCAAGGCCACGGCCATTTTTCCCGCAGGCGGTGCCACCGGCGAACACCTGGTCTCTCTGCTGGCAGATGAACAGGTTGCCGTAGAGACCGTCGAGGCGAAAGACTGGACGCGGCAAAACCTGCATGTCCACGTTGAATCCAGCGGCGAGCAGTACCGGTTTGTCATGCCGGGCGCGAAACTCACCGATGACGAGTTTCGTCAGCTTGAAGAGAAAGTACTGACCATTGAAAGCGGCGCGCTGCTGGTGGTAAGCGGCAGCCTGCCACCCGGCGTCAGCACGGAAAAATTAACCGCGCTTATTCAGGCGGCGCAGCAACGCGGTATCCGCTGCATCGTGGACAGCAGCGGCGAGGCCCTGCAGGCGGCCTTAGTGCCGGGCAATCTTGAACTGGTCAAACCCAACCAGAAAGAGTTAAGCGCGCTGGTCAACCGCGACTTGACGCAGCCTGACGATGTGCGCACCGCCGCGCAGGAGCTGGTGCGCAGCGGCAAAGCGCGGCGCGTGGTGGTTTCCCTTGGTCCGCAGGGGGCACTGGCCGTCGATGAAACGTCGTCCGTTCAGGTAGTTCCACCGCCGATGAAGAGCCAGAGCACGGTTGGCGCGGGTGACAGCATGGTAGGCGCGATGACGCTTAAGCTGGCGCAGGGCGCGTCACTGCTGGAGATGACGCGCTACGGCGTGGCGGCGGGTAGCGCCGCTACCATCAACCAGGGCACGCGTCTCTGTTCGCTGGCCGATACGCAAAAAATAGTCGATTATCTGTCCCGAAATTAACCCCTGTTCCCCTTCATCCTTATGGAGGGGAATGTCATCACCGAGTCGCCAAACGCAAACTATCGACTATGCTAAGAAAACTTCCATGATAACAATGAGGTGAATTATGAGCAGTGGTGACATCACCCGCTACGTCGTAACCGTCAACCTTCATGAAGCATCGCTGACCGAGCTGAATGAGCTCAACAACGCCTTCACCCGGGCTAATTTTCTCCTCACGCTCACGGATGACGAGGGCAATATTCATGATTTAGGCACCCTGGCATTTGGTCTGATCGGTGCCCTTAATAAAGAAGAGGTTCATGCGCTGGCCGCCAGTCTGGTGGAAAGTGTGACCGACAAGCCAGCCGAAATTGACGTCGACACCTGGGAAAACTGGCAGAAAAAAGAACAATAAGTGCCCTGTATGAAATTAAACCGCTCAGGTGTGCGTTAGTTCGTATTTTTTTACCGCAATAATGCGCTAACTTTATGATCTGGCAGACAACATGGGAGAGTCAACATGTGGCAGGCTATCAGTCATCTTTTAAGTGAGCAGCTGGGTGAAGGTGAAATTGAACTGCGTAACGAACTGCCAGGCGGAGAGATCCACGCCGCGTGGCATTTACGCTACGCAGGGCGCGATCTCTTCGTAAAATGCGATGAACGTGAACTGCTTCCGATATTTACCGCCGAAGCCGATCAGCTTGAACTGTTGTCGCGCAGTAAAACGGTGACGGTCCCGCAGGTGCTGGCCGTCGGTAGCGACCGCGATTACAGTTTTCTGGTCATGGAATATCTCCCCGCCCGTCCGCTGGATGCCCATAACGCTTTCATTCTTGGCCAGCAGCTAGCACGCCTCCATCAGTGGAGCGACCAGCCGCAGTTTGGTCTCGATTTTGACAATGACCTCTCCACCACGCCACAGCCCAATGCCTGGCAGCGTCGCTGGTCGACCTTTTTTGCCGAGCAGCGTATTGGCTGGCAGCTTGAGCTTGCCGCCGAGAAAGGGCTGGAATTTGGCAATATAGACGCCATCGTCGAGCACGTGCAGCAGCGTCTGGCCTCCCACCAGCCTCAGGCGTCTCTGCTCCACGGTGATTTGTGGTCCGATAACTGCGCGCTGGGGCCCAACGGCCCCTATATCTTCGACCCGGCCTGCTACTGGGGTGACCGAGAGTGTGACCTTGCCATGCTGCCGCTGCACCCTGAACAACCGCCGCAGATATATGACGGTTATCAGTCGGTTTCTCCCCTGCCGCCCGGCTTCCTCGACCGTCAACCGGTGTACCAGCTTTATACGCTGATGAACCGCGCCATACTTTTTGGTGGGGAGCACCTGGTTAACGCACAGCGTGCGCTTGAGCGCATGCTTGCCGCCTGAGACGCTAACGGGTGGCCTTGCCGCCACCCGTATCGGTTACAGAAAACCGAGCAGTGAGAAGGAGAAGTATCCTGCCACAATGATCATCACGGGAAGGATATAGAGCGGGAAGATTTGCAGGAAAATAGTGTGGCGCGGCACAACAATGCGGGATTCAATCTGCTCCCGGCTCATGCCTTCCGGGCCTTTGGCCTGCTCCAGAATGAGCTGGTCCTCAACGCCCTCGCGTAAGAAGCGCGTCTGACGGCTCATTCGTGCGCCAGAGGCCTGCAGCGCCAGCGCAACAAAGATCAGGGCGTATATCACCCAAAAGCCGATATTCAGCTGATGGTGAAAATCCGGGGTGGGTGAGTTAAACCAGAAGACATTCAAGAATGGCGTATTAAAACGCATCATCTCAATCATCACATGCGCAAAATCAAGCATAACCGCATTGATACCCGGCTGTTTTTCGCTGTGATCGTACATAAATTTGAGTACAGAAATCAGCGTAGAAATGACGGCAGGAATAAAAATCACCCAGCCAGCAATACGTTTTAAGACCGCAATGCGTCCAGCTTGTTGATACGTCATCAGTTCCTCTTCATAAAGACGCGTTATTTGTGCCTAAGTCTACCTGCTGGTCATCAATTTCGCCCGCTCTTTAAAAGCAATATGCTAAATTGCAGAGTGTGCTTAGCACTTATCGTCTGTCGAACACCCTGGATAAGGAGACGTTGTGATGTCGACACCGCGCCAAATTCTTGCCGCAATTTTTGACATGGATGGATTACTGATCGATTCCGAACCGTTGTGGGATCGCGCTGAACTGGACGTCATGGCCAGCCTGGGCGTGGATATCAGCCGCCGTAATGAACTTCCCGATACGCTGGGCCTGCGCATCGATATGGTGGTTGACCTGTGGTATGCCCAACAGCCGTGGGCTGGACCAGGTCGTGATGAAGTGACCGCGCGCATTATCAGCCGCGCCATTTCGCTGGTAGAAGAGAGCAAGCCGCTGCTGCCCGGCGTACGTGAGGCGGTCGCGCTGTGTAAAGCCCAGGGGCTGAAGGTCGGCCTGGCCTCGGCGTCACCGCTGCATATGCTGGAAAAAGTGCTCGTCATGTTTGAACTGCGCGACAGTTTCGACGCGCTTGCCTCCGCTGAGAAATTGCCTTACAGCAAGCCGCACCCGCAGGTCTATCTGGACTGTGCCGCTAAGCTCGGTCTGGATCCCCTCAACTGCGTTGCGCTGGAAGATTCCGTTAACGGCATGGTGGCCTCTAAAGCCGCGCGGATGCGCTCCATTGTGGTGCCTGCGGAAGAAGGCCGCCACGATCCCCGGTTCGCGCTTGCCGATGTGAAGCTACATTCACTGGCAGAACTGACGGCGCGCCATCTGCAGGGCGGTTAACGCCCTCCTCCGGTTTGTGACAAACAGTTACACCGTCACCTCTTCCGCCTACTGTATAAAAACCCTATACTGTATGAATTGACAGTTTTGTGGGTTTTATCATGACGGCGGAAGGCCACCTGCTTTTTTCTATCGCGTGCGCAGTATTTGCCAAAAACGCTGAACTCACCCCCGTGCTGGCACAGGGGGACTGGTGGCATATCGTCCCTTCCGCCGTATTGACCTGTCTGCTGCCCGACATCGACCACCCCAAGTCGTTCCTCGGACAGCGCCTGAAGTGGGTATCGAAACCCATCGCCCGCGCGTTCGGCCACCGGGGGTTTACGCACAGCCTGCTGGCCGTGTTTGGCCTGCTGACGCTTTTCTATTTGAAAGTGCCCGAAAGCTGGATCGTCCCCGGTGATGCCATTCAGGGGATGGTGCTGGGATATTTAAGCCATATTCTGGCCGATATGCTGACGCCCGCGGGCGTACCGCTGCTGTGGCCCTGCCGCTGGCGCTTCCGTTTTCCCATCCTGGCACCGCAGAAAGGGAACCAGCTGGAGCGCGTCTTGTGCATGGCGCTGTTTGCTTACGCCGTCTGGATGCCGCAAACGTTGCCCGAAAACAGTGCAGTCCGCTGGTCTTCCCAGATGATTAATTCGCTGCAATTTCAGTTCAATCGCTTTATTCATCACCAGATTGAACAGTAAACCAACAAAATTATCCCATTTGTCATAACCCATTCCATTTGGATATAAGCGCTACATCACACTTCTGCTAACCTTCCGCCAACAGGATCGGTAAAAACCGACCCGATAATAAATCAGGAGAACGGGGATGAATTTTCCACTCATCGCGAACGTCGTTGTGTTCGCTGTATTGCTATTGCTTCTCGCGCAGGCGCGCCACAAACAGTGGAGCCTGGCGAAAAAGGTGCTGGTTGGTCTGGCCATGGGTGTCGTATTTGGTCTGGCATTACAGGCAATTTATGGCTCCGATAATCCAGTTCTGAAAGATTCCATTCAGTGGTTCAACATTGTCGGTAACGGCTATGTCCAGCTGCTGCAGATGATCGTTATGCCGCTGGTCTTCGCCTCTATTCTGAGCGCCGTTGCCCGCCTGCACAACGCGACCCAGTTGGGAAAAATCAGTTTCCTGACCATCGGCACGCTGCTGTTCACCACGCTGATTGCCGCGCTGGTGGGTGTGCTGGTCACTAACCTGTTTGGTCTGACTGCAGAGGGTCTGGTTCAGGGTACCGCTGAAACGGCGCGTCTGACCGCGATTCAGACCAACTACGTTGGGAAAGTGGCTGACCTGACCGTGCCGCAGATGGTGCTCTCCTTCATTCCGAAGAACCCGTTTGCTGACCTGACCGGTGCGAGCCCAACCTCGATCATCAGCGTGGTTATTTTCGCCGCGTTCCTGGGCGTAGCGGCGCTGAAGTTGCTGAAAGACGATGCGCCAAAAGGCGAACGCGTGCTGACCGCAATTGACACCCTGCAAAGCTGGGTGATGAAGCTGGTCCGTCTGGTCATGCAGCTCACCCCTTACGGCGTGCTGGCGCTGATGACCAAAGTGGTTGCCGGCTCTAACCTGCAGGACATCATTAAGCTGGGCAGCTTCGTTGTCGCCTCGTATCTCGGCCTGGGCATTATGTTTGTGGTACACGGCATCCTGCTGGGCGTGAACGGCGTCAGCCCGCTGAAGTACTTCCGTAAGGTCTGGCCGGTACTGACCTTTGCCTTCACCAGTCGTTCCAGCGCCGCGTCTATCCCGCTGAACGTTGAAGCGCAAACCCGTCGTCTGGGCGTGCCTGAATCTATCGCCAGCTTCTCTGCCTCCTTTGGTGCCACCATTGGTCAGAACGGCTGTGCGGGTCTGTACCCGGCGATGCTGGCGGTAATGGTTGCTCCTACAGTCGGCATCAACCCGCTGGATCCGGTCTGGATCGCCACGCTGGTCGGGATTGTCACCGTAAGCTCCGCAGGCGTTGCGGGTGTTGGCGGCGGTGCAACCTTCGCCGCGCTGATTGTGCTGCCTGCGCTGGGTCTGCCCGTGACGCTGGTCGCCCTGCTGATCTCCGTTGAGCCGCTGATCGACATGGGTCGTACCGCGCTGAACGTGAGCGGCTCCATGACCGCCGGTACGCTGACCAGCCAGTGGCTGAAGCAGACCGACAAAGCGATTCTGGAAAGTGAAGACGACGCCGAGCTGGCGCACCGCTAAACACGTTAGAAATAAAAAAACCGCCTGATGGCGGTTTTTTTATGGCTGTTATTCTTCAACCTCTTCATCCTGGCGGATCTGCATCGCCCACCGCTGTGCGGACTCCGGCACCGTAAAGGTGGGAGAGCGACGGAAATGCTCGCCGACCAGCACAAAGGCCACGTATTTCCCCCGTAACTGCCACACATCGCGAAAGCCCTCCACTTTCAGGGCATGGTCTGGCGGCGCGGGTTCAACGCGGGGCACATAGCTAATAACCTGGCGGTTTTGTTGACGAAGAGGTTTCATAAGCAACGGATTCACTAAAGCAAATTCTTGAAGCAGGAAAATTCTATGATAGCCGATCCTGCTGCCTTCCGTCGCGCTCCGAGTGGGTGAGATGGCTCCTTTCGCTAATCACGGCATATGAAAACTCTTAGTTCGCGAACCATGTCGCGACATTGTTCTATCCTTAATAGGGTTTTTAGCAATGGATAAAGGAGAAGCGTGCAATGTCGAACAAAGATAAAACACATCAATCACCCATTCATGGCACTGAAGAATATCAACCGGGTATGGACTCTCTCGCCCCTGCTGACGGCTCTCACCGCCCCTCCCCTGGTCCCTCCGCACCGGGCGAACAGCCTACCGCACCGGGAAGCATGAAATCGCCGGACACGGGAAACGAGAAGCTGAAATCTCTTGAACCACACCGAAAAGGCGGTGAAGGTTTCGCGCTCACGACCAATCAGGGCGTACGCATTGCTGACGATCAAAACTCCCTTCGCGCAGGCACGCGCGGGCCGACCCTGCTGGAAGACTTTATCCTGCGGGAAAAAATCACCCATTTTGACCACGAGCGGATACCGGAACGCATCGTCCACGCGCGCGGTTCCGCGGCGCACGGCTACTTCCAGCCCTACAAGAGCCTGAAAGCGATCACCAAAGCGGATTTCCTCTCCGACCCGGATAAAATCACCCCGGTGTTTGTGCGTTTCTCCACCGTGCAGGGCGGCGCGGGGTCGGCAGATACCGTCCGGGATATCCGCGGCTTTGCCACCAAGTTTTATACCGAAGAGGGTATTTTCGATCTGGTCGGCAATAACACGCCGGTGTTTTTCATTCAGGACGCGCATAAATTTCCTGACTTTGTCCATGCGGTAAAACCGGAGCCCCACTGGGCCATACCGCAGGGACAAAGTGCGCACGACACCTTCTGGGACTATGTTTCCCTGCAGCCTGAAACCTTACACAACGTGATGTGGGCGATGTCAGACCGCGGCATTCCGCGCAGCTACCGCACCATGGAGGGGTTTGGTATCCATACCTTCCGTCTGATCAATGCCGAGGGGAAAGCCACGTTTGTCCGCTTCCACTGGAAGCCTGTCGCGGGTAAAGCCTCGCTGGTGTGGGACGAGGCGCAGAAGCTGACCGGGCGCGATCCGGACTTCCATCGCCGCGAGCTGTGGGAATCCATTGAAGCGGGCGACTTCCCGGAATACGAACTTGGCCTGCAGCTCATACCGGAAGAGGACGAATTTAAGTTCGATTTCGACCTTCTGGACCCGACGAAGCTGATCCCGGAAGAGCTGGTGCCGGTGCAGCTGGTGGGTAAAATGGTGCTAAACCGTAACCCGGATAACTTCTTTGCCGAAAACGAGCAGGCCGCGTTCCACCCGGGGCATATTGTGCCGGGGCTGGACTTCACCAACGATCCGCTCCTGCAGGGACGCCTGTTCTCCTATACCGATACGCAGATTAGCCGACTCGGCGGGCCGAAC
Organism: Enterobacter sp. ku-bf2; assembly: GCF_001742765.1. Taxonomy (NCBI): domain Bacteria; kingdom Pseudomonadati; phylum Pseudomonadota; class Gammaproteobacteria; order Enterobacterales; family Enterobacteriaceae; genus Enterobacter; species Enterobacter sp. ku-bf2. The sequence goes on from NZ_MDVW01000001.1 coordinate 1,140,353, forward strand.
TTCCACGAAATTCCGATTAACCGCCCAACCTGCCCGTATCACAACTTCCAGCGCGACGGGATGCACCGTCAGGATATTGATACCAACCCGGCAAACTATGAGCCGAACTCCATCAACGATAACTGGCCGCGTGAAACGCCTCCCGGACCGAAACGCGGTGGATTCGAATCGTATCAGGAGCGTATCGATGGCAATAAAATTCGCGAGCGCAGCCCCTCGTTCGGTGAGTATTACGCCCACCCTCGCCTGTTCTGGAACAGCCAGACGCCGATTGAGCAACAGCACATCATCGGCGGTTTCAGCTTCGAGCTGAGTAAAGTGGTGCGCACCTACATCCGCGAGCGCGTGGTCGATCAGCTGGCGCATATTGATATTCAGCTTGCCCAGAGCGTCGCGGATAACCTGGGCATTACGCTGACCGATGAGCAACGTAACCTTGCTCCGCCGAAAGAGGTTAACGGCGTGAAGAAAGATCCGTCGCTGAGCCTGTATGCGGTGCCAGGCGGCTCGATTAAAGGCCGCGTGGTCGCCATTCTGCTGAACGACAAAACCCGCGCCAGCGACGTGCTGGGGATTATGCAGGCGCTGAAAACCCAGGGCGTGCATGCCAAACTGCTCTATTCCCGCATGGGTGAAGTGACGGCCGACGATGGTTCTGTGCTGCCGGTCGCGGCGACCTTTGCCGGTGCGCCATCGCTGACCGTCGATGCGGTGATCGTGCCGTGCGGGGATATTGCCAGCCTGCTGACCAACGGCGACGCCGTCTATTATCTGCTGGAAGCCTATAAGCACCTGAAGCCGATCGCGCTGTCCGGCGACGCGCGACAGTTCAAAGCGCAGCTGAAGGTGGCCGATCAGGGTGAGGACGGGATTGTCGAGGGAGATAACGTTGACGATGCCTTTATGACGAAGCTGTTTGATTTGCTCGCCGCGCACCGCGTCTGGTCGCGAAGCAGCAAGATCGATCAGATTCCGGCGTAAAAAAAGCCGGGTGGCGCTCGCGCTTACCCGGCCTACATTCGATTGGTTTTGTAGCCCCGGTAAGGCGAAGCCGCCACCGGGCTTTATTTCAAAGATCCCCGAACGTCCCCAACCGATACCCGCGCTCGGCAATCGCGTATTTCAACGACGGCGACGTCAGCACATCCAGCTCCGCCAGTCGCGGCCAGCAGTAGGCGCTTTTACGCACGGTGTTATCGACAAAGGCAGGATGTGCCATGACCTCCAGCGAACGTTCACCCCGCGCGGCGGAATCATCCAGCACCTTCAGGAACAGCGCGTCGTCAATCTCGTCGCCGTAAAACGCGCTGCTGAACCCCTCAGTGGATGTAACGGTGCAGTCCGGCAATCCGTGCACCTCGCGATCCACGCGCATCGCCACGCCTTTGCGCTGTGCAAACCCGGCGACAAGCGGGAAAATCGCCGGGATCATATGCACGTGGTGATGGCTGTCGATGTGCGTCGGCGTCTGACCAAACACATCAACGAAGCGGTTGAACTGACAGTCCAGCTCGCGGGCAATCTCTTCGAGCGGCAGAGCCCCCTGCTCCGCCAGTTCCCAAATCCATTTACCCAGCTGGCCATCGCGCGTCAGGCCCGGCATTGGCGAAAGCGGCATCCCGAGCGTCAGCACAAAATGCATGCCGACGCCCAGCTCCGGCACTTCGCGGCTCAGCTGCGCCGCGTGTTCAACCGCCTCACCATTCACCAGTGCCGTTGTAGAGGTCACAACCCCCCGGCGACAGGCTTCAATAATGCCGTAGTTCTGACCTTTCGAGAGGCCAAAATCATCAGCATTAACGATCAGCAGGTTTTCCATTGTGCGTCCTCTTATTGCTGTTTGAACTTCAGCTTCTCGATCGTGGCGGCAAAGTTCGGCAACCACTTTTCATGCGCCAGAATCATCTCGCTGGCCAGCTGCTCCGCGTCGCGGTCAGAATGCACCAGCGGGCTGAGGTTCAGGGCCAGCAGCACGTCATTGAGCTCACCGCTCAGCGCCGCGTTGCTTGCCGCCACTTCAAAGCCTTTGATGGTGTGGATCAGCCCCATGACCTTGTCATCGAAGTGGGTGATGCGTGGATGCGGTTTAGCCCCCTCGCGTCCCAGGATGCAGGTCATTTCGACGGCCCAGTCAGCCGGAATATTGTCGACATGGCCGTGGTGCGGCACGTTGACATAGTGCTCCGCCTGCTTGTCGTTGTAGATGGCGTTGATCACTTCACACGCCGCATCGGAGTAGTAGGCCCCGCCGCGCTGCTCCAGCTCTTTCGGTTTGACGTTCAGGTTCGGGTCTTTATACAAATCGAACAGCTGCTTCTCAACCTTCTGAACGATCTGCGCACGCGCGCCGCCCTTATAATACTCGCCCATTTCGATGGCCAGCATCTCTTTCTGCTTGAAGTAGTAAAGCAGGTATGAGCAAGGCAGCAGATTCAGCGAGCGGATCAGCCCTTCGCTGAACGGCAGGTCAAAGATGTTTTTCACCGATGCCGCCGTCAGACGACCGGAGGCTACGCCGTCGAGGAGCTCGGCAAAGCGCGATTTTCCGTTCACGATGACATCTTTAATAAACACCATGTGGTTCAGGCCGAACAGATCGATGGAGAGATCGTCGCTGTCGGTCAGCGCCAGCACGTCGCGGATAAACATCTTCATGCCGATCGGAATGTTGCAGACGCCGATAAAACGTTTGAAGCCGGTATGACGATAGACCGCTTCAGTGACCATGCCGGCCGGGTTGGTGAAGTTAATGACCCACGCGTTCGGGCAGATCTCCTGTACGTCTTTGACGATGTCGAAAATGACCGGGATAGTACGCAGGCCTTTAAACAGGCCACCCGCGCCGTTAGTCTCCTGCCCCAGATACCCGTGGCTCAGCGGAATACGCTCGTCCAGCTCACGCGCCTTCAGCTGGCCGACGCGCAGCTGGGTGGTGACGAAATCCGCATCTTTCAGCGCCAGACGACGATCGAGGGTTTTATGCACGGTCAGAGGCACGCCCGCTTTTTCCACCATGCGCTTGCACAGGTCGAAAATAATATTCAGCTTCTCCTGACCTTCCTCAACGTCCACCAGCCATAATTCGCTGACCGGTAATTCATGATAACGTTTCAGGAAACCTTCAAGTAATTCCGGGGTATAGCTGCTGCCGCCACCAATGGTTACGACTTTTAATTTCTTCTGCATAATATCTCCCTTAGCGTATCAGGTTAATCGCCTGCAAGGTATAGCGTGCTCTTCCCGCTATTTGGGCAAGCCATTAAAGCAATATTCGTGGCGGGTAATCCGCCGAAAGTTAATTAATTACCGTCAAATTTTTCCGGTAACTGTTCGGTGTGAATGACGTCAATTTCTTAAAGGTTTTAATAAACAGGCTGGGACTGCTGTATCCTGACTCGTAAGCAATATCGGTGACAGAATAGTTGGTAATTTCCAGCTGTTTTTTAGCAAAATTAATGCGGATTTCATTAATAATTTGCACGGGCGTTTTACGATAATAACGCTGCGTCGCACGGGTCAGATATTCCTGGGATTTGCCCGACAGGGAGACCATATTTTCCAGCGCATTTTCGCTGAACTGGCCTTTGTCGTGCATCAGCTCAACGGTGCTGCGTAGCCATTGCGGAATATCATCCGTCACCTGCTGCTCTTCACGATGATGACGCAGCCGGTTCATCACGTAGAAGGTCACCGTTTCAATAAACTCATCAAATTCATTGTCGCGGAAGTTAAGCGAGGCGATCACCGTTTCAATCCAGGTCATGAACTCGTTTTTGACCCGATAGACCTGAGAGGCCACAAAGCAGAACGGCACCAGCGGCAGATAGTGCTTCTCGAAGAAACGTCTGCTGACGCCCACATTCAGAATGCGGGTGGCACCAAATTCGTAAAAGCTCTGGTGATAAGACCCCATCGGCAGGAAGACGAAATCCCCTCGTTCAAGCAGGACGCGCTTACCGTTGATCTCCTGATAGTAGCGACCGGTCAGAACAATCGTGAATTCGTAGTAGTCATGCTGATGCAGACCACTGGCGCTCTCCGTCTTGTTGTAGATAACCACGTGAAAATTTTTGCCATTAAACAGCTGCTGTTCAAGTGCGGTTTTAATTTCCATCGTGCTGACCTCCTGCTACTCAGTCTGACTTACTGCATCTTCTCGTGAAGCTCAATGAGCTCCGCCACCAGCTCACGTGCCAGCATCGAGGTCATCAGGTGATCCTGCGCGTGAACCAGCACCAGGCTGACCTTCATCTTCCCTTCGCCCTGATCGCTTTCAATCAGCTTTGTCTGCACCAGGTGCGCTTCGTTCAGCGCCGTGCGGGACTGTTCCATCATGGTTTTCGCCGCGGCGAAATTCCCCTGCTTGGCCTGCTTCAGTGCGGCATAGGCCAGGCTGCGGGCCTGCCCGGAGTTGATGATAAGCCCCATCACCACTTCTTCCAGATCGTTCTCGGCGGCGTCGTCTGCGACAATACTATCCAAATCTAACATCTTTAAGCTCCTTGTGGCTGGCGCGGGTTTCCCCGCGCCGTCAATCTTAGAATTTCAGTGAGAGGGCAATATCCTCTTCGCTCTCTTCTTCATCAATGATGGTGGCGGCTTTGTTCGCAATCGCCACGAATGGCATGTACAGCAGGGTGGCAATCCCGAGGTTGAATATCGCCAGCAGGAAGGCCGCGACGCTGCCGTTGGTGTTGAAGAAGGCGCCCAGACCCGCCGGCATAGTCCACGGTGCAATGTTGGTGACCGGTGGAATGATGCCCATGTAGTACGCCGTCAGGGTGATAGCGGCCAGCAGCGGCTGAATCAGGATGAACGGAATGAACATGACCGGGTTCATGATGATTGGCAGACCGAACAGAATCGGTTCGTTAATCTGGAAGATGCCTGATGGCAGCGCCAGCTTCGCCACCTGACGGTAATCAGCACGACGAGAGACAATAAAGACCGCGATGATCAGACCCAAGGTCGCCCCGGTACCGCCCAGGAAGATATAGGAGTCAAGCATCGGCTTCGCCCACACATGGAAGGTTTTACCCGCTGCCAGCGCCGCGTCAACGGAGCCGTACTGCTGATAAAGTGCAACGTTTTCCAGTGCCCATGGGGTCATAATTCCGCTGTCCAGCGCAGCCAGTGCCAGTGAACCATGCACGCCAAAGAACCACAGCAGAGAGGTGAAAATCACATACGCCCAACCGACCACGCCCCCCATCGACGCCAGCGGCGTAGAGATAGAGTCCATGATGATCTGGTGGAAGTTTGTGCCCCAGTGAGAGAGCGCCCAGGCAATAATCCCCATGATGGAGAGAATAATGAAGCCTGGAATCAACGCGGAAAATGAACGGGATACAGAAGCCGGTACGCTATCCGGCAGGCGAATCACCCAGTTTCGACGGATGATAAAGGTGAACATCTCTGCCACCACCAGGCCGATAACAATACCGGAGATGATGTTAGCCCCACCCAGCCAATTGGCGCCAACGGCATAGGCTTCACCCACGCTGTAAGGCGTGACGGTCATAAAGGCGGCGACGGATAATAACCCGGCGGCCAGCGGATCGACCTTACGCTCTTCTGCCAGCGCCATCCCAATAAAGAAAGGCGCCATCAGCGACATAATTCCCAACGTACCGTTATAGACGTTGCCGCCGATGGCTTTAAAACCATTAAGGGTTTCAATAGTGGAAGCGTCTAACCGAATTCCTAATGAATAAAAGAAGGAACCTTCACCAAAGCTCAGAAAAACGTTGTTAATTAAAACGAACATGGCCCCGGCCAGCGTCAACGGCATTAATTTAATAAAGCCGTTTTTGATGGCATTAACGTGAGGCTGCTTTCCTATTTTAACAGCAAAAGGAAGGAGTACCTTTTCAAGTGAAGCGATGACTTTACTCATAGGAAAATACCCTTAAATGCCGTAACGCATGTTACGGCGTATTGTGTGTGAAATAACTCTTTGACGGGAAAAATAAAAATTAATTAGCAGCTTTTTTAATGGCTGCCACAGCAGCTTTAAGAACACCTAAACCATCAATCTTGCCGTACAGCCCCGAGTCGATCACTTCGACCGGTTTATTCGGTAACAGTCGTTGAATTTCGGGCAACATATAGGCAATTTGCGGTCCCAGTAAAACAACATCGGCTGTCTGACCTTTTTCGCCCGCCAGCGTCTCTGGGAACGCTTCGATCACCACAGGGACTTCATACTTTTCAGCCTGCGCACGCATCTTTGAGACCAGAAGCGAGGTTGACATGCCCGCTGAGCAGAACAGGTAGATATGTTTCTTTTCCATCGTGATTTCCCTCTTGTATGACTACCTGCCATCGCGCTATCACTCGACTCGCTGTCCCGGCAGACAGGTAGTTTGCGTACTGTTGTTTATCGTTGGAGTGAGTATACGCAATGGTACAGACAGGGGATAATTCTGGATAGACTAGAATTGTCTCTCATTGACCTGGCTTGTTGACTACCCTCACATTTCGGGTAAATAATTCGCGAAAAGAAATAAGATTTTCTGATGCATAAAAAAACCGGCCCCGGGGCCGGTTTGTTAACATCCTCAGGCAAGCAGGGTGACTACGCCTTAGGTGCCTGCGGATCGGTGTCGTATTCAGCACAGGTCTGATAGCCGGAGTTGATCACATGGCCGGTATCATCCAGGGCGACGAAGTAGGTTTCTGCCTTACCATCACGTTGACCCAGGATATAGGTCTGGCAGGTCCCTTTCGCATGAATCATGGTGACTTCAGAAGAAGGTTTACCGGCAATCGCAGCCACCTGCGAACGGGTCATCCCCTTTTTAACGTCTTTTACTACGGGCTGCGTAAACTGATCCTTGGTGCGATCGTAAGCCGTACACCCTGCCAGCATAGTCAGTACCGCCGCTGCGCTAAGAATTCCTGCTACGTTCTTGTTCATATTCCGTCCTCTTGTTTATCAGCGTGTTATCTAAGCATGGGATAAAAAGTACTATTGTTCAACTTTGTGCGTTACGCCAGACGAATTTCGGAAAATTCTAATAAAACAACAATAAGCTGCTAAATCGGCGCAAAATAGCGCACTCGAAACTGTGATCCTTGTCGTTTCTCGCCCAAAGGGTTAGTTTTAACAGTTAACACATTCTGTTTATGGAGAGCGTGATGACTCTGCAACAAGAGATTATCCAGGCGCTGGGCGCGAAGCCTGCGGTAGATGCAAATGAAGAGATCCGCCGCAGCGTGGATTTTTTAAAAGCGTATTTAAAGAAGAACTCTTTCCTGAAATCTCTGGTGCTGGGCATCAGCGGCGGCCAGGATTCAACGCTGACCGGCAAGCTCTGCCAGATGGCCATTTCAGAGCTTCGCGAAGAGACGGGCGATGAGACGCTGCAGTTTATCGCTGTGCGCCTTCCTTACGGCGTACAGGCAGACGAGCAGGATTGCCAGGATGCCATTGCCTTCATTCAGCCTGACCGCGTGCTGACCGTGAATATTAAAGGCTCGGTGCTGGCAAGCGAGCAGGCGTTACGCGAAGCGGGCATTGAGCTGAGCGATTTCGTTCGCGGCAATGAAAAGGCACGCGAGCGCATGAAAGCGCAGTACAGCATCGCCGGGATGACCAAAGGCGTCGTGGTCGGCACCGACCATGCGGCCGAAGCGATCACCGGCTTCTTCACCAAATATGGCGACGGCGGCACCGACATTAACCCGATCTTCCGCCTGAACAAACGTCAGGGCAAGCAGCTGCTTGCCGCGCTGGGCTGTCCTGAGCATCTGTATAAGAAAGCGCCGACAGCTGACCTTGAAGACGATCGCCCTTCCCTGCCGGATGAAGCGGCCCTTGGCGTCACCTACGACAACATTGACGATTATCTGGAAGGCAAAAAGCTGGATGAAGGCACCGCGAAGATCATCGAAGGCTGGTATCTGAAAACCGAGCACAAGCGTCGCCCACCGATTACGGTGTTTGACGACTTCTGGAAATAAAGGCAAAACGGTAACCCAGGTTACCGTTTTTTGTGTTTGCGCCCTCTCCCGTGGGAGAGGGTTGGGGTGAGGGCATCAGGCCGCACGTCCTGCCCGGGTAAGGCATTGCCGCCACCCGGCTCTTTTTTAACCACCACACTCCTGCTACACTGTATACCTGAACAGTATATGGAGCAGTATGTGAGCAGGCGTCAATCCGCCCCGCGTCTTGAGTTTGAAGCGGCGGCTATCTACGAATATCCCGAGCACCTTCGCCCCTGGCTTGAAGCATTGCCTAAACAGCCGGGCGTGTACATCTTTCACGGCGAAAGCGACACCCTGCCGCTCTACATCGGCAAGAGCGTTAACATTCGCAGTCGGGTATTATCCCATCTGCGTACGCCGGACGAGGCCGCCATGCTGCGCCAGTCGCGACGCATTACCTGGTTCCAGACGGCGGGAGAAATGGGCGCGCTGTTGCTGGAGGCGCGGTTGATAAAAGAACAACAGCCGCTGTTCAACAAGCGCCTGCGCCGCAACCGTCAGCTCTGCTCCCTGCAGATCAACGAGGGCAAGCCACAGGTCGTCTACGCGCGCGACGTCGATTTTTCTCATGCCCCGAATCTCTACGGACTGTTCGCCAATAAACGTGCTGCACTTCAGGCGCTGCAGACGCTGGCGGACGAGCTCCAGCTTTGCTACAGCCTTTTGGGCCTTGAGGCGACCACGCGCGGACGCGCCTGTTTTCGATCCGCGCTGAAGCGCTGTGCCGGTGCCTGCTGTGGGAAAGAGAGCGTTGAGGCGCACCACGCACGGCTCCTCTCCGGTCTGGGGGCCATCAGCGTGAAGTGCTGGCCCTGGGAAAGCGCCGTTGCGCTCAAAGAAGTGGGTGACGCGATGACCCAGTATCACATCGTCAATAACTGGCTCTGGCTGGGCGCTGTCGACGATATCAACGACGCGGCAACCCTGCTGCGCACGCCCGCCGGATTTGACCACGATGGCTACAAAATTCTCTGTAAACCTGTGCTGTCCGGTAAGTTTGAGATCATTGAACTCAATGGCCTGGCAGCCACGTGATTTCGCTGAACAATAAGGTACCCTGAGCCTCCAGCAGACGCAGCGTATGGGTACCCTCCTCCCAGCTGGCGCCCTGATCGGCCGTCAGCAATTTATCACCCAGCTGCCACGCCCCGCTTAACACAAACACCACGCCCCCGCGTGTGCCAAAGGTGGTAAAGGTACGGTCAGCCACGCGCACCTTCGCCCGGCAGCAGTCGCGACGGGTCATGATGTTGAAGTCCATCGCCATTCGCCCATCGGACAGCAGCGCTTTCACCGGCAGGTCGCCGGCAAAGCTATAGGGCTGATGGTGCTTCAGGGTATGGAAGAACGCCTGACCGGCATCCAGCGTCACCTCCCCGCCTTCCAGCAAGGTAATCACCCGATCGACGCCGGGGAAAGAGGAGAATTCGCCGTTGCTGGCGATAGTCGCGATACTGGCACGCCAGTGAAAATCACGCGTCGCGGGAGGGAAACAACAAATCTCACGCGTTTCACCCGCGCCATTGCGCCACAGGCTGACCGGCATTTTACGGATATCAAAGAACTCCATCACCACTCCTGAATGGCACAACCCGTGCCAGGGCAAGGATATTGCTATCGTTGCTGTCTTGTTTGTTATCGTTAAGTATTCACAGACACAGTATCGGCAGCAGAGCGGGCAGGCCTTAGCGCAACGTTAATAAAAATGCTAACGCCATGACTCTACAAACATTCTCTGATGCGACTACAGGAGCATACCGCGCTGGCGGCGGCAGACAAGAGGGCAGGAAAGAAAAACCGCCGGTCCTGTCCACAGCGTTTGCGCTTTTGTGGACAGGATCCCGGCGGTCTTAAGAGAGTGAACCGATTATTCGGTTGGTGCTGGCATTTTACCTTCCATCGCCGGACGTTCTGTCAGACGCTTCTCAAAATTCGCATTAAATTGTTTTTTCTGTTCCGGGGTCAGAATGTTGTAGATCTTGTTCTGGGTTTCCAGGTGAGCCAGCATGCGGGCTTTGTGCTGCTCGGCCATTTTGTCGATCTGCGCTTCGGCTTTCGCCTTGTCGAAGCTGTCGCTGGCGATGATGTCATGCATGGCACGACGCTCTTCCAGCGGCGGACGTTTCATCTGGTCGCGTTCGCTTTTCCGGATATCGCGGATCTGCTGTTTCTGCGCATCCGTCAGGTTGAGATCCTTAAACATCATCATCTCGTTGTGCATACCCGGGCCTTTATGATGCATCATCATTTTGCCTTCAGCAGGCGCGGCAGCGGTTGTGGTCGCAGTATCTGCGGCGAACGCCATGCTGGTAGCGCCCAGAGCCAGGGTAGAAGCAACAAACAGTGCAGTAAACTTACGCATAATTTATTTCCTTTCTTTCAGTTATTCTTCGGCGCTATGCCGTGTTGACGAGATTAACTTTACGGGGTTTATCGTCAATTAGTCAGAGCAACGGTAAAACAATGAAAGTGTAAAAAACAAATTTTCGCCAAATGTGGAGGAAATAAGGATAAAGCGTGGAGAGTTGCAACAAAAAATATTCAATGCGATGATTTTAAAGCGATTTAGAAAAAGTATAACGGAGTGAAGGTGAATAATAAAGCAATTCACCAGGAATATTCTGCAAAACACGGACAGGCGCTTTAATTGCTAAGAAAGGGTATTTTACTTCCCCTCCCGGATGAAGAGAGGGGAAAGGTTCAGGATATTTTTTCCAGCATCAGTCCGGCACGCAGGCCAAACGCCACGGTGGGATTAGGAAATAAAACATACTCGGTGGTTTTCTGCACCTCATAACGCTCCTCGCCATCCTCGGCCAGCAGCGCCCCTTTGCGGAACGGCGTGAAGTTCAGGGTATGCGCGGCCATATGGAGCAGGAAGGCATCGCTGCGGCGCGTGATCTGCTGTACGACCCGGTACCGCTCGACGGGCTGATGCGTAGGCTCGGGAGCCTTTCCTCCCAGCAGCGCCCGCAGGGCGAGATGCGTGGGTGCAAAGCGAGAGAGATCGTTTTGCCCAAACGGCAGCGCTTTCCCCAGCTCCAGCGTACAGGACAACGCACCAAAGTGCTCACAGGTGAAGTGCGTAAAGGTTCCGCCCGGCGACTGGTGAAACACCAGCGCCTCCAGCCCGGCGTCTCCCAGCCAGCTCAGAAAATCTTCCTCCCACGGCTGATTGCGTTGCGGCAGCACGCCGAAGCGAACATGGTAGGACGCGCGGATGGCCGTATGCAGATCCAGATGCCAGCGCGCCGGTCCCGCAGCGGCAAAAAACGCGGTCACGACGTTCTCCAGCCACGCTGCCCGCGCCGTTTCGTCACTCTGCGGAAACTGCGACCAGCGCCCGCCGAACATCCGGTTAATGTCGCTCACCAGATACCGTTTGTTTTCCGCCAGCGCAGGCGGATTGCCGAGCACCACCAGCATGCGGCACGTCAGGGCAATCTCATTGCGATACAGCGCGCGCAGCAGCAGATCGACAATCTCAACCGGTGCCGTTTCATTCCCGTGAATGCCCGTTGAAAGCAGCAGCGACAGATCGCTTTTTGCTGTCGGCGTCAGCTCAAGCACCCCGCGCCCCAGCCACCGCCAGCGAAATGAGGGACCGTCCCCCTCTTTCTGTTCCGGCGTTTCATCGGCCAGGGTCAGCGCCAGTAAATTTTCCATATCCACTCCTTTAGCGCTGGAACGGATAAACCGATCCCAGTTGCAGGATTGTCGACAACGCGTCCAGCGCCTCGCGTCCTTCACGCAGAAGCTGCGGGTCAACCAGATCGGCCTGCGTTAGCCGGTCGCGATAGTAGCGATCGACCCAGTCATTCAGGCGCGCAAAGAGCGTATCGTTCATCATGACCGCCGGATTAACCGCCTGCATTTCGTCCTGAGTCAAGACCACGCGCAGACGTAAACAGGCTGGACCACCGCCGTTGGCCATACTTTCACGCAGGTCAAACACGCGCAGTTCGTCAATCGGGTTATCGGCCTTCACCAGCTCGGTCAGGTAGCGCCACACGCCCTGATGATCCCGGGACTCCTGCGGCAGAACCAGCATCATGCTGCCATCATCGCGGCTCAGCAGCTGGCTATTGAACAGATACGTTTCGACCGCGTCCTGCACGCTTACCGCCTCCGTTGGCACCTGAATGGGCGTAAAGCCGCGTACGCGCTCATGCAGCGTAGCGAGCAGCTTTTCCTGATGGGCGAACGCCTGCTCGTGGCAGAACAGCACCTGGCGGTTGGAAACGGCAATCACGTCGTTGTGGAACACGCCCTGGTCGATCACATGCGGGTTCTGCTGGGCGAAAATAACCTGGGAAGGATTGACCTGGTTCAGACGGGCAACGGCCTGGCTGGCTGCCAGCGTCTGACGCGCAGGATAACGGGTTGGCGCGGCGTGGCCCCCCTCTTCGCGCCCGTAAATAAACAGCTGCAGACCCGGCTCGCCATAATCGCCCCCCAGGCGGTTATGGTTTGCCGCGCCTTCGTCGCCAAACATCGCCACCTGCGGCAAGGCCTGATGCACCTCGAAATGGGCGGTCTGACTGAAAATGGCGCGCAGCACGCGCTCGGTGGTTTCCGCTTCGGTGGCGCGGTGGAACTTGTTATTCAGGTTAGCCACCGTCAGATGGACTTTGCCATCCAGCGTATCGGCGGACGGCGCGACGGTTGCCGCGTTGGCGACCCACATCGAAGAGGCCGAGCTTGCCGCCGAGAGCAGATGCGGCGTCTGCGTCCCCGCTTTTTCAACCACCTGCTCATCGGTGCCGCTAAAGCCGAGCTGACGCAGCACCGCCACGTTCGGACGCTCCTGCGGCGGGATCACCGCCTGCGGGAAACCGGCATCAGCCAGCGCCTTCATTTTTAGCAGCCCCTGCTTCGCCGCCAGCTTCGGGTTGGAAACCTGAAAACGGTGCTTCGTGGAGGCTTCATTACCAAAAGAGAGACCGGCGTAGTGGTGGGTCAGCCCCACCAGCCCGTCAAAGTTGACTTCACGCGCTTTCATGACGATCCCCTCCGGTAAAGTCCAGCCCCGGATTAAGCGTCTCCGGCAGCGTCAGCGCCGGGGTTTCCAGGCTCGCCATCGGCCAGGCACAGTAATCGGCGGCATACCACGCGCTGGCGCGATGGTTGCCCGATGCGCCCACGCCGCCAAACGGCGCGGTGCTTGCGGCCCCGGTCAGCGGTTTATTCCAGTTCACAATCCCGGCGCGCGCTTCCAGCAGCAGTTGTTCAAACTTCTCGCGATGCGGTGAAATCAGACCGCTAGACAGGCCATAGCGGGTGTTATTGGCCATTGCGATGGCGTCGTCAAAATCGCCATAGCGCCAGACGCACAGCAGCGGGCCAAAGACCTCTTCATCCGGCACGTTGCTCGCGCCGCTCATCTCAACGATGCCCGGCGTCAGCAGCGAGGTACCCGGCTGAACCTGCTTCGGCTCGAGCAGGGTTTTCGCGCCGCGCGCAACGTGGTCCTGCCAGGCCTTCAGCACGTTCAGCGCGGCCTGTTCGGAAATCAGTCCACCGATAAACGGCTGCGGATCGGCATCCCACGCGGCTGGCACCAGGCGCGCGCTTACCTCTACCAGACGCTTCAGGAAAGCATCACCCTGTGCGCCTCTTTTCACCAGCAGGCGGCGGGCGCAGGTGCAGCGCTGTCCGGCGGTAATAAAGGCGGACTGAATCGTCAGGTGCACCGCGGCGTCAATATCATCCGGGTCTTCCACAATCAGCGGGTTGTTGCCCCCCATCTCCAGCGCCAGAATTTTTTCCGGCTGCCCCGCCAGCTGGCGATGCAGCTGATAGCCCGTCCCGGCGCTGCCGGTAAACAGCAGGCCGTCGATATCGCTCAGCGCGCTCAGCGCCTGGCCGGTTTCACGTCCGCCCTGCACCAGGTTCAGCACGCCCGGCGGCAGGCCAGCCTGTTCCCACAGCTTAACCACCGCCTCGCCGGTGAAGGGCGTGAGCTCGCTCGGTTTGAAAATAACGGTATTGCCCGCCAGCAGCGCGGGCACAATGTGGCCATTCGGCAGATGCCCCGGGAAGTTGTACGGCCCAAACACCGCCAGCACGCCGTGCGGACGGTGGCGCAGCGTGGCCGCGCCGTCCGGCATCTCGGTGTGCTGTTCGCCGGTACGGGTGTGGTATGCCTTCACCGAAATGGCGATTTTGTTGATCATTGCCGTCACTTCGGTTGCCGCTTCCCAGCGCGGTTTACTGGTTTCTGACGCGATGATACGCGTCAGCTCGGCCTTGTTTGCCTCCAGCAGCCCGGCAAACTTTTCAACAATTTCCTGGCGCACGGCGAAAGGCTGTTTTGCCCACGCCGGAAACGCGCGGCGAGCGGCATGGCAGGCTTGTTCCACCTGTGCAGCGCTGGCGTCATTCCCCTTCCAGAGCGCCTCTTTTCCTACCGGATTGGTCTTTACGCGCTGTTCGCCTTCGCCCGTGACCCAGTCACCGTTAATCCATAATGTCATGCTGTTTTCTCCTCAGGGCAGAGACGCACCAGGCGAACCTTATCGCCGGCGTTACATTTCAGGGCATCCAGTTCTGCAGCCGTCAGCACCAGACGTTCACATTTCGGGTTGGTCCGCACCAGCATGGCGCGGAAGTTGGCATAATTTTCGTTCGCCACCAGACACGCCGGCCAGTCGCCCGGCGCGGGCTGGCCTTCAGAGACCTCAACCAGCCGGCTCTTACGGATCGCGCGCACGCGGTCAATATCGCACTCAAGCGTAGGCCCACCGTCAAAGATGTCGACATAGTTGCGGTAGCGGAACCCCTCTTTCTCCAGCACCGCGCGGGCGGGTGCGGTTTGCGGGTGCACTTCGCCGATCACCGCCTGCGCTTCCGGGCTGAGGAAATGGGTATAGATAGGATGCTTCGGCATCAGTTCGGCAATAAAGGCCTTCTGGCCGGTGCCGCAAAGATAGTCCGCCCGGCTGAACTCCATCGAGAAGAAGCGCTCGCCCAGGCTCTCCCAGAACGGTGAGTAGCCGGTGTCGTCGATCACGCCGCGCATCTCCGCAACCACTTTTTCGTTAAAGCGATCGCGGAAGGCGGCCATAAACATAAAGCGCGATTTGGAGAGCAGATAGCCGTTGCCCTCTTTGCGCCACGCCGGATCGAGAAACAGCGTGCAAAGCTCGCTGGCGCCCGTGTGGTCATTGCAGAGAAACAGCGTGGGCAGCGCGTTATAGACGTTCAGCTCTTTCGAGGCGTGAACCATGGTACCCACGCGGTAGTTGTACCACGGGTCGTTCAGCCCGACGGCCACTTCAATGGCGCAGATCCCGGCCACGGTTCCCGTGTCGGTGTCTTCCAGCACGAACACATACCCCTGTTCGCTTTTTGGCAACGTCCCCTGCCAGGTTTGCAGGGCGCGCTCAATGCGCGCCGACAGCGTTTTTTCATCAGCAGGAAGCGAGGTCAGCCCGCCTCCCGTCTTACCGGCAAGCTGCATGAGCCCGGCGAGATCGCCGCGCTCAACGGGACGGATGACCATCATGATGACACCCCGGATTTCACTTTTTCACACGCCAGCGCAAAGCGGTCCAGACCGGTTTGCACCTCTTCCTCGCTGACAATCAGCGCAGGAGCAAAACGCACGACATTAGCACCGGCAATCAGCACCATCACGCCTACTTTTGCCGCTTCCTGTGAAATAAGTTTAGCTTTTCCGGCAAACTCAGCGGTGAGCTCGCAGCCAATTAACAGCCCCAGGCCGCGAATTTCTTTAAACAGGCCAACCTTGCTGTTGATGGCATTCAGGCGCTCAACAAACCAGTCGTGGCGCTGCTTAACGCCCTTCAGCACCTCAGGGGTGTTAATGATGTCGAGCACCTGTCCGGCGACGGCGGTGGCCAGCGGGTTGCCGCCGTAGGTGGTGCCGTGGGTGCCGACGGTCATCACGCTGGCGAATTTATCAGTGGTCAGCGTCGCGCCAATCGGGAAGCCGCCGCCCAGCGCTTTGGCGGTCGACAGCACGTCCGGCGTCACGCCGTAGTGCATATAGGCATACAGCTCGCCGGTGCGGCCCACGCCGGTCTGCACTTCGTCGAAAATCAGCACTGCGTTGTGACGGTCGCACAGCTCGCGCAGCCCCTGCAGGAACGCTTTTTGCGCCGGAAGCACGCCACCCTCGCCCTGCATCGGCTCGACGATCACCGCGCAGGTGGTGTCGTTAATCAGCTCGCTGGCGGACTGCAGATCGTTATAAATACCGTGACGAATATCCGGCGGCAGCGGTGCGAAATCCTGCGAGTAGGAGGGCTGCCCGCCTGCGCTGACGGTAAAGAGCGTGCGTCCGTGGAAGGCATTTTTGAACGCCACGATACCGCTCTTGTGGGTTCCAAATTTATCGTGCGCATATTTGCGCGCCAGCTTCAGCGCCGCCTCGTTGGCTTCCGCCCCCGAGTTACAGAAAAAGACCTTCTCCGCAAACGTCGCGTCGATCAGTTTTTTGGCCAGGCGCAGCGCGGGCTCGTTGGTGAAGCCGTTGCCGGTATGCCAGAACTTTGCCGCCTGATCGTTCAGCGCCTGACGCAGCGCCGGGTGCGCATGACCCAGCGCGTTCACCGCAATCCCACCTGCAAAGTCGATATACTCTTTACCCTGCTGATCCCACAGGCGCGAGCCTTCCCCACGAACCGGAATAAAAGCCGCCGGAGCGTAAACCGGCATCATCCATTCATCGAAATTTTCACGCGTAATTGACAGAGACATAGCGACCTCATCCGGTAAATAAAAGGTTATTTGAATGTTAAATAATTGAGTGTTTGCACTGTGAATGTAGATTGCAGCCTTCGTGCCAGCCAGCGATAAAAATGCATAAACGGGTTGAGGTAACAGAATATCAATGAGTTACAATATGGAGTTATTCACTGTTAGTGCATAAAAAGTGAATATTTTTACGACAAGCGGCGCTTTGCCGCATGAAAATCAGAAAGAGTATGCACAGGCCAAATATAATTCTGGAATTGTGATCGCTCGCGAAATTTATCGGCCATTTACGCCCTGTTTGGGGGCGAAGCGCGTCAGAATGGTGCAAATATTGCACCACCGGCATTATCTGTTGCAGTTATTGGTCGAAGCCGGTAACAGTTGACGCAAATTCTGCTACCATCCTTGCACTATTCACCTTGCACTGGCAGCGACTATGAAATTTGTCTCTTTTAATATCAACGGCCTGCGTGCCCGCCCTCATCAGCTTGAAGCTATCGTTGAGCAACATCAGCCAGATGTGATCGGCCTGCAGGAGACAAAGGTTCACGACGACATGTTCCCCCTCGAAGAGGTGGCGAAACTCGGCTACAACGTCTTTTATCACGGCCAGAAAGGTCACTATGGCGTCGCGCTGCTCACCAAAGCGCCGCCGGTTTCCGTGCGTCGCGGCTTCCCGGGCGACGGTGAAGAAGCGCAGCGTCGCATTATCATGGCGGAAGTCCCTTCTGCGATCGGGAATATCACGGTCATCAACGGCTATTTCCCGCAGGGTGAGAGCCGTGACCATGAAACCAAATTCCCGGCGAAAGCGAAGTTTTATCAGGATCTGCAGGACTACCTGACCACCGAACTCAAAAAAGAGAATCCGGTGCTGATCATGGGCGACATGAATATCAGCCCGACGGATCTCGATATCGGTATTGGCGAAGAGAACCGCAAACGCTGGCTGCGCACCGGCAAATGCTCCTTCCTGCCGGAAGAGCGTGAGTGGATGGAGCGCCTGCTGGGCTGGGGCCTGGTGGATACCTTCCGCAATGCCAACCCGGAAACGCAGGATCGCTTCTCCTGGTTTGACTATCGCTCTAAAGGCTTTGACGACAACCGCGGCCTGCGTATCGATCTTCTGCTCGCCAGTACACCGCTGGCCGAGCGCTGCATCGAAACCGGGATCGACTACGACATCCGCAGCATGGAAAAACCGTCTGACCACGCGCCAGTGTGGGCTAAATTCAAGCTGTAATGACGCGTGAACATTCCAAAAACACTCTTCCTGTGCGCCCTTCTGGGCGCATTTATGTTGACGTTTGTCATGCTTCCCCCGGGAACCCTCTCCCTGGAAGGGATTAAAACGCACCATCAGGCGTTACTCGCCTATGTCGACCACGCGCCGCTGCGCAGCGCGCTGATCTTTTTTGCGGTCTATGTGGCGGTCTCCGCCCTCTCGATACCCGGCGCGGCGGTCCTGACCCTGCTGGGCGGGGCATTGTTTAGCCTGTGGGAAGGCACCGTGCTGGTCTCCTTTGCCTCCACGCTCGGAGCCACGCTGGCGATGCTCGCCAGCCGCTATTTTTTGCGCGACTGGGTGCAACGGCGGTTTGCCCGGCAGATGAGTACGGTGAATACCGGCATGGCACGCGACGGCGCGAACTTTCTTTTTGCCCTGCGCCTGATGCCGCTGTTCCCGTTTTTTCTGGTGAATTTGCTGATGGGGCTGACCCGGATTGGGGTATTTCGCTACTGGTGGGTGAGCCAGGTCGCCATGCTGCCCGCCACGATTATCTTTCTGAACGCCGGGCGCGCGCTGGGAAAAGTGACCTCGCTGCGCGATATTTTGTCGCCGGGCATGGTATTCGCCTTTACACTACTGGGGTTATTACCGCTGGTCACCCGCCGGCTGTTTTCCCGTTTTCTCCCGTCTGCTAAAAAGTGAGGCATTATGTGCCGTGTGCGTTTTTGCACGTTTCTGACCGGTCTGCTGCTGGCAGCCCCCCTATTTGCCGCCGACGGCTGGCAGGCCATTCAGCAACAGGCTAAAGGCCAGACCGTCTGGTTTAACGCCTGGGGCGGCGATCCGGCGGTCAACCGCTATCTGGAGTGGGTCAGCGGTGAGATGCAAACGCACTATGCCATTACCCTTAAAATTGTCCCGCTGGCGGATGCCGCCGACGCGGTAAAACGCATTCAGACCGAAGCCGCCGCGGGGCGTAAGACCAACGGATCCGTCGACCTGCTGTGGGTTAACGGCGAGAACTTCCGCACGCTGAAAGAGGCAAACCTGCTGCAGACCGGATGGGCGCAGACGTTGCCCAACTGGCGCTATGTTGATACCCGCAAGCCCGTCACGGAGGATTTTGCGATTCCCACAGACGGCGCGGAATCGCCGTGGGGCGGCGCGCAGCTGACCTTTATCGCCCGCAAGGCCAGCATGCCGACGCCGCCTGTGGATCCTCAGGCGCTGCTGGCTTACGCGCAGCAGCACCCCGGCAAGATCAGCTATCCTCGCCCGCCCGATTTTACCGGCACGGCATTTCTTGAGCAGCTGCTGATGACGCTAACCGCTCACCCGGAGGCACTGCAAAAGGCCCCCGATAGCACCTTTGCCGAGGTGACGGCGCCGCTCTGGGATTATCTGGACAAACTCCACCCGCTGCTGTGGCGCGAAGGGAAAGATTTCCCCCCTTCTCCTGCACGGATGGATGCCCTGCTTGCCAGCGACAGCCTGAACCTGTCCCTGACCTTTAACCCCGCACATGCGCAGCAAAAAGTGGCGAGCGGCGAACTTCCCGCCGACAGCTACAGCTTTGGTTTCCACGGCGGAACGATTGGCAATGTCCATTTTGTGGCGATTCCGGCCAATGCCAATGCCAGCGCAGGGGCGAAAGTGGTCGCCAATTTTCTGCTTTCACCGCAGGCGCAGATCCGCAAAGCTGACCCGGCCATCTGGGGCGATCCGAGCGTGCTGGATGCCAAAACGCTGCCTGAAGGTGAAGCCAGACAGCTGCTGGCCCACACGCCGCAGGAGCTGCCGAAGGTGCTTGCAGAGCCCCAGTCCGCCTGGGTAAATGCGCTGGAGCAGGAATGGCTGCGTCGTTACGGCACCCGCTGAGCGGGCTTGTCTGGCTGGCCATGGCGGTGATTTATCTGCCCCTTCTGCCCGCCGGCGCCATGCTGCTTGCCCCGGCGTTTTCGGTGACAAACTGGCAGCGGCTGCTGAACGATCCGCAGTTGCCTCAGGCAACCATTGCCACGCTGGTCTCAACGCTCATCGCCACGCTGGGGGCGTTGCTGATTGCCCTTCTCCTCGTCAGCCTTGTCTGGCCCGGGAAACGCTGGCGACGTCTCACAACCCGCCTGCCGTGGCTGCTGGCGATCCCCCATGTGGCGTTCGCCACCGGCGCGCTACTGCTGTTTGCCGAGGGCGGTCTGTTTTATCAGGTCTGCACCGTCTGTTCCCCACCGTTTGACCGCTACGGCGCCGGGCTGGGGCTGACGCTCGCGGTCAAAGAGAGCGCCTTTGTCCTGTGGGCGATTTATGCCGTGCTGCCGGAAAAACGGCTCGCGCAGCAGAAAATCGTCCTGCAGACGTTCGGCTACGGGCGTTTTCAGACGCTCAGCTGGCTGATCCTTCCGGCTATCGCCCCTGTCCTCGGGGCAGTAATGCTGGCGGTGCTGGCGTGGTCGCTGTCGGTCGTCGATGTGGCGATCGTTCTCGGGCCGGGCAACCCGCCTACCCTGGCCGTGCTGGCCTGGCAGTGGCTGAGCCAGGGCGACGCGCAACAGCAGGCAAAAGGGACGCTGCTGTGCCTGATTCTCCTTCTGCTGCTGGCCGCGCTTGCCGCTCTGGGATACGGTATCTGGAAGGCATGGGTTCGCACGTTTGCGGATTTCACCGGAACGCGTCCCCGGTCTCAGCTCGCCCTGCCTGAGCGGGCACTGAGCGGGTTCCTGCCCGCGTGCGGCGTGCTGTGCGCCGCGGTACTGCTGATGCTGGCGCAACGGGAAGACGTTGGCCCGGTGGGAACCAGCCTGTCCTTCGGTCTGCTTTCAGCCCTGATTGCCCTGG
The DNA here is from genome assembly GCF_001742765.1 of Enterobacter sp. ku-bf2. Classification (NCBI taxonomy): domain Bacteria; kingdom Pseudomonadati; phylum Pseudomonadota; class Gammaproteobacteria; order Enterobacterales; family Enterobacteriaceae; genus Enterobacter; species Enterobacter sp. ku-bf2. The sequence continues at coordinate 1,161,129 of NZ_MDVW01000001.1, forward strand.
TCGTCGGCTTACTCTGGCTGGAATGGGGTCCGCAGCGCGGCGCGCTGTGGGTATGGTTACCGCTCGCCCTTCCGGCCCTCCCGCTCGTCACCGGCCAGTATGCGATTGCGTTGCACCTGGGCGTCGACGGGCACTACGCCGCCGTGCTCTGGAGCCACCTCCTGTGGGTATTGCCGTGGACGCTGCTGGTGCTGCAACCCGCCTGGCGCCGGATCGATCCCCGTCTGCTCCTCACCGCCAGAACCCTCGGCTGGCGACGGGCCAAAGTCTTCTGCCTGGTGAAATGCCCCCTGCTGGTGCGCCCTGCGCTACTGGCCTTTGCCACCGGCTTTTCCGTCAGCATGGCGCAATACATGCCGACGCTGTGGCTGGGCGCGGGGCGTTTCGCCACGCTGACCACCGAAACCGTGGCGCTGAGCAGCGGAGGCAGCATCCCGATTCTTGCTAACCGGGCGCTGGGATTACTGCTGGTCACGGGCACGGTGTTTGGTCTTGCCGCCCTGCTATCCCGGCTCGTGGGCCGCTACCGACAAGGGTTACGTTAATGCTGAAGGTAAAAAATCTCACCATCGAACCGCTTTTCCGCGAGGTCAGTTTTTGCGTGCCCCGGGGGGAGATCGTCACCCTGATGGGGCCGTCCGGCAGCGGCAAGTCGACCCTTTTTGCCTGGATGGTCGGCGCGCTGTCAGACGATTTCCAGGCGCGGGGTGAACTGTGGCTCGACGCGCGTCGCTGCGACGGTCTTCCCGTGGAGTCCCGCGGGCTGGGTATTCTCTTTCAGGACGCGCTGCTGTTCGATCAGTTCAGCGTCGGGCAAAATTTGCTGCTGGCGCTGCCTGAGCGGATCGCCGGCATCGCGCGGCGGGAAGCGGTCGCGCAGGCGCTGGATTCCGCCGGGCTGAGCGACCATTACGCCAGCGACCCGGCCACCCTTTCCGGCGGGGAGCGCGCCCGGGTCAGCCTGCTGCGGGCCCTGCTCGCGGAGCCGCAGGCGCTGCTGCTGGATGAACCGTTCAGCCGCCTCGATAAAGCGTTACGGGCCTCATTTCGGGCATGGGTGTTTGACGCCGTCCGCGCGCGCAATATTCCGGTGGTGCTGGTCACGCACGATGAGGACGATATTCCACCCGGCGGCGAGCTGATTGAGATTTCTCGCTGGCAATAATGTGCTAACGCAATGTTTTCCGATTCGGGAGAGACGACAATGCCCCCCTCTTTTATTGACGTCAGGTTATTCGATGAAACGTGTTTCTCAACTGACCGCGCTGGCCCTGCTCTGCGGCCTCGCTTCTTTTTCCTCACTGGCGGCTGAGATGCCCAACGCCATCACGCTGTCTCAGCTTCAGGCACAGCACGGCACGCCTGTCGACACACGCGCCAGCGCCTTCTATAACGGCTGGCCGCAGACGCTCAGCGGCCCCTCCGGGCATGAACCCGCCGCACTCAACCTTGCTGCTGCCTGGCTTAGCGCCATGAGCGATGAGCAGATTGCGCTGTGGGCCAAACAGCATCAGCTTACCCCTGCGACGACCATCGCCCTGTACGGCGACGAGAACGATAACCAGGCGGTGAAAGCCCGCCTGGAGAAAGCCGGATACCGCCACGTTTCGCTGCTCAGCGATGCACTGCAGACCCCAGACCGCCTTCAGCGTCTGCCCCATTTTGAACAGTTGGTTTACCCACAGTGGATCCACCGGCTCCAGCAGGGTAAACCCGTGACTGCCGCACCGGCGGGCGACTGGAAAGTGATCGAAGCCGCCTGGGGTGCACCGAAGTTTTACCTGCTGAACCACATTCCCGGTGCGGGCTATATCGACACCAACGAGGTGGAAAGCGAGCTGCTGTGGAATAAAGTCTCCGACGACAAGCTGAAAGCGATGCTGGCGAAGCACGGGATCCGTCACGACACCACTGTCATCTTGTATGGCCGCGACGTCTACGCCGCCGCGCGCGTGGCGCAGATTATGCTGTATGCGGGCGTGAAGGATGTGCGTATTCTCGACGGCGGCTGGAAGGCGTGGTCAGATGCAGGCCTGCCGGTTGAGCGCGGCACGCCAGGTAAAGTAACGCCAGCCCCCGATTTTGGCGCGCCGATACCCGGTCAGCCGCAGCTGATGGTGGATATGGAACAGGCGCGCGGCATGCTGCACCGTCAGGATGCCTCCCTGGTCAGCATTCGCTCGTGGCCGGAGTTCATTGGCGAAACCAGCGGCTACAGCTACATCAAGCCAAAAGGCGAAATTGCCGGTGCCCGCTGGGGCCACGCGGGCAGCGATGCTACCCACATGGAGGATTTCCATAACCCGGATGGCACCATGCGCAGCGCAGACGACATCGCCGCCCAGTGGAAGCGCTGGAATATTCTGCCGGAACAGCACGTCGCGTTTTACTGCGGCACCGGCTGGCGGGCGTCTGAAACCTTTATGTACGCCCGGGCGATGGGCTGGAAGAATATCGCCGTCTATGACGGCGGCTGGTACGAATGGAGCAGTCACCCGCAGAACCCGGTGACGACCGGTGAGCGCGGGCCTGAAAGTGCGCTCTAAGGGTTGAGTGACTTCAGCGTCACGTAGCCACTCCAGATGCGCGTTGTGGTGGTCAGCCAGCACAGCGCGCCAAATACCCACGCGAAAAGCGTAAAGTGCGCCGGAAAGAGGCAGCACAGCACAAACAGCGCGAGGGTCTCCGTCCCTTCCGTTAACCCGCCGATGTAATAAAACGACTTGTGCGCATAGCCGGGGTTGTCGATGTCGTGCTTCGCGGCCAGCGCCGCAAACGCCAGAAAACTGCTGCCGGTCCCGATAAACGCAAACAACAGCCAGGCCGCGGCCAGCGCATTCTCAACGGGTGCTGCCAGCGCAAAGCCAAACGGCACCAGGGCGTAGAACAGAAAATCGAGCGCAATATCGAGAAATCCCCCCGCATCGGTCAGCCCTCTGCGGCGCGCCAGCGCCCCATCCAGACCGTCCAGCAGGCGGTTCAGCACGATGACGGCCAGCGCCGCCGGATACCAGCCAAGGGCCAGAAACGGCAGCGCCAGCACGCCGATGGCAAACCCGGTCAGGGTTAATCCGTCGGGCGTTATTCCCGGTCGGTCCAGCACGGAGACCAGACGATTCAGCGCCGGTTTTATCTGCGGATGAAGGTGGCGATCAAGCATGAGGCGTCTCGTTAAAGGTGGCGCACAGCCCCTGCGCCGGAATATCCAGCGCGGCATTAAAGCGGGCAGAGAGATTCTGAAAGGCAATGAGCGCCGTCATCTCGGTGATGGCGTCATCCGTAAAATGGCGCTTCAGCGCCGTTCTGATGGCCTCATCCGTCCGGGGCGGCGTGGCGGTCACCGCCTCGGCGTAGGCCAGCGCCGCGCGCTCCTGCTCCGTGAACAAGGCGGAACCCTGCCAGTCGCTCACGGCCTGCACCTTATCCAGCGCCCCGCAGCGCTCGGCCAGCCGCAGGCTGTTGGCATCAATACAGAAAGCGCAGTGGCAGAGCTGGGACACCCGCGTCATGAGCAGCGAACGAAGCACGGGCGTCAGGCGCGCGCGACGACGCTCCAGAAAACCGACGAACAGCGCCACCAGCCAGAACAGACGCGGCATGCGCCCCCACCAGCGCGTGGGATTCAGCACGGCGCCAAAATGTTTTTTCTGCATCACGGCAATGGGTTTAAGGCTGGCGGGAAGGGATTCGATAGGGGCAACCCAGGCGGTAGTCTCTTTCACCTGATTCTCCTGATAGCTGGACTCTGAGAAAGGGCACGATAATATGTCTTTTTTTGCTATCAATTATTGACGACCATGCTGAAAACACTCGATGTCGTTGCCGCCATCATCGAAAAAGACGACAAAATTTTACTGGCACAGCGCCCTGCCCACGCCGACCAGCCGGGCATGTGGGAATTTGCAGGCGGCAAAGTCGAGGCGGGAGAAACCCAGCCCGAGGCGCTTATCCGCGAGCTGCGTGAAGAGTTAGGTATTGAAGCACGCCCTGCGCAATACGTGGCCAGCCACCAGCGCGAAGTCTCGCAGCGCTTAATCAACCTGCACGCCTGGCACGTTCCTGCGTTTAGCGGCGAGCTCACGGCGCACTACCACAGCGCGCTGGCGTGGTGTACGCCGGAAGAGGCGTTCGGCTACGCCTTAGCCCCCGCGGATATTCCCCTTCTGGAAGCGTTTATTGTTTTACGCGACGCCAGACCAGCGGGTTCGTGCCAATAACGCGCTCGTCGCGCTGGCACTGCAGCAGAACGCCCTCCGCTTTCACCACGGCCCCTTCCGAGTAGTTCTGATTCTGATAGATGCAGCACTGATTACAGGGCTGCACCGTTTGATTCTGGCCGCTGGAGCTAAACACTTCCGGCGGCACATTCACTTCCACGTCCGGGCGAATGCGGTCAGCCTGCGCACCTGCGGTAAAAATCACACATAACGCGGTCAGTAGATAACGGTTCATAGACACATCTTCCTGTTGTTCCCTTGATAATGACTATAACGGTAAACCAGCGCGGAACCTTTAATATATCTCGTCATCGCTTTTAGTTATGACGTAGCTCATTTCATTAATTTCCCTTTCGCCCTGAATTTCTGCTTGCCAGACAAAGCAGTACGGGTGGTATAGTCAAAAAAACAACACAAAACGCATAAGTCATATACAAACATTATTATAAGAGGTTCTTATATCTATGGATCAGACACGCTCTCTGGAAAGTTTCCTTGCCCATGTTCAGCAGCGCGACCCGCACCAGAGCGAGTTCGCCCAGGCCGTGCGTGAAGTGATGACCACCCTGTGGCCCTTCCTTGAACAAAACCCGCGCTATCGCCAGATGTCTTTGCTTGAACGCCTTGTCGAGCCAGAGCGCGTGATCCAGTTCCGCGTGACGTGGGTGGACGATCGCAACCAGGTGCAGGTTAACCGCGCGTGGCGCGTACAGTTTAACTCGGCCATCGGTCCGTTTAAGGGCGGCATGCGTTTCCATCCGTCCGTGAACCTGTCGATTCTGAAATTCCTCGGCTTCGAGCAGACCTTTAAAAACGCGCTGACCACGCTGCCCATGGGCGGCGGGAAAGGCGGCAGCGATTTCGACCCGAAAGGCAAAAGCGAAGGCGAAGTGATGCGTTTCTGCCAGGCGCTGATGACCGAACTCTATCGCCATCTTGGTCCTGACACCGACGTGCCTGCCGGTGATATCGGCGTGGGCGGACGTGAAGTGGGCTTTATGGCCGGGATGATGAAAAAGCTCTCCAACAACAGCGCCTGCGTCTTTACCGGCAAAGGGTTGTCGTTTGGCGGGAGCCTGATCCGCCCGGAAGCGACCGGGTACGGCCTGGTTTACTTCACCGAAGCCATGCTCAAGCGCCACGGCTTAGGTTTCGAAGGTATGCGCGTCGCGGTGTCCGGCTCCGGTAACGTGGCGCAGTACGCAATTGAGAAAGCGATGCAGTTTGGCGCTCGCGTAGTGACCGCCTCTGATTCCAGCGGAACGGTGGTGGATGAAGCGGGCTTCACGGCAGAGAAGCTGGCGCGCCTGTGTGAAATCAAAGCCAGCCGCGATGGACGCGTAGCGGATTACGCCCGGGAGTTTGGCCTGACCTACCTCGAAGGTAAACAGCCGTGGGGCGTGCCGGTGGATATCGCCCTGCCGTGCGCCACGCAGAACGAGCTGGATGCTGAAGCCGCGCGCACGTTAATTAGCAATGGTGTAAAAGCGGTCGCCGAAGGGGCAAACATGCCGACCACGATCGACGCGACGGACCTGTTCCTGGAGGCAGGCGTGCTGTTTGCACCGGGCAAGGCCGCCAACGCGGGCGGCGTCGCAACCTCCGGCCTCGAGATGGCGCAAAACGCCGCGCGTCTTGGCTGGAAGGCGGAAAAAGTGGACGCGCGCCTGCACCATATCATGTTGGATATTCACCATGCGTGCGTGGAGTACGGCGGTGAAGCATCGCAAACCAACTACGTGCGCGGGGCGAATATCGCCGGGTTCGTGAAGGTAGCGGATGCGATGATTGGGCAGGGTGTGATTTAAGTTTTCGCTGCGTTCTCGCCCTGTAGGCCCGGTAAGGCGTAGCCGCCACCGGGCTTTTTTCAAGCCGCAGAGCTGTCTTTCGCCGGGTGGCGGCTTTGCCTTACCCGGCCTACGGATTAAGAGGCGGCCGCGCTCTTTTTCTTTTTAAACGGTTTCTTCGCACCCGCGCCTGGTGCAACCATCCCTCTGAAGCGCTTCACCGGCGTGCTGCGCGCCTGATCGATCAGCTGGTAAAGCGTCCCCACCAGCGGCTGCATAAAGTCCTGATAGCGGCACTGCTTCTCGCTAATCTGCGTCAGCACCGACTCCCAGTGCGCGGTCATGTCAGGCCTGGCGGCCAGCTCCGGCAGGGAATGAATCAGCGCGCGGCCCGGCTCGGTCGAATGGATATAGCGCCCCTTTTTCTCAAGAAAACCACGCTTAAAGAGCAGCTCGATGATCCCCGCGCGGGTTGCTTCCGTACCCAGACCGTCGGTGGCGCGCAGGATCTTCTTCAGATCTTTATCCTGCACGAACCGGGCGATGCCGGTCATCGCGGAAAGCAGCGTCGCATCGGTGAAATGGCGCGGCGGCTGGGTCTGACGTTCAACCACTTCGCCTTTCTCGCATAGCAGTTCGTCATCTTTAGCAACGACGGGCAGCGGCGTGCCGTCGTTCTCCTCGTCACGCTCTTTATTCCCCAGCAGCGTGCGCCAGCCTGCTTCAGCAAGGAAACGGGCTTTCGCAATGAATTTCCCTTTCGCGATTTCCAGTTCGATCACGCATTTGCGGAACACCGCGTCCGGGCAGAACTGCATCAGGTACTGGCGGGCGATCAGGTTATAGACCTTTGCTTCGTTGTCGGTCAGGTTGACGTTGCTGGCGCGTGCCGTCGGGATAATCGCGTGGTGGGCGTCCACCTTTTTGTCGTCCCAGCAGCGGTTATGGGTGTCCGGGTTCACCACCGGCTGCGGCAGCAGATCCGGCGCATGCACGCTAATGGCGTTCATCACCGAATGACGACCGGCAAAATGCTCTTCCGGCAGATAGCGGCTATCTGAACGCGGATAGGTGATGAGCTTGTGGGTTTCATAGAGCTTCTGGCAGATGTCCAGCACGTTCTGCGCGCTGAGGCCAAAGCGCTTCGCGGCCTCAATCTGCAGGGCCGACAGCGAGAACGGCAGCGGCGCGGGTTCTGATTCCCGTTTATCGTTATAGCTGGTAACGATAGCCGGCTGTCCGGTAATGCGGTTAACCACATGATCCGCCAGCGGACGGTGCAGCAAGCGCCCCTCTTCATCCTGATACGACTCGCAGGCATCGCTAGGCTGCCAGACGGCGGTAAAGCGCTCGTCTTTAGGCGTGACGATATGCGCTTTCACCTCAAAGAAATCTTTAGCGACGAAGTTCTCAATCTCTTCGTCACGACGCACGACCAGCCCCAGCACCGGCGTCTGCACGCGCCCCACGGAGAGCACGCCCTGATAGCCCGCGTTGCGCCCGAGGATGGTGTAGGCGCGGGTCATGTTGATACCGTACAGCCAGTCGGCGCGGGCACGCGCGAGCGCCGAGACGCACAGCGGAATAAACTCGCTGTTGGCGCGCAGACGCGAAATGGCTCGCTCGACCGCCTGTGGGTTGAGGTCGTTGATCAGACAGCGCTGCACCTGCTGGCGCTTTTCCGGCGCCAGCTCCAGATAGTCCAGCACCTCATCGACCAGCAGCTGTCCTTCCCTGTCCGGGTCACCCGCGTGCACGATTTCTTCGGCTTCATGCAGGAAGCGTTTGATCACGTTGAGCTGTTTGGTGACTGAAGGCCGGGGCTGCAGGCGCCATTTTTCAGGCACGATGGGCAGATCGTTCAAATTCCAGCGGGCGTAGCGGCTGTCGTAGACATCCGGCTGCGCCTGCTCAAGCAGGTGACCGATACACCAGGTGACCACCTGCCCGTTACCGCATTCGATAAAGCCGTCGCCCTTGCGATGCGGCTTGGGCAGCACATCGGCAATGGCACGGGCCAGGCTCGGCTTTTCGGCAATAAACAACCGCATCGAATTAACGGATCTCAATCATCGGTCGGCCACCGCGCGCGGTTATCAGCTCGCCGATCGCCGTCAGGGTAATGCCGAACTCGGCGGCCGTGGCCTGGACCTCGGCTTCGGATTCCGGCGTCACCGCCAGCAGCAGGCCGCCGGAGGTTTGCGGATCGCACAGCAGGTTGCGCCATTCTTCTGGCATTTCGCCCATCAGGTGACCGTAGCTGGCGAAGTTACGCTGGGTACCGCCCGGGACCGCGCCCTGAGCAATGTACTCTTCCACGCCCGGCAGCTTCGGCACGTCCTGATACCAGACCTGCGCCTGCACGCCCGCGCCCTGACACACTTCGGAGAGGTGCCCCAGCAGACCAAAACCGGTCACGTCGGTCATCGCCTTCACGCCGTCGATATTGGCGAACGCCGCACCGGCGAGGTTCATCTGGCACATGACTTCGGTTGCCAGCCCTTTGTGCTCCGGTTTCAGCAGGGACTTTTTCTCGGCGGTGGTCAGCACGCCAATACCCAGCGGCTTGGTGAGGAACAGCTTGCAGCCCGCCTGTGCGGTGCTGTTGCGCTTCACGCGTTCGGTCGGCACCACACCGGTGACGGCCAGGCCGAAGATAGGCTCCGGCGCATCGATAGAGTGACCACCGGCCAGCGCAATCCCTGCCTGCTGGCAGGCGAAACGGCCGCCATCAATCACTTCACGGGCCACTTCCGGCGGGATGGTGTTGATCGGCCAGCCCAGAATGGCGATCGCCATAATCGGCTTACCGCCCATGGCAAAGATATCGCTGATGGCGTTGGTGGCCGCAATGCGCCCGAAATCGAACGGATTGTCGACAATCGGCATAAAGAAGTCGGTGGTACTGATAATGCTGGTGCCGTTACCTAAGTCATAAACTGCAGCATCGTCGCGCGTTTCATTGCCGACAAGCAGGTTCGGGTCGACAAACTTCGCCTGTTCACTGTGCAGGATGGTCTCCAGCACTTTCGGGGAAATTTTACAACCGCAACCGGCTCCGTGGCTGTACTGCGTTAAACGAATGGTTTGCTCGCTCATGGACGTCTCCTGTCATCTCAATCGCGCTATGGTAGCGCTCATTCCATAAAGAGGTAAGTATGACTGTCTGAATTCTGCGGCAGATGCTCAGAATCCAGACAGTTTAGCGTGCGTTATCAGAAGCGGCTGACGAAAGGCGTGGTGTCCGGCACGCTGATGGTGCTGGAGGCTTTAAGCTGCGGGGTGCCGAGGTAGAGGAAACCGACAATTTTGTCATGCTCACCGCAGCCAAAACCGTCACGGACCGCCGGGCTTTCGGTCAGCGCACCGGTGCGCCAGATACCGTTGAAGCCTTGCGCGACGGCGGCCATTTGCATTGCCATCACCGCACAGCCCGCGGACATTTCCTGCTCCCAGACCGGCACCTTATGGCCCGCCTGACATTTTGCCACGACGGCGATGATCATCGGGGCGCGGAACGGGGCATTGCGCGCCTTGTCGATCCCCTTCTCATCCTGCCCTGCGGCCACCGCCCCCTGCTCCAGCAGCTGGCTGAAACGATCGCGTCCTTCGCCTTCAATTACAAAGAAGTGCCACGGCTGCAGTGTGCCATGATCGGGGGCACGCATGCCGGCACGCAGAATGTTCTCCAGCTGCTCGCCTGCCGGGGCAGGTTCGGCCAGACGGGAAGCGCTACGGCGGTTAACAAGCAGTTCGAGTGCGTCCATTGGTTAACTCCTTTCTTGAAATTTACTCACAAAATTAACACGACGGCAGATTTTGTTACAGCCTGGCAGGCGATTCCTGCTGACAAGTGGCGGTTGGGTCATTACGATAACCCAACATTACCGTCCAGTGGCGACGGAAACAGTCATTTTCTGGTTAGGGAGAATACATGCGAACCCTTTGGCGAATTATTGCCGGTTTCTTTAAATGGACGTGGCGACTGCTCAACTTCGTCCGCAACCTGGTGATGAACATTTTCTTCATCCTGCTGGTTCTGGTTTGCGCGGGTATCTGGATGCACATCAGCAACGCGAATCAGGCGCAGCATTCGACTCGCGGGGCCTTGTTACTTGATATCACCGGCGTAATCGTTGATAAACCGTCAGCCAGCAACCGTCTGGGCGTAATCAGCCGTCAGCTGTTTGGCGCCACGTCAGACCGTCTGCAGGAAAATTCCCTGTTCGATATCGTCGATGCCATCCGTCAGGCCAAAGATGACCGCAACATCACCGGCATCGTGCTGGATCTGAAAGATTTTGCCGGCGGCGACCAGCCGTCTATGCAGTACATCGGTAAAGCGCTGCGCGAATTCCGCGACAGCGGCAAGCCGGTCATTGCCGTGGGCGACAGCTACAGCCAGGGACAATATTATCTGGCGAGCTTCGCCAATAAGATCTGGCTCTCCCCACAGGGTACGGTCGATCTGCACGGCTTTGCCACCAACGGTCTGTACTACAAATCGCTGCTCGATAAGCTGAAGGTCACCACCCACGTCTTCCGCGTCGGTACGTACAAATCTGCCGTGGAGCCGTTTATCCGTGACGATATGTCCCCTGCCGCCCGCGAAGCGGACAGCCGCTGGATTGGTGAGCTGTGGCAGAACTATCTGGGCACCGTTGCCGCGAACCGTCAGATTACGCCTGAGCAGGTGTTCCCTGGCGCGCAGGGCGTGCTGGAAGGCCTGCGTAAGGTTGACGGCGATACCGCGAAATATGCGCTCGATAACAAACTGGTTGATGCCCTGGGCACCAGCGCCGAGATTGAAAAATCCCTGAGCAAACAGTTTGGCTGGAGCAAAGAGGACAAAAATTACAGCGCCATCAGCATGTATGATTACTCGACGAAGAAACCGGATGAGAACGGTGACAGCGTCGCGGTGGTCTTTGCTAACGGTGCGATCATGGACGGTCAGGAGACCCCGGGGAATGTGGGTGGCGATACCACCGCGTCACAAATCCGCGATGCGCGCCTGGATCCGAAAGTGAAGGCGATTGTCCTGCGGGTCAACAGCCCTGGCGGAAGCGTCAGCGCCTCCGAAGTCATCCGCGCTGAACTGGCCGCGGCGCGCGCCGCCGGCAAGCCGGTCGTCGTCTCGATGGGCGGAATGGCCGCCTCCGGAGGTTACTGGATCTCCACGCCAGCCAACTACATCGTGGCGAACCCAAGCACGCTGACCGGCTCGATTGGTATCTTCGGGGTGATCAACACCGTAGAAAACAGCCTGGATTCTCTGGGCGTGCATACTGACGGCGTAGCGACTTCTCCGCTGGCGGATGTCTCGGTGACCAAATCCCTGCCGCCGGAAGTCTCTGAGATGATGCAGCTCAGCATTGAGAACGGCTATAAACGCTTTATCACCCTGGTCGCAGACTCGCGTAAAAAGACGCCTGAGCAGATCGACCAGATTGCACAGGGCCACGTCTGGACCGGTCAGGATGCGAAGAGCAACGGACTGGTGGACAGCCTGGGTGACTTCGATGACGCGGTGAAGAAAGCCGCCGAACTGGCGAAGCTGAAGCAGTGGCATATCGAGTATTACCAGGACGAACCGTCGTTCTTCGATATGGTCATGGACAGCATGTCCGGCTCGGTACGCGCCATGCTGCCGGAGGCGCTGCAGGCTTACCTGCCTGCGCCGGTCGCCACGGCGGCAAAAGCGATGAAGGCGGAAAGCGATAAGCTTGCGGCCTTTAACGATCCACAGAGTCGTTACGCGTTTTGCCTGACCTGCGCGAACGTCCGTTAAAAACCGTCCCCTCTTCCCGCGAAGAGGGGATTTTTTTCTTTTGAAGAACAAGAACTCACTACCATGCAGAAGAAATCGATTTATGTAGCCTACACTGGCGGTACCATCGGTATGCAGCGCTCCGAAAACGGCTATATCCCCGTCTCCGGCCACCTGCAGCGTCAGCTTGCGCTGATGCCCGAATTCCACCGTCCGGAAATGCCTGACTTTACTATCCACGAATACGAGCCGCTGATGGACTCCTCCGACATGACGCCGGAAGACTGGCAGCACATCGCGGATGACATTAAAGCCCATTACGACCAGTACGACGGCTTCGTGATCCTGCACGGTACCGACACTATGGCGTTTACCGCCTCGGCGCTCTCCTTCATGCTGGAGAACCTGAGCAAGCCGGTTATCGTCACCGGGTCGCAAATTCCGCTGGCGGAACTGCGCTCCGACGGGCAGATCAACCTGCTGAACTCCCTGTACGTGGCGGCGAATTACCCGATTAACGAAGTGTCGTTGTTCTTTAACAACCGTCTGTATCGCGGTAACCGCACCACCAAAGCCCACGCCGACGGCTTTGACGCCTTTGCCTCACCTAACCTGCAGCCGCTGCTGGAGGCCGGTATTCATATCCGTCGTCTGGGAACCCCTCCTGCGCCGAACACCGCGGGCGAGCTGATTGTTCATCCGATTACTCCGCAACCGATTGGCGTGGTCACCATCTATCCGGGTATCTCTGCGGACGTGGTGCGTAACTTCCTGCGCCAGCCGGTGAAGGCGCTGATCCTGCGCTCCTACGGCGTGGGCAATGCGCCGCAGAACGGTGAATTCCTGAAAGAGCTTCAGGAAGCCAGCGAGCGTGGAATTGTGGTGGTGAACCTGACCCAGTGCATGTCCGGTAAAGTGAATATGGGCGGCTATGCCACTGGCAACGCGCTGGCGCATGCGGGGGTGATCAGCGGTTTCGATATGACCGTTGAGGCAACGCTGACTAAACTTCACTATTTACTGAGTCAGGATCTGGACATTCAGTCCATTCGCAGCGCGATGATGCAAAACCTGCGCGGCGAACTGACGCCTGACGAATAAGGAGGTCTCATGAAGCAACGCGCCCTGCTCCTGGTCGATTTGCAAAATGATTTCTGCGCGGGCGGTGCGCTGGCCGTCGCCGAAGGTGACAGCACCGTTGACGTGGCCAACACGCTGATTGACTGGAGCAAAGCCCGCGGTGAAGCGGTTGTCGCAAGCCAGGACTGGCACCCGGCAAATCACGGCAGCTTTGCCAGCCAGCACAATGTCGAGCCCTTCACCCAGGGTGAACTCGACGGGCTGGCGCAAACCTTCTGGCCGGATCACTGCGTACAGCAGACGGAAGGCGCGGCGCTGCATCCGCTCCTGAATCAAAAGGCCATCGATGCGGTGTTCCACAAAGGCGAAAACCCGGCTATCGACAGCTATAGCGCGTTTTTTGATAACGGGCATCGTCAGAAAACCGCTCTTGATGCGTGGTTACGTCACCACGAAATCACGGAGCTGATTGTGCTGGGGCTGGCAACGGACTATTGCGTGAAGTTCACCGTGCTGGACGCGCTTCAGTTAGGCTACACCGTCAGCGTCATCACCGACGGCTGCCGCGGGGTGAACATTCACCCGCAGGACAGCGCCCAGGCGTTTATGGATATGGCTGCGGAAGGCGCGACGCTGTATACGCTCGAAGACTGGCTGGAAACGCAGGCTTAGGCCTTTTAAGCCGGGTGGCGGCTGCGCCTTACCCGGCCTACTTCTTTGGTTTTGTAGGCCGGGTAAGCGTCAGCGCCACCCGGCAAACCCCCTCCGATCTCCCATAAAGTGAACTCCCTCGCAACCTCAGCGAAGCGGCAATGCTATTCTCTTCAGGCTGTTTTTTCGCCACGCCTTTTCCGTGGCGTGGTTAATTTTATTTAGTCAAAGAGGAACTTGTATGAAACGTTTGCCCTTGCTGGCAGCATTACCCTTGCTTTGCGCGTCAGTTGCCTCCGCCAGTTCCCTGATGTCCGTGGGCTACTTTAACGGGGGTGGCGATGTCACCGCCGGACCGGGTGGCGATATCAATAAACTGGACGTTCGCCAGATCACCCACCTGAACTACTCGTTTGGTCTGGTCTATAACGACGAAAAAGACGAAACCAACGCCGCGCTGAAAGATCCGGCGAAGCTGCATCAAATCTGGCTATCGCCAAAAGTGGCGTCCGATCTGGCCTTAATCCCCACTCTGCGTAAGCAAAACCCAAATCTTAAGGTCCTGCTCTCCGTCGGCGGCTGGGGCGCGCGTGGCTTCTCTGGCGCAGCGGCAACCCAAGAGAGCCGCGCGGTGTTCATCCGCTCCGCACAGGAGATTGTCGAAAAATATGGTCTGGACGGGATCGATCTCGACTGGGAGTATCCGGTTAACGGTGCCTGGGGGCTGGTGGCAAGCCAGCCCGCCGACCGGGATAACTTTACCGCCCTGCTGAAGGAGATGCGCGACGCGTTCGGGCACAAAAAGCTGGTGACCATTGCGGTAGGCGCGAATGCGGAAAGTCCGAAAAGCTGGGTGGATGTGAAAGCCATTGCGCCCCTGCTCGACTACATCAACCTGATGACCTACGACATGGCGTACGGTACGCAGTATTTTAACGCCAACCTGTATGACTCCAGCACCTGGCCGACGGTGGCCGCCGCGGACAAATACAGCGTCGATTTTGTGGTGAACAACTATCTGGCCGCCGGGCTGAAGCCGCAGCAGATGAATCTCGGGATTGGTTTCTATGGCCGCGTACCGAAACGCGCCGTGGAGCCGGGCATTGACTGGACGAAACCCGATGCGCAAAAAAATCCGGCCACTCAGCCCTACTTCGGGCCGCAGGAAATTGGGTTGTTCAAGTCACTCGGCTATGACCTGACCAAAGATACCTACGTGAAGTACAACGATATCGTTAAAAAGCTGCTGAACGATCCGCAGAAACGCTTTACTGAACACTGGGACGACCAGGCAAAGGTGCCGTGGCTCTCGGTGAAAGGTGCCGATGGCAGCGCGCTGTTTGCGATTTCGTATGAGAACCCGCGATCCGTGGCGATCAAAGCGGACTACATCAAAGAGAAAGGGCTCGCCGGAGCGATGTTCTGGGAGTATGGCGCGGATGACGAAAACCAGTTAGCGAAGCAGCTGGCGGCGTCGCTCGGTATCCCACACTAAGGTGTAGTGTGCCGGGTGGCGCTAGCGCTTACCCGGCCTACAGGGAGAGCCTTATTTGAAAGTCGCAATCGGCTTCGGCGTGATACCGAAGTCCTCTTTCAGCTCACGCTTGCTCTTCATCACCATCTGACCACGGGTGTCGATCGTCATGTGCTGCGCGTCGGTGTTGTTGCGCGCCTGCCACAGCATCACCAGCTGCAGGCTGTTCTCTTTCTGCTCCGGGGTCAGCGCGACGCCATCGGGCCATTTTCCCAGCTCTACGGCGGTGACCAGACGCTGATAAATTTCCGGCGTCATCCCGCTAATCATGTCTTCAATATTCACAATCCCGCCCTTTCGAAGGAATAATTTGCTGAATCGTTTTTTCAACCCTTGATCTGGTCGCCGTTTTCGTCGTCAGTGAAGCTCATTGAGGCTGAATTCACGCAGAAACGCTCGCCCGTTGGCTGAGGGCCATCCGGGAACACGTGTCCAAGGTGCGCATCGCAGTTGCCGCAGCGAATTTCTGTGCGCACCATGCCGTGGGACGAGTCGGTCAGATAGCGGATAGCCTCATCGCTCACCGGCTCGTAAAAGCTCGGCCAGCCGCAGCCCGAATCAAATTTCGTTTGGGAATTGAACAGCGGGGCATCACAGACCAGACAATGGTAGACGCCGTCCCGCTTGTTGTGCAGTAAACGCCCGGTGAACGGGGGTTCCGTTCCGTGGTTCTGCGTCACGTAAAACTGCATTTCTGTGAGGTTTTTTTTCAAATCGTCAGGGTTACGTTGGTTCGACATATGCTTACATCTCGCTGTAGAAACAGACATCTTTTACCCCGCATTCTAACAAAACATTAACACCCTTGCGTGCACTTTTGATCTAAACTTATGTGTCGCGAAAAGGCGGTCAGGCAATTGTGATCACATTCACATTTTTATCCTGCGAGGACTTTAAAATTCCGGGCGCAGCCCCCATGTGGTTGCAAGCTCAAAGGGAAAGTGAGGCGAGTCAGTCGCACAAACGTTAGTCACAGGATTGATTTGTCGCAATGATTGACACGATTCCGCTTGACGCTGCGTAAGGTTTTTGTAATTTTACAGGCAACCTTTTATTCACTAACAAATAGCTGGTGGAATATATGACTATCAAAGTAGGTATCAACGGTTTTGGCCGTATCGGCCGTATTGTTTTCCGTGCTGCTCAGAAACGTTCTGACATCGAAATCGTTGGTATCAACGATCTCCTGGACGCTGAATACATGGCGTACATGCTGAAGTACGACTCAACTCACGGTCGTTTCGACGGCACCGTTGAAGTGAAAGACGGCCACCTGGTTGTAAATGGCAAAACCATCCGCGTTACTGCTGAGAAAGACCCAGCTAACCTGAAATGGAACGAAATTGGTGTTGACGTTGTTGCTGAAGCAACCGGTATCTTCCTGACCGACGAAACTGCACGTAAACACATCACTGCGGGTGCGAAGAAAGTTGTTCTGACTGGTCCTTCCAAAGACAACACCCCAATGTTCGTTCGTGGTGCAAACTTCGAAACTTACGCTGGCCAGGATATCGTGTCTAACGCATCCTGCACCACCAACTGCCTGGCACCGCTGGCTAAAGTTATCAACGACAACTTCGGCATCATCGAAGGTCTGATGACTACCGTTCACGCAACCACCGCTACTCAGAAAACCGTTGATGGCCCGTCTCACAAAGACTGGCGCGGCGGCCGTGGCGCGGCTCAGAACATCATCCCATCCTCTACCGGTGCGGCTAAAGCTGTAGGTAAAGTACTGCCAGAACTGAATGGCAAACTGACTGGTATGGCGTTCCGCGTTCCAACTCCTAACGTATCCGTTGTTGACCTGACCGTTCGTCTGGAAAAAGCTGCTTCTTATGAAGAAATTAAGAAAGCAATCAAAGCTGCTTCCGAAGGCCCAATGAAAGGCGTTCTGGGTTACACCGAAGACGACGTTGTTTCTACCGATTTCAACGGCGAAGTGTGCACTTCCGTGTTCGATGCTAAAGCAGGTATCGCACTGAACGACAACTTCGTTAAACTGGTATCCTGGTACGACAACGAAACCGGCTACTCTAACAAAGTACTGGACCTGATCGCTCACATCTCCAAATAAGTTGAGATGAGTGTTTGATCCAAAAAGGCGACTTCGGTCGCCTTTTTTATTTATAAGACAGAGGATTGCTCAATGATTAATAAAATTTTTGCACTTCCGGTAGTCGAACAACTTACCCCTGTGCTCTCCCGCCGCCAGATTGACGGTGCTGACGTTATCGTCGTTGACCATCCACGCGTTAAGGCCTCCGTGGCGCTGAACGGCGCCCACCTGCTCTCCTGGAAACCCGAAGGTGAAGCAGAGGGATTGTGGCTGAGCGATGTGACCTCTTTCAAAAAAGGGGCGGCGATTCGCGGCGGCGTACCGATCTGCTGGCCGTGGTTCGGCCCGTCCGCACAGCCGGGTTTGCCTTCTCACGGTTTTGCCCGTAACCAGCAGTGGACCCTGAAAGCGCATAACGAAGACGACAACGGCGCCGTGCTGACCTTTGAGCTGCAGGCTAATGACGAAACCCGCGCCCTCTGGCCGCACGATTTTACCCTGTACGCCCGCTTTAAGCTGGGTAAAACCTGTGAAATCGAACTGGAAGCCCATGGCGAGTTCGAAACCACCTCCGCCCTGCACACCTATTTCAACGTGGGTGACATCAGCGCAGTGAAGGTGAGCGGCCTTGGCGATACCTTTATCGACAAAGTCGATAACGCCAAAGAAGGGAAGCTGAGTGACGGCGTTCAGGCGTTTCCTGACCGTACCGACCGCGTATATCTGCATCCGGAAGCATGCAGCATGATCCACGACGGTGCCCTGAACCGCGGCATCGAGGTGGTACATCACCACCATAGCAACGTGGTGGGCTGGAACCCGGGTCCGGCGCTGTCTGTCAGCATGGCCGACGTGCCTGACGACGGTTATAAAACGTTCGTCTGCGTGGAAACCGCCTGCGTGACCACCCCGCAGAAAGCGAGTGAAGAAAAGCCATCGCGTTTAGGGCAGACGATCCGCATTGTTAAGCGATAATCTCGCTGCACCACACTAAAGCAAACGGGGCGCATGCGCCCCGTTTTAATGCATCAATTGCACACTATGAGTGCACAATCAGAACTTGTAGGTCACACCGACAGAGAAGATGCCTGCCCAGGACTTGTCGACCATCGGGCTATCCTTCACTTCATCGCTCAGACGCTCATAACGGCCAGTACCGTACACGCTCCAGTCGCCGAGGAAGTTATAGCTCGCGGTCAGCTCCAGGTACGGATCCCAGCCGTCATCTGCGCTGTAACTCTTCAGACCGCTACGACGGGACTCGTTTTTAGAGACGCCATAATAGTAGTCGTTGTAGTTCTCGCTGTTGTACTGCACACCAATCCCCGGGGTCAGAGTCAAAGCACCGTTGGTATAGCGGTACAACCACGCCAGGTCCCAGATAAAACCGTTGCTGTTATCCAGCGTATCGCCTGCCAGGGCCGTACGCAGGAAGCCATACTGGGTGTTATGCACATAAGAGAGGCCGGCCATCATCGAGCTTTTACGCTTGTCGAGCTGGCGAAGCGCGTGGCTGTCGCTGTCACCCGGCTTGAAGTGCGTCGGATCGTAGTAGGCCATGATGGAGAGCTTATCGGCCGTATCGTTCCACAGATAGTAGCCGCCGCCGAGCCCACGGAACCAGACGTTATCCCCTTCATAGGTGATAACGGGAACAGGGTAAACATCACGGTCATACTGTTTGTACGGGCTGTTAATGACGCCAACACCCGCGCCAACCGTCCACTGACTTTCCGCCTGTGCGGTGCTTACTGCGGTCGCGGCAAGGATGCCTAATGCCAGAAGTTTGAGTTTGGTCACAATCCATTCTTTCCTGTAGTCAAATAATCAGCGGGTGAAGTGTAACCGCCATTCCCGTACATCCCAAAATTTTTTGCCTGCTAATCAGTCCGATTAACCCATTATTTTTAACTTATCAGATGACAACCTGCTTTCATTTACATGACCACTGAATGAAAAACGTGCTTTTGCCTTATTACCAGAGTGGAAATTTTTGGATGAGTTATTGATATGTCATTGAAAGTAGATTTTATGGGCATGCAAGTTTTGCAAATGCCATCTACGCTTTAATTTAAGAAGAGTTTTCCTGAACACCTGCGGTTCTTAGCGTCTGACCTGGCACACAGGTTGCTGCTCTGGCAGTGAGGTGCGAGAGATTCTCTTCCGGGAGCCTCCACTACTCATACGAACGGCTCTTATCCTGTGCTAAAAAACGAAAGGACGGCATGCCATGAATATATTCGATCACTATCGCCAGCGCTATGAAGCTGCCAAGGACGAAGAGTTCACACTGCAGGAGTTTCTTACCATCTGTCGGCAAGATCGCAGTGCCTATGCCAATGCGGCAGAACGGCTATTAATGGCTATTGGTGAGCCAAACATGGTTGACACTGCCCTGGAACCCCGGCTTTCCCGTCTCTTTTCGAATCGGGTGGTCGCCCGATACCCGGCGTTTGAAGAGTTCTATGGTATGGAAGATGCCATCGAACAGATTGTCTCCTACCTGAAGCATGCCGCTCAGGGTCTGGAAGAGAAGAAACAGATCCTCTATTTACTCGGCCCCGTGGGCGGCGGTAAATCCTCGCTGGCGGAACGCCTGAAGTCGCTGATGCAGCGCGTGCCTATCTATGTGCTGAGCGCCAACGGCGAGCGCAGCCCGGTGAATGACCATCCGCTGTGCTTGTTCAATCCGCAGGAAGATGCGCAGATTCTGGATAAAGAGTACGGCATCCCGCGTCGCTACCTCGGCACCATCATGTCGCCGTGGGCGGCCAAACGCCTGCACGAATTTGGTGGCGACATCACCAAATTCCGCGTGGTGAAAGTCTGGCCGTCGATCCTGGAACAGATCGCCATCGCCAAAACGGAACCCGGTGATGAGAACAACCAGGATATTTCGGCGCTGGTCGGTAAGGTCGACATCCGCAAGCTGGAAAACTTCGCGCAAAACGACCCGGATGCCTACGGTTACTCGGGTGCACTGTGCCGGGCTAACCAGGGGATTATGGAATTCGTCGAGATGTTTAAAGCGCCCATCAAGGTGCTGCATCCGCTGCTGACGGCGACTCAGGAAGGAAACTACAACGGGACGGAAGGTATCTCTGCCCTGCCGTTTAACGGGATCATTCTTGCCCACTCGAACGAATCTGAATGGGTGACTTTCCGTAATAACAAGAACAATGAGGCCTTCCTTGACCGCGTGTACATCGTCAAGGTGCCTTACTGCCTGCGGATCTCCGAAGAGATCAAAATTTACGAGAAACTGCTTAACCACAGTGAGCTGGTGCATGCGCCGTGTGCACCGGGCACCCTGGAAACGCTGTCACGCTTCTCCATCCTTTCACGCCTGAAAGAGCCGGAAAACTCCAGCATCTACTCGAAAATGCGCGTGTATGACGGTGAGAGCCTGAAGGATACCGATCCGAAAGCGAAATCGTATCAGGAATACCGCGACTACGCCGGGGTCGATGAAGGGATGAACGGTCTGTCCACGCGCTTCGCGTTTAAGATCCTCTCCCGCGTCTTTAACTTCGACCATGCGGAAGTGGCGGCCAACCCGGTTCATCTGTTCTATGTGCTGGAGCAGCAAATTGAACGCGAACAGTTCCCGCAGGAGCAAGCTGAACGCTACCTTGAGTTCCTGAAAGGTTACCTGATCCCGAAATACGCCGAGTTCATTGGCAAAGAGATCCAGACGGCCTACCTGGAATCCTATTCAGAGTACGGGCAGAACATTTTCGACCGTTATGTCACTTACGCTGACTTCTGGATCCAGGATCAGGAGTACCGCGACCCGGATACCGGCCAGCTGTTTGACCGTGAATCCCTGAACGCGGAGCTGGAAAAAATCGAGAAGCCTGCCGGGATCAGCAACCCGAAAGACTTCCGTAATGAGATTGTGAACTTCGTCCTGCGCGCCAGAGCGCATAACAACGGGCGCAATCCAAACTGGACCAGCTACGAGAAACTGCGCACGGTCATTGAGAAGAAAATGTTCTCCAATACCGAAGAGTTGCTGCCGGTGATCTCGTTTAACGCCAAAACCTCAACCGATGAACAGAAAAAACACGACGATTTTGTCGACCGTATGATGGAAAAAGGCTACACCCGCAAACAGGTCCGCCTGCTCTGCGAATGGTACCTGCGCGTGCGTAAATCGTCTTAAAACAAGTGCCCGGCGGCGGTTAGCGCCTGCCGGGCCTACAAAATGCAAGTTGGCAAATGCAGTACGGGGGGTATATGACCTGGTTTATTGACCGGCGTCTTAACGGCAAAAACAAGAGCACGGTAAACCGCCAGCGCTTCTTGCGTCGTTATAAAGCGCAAATTAAACAGTCTATCTCCGAGGCCATCAACAAACGCTCGGTGACCGACGTCGACAGCGGCGAGTCTGTCTCCATCCCCACCGATGACATCAGCGAACCGATGTTTCATCAGGGGCGAGGCGGCCTGCGCCATCGCGTACACCCAGGTAATGACCACTTCGTTCAGAACGACAGAATTGAGCGCCCTCAGGGCGGCGGCGGTGGTTCAGGAAGCGGTCAGGGACAGGCCAGCCAGGACGGTGAAGGCCAGGACGAATTTGTCTTCCAGATTTCGAAAGATGAATATCTCGACCTGCTGTTCGAAGACCTGGCGCTGCCGAATCTGAAAAAGAATCAGCATCGTCAGCTTAATGAATATAAAACCCACCGCGCGGGTTATACCGCCAACGGCGTGCCCGCCAACATCAGCGTCGTGCGTTCGTTGCAGAATTCGCTGGCGCGACGCACGGCCATGACGGCAGGCAAACGTCGCGAACTGCGCGAGCTGGAGAGCAGCCTCAAGGTAGTAGAAAACACGGAACCGGCGCAACTGCTGGAAGAGGAGCGCCTGCGTAAAGAGATTGCAGAGCTGAGGGCGAAGATCGAACGGGTACCGTTTATCGACACCTTCGACCTGCGCTACAAGAACTACGAAAAACGCCCTGAGCCCTCCAGCCAGGCGGTGATGTTCTGTCTGATGGACGTGTCCGGCTCGATGGATCAGGCCACCAAAGATATGGCGAAGCGTTTTTATATCCTGCTCTATTTGTTCCTGAGCAGAACCTATAAGAACGTGGAGGTAGTCTATATCCGCCACCACACCCAGGCGAAGGAGGTGGATGAACATGAGTTCTTCTACTCGCAGGAGACCGGGGGCACCATCGTCTCGAGCGCGCTGAAGCTGATGGATGAAGTGGTCAAAGAGCGCTACGACCCGGCGCAGTGGAATATTTATGCCGCGCAGGCGTCGGATGGCGATAACTGGGCCGACGACTCGCCGCTGTGTCACGAGATCCTGGCGAAGAAAATTCTGCCGGTCGTGCGTTACTACAGCTATATCGAAATCACCCGTCGCGCGCACCAGACCCTGTGGCGGGAGTATGAGCATCTGCAGGCGATGTTCGATAATTTCGCCATGCAGCATATCCGTGACCAGGATGACATTTATCCGGTGTTCAGGGAGCTGTTCCACAAGCAGTCTGCTACCAGCAACGCATAACCCCACAGCCAGCGAACCCGCTGGCTGTTTTCTTTCGACCCCGTTCATCCCGTGCTAATGTAGAACGCTGCATACTGGATTATCACCGGGAAAATCGTTATGACTGACGACGTTATAGGAACAGGAACCCACCAGCAGCTCATTACCTTACTTACCGAGCAGGGCGCGCGTTTTCGCGTCATGGAGCATGAGGCGGTCGGGAAATGTGAAGCGGTAAGTGAAATTCGCGGAACCGATCTGCGACAAGGCGCCAAAGCCCTGGTCTGCAAGGTGAAGGGAAACGGCGTAAAAAAACACGTTCTGGCGATTCTGGCCGCCGACCTACAGGCTGACCTGAGCCAGCTTGCCAGCCATTTTGGCGGGCTAAAGGCTTCCCTCGCCAGCCCGGCCGAAGTCGATGCCCTGACCGCCTGCGTTTTCGGCGCTATCCCACCCTTTAGCTTTCATCCTGACCTGGCACTGGTTGCCGACCCGCTGCTGTTCGAGCGCTTTGACGAAATCGCGTTTAACGCCGGCCTGCTGGAGAAATCCGTGATTATGGATACCCAGGATTACCTGCGCATCGCCCGTCCTGAGCTCGTCACCTTCCATAAAGCGTAACTGCGATGGCTGACGCCCTGTCAGCCTTTTCGTTCCAGAAACAGCACGGAGGCAACGAGAATAACGGCAATAGCGAAAAACGATGAGGAGATAATCAGCGTTTCCACAAACATGTGATCGTTCATGATGGCGACCCCTTTTGCGATATCTGCTTTCGTTTTAATCCGCGTAAATGACAAGGCTATGACAACGACAAAATCTTTTTAACCCTGTTCTCTGCCGCGTTTGCGCGTACAGTAAACAGAACAATTTTTCTGGCAAGGATTCCCTATGTTTGACCCTACTCTGCTCATTCTTCTGGCACTCGCCGCGCTCGGCTTTATAAGCCATAACACTACCGTCGCCATCTCGATTCTGGTGCTGATCATTGTGCGCGTGACCCCGTTAAATACCTTTTTCCCGTGGATAGAAAAACAAGGCCTCACCATCGGGATTATCATCTTAACCATTGGGGTGATGGCGCCGATTGCCAGCGGCACCCTTCCCGCCTCAACGCTGCTGCACTCGTTTGTAAACTGGAAATCGCTGGTGGCGATCGCGGTGGGGATTTTTGTGTCGTGGCTGGGCGGTCGCGGCGTCACGCTGATGAGCAGCCAGCCCTCGCTGGTGGCGGGTCTGCTGGTGGGCACCGTGCTGGGCGTGGCGCTCTTTCGCGGCGTGCCGGTCGGCCCGCTAATTGCGGCTGGCCTTGTCTCGCTGTTTATTGGGAAGTCGTAGTCAGGCTGGCCATATAACGCGCCGGCGTCTGGCCCAGTCCCTTCCTGAACATGGTGATAAACGCGGTGGTCGAGTCATAGCCCAGTGACTGGGCCACCTGCTGTACCGATTTCCCGCCGATCAGGTGCTGTAATGCCACAATCAGCTGCAGCTGGTGGCGCCAGCGGCGAAAGCTTAAGCCGGTCTCTTTCACCACCAGCCGCGCCAGATTGCGCTCGCTCATGGCGAAGTGGCTCGCCCACTGCGTTAGCGTCTGCCAGGCGGCGGGCTCTTCCGCCATCTTCTCGCTCATCAGCCTGATTTTGGGATGGGGCGACACGGGCAGCTGCAGATGCTCCTGACGCTGGAGCGGCAGCTCGTCAAACAGCACGTCTACCAGGCGCGACGTGGTCGCAAGAGAGAGCTGCTCACGTGATTTTTCCGCCAGCGATAAAATCAGCTCCCGCACCAGAGGGGAGATTTTCAGAGTACAGCAGCGCTCGGGCAGGCTGACGGCCCCCGGCTCAATAAATAAAAAGCAGAGCTGCGCGCCCGGCGTGGCCCTGTTGCTGTGCGGCATCTGACCGGGGATCCAGACGGCATACTGAGGCGGCACCATCAGCATCGCATTTTCCACTTCACAGGTGATTGCGCCGCCGAGAGCCAGAATCAGCTGTCCCTTACGGTGATGATGCCGGGGAATATACTGTTCCTCCGCCACCACCTGAATGCGAAATGCGACGGCCGCATCGTGCTGGCTATCAGGATCGTAGCCTTCCAGTCCCAGACCAATCATCAGTTTGTCCGATATTAGCGATAAACTGTCATTTTAGCCTGATTTCAACCGCTGAGAAAATCGGTATTGTGTGCGCTCGCTTGAACGTATGAGAACATAATGACTACTGCTATTCGCACCTCAGGAAAACACGGCGCGCTGTTGATTGCAGGCATCCTGATGATTGCCACTACGCTTCGCGTCACCTTCACCGGCGCAGCGCCGCTGCTTGATACCATTCGTCTTGATTATGGCTTAAGCACGGCGCAAACCGGTCTGCTGACCACCCTGCCCCTGCTGGCTTTCGCCCTCGTCTCGCCGCTCGCCGCAGGCGTTGCCCGGCGTATCGGCATGGAGCGCAGCCTGTTTATCGCCCTGCTGCTGATTTGCGCCGGGATTGCCGTTCGCTCGCTGCCCTCCGCCGCTTTGCTTTTCACCGGCACGGCGATCGTCGGGTGTGGTATTGCGCTCGGGAACGTGCTGTTACCCGGATTAATTAAGCGTGATTTTCCAGGCCAGGTGGCGAAGCTCACCGGCGCCTATTCCCTGACGATGGGCGTTTCGGCAGCGTTTGGCTCAGCGATGATTGTTCCCCTGGCACAAGGGAGTGCGGGCTGGCATGGCGCGCTGCTGATGCTGATGGCGTTTCCGCTGGTCGCATTGCTGCTCTGGCTGCCGCAGTGGCGTCAGAAACACGTCGCAACGGTAACGGGCGCAGGCGCGCTGCATAACCGCGCGATCTGGCGCTCGGCCCTCGCCTGGCAGGTCACGCTCTTTTTGGGGATAAACTCGCTGATTTACTACGTCATCATCGGCTGGCTGCCGGCAATACTGCTGAGCCACGGCTACAGCGAAGCGCAGGCTGGCTCGGTGCACGGTCTGTTGCAGCTGGCCACGGCCGTGCCGGGACTTGCCGTTCCGCTGATCCTCCACCGTCTGAAAGACCAGCGGGCGATCGCAGGCGCGGTGGCGCTGATGTGCGCGATAAGCGCGGCGGGATTATGGTTTATGCCGGGCATGGCGGTGATGTGGACGCTGGTGTTTGGCTTTGGCACAGGGGCAACGATGATCCTCGGCCTGACGTTTATCGGTCTGCGCGCCAGCACTGCACACCAGGCGGCGGCGTTGTCCGGCATGGCGCAGTCGATTGGCTATCTGCTCGCCGCCTGCGGCCCTCCGCTAATGGGGAAAATTCACGATAGCGCGGGAGACTGGCGGATCCCGCTTCTGGGCTGCGCGCTGGCCGCCGTGATAATGGCCCTCTGCGGCATCTTAGCCGGGCGAGACCGGGAGATCGCGCCCCGTTAAACAGTGTGGCAGACCCTCGGGTCTGCCTTTTTTACCCGCGCGCCGCGCGCAGCATCGCCTGTACCAGCACGACCGGACGTCCTTCCAGCGCAGCACGCTCGTGCTGGAATAAGGTGATCACGAAGAACGGGTGCGTGACCAGTTCCGCGGCACGGATTTCACCCTGATCGTCCCAGCCCGTCACATGCATATCTCCGTTTTCGAGCGCCTGTGCAAACGCTGGAGACACGCCATAGTTACAGTGATATCCCTCTTCAATTTCCGGCTTGCCGTACGCTTTGGCAATCAATGTATTCCTGCGCAGTTCAATCGCATCGGTTTTTTCCACCAGCGAGCAGGTCAGCGGCGCAATCACCATGGTGCCTTCGGTATCCGTCTCAGCGTGTGCCGCATCAGCCCAGCCAAGCACGTTTCGGGCATACTCAATCAGCGC
The DNA here is from genome assembly GCF_001742765.1 of Enterobacter sp. ku-bf2. Classification (NCBI taxonomy): domain Bacteria; kingdom Pseudomonadati; phylum Pseudomonadota; class Gammaproteobacteria; order Enterobacterales; family Enterobacteriaceae; genus Enterobacter; species Enterobacter sp. ku-bf2. The sequence continues at coordinate 1,187,562 of NZ_MDVW01000001.1, forward strand.
ATGCTGGAACCCGCCGCAGGTGCCCAGGAACGGGATGCTGTTTTCACGGGCGTAGCGCGCGGCAATAAAAGCGGCCTCGGTGTTTTTGTAGGGGCTGGCAGGAACCAGCCAGATGGCATCGTAGCCCACCAGATCTTCAGAGCTTGTCAGCTCCGTCGTGGCCAGCCAGTCGTAATCGGCGGTGAGATCAAGCACTGCGGCGGCGTCGTCAATGGCCAGCGGGATCGCCTGATGCGCAATAACATTGGGATTGTAATCGCCAACCAGCGCAATGCGCAGCGTCGTTTTAACCGGGAGGTGTTCCATGAAAGGTTCCTTATGCCAGAGTATTATCAGATAACATAAGGAACCTCAGACTACCGATCTTTTGCAATTATCACAATACCTTAAATTGGGAGGGTGAAATCATGATTCAGTGCAAACGGGTCTACGAACAGGCAGGCTCTGATGACGGCTATCGGGTACTGGTGGACAGGCTGTGGCCGCGCGGCGTTAAGAAAACGGACCTCGTGTATGACGAATGGTGTAAAGCGCTCGCGCCCTCGACTGAACTACGCAAGGCCTTTCATAGCGAAACGATTGATTTCACCGCCTTCAGCCAGGCCTATCGTGAAGAGCTGGCGCAGCAGGCTGACGAGGGCGCGCGTCTGGCGACGCTGGCGCGCAGGCAGACCATCACCCTGCTCTTTGCTGCCAAAAACACGGAGCAAAATCACGCCCTGGTCTTAGCCGACTGGCTGCGCCATCTGTGATCAGCCGATCGTCAGTTCATCCAGAATTTGCGGTGCATCATCCGGGGTGAGCGGCATCAGATGTTCGGCGCGGACAAACGCAAAGCCGTGCTGGTTATCGAAGGCGTAGACATCACCCGTCACCAGCCAAAGCGCGCGATCTGCGGTGGCCGGTAATTGCGTCATCACGCCGTTGACCGGGTTAACGAAACGCAGGCCAGGCTGGCAAAGGCCAAACAGCTCAACAGATTTACCAATATTGCGACGGCCTGACGCCGTGCGGGCACCCACGATCATCGCCATGCTGCCCGGTTTTAGCTGAAACATACTTCTCTCGCGGAAACGAACGCCAGAAACTGGCTAAGATTAATCCTAAAGAGAAGTGTATCGCAGGCAGTATCCGTCTGTCACCTGGTGGGTTGCGGATGATCGCGACGATAGAGCGTCCATTCATCGATCACTTCCCCGCCCGGTAATTTGCACTCGGTGCGAACGCCCTGCGGGCTTTGAACCGGGATCTGTTCCCCACCTTTCTCCAGGCAGTAGACGGAGGCCGGGTTCGCCATACCGATAACGTGCGGCGGTTTCGGCGCATCGGGTGGCGTGGTCTTTGCGGTGCAGGCGGCCAGGGGAAGCGCCAGCGTCAGAAGCAGAAATCTCATCTCATTGATCCTTTTGACGTCATTACACCCTAAGGGTAACGGGTCATCGTCGCGTTCTCCATGATTTCTCCATTTTAACTGCACTTTTCAGCACTATAGTGTGGCATGTTCTCGATATGACCAGAGAACATCATTCCGTAATCAAGATGTCTTTGCCCCGGTCTCAACAACGGGGCTTTTTTTCTCGCCTGCTCCCCGCTTCCTGCATATATTAAATTTTCTGTATTCATGTTTTACTATGCCTGAAGCCTAAAAACTCAGCATAACATGCAGATGCAGACGTCTTCTGCCTGGGAGTCATTCTACGTCATGTCGGACCTTATCCTCGCTCGCGTTTCAGAAACCCTTGCCACCGAGCAATCCCTTGAAAGCCTTGTTCGCCAGCTGCTGGAGATGCTGGAAATTGTCACCGACATGGAGTCGACCTACCTGACAAAGGTCGATATCGAGGCGCGGCTGCAGCACATCCTCTACGCCCGCAACAGCAAACAGATGACGATCCCGGAGGGGCTGAGCGTCCCATGGGATGAGACGCTGTGCAAACGCGCGCTGGATAGTGAAACGATGTTCAGCAATGATGTGCCTGAACGTTGGCCCGAGTGTGAAGCCGCAAAAGCACTTGGCATTACCACCTACATGAGTATTCCTGTCCATCTTGCCGATGGTTCACTTTACGGAACGCTCTGCGCCACCAGCACGGCCAGAAAGCCGCTGAGCGAGCGCGCTGAACAGGTGCTGAAGCTCTTCGCCGGGCTGATTGCCCAGTCCATTCAGAAAGAGTCGCTGGTGACCCAGCTTCGCGAAGCCAATGCGGCCCTCATCGCGCACTCCTATACGGATGCCCTTACCGGTTTACCTAACCGTCGCGCCATTTTTGAAGATCTGACCACCCTCTTTTCTCTGGCCCGGCACCTGAAGCGTAACGCCATCATCGCGTTTATCGATCTGGATGATTTCAAGCTGATTAACGATCGTTACGGCCACGAGGCTGGCGACCAGTTCCTGATAGAAGTGGGCAAGCGTTTGACCGAAGAGAAGCAGCAGGACGATATTATCGGTCGTCTGGGCGGGGATGAATTTCTGGTCGCGTCGCTGAGCCAGCCCCACCTGGACGGGGATAACGCGCAGCTTACGCTGCTCAAAACGCGCCTCAGCGCCTGCATCGCCGGCGAATACTGGCTCGGCAGCGTTCATATTATTTATCCGGGCGCCAGCTTCGGTGTGATCGAAGTGGACCCTGCCGCAACCGATCCTGACAGCGCGTTACGCGCTGCGGATGTGGCGATGTATCAGGATAAGAAAGGAAAAAGCAAAACACGCTTTCTCACTATGGATTAACCCCGTACACTCTACGGCGTTACAGAAACCGAAACAGGTGATGGTATGAGAATAGGGATCCTCTTCCCGGTCGTTATATTTATAACGGCGGTGGTTTTTTTAGCGTGGTTTTTTGTTGGCGGCTACGCGGCGCCGGGGGCATAAATGCGAAAGACAACCGTCATTATGCTGATCGTTGCCATTGCAGCGTTTGCCGGCACGCAGCTTGGCTGGTGGTAAACCCAATACGTAAAAAGGCCGCCATCCGGCAGCCTTTTTAAACGCTTTCAGAACTTAGCTTTTGATCTTTCTGTAGATAAACAGAACAACCAGCGCACCGATCACCGCGACGGCGAAACTGCCGAAGTTAAAGCCATCGACCTTGCCAAAACCGAACAGCGTACTGATCCAGCCGCCGACTACCGCGCCGACAATACCCAGTATTACGGTGACGATAAACCCACCGCCATCTTTGCCCGGCATGATCCACTTCGCCAGAATACCCGCAATAAGCCCAAAGATAATCCAGGATAAAATTCCCATAACTTTCCTCTCTGTATGGTTTTTGTCATTAAATCAACGACACAAAAAAGAATAGCACAGGATTCCAGAAAGGAAATTTGTGATAAGCATCACAGTGAGAGAGTGCGTCATTTTTCATCAACAAAAAGAACGGGCCACATAAACTGTGGGGTTGCATCTTTTATTGAGAAAGATTATCTTTCTCAACACTGAATAGTTGAGAGAAACACTCAGGTATTCAGTACGACATTGCTCACATTGCTTCCAGTATTTTTTGCCCACTCCTGAGTGGGCTTTTTTTTAGCTCATACCCCAACAAACGCGTACCGGTTACGTCCCGCGCGTTTCGCCTGATAGAGGGCCTGGTCTGCGGCAATAATGATATTTTGCTGGCTGCCCGCGATGTCGACGGCACGGGCGGTAGAAATCCCGACGCTTACCGTCACCCGACCGAAGGGGCTAAAGGCATGGGCGATTTGCAGCGAGAACACATTGCGAATAATCGTCTGGGCCAGACGAAGCGCCTCCTGAATATCCGTATCCGGCAATATCAGCGCAAACTCCTCTCCGCCGTATCGCGCCACAAGCTGATTATCACGGGTAAGGCTCTCCCTGAGGCTGTTTCCAAGCATAGCCAGACACCGATCCCCTTCCGGATGGCCGTAGTTATCGTTGTATTTTTTGAAGTAGTCCACGTCCACGATCAGTATCGAAATCGGTGCGTCATGCGCGGCACACATAGCGATGTCCGAGAGGATTTTTTCATCAAAGACGCGGCGATTGTACAGCCCGGTCAACGCATCTTCTGAAGCAATAATCTTCAGCGCTTTGTTATCCCGTGTTTTACGGGACAGGTCGGAATAGAGGAAGTATGACGCGACGATGAGTATCGCCGTGAACACGAAAATGAGTACCGCCAGCTGAATCGCCTGCTTGCGCCAGGGGGCAAGAGCTTCATCAATGCTAACCGCCACGGTGGTGACCAGTCCGTAGCGTCTGTTTTTCTCATAGGCATAAATGCGCTCGATTTTATCAAACCGTGAGATGGAGCTGGCTATCCCCGTATTTTGTACCTTGAGATATTTCCTGAAGAGCGGTGAATCAGAAACAATCGTGCCGATATAGGTATTTTTAAAGGGATACCGGACCAGCAACACGCCTGATTGCGTCGTTAAGCCGATGACGCCCGAGTGACCGATATTAATCTGCCCGTAGAGCGCCAGAAAATTTTCGATACCCAGCGTCACCACCACCACACCGTTAAATGCCCCGGTCTGGGTTTCAAGGCGACGGCTGATGGTGATAACCCATTTGCCATTGGTTCTGCTTACCACCGGCTCCCCAATAAAAATCGCCTGATTTTTATTTTCTTTGTGATAGATAAAAAACTCTCTGTCCGAGCCTTTGCGTGGCCCCGTAAAAGTTTCATGCAGCGCGGTAAAGATATCGCCCTGAGCATTGTAAACAACCACATTATTAATCTGGGTAAGAAGGTTATCCTGATTATTGATCATGTGCTGAATATTGGTCGCCTGCTGCGGGGTCATGCCATAAATTTCGATTATGTCGGAAACGGTAGTAATTAACATTTCACTCTGGCGCATGATCCCTTCAGTATAGACATCAAGGGTATGGCTCAGGTTAGCGACGCTGGTATTAATTTGCTGGATTGACTGCTGTCTGGACGTGGCAATTTGGACAGCAAGCGCCAGCGAGATGATCAATGAGACAATGATGACGGTAATGGTTGTTGTGTAAAAAGTATTTTTCACATGCACGAGCTTTTCCACCTTATCACGCCTGATATCCCTGGCTGACAACTCTTGTCACTGTAACAAAGCTCAGGATAAGAGGAAAATGAATTGCACTTAAGCATACAACAGAAGCTCGTCTTTATTTTGTTTTTCACCGCCTGGTAACCGGCGCTATTCCTGACGCTCAGCAACGCCCGCGTTTTACACCATCACGGTCTCCCTGGGCTTAGATAAAATGACTTTAATAAAATCGATATAGGAGACGGGTTTACCAAAATAATAACCCTGCAGCAGGGTAATCTCATTACGGTTGAGATACTCCAGCTGCTCTTTCGTTTCTACGCCTTCGGCCACGATCCGCAATGATAGTTTTTTCGCCAGGTCAATAACGCAGTCCAGCAGGATCGTTGAGTCCTTCTCCTCTGATACCCGGTTAACAAAGCTTTTATCAATTTTAATATAATCTATGGCAAGCGCATTGAGACATGACAGCCCGGAATACCCGGTACCAAAATCATCCAGTGCTATGACAAAACCGGCGTTATGCAGCGCGTTGAGGTTTTCCACCAGATGAGGATTATCGATCAACGGTTCACGTTCGGTCACCTCAAGAACCAGCTTCACGGCTTTACCCTGAAACCCCTTGCCGAAGATTCGGCAGTCACCGATGAAAGAAGGGGCATTGATGTGTCTGGCGCTGATGTTCACCCCGATATGGAACCCGTCCGGCAGCTTAGGCAGGAGCGGCTTAAGCTGTGTGACCACTTTCGCCATCAAGCCTTTGGTCAGTGGAATAATCAACCCGCTACGTTCAGCTATCGGGATAAAGACGTCCGGCGGGATAAAGCCTGACTTAGGATGCTTCCACCTTGCCAGGACTTCAACACCGTATAACCCGCCGGTATCGCCGTTCACGATCGGCTGGTAATAAGGCACGATCTCTCCCTGCAAAATGGCCTTACGCAAATCGTCTTCAAAGGTGGTACTTTTCCCCTTGTAGCGGCGGATCAAAATGCCCACCGCCACGGATAGCGCGAGAATCAGCAGAATCAGGCTCCATCCCTGTTGCAGTAGCCGCGTCAGGCTAAAAAAGGCAGGCGCTTGCCAGGCCAGACTGAAGGGGAAGTGCGAAGAGGTCGTCAGTGACCCCGCCCACGAGGCCGCTTTCCAGCCGGTCACCTCACCGTTGCGCGTAAACATCCTGTCGCCGACAACCAACCCCAGGTTAACGCTGTTTGATGCGTTCGCGATGACGTCCTGCAAATGCGCATCACTGACGCTGACGATGACGCGCCCTCCCGCGATGGGCATCTGGAAGACAAGCACCGGGATACCGTTCACCAGTCGATTACCGGGGAGCAGCATTAATTTTTGTTCAGGTAACGTCTCCGGATGCACAATCAAAACGCCATTCCCGGGAAGGGATGTACAGATGATTTGCCCCTGCTGCTGGATCATGATGGCGCGCAGATGCGGTTTTAACGCAGCTTCTGTCCCCAGCGCCAACTGCCCGCTGCTGCTACAGCCCTGCTCCGCAACGCGCTTCGCCGTGCTGGCCGCACTGACGGCTTCCGACAGAATGCTTTCTATTTTCTGGGTGCTTACCGTGGCGGTATGAACGTTATTCATTTTCGCCATCTGCCATAACTGCCAGTTAATAATCAGTATGCCGATCAGAAAAAGAAACAAGGCACTGAGAACAGGGATCATCACGTTACGCACGATGTTTTCCTTAATAGAATAAACAAGCATGGAGGATCGGAAAGAAGAACCCGTGGTTTAACCGGCGTTACTTATCACAATGAAAATAGCTTAGCTGAGAATTATCTTAAAAAACTGATGCTTTCGTATGAGTTCACCCGCTCAAATTTGCTCACCCGACGAGACTATCAGGCTTGTGCCTTGCCCTGGCTGTGTTAAGCTTTGTGAAATCAGGGAGCGGACAGGATAACTGGAAAATGAAAAAGCGCATTGCCGTTGCGATCGTTTCAACGCTTCTGGTCATCCTGTCTCTTTATGCGGTCAACGTGGTTATCATCGGCCAGCAAAAAACCAAACAGCTTGAAATATCCCAAACCCTTTTACATTATTCAGAAGATCTGTCCCAAAGCGTGGCGCTGGGCCTCAAAAGCATAACGACGCAGGGATGTGATAAAGCCAGCCTTGATAGCTACAGGCAAATAAAGCTTAATAACCTCTATTTCAGCGATATCGGTTTTATCGAAAAGGGAAAAATTGTCTGTACCGCTTTTTGGGGTAAACTCGCGACGCCCGTTCCACTTCCTGCGGAACTGCATAAAACGCCGAGAGGTTTTCTCCTGGCGCAGTTTTCCAGAAAAGACTTTTTCACCGGCAATGCGGCTATTTATAATAATATTATTATCTTCACCTCCCGCTATGCTTACGATAAATTTACCCCGGTAACCGCAAGCTATTCTCTGAGCGCCACCACGAAGGACTTTGGCCGGATCTTTTTTTCAGCCGCCCCTGAGCTGAAGCCGCGGAGCTGGCTGCATGCGACATTGTTCACCCTGACCATTACACAGTGCAGCGCCTCGTGGGATTTATGCGTGATTGTAAAACACCACGATGCGGGACTGGCCTCGCTCCCCCCGTTTATCTTTACGTTTCTCGCGGTCATACTCTTTTTTATCTGGGTCGCGATAACGTTATTTATCTTCCGTCTCTATGAAGACCGTTTTTCGCTGGAACGCACGCTGATCAAAGCCGTGATAACGAATACCTTCAGCGTTAATTATCAGCCCATTATTCGTATTCGCGATCAAAAAATCGTGGGTGTCGAAGTTCTGTCGCGATGGCGCGATCAAAAGCACGGAGACGTCTCGCCGGAGCTGTTCATCCCATTAATTAAGAAAATCGGTCTGTATAAAAAATATTACAGCAATATTATCGGGAAGTCCCTTTCAGAAATTGCCCCGCTGGCGATTAAGCATCAGCTGATCGTTTCAATCAACGTTGGGCGAAAAGAAATTGAAGACGGACAGTTTATTAACATTTTGCGTCGCGAGTGCTTAGCCAATCGCCTCCCCCTTTCCCTGATGAAGGTCGAGCTTTCTGAGAAAGCCGTTTCCGCGGCGGGTATCCTCGAGGAGTTCTGTCAGGAACTGAAGTCGCTTGGCGTTAAAATTTCAATCGATGATTTTGGCGTGCAAAATTCAAACCTGGCCCGGCTGTCGCAGCTTGAATATGATGAAATTAAAATTGATAAGTCGCTGGTGGATGGCGTCAGCGAGCATTATAAGCAAAACATCTTTGTTATCTTCAGCGATGCCCTTGCGAAGTTGAATAAAACCCTTGTTTTCGAGGGCGTGGAAAATGAAATTCAATATCGCTTCATTGCGGACAGATATCCCGATGCCCTGATCCAGGGATGGTATTTTTCAAAAGCACTCACCCGGAGCGAACTAGCGAAGCGACTCACCGGCGTCGCCCCGTAATCGAAGCCTGCCATGCACGTTTTTTTACGCTCAGGCGTTTCCATTTTTTCCGCCAAAACATATAGTCGTCATATTCAGACGGTAGATTACCCTGAAGCACACTCTTATTTTGGTTAAAAACGTGAAATTATCCTTACTTTTTCCAGTGGTACTGTTCTTTCTGATCGTTATTTTCGCGCTGTTTATCGATAAACCCGCTTCGCCTATTCTGCGGAAAAAATGCATGTGGTCCGATAGCGTGATGCTGAGCTGTATCGCAAAGCATCAGCATAACGGTTTCTAAGGCAGGCTATTCATTTCCCCACTGATTGAGGAAGTTCGCAACATCATCAATGCGACCCGCACGGATCCCGGCTTCAGTGGCCATCTCCTGCTGGGCTTCCTCGCTGATCTCCTCATTATTCGCTAAGCGGGTGAGCAGCAGCTGGAAATAGTGTGCCAGCGCGTCGCGCTCTGACTCCGCGACTTGCTCTGCGGCTTCCGTCGCGTACTCGTCGGCAATGTCATAATATTTCAGTGGGATGTCGTTGTGCATAACAGTCTCGTCTCAGGTCAATAAAGGTAACGTCACGAGTATATCGGAGGCGTTATCTCAACCAAAGCATTGCTTCAGAGGAGTAACGCAAGCAGCGCTGCAAGCGCGGGTATGGCCTGCACATACAAAATTTTACGGCTGGCGGTGGCTGCGCCAAAAAGTCCGGCGATCAGTACACAGCTCAGGAAGAAGATGGCTACCTGAATCCCCTTTTCGCCGAGCCAGAGGCTCCAGAGCAGACCGGCTGCCAGAAAACCGTTGTAGAGCCCCTGATTCGCGGCCAGCACGCGGGTGTCGCGCGCAAAATCAGGACGCAGATTAAAAGCCTTGTGCCCTGTTTTGGTATTCCACAGGAACATTTCAAGCACAAGAATGTAGAGATGGATGAGTGCAACGACAGCGATAAGGACAGTGGCTAACATCGTGTTGTCTCCTGCAGGCAGAGGCAAAAAAAACGGGAACCCTCAGGCCCCCGCTCTTGTTTAACCCAGAATCTGGATTACATGTTCGCGATAATCGCGTCGCCAAACTCTGAACATTTCAACAGCTTAGCGCCTTCCATCAGACGTTCGAAATCGTAAGTTACGGTTTTCGCGTTGATCGCGCCTTCCATACCTTTAACGATCAGGTCTGCGGCTTCGAACCATTCCATATGGCGCAGCATCATCTCTGCGGACAGGATGATAGAGCCTGGGTTCACTTTGTCCTGACCTGCGTATTTTGGTGCCGTACCGTGGGTCGCTTCGAACAGGGCGCACTCGTCACCGATGTTCGCGCCAGGGGCGATACCGATACCGCCAACCTGTGCAGCCAGGGCGTCAGAGATGTAGTCACCGTTCAGGTTCATACAGGCAATCACGTCGTATTCTGCAGGACGCAGCAGGATCTGCTGCAGGAACGCATCGGCGATCACATCTTTAATGATGATCTCTTTGCCGGTGTTCGGGTTCTTGATCTTCTGCCATGGGCCGCCGTCGATCAGCTCACCGCCGAACTCTTCTTTCGCCAACTGGTAGCCCCAGTCTTTGAACGCGCCTTCGGTGAACTTCATGATGTTGCCTTTGTGAACCAGGGTCACAGAGTCACGGTCGTTGGTGATCGCATATTCGATGGCCGCGCGCACCAGACGCTTAGTCCCTTCTTCGGAGCACGGCTTAATGCCGATACCGCAATGCTCAGGGAAGCGAATTTTCTTCACGCCCATCTCTTCGCGCAGGAATTTAATCACTTTTTCTGCGTCAGCAGAGTCCGCTTTCCATTCGATACCCGCGTAGATGTCTTCTGAGTTTTCGCGGAAGATAACCATGTCGGTCAGTTCCGGGTGCTTCACCGGGCTTGGGGTGCCCTGATAGTAACGAACCGGACGCAGACACACGTACAGGTCCAGCTCCTGACGCAGAGCCACGTTCAGAGAACGGATACCGCCGCCGACTGGGGTGGTCAGGGGGCCTTTAATAGCAACGCGGTAGTCGCGGATCAGGTCCAGCGTTTCTGCTGGCAGCCAGACGTCCTGGCCATAAACTTGCGTCGATTTCTCACCGGTGTAAATTTCCATCCAGGAAATTTTACGCTCGCCTTTGTAGGCTTTCTCAACAGCGGCATCAACCACTTTCAGCATTGCCGGGGTAACGTCTACACCGATACCGTCGCCTTCGATGAACGGAATAATCGGATTGTGAGGAACGTTAATCTTGCCGTTTTGCAGGGTGATCTTTTTACCTTCCGCCGGAACAACTACTTTGCTTTCCATTAACCTCTCCTTCGAGCGCTTCTGGTTGTTACTGATCTTATGTTAATAAATTGTAATGAGCCCTTCGATAGTACCTGATTGTCCGACGCCATGAAAGGTCTTCGTTATTAGGCTATAATGCGGCAATTGATAACGCCTGAAAATACCATGAAGAAAACTTCTTTTACAAAACACCGGGTTGAGCGATTCAGCTCGCGACAAGCCGCCAGACGACCGCAAGAAACCCAGCCAAAGCGGGTGATTCTGTTCAATAAACCCTACGATGTTTTGCCGCAGTTCACCGACGAAGCCGGACGCAGCACGCTAAAGGACTACATCCCTGTTCAGGGGGTCTACGCGGCCGGGCGTCTGGACCGGGACAGCGAAGGCCTGCTGGTCTTGACCAACGACGGCGCGCTGCAGGCGAAGCTCACGCAGCCGGGAAAACGCACCGGCAAAATTTACTTCGTCCAGGTCGAAGGCGAGCCGGACGAAGAAACGCTGGATAAATTACGCAAAGGCGTCACGCTGAACGACGGTCCCACCCTGCCGGCAGGTATTGAACGCGTGAATGAACCGGAGTGGCTGTGGCCGCGCAATCCGCCGATCCGCGAACGCAAATCCATTCCGACCAGCTGGCTCAAAATCACCCTTTATGAAGGCCGCAACCGTCAGGTTCGGCGGATGACCGCGCACGTCGGCTTCCCTACCCTGCGTCTGATTCGCTACGCTATGGGTAACTACACCCTGGAAACGCTGGCAAACGGTGAATGGCGAGACGTTACCTTTTAAGGAGTCACTATGTTTAAACCTCATGTCACGGTTGCCTGCGTGGTCCACGCCCGGGGTAAATTCCTGGTTGTCGAAGAGAGCATTAACGGCAAAGCGCTGTGGAACCAGCCAGCCGGACATCTTGAAGCCAATGAGACCCTTCTTCAGGCCGCAAAACGCGAGCTGTGGGAAGAGACCGGCATTCACGCTGAACCCCAGCACTTCATCCGTATGCACCAGTGGATTGCACCCGACAGCACCCCCTTCCTGCGTTTTTTATTTGCCGTTGAGCTTAGCGAAACGTGCGCCACTGAGCCGCAGGATGACGATATCGACCGCTGTCTGTGGGTCACCGCCAACGAGATCCTGAACGCGCGAAACCTGCGCTCGCCGCTGGTTGCGGAAAGCATTCGCTGCTGGCAGTCAGGCGCACGCCTGCCGCTGGATGTCATCGGCGCTTTTAACTGGCCGTTTACAGAGGGTGCCAATGGTGGGGGGGCGTGATAGAATACGCCGCCTTGAAGTTCAATGTCGTGAGTATTCCATGTCAGATAATAGCCAGAAAAAAGTGATCGTCGGCATGTCCGGCGGTGTCGATTCCTCCGTTTCCGCCTACCTGTTACAGCAACAGGGCTATAAGGTGGAGGGCCTGTTCATGAAGAACTGGGAGGAAGATGATGGCGAGGAATACTGCACTGCCGCTGCGGATCTCGCCGATGCGCAGGCCGTATGCGATAAGCTCGGCATTGAACTGCACACCGTTAACTTTGCCGCAGAATACTGGGACAACGTGTTTGAACTGTTCCTTGAAGAGTACAAAGCAGGCCGCACGCCGAACCCGGATATTCTGTGCAACAAAGAGATCAAATTTAAAGCCTTCCTCGAATTCGCTGCGGAAGATCTGGGCGCAGACTACATCGCGACCGGTCACTACGTGCGTCGCGCAGACGTGAATGGCAAAAGCCAGCTGCTGCGCGGTCTGGACGGCAATAAAGATCAAAGCTATTTCCTCTATACGCTGAGCCACGAGCAAATCGCCCAGAGCCTGTTCCCTGTCGGCGAGCTGGAAAAGCCGCAGGTGCGTAAAATCGCCGAAGAGCTGGACCTGATCACCGCGAAGAAAAAAGACTCTACCGGCATCTGCTTCATCGGCGAGCGCAAATTCCGCGATTTCCTCGGACGTTACCTGCCCGCACAGCCGGGTAAAATTGTCACCGTCGACGGGGAAGAGATTGGCCAGCATCAGGGGCTGATGTACCACACCTTAGGCCAGCGTAAAGGCCTGGGTATCGGCGGGACGAAAGAAGGTAGCGAAGATCCGTGGTACGTGGTCGACAAAGATGTCGAAAACAATATTCTGGTTGTTGCTCAGGGTCACGACCATCCGCGTCTGATGTCCGTTGGCCTGATTGCGCAACAGCTGCACTGGGTCGATCGTGAGCCGCTGAAAGGCACGCTGCGCTGCACGGTGAAAACACGCTACCGGCAGACCGATATTCCTTGCACCGTTACCGCGCTCGATGACGATCGCATTGACGTGCGCTTCGACGAGCCGGTCGCCGCCGTCACCCCGGGCCAGTCTGCTGTCTTCTACAGCGGCGAAATCTGCCTGGGCGGCGGGATCATTGAACAGCGCCTGCCGCTGCCCGCTGTTTAACAGCGATTGCACACATAAAGGAGACCGTGTGGCGAAGAACTACTATGACATCACCCTGGCGCTGGCGGGAATTTGCCAGTCAGCCCGTCTGGTGCAACAGCTGGCGCATCAGGGTCATTGCGACGCTGACGCCCTGCACGTTTCACTCAACAGCGTTATCGACCTCAACCCCGGTTCAACCCTGGGCGTGTTCGGTGGCAGTGAAACCAATCTTCGTCTCGGTCTTGAAACCCTGCTTGGCGTGCTTAACGCCAGCAGCCGTCAGGGGTTAAACGCAGAGCTGACCCGCTACACGTTGAGCCTGATGGTGCTGGAGCGTAAGCTGAGCGCAGCAAAAGGCGCGCTTAATACCCTGGGCGATCGCATTGCCGGGCTACAGCGTCAGCTCGATCATTTTGACCTGCAGTCCGACACACTGCTGAGCGCCATGGCCGGCATTTATGTTGACGTCATCAGCCCGCTGGGACCGCGTATACAGGTCACCGGCTCCCCTGCCGTGCTGCAAAGTCCGCAGGTACAGGCAAAAGTGCGCGCGTCCCTGCTGGCTGGGATCCGCGCTGCCGTGCTGTGGCACCAGGTTGGCGGTGGCCGCCTGCAGCTAATGTTTTCTCGTAATCGCCTGACCACTCAGGCAAAACAAATTCTTGCTCATTGTTAACCTCCCGGAGTTGCGAATTATGGAATTATCCTCACTGACCGCCGTATCCCCTGTCGATGGACGCTACGGCGATAAAGTCAGCGCGCTGCGCGGGATCTTCAGCGAATATGGTTTGCTGAAGTTCCGTGTTCAGGTTGAAGTACGCTGGCTGCAAAAGCTGGCCGCCCAGGCAGCAATCAAGGAAGTTCCTGCTTTTGATGAAAAGGCAAACGATTACCTTGATAAAATCGTTGCCGACTTCAATGAAGAAGATGCTGCGCGCATTAAAACCATTGAGCGCACCACCAACCACGACGTGAAGGCGGTCGAGTACTTCCTGAAGGAGAAAGTGGAAAGCGTTCCTGCGCTGCACGCCGTGTCTGAGTTCATCCACTTCGCCTGTACGTCTGAAGACATCAACAACCTGTCGCACGCCCTGATGCTCTCTACCGCGCGCAAAGAGGTGGTGCTGCCTTACTGGCGTAAAATCATCGACGCGGTGAAAGCACTGTCCGTGGAATACCGCGACATTCCGCTGCTCTCCCGTACCCACGGCCAGCCAGCCACCCCATCCACGATGGGTAAAGAGATGGCGAACGTCGCGTACCGTATGGAGCGCCAGTATCGTCAGCTGGAACAGGTTGAAATTCTGGGCAAAATCAACGGCGCGGTCGGTAACTATAACGCCCACATCGCCGCGTACCCGGAAGTGGACTGGCACCAGTTCAGCGAAGAGTTCGTGACCTCTCTGGGCATTCAGTGGAACCCGTACACCACCCAGATTGAGCCGCACGACTATATCGCCGAACTGTTTGACTGCATCGCGCGCTTCAACACCATCCTGATCGACTTCGATCGTGACGTGTGGGGCTACATCGCCCTGAACCACTTCAAACAGAAAACCATCGCGGGCGAAATCGGCTCTTCCACCATGCCGCACAAAGTGAACCCGATCGACTTCGAAAACTCCGAAGGCAACCTGGGGCTGGCGAATGCCGTGCTGCAGCATATGGCAAGCAAACTGCCGGTATCCCGCTGGCAGCGCGACCTGACCGACTCCACCGTGCTGCGTAACCTGGGCGTGGGCATCGGCTACGCGCTGATTGCGTACCAGTCCACCCTGAAAGGCGTGAGCAAGCTGGAAGTGAACCGCGATCGTCTGCTGGATGAACTGGATCACAACTGGGAAGTGCTGGCGGAGCCGATTCAGACCGTGATGCGTCGTTATGGCATCGAAAAGCCGTACGAAAAACTGAAAGAGCTGACCCGCGGCAAACGCGTTGACGCCGAAGGTATGAAGCAGTTTATCGACGGCCTGGCGCTGCCGGAAGAAGAGAAAACCCGCCTGAAGGCGATGACTCCGGCGAACTACATTGGCCGCGCCATCACCATGGTTGACGAGCTGAAGTAATCTCCTCTCCCCCCTTTCCGCCCGGAAAGGGGGTTGCTTTTCCCCGGTTTACTCAATGTTTATCCCCACAGCAACATAATCAGCGTTAAACTATTCATACTATTTATTCTGGGAGAAAAGATGATGCGCGTACTGGTTGTTGAGGATAACGCATTGCTACGTCATCACCTGAAGGTTCAGCTTCAGGAGATGGGACATCAGGTGGACGATGCTGAAGATGCAAAAGAAGCCGATTATTATCTCAATGAACACCTGCCGGATATCGCCATTGTCGATTTAGGGTTGCCTGATGAAGACGGTCTGTCATTGATTCGTCGCTGGCGCAGCCACGATGTTTCTCTGCCGGTTTTGGTGCTGACCGCCCGTGAAGGCTGGCAGGACAAGGTTGAAGTGCTGAGCGCGGGTGCAGATGATTACGTCACCAAGCCGTTCCATATTGAAGAGGTGGCGGCCCGCATGCAGGCGCTGCTTCGTCGCAACAGCGGGCTGGCGTCTCAGGTTATCTCCATCCCGCCTTTCCAGGTTGATCTCTCCCGCCGGGAATTATCCATCAATGATGAAGTGATCAAGCTCACCGCTTTCGAATACACCATCATGGAGACGCTGATCCGCAACAACGGCAAGGTCGTGAGCAAAGACTCCTTGATGCTCCAGCTCTATCCTGATGCTGAACTGCGTGAGAGCCATACCATTGACGTGCTGATGGGACGTTTACGTAAGAAAATTCAGGCGCAATATCCACAGGATGTGATTACCACCGTCCGTGGCCAGGGCTACCTGTTCGAATTACGCTAAATGAGACGGATCTTGCGCCATATTTTGCCCCTCTCGCTGCGGGTGCGCTTTTTACTGGCAACGGCAGCCGTCGTGCTGGTGCTGTCGCTCTCCTACGGCATGGTCGCCCTGGTGGGCTACAGCGTCAGCTTCGATAAAACCACCTTTCGCCTGCTGCGTGGCGAAAGCAATCTGTTTTATACCCTGGCGAAGTGGGAAGACAATAAAATCACCGTCGAAATGCCGGAAAACCTCAATCAGCAGAGCCCCACGCTGGCCCTGATTTATGACGAAAAGGGGAAGCTACTGTGGGCACAGCGGGACATTCCGTGGCTGGTCAAAAGCATTCGTCCGGACTGGCTCAAAACCAACGGGTTTCATGAAATTGAAGCCGATCTCAACACCACCAGCTCGCTGATCCGTGAAGATCGCTCCCTGCAGCAAAAGCTAAACGAGATCCGCGCCGACGATGCCGAAACAGAGATGACGCACTCCGTCGCGATTAACCTCTATCCGGCGACGCTAAACATGCCGCAGTTGACCATCGTGGTGATCGACACCATTCCGGTCGAGCTGAAGCGTTCTTATATGGTCTGGAGCTGGTTCATCTACGTTCTGGCGGCAAATCTGCTGCTGGTGATCCCGCTGCTGTGGGTGGCGGCGTGGTGGAGCTTGCGCCCCATTGAATCACTGGCGAAAGAGGTTCGCGAGCTGGAAGAACATCATCGCGAAAAGCTTAATCCGGAAACCACCCGCGAGCTCACCAGCCTGGTGCGAAACCTCAACCGCCTGCTGAAAAGTGAACGCGAACGCTATGATAAATACCGCACGACACTTACCGACCTGACCCACAGCCTGAAAACCCCGCTCGCAGTCATGCAAAGCACCCTGCGTTCCATGCGCAGCTCGAAGCTGAGCGTTGACGATGCCGAGCCGGTGATGCTGGAGCAGATCAGCCGTATTTCCCAGCAAATTGGCTATTACCTCCACCGCGCCAGCATGCGTTCCGGCAGCGCGCTGCTGAGCCGCGAGCTGCATCCGGTCGCCCCGCTTCTGGATAACCTCACGTCTGCCCTCAACAAGGTGTATCAGCGTAAAGGGGTGAACATCAGCCTTGATATCTCGCCAGAGATAAGCTTTGTGGGTGAAAAAAATGACTTCATGGAAGTGATGGGTAACCTGCTGGATAACGCCTGCAAATACTGTCTGGAGTTCGTGGAAGTGTCGGCGCGGCAGACGGATAACGAACTGCATATCATCGTTGAGGATGATGGCCCGGGGATCCCGCGCAATAAACGTGATGTGGTGTTCGATCGGGGTCAACGCGCCGATACGCTACGTCCTGGCCAGGGCGTTGGATTAGCCGTCGCGCGTGAGATTGTCGATCAGTACGACGGGAAAATCGAAACCAGTGAAAGTTTGCTGGGCGGCGCGCGAATGGAGGTCATTTTTGGTCGCCAGCAGCCTACATCGAACGATAGTTAACCCGTTATGTGAAAAATGCGAGGATCTCGCAGCCGGGGGGCTGAGCTTCCGTTATAATCCGAGTCAGTAAGAGCCTGCGGAATAAAAAAATATGGATTATCACTTAACGCTTAACTGGCCCGAGTTTATTGAACGTTACTGGCAAAAACGCCCGGTCGTTCTGAAACGTGGGTTCAGCAATTTTGTCGACCCCATCTCGCCTGACGAGCTGGCCGGTCTGGCCATGGAAAACGAAGTCGACAGCCGTCTGGTCAGCCACCAGGACGGGAAATGGCAGGTTAGCCACGGTCCTTTCGAAAGCTACGATCACCTCGGTGAAAACAACTGGTCGCTGCTGGTGCAGGCGGTCAACCACTGGCACGAGCCAACGGCCGCCTTAATGCGTCCGTTCCGCGCCCTGCCCGACTGGCGCATGGACGATCTGATGATCTCCTTCTCCGTTCCTGGCGGTGGCGTCGGTCCGCATCTGGACCAGTACGACGTGTTTATTATTCAGGGTACGGGCCGCCGCCGCTGGCGCGTGGGCGAAAAAGTCCCCATGAAGCAGCACTGCCCGCATCCGGACCTGCTTCAGGTTGACCCGTTTGACGGGATTATCGACGAAGAGCTGGAGCCGGGTGACATTCTCTACATTCCACCGGGATTCCCTCACGAAGGTTACTCCCTGGAGAATTCCCTCAACTACTCCGTCGGGTTCCGCGCGCCAAGCGGCCGCGAGATGATCAGCGGATTTGCCGACTATGTTCTGCAGCGCGAGCTGGGCAGCTATCGTTACAGCGACCCTGATGTGCCTGCACGCGAGCATCCGGCCGATATCCTGCCCGCAGAGCTGGATAAGCTGCGCGGCATGATGCTGGATCTGATTAACGAGCCGGAGCACTTCAAACAGTGGTTTGGCGAGTTTATCAGCCAGTCCCGCCACGAGCTGGACGTTGCACCACCGGAGCCGCCTTATCAGGCTGACGAGATTTATGATGCGCTTCAGCAGGGCGACAAGCTGACGCGTCTGGGCGGGCTACGCGTGCTGCGCATTGGTGAGGACGTGTTCGTCAATGGCGAGAAGCTGGACTCTCCACACCGTCCGGCGCTGGAAGCGATTGCCAGCCATCTGGTGCTGACTGCCGATACCTTTGGCGATGCGCTGGAAGACCCGTCTTTCCTCGCGATGCTGGCCGCACTGGTCAACAGCGGGTACTGGTTCTTTGAGGACTGAGTCGTGATATTTGCCGGGTGGCGGCTTCGCTTACCCGGCCTACATTCGGATCGTAGGTCCGGTAAGCGTAGCGCCACCGGGCGTTTTTTTAGCGTTTAGCGGTCAACTCCGCGATCCGCACAATCACCTGCACCGCCTTTTCCATTCCTTCCAGCGTCACAAACTCATGTTTGCCATGGTAGTTATAGCCACCGGTAAACAGGTTCGGGCACGGTAGCCCCATGAATGACAGCTGAGAACCGTCGGTGCCGCCGCGAATCGGCTTCAGTTGCGGTTCAATATCGCAGTCGCGCATCGCCTGCTGGGCGATATCGAGAATATGCGGATGCGCCATCACCTTCTCGCGCATATTGTAATAGCTGTCTTCGATGATGAGCTCGATATAGCAGTCAGGATGCAGGCCCTTGCCCACCTTCTTGGCGATCTCCATCATCTTACGCTTGCGCGCCTCAAAGGCTTTACGGTCGAAATCGCGGATGATGTAGTGCATCTGCGCGCTGTCCACGGTGCCTTTGATGCTGGTCAGGTGATAGAACCCTTCATACCCTTCGGTCTGTTCGGGGCTCTCTTCCGCCGGGACTTCCGCATGAATTCGCGACGCCAGCGACAGCGCGTTCACCATGACGCCTTTCGCCGAACCGGGGTGAACGTTGTTGCCGACAATTTTGATCGTCACCGAGGCAGCGTTGAAGTTTTCATACTCCAGCTCACCGACGCCGCCACCGTCAACGGTATAGGCCCACTGCGCGTTAAAGGCGTCCACGTCGAAGTGCTTCGCGCCCTTGCCGACCTCTTCATCCGGCGTAAAGGCCACGCGGATATCGCCGTGCGGGATATCTTTGCCCTTCAACACCGCCAGCGCCGTCATGATCTCCGCGATCCCCGCTTTATCATCCGCCCCCAGTAGCGTTTTTCCGTCGGTGGTGATCAGCGTCTGGCCCAGCAGCTGGTGCAGCACCGGGAACATGACGGGCGAGAGCACTTCGTCGCCTATGCCCAGCGCAATGTCGCCGCCGCGGTAGTTTTCAACAATCTGCGGGTTCACATGTTTACCGCTAAAATCCGGAGAGGTGTCGACATGGGAGATAAAGCCAATCGCCGGAATGTCACCCGGGACATTCGCCGGCAGCGTTCCCATCACAGTGCCTTTCTCGCTTAACGTGACGTTGACCAGCCCCATGGCGTCAAGCTGCTCTTTAAGCAGGTTTAATAACTTCCACTGGCCTTCGGTGCTCGGCACCTGGCGAACACCCGGTTTAGATTGGGTATCCAGCGAAACGTACTGTAAAAAACGCTCAAGTAATTTATCCATGCAGTCACCCTCACTTTTTGTGACAACATTATCAATAAGCATCAAAACGCAAATATTGCGTCAGGTCACTTTTATCCCGCAAACGAGAATATTTTCCGTTTATATCGTTATGCGTTAGTAAATGTAGCTTATGAATCAGTGACAAGGATTGGCGATTGCAGGGGATTGCCGTAGAATGTCCGCCCTCATTACGAGTCACCAAGGTGGTTACACACAAACCCCGCTTCAGTCTGCTGCCTGAGGCGTCTATATGGGACAGCGCAAAAATTGAATACACAAACCCGTTCACCGCTGGTGAAACTGGAACGAATTCGTAAAAGTTTTGATGGCAAGGACGTCATTTCCGACCTCACTCTCACCATCAATGACGGTGAGTTTCTGACGCTGCTTGGCCCCTCCGGCTGCGGCAAAACAACCGTACTGCGCCTTATCGCCGGGCTGGAAAGCGTCGATAACGGCCATATCCATCTTGAAAACCAGGACATCACCCAGGTTCCCGCCGAAGACCGCCACGTCAACACTGTCTTTCAGAGTTATGCCCTCTTCCCGCACATGACCGTGTTTGAAAACGTGGCGTTTGGCCTGCGGATGCAAAAAACTCCGGCGAGTGAGATCGAACCGCGCGTCACCGAAGCCCTGCGCATGGTGCAGCTCGAGACGTTTGCCCAGCGAAAACCGCATCAGCTTTCCGGCGGCCAGCAGCAGCGCGTGGCCATCGCCCGCGCCGTGGTCAACAAGCCGCGTCTGCTCCTGCTGGATGAATCCCTCTCCGCGCTGGATTACAAGCTGCGCAAGCAGATGCAGAACGAGCTCAAGGCTCTGCAGCGCAAGCTCGGCATTACCTTTGTCTTCGTCACCCACGACCAGGAAGAGGCCCTGACCATGTCCGACCGCATCGTGGTGATGCGTGACGGTAAAATCGAGCAGGACGGCACGCCGCGTGAAATCTACGAAGAGCCAAAGAACCTGTTTGTCGCCAGCTTCATTGGTGAAATCAATATCTTCGACGCCACGGTGATCGAACGTCTGGACGACCAGCGCGTCCGGGCCCGCGTCGAAGGACGGGAGTGCGCCATCACGGTGAATTTCCCCGTCGAAAAGGGACAAAAGCTCAACGTTCTGCTGCGCCCGGAAGATCTGCGCGTCGATGAAATCCACGGCAATGCCAAGGCCGAAGGGTTAATCGGCTATATCCGCGAGCGCAACTACAAAGGGATGACGCTGGAGTCTGTCGTCGAGCTGGAGAACGGCAAAATGGTGATGGTCAGCGAGTTCTTTAACGAGGACGACCCTGACTTCGACCACTCTCTCGACCAGAAAATGGTTATCAACTGGGTAGAAAGCTGGGAGGTTGTACTGGCTGATGAAGAACACAAGTAAGTTCCAGAATGTGGTGATTGCCACGATCGTCGGTTGGCTTGTGTTGTTTGTCTTTCTCCCCAACCTGATGATTATCGCCACCAGCTTCCTGACCCGCGACGATACCCATTTCGTTTCGCTGGTCTTTACGCTGGACAACTACACGCGCCTGCTCGATCCGCTCTATTTTGACGTGCTGCTGCACTCACTGAATATGGCGCTGATTGCCACGATTGCCTGTCTGGTGCTGGGATATCCCTTCGCGTGGTTCCTCGCGGGCCTGCCGCAAAAGGTGCGGCCCCTGCTGCTGTTTTTACTGATTGTGCCGTTCTGGACCAACTCGCTGATTCGCATTTACGGGCTGAAAATCTTCCTCAGCACCAAAGGCTACCTCAATGAATTTCTGCTGTGGCTGGGAGTGATCGATACGCCGATCCGCATCATGTTCACCCCGAGCGCGGTGATTATCGGTCTGGTCTATATCCTGCTGCCGTTTATGGTGATGCCGCTCTACTCCAGCATTGAGAAGCTGGATAAACCGCTGCTGGAAGCGGCAAAAGATCTGGGTGCCAACAGGTTCCAGACCTTTATCCGCATTATTATCCCGCTGACCATGCCCGGCATTATCGCGGGCTGTCTGCTGGTGATGCTCCCGGCGATGGGCTTGTTCTACGTTTCTGACCTGATGGGCGGGGCGAAAAACCTGCTGATTGGGAATGTGATCAAGAGCCAGTTCCTCAACATCCGCGACTGGCCGTTCGGGTCCGCCACCAGCATCACGCTGACGGTGGTGATGGGTCTGATGCTGCTGGTCTACTGGCGCGCCTCACGGCTGCTGAATAAGAAGGTGGAACTCGAATGATCGGTCGACTGCTTCGCGGCGGTTTTATGACCGCCATTTACGCTTACCTGTATATCCCGATCATTATTTTGATCGTGAACTCGTTTAACAGCTCGCGCTTTGGGATTAACTGGCAGGGCTTTACCACCGACTGGTACAGACTGCTGATGAACAATGACAGCCTGCTGCAGGCCGCTCAGCACTCGCTGACGATGGCGCTCTTCTCCGCCACCTTCGCCACGCTGATTGGCTCCCTGACCGCCGTGGCGCTCTATCGCTATCGCTTTCGCGGTAAGCCGTTCGTCAGCGGCATGCTGTTTGTGGTGATGATGTCGCCGGACATCGTGATGGCGATTTCGCTGCTGGTGCTGTTTATGCTGCTGGGCGTTCAGCTTGGCTTCTGGTCGCTGCTGTTTTCCCATATCACCTTCTGCCTGCCGTTTGTGGTGGTGACCGTCTTTGCGCGCCTGAAAGGGTTCGACGTGCGCATGCTGGAGGCGGCGAAAGATCTGGGCGCCAGCGAGTTGACCATCCTGCGCAAAATCATCCTGCCGCTGGCGATGCCCGCCGTGGCGGCCGGATGGCTGCTGAGCTTTACCCTGTCGATGGATGACGTGGTGGTCTCCTCTTTCGTGACCGGGCCGAGCTATGAAATTCTGCCGTTGAAAATCTATTCGATGGTGAAAGTCGGCGTTTCACCTGAGGTGAACGCGCTGGCGACCATTCTGCTGGTGTTTTCGCTGGTTCTGGTGATCGCCAGCCAGGTTATTGCTCGTGATAAAACAAAATCTCAGGGGACAATGAAATGAAAAAAATGCTCGCCGCTGCCGCGCTGGTGCTTGGCATGGGTGCCGCGCACGCTGATGACAGCAAAACGCTCTACTTCTACAACTGGACCGAATATGTGCCGCCGGGGCTGCTGGAACAGTTCACCAAAGAGACGGGCATCAAGGTGATCTACTCGACCTACGAGTCGAATGAAACCATGTATGCCAAGCTCAAAACCTACAAAGACGGCGCATACGATCTGGTGGTTCCTTCCACCTACTTTGTCGACAAAATGCGCAAAGAGGGCATGATCCAGAAGATCGATAAAACGAAGCTAACCCATTTTTCAAACCTCGATCCGGAGATGCTCAACAAGCCGTTTGACCCGAATAACGACTACTCCATTCCGTATATCTGGGGGGCAACCGCGATTGGCGTTAACAGCGAGGCCGTCGATTCGAAATCGGTGACAAGCTGGGCCGACCTGTGGAAACCGGAGTACAAAGGCAGCCTGTTGTTGACCGACGACGCGCGAGAAGTGTTCCAGGTCGCGCTGCGCAAGCTGGGCTACTCGGGCAATACGACGGATCCAAAAGAGATTGAAGCGGCGTATACCGAGCTGAAAAAGCTGATGCCTAACGTGGCGGCATTCAACTCCGATAACCCGGCAAACCCGTATATGGAAGGCGAAGTGAACCTGGGGATGGTGTGGAACGGTTCCGCGTATGTCGCCCGCCAGGCCGGTACGCCGCTTGAGGTTGTCTGGCCAAAAGAGGGCGGGATTTTCTGGATGGACAGTCTTTCAATCCCGGCCAACGCGAAAAACGTGGACGGGGCGCATAAGCTGATTGACTTCCTGCTGCGCCCTGACGTGGCGAAACAGGTTGCCGAGACGATTGGCTACCCGACGCCCAACCTGGCCGCACGCAAGCTGCTGAAGCCTGACGTCGCTAACGATAAGTCGCTCTACCCGGACGCCGAAACCATCAGCAAAGGTGAATGGCAGAACGATGTCGGCGACGCCAGCCGCCTCTACGAAGAGTATTACCAGAAGTTAAAAGCGGGCCGCTAACCGGTATCGCGTTCTTCCTCACGCCGCCTGCGCGGCGTGAGGGGGAATTAACTGACCGCATTCTCTCCTGCCCAGATCGTCGCCTTTCGCATCGCCTCCACCACCTCCTCATCAGACAGACCCAGCGTCTGACGAACCCGGGTTGCCTCGTCCCAGCGCTGCTGTTCATAATAACGACAGAGGTTGATCATGTCGGCTAACTGTCCCTCCTGATGGCACAGCGCGTTGCTCACGCTCTGCGGTACCGCAATTTGCTTCATCAACTCGGCCATCGGCAGCTCAAGAAGGGTATCGAGCAAAGAAAACAGGCCGCACATGAACGCATTTTCAGCCAGAATCGGGTCTTTCATCGTCTCTGCAATCAGTTCGCAGAACTTGCCGCGCATCATGCTTAGCGGGTAAAGCTCGCTGACGGTGTCATTACCCGCACTGGCGAGGACCACGACGGCAACAAACCGTCGGAGCTGATTTTCGCCAAGATACCTGAGCACCTCGCTCAGGGTTAACTTGCTGAAATTACAGGCGCCGACATGTTTAAACGCCGTATGCTTCATATAGCGCATGATTTTATAAGAGAGCGTCAGATCCGTTTTTATCAACGACTCGATGATTCGAAAATCAGGTTTATTGCGTCCGACCTCCATTTGCAGCCGGAAAATCGCCAGCTGATTTTGCGACAGCCGTTTATATTTAATGACCTCCGGGCGGCAGAAAAAATAGCCCTGAAACAGCGAGAACCCCTCGTCCCTGTATTGGTTGAATTCCTCTTTAGTCTCAACTTTTTCAGCGAGATATTTAATATGACCGGTCAGATGTTGACGTGCTTTCAGATACGCTTTAATTTGCGCTAAAGTATAATTTCTGACGTCGAATTTCAGGATCGAAATATAGGGTAAAAAAGCATCCCATTCTGGCGCAAGGGTGAAATCATCAAGCGCAAACTGGTAGCCATGCGCATTCATCTCCCTGACGGCCTGCAGCAGTTCGGCCCCCGGCACAGCATCTTCAAGGATCTCAATCACCACGCTCTCTTTATCAAGCGCTTCGCCACTGCGGTCAATGACCATCCTTGAAGGGAAATTAATAAACGACGTATGTGCCCCGGCGATGCGCTGGGACGGCACACATAAAAACTGATCGGATATCATTCTGGACGTAGCATATTCCGCCGACACATCCGGAAAACGATTTGTCATCCCGTCTCTGAAAAGCAGCTCATAGGCCACGGTATTCATCTCTGGGTTAAAAATGGGTTGTCGCGCGATAAATCCGTACATATCCCATCCTCCTCTACCACTTAATATTTATTAGCATCCTCTTTCTACACGATGATAACGAGCATTATCGAGCGCTATTTTGATTGAATGCACAAAATAAAAGCATCCACACTAATTAACGGGATTTAATATTCTGGAATTTAAATTAAATATATCCGGCGCTCTACAGAAAGAGAACGAAATATCCGATAAGTACTGTGTGCCTGCCCGACATGCACGACATTACGGGAGATGAGAATGAAAGACGCCATGGTCCGAAAACAAAAAATAAGAGTCAAGACGTTGATGCTATTGTCCATTTTCCTCACCGTGACGGTGGGCTTTACGGCAACGATCGGGTTTATGATGTGGCAGTGGATGGCGCAGCAAGAGGTGCTGGCCAAAAAACATATCCGCCAGATAGCCGAGGTACAGGCTTTACAGGTCAGCAAACAGCTGGATTCCGCCCTGACTGCCGCCCGGGATATGGGCAACAGTGCCCTGGCGCTGCGCGAGGCGGGCGTATCCGATCGCCAGAGCCTTAACCAGTTGCTCATCCACTACCTCTCGGCTCACCCGTCGTTTCTCTCCATGTCGATGGCCTTTGAGCCCAACGCGTTTGACGATAAAGATACCGCCTTTGCCGGTCAGAGCGGTGAAGATCCTGCCGGGCGCTACGCCCGCTACGTCGACCGCGATGCCACCGGCAAACCGGCGTTGCACCTGCTGACGGACATCGAAACGCCCGGCAGCGGTGATTATTATCTGCTGCCGAAACAGCGGCATAAAGATGTGATCATCGAACCCTATATTTACCCCTACAACGGCGTGGACGTGATGCTCACCTCGATTGCCGCCCCCATCATGCGTGACGGTCAGTTTCTGGGCTCGGTCACCTCTGACTTCTCGCTCGCCACGCTGCAGTCCACGATCGGCGCAATTAAACCGTGGAACGGCACAGGCTACGCCCTCCTCCTGTCTGCGGGCAATAACGTGGTGTCCAGCCCGGACAAACGGGCTGCAGGCAAGCCTTACGCGGGTCAGATTGCCGGTCATGATGTCACCCGGGTAAACGATCCGCTGCTGAAGGAAGAGGTGTTTATCACCTGGCAGGACATCGCCGTCGGCAACAGCCAGACGCCGTGGAAACTGGCTATTATCACCCCGGTCAGCGAAGTGATGGCCGAAGCGCGCGCATTTTTACTGAAAGCCATCGTCCTGATGGTGTTAAGCATCGTTGCGGTCAGCCTGGTGATGGCCCAGATCTTTACCCGCAAGGTTGACCGTCCGGTGGGGGGAGAAGCTTCCGAGGCCGCTGGTATTGCCCTGGCCGTCGCCCGGGGAGATCTGAACAACACCATCCCGGTGCGTTCCGGGGATACCCACAGCATTTTTTATGCCCTGCACACCATGCAGACGCAGCTCAAGCGCATCGTCGGCAACATCAGCGAAGCCAGCCATTCGGTGCACGGCGGGACCAGCGAAATTTCGGCGGGCAACCTTGACCTCGCCTCGCGTACCGAAGAACAGGCGGCGGCGATTGTTGAAACGGCTGCCAGCATGGAAGAGATTTCGGTCACGGTGAAGAATAACGCCGACAACGCCCACAAGGCCACCACGCTGACCGATCGCGCCGCGAGCCTCGCCGGGCATGGCGAAACGCTGGTAAACGACGTGGTCATGGTGATCGGGGAGATTGACGAGAGCGCACGTAAGATCGGTGAGATTAACAGCATCGTCGACGGCATCGCCTTCCAGACCAATATTCTGGCGCTGAATGCGGCCGTTGAAGCGGCGCGCGCAGGCGAACAGGGACGCGGTTTCGCAGTTGTCGCAGGTGAAGTGCGCAATCTTGCCCAGCGAAGCGCTAACGCGGCCAAAGAAATCTCTCAACTGATTGCCGAGTCCTCAGGCCGCGTCAGCAAAGGCGTTGAGCTGGTCAATGAGACCGGCGTAATGATGAAACAGGTGATTGAGGCGGTGTCGCACGTTCATCTGGTCATCAATGACATTGTTCAGGCGCTGGACGAGCAGAATCGGGGGATTAGCCAGGTCAGTACCGCCGTAAACCAGATGGACAGCACCACCCAGCAGAACGCTTCACTGGTTCAGCAGATCTCAGCGGCGGCGCTCTCGCTGGACGAGCAGGCTAAATCGCTGGAGAAGACGCTGGCGTTCTTTCATTCTTAAATAAAAAGGCACCCGTCCAGCCGGTGCCTTTTCACGCGATTCGCGTTACAGCCCTTTCAGCAGCTTGTCGACAAATTCCGGAACAACCGTGCTTGCAAGGCCGTAGTGTTTCTCTTCAAACTCGCTGCCCACCTGGCTTGGCTCAAGATTGAGTTCAACGGTATGCGCGCCGTGCAGTCGCGCTTCGTGGACAAACCCCGCCGCCGGATAAACATGACCGGATGTGCCGATGGCGATAAACACGTCGGCCATCGCCAGCGCGCTGTAGATCTCATCCATTCCCAGCGGCATTTCGCCGAACCAGACCACGTGCGGACGCAGGCGCGACGGGAACTGGCAGCAGTGGCACTTATCCTCCGGCAGCACGTCCTCTTTCCAGTCCAGCACCTGACCGCTCCAGGCGCAGCGAACCTTGAGCAGCTCGCCGTGCATATGGATGATATTCTTGTTACCGGCCCGCTCGTGAAGGTTGTCGATATTCTGCGTTACCAGCAGAAAACGATCGCCCAGCGCCTCTTCCAGCTTCGCCAGCGCCAGATGCGCGGCATTCGGCGCGACGTCAGGCTGCTGAAGCTGACGGCGGCGAGCGTTATAAAACGCCTGCACGAGATCCGGGTCGCGGGCAAAGCCTTCCGGCGTGGCGACATCCTCCACGCGGTGCTCTTCCCACAACCCGTCCGCCGCGCGGAAGGTTCGAATTCCTGACTCGGCGGAGATCCCCGCCCCGGTCAGCACCACCACTCTGGGTTTATCCATCGCTTCTGGCATCATTCTGTCTCTGAAAAAGATCCGCTGGCGCAGACGCTCACGCAAGCGGCGTTTGTTTTTGCGAAAACGGCTGAGTCGACCCTGGCGACGCGACAGCATAGTAACCTCGTAAACTAATCGGTGAGATGAAGGAATGCGGCTCCGCGCATGCCTCCTGCGTCCCCGTGTCGCGCGCGTTCAATACGCGGCACGCGGGCAACCGGCAATAAGTGTCGGGGCAAACGCCCGGACAACCGTTCCGTAATCGCGGTAAAGTTTGAGAGCCCTCCCCCGATCACCAGCAGATCCGGGTCGACGATAGTGAGAATATTGCCCAGACATACCGCCAGCAGATCCAGATAGCGCTCGACGTGCTCACGCGCATGCGCATCCCCTTGCTCCCACAGGGTAATGATTTGAGGGGCCTCAAGTTTCTGATGATAGAAGTGTTCGTAAAGCCATGCAAACCCGCGGCCGGAAAGGTAGTTCTCAATACAGCCGTGCTGGCCACAGCCGCAGCGGGTTAGCGGAAAATCACGTCCCACCACCTCGAGGGCATCCACCGGCAGGCGAATATGACCAAACTCGCCGGTGATGTAGCTGCGGCCGGTGATGGGCTTACCGTTGATGACGATTCCGCCGCCGACGCCGGTACCGAGGATCAGCCCCATCACCAGCGGGTAGCGACGGAATTCATCATCCCAGGCTTCAGAGAGCGCGAAGCAGTTGGCATCGTTATCTAAACGCACGTCGCGTTCAAGGAGAGCAGAGAGATCGGCGCGCAGCGGTTTACCGCTGGCGGCAGGCACGTTGGCCGCGTAAAGCGTACCGTCGTCGGTTTCCGGCATGCCCGGAATACCAATGCCGACGCTGCCTTTCACGCCAAAGCGTTCATCGGCCTGCGCCACCAGCGCGGCAATGGCGTTTAAAAATTCGTCGTAGCTGTCGCGCGGCGTGGGAACGCGGGTTTCCCACTGCAGTTTGAGGTCTTTATCAAACACGCCGAGCGCAATCTTGGTGCCGCCAATATCAAATCCATAATACATAACGCATTCCTCTTTCGATCTGGCGACCCGAAAGCCGCTAGATCATGACGTAATTACTGGCCACTTAATACCCTCGCCGGATCAATTCGGCTTGCGCGACGCGCCGGATACCAGCTTGCCAGCAGACTCAGTAAAAGTGCTGTAAGCAGCACATAAAAAACATCCAGCCAGTGCAGTTCAGACGGCAGGAAGTCAATAAAATAGATATCACCCGACAGGAACTGGTGACCAATAAGCTTTTCAATCCCGTTGATAATCGGCGTCAGCTGCAGGGAAACCACCACGCCAATCACCACGCCGCACAGGCTACCGAACAGACCCGCCAGCAAACCGTACCAGACGAAGATGGCGCGAATAAGACCGTCTTTAGCTCCGAGGGTACGCAGCACGGCGATGTCGCCGCTCTTGTCCTTGACCGCCATGACCAGCGTCGAGACGATATTAAAGCACGCGACGCCAATCACCAGCACCATCGCCAGATACATAATGGCGCGGATCATCTGGATATCACGGTACATATACCCGTAAGTGCCGATCCAGCTTTTGATGTAGACATAGTTATTGGTCACGCTGCCCGCGTCGCGCACCAGTTTGTTGGCGTTAAAGACGTCGTTCACCTTAATCGCTATGCCCGTCACGCTGTCGCCCATGTCGAGATACTGGCGCGCATCCTCCATCGGCACCATCGCAAAGCTGTGGTCAAGCTGGCCGCTCAGCTGAAGAATACCGGTAACGTGCAGGCGCACGCGTTTTGGCTGCTGCAGTTTGTGATCGGCGCTGGCGTTGGGGATCATGATTGACACCCAGTCGCCCTGCTTCACCTTCAGGGCATCAGCAACGCCTTTACCCATGATGATCTGCTGCTCGCCCGCCCTGAAGTTGGCCCACGCGCCGTTCTGCACATAGTTCGGCAGCGCGCTGAGACGCGCTTCCTGCGCCGGGTTCACCCCTTTCACCTGAATGGCGCGCAGGTTTACCCCGCTCTCCACCAGCCCGGTAAAGTTAATGTAGGGCGCGGCCGCGGCGATGCCCGGCACTTTTTCAACTTTGGTGAGCGCATCGCTCCAGTTCGTCCACGGCTGGTTAACCGGTTCGATCTCCCCGTGCGGCACCACCGCCAGAATGCGGTTATTCAGCTCGCGCTCAAAACCGTTCATGGCGCTCAGGCCGACGATCAACACCGCCACACCCAGCGCAATACCGATGGTCGAGATGACGGAGATCAGCGACACCATGCCGCCGCGGCGGCGGCCGCGGCTAAAACGTAAACCGATGAGTAACGATAACGGTGACGCCATTACTCTGCTCCCATCAGGGTCAGTTCCGCGTTCAGATGACCGTCGCGCATCTCAAGCTGGCGCCCCATGCGTTTTGCCAGCTGCAGATCGTGGGTCACCACCAGAAACGCGGTACCCTGTGAGGCGTTCAGCTCGCCCAGCAGCTGGAAAATACTGTCCGCATTGCGGGCGTCCAGGTTACCGGTGGGCTCATCCGCCAGCACCAGACGCGGGTTGTTGACCAGCGCACGGGCAATCGCCACGCGCTGGCGTTCGCCGCCGGACAGCTCCGACGGACGGTGGTTACCGCGATGGCCCAGCCCTACCGCTTTCAGCATGTCGCTGGCGCGGGCGTTAATTTCTGCGGGTTTCTTTTTGCCAATCAGCAGCGGCATCGCCACGTTTTCCAGCGCCGTGAAATCCGGCAGCAGGTGGTGGAACTGGTAGATAAAGCCCAGCTCGCGGTTGCGCAGCTCGGCCTTCGCCGCCGAGGACATTTTGCTCATCGGCTGGCCGGAGAAAATCACGTCGCCGTTGGTTGGGGTATCCAGCCCGCCCAGCAAATGTAATAAGGTACTTTTACCGGAGCCGGAGCTGCCGACAATCGCCATCATCTCGCCTTCGCCCACGCTAAAGCTCACATTGTGCAGCACGTCGGTTTGCACAGTGCCTTCCTGATAGCGTTTGGACAGGTTGTCGCATTGCAACAGGATCTTATTCATAACGTAAAGCCTCAGCGGGTTGAGTGGCGGCGGCGCGCCAGGAAGGATAAAGCGTTGAAAGCAGCGCAATGGCCATCGCGGCCAGCGCAATACCGATCACCTGCAGCGGCTCGATAGCCACCGGCAGCGCTGCGCCGTCGAGCAGCGCGCCGATAATCGGCATTAAGTTGTTGAGCTGGCTGGCAAGCAGTGCCCCCAGCACGGCACCGAGCAACGCACCGATGATACCAGCGCTAGCGCCCTGCACCATAAACACGGCCATGATCTGGCGCGGCGTCAGCCCCTGGGTTTGCAGGATAGCGACCTCGCCCTGCTTCTCCATCACCATCAGCCCCAGCGAGGTGATGATGTTAAATGCCGCCACGGCGACGATCAGGCTCAGCAGCAGCCCCATCATGTTTTTCTCCATCCGCACGGCCTGGAACAGCTCGCCTTTGCGCTCGCGCCAGTCCTGCCATTTGGTGCCGTCCGGAAGTTTTTGCTGGCTGAGGGTATCCACCTTCAGCGGCGCGTCAAGCCACAAGCGCCAGCCGGTGATATTTCCGGCCGGGTAGCGCATCAGGCGTGACGCGTCCTGGATGTTAACCAGCATCTGGTAGCCATCGACTTCGCTGTTGGCGGCAAAGGTACCAATTACGTTGAACAGGCGCTGGCTTGGCAGGCGCCCCATCGGCGTAAACTGGCTGGCTGAAGGCACCATCACGCGCAGCTGGTCGCCACGGTTGACGCCAAGCTGGCCGGCAAGCTGCTCACCCAGAATCACGTTGTATTTCCCGGCTTCCAGGTCGGTCTGCTTCACGTTAACGAGATACGGCGTCAGCGGATCTTTTTGCGCCGGGTCGATACCCAGCATCACGCCGACCGCCACGCTGCGGGCGCTTTGCAGCACCACGTCACCGGTGGTCAACGGCGCAACGCGCGTGACGCCCTGTAACTTCGCCGCGCTTTCCGGCAGCTGCTGTGGGTTAACCGAACCGTTAGTCGATGAGAGAACGGCCTGCGGCATCAGCCCCAGGATATTGTTTTGCAGCTCGCGCTCAAAGCCATTCATGACGGAAAGCACCGTCACCAGAGCCATCACGCCAAGCGTAATGCCAATAGTCGAAAGCCAGGAGACAAAGCGACCGAAGCGGTCCGCGGCGCGCCCACGCATGTAGCGTAAGCCTATGAAGAGTGCGACAGGTTGATACATGAAGTCCGTCTGTTTGCTGATAGCAGACCCACGAGTATATAAGCGAATCCGTTAAGCGTAAATGACTGAAACCGTAAGCTTTGGTAATCATTTTTCCGAAAATTCAGATAAATCAGGGTACTAATGTCTGAAACCGCCCCTCGCAACCTCCACCTTTTCCGAAAAACCTCCTGATACAGACTGTTACCCATTACAGCCCGGTTTCGTTTAACAACAATTGTTCGTTCGTCTATGGCAATAAGGTAGTTGCGAACAATGAAGCAAAAAGCATTATGGATTAACCAGATAAAAGGGCTGTGTATCTGCCTGGTGGTTATCTATCATTCGGTTATCACGTTTTATCCGCACCTGATCGGGCTGCAACACCCGCTCTCCGGCCTTCTCGCCAAATGCTGGGTCTATTTTAATCTCTACCTCGCCCCCTTCCGTATGCCGGTCTTTTTCTTTATCTCCGGCTATCTGATCCGTCGTTATATTGACGAGGTGGACTGGCGAACCAGTCTCGACAAGCGAATCTGGAGCATTGTCTGGGTCCTGGCGCTGTGGGGGATTCTGCAATGGCAGGCGCTGACCCACCTGAATGCCTGGCTGGCGCCCGATCGTGAGCTTGCCACCTCGTCGAACGCGGCCTATGCCGATTCCCTCCCGGGATTTGTGCGAGGCATGCTCACCGCCAGCACCAGCCTGTGGTATCTGTATGCCCTGGTTGTGTACTTCACGCTGTGTAAACTGCTGAGCCGCTGGAAGCTACCGATGCTGGGGCTGCTGGCGCTGGCAAGCATCGCGATCAACTTCCTGCCGCTGCCGTGGTGGGGAATGAACAGCGTGGTACGCAACATGATCTACTACAGCCTCGGGGCGTGGTATGGCGCAGCGCTGATGACGTGGATGAAAAACCTCAGCCTGCGCCGCAGCTGGCTGACAACCGGCGCTTTCGCCGCCGTCTCCGTGGTGCTGTGGTTTGCTAACGTTCCGCTGCTGCTCTCATTGCTGTCGATTGTGCTGATCATGAAGCTGTTCTACAGCTTTGAGCAGCGCTATGCCGTTCACCCTGACAACCTGCTGAACGTGATTGGCTCCAATACCATTGCGATTTATACCACTCACCGCATCCTCATTGAGGCCTTCAGCCTGTTCCTGATCGGCGAGATGAATGCCGCTTACTGGCCGGTCTGGGCCGAGCTATCCCTAATTCTTGTCTATCCGTTTGCCAGCCTGCTGATTTGTACCCTTGCCGGACTCGGGGTGCGTAAGATTTCCACCGCGCTGTTTGGGGACATTTTCTTCTCTCCGCCTTCACCGCTCACGCTGTCACCCACCACCCGTTAATGCCCTCACCGCCCCCCTTCCGGGGGCGTATAATCCCGCCGTGCGGTTACGATTTGCTTATGTAAAACGATCGAGGATAATAAAGACATTGCGTATCAGTGATATGCCCCAATACTGTTGGTATATCCATAAGAGACTCTGACATAGCCATGCCTGAACACTATCGTTATTCCTTGCCTGTCAAAGCGGGCGACCAGCGCCAGCTGGGTGAACTCACGGGCGCAGCGTGCGCCACGCTGGTAGCGGAAATCGCCGAGCGTCATCCTGGCCCGGTGATCCTGGTTGCCCCGGATATGCAAAACGCCCTGCGCCTGCACGATGAAATTCGCCAGTTCACCGATAATCTGGTGTTCAGCCTGGCCGACTGGGAAACGCTGCCCTATGACAGCTTCTCTCCGCACCAGGAGATCATCTCCTCGCGCCTGTCGACGCTGTATCAACTCCCGACCATGCAGCGCGGCGTGCTGATTGTGCCGGTGAATACCCTGATGCAGCGCGTCTGTCCGCACAGCTACCTGCACGGCCACGCGCTGGTGATGAAAAAAGGCCAGCGTCTGTCCCGTGATGCCCTGCGCGCGCAGCTTGACGGTGCCGGCTATCGCCACGTCGACCAAGTGATGGAGCACGGGGAATACGCGACCCGCGGCGCGCTGCTCGACCTTTACCCGATGGGCAGCGACCAGCCGTATCGTCTGGACTTTTTCGATGATGAAATCGACAGCCTGCGCGTCTTCGACGCCGACACGCAGCGCACGCTGGAGGAAGTGGAGTCCATCAATTTACTGCCCGCACATGAGTTCCCGACGGACAAAACCGCTATCGAACTGTTCCGCAGCCAGTGGCGCGATAGGTTCGAGGTGAAGCGCGACGCGGAACATATTTATCAGCAGGTCAGCAAAGGCACGCTGCCTGCCGGGATCGAATACTGGCAGCCGCTGTTCTTCAGCGAGCCGCTCCCTGCCCTGTTCAGCTACTTCCCGGCGAATACCCTGATTGTTAACACCGGGGATATCGACGCCAGCGCCAGCCGCTTTGAAAGCGAAACCCGCGCTCGCTTCGAAAACCGGGGCGTTGACCCGATGCGTCCGCTGCTGCCGCCGGAAGCGCTGTGGCTACGTACCGACGAGCTCAACGCCGAGCTGAAGCGCTGGCCGCGCATGCAGCTGAAAACCGATTCGCTTGCCGATAAGGCCGCCAACACCAACCTCGCCTTTCGGACGCTGCCGGACCTGGCCGTACAGGCGCAGCAGAAATCCCCGCTGGATAATCTGCGCAAGTTCCTGGAGTCGTTTACCGGCCCGGTGGTGTTCTCCGTTGAGAGTGAAGGCCGCCGCGAAGCGTTAGGTGAGCTGCTGGGGCGCATTAAGGTGGCGCCGAAGCGCATCCTGCGCCTGAGCGAAGCGACCGGAAACGGTCGTTACCTGATGATTGGCGCCGCCGAGCACGGTTTTATCGACACGCTCAACAACCTGGCGCTGATTTGCGAAAGCGACCTGCTGGGTGAGCGCGTCGCGCGCCGTCGGCAGGACAGCCGTCGAACCATCAACCCGGACACGCTGATCCGTAACCTGGCCGAGCTGCACCCGGGCCAGCCGATTGTTCACCTGGAGCATGGCGTTGGACGCTATCAGGGGATGACCACGCTGGAGGCGGGCGGCATTAAAGGTGAATACCTGATGCTGACCTACGCTAACGACGCCAAACTGTATGTCCCGGTGTCGTCCCTGCATCTGATCAGCCGCTACGCGGGCGGGGCCGAAGAGAACGCGCCGCTGCACAAGCTGGGCGGCGATGCCTGGGCGCGCGCGCGCCAGAAAGCCGCGGAAAAAGTGCGCGACGTGGCCGCCGAGCTGCTGGATATCTACGCCCAGCGCGCGGCCAAAGAGGGCTTCGCGTTTAAGCATGATAAGGAACAGTATCAGCTGTTCTGCGACAGCTTCCCGTTTGAAACCACGCCGGATCAGGCTCAGGCTATTAACGCCGTGCTGAGCGACATGTGCCAGCCGCTGGCAATGGACCGCTTAGTCTGCGGCGACGTTGGCTTCGGTAAAACCGAAGTGGCGATGCGCGCCGCCTTCCTTGCGGTGGAAAACAACAAGCAGGTGGCGGTGCTGGTGCCGACCACCCTGCTCGCTCAGCAGCACTTCGACAACTTCCGCGACCGCTTCGCCAACTGGCCGGTACGCATCGAGATGCTGTCACGTTTTCGCAGCACCAAAGAGCAGACGCAGATCCTGGAGCAGGCCAGCGAAGGCAAGATCGATATTCTGATCGGCACCCATAAGCTGCTGCAAAGCGACGTGAAGTGGAAAGATTTGGGGCTGCTGATTGTCGACGAAGAGCACCGCTTCGGGGTGCGTCATAAAGAGCGCATCAAAGCGATGCGCGCCGACGTCGATATCCTGACCCTGACCGCGACGCCGATCCCGAGAACCCTGAACATGGCGATGAGCGGCATGCGCGATCTGTCGATTATCGCCACGCCGCCGGCGCGCCGTCTGGCGGTGAAAACCTTCGTCCGCGAGTACGATAATCTGGTGGTGCGTGAGGCCATTCTGCGTGAAGTGCTGCGCGGGGGTCAGGTCTATTACCTGTACAACGACGTGGAAAACATCCAGAAAGCGGCCGACAGGCTGGCGGAGCTGGTGCCGGAGGCGCGCATTGCTATCGGTCACGGGCAGATGCGCGAGCGCGAGCTGGAACGGGTGATGAACGACTTCCACCACCAGCGCTTTAACGTGCTGGTGTGCACCACCATCATCGAAACCGGGATCGACATTCCGACCGCGAACACCATCATCATTGAACGTGCGGATCACTTTGGCCTGGCGCAACTTCACCAGCTGCGCGGCCGCGTCGGGCGTTCGCACCATCAGGCTTACGCCTGGCTGCTGACGCCGCATCCAAAAGCGATGACCACCGACGCGCAAAAGCGTCTGGAAGCCATCGCCTCTCTGGAAGACCTCGGTGCAGGCTTCGCACTGGCCACGCACGATCTCGAGATCCGCGGTGCCGGTGAACTGCTGGGTGAGGACCAGAGCGGCTCGATGGAGACCATCGGCTTCTCGCTCTATATGGAACTGCTGGAAAACGCGGTTGATGCCCTGAAGGCCGGGCGCGAGCCGTCGCTGGAAGATCTCACCAGCCAGCAGACCGAGGTCGAGTTGCGTATGCCTTCCCTGCTGCCGGACGATTTCATTCCGGATGTGAATACCCGACTGTCGTTCTACAAGCGCATCGCCAGTGCGAAGACGGAAAACGAGCTGGAAGAGATTAAGGTTGAGCTGATCGACCGCTTTGGTCTGCTGCCCGATGCGGCGCGAAATCTGCTGGATATCGCTCGCCTGCGCCAGCAGGCGCAGAAACTGGGCATTCGCAAGCTTGAAGGCAACGAAAAAGGCGGCGTGATTGAGTTCGCGGAGAAGAACCACGTCAACCCGATGTGGCTCATCGGCCTGCTGCAAAAACAGCCGCAGCATTTCCGTCTGGATGGCCCAACGCGTCTGAAATTCACCCAGGAACTGACGGAGCGCAAAACCCGCATGGACTGGGTGCGTAACTTTATGCGCCAGCTGGAAGAGAACGCGATCGCCTGACCTCCATTCCCCTCTTAACTAAGGAATTTCATGTAGTTTATTAACCGGAAGCGATGAAAGTTGCTTCCGGAAAATGAATAGCTTACAGCGACACCCTGGTCCGGCTGTAAATCGCTGAGGCGTTTCCTGACCGCGTAGCGGCGATTTACCGCCGGGAGCCCGGGTCGCCAGGGTGGTGGCGACTGAGCCACCCTGGCACGTTCACAGGTCATGTCGTTACAGAGTACTAAGGGACATAAAGTGAACGGAATGACCACCAGAGTCGTATGTTCCCCCTCACCCCAGCCCTCTCCCTCAAAGGAGAGGGGGTCGTCCGTGCAGGCATTATTTTATGGGGATCCCTTCCCCTGTTAGCCCAGCGCTACGGGGGGACAATTTACAAACTCTTTGCACTTCACCCGATCTTCCCGACACACCCATTCGCCATAATTATCATTAACGCCTTATAAAACAATAACCTTATCATTTGCATGGATTATGGTGATGATGACCTTTTCGCGTTTTACTCGCTGGTTAACCCTGTTTGCGCTGGCAGCCACCGTTGCGGTGGCGCTTCCCGCTCGCGCAAATACCTGGCCCCTTCCTCCGCCCGGCAGCAAGGTGGTGGGGGAAAACCGCTTTCATGTGGTTGAAAATAATGGCGGTTCGCTGGAAGCCATTGCCAAAAAATATAACGTCGGTTTTCTGGCTCTGCTGCAGGCGAACCCCGGCGTCGACCCTTACGTTCCGCGAGCGGGCAGCGTGTTGACTATCCCGTTACAGACGATCCTGCCGGACGCCCCGCGCGAGGGAATTGTGATAAACCTGGCGGAGCTACGTCTGTACTATTACCCGCCGGGTAAAAATGAGGTGACCGTCTACCCGATTGGTATTGGTCAGCTGGGCGGCGACACCCTGACGCCGACGATGGTCACCACCGTCTCGGATAAACGCGCGAATCCAACCTGGACCCCGACGGCCAATATTCGTGCCCGTTATAAAGCTCAGGGCATCGATCTTCCGGCCGTGGTGCCGGCAGGCCCGGATAACCCGATGGGTCACCACGCGATCCGCCTGGCGGCCTACGGTGGCGTTTACCTGCTGCACGGAACGAACGCGGACTTTGGGATCGGCATGCGCGTCAGCTCCGGCTGTATTCGTCTGCGCGATGACGATATCAAAACGCTGTTTAACGTTGTTACGCCGGGTACCAAAGTGAATATCATCAATACGCCGATTAAGGTTTCTGAGGAGCCGGGCGGCGTGCGGCTGGTCGAAATTCACCAGCCGCTATCGAAAAACATTGGCGATGACCCGCAGACGCTGCCCATTAACCTGAATGCCGCAATGGTGAGCTTCAAAACGAATGCGAATACCAACAGCATGGTGATGGAGCGTGCAATGGAGGCCCGCTCAGGCATGCCGACCGATGTCACCCGGCATCATGATGTAATCCAGCAATCGATGTAAATCATAAATAAAAAAACGCCCTGCTCAGCAGGGCGTTTTTTATTGCAGTGGCATAAATGAGGGTTTATGCCCGGCTTATTTGTAGATGACGGCGGTGCCGTGCAGGGTGTTAGGACCGGTCACAGAGGTGATGCGGTAAGATTTAGCACCCATCTCTTCCGCTTTTTGTGCCAGCTGATCTTCCAGTGAACCCAGGTTAGTACCGGCAGACGCAGAGATCGTCCCGACTTTATGCTGATCGACCGGGGTGGACTGTACTTGTACAGCCGCAAAGCTTGCGAAAGAAAGTGAACTCAGAACAGCAGCAGCGATGAGGGTTTTTACGTTTTTCATGATGTTTACCTTTAGCAGATGAATTTGGAGGTCGTTATCTATTTAGTTAACGATCGATAGGTAAATCATAAATGTGATCCAGGTCACGCGTCAACATAATTTTATAACGACCATTAACTTAATTTTAAAGTCGTTATTTTTCATATAGATATGATTAATATATTTTTAAGCATTCAGCACTGGTGGTGGGTTGCGTTTATTTTTATAATGGTTATTCACCAAACCAACAGAGGACCAACGGCACATGACAACCGACGTCACGAGTTGTGCGAAGAAAAGCCGTGGCCGACCAAAAGTGTTTGACAGGGATGCAGCGCTTGATAAGGCCATGACTCTCTTCTGGCAACATGGGTATGAAGCAACCTCGCTTTCCGATCTGGTAGAAGCTACCGGAGCCAAAGCGCCGACGCTGTATGCCGAATTTACCAATAAAGAGGGGCTGTTCAGGGCGGTGCTGGACAGATACATTTCACGCTTTGCGGCGAAACATGAAGCCCAGCTATTTTGTGAAGAGAAAAGCGTCGAACAGGCGCTTCGGGATTACTTCACCGCCGTCGCGACCTGCTTCACCAGTAAAGATACGCCTGCGGGCTGCTTTATGATTAACACCTCTGCCACCCTGGCGGCGTCCTCGAAAGAGATTGCCAATACGGTGAAATCGCGTCATGCGATGCAGGAGGAGACGCTAAGCGCCTTTCTGGCACAGCGCCAGCAGCGCGGTGAAATCCCTGCGCAGTGCAATCCCCAACTGCTGGCACAATACCTGAGCTGTATTTTGCAGGGGATGTCGATCAGCGCCCGTGAAGGGGCAACGCTGGAAAAACTGCAGAATATTAGCGAAACCACGCTGCGGCTGTGGCCTGAGCTCCTCAAAATCTAAAACAAAAAAAAGCTCCTCAGCCTGAGCGCATGAGGAGCTAAATTCAGAGAACATCTTTTTTACACTTTGTTATTCAGAACCAGCTGACCATTTCCATCCAGTGGAATTTGCGTGCCAGGGTCTTTGTCCATGCGGATTTTGCCCTGCTGATCGCCAATTTTGTACGTCACGTCATAGCCCAGCATTTTTTCCGACTTGTCATAGACGGTTTTGCAGCGTTGCTGAGTCGTGGTGTAGGTATCGTTATCCTGCATCGCGCCCTGCACCTGGTTACCGGCATAGCCGCCACCCAGCGCGCCGACCACGGTCGCCACATCTTTACCCCGGCCGCCGCCGAACTGGTGACCAATCACGCCACCCGCTACCGCGCCCAGAACAGAACCGGCGATACGGTTTTCATCCTGCACCGGACGACGATGCGTCACGGAGACGTTACGGCACTCCTGACGAGGCGTTTTTACCGTTTCTTTAATCGGTGTAGCAGAAACCACCTGCGCATACTGCGGGCCGCGATCTAATACGTTGAGACTGGCAACGGCAGCCACACCTAACGCAGCCGCGACGCCAATCCCTATACCCGCCAACATTGATTTATTCACGGGACTTCCTCCTTTGTTGCTATTGGTAACAATTTTGCAATGGAGGCACGGCTTCGCCAATCAGATAAAGGATCAAAAAAGGGACGTTCAGAGGAGATATATTGTATTTAGGAGAACTCTTAAGCACTCAATCTGTGATCTACAGCATGAAATGCTAAAAACTCCCTCCGGAGAGCCCGGAGGGAGTGAAAGATTAGTGCAGCTTCAGACGCGGACGGATCACGCGGTTGATTCTGCCCACCAGCATCATCAGCCCGGTTTTGAAGTAGCCGTGCAGCGCAATCTGGTGCATACGGTAGAGGGAGATATACACGAAGCGGGCAATGCGCCCTTCTACCATCATCGAGCCGCGCATCAGGTTACCCATCAGGCTGCCGACAGTAGAGAAGTTTGACAGAGACACCAGAGAACCATGGTCTTTGTAGACATAGGCCTTCATTGGCTTGCCTTTGTACTGCGCCAGAATGTTGTGCAGGACCAGGCTTGCCATCTGGTGTGCGGCCTGCGCGCGCGGCGGCACGAATCCACCTTCAGGACGGGCGCAGGAGGCGCAATCACCGATAGCAAAGATTTCAGGATCACGCGTGGTTTGCAGCGTTGGCTCCGTGACCAGCTGGTTAATGCGGTTGGTTTCCAGGCCGCCGATATCTTTCATAAAGTCAGGCGCTTTGATACCGGCCGCCCAGACCATCAGATCCGCTTTGATATACTCGCCGTCTTTGGTGTGCAGGCCGCCTTCGTCGGCGCTGGTCACCATGGTCTGCGTCAGCACCCGGACGCCCAGCTTGGTGAGTTCATTGTGCGCCGCACCGGAAATACGCGGAGGCAGCGCAGGCAGAATGCGTTCACCGGCTTCGACCAGCGTGACGTTCAGCGCTTCATTCGTTAACCCTTTGTAACCGTAGCTGTGCAGCTGTTTCACCGCATTGTGCAGCTCCGCAGACAGCTCAACGCCTGTCGCACCGCCGCCGACAATGGCGATATTTACCTTACCGTTCGCACCCATATTGCTGGTGTACTTCAGGAACAGGTTCAGCATTTCCTGATGGAAACGACGCGCCTGGTGCGGGTTATCGAGGAAGATACAGTGCTCTTTCACGCCCGGCGTGTTGAAATCGTTGGAGGTACTGCCGAGCGCCATGACCAGCGTGTCATACGGCAGCTTGCGCTCAGGAACCAACAGCTCCCCTTTTTCATCACGCAGTTCTGCCAGAGTGATGGTTTTGCTTTCACGGTTGATGTCCACCACCGAGCCCAGCTGGAACTGGAAATGGTGGTTGCGCGCGTGCGCCAGATAGCTGAGCGCGTCCACGCCCTCGTCCAGAGAGCCGGTGGCCACTTCATGCAGCAGCGGTTTCCACAGGTGGCTGTGGTTACGATCCACCAGCGTGATTTTGGCTTTTTTACCGCGACCCAGCTTCTTACCCAACTGTGTCGCCAGCTCCAGCCCGCCAGCACCACCGCCTACAATCACTATCTTTTTCAATGGCGTAGTCAACGTGACCCCCTCAAATTATTAACCAATTGTTAATTAAAAGTTATAAAAATAACCCTTAATTAACAACAGGTTACAGCACTGAAACCATTCAGGTGCATTGAGAATACCACGTCAGGCGCATTGGTCATACCAAAATTGATATGCATCAAGTTTTGATGGCTTAAAAGTAGACAATTCTGGTCAAAAAGAAAGCCCGGCACGCTTTCGCGGCCGGGCTTCGACGCCTGCAGGCAAGGAATTAACCCAGCGTTTTAAACGCTTTGATACGCTGCAGGTGTGGGGAGATGTTTTTGAACTTGTGGGTCTGTTCTTCGTCCCAGACGATCTCATAGTAATGATGCAGAAGTTCTGCAGCCCGGTGGCTGTTGAGCGCCTCATCGTTACGCGACAGGATCACCAGACAGCGGTCACGGTTTTTCTCACGAAAATTGCTGACGCACTTGGTCGCAATATCGACATACTCTTCCGGGCGGTCGATTTTGCCTTCCATGTTTTCGTTCGGGAAAAGGTTGGGATTGAATACCACCTGACGGATGTCACACAGGAAGCCAATCCGCTCTGCCCAGTAACCGCCCAGCCCCACGCCGCAAATCAGCGGGCGATCGTCGACGTTGAGCTGCAACATCTTGTCCACCTCTTTGAGCAGATGCTGCATATCATGCTTCGGATGGCGCGTGCTGTAGCTGATCAACCGTACATCCGGATCGATAAACTGCAGCTGCAGCACCTTCTCATGATTACCAGGACTGTTTGAGTCAAAACCGTGTAAATAGATGATCATCGTCTTCTCACCACGCTACGCCTTCCGGGAGGGTTTACAGGCTGGCTTTATGTGCCTGCCAGCGCTCATTCAGGTCTTCAAGCCGGGCGTTGACCGTCTTCCAGCGCGCCGAATCCATCAGCTCCTGACGGCTAAATGAACCTTTATGATACAATTGTGTAACACGCTCTGCATTGATCGGCGACAGGTTATCCAGCACGCTCACGGCACCTTTACGATTATTGCAGACCAGGATCATATCGCAACCTGCATCCAGCGACGCCTGACCGCGTTCAGCGTAGCTGCCCATAATCGCCGCCCCTTCCATCGACAGATCGTCAGAGAAGATCACGCCATTGAAGCCCAGTTCCTGACGCAGAACGGTTTTCAGCCAGTGCGGAGAGCCGCTGGCAGGGCGCGGGTCAACGTCGCTGTAAATCACGTGCGCAGGCATGATGGCATCCAGCTTGTTGTCAGTGATAAGCGACCTGAACACCGACATATCTTTGGCGCGAATTTCCGCTTCCGGGCGCGGATCGCGCGGGGTCTCTTTGTGTGAGTCCGCCGTCACCGCCCCGTGGCCCGGGAAGTGTTTGCCGGTGGTTTTCATCCCGGCATCGTGCATGCCGTCAATGAACCGGGTCGCCATGGCCAGCGCAATGCGCGGATCGTCATGGTACGAGCGCTCGCCAATGGCGGCGCTGATATGCCCCACGTCCAGAACCGGGGCAAAACTGATGTCGATATCCATGGCAATCATTTCGCTGGCCATCAGCCAGCCGGCCTCCTGCGCCAGTTTCCCGCCCTCTTCCGTGCCGAGCAGCGCGGCAAAAGACTGGGCCGCTGGCAGGCGGGTAAACCCTTCGCGAAAACGCTGCACGCGGCCGCCTTCCTGATCGACGGCGACCACCAGATGATTGCGCGACGCGGCGCGGATCTGACGCACCAGCTCACGCAGCTGCGCCGGATCGTGATAGTTGCGGGTAAACAGGATCAGACCACCCACCAGCGGATGCGCCAGAATTTCACGCTCCTCCGCATCCAGCTCAAACCCTTCTACATCCAACATGACTGGACCCACATCCACCTCTCTTATCCTTTCGTTTGTAACTGACGCCAGGCATCGTCTGCCAGCGCAATAAAGTGTTTGTCTCTGGACTGCTGATAGCGCATTTCAAACCAGCCAGCCATTAACATGACGACCCAGGGCCGCCAGCGTTTGACCTGACGCCTCAGCGCGTCGCCGTTGATATGTGCCGCCTCGGCGTAGTCCCTGATCAGCGCCTGCCGAGCAGCGTCACTCTCCGTCCAGACTGCCGCCAGCTCCAGCGCCGCATCGCCATCTCCGGCATATTCCCAGTCGATGAGCCTGATGCCCGCTGATGTATGCACAATATTTCCGGCATGAAC
The DNA here is from genome assembly GCF_001742765.1 of Enterobacter sp. ku-bf2. Taxonomy (NCBI): domain Bacteria; kingdom Pseudomonadati; phylum Pseudomonadota; class Gammaproteobacteria; order Enterobacterales; family Enterobacteriaceae; genus Enterobacter; species Enterobacter sp. ku-bf2. The sequence continues at coordinate 1,231,854 of NZ_MDVW01000001.1, forward strand.
ATCCATGTGCAGCGGCGAGAGCCGAATCGGCTGCGGCTCGCCCGTTTTACGCAACCGCTTGAGATGCGCCAGCCACACTGGGGTGCGTCTGTCAGGCGCGGCCTGCTGCCAGTAGCGTTCCAGCAGCGGGGATAACGTGATTCGCCATCCCAGACGTGGCTGCCGGTGCAGATGATACAGCATCGCTGCGAGCGCCGGCGTGTCTGGCAGCGCGCTTTTCACGTCACCGTCCAGATAGTCGACGGCCATCCAGCTCTCTCTGAAAAAACGGGGGGCAGGCACGAGATCTGACGGAAGACGCCTCAGGGCGCGAAACTGACGACGGAAATGGGAGGCTGGCGCATAGGGGTCGTGATGTTGCCGCAAGACCAGACGTCGTTCGCCCTGCGCTATAATGCAACTCGCGCCGCCAAGCCCGGAGTGGGCCTGCGGCGCGATAAGGCGGTACTGAGGAAAATAGCGCGTCAGAATCTCTTCACGCGTGCTGTCATTGTTGCGTAACCGCACCTTTACCTGACCAGATAATTTCGCCTGTCTGAACCAGCATCAGCTGCATCTGCAGGGCCGGTGTATTCACGTTACCGGTGGCGTTAGAGTACAGCACATACTGTGCGCCAACGTTACGGGCAATGCCGATCGCCTTGCTGCGTGTGCCGAGGCTATCCTGCGGCGACAGGCCCAGCTGCTGTTTGGCTACCGCGAGCTGCTGAGCCGAGACCAGCGTAAACTTACCGTTGTTTGCCAGGGCGTTGCGCAGCGTTTCAGTCGCTTCGCCCGCGTTCAGCGAACCGTTGGTACGGTTGTTCACGCTATCAACCAGCAACACGCTACCTGCCGTCACGCCCTGTGCCTGCAGCATTTTGCCGACCATGGGCTGCATTGCGCCGTTCCAGTCGTAATGGCGCACGCGCGGCGTGGGCTGCGACGTCTGGTCCGGATGCTCAATCGGGCCTGGCTGTGCCGGTATAGACGGTACGGACGGCACGGTTGGCTGCGGCTGCGTTGGCTGTGTCGGCTGTTCAGTGCCCGGTTTCGCCTCTTCCACAGGCGCTGGCTGTTCAGTTCGGGTCACACACCCCGCCAGGAACAGCGCGAAAGCTGTCACGAGCGCATAGCGGCTCAAGTTTTTAATCAAGGTTCACCCCTTAGAGATAAAGATAAAGTCTCACCTTATGCGCACCCAGATAGTTGGCGCTGCCATAGAGCGTTACCGACGATCTGGCCGGAATGGTGACGCTGCGCGGCGCCTCCAGCGGATGCATTTCGAGACCTCTTACGTCATACCAGAAAAAACGGTAGTGGACCGTCACGGGTTCGTGTCTTTCATTAAAGAGCGTAGAGGAGGCAGATGAATTGATTTCACTGATGGTCAGCGCGGGTTGTTGCGCCGTGATGCCCGCGGCAAGCACGGAGGATTCCATCACCAGCGTCTGTTCATCGTTCACGGGGATCGCCGGGCGCGAGCTGCACCCCACAATCATCATCGTCATTACCAGCGCTGCAATACGCCCTTTACGCATGTCAAAGACCTTTATGTGCCAGCATCGGCCCCAGAGGACGTCCACCCAGCAGATGCATGTGAATATGATAAACTTCCTGGCCGCCATGGCGGTTGCAGTTCATGATCAGACGGTAACCGTCTTCTGCAATCCCTTCCTGTTCGGCGATTTTCGCGGCCACCGTCAGCATACGACCTAATGCCACTTCATGCTCGGTTTTTACGTCGTTTACAGTCGGAATCAGAATATTGGGAATGATAAGGACGTGCGTCGGAGCCTGAGGTGAAATGTCCCGAAAAGCCGTTACCAGTTCATCCTGATAGACGATATCCGACGGAATTTCGCGACGGATAATTTTACTGAAAATCGTTTCTTCAGCCATGACCTATTCCTTTTTTGATTAATCAGGCGCGATGCGTCCGCTGTTAACACACGCTCTGGATGAGGGTGTGACACAATTCAAGAGTATGAGCGAGTTTCTCCTGTCCTTTCAACCTCCTCCCTCGATTTCTTTCCTTAATGTTTATCAGCTGAGTGAAGAGTGACCGCTCGCGGGCCTTAATGGGCTGAAACATTATTTCAGTTCCGGTCGACACATCTGTTTACAGCATTAATAGCAATGCGTATATTTCGCATTTGCATTTTCATGCGCATTTTTAACATAGAAAACGACGCCAGCCCGCGTCCGCGGGACTGACGCATACCCTCTTCATCGTTCATAAGGGTTTAATCATGTCTTTCATTCATCACACCAGGGATGGGCAACGTCAGCCTGTCGCAACGCCTTCGTTGCTGGCAGGCTGCATTGCTATGGCACTGACGCCAGCCGCCGCTTTCGCTGCATCAACAGCCGAAGATACCGTTATTGTTGATGGCGGTTTTGACCAAACGCAGGATCCTTCCGCAAGTCAGGAGCGGGATTACAGCGTCAAAACCACCACCACCGGCACGAAGCTGTTGCTGGTTCCCCGCGATATCCCGCAGTCCGTCAGCGTGATTAGCCAGCAGCGCATGGCCGATCAGAACCTGCAGTCCATCGGCCAGGTGTTAACCAACACCACGGGCGTAACGGCGCAGGTGCAGGACAGCGACCGTACCGTGTTTTACTCGCGCGGATTTTTCGTCAGTAATTACGCCTATGACGACCTGCCAACCTCCATCAGCGAAGTGTGGAACTTTGGCGATACCGCCGCCGATACGGCGATTTATGACCGCATCGAAGTGGTCCGCGGTGCAACCGGCCTGATGTCCGGTACGGGCAACCCGGCAGCGTACGTCAACATGGTGCGTAAGCATGCAGACAGCAATGAATTCAAAGGCAATGTTTCGGCCAGCTATGGCAGCTGGGATAAGCAGCGCTACGTGCTGGATCTGCAGGCGCCGCTGGTGGAGTCAGGTAAGCTACGGGGCCGGATGATCGCAGGTTATCAGGACAACGACAGCTTCGTGGATAACTATCACTACCGAAAGAAATTCCTCTATGGCGTGATGGATGCGGACGTCACCGACAGCACCACTCTCTCGGTGGGATACGAATATCAGGAAAGCCATACCGCCGACCCAACCTGGGGCGGACTCCCGACCTGGTACAGTGACGGGAGTAAAACCCATTACGATCGCAGCCAGACCGTCGCGCCTGACTGGGCCTGGTCTGATAAAGACAGCACCCGCATCTTCGCTAACCTGACGCAGCGTTTCGATAATGGCTGGGAAGCACACATTAACGGCATGCATGCTGAAACCAACTTCGACTCTAAGCTGATGTATATGTCCGGCTATCCGGATAAAGAGACGGGTGCAGGCATGGTTGGCTACGGCGGCTGGAACCGTGGCGAACGGAAACAGGATGCCGTGGACGCTTTCCTGCGCGGCGATTTCGATCTCTTCGGCCGTCAGCACGAAATGATGTTCGGCGGCAGCTTCAGTCGTCAGCGTAACCATTACGACAACTCAATGCCTGACGCGGTTTACGGCATGGTTGATGTGGGTAACTTTAAGAACTGGAACGGTAACATTGCCGACCCGCAGTGGACGCCGTGGAAACTCTACAGCCAGGACGACATTCGCCAGTCCTCAGGGTATACCTCCGCCCGCTTCTCGCTGGCCGATCCGCTGCATCTGATCCTCGGCGCGCGTTATACCCACTATAACATTCGCTATAACCCTGCGGGCTCCCCGGACACCCATCTGGAAAGTACCAAAGATGACGTGACGCCCTACGCGGGCCTGGTCTACGACATCAATGAAGACTGGTCGACCTACGTCAGCTATACCTCTATCTTCCAGCCCCAGGACAAGCGGGACGCCAGCGGACGCTATCTCGACCCCACTACGGGCAAAAGCTACGAAGCCGGTGTGAAAGCAGACTGGTTCAATACCCGTCTTACCACCTCGCTGGCGATTTTCCGCATTGAGCAGGATAACGTAGCAAGCAATACTTATACCTATATGCCGAGCGGTGAGTCGATTTACCAATCGCTGGACGGCGTAGTGAGCAAAGGGATTGAGTTCGAGCTCAACGGCGCGTTGACCGATAACTGGCAACTGACCTTCGGCGCGACCCGCTACATTGCGGAAGATAAGAATGGCAACGCCGTCAGCTCCGATCAGCCGCGTACAACCATGAAGCTGTTCACCCGTTATCAACTGCCAATGCTGCCGGAACTGACCGTGGGCGGTGGCGTGAACTGGCAAAACAAGGTGTGGACGGATGTGGATGGCGCGCCGGCTGGCCGTACCCGCGCGGAGCAAGGCAGCTACGGGCTGGTTAACCTGTTCAGCCGTTATCAGGTCACCAAAGATTTTGCTGTTCAGGCGAACGTCAACAACCTGTTCGACAAAGAGTATTACGATTACGTCGGCTCTTATGTGGTTTATGGCGCGCCGCTGAACGTCTCGGTAAGCGCGAGCTACGACTTCTGAGTGTTAAGCCGGGTGGCGGCTACGCCTTACCCGGCCTACATTTGCATTTCGTAGGTCCGGTAAGCGCAGCGCCGCCGGGCATGACAAACAGCACAAATAAAAAAGGCAGCCATTCGGCTGCCTTAGTCTCCCCAGGGTCACAACTTAGTTGTTGCGGATGTACTCATCCATTTCGGTTTTCAGGTTATCGGATTTAGTACCGAAGATTGCCTGTACACCCGAACCTGCAACAACTACGCCAGCTGCACCCAGTTTTTTCAGACCCGGCTGGTCTACTTTCGCGACATCAGCAACGCTCACACGCAGACGAGTGATACACGCGTCCAGGTTAGTGATGTTCTCTTTACCACCGAACGCGGCAACCAGTGCAGGAGCCATTTCGCTGGTCGCGCCCGCTTTGCTGTCTTCTGTCGCATCTTCACGGCCTGGGGTTTTCAGGTCCAGTGCTTTAATCAGCACGCGGAAGATGGTGTAGTAAACAACGGCATAGCACGCACCGACGATTGGGAACAGCCACAGTTTGCTGCTGTTACCGGACAGAACGATGAAGTCGATCAGGCCGTGAGAGAAGGACGTACCGTCACGCATACCCAGCAGAATACAGATTGGGAACGCCAGGCCCGCCAGAATCGCGTGGATAACGTACAGGATCGGCGCAACGAACATGAAGGAGAACTCGATCGGCTCGGTGATACCGGTCAGGAACGAGGTCAGCGCTGCGGAGATCATGATACCGCCCACTTTTGCACGGTTCTCTGGCTTCGCAGAGTGCCAGATAGCAATCGCCGCTGCTGGCAGACCGTACATTTTGAACAGGAAGCCACCAGACAGTTTACCTGCAGTTGGGTCGCCCGCCATGTAACGTGGGATATCGCCGTGGAATACCTGACCTGCTGCGTTGGTGAATTCACCAATCTGCATCTGGAATGGAACGTTCCAGATGTGGTGCAGACCAAATGGCACCAGGCAACGCTCGATGAAGCCGTAGATACCAAACGCCACAACCGGGTTCTGGTAAGCAGCCCACTGAGAGAAGGTCTGGATAGCGGAGCCGATTGGTGGCCAGATGAAGGACAGGATCACGCCAGTGAAAATCGCTGCCAGACCAGAGATGATCGGAACGAAACGCTTGCCCGCGAAGAAGCCCAGGTACTCAGGCAGCTTGATGCGATAGAAGCGGTTGAACATATACGCTGCAATCGCACCGGAGATGATACCGCCGAGAACACCGGTGTCTGCCAGGTGTTTCGCAGCGATCTCTTCTGCCGGTAAATGCAGAACCAGCGGCGCAACCACAGCCATGGTTTTCACCATGATGCCGTAAGCAACCACTGCAGCCAGCGCAGATACGCCGTCGTTATTGGTGAAGCCCAGAGCCACACCGATCGCGAAGATCAGTGGCATGTTAGCAAAGACAGAACCGCCTGCTTCGGCCATCACATGGGACACTACGGCTGGCAGCCAGCTGAAGTTAGCAGAACCGACACCCAGCAGGATACCTGCGATAGGCAGTACGGATACTGGCAGCATCAGCGATTTACCGACCTTTTGCAGGTTAGCAAATGCATTCTTAAACATAATTGAGAGTGCTCCTGAGTATTTGTGCTTTTTTTACGCTTTCACGCATTGGCCCGGGGGGAGTACCGTGCCGTGGACAGGACATCTAAGCGCCCTTTATTTATTACACAGAGTAAAATAATTCCCTCTGAGTTTGTTTGACGGCTATCACGTTTCAGCTTAAGACGGTCGAAAAACTTTCAGTTATTTACAAAAAGCATGTCCGGATGTGTCTAAAAACAGCATCACCGCCCCAAATGAGGCGGTGAACTTTACTCGGTTTATTTATTAATTACGAGCCTAAAAAAAACAGGTGTATCAGACAGATTGCAGGCGGGCAGGGTCAATATGGAACAGCGTGGAGAAGTTTTCTGTCGTCACGCGGGCCAGCTCTTCGATGCTGACACCCTTCAGGACGGCCATGTACTCAGCCACATCTCGCGTCATCGCGGGCTGGTTCTCTTTACCGCGATGCGGAACCGGCGCCAGATAGGGAGAATCGGTCTCTACCAGAATGCGATCGAGCGGAACATAACGTGCAGCATCACGCAGCTGCTCAGCGTTACGGAACGTCACAATCCCGGAAAACGAGATATAAAACCCCAAATCAAGCAGTTTACCCGCCGTTTCTCTGTCTTCTGTGAAACAGTGTAGTACGCCACCGCAATCCGTCACGTTTTCTTCCCGTAGGATCGCCAGGGTATCCGCACGCGCATCGCGGGTGTGGACGATAACCGGCTTGTTCAGTTCGCGGCCAATGCGAATATGGTTGCGGAAGGACGCCTGCTGGCGCGGTTTGGTTTCCGGCGTGTAGAAATAGTCCAGCCCGGTCTCGCCCATTGCCACCACGCCCTCTTCCGACGCCAGACGACGCAAATCGTCAACGTCATATTCTTCATCCTGGTTCAGGGGGTGTACGCCGCAGGAAAACACCACGTTATCGCGAACGCCCACCAGCTCGCGCATCGTGCGATAGCCCGGCAGCGTCGTCGCTACCGCAAGACAGAATTTCACATCGCGGGCGGCGGCTTTTTCCAGCACGTCATCCACGTTTTTATGCAGGGATTGATAATCCAGGCCATCAAGATGGCAGTGTGAGTCGACTAAAAACATAATGTCTCTCTCAGAGATGGGAAACCGGCGGTGTGGTGCCGGGTTGCAGGTAGTGTTCAATACGCAGTAACTGGTCGGTCAGTAAAAGCTCGCGATTAAGACCCGTCACGGTTAAAAGCTGTTCTCGACTCTGGCAAATTTCATGAAGCATCGCATGAAGAATCGTCCCTGAGAGGCGGTTCGCCAGCGTATTCACCAGTGTCCACGCGTCCGGGTTGGTCAGCAGCGTTGCCCCTTGCTGAAGTTTGAGGGCATCCAGCAGCAACGAGGCCAGCCAGTGCAGACGCTCAACGGCCTGATCGCTGTTAAGCGCAGGCAATACGCTTAGCCAGTCGTGGTTATTCAGTGCCATTTCGACGGCCCGGCAAAGCGTTTCTCGCTGTGACCAGACGTCAGGCTGCAGCAATGCCAGCGCCGCTGCGGGCGCGCCGCTGCTCAGGCGCAAGGCGGACAACGCACTCTCAGGTGACGTTGTCACCTCTCGCTCCAGCCAGCTCAGCGCCCACGATTCCTGAGGCACAGCAAGGTGATGAAGACGACAGCGGCTGCGCAGCGTCGCCAGCAAGCGTCCCGGGTCACGGCACGAGAGGAAAAACCACGTTTTTACCGGCGGCTCTTCCAGAGTTTTCAGCAGGGCGTTAGCTGCCGCCTCGGTCAGCTGCGTGGCGTCTTTAAGCCAGACCACTTTAGCGCCGCCCAGCCGCGCGTGTTCGTACAATTTTTCACTGACTTCCCGCACGGCATCGATACCGAGCGCGCTTTTCCCCTTCTCAGGCTCAAGCGTGTAGTAGTCAGGATGTGTGCCCGCCTGCATCAGCTGACAGCCACGGCATTTGCCGCAGCTTTTATGCCCTTCAGGCTGCTGGCACATCAGAAAACGGGTGATGGCATAAATCAATGCATCATCGCCCATTCCCGGCAATGCCTGAATCAGTAACGCATGATGCCCCCGCCCCGCCTGATAGCTGCCGATCAGCTGTTCAAAGTGCGGGCGCAACCATGGATACCATTTCATGCCTGCTGCTCCTGCACCCACTGCGTCACGGTTTGCTGAATGTCACGCGTCACCTCATCCAGGGATTGCGTTGCATCGATGGTACGAATGGAGCTGTCCTGTGCGGCCAGCTCAAGATAGCGCGCACGGGTGCGGTTAAAGAAATCAAACGACTCTTGTTCAATGCGGTCGAGCTCGCCGCGCGCGCGGGCGCGTTTAAGACCCACTTCCGGGGTCACATCCAGATAGAGCGTCAGGTCGGGACGAAAATCCCCCAGTACGGCATTGCGCAGCGTTGCCAGCATGGTCTGGTCGATACCACGTCCTCCGCCCTGATAAGCCTGAGTCGACAGATCGTGACGATCGCCGATTACCCACTTGCCATCGGCCAGGGCGGGTTTGATCACCGTCTCAACCAGCTGTACGCGCGCCGCGTAGAACATTAACACTTCGGCTTTGTCAGTGATAACTTCGTCGCCAACGGATTTAATATCCAGCACCAGGCTGCGCAGTTTCTCCGCAAGTTGCGTACCGCCCGGCTCGCGGGTGAAGACCATGTCGGCGACGCCAAGCGATTTCAGCGTATCCACCACCACGTTGCGGGCGGTGGTTTTACCCGCCCCTTCGAGTCCCTCAATGACAATGTATTTACTGCGCATTTTTTTCCTTAAGTGCCTTCAGATAGTCCTGAACAGAGCGATTGTGGCTGGCAAGGTTGGTGTTAAAGGCGTGTCCCCCTTTTCCATCAGCCACAAAATAGAGATACGGTGTTTTCGCCGGATGCGCGGCGGCTTTGAGAGAAGCCTCGCTCGGCGTGGCAATCGGGCCAGGCGGTAAACCGCTAATCACGTAGGTATTATACGCCGTTGGCGTCTCCAGATCTTTTCTGGAGATCTTACCGGCATAGCTCTCGCCCATGCCGTAGATGACGGTAGGGTCGGTTTGCAGGCGCATGCCAATGCGCAGACGGTTGATAAATACTGACGCCACCCGATCGCGCTCGGCGGCAACGGCGGTCTCTTTCTCGATAATCGAGGCCATGGTGACAAACTGGTTTTGATCTTTATAGGGTAAACCCTCCATTCGCCCTTCCCAGGCCGCATCCACGGCGGCGACCATTTTTTTGTGCGCCCGCTTCAGGATCGCCACATCGGTCGTACCGGCGGTGTACATCCAGGTATCTGGCCAGAACCAGCCTTCCACCCATTCAGGATGCTCAAACTTGAGCACGTCGGCCACCGTCTGGTAGCTGTCATCCTTCAGGGTATGTTTGATATACGGCGCATCGCGCAGCTGTTTGAGGTAATCACTCAGGCGCATCCCTTCCACAAATCGCAGAGGGAACTGGGCTTCTTTGCCGCTTTCCAGCAGCTGCAGCATCTCTCTGACGGTCATTCCCGGCGTAAAGCGATAGGTACCGGCTTTGAAATGTGACAGTTCAGGCTCCACGCGCAATAACCACTGGAATACCCGTGGACGATTGATAATTTTATCACCGTAGAGCTGTTCCCCAAGCGCCTGGCGGCCGGTTCCCGCTTTCAGGGTAAAGATCGTTTCGTCTTTAACCAGGATCTTGCTGTCCGCCAGCTGGCGAACTTTCCATACGCCTGCTCCGCCAGCAACGCCCAGCGCAACAATGAAGAGAAGGACAAAGCGCAACATTTTTTTCATGACTATCTGGTTTGCTCACATATCGGGGCTAAAAACTGAAACAGCTCGCGCGACGACCAGCGTAGCTGGCCACAGGCGCGAACGGGCACAACAGGCATCAGCGCGTTGCAAATGATGACTTCATCAGCAGTCTGTAGCACCTCTTCCTTTGCGTTAACTTCGACAACGTGAAAGTCAGAGTGTGCCAGCTGCTGCAAACAAAATTGGCGCATTATGCCGTTCACGCCAGCCTGATCCAGCGCGGGGGTGAACACGTTCCTGCCCTGTCGCCAGAACAAATTAGCCGCACAGCATTCCGTAATGAACCCTTCGCTGTCAAGGACCAGCGCCTCATCAGCGTCCGTCTGTTCAAGATGAGTACGAATGAGCACCTGTTCAAGGCGATTGAGATGCTTAATCCTGGCCAGCATCGGGTTTCGTCCCAGCCGTACCGGGCTTAGCGTCAGCGTGACGCCGTCTTCTCGCCAGCGAGAGTAATGCGCGGGATAAGCAGACACGTAAAGAATGCGCGTTGGGGCGAGACAAGATGCAGCGCTGTAACCCCGGCCACCACTGCCGCGGCTGATGATAACCTTGAGTACGCCGCTGTGCTTCCCCGATGCGAGCTGGCACATTTCCTGACGTAAGGTGTCCCAGTGCGTAAAGGGGATTATGAGCTTTTCACAGCCATGCTGCAGGCGTCGCATGTGCGCTTCCAGAAGGCAAACATGGCCATCCAGAATGCGCGCCGTCGTAAAGCAACCATCCCCGAACTGTACCGCCCTGTCGCTGGCAGGCAGCGTGTCCTGCTCAAGGCCATTGATTAAAAACATGGTGGCTCCTTATGCGTGGACGTTTAGTCTGGCAGGATGTCATGCAGTCGACAAGAAGATTAGCCTTAATAAAAAAGGTCCGGCAAGCGGACCTTTTTTAGTGCGATCGGAACGTCAGGATCAGATCTTTTTGAAGATCAGAGAACCGTTGGTGCCGCCAAAGCCGAAGGAGTTACACAGGGTATACTCCATTCCGCTAACCTGGCGCGCTTCGTGAGGAACGAAGTCCAGATCGCAACCTTCATCCGGGTTATCCAGGTTGATGGTTGGTGGAACAGCCTGATCGCGCAGCGCAAGGATGGAGTAGATTGACTCTACTGCACCCGCCGCACCCAACAGGTGACCGGTCATGGATTTCGTGGAGCTCACCAGTACGCGGCTGGCAGATTCGCCGAAGATAGACTTAACCGCCTGAGCTTCCGCTTTATCGCCTGCAGGTGTAGATGTGCCGTGGGCGTTGACGTAGCCAATCTGAGCCGGGGTAATACCCGCATCACGGATCGCGTTTTCCATCGCCAGCGCAGCACCTGCACCGTTCTCCGGAGGAGACGTCATGTGATACGCATCGCTGCTCATACCAAAGCCAACGACTTCAGCATAAATTTTCGCACCGCGTTTTTTCGCGTGTTCGTACTCTTCCAGTACGATCATGCCCGCACCGTCGCCCAGCACGAAGCCATCACGATCTTTATCCCACGGACGGCTTGCCGCCTGTGGATTATCGTTGCGGGTAGAGAGCGCACGGGCCGCGCCGAAACCGCCGACACCCAGTGGGGTACTGGCTTTTTCAGCACCGCCGGCAACCATAGCATCTGCATCGCCGTACGCAATAATGCGCGCGGCCTGGCCGATGTTATGTACGCCAGACGTACAGGCGGTGGCGATAGAAATGCTTGGCCCACGGAGGCCGAACATGATGGTCAGGTGACCTGCCACCATATTAACAATCGTGGACGGAACGAAGAACGGACTGATCTTACGCGGGCCGCCATTCATCAGGGATGTATGGTTTTCCTCGATCAGGCCAAGACCGCCAATCCCGGAGCCGATAGCGGCGCCGATACGGGTTGCGTTCTCTTCCGTAATCACAAGGCCAGAATCCTGCATGGCCTGAACGCCAGCGACAATTCCATATTGAATGAAGGCATCCATCTTGCGCTGCTCTTTGCGCGAGATGATCTCTTCACAGTTAAAATCCTTTACTAAGCCAGCAAATTTCGTTGCATAGGCGCTAGTATCGAAATGGTCGATTAGGCTGATGCCGCTCTGACCGGCAAGGAGAGCTTTCCAGGTGGACTCTACGGTATTGCCGACAGGAGACAACATGCCAAGTCCGGTCACAACTACACGACGCTTAGACACGTTTGTCCTCCAGGGAGGGATAAAAAAAGAGATTCGTGGGACTAAAAAAGATAAAACTCAGGCGGTCGAATGACCGCCTGGAGATGTTCACTTACGCCTGGTGACCGTTGATGTAATCAATGGCAGCCTGAACGGTGGTGATCTTCTCAGCTTCTTCGTCCGGAATCTCAGTATCAAACTCTTCTTCCAGAGCCATTACCAGCTCAACGGTGTCAAGAGAATCTGCGCCCAGGTCTTCAACGAAGGAAGCGGAGTTCACAACTTCTTCCTGCTTAACGCCCAGCTGTTCGCCGATAATTTTCTTAACGCGTTCTTCGATAGTGCTCATACTCTTAAATTTCCTATCAAAACTCGCTTTCGCGATGGTTTTCGTAGTGTATAAAATGTTGAAAAATTTGCAACTAAATCCCGGCAGTTCTTACCACGATTTTACGTTATTTTGAGGCCATTCGCCCTAATAACGCAAATATTTTTCATCGTGGTTAAACCATATACATCCCGCCGTTGACGTGGAGGGTCTCACCAGTGATGTAACCCGCTTCGTCAGAGGCTAAAAATGCAACCGCGCTGGCGATTTCTTTAGGGTCGCCAAGACGACCCGCCGGAACTGCCGCCAGCGTACCCGCACGCTGCTCATCAGTCAGCGCACGCGTCATGTCCGTTTCAATAAAGCCCGGAGCAACAACGTTTACCGTAATACCGCGGGACGCGACTTCACGCGCCAGCGACTTACTGAAACCAATCAGACCGGCTTTCGCCGCAGCGTAGTTAGCCTGACCAGCATTTCCCATGGTACCAACCACAGAACCGACAGTGATAATACGACCATGACGCTTTTTCATCATAGCGCGCATTACCGCTTTTGACAGACGGAATACAGATGACAGGTTGGTTTCGATAATATCGTTCCACTCGTCGTCTTTCATTCGCATTAACAGGTTATCGCGAGTGATCCCGGCGTTGTTTACCAGAATATCCACTTCGCCAAACTCTGCGCGAATATTTTCCAGAACAGATTCGATAGATGCAGGTTCGGTCACATTCAGTACCAGACCTTTACCGTTTGCACCCAGATATTCACTGATAGCCTGAGCGCCATTCTCGCTGGTTGCTGTCCCAATCACCTTCGCGCCGCGCGCAACCAGTGTTTCAGCAATTGCACGCCCGATACCGCGGCTTGCGCCAGTGACCAGGGCAATTTTTCCTTCAAAACTCATGGTATTCCTCTTTTATTGCGAGAGTGCCGCTGACATCGCTTCCGGCTCGTTAATCGCCGAGGCTGTCAGGGTGTCAACAATACGTTTTGTCAGACCGGTGAGGACTTTCCCTGGGCCGACTTCATACAGATGCTCAACGCCCTGAGAGGCCATAAACTCAACGGTTTTGGTCCACTGTACCGGGCTGTAGAGCTGGCGAACCAGCGCGTCGCGGATAGCTTCCGGCGCGGTTTCGCATTTCACATCGACGTTGTTCACAACGGAAATCGTCGGTGCGTTAAACGTAATTTTTTCCAGCTCAACCGCCAGTTTCTCGGCAGCGGGCTTCATCAGCGCACAGTGAGACGGCACGCTGACCGGCAGCGGCAGCGCACGTTTGGCACCCGCCGCTTTACAGGCTGCACCGGCACGCTCAACCGCTTCTTTATGACCGGCGATAACCACCTGGCCCGGCGAGTTGAAGTTAACCGGAGAGACAACCTGACCTTCAGCAGACTCTTCACACGCTTTTGCAATCGCGGCATCATCCAGACCGATGATGGCTGACATGCCACCCGTGCCTTCTGGCACTGCTTCCTGCATGAATTTACCGCGCAGTTCCACCAGACGAACTGCGTCAGCAAACGCGATCACACCGGCACAAACCAGGGCTGAGTATTCACCCAGGCTATGTCCTGCGAGCAGTGCGGGCGCTTTACCGCCCTGCTGCTGCCAGACACGCCACAGCGCAACGGACGCGGTCAGCAGCGCGGGCTGGGTCTGCCAGGTTTTGTTCAGCTCTTCGGCAGGACCCTGCTGGGTCAGCGCCCATAAATCATAACCCAGTGCATCAGAAGCTTCACGGAAAGTCTCTTCAATGACCGGATAGGTTGCTGCCATTTCAGACAACATCCCAACGGTTTGAGAGCCCTGCCCCGGGAACACAAAAGCAAATTGCGTCATTTTTTATTCCTTATCCTAGAAACGAACCAGCGCGGAACCCCAGGTGAACCCGCCACCGAAGGCTTCAAGCAAGACCAACTGGCCCCGTTTGATTCGCCCGTCGCGTACCGCTTCATCAAATGCGCACGGTACTGACGCCGCAGAGGTGTTGCCGTGACGATCCAGCGTCACCACAACGTTATCCATCGACATGCCCAGCTTTTTCGCGGTTGCGCTGATGATACGCAGGTTCGCCTGATGCGGCACCAGCCAGTCGAGCGCGGAGCGTTCAAGGTTATTCGCTTCCAGCGTTTCATCAACGATGTGCGCAAGCTCAGTCACCGCCACCTTGAACACCTCGTTCCCTGCCATCGTCAGGTAAATCGAGTTGTCCGGATTTACGCGATCGGCGTTAGGCAGGGTCAACAGTTCGCCATAGCTGCCGTCAGCATGCAGATGCGTAGAGATGATACCCGGCTCTTCGGACTGCCCCAGCAGCACCGCACCCGCACCATCACCAAAAATAATGATCGTTCCGCGATCGGTCGGATCGCAGGTACGCGCCAGCACGTCAGCACCGATCACCAGCGCATATTTAACGGCACCGGACTTCACGTACTGATCGGCTACGCTCAGCGCATAGGTAAAACCTGCGCATGCGGCAGCGACGTCAAACGCCGGGCAGCCCTTAATGCCGAGCATGTTTTGCACCTGGCACGCCGCGCTTGGGAAAGCATGCGTGGCAGACGTCGTGGCCACCACGATCAAACCGATCTGTTCTTTATCAATGCCCGCCATTTCGATAGCACGCTGTGCGGCTTCGTAACCCATGGTCGACACGGTTTCGTCTGGCGCGGCAATACGACGTTCACGGATACCTGTGCGCGTGACAATCCACTCGTCAGACGTATCTACCATTTTTTCCAGATCGGCGTTGGTACGCACCTGTTTTGGCAGGTAGCTGCCGGTACCTAAAATCTTCGTATACATGTACGCTCAGTCACTTTTAGCTAATACAGATCCCAGGCGAGCGGCAATCCGCTGAGGGACTTGTCGCTGCACCGCCTGCACTGCCTGTTCAATCGCGACAGCAAATGCTCGCTGATTGGCGGCGCCATGACTCTTAATCACGATGCCGCGCAATCCTAACAGACAGGCGCCATTATACTGGTCGGGGTTGAGGTGACTGAATCGCCGCGTCAGGCTCTTTTGTAACCAACGCTTCAATAAAATCAGCCACCAGGCGCTTTTTTTGCCCTCTCCCTGTGATTTCAGCAGAGAAAGAAACATCCGCACGACCCCTTCCATGGTTTTCAACGTCACGTTCCCGGTGAAGCCATCGCACACCAGAACATCCGTTTTACCCGTCAACAACTCATTGGCTTCGAGATAACCAATATAGTTGATGGAGGGAACCTGTTTGAGCAATTCAGCTGCTTCGCGAATGCTGTCCAGGCCTTTGGTCTCTTCTTCACCAATGTTCAGTAACGCAACACGGGGAGTGTTGATCCCGACCACCTCTTCTGCCAGCACCGATCCCATGACGGCAAACTGAGCCAGCATTGTACTATCACAATCGACGTTCGCGCCCAAATCGAGAACTACCGTCTTGCCCTTCTGCTGATGCGGCAACACCGTCACCAGCGCCGGACGCTCAATACCGTCAATCGGTTTGAGCAATAATTTCGACAGCCCCATCAGCGCGCCGGTATTTCCCGCGCTAACGCAAGCCTGGGCTCGACCTTCTTTCACCAGCTCCAGCGCTATCCGCATCGAGCTGCCGCGGCTATTACGAATCGCCTGCGAGGGTCGGGCATCACTGGCAATAACTGACTGCGCAGGAATAATCTGCAGACGTGAACGTTGTTCAAAGTCAGCTTTTGCAAGTAATGGCGTGATTGTGTCGGGATTGCCGACTAAAAGAAGAGTGAGTTGCGAATTAGAATTCAGTGCCTGCAATGCTGCAGGCACCGTCACGGAAGGGCCAAAATCTCCCCCCATGACATCTAACGCCAGGGTTAGACGTGTCAAGGTATCGTCGCAGCCTGGTTCGGTAAGTTCCCCGTTTGCACGGGGAGCTCCTCACTAAGCCTAATCACGCTGACGCGTGATTACTTAGTGATAACCTTGCGGCCGCGGTAGAAACCGTCAGCGGTGATGTGGTGACGCAGGTGTTTCTCACCAGAAGTCTTGTCTACAGACAGGCTGGTAACTGCAGTCAGCGCGTCATGGGAACGACGCATGCCACGTTTGGAACGGGTTGGTTTATTCTGTTGTACGGCCATGGACCTTACTCCTCAATTACTTACGCTTTAAGCTGGCTAATACGGCAAATGGGTTTGGTTTTTGCGCTTCATCAGGCAGTTCCCCAAAGACCATGTCCGCCTCGGACACTTCACAGTGTTCAGAATCATGCACCGGAACCACTGGCAAGGTGAGGATGATTTCATCTTCAACCAGAGCCAGAAGATCGATTTCACCGAATTCGTTAACCTCAATCGGCTCATACGCTTCCGGGAGTGCTTCAGCCTGTTCGTCAGAACGAACCGGACTGAAACAATACGTTGTGTGAACATGCTGTACAAACGGTTTCCCGCAACGCTGACACTCGAGCGTTACCGTCACCTTTGCATCACCGGTTAAAACGGCGAGACGCTGGTTGTCGATAGCGAACGACATGGAGCATTCTACATCACTGTCCACACTGACTACGGATTCGGCAATACGCTCAGCCTGATCGGAAGTATAGATACCTTCGTAATCGAGGCGTTTTTGAGCCGTACGAACCGGATCAAGAGTCAGGGGTAATTTTACCTTTTGCATAGGGCGCGCATATTAACTTTGTAACGTCATAGAGTCAAAGAAAAAGGCAACCAGAGCTGCCTTTTGCCAATTATTCGCACACATTGCGGCCTGTAGTTTAAAATGGCTGGCATCGATACGCTATATCTGGTGATAAAAATATGCCAAATCTCGTCCTTGCTTCCACGTCTCCCTACCGCCGAATGCTACTGGAAAAGCTCGGGATCCCGTTTGAATGCGCCGCGCCAGAGGTGGATGAGACGCCACTGCCGGGCGAGTCACCGCGCCATCTGGTGACGCGTCTTGCTAAGGAGAAGGCGCAATCGCTGGCCACACGCTATCCTTCGCATTTGATTATAGGCTCCGATCAGGTTTGCGTGCTGGACGGCGAAATCACCGGCAAGCCCCATACTGAGGAAAATGCCTGCCAGCAGCTTCTGCGTGCGCGCGGTACTATCGTGACCTTCTATACGGGCCTGGCCCTCTATAACTCCGCGTCAGGCCATCTGCAAACCGAGTGTGAGCCGTTCGACGTACACTTCCGTCATCTCAGCGAGCAAGAGATTATGGATTATGTGCGCCGTGAGCGACCGCTGAACTGCGCGGGGAGCTTTAAAAGTGAAGGATTGGGGATTGCGTTGTTCGACAAGCTGGACGGTCGCGATCCCAACACCCTGGTGGGGTTACCGCTGATTGCCTTGTGTCAGATGTTACGGCGAGAAGAGTGTAATCCGCTGATCATGTGACTTTTGCCCAGCGGCGCTTCGCTTGCATGGGCCTACGGGTTTTGTAGGCCGGGTAAGCGCAGCGCCACCCGGCACAAAATCAGCCGCGCAAAACCTTAAGACAGCGTTTCAGCTGCTCATCCAGCGGCGCTTCAATACGAATCACTTCACCGGTATTCGGATGGGTAAACTTCAGCGCTGCCGCATGCAGGAACAGACGCGACAGTCCCGTCCCCGCCAGCTGCTTATCAAACTCGCGGTCGCCATAGCGGTCATCAAAGGCGATGGGGTGCCCTGCAAACTGCGTATGCACGCGGATCTGGTGGGTACGACCGGTCACCGGACTGCAGCGCACCAGCGTGGCAAACTCATAGCGCTCTTCAACCTTAAAGCGCGTCTCAGACGGTTTCCCTTCCTGGCTCACGCGGACAATACGCTCACCGCTTTGCAGAATGTTCTTCAGCAACGGCGCCTGCACCACTTTTACATGGGACTGCCACTGACCGCGCACCAGCGCCAGATAGTCTTTCTGCATCCCTTTTTCACGCAGCTGTTCATGCAGCGAACGCAGCGCGGAACGCTTTTTCGCCACCAGCAGTACGCCTGAAGTGTCGCGGTCAAGACGGTGCACCAGCTCAAGGAAGCGCGCTTCCGGACGCAGGGCACGCAGCCCTTCAATCACGCCGAAGCTCAGACCGCTACCGCCATGGACTGCCGTTCCTGACGGTTTATTCAACACCAGAATATGGTCGTCTTCGTAAAGGATGACATCGCTCAGGGCCGCCACTTTCTGCAGCTTCGGTGAAACGGTCTCTTCTTCACGCTCTGCCACGCGCACCGGCGGAATACGGACTTCGTCACCGGCTTCGAGTTTATACTCAGGCTTCACGCGTTTTTTGTTAACCCGCACCTCGCCCTTACGCAGGATGCGATAAATCATGCTCTTTGGCACCCCTTTCAGCTGGGTACGCAAAAAGTTATCGATACGTTGCCCCGCTTCATCGTCGGCGATGGCAACCATTTTTACGGCTGGAGTCTCTGTTTTCATGGTTGGCGATTCTAAATATCGACAGCCATTAGCGCCACTCATTTTTCTATGCTTATATTTACTTTTATCCGGCCTGTCCCCCGTTTCGCGCAACCGATTTGGTGGTTATTAAACCAATCGCCATTCTGAAGTGAAGAAACTGTGAGTAACCGGGTGATAATTGGTAAAAGTCATCTTGCTATAACCCGGCGAGCAGTGGAATAATGAGGCTGTTTTCCGTGTTAAATCCTGGTTAAGTAAGGATGTTGACGGAATGACCAATTTTGTCTGACCGATCATCCACGCAGCAATGGCGTAAGACGTATTGATCTTTCAGGCAGTTAGCGGGCTGCGGGTTGCAGTACTTCCCGGTATAAGGATTGTTCTCTGGAGAGTTCTACCCAGGCAATTCCCCTGATAATTGCGCTGTGTTTCCGTATGAAATACAGGCAACCGACACTCTGCGCCTCTTAAGCGAGCGACAACCGTGAGGTTGGCGACGTGAACAGACACGAGGCCATCGGTTCATACCCCGGAAAGCGTCACCTTGCCCGCAGCTTTGTCGTCAATGTAAGAATAACGAGTAAGTTACGATGAAAAGAATGTTAATCAACGCAACTCAGCAAGAAGAGTTGCGTGTCGCCCTTGTGGATGGGCAGCGCCTGTACGATCTGGATATCGAAAGTCCTGGACACGAACAGAAAAAAGCGAACATTTACAAAGGTAAAATCACCCGCATTGAACCAAGCCTTGAAGCTGCATTTGTCGATTACGGTGCTGAGCGTCATGGTTTCCTCCCTCTGAAAGAAATCGCCCGCGAATATTTCCCTGCAAACTACAACGCCCATGGCCGACCAAACATCAAAGATGTTCTGCGTGAAGGTCAGGAAGTTATCGTTCAGATTGATAAAGAAGAGCGTGGCAACAAAGGCGCCGCACTGACTACCTTTATCAGCCTGGCAGGGAGCTATCTGGTGCTGATGCCTAACAACCCGCGTGCGGGTGGCATCTCTCGCCGTATCGAAGGTGATGACCGTACCGAACTGAAAGAAGCGCTGGCAAGCCTTGAACTGCCTGATGGCATGGGGCTTATCGTGCGTACCGCGGGCGTCGGCAAATCCGCCGAAGCGCTGCAGTGGGACCTGAGCTTCCGTCTGAAGCACTGGGAAGCCATCCAGAAAGCAGCGGAAAGCCGCCCTGCTCCGTTCCTGATCCACCAGGAAAGCAACGTGATCGTGCGTGCCTTCCGTGACTACCTGCGTCAGGACATCGGTGAGATTCTGATCGATAACCCGAAAGTGCTTGAGCTGGCGCGCCAGCACATCGCCGCGCTGGGTCGTCCGGATTTCACCAGCAAAATTAAACTGTACACCGGTGAAATCCCGCTGTTCAGCCACTATCAGATCGAATCCCAGATTGAATCCGCCTTCCAGCGTGAAGTGCGCCTGCCGTCCGGCGGTTCTATCGTTATCGATACCACTGAAGCACTGACCGCTATCGACATCAACTCCGCTCGCGCAACGCGCGGTGGCGATATCGAAG
This sequence comes from Enterobacter sp. ku-bf2, assembly GCF_001742765.1. Lineage (NCBI taxonomy): Bacteria > Pseudomonadati > Pseudomonadota > Gammaproteobacteria > Enterobacterales > Enterobacteriaceae > Enterobacter > Enterobacter sp. ku-bf2. Next base: position 1,252,018 of record NZ_MDVW01000001.1, read on the forward strand.
AGACCGCCTTCAACACCAACCTTGAAGCCGCTGATGAAATCGCCCGCCAGCTCCGCCTGCGCGACCTGGGCGGTCTGATTGTTATCGACTTCATCGACATGACCCCTGTTCGCCACCAGCGTGCAGTAGAAAACCGTCTGCGCGAAGCGGTGCGTCAGGATCGTGCGCGTATCCAGATTAGCCATATCTCACGCTTTGGCCTGCTGGAGATGTCCCGCCAGCGTCTGAGCCCGTCGCTGGGTGAGTCCAGCCATCACGTTTGTCCGCGCTGTTCCGGCACCGGTACCGTGCGTGATAACGAATCGCTGTCCCTCTCGATTCTGCGTCTGATTGAAGAAGAAGCGCTGAAAGAGAATACCAAAGAGGTGCACGCGATTGTCCCTGTGCCAATTGCCTCTTACCTGCTGAACGAAAAACGTGCTGCGGTCAGTGCGATTGAAGCGCGTCAGGGTGGCGTTCGCTGCATCATCGTGCCAAACGATCAGATGGAAACCCCGCACTATCACGTGCTGCGTGTCCGTAAAGGCGAAGAGACGTCAACGCTCAGCTACCTGCTGCCGAAGCTGCACGAAGAAGAGATGGCCCTGCCTTCAGATGAAGAGCCAGCAGAGCGTAAACTGCCAGAGCAGCCTGCGTTAGCCACCTTCATCATGCCAGAAGCCCCACCGGAAGCAGCCCTGGAAAAACCAGCGGCCAAACCTGCGGCGCAGAAACCAGAAGCAACGGCAGCGAAAGCCCAGCCGGCACAGCCGGGTCTGCTGAGCCGCTTCTTCGGTGCGCTGAAGAAGATGTTTGCCGGTGAGGAAGTTCAGCCAGAGCAGCCGAAAGAAGAGCCAAAAGCGGCCAAGCCTGAACGTCAGCAGGACCGCCGTAAGCGTCAGAACAACCGCCGCGACCGTAATGACCGTAGCGATCGTAATGACCGCAGCGAGCGTCGTGACAACCGTGACAACCGCTCTGAGAACAACGAAGGCCGTGAGCAACGCGAAGACAACCGTCGCAACCGTCGCGAGAAACAGCAGCAGAATGTTGAAGATCGTGAAATTCGCCAGCAGGCGGGCGATGAGTCTGAGAAGAGCAAACAGCGTGACGACCAGCAGCCGCGCCGTGAACGCAACCGTCGCCGTAACGACGAGAAGCGTCAGGCACAGCAGGAAGTCAAAAACCTGAACCGCGAAGAGCCTGTTGAACAGCAGGACGGCGAGCAGGAAGAACGTACTCAGGTCATGCCGCGTCGTAAGCAGCGCCAGCTTGCTCAGAAAGTCCGCTTCGCCTCCGAAGCAACCGAAGAGTCAGCAATCGTCGCGGTTGAAAGCCGCGAGAGCGCAACCGGCACGCAGCTGGCAAAAGTTGACCTGCCAGCGGTCGTTGATAACAACGTTGAGCAGGATGAAAACGGTGAAAACCGTGATAACGCCGGCATGCCGCGCCGTTCACGTCGTTCCCCACGTCATCTGCGCGTCAGCGGTCAGCGCCGTCGCCGCTATCGTGACGAGCGTTACCCGACTAAGTCGCCAATGCCGCTGACCATTGCCTGTGCTTCGCCAGAAATGGCTTCCGGCAAAGTCTGGATCCGCTACCCGGTAGCACGTCAGGAGCAGGTTGTTGAAGAACAGCCAGTTGCGGAAGAGATCATTGCACCTGCGGCAGCGGTAGAAGACGTTGTGACTGAAGCGGCAACCGTGGTTGAACCTCAGGTTGTTGAAGCGGAAGCACCTCAGGCAGCTGAGGTCGAAACCACGCATCCGGAAGTGATTGCCGCGCCGGTTGATGCCGCACCGCAGCTTATTGCTGAAGAAGATGTCGTGGTGGCTGAGGAAATCGCTGAAGAAGCTGCACCTGTAGCCGCCGTGGAAGACACCGCTGAAGCCATCGTCGAAACGACCACTGAAGAAATCGTTCAGGACGTTGAGATTGAGGTTGAACCGGTTGTTGAAGAACCGAAAGCGCCTGAAGTGAAACCTGAGCCGGTTGTCTCTGCGCCAGCCGCTGCACACGTGGCGACAGCACCGATGACCCGCGCTCCGGCGCCGGATTACGTGCCAGAAGCACCGCGTCACAGCGACTGGGTTCGCCCGGCCTTCAGCTTCGAAGGTAAAGGCGCAGCCGGTGGTCACAGTGCAACGCATCAGGCGACTGCACCCGCGACGCGTCCACAGTCTGTTGAATAACGACAAACAACGCTGAAAGCAAAAAGCCGACCTTAAGGTCGGCTTTTTTTATGGCTGCTGCACAGGCTTCCTCATCCCGGTCACCTCCGGCATGACCTGTCGCATCAGCTCAAGAAAACGCCGCAAGCGTGCCGGATAATAACGGGACCAGGGATAGACCAGATGCACCGGTAGCGCCGCTGGCTGCCACTCCGGCAGCAAATGCACCAGCCGCCCTTCCCGAATATCATCCTGTACCGTCCAGCTTGATACGACCGCCACACCGAGCCCGGTCAGTGCCGTATTGCGTGCAACATACAGGCTGTCGGTGCTGAGGCGTGGCGTAATAGCAATCCGCGCGGTGGCGGGCGAAGCATCGTGAAATAGCTCCACGTGGCGCTGGTAGAAAGAGCTGATGGCTATCCAGGGAAACTGCTGCAAATCCTCCGGCGTATTCACCGCCGGGAAGCGGGCCAGCAGCGCTGGCGCGGCCACCACCGAGCGAGGCACTTCCGCCAGCAGCACGGATACGGTCGCCGGATCGACCTCCACACCCACCCGAATAGCGCAGTCAAGGTTGTCGCCGAGAAAATCTGCCGACCGGTCGTTGAGCATCCACTCAATCGAAAGCTGGGGATAGCGTTGCAAAAATTCGGTTACGGGTTTCAGAAGCTGGTCCTGACCAAACGCGTGGGGAGCGCGCACCCGCAGCACGCCTACCGGCTCATCTTCCGTCTGCCCCACCTCATCTTCCAGCGCCAGCCAGCTGTCGATCACCCGACGGGCGTGCTGATAGCAGCGCTCGCCGTCATCCGTTAGCCGCGTCGTGTGGGTGGTACGCAACATCAGGCGCACGCCCAGCATGGTTTCAAGCGACTGCAGCCGTCGGCTTACCGTGGCCTGGGTTGTTGCCAGCTGCCGTGCCGCCGCAGAGAGCGAACCCGCCTCGACAATGCGGACAAACGTTCGCATTAGCTCTACCCTGTCTATACGCTCAGCTCTTTTCATCGCATTTTCAGTTATACGTTTAACGTATAAGCGTTTTACCACCGGGCCCGCTACCGTCGCAAGGCGTACTGATAAAAAATAACCGCACACGACGAATGAGGAACAACTTATGAACACAACAACAACTCCCCATGCTGTAAGCCGCTGGGTGATTTTTATGCTGGCTCTGGGGGCTGGCTTCAGCGTGGCATCAATCTATTACGCGCAGCCCCTGCTGCCGCTGATGGGTGCTGACCTGCATCTGAGCATTGAAGGTATGGGCCTGGTGCCAACATTAACGCAGGCAGGCTACGCGCTCGGCATCCTGTTCCTGCTTCCTCTGGGCGATCGCCACGACCGCAGGACGTTAATTCTGATCAAAAGCGCGGCGCTGGCGCTGTTTCTTCTCGGCTGTAGCCTGACCGGGCAGATCCATTCTCTTCTGCTGGCAAGCCTGCTCATCGGCATGGCCGCCACCATGGCGCAGGATATCGTCCCCGCCGCGGCCATTCTCGCACCGGAAGGTAAACAGGGGAAAACCGTGGGCACGGTAATGACCGGCCTGCTGATGGGTATCTTATTATCCAGAACCGTAAGCGGCGTGGTGGGCGAGGCGTTTGGCTGGCGCGTCATGTACCAGCTGGCGGCGGCGAGCATCGCGTTCATCGGGGTGATGATGTGGTTTGTACTTCCCCGTTTTGCTATTCACTCCACGCTAAGCTACCCCGCGCTGATGCGCTCGATGGAGCACCTGTGGCGTCGTTATCCGGCACTGCGCCGCGCGGCGCTGGCTCAGGGCTTCCTGTCGATTGCCTTTAGCGCCTTCTGGTCAACGCTGGCGGTCATGCTGCTGGAACGCTATCACCTGGGTAGTGCCGTCGCAGGTGGTTTTGGTATTGCCGGTGCCGCGGGTGCGTTAGCCGCCCCGCTGGCGGGGGGGCTGGCGGACAAACTGGGGGCAGGAAAAGTCACGCAGCTTGGTGCCGTTCTTGTGACCGTCTCTTTCGCCCTGATGTTCCTGATGCCCGCATTGGGCGTTCATGGACAGCTGATGCTGATCGCCATCTCTGCCGTCGGGTTCGACCTGGGCCTGCAGTCCAGCCTGGTCGCCCACCAGAACCTGGTGTACAGCCTAGAACCGCAGGCGCGTGGTCGTCTCAACGCCCTGCTCTTTACGGTGGTCTTTATCGGGATGGCGCTGGGGTCCGCGTTAGGCAGCAATATCTACTCGCTGGCTGGCTGGACGGGCGTAGTCGCACTGGCCACCGTCTGTGGCGTCATTGCGCTGGCCATCCGTCTGATAGAAAGCGCGCGTGTCGCCTCCGTACCGGCGGAAGCCGCATAAAAAAAATGCCCAATCCAGACGGATTGGGCAGTAAAACATGCCCAGTTTCAAGACATGTTCCAAGAGGTCAAGATGTTATTTGTTCAGCTGGAACAGAGACATGCCCTGCATATCGCTAAACGCTTTATAAGACGCCTGCAAGGCCGCCTGCTGCATGGTGTAAGAGGAAATCGCTTCGTTCCAGTCGACATCAACCAGGTCGCTCATCTGCTTGGTCTGACCCAGCGCGCGGTCATCGCCCAGCGTATCGAGTTTTTCCAGCTCGTTCATCTTGGTGCCCACATCCGCAACGACCGTCAGAATATTGTTCTGGGCGTTTTTAATGCCGATTTGCGCATTGGCAATCACCTGGCTTTGCGCCGTTGCGGCAGCCGGATCGTTCTCAATCGGCGTCTTCAGCGACGCAATCGCAGAATCCAGGATTTTGAACATGTTCGTCTCGCCATATCCACCGCCCGGCAGCTGTTCCGCATTACTGGTAATGCTTTCGAAAATTTGCTGCCCGGTATGGCTAATGGCCATATTACGCGCCGTATCAACCTGCTGCGTGATGGCCTCAGTGCCGCCGTTATAATCCCCGGTCGCAGCATCAAACGGTGCGCTCTCGGTTTTGTATCCCGCAAAGATAAAGCGACCATTACCATCCGTTGTGTTGGCCAGGTTCATAAGCTGATCGCGGATCCCCTGAATATCGGTCGCCAGAGAAAGACGGTCGTCATCGCTTAATGTGCCGTTCGAGGCGTAAACGAGCTTCTCGCGCACGCTTGAGATCGCGGTGTTCACCTGAGTTAACACGTTATCTTCCAGCGAGACTTTTTGCGTGGCGAAGGTACGCGCAAGCGCGAACTGGCTGTTTTGCGACTGCGATTGTGACAGAACGATGGCCTGCGACGCGGCGATAGGATCGTCCGACGGACGGTTGACGCGCTTGCCGGTGGACATCTGTTCACCGTAGCTCAGCCATCTGCTCTGGGAATCGGTGATCCCACGCATGTTCTGCTCATACATCATCTGGGTGCTAATACGCATTGTTCACCTCAACCTTAACGAATGTTGATAATTGCATCGAAGAGCGTACTGGCAGTCTGGAGAACCTGGGCGTTCGCCAGGTAATACTGCTGATAACGCTGCAAATTGCCATACTCTTCGTCGAGGTTTACCCCAGAGATGGTCTGCTGCTGCTTGATTAACTGCGTCTCCACGTTGGCTTTCGTCTGGCTGCTCACCTTCAGTGACGCCGTTGAGCTACCCACGGTACTGACGAGAGAGGCATACGCATCGTTGAAGGTTTTGTTGCCCCCCACGACTTTCGCGTTTTGCAGATCGAGCAGTTTCTGGCCGTTACGGTTATCACTTTCGCCGCCGTTCTGCACTGACGCCATCGCCAGCTTGGACTCGTCGCTGATCGCCAGATCCATGTTCATGATGACGTCGGAAACCGGCTTCACGGTAAAGCTGTCTTTGGTATTTGCCGTGCCGCTCACGTTGACGTTAAGACCATCAAACGACAGATTGCCGCTGGCATCCGGGCTCATCGTAAAGCTGGTTTTGTCTGATGTACGGGTGATCGTCCAGTCAGTACCGTTGAACTGCAGCTTATAGTCTGTCGCCTGGACCTGTTTGCTGTCCGTCACAGAGGCCGTAACAACCGCCGATCCGCCGTTCTTGCTGTTGGACAGTACCGCCGGAGAACCAAAGTTGAACAGCTTACCGCCCGCATCACCGTTAGCGTCAAAACCGGCTTCATGCTGCGTGTTCATCGAATCGGCAAAGGCCAGCGCCATCTGGTTCAGGGTATTACGGGCTTTATCCAGATCTTCCGTACGGAAAGTCAGTAAACCGCCTAATGAACCGGTGGTGATCATTTTTTCCGGGATCTCGACGTTCCCGGCCACGTCATCGACATAGGCCACGGTAGTACGGGCCGGATCGGCACTCGACTTCACGGCAGCCAGCTGGTTGGCTTTGCTGCCCTGTACCAGGCTGTAACCATTGCCGAAAGAGATGTTAAACGTGCCGCTATCCTGGACAGAGACTTCCACGCCGACGATTTTGTTCAGCTCATTGACGAGCTGATCGCGCTGATCAAGCAGATCGTTAGGCGATGCGCCCGCGCCGACGCCGGTCAGACGGGAAATCTGATCGTTCAGATTGGCAATCTGTTTGGCATAGTTGTTGATCTGAGAAACGCTGGTGCTAATCGCGGTATTGACCTGCGTATCCTGGTCGCGAAGATACTGATCGTTGGTTTTAAACTGATTGACCAGACCGCCCGCTTTACCCAGCACCGTCTGACGTGCCGCCGGGTCTTCCGCGTTGCTCACCAGCGTTTGCAGACTCTTGAAGAAGTCCTGCAGCGTGGTGGAGAGCGAGTTGGTGGTATCGGAGAGCACGTCGTCGATTTTTGACATCTGCTGGTAGCGCGTCGTCAGGCCGCTGCTCTGCGTCTGCGCGGCGCGCAGCTGGTTGGTGATGAAGGCGTCATACTCACGCTGGACACCGGAGACATACACCCCGTTACCCACCCAGCCACCGCCGGTCAGCGTGCTGTTAGATGCGCCCAGCACCGTGGTCTGGCGGGTATAGCCTGCCACGTTATAGCTTGAAATATTATTACTGACGGTATTGAGTGCCGACTGCGCAGCACTGAGGCCACTCATGGCGCTGTTAATCAAACTGGACATGGGGGTTCCTTTTATACGTTCAGACACGAGTCCTGATGAAGGTTATCGGCAACCTCCACCGGGACTTGAGAACTTTCAGAACAGATTTTCAATATCTGTGCTATAGGCTTTGCTGACCTTCTCGCCCATTGATTTCAGCTGCTGGATCATGCTGGTGAGCTTACGCGCATAGTTCGGGTCGGTCGCGTAGCCCGCGTTTTGCAGCGCCTGAGCGCCCTGCTCCGCCGTCGCCGCCTGCGTCACAGCGGTATAGCGCGGATTTCGGCTCAGCAGGCCAACATAATCGGACAAGGCTTCCAGATACGAGCTGTAGACGCGGAATTTGGCTTTCACCTTCACCGCCGCACCGTTCTCGTATTCCGTGGTCGTGATCTCCGTGGTTGGCCCCTTCCAGCTGGAGGTAGCCTTCACGCCGAAGATGTTGAAGCTCGGCTCGCCGTTTTCCTTGCGGATCTGGCGCTGACCCCAGCCCGACTCCAGCGCGGCCTGCGCCAGAATCAGGTGATGCGGCACGCCGCTCTGTTCGCTGGCAAGACGCGCAGGTAGAGAAAGCTGCGCCAGGAAGTCTTTGCTGTCACCGGAGAGCGGCTCATCGCCGCTGCCCGTGGCTTTCGGCATGGCTTTACGCACCATTTGCGTCAGAGCCTGGTTCTGATAGCTGGTCACCGTTTCCAGGTCGAATTTCATCGGTACCTGCTGCGGCTGATCCTGAGGCTGAATGCCCTGCGCGGCTTCGGTCTGCTTGACAATCATGTCAGCCAGACCGAGGCCTTTCCCGGCGGTCATCTGCTGCGCAATCTGCTGGTCATACATGCTGGTGTAGAGACGCGTTGAATCACTGCTGAACATCCCGTCTTTCGGCAGGGTTTCGCGCATGCTTTTCAGCATCATCTGTACAAACATCCCTTCCACCTGGCGGGCGACCGGGCGGATATTCGCCGCCGGGTCTTTTCCTGCTTTGGTTTTCAGTTCGTTGAGCGACTGGGCATCCCAGGCTGCACTGGTCAACAGTTTGCTATCGGTCAGCATTAGATGATTTCCAGTTTGGCGCGCAGGCAGCCCGCGCTTTGCATCGATTGCAGGATGGACATCAGATCCATCGGCGTTGCCCCCAGGGCATTCAGGGCACGCACCACGCTGTTCAGGTTGGCGCTGGAGCGCACGCTTTGCAGTGACCCGCCGCTCTGGCGCATATCAATCTGCGTTTGCGGCGTCACCACCGTCTGACCGCCACCAAATGGCGTATTCGGCTGGCTCACGTTCGCGGAGCGGTTTACCGTCACGGAGAGGTTCCCCTGCGCCACGGCGCAGCTGTCGAGCGACACTTCCCGGTTCATGACCACCGAGCCGGTACGGGAGTTGATGATCACCTTCGCATCCTGAACCGGAACGTTCACTTCCATATTCTGGATATCGGCCAGCATGCGCACCTGGTTGCTGCTGCCGGTGGAGGTACGGATCTGCACGGTGCGCGCATCGAGTGCCGTTGCATTACCATAGCCGCGGCTGCGGTTGATGGTATCGGCAATCTGCTGCGCCATCGTGAAGTCTTCATTATTGAGCTGCAGGTTGATGGTGTTTCCCGCGCCAAACTGGGTCGGCAGTTCACGCTCAATGATCGCCCCGTTGGTAATCCGTCCGCCGTTGAGCTGGTTCACCTGTACGCTGCTTCCGCCTGCGGATGCTCCCGCACCGCCGACCAGAATGTTCCCCTGCGCCAGCGCATAAACCTGGCTGTCGACGCCTTTCAGCGGGGTCATCAGCAGCGTACCGCCGCGCAGGCTTTTGGCGTTACCCATTGAGGAGACCACCACGTCAATGGTTTGTCCCTGGCGCGCAAACGCCGGGTAGGACGCGGTGACCATTACTGCCGCCACGTTTTTCAGCTGCATATTAGTTCCCGCTGGCACGGTAATGCCGAGCTGGGAAAGCATGTTGTTCAGGCTTTGGGTGGTAAAGGGGGTCTGGGTCGTCTGGTCACCGGTACCGTCCAGCCCCACCACCAGGCCGTAGCCAATCAGCGAGTTTTCACGCACGCCCTGGACGCTGGTGAGATCGCGAATACGGTCAGCCTGGGCAAAGGTAGCCACCAGCGCGAGCGCCACGGCGAAGATCGATTTAAACATGGGTCACCTCGCTTACATCGGCGATAAATTAAGGAAGAAGCGCTGCAGCCAACCCATATTTTGCGCTTCATTGATATAGCCGTTCCCGACGTACTCAATGCGCGCATCCGCCACCTGAGTGGACGGAACGGTGTTGGTGCCGCTGATGGTGCGAGGGTTAACCACGCCCGAGAAGCGAATGAATTCAGTGCCCTGGTTGATGGCGATCTGTTTTTCACCCACAACGTGTAGGTTGCCGTTAACCAGTACCTGGTCAACCGTCACCGTCAGCGTACCGCTGAAGGTGTTGCTGGCATTCGCGCCGCCTTTACCGTTAAAGGTATTGCCGCCGGACGCGTTCACATCAGCACGCGCGTTGCCGAACAGCCCTTCGAGATAGCGTGGCACAGTGTCGAAGCCAAAATTCGTTTTGCCATCGCGGCTGGCGTTCGCCGACGAGCTCTTGCTCGCGCTGACGTTTTCCTGCAACACAATGGTCAATGTATCGCCGACGTTACGTGGGCGGCGATCTTCAAACAGCGGCTGATAGCCGTAATTAATCGGCTGCGCGGTCTGGAAAATGGAGCCGTTTACCACTGGCGCAGGGCCAGGAACGGGTTGGGCAGTCGTCGCACCCTGGACCAAAGGTTTAGACGGGATCCAGGCACACCCGCTGAGGGTGACGGCCAGAACAGTCAGTATCGGATAACGAAACGCCGCGTTTTTTTGCATTGCCTTCATCTTCGAAAACAGGGAGCCGGCGCGGCGTTTACCGCACCGGGCTACACCTTAGAGTTGCGTCAGTTTCTGCAGCATCTGGTCGGTCGTCGACACTGCTTTACTGTTAATTTCATACGCGCGCTGGACCTGGATCATATTCACCAGCTCTTCCGCCACGTTCACGTTAGAGGTTTCAACATAGCCCTGATACAGCAGACCCGCGCCGTTCAGGCCTGGCGTACTTTCATTTGGCGTACCGGAGGATTGCGTCTCGGTGTAGAGGTTCTCACCAATGCTTTCCAGACCGGTATCGTTCATGAAGGTGGTCAGGTTGAGCTGCCCAACCTGAACCGGCGCGGCCTGCCCCTGCTGGGTTACGCTGACCACACCGTCACGTCCGATGGTGATGCTCAGTGCGTTCGCCGGGATGGTAATCGCAGGCTGGACCTGGAAACCGCCCGCCGTCACCAGCTGGCCGTTCTGATCGACCTGGAACGAGCCGTCGCGGGTGTAGGCAGAGGTACCGTCAGGCAGCTGCACCTGGAAGAAGCCCTGGCCTTTGATCGCCACGTCTTTGCTGTTGTTGGTCTGAGACAGGTTGCCCTGACTGTGCAGACGCTCGGTGGCCACCGGACGAACACCGGTACCGATCTGCAGACCCGATGGCAGCGTCGTCTGTTCAGAAGACTGCGCCCCCGGCTGGCGGATGGTTTGATAAAGCAAATCTTCGAAAACGGCGCGCTGACGCTTGAAACCATTGGTGCTTACGTTTGCCAGGTTGTTGGCAATCACGTCCATATTGGTTTGCTGGGCGTCCAGGCCAGTTTTCGCGATCCATAAAGAACTGATCATAAGGAATCCTGTTAACTCATAGCCAGAAGTTGGTTAGCCTTGCCCGCGTTTTCATCCACGCTGCTGATGATCTTCATCTGCATTTCAAAGCGGCGGGCGCTGGCGATCATGTCGGTCATGGCTTCGACCGGCTTGACGTTACTGCCTTCCAGGACGCCGGACATCACGCGGATGCTCGGGTCGGCCTGTAAGGTGGCACCCCGCGTCGCCTGCGCCGCCTGGGTCAGACGGAACATGCCATCGTCGCCACGCTGCACCTCTTTGCCTTCCGCTTTGACCAGCTTCAGACGACCGACGGGCGCAACGGTATTGGCCGGGTCGCCCGGGTTGAGCGCCGAAATGGTGCCGTCCGCAGCGATAGTCAGCTCAGAGCCTTCCGGTACGGTCAGCGGACCCGCTTCCCCCATCACCGGATGCCCCTGAATCGTCAGCTGGCCCGTCGCGCTCACCTGGATGTTCCCGTTACGGGTATAGCCTTCACTGCCGTCCGCCGTTTGCACCGCCAGCCAGCCGTCCTGCTGCAGAGCCACGTCCAGCGGGCGTGAGGTGTAATCCATCTGCCCTGGCGTCATATCGGCGCCTGGGGTCGATGCGGTCACCAGCGTTCGGGTCGGCAGGGAAAGCCCTTCTACCGGCACCGCGCGCAGCGCATTAAGCTGCGCGCGAAAACCCGGCGTTGAGGCGTTTGCCAGGTTGCTGGCGGTAACGGCCTGCTGATTGAGCGTCTGACTTGCCGCGCCCATCGCGGTATATATTGCGTGATCCATTGCGCTTTCCTGTTAGCCGCTTAACGCAGGTTAACCAGCGTGTTGAGGATCTGGTCCTGGGTTTTGATGGTCTGCGCGTTCGACTGATAGTTACGCTGCGCGACGATCATGTTCACCAGTTCTTTACTCATATCCACGTTGGAAGCTTCCAGCGCGCCGTTGGTCAGCTTGCCAAAGTTACCGGTGCCTGCGGTACCCAGCAGCGCCACGCCAGAGGACTGGGTGGCAGACCAGACGTTATCGCCTTCTGATTTCAGACCTTCGTTGTTGGCGAAGTTTGCCAGCACGATCTGACCCAGAACCTGAGACTGTTCGTTAGAGTAGCTTCCCACCACGGTGCCATCGTCGTTGATCTGGTAGCTCACTAGATCGCCTGGCTTGTAGCCGTTCTGATTGGTAGCCACCACGCTGTTCGCGCCGGTGTTCTGCTGCATGGAGTTCTGGAAGCTCAGGGAGAAAGTCGCCGCCGTCGCACCGCTGACGGAGCCCGTGGTGATGTTAATGGCCGGCGTGGCGTTTGGCGCTGCGCTCAGCACACCCGCCGCGTCGTAGTTATACACACCCGCCAGGTTACCGTTCGCATCAAAGTTCATCTGCGCCGCTTTCGTCGCAGCAGAACCCGCTACGCTGCCGTCCTGAGTGTAAAGGTCCCATTTATTGTCAGCCGTCTTAACGTAGTAGACGTACATGTTATGGGCGTTACCCTGGCTGTCGAATACGGTCACGGTCCCTTTTTTGTTGTAGGTATCCGGGTTAGTCGCATCGAAGGGAGCGGTTTGAACAGGATCGGTTGAGTTCAGGTTGATCTGCTGCGTCGCGGTGGTGGTCGATTTCGCCGCCATCAGGGTATTCGGGATGGTAATTGCCTGAGGGTTCGCACCGGTCTGAACGGTAGGCGGCGTTCCCGCTACCGGGTAGCCCGTCAGCTGCATGCCCTGCATGTTAACCAGCGTACGGTTTTCATCCAGCTTGAACTGGCCGTTACGGCTGTAGAACACAGAGCCGTTGGAATCGACCATACGGAAGAAACCGTTCTGGCTGATGGCAACGTCCAGACCACGACCGGTGTTGGTGGTGGTGCCGTCGCTAAAGTCCTGAGTGATGCCCGCAACTTTCACGCCCAGGCCGACTTTGGAACCGGCAAACATGTCTGCAAAGGAAGCAGAACCGGATTTAAAACCATAGGTCGCGGAGTTGGCGATGTTGTTGCCAATGACGTCCAGGTTGGTGGCCGCAGCATTCAGGCCGCTGACCGCTTGAGAAAAGGCCATGACTTACTCCTGATAAGTGTTAAGGCTTAGATAATCTGCCGAACTTCGTCGAGTGTGGTGGAACCAGAGGTTCCCAAATCCAGTTTGTTGCCGTCGCTTCCTTTAATCACGCCCTGGACCAGCGCGAACTGCAGCGGCTGCGCTACCAGCTGGGTCGTCCCGTTGCTGGCGCTGATTGCCACTTTGTAGGATCCGTTTGGTGCTTTGGTGCCGTCGGTCAGGCTGCCATCCCAGGTAAAGGTGTGAACGCCCGCCTTCAGCTCGCCGATATCAATGGTGCGAACCACCACGTTATTGGCATCCGTGATCGTTGCCGTCACCTTCTCAGCCGGCTGCTGGAGCTCAACGCCAAACGGCGTGGTCGTCGTGGTGGTATTACCGTCGGTGGTGCTGGTGCCTGCCAGAATCGTGGTTCCCGGGATCATCACCCCGTGGCCAATCAGGCTTGCCGCCTGCAGAGACTGGGCGCTGTTAATCTGCCCAGAGACGGAACCGAGGGTGGTGTTCAGTTTCTCAATGCCGCTCACGGTACTGATCTGCGCAAGCTGCGTGGTCAGTTCGTTGTTCTGCATTGGGTTGGTGGGATCCTGGTTCTTAAGCTGCGCCACCAGCAGCGTCAGAAAGCTGCCCTGAAGGTCGGCGGCGTTACTCCCCGTCAGGGAGTTAGAACCTGTCGTACTCTTTGTGTTGTTAACACCCGAGTTCGTAGGATCATTCACATTTACGGCGATGGACATGCATGTCTCCTTTACTGGCCGAGAGTGAGTGTTTTGAGCATCATGCTCTTCACGGTATTAAGCACTTCGACGTTGGCCTGGTAGCTACGGGAAGCCGACATGGAGTTCACCATCTCACCCACCACATCCACGTTTGGCATCTTCACGTATCCGCTGGCATCCGCAAGCGGGTTACCCGGCTCATACACCAGCCTGTCCGGCGCCTGGCTCTCTACCACATCAGAGACCTTCACGCCGCCCGTCGCCGCGCCTGGCGCAGCATCGACCTGAAAGACAACCTGTTTGGCACGATAGGGCTGGCCGTCGGGTCCGGTGACGCTGTCGGCGTTCGCCAGGTTACTGGCGGCCACGTTCAGGCGTTTGGACTGTGCGGTTAACGCCGAACCGGCGATATCAAAAATATTCAGCAAGGCCATCTATCAATTCCCCCCCTGCAGGACGTTCATCATGCCTTTGATTTGTCCGCCGAGTACGGTCAGGCCCGTCTGGTATTTCAGGCTGTTGTCGGCAAACTGGGTACGCTCCCGGTCCATATCCACGGTGTTACCGTCGAGTGAGGGCTGATCGGGAATGCGATAAAGTAAATCAGTCGCTGGCGCGGTCATCGCCTGAGCAGGAATATGGCGAGAGGATGTCATGGCAAGTGCAACACCCGTTCCTTCGGCACGTCCACGCTCCATCACCTTTTTGAGTTCACTGGAAAAATCAATATCGCGCGCCTGATACCCCGGGGTATCGGCGTTAGCGATATTGGCGGCTAAAATCTCCTGCCGCTGGGCGCGTAAGTTGAGCGCTTCCTGCTGAAAACGTAACGCGGCGTCGAGTTTATCGAGCATGTCTCCTCCGCTGATGGCAAAATTTCAGTTCACAGCTTAAATCTCACCCGGTCTCCCCTATCGACGGAATAAGCGCAAAATGCGTCGCTATTTATTCCGTTGATGCAAAACCACTGCAGGTAGAATTCGTTCAACTCTGGAAACGGTGGAACTTGCGATGCAAACGTTAAAACGTGGTCTGGTGGCGGCTCTCTTGCTGTTAAGCCCTCTGGCGCAGGCTGAAGGGTTACAGGATCGGCTAACGGCTTTTTTTGCTGAAAAACTGGCAGGCTTTAGCGATGACGTGACCGTTACCGTGCGCACGCCACCGAATCTGTACCCGACGTGTGATCAGCCGTCCTTCAGCGTGGTGGGGTTCACAAAGCTTTGGGGGAATGTGAACGTGCTGGCACGCTGCGCCAACGAAAAACGCTATTTACAGGTTGCCGTTCAGGCGACGGGCAATTATGTTGTCGCTGCCGTGCCCATTGCGCGCGGCAGCGTGCTGCAGACAAACAGCGTGACGCTGAAGCGCGGCCGTCTGGATCAGCTGCCGCCACGCACCATGCTGGATATTAACCAGGCACAGGACGCCGTCAGCCTGCGCGACGTCGCGCCAGGCCAGCCGATACAGATCTCCATGCTGCGTCAGGCATGGCGGGTAAAAGCAGGCCAGCAGGTGATGGTGGTCGCCAACGGAGATGGCTTTAGCATCAACAGTGAAGGGAAAGCGTTGAACAATGCCGCGGTGGCGCAAAACGCCCGCGTCAGAATGTCCTCAGGCCAGGTGGTGAGCGGAACCGTCGATGCTGATGGGAATATTCTGATTAACCTATAATCTTTTTAAAGATTTCGCGGCGCGTGCCGATAAATATTCCACTAATGATGATGTCAGGCGCAAACGCCGCGAACCCTCGATGAGGACAACACTATGAGCATTGATCGTACATCAGCCCTGAAGCCGGTAAGCGCTGTACAACCTCGCGAAACGAATGACGCTACGGCGCAGAAAACGCGTCTGGAAAAACCGTCAACGTCCAACAGCACCAGCGTGACCCTGAGCGACGCGCAGGCAAAACTGATGCAGCCGGGCAGCAACGATATCAATATGGAACGTGTTGAAGCGCTGAAAACAGCTATTCGTAACGGTGAGCTGAAAATGGACACCAGCAAAATCGCTGACGCCCTGATTCAGGAAGCACAGAGTTTCTTACAGAGTAACTAACCGTATGAGTCGACTGTCAGAAATACTGGATCAAATGACGGTTGTCCTGAACGACCTGAAAACGGTAATGGACGCTGAACAGCAGCATCTCTCTTCCGGTCACATCAACGGCAGCGCGCTGCAGCGTATTACTGAAGACAAAAGTTCGCTTCTGGCAACGCTGGATTATCTGGAGCAGCAGCGACGCGCTGAGCAGGATCCTAAGCGCAGCGCCAATGACGATATTATTGAGCGCTGGCAGACCATTACCGAAAAAACCCAGCACCTGCGCGATCTTAACCAGCATAACGGCTGGCTACTGGAAGGTCAGATTGAGCGTAATCAGCAGGCGCTTGAGGTGTTGAAACCGCATAAGGAAACCGGACTGTACGGTGCGGATGGTCAGACAGCGACTGCACGTATTGCGGGTGTGAAAAAGATTTCAATTTGACGCTTAAGCGACAAATTATGCAGTGGGGAGCACCCTAAGGTGAACTCCCCTTTTGGCGTTTATGCCGTCCGGCGGGCAAACTCTTTGACTTTGAAACCCAGCACCGCGAGCGTGGCAAAGTACGCCACCACCCCGACGCCCACTACGGCCATCAGCCGCATCAGACGATAAGGCATGGTACCCAGGGACCATTCCGGCATCACGTACATCATGCCAAGCAGCGCAGCAGACATCACCAGTACCGCAACGATCAGACGCGCCAGGAAACTCCCCCAGCCCGGCTGCGGCGTGAAAATATCCTGCTTGCGCAGCTGCCAGTACAGCAGCCCGGCATTCAGACAGGCCGCCAGACCAATCGATAATGACAGGCCTGCATGCTTCAGCGGACCAATAAACGCCAGGTTCATCAGCTGCGTCATAATCAGCGTCACGATGGCAATTTTTACCGGCGTTTTGATGTCCTGACGCGAATAAAAGCCCGGCGCCAGCACTTTCACCACGATCAGCCCCATCAGTCCCACCGAGTAGGCAATCAGCGCGCGCTGGGTCATGGCGGCATCGAAGGCGGTGAATTTCCCATACTGGAAGAGCGACACCGTCAGCGGTTTGGCCAGAATACCCAGCGCCACCGCGCTTGGCAGGGCCAGCAGGAAGCAGAGACGCAGGCCCCAGTCCATCAGGCGGCAATACTCATCATGATTACCGCTGGCAAAGCTTTTCGACAGCGACGGCAGCAGGATGGTCCCCAGCGCCACGCCCAGCACCCCGGATGGGAACTCCATCAGGCGGTCGGCATAGTACATCCAGGAAACCGAGCCGGACACCAGGAACGAGGCAAAGATGGTGTTGATAATCAGCGAGATCTGGCTGACGGAGACGCCGAGAATGGCGGGTCCCATCTGTTTGATGACGCGCATCGCCCCGGCATCTTTGAGGTTGATGCGCGGCAGCACCAGCATGCCGATTTTTTTGAGATGCGGCAGCTGATACGCCAGCTGCAGCACGCCGCCCACGGTGACCGCCCAGGCCAGCGCCAGTACCGGCGGGTTGAAGTGCGGCGCGGCGAACAGGGCAAAGCCGATCATGCTGACGTTAAGGAACGTCGGCGCAAACGCGGGAACTGAGAAGCGGTTCCAGGTGTTGAGGATCGCCCCCACCAGCGAGGCCAGCGAGATCAGCAGAATATAAGGGAAGGTGATGCGCAAAAGCTGCGAGGTCAGGGCAAACTTGTCGGCCGTATCGGCAAAGCCGGGCGCGGTCACCATAATCACCCAGGGCGCAGCCAGCATCCCGAGGACGGTCACCACCGCCAGCGCCAGCGTCAGCAGGCCGGAGACATAAGACACAAAGACGCGCGTTGCGTCCTCGCCCTGCTTGCTTTTATATTCCGCCAGGATGGGGACGAATGCCTGAGAAAACGCCCCTTCCGCAAAAATACGACGCAGCAGGTTCGGTAATTTGAACGCGACGAAAAAGGCGTCCGTGGCCATCCCTGCACCAAATACCCTTGCCACAATGGCGTCGCGCGCAAAACCCAGCACGCGGGAAAACATGGTCATCGAGCTGACGGCCGCCAGCGATTTTAATAAGTTCATTAACGTGAATTTCCAGAACCATACGGATTTCCAGGACGGGCAAGCGTAAGCGCCACCCGGCAAAGCCTACAAGCGGCGCTTAGTCTACCCGGATTTCAACGAATTACTATCCGCAGATGTTACAGCGAGTTATTCACTCATGGCCTCGCGCCAGAGCCTTTCCACAACGCGCTGCGCCATGATGGCCTGCTCGCCGGACGTTTCAGGAACCGTCTGATTTTGCACGCAGGAGATAAAGTGACGGGCACAACCGGCAAAACCGCGCTGTTCAAGCGTGCTCTGCCAGCCAGGGGCAGGTAGCGTCACCACGCCGCTGCCCTTCTCCTCACGCCATTCACGCATGTCGGTAATGTCGTACAACGCGCCGTCGGTGACGGCCTGGACGCATTCTCGCTGGCTGCCCGCACGACGATGCATACTGGTGGTTACCTGCAGATGATCAATCGAGAAATGATGTTCGGCGTAGACCATTTCACCCTGCTCGTTCGTCAGTAGCGTGCCACTTTGCAACTGCGCATTGCCGCTGGCGAGCCACAGCGCCGTATCCACAACGTGCAGATAGTCATCCAGCAGCGTGAAGCGCAGATCGTTCGGCCCGATGCTGTCTGTGCGGTGTTTATCCATCCGCAGCGAGGAAAGCGTGCCCGACTGCGCCTTAAGCTGCTGATAAAGCGGTGCGAAACGGCGGTTGAAGCCCACCATCAGCGTCAGTTTTTTACGCGCGGCCAGTTCAATCAGCCGCTCGGCATCCTGAACATTTTCAGCCAGCGGTTTGTCCACGCAGACGTGAACCCCCAAATTGAGCAGTTCGCTCACCACCTGATAATGGGTTGCCGTTGAGGTATGGACAAAGACCGCATCGCACTCGCGGGCCAGATCCTGCAATGAGGCAGCATACGGCATGCGCCAGGTTTCGCAGATACGTTCTGCCTTTTCTCGGGTGGGTGACCATGCCCCTTGCAGGGTCCAGTCCGTCGCCGCACCTAAAACAGGCAGCCAGGCTTTTTGTGCAATACCGCCCAGCCCCACCACGCCTACGCGTAATTTTTTCACCGTCAGTCTCCCAAATGTGCCAGCAAGGCATCCAGACGCTGTTTCAGCCCGGCGACCTCGTCTTCCAGCGCCTCTACGCGGGCAACCAAATCGTCATCTCCAGCATTCATATCGGTTGCGCTGGATTTCACTGAAGTATCAACGTCACCGCTGAACAGATGCATATAGCGGCTTTCACGCTTGCCCGGCTCGCGCGCGAGACGCACCACGTACGGGCCGTCTTCACGCGCGGCCAGCCCTTCCAGAGTTTGCTCGACCTCCTGCATATCGCTGAACTCATGCATGCGGGAAGCGCGGATGCGCAGTTCCCCCGGCGTCTGTGCCCCACGCAGCAACAGCGTGGTGATGACCGCCACTTCCGCACTGCTCAGCTTCAGGTCGCCAAATTCGGAGTTACAAAAGCGCTGTTCATATTTGGTCACGCGGTTGCCGAATCCGCTGACGGTGCGCAGATAGTGGCGTTTTACCAGGGCGTCCAGGACGTCCTGAACGTCATGTTCGCTGAGGTTCATCACCGGCTCGCGGTTGGTTTTCTGGTTGCAGGCCATGGTCACGGCGTTGACGGAGAGCGGATACTGCTCCGGCGTGGTGACCTGTTTTTCGAGTAAGCACCCAATCACGCGCGCTTCTGTACCGTTTAGCTGATACTTCATCTTTTCTCCTTAACGACCTGCAGTCCAGTCCCGGGTGGTTAATGCCGTCAGAACGTGGTCGCGCCACTCTCCGTCTATCAGCAGATAGTCTTTGGCGTAACCCTCTTTCTCGAACCCTAAACGCGCCAGCAGATTTCCGCTGCGCTGGTTATGCGGCATATAGTTCGCCATAATGCGATGGATGTGCTGTGTGCGTTGCATATAGCGGATCGCTACCGTCAGCGCCTCGTACATCAGCCCCTGCCCCTGCCATTTCTGACCGATGGAGTAGCCAAGGTAGCAGGCGTGAAACGATCCCCGCACCACGTTTGAAAAATTGGCGATCCCGATAATCTCTTTCTCTTCAGGATCCAGCAGCGCGAAGTAAAACGCGCTGCCCTGCTTGTGAAATTCCGTAATCATGCTGAGGCGCGCCTGCCAGCCGGAAGGGTAACAATGGCTCTCATCACGAACGGGTTCCCAGGGCTTTAAAAACTGGCGATTCTCGGCGTAATAATCCGCCAGACGCCAGGCATCACGCTCATGCACCAGACGAACGACCAGCCTGTCCGTTGTCAGACGCACTTTTGGCACATTACTGCGATAGCCAAACATCGATACCACTCCTTCCCGTCACTTCAGCTTACCCATTAGCTTTACTATACCTGCGCCTGCGCCGTCTGTGAAAACAGTGACATACCATTTTCACCTCTTTTCACACTTTTCGATGAGAACTCTCTATCAAAGCACCCTTTTGATAAAAAAATATTGTCGCGTTCAGGGGTGGGAAAAAACGCGGCGACACCGCAGAATGTTAGCGTGCTCACCATCTTATTTTCCCTGGAGGGAAAATGTCCCGCGTATCACAGGCCAGGAGCCTGGGTAAATATTTCCTGCTCGTCGATAACATGCTGGTCGTGCTCGGCTTTTTTGTCGTTTTTCCGCTTATTTCGATCCGCTTTGTCGATCAGATGGGCTGGGCGGCATTAATGGTCGGCATTGCCCTGGGGCTACGCCAGTTTGTCCAGCAGGGCCTGGGCGTCTTTGGCGGGGCCATCGCCGACCGCTTTGGTGCTAAACCGATGATCGTAACCGGTATGCTGCTTCGCGCGGCAGGCTTTGCCACGATGGCGGTCGCTCAGGAGCCGTGGCTGCTCTGGTTCTCCTGTTTCCTCTCCGGTATCGGGGGCACGCTGTTCGATCCGCCCCGCACCGCGCTGGTGGTAAAGCTAATTCGCCCGCAGCACCGCGGCCGCTTCTTCTCGATTCTCATGATGCAGGACAGTGCCGGGGCGGTTGTCGGCGCCCTGCTGGGAAGCTGGCTGCTGCAGTATGACTTCCGTCTGGTCTGTGCGGCTGGCGCGGTACTCTTTATTCTGTGCGCGCTGTTTAATGGCCTGTTCCTGCCGGCGTGGAAACTGTCGACGGTGAAAGCGCCGGTCCGGGAAGGGCTTGGTCGCGTCCTGCATGACAAGCGCTTTGTCACCTATGTGTTGACCCTGACGGGATATTACATGCTGGCCGTGCAGGTCATGCTGATGCTGCCGATCATGGTTAACGACATTGCAGGTACCCCTGCGGCGGTGAAATGGATGTACGCCATCGAAGCCTGCCTGTCGTTAACGCTGCTCTATCCGATTGCCCGCTGGAGCGAGCGACGTTTTCGTCTGGAACATCGTCTGATGGCCGGACTGTTCCTGATGACGCTGAGCATGATGCCGATCGGCCTGGTGAACACGCTCCAGCAGCTGTTTACGCTGATTTGCACATTCTATATTGGCTCGATCATCGCCGAGCCTGCCCGCGAAACGCTGAGCGCCTCGCTTGCGGATGCGCGTGCGCGCGGCAGCTATATGGGGTTCAGCCGCCTGGGGCTGGCACTCGGCGGGGCATTAGGTTACGCCGGGGGCGGCTGGTTGTTTGATGCCGGCAAAGCGTTAAATCAACCTGAACTCCCGTGGATGATGCTTGGCGCGGTGGGCTTTATGACGCTACTCGCCCTGTGGTGGCAGTTCAGCCAGAAACGCAGCGCGAGCGGCATGCTCGAGCCAGGCGCATAACTTTTCCCTCGGGCGGGCACCGCTCCCGCCCCACTTCTCAGTTTTTTCTGCTGGTTTCTACCCATTCACGCTGACATACTGGCGTAACAGGACAGAAGCGCCGATTTTTCGTTGAGGAACACTATGAAGAAAATTGTTTTAGCCGCGGCATTGGTTGTCAGCGGTCTGCTGGTTGGCTGTAACCAGCTCACACAATATACCGTCAGTGAACAGGAAATTAATCAGGCGCTGGAAAAACATAACAATTTCTCGAAAGACATTGGCGTACCGGGTCTTGCCGATGCGCATATCGTGCTCACAAATCTCACCAGCCAGATCGGACGTGAAGAGCCAAACAAAGTCACCCTGGCCGGTGATGCGGACCTCGATATGTCCTCCCTCTTTGGTAACCAGAAAGCCAACATCAAGCTCAAGCTGAAGGCACTCCCTGTTTTCAATAAAGAGAAAGGGGCAATTTTCCTCCAGGAGATGGAAGTCGTCGATGCGCAGGTGTCTCCGGACAAAATGGCGCCGGTTCTGCAAACCCTGATGCCCTATCTGAATCAGTCGCTGCGGAATTACTTTAACCAGCAGCCCGCGTACGTCTTAAGTGAAGACAAAAGCAAGGGTGAAGCCCTGGCGAAAAAATACGCAAAAGGGATAGAGGTTAAGCCGGGTGAAATTATCATTCCTTTCACCGATTAATCTGAAGGGCGCTGCGGCGCCCTTTTTTTTACGGAAAAGTGTGCAAACGAAAACGTTTCCGCTTATGATTTGTGTCCGGCAAAAACAGCCATCCTAATGACTGATTCCTGACAAGCCGGAGCTTCCATGACTGCACAACCCCAGGTTCTTAAAATCCGCCGCCCTGACGACTGGCATATTCATCTGCGTGATGGTGATATGCTGAAAACCGTCGTGCCTTATACCAGCGAAATTTATGGCCGCGCGATTGTCATGCCTAACCTGGTGCCACCAGTCACCACCGTCGATGCCGCGATAGCCTATCGCCAGCGCATCCTCGACGCCGTCCCTGCGGGACACGATTTTACCCCGTTGATGACCTGCTACCTGACCGATTCACTGGATCCGAACGAAGTGGAGCGCGGCTTTAACGAAGGCGTGTTTACGGCAGCGAAACTCTACCCGGCGAATGCCACCACCAACTCCAGCCACGGCGTCACCAGCATTGATGCCATTATGCCGGTTCTGGAACGCATGCAGAAACTGGGTATGCCGCTGCTGGTTCACGGTGAAGTGACGCATGCTGACATTGACATCTTCGACCGTGAAGCCCGTTTTATCGAGACCGTGATGGAGCCTCTGCGCCAGCGCCTGCCCGCGCTGAAGGTAGTCTTTGAGCATATCACCACCAAAGACGCGGCAGAGTACGTGCGTGACGGCAACGATCTCATCGCCGCCACCATTACGCCACAACACCTGATGTTTAACCGTAACCACATGCTGGTGGGCGGGGTGCGCCCTCACCTCTACTGTCTGCCTATCCTCAAGCGCAACATCCACCAGCAGGCGCTGCGTGAGCTGGTCGCCAGCGGGTTCTCCCGAGCGTTCCTCGGTACCGATTCCGCGCCTCACGCCCGCCATCGTAAAGAGGCAAGCTGCGGCTGTGCAGGCTGCTTCAACGCCCCAACGGCGCTTGCCAGTTACGCAACTGTATTTGAAGAGATGAACGCGCTGGAACATTTCGAAGCATTCTGCTCTCTTAACGGCCCACGCTTCTACGGCCTGCCAGTCAATGACACCTTCATCGAACTGGAGCGTAAAGCGAGCCACGTTGAGGAGTCCATTGCCCTGACGGATGACACGCTGATCCCATTCCTGGCGGGTGAAACCGTAAGCTGGACGGTAAAACGTTAAAAAATCAATGCCCCTTGTTGTCAAACTGATAATATACCTGTATAAATAAACAGTATATTACACAGGGGGCATTTATGCGTATTGAAGTCACCATAGCCAAAACTACCGTTCTGCCTGCCGGCGCGCTTGATGCACTGGCAGGCGAATTATCCCGTCGTATTAACAATACCTTTCCTGACAACGCCGGTGCCGTCACGGTGCGTTACGCCGCGGCAAACAACCTTTCCGTTATTGGTGCCGCAAAAGAAGATAAAGATCGCATCAGCGAAATCCTGCAGGAAACGTGGGAAAGCGCTGACGACTGGTTCATCACGGATTAACACTGCTCCCTCATTGTGTTTTTTGCCGGGTCGCCCCGGCTTTTTTTTGCCTAAAATCCCGTAAGTTCAAATTAATTCGGCATCTTCTTTAAAAATCGTGAACGAGATGGTGTTTTATTGTTCGAACAATCCTAAAAAGCAGAAAAATGTGTTGCCACCTGTTTATTTTTCCCTTCGGAACCCTTATTACTTGGTATACTGAAGTTGCTTTCAGAAAAACATGCATTGAACCTCAAAGCCGTTGTCTTCTAACACGCATTAAGGGGGTTATAATGGAAAAGAATAGTGAAGTCATCCAGACCCATCCACTCGTTGGCTGGGATATCAGTACCGTAGATAGCTACGATGCGCTGATGCTGCGTTTGCACTACCAGACCCCAAATCAACTCAACCGTGAAGAAGCGGAAGTTGGACAGACGCTGTGGCTAACAACAGACGTCGCCCGTCAGTTTATTTCTATTTTAGAGGCAGGTATTGCAAAAATAGAATCTGGCGACTATCAGGAAAATGAGTATAAACGGCACTAAGCTTATGCCCACTTTTCACTCAACAGGCACCCTCGCGGTGCCTTATTTATTTCTCCCTTGTCTAACCCCGCGTTGTTAATTACTCTGCTAACAAAACATCAGTTTACGAGATGCATATGAGATACGACTTAATCATTATTGGCAGCGGATCCGTGGGTTCTGCCGCCGGTTATTACGCGACGCAGGCGGGCCTGAAGGTCCTGATGATCGATAGCCATCTTCCGCCTCATGCGGAGGGCAGCCATCATGGCGATACCCGCCTCATCCGCCATGCGTATGGCGAAGGCGAGCGCTATGTTCCGCTGGTGCTTCGCGCCCAGACGCTGTGGGACGAACTGGCGAAACAGACTGAAGACCGCATTTTCGAACGTACCGGCGTTATCAACCTGGGCCCGGCCCATTCTGCATTTCTCGCCGGCGTCGAACGCAGCGCGAAAGCGTTTAATCTGGACGTTGAGAAACTGGACGCGACGGGCATTAGCACGCGCTGGCCCGAAATTAGCGTCCCGGACGATTATATTGGCCTCTTTGAAGCCCACTCTGGTGTGCTGCATTGTGAAACGGCGATCAAGACCTGGATCGAGCTGGCAGAGAAGGCAGGCTGCGCGCAGCTGTTCAACTGTCCGGTGGACGCCATCACCCATGACGATAATGGCGTCACGGTAACGACCCTTGACGGTGAATATTCCGCGGATCGCCTGCTGGTCAGCGCGGGAACCTGGGTTACCCGCCTGCTGCCCGATCTGCCGATCCAGCCGGTGCGCAAGGTCTTCTCCTGGTTCCAGTCGGATGGTCGTTACAGCGTCCAGAATAAATTCCCGGCCTTCACCGGCGAATTACCCAACGGCGACCAGTTTTACGGCTTCCCGTCAGAAAAAGACGCGCTGAAAATCGGTAAACACAACGGGGGCCAGGCTATCACCTCCCCTGAAGAGCGTAAGCCTTTCGGCGCCTTTCCTCAGGATGGTTCGGAAGCCTTCTCGTTCCTGCGCACTATTCTTCCGGGCGTCGGCGGCTTGCTGTATGGCGCGGCCTGTACCTACGACAACACGCCGGATGAAGACTTTATCATTGATACGCTGCCGGGGCATGACAACACGCTGCTCATCACCGGACTGAGCGGCCACGGCTTTAAGTTTGCTTCCGTGCTGGGTGAAATCGCCGCGCAGTTTGCCCAGGGTATTGCACCGCAGTTTGATCTGACGCCCTTCTCCCTCTCGCGTTTTAACAGATAATTCGCCACGGGCGCCGGACATCCCGGGGCCCGTTTCATTCACACTGCATTACGGGGCGTTATGCGCAGGATCGTTAGCTTTCTGATGAATAATATTCGCGAGCATTTTATGCTCTATCTCTTATTGTGGGCGCTGTTGGCCATTATTGATTTTGTTTACATTGTATTTTACTGAAAAGCCTTACTGACAATAATTGACGTTAATTTATCTTTATTGAAACTCACCATTTCGCTTGCACGAAGAGATTGAATTAGCGCTAGCGATCCTTTTCAAAATTGCTGAAATAAATAAAATAAAAATCAATAGACAATTATTTCAGTTGCAATATCCCGCCTTCCCGTTCATTTTTACTTTCCGGTTAATTTGAAAATGGACATTCTGATGCAATTGCGTAACTCCTCCCGGCGCTACGGAATAATATCCATAGGTTTGCACTGGATATTTGCTCTTGCCGTCTACGGTATGTTTGGACTTGGGCTCTGGATGGTCACGCTCAGCTATTACGATGGCTGGTATCACCAGGCGCCGGAGTTGCATAAAAGCATTGGTGTCCTGCTGATGCTGGGGCTGATTTTCCGCGTGATCTGGCGACATATTTCCCCGCCGCCCGCTGCGCCAAAGACCCAAAGTAAATTTACCCGCCTCAGTGCCGTCGCCGCGCATATTGCCCTCTATGCACTGCTGTTTGGCATCCTGATTAGCGGCTATCTCATTTCGACGGCTGACGGTAAGCCGATTAACGTCTTTGGCCTGTTCGACGTTCCGGCAACACTGAGCGATGCCGGGGCGCAGGCCGACACGGCGGGGGTCATTCACCTCTGGCTTGCCTGGAGCGTGGTGATCCTGTCCGTACTTCACGGGCTTGCCGCCCTCAAACACCATTTTATTGATAAAGACGATACGCTAAAGCGCATGCTTGGCCGCTCGTCAGTTGACTCTGGAGCATAAAATGAAAAAACACCTGCTGGGTATCGTACTGGGTTCTCTGTTATTCACCGCCGGTTCCGCCGTGGCGGCGGATTATAAAATTGATAAAGAGGGCCAGCACGCTTTCGTCAATTTCCGTATTCAGCACCTGGGATATAGCTGGCTGTACGGTACCTTTAAGGATTTTGACGGCACGTTCACCTTTGACGAAAAAAATCCCGCGGCCGATAAAGTCAATGTGACGATTAATACGAACAGCGTCGACACAAACCACGCAGAGCGCGATAAACACCTGCGCAGTGGGGAGTTCCTCAACGTCGCGAAATTCCCGCAGGCGACCTTCACTTCTACTGAGGTGAAGAAAGACGGCGATAAGCTGAATATTACCGGCAACCTGACGCTTAACGGCGTAACCAAACCGGTCACGCTTGATGCGAAATTACTGGGTCAGGGTGATGACCCGTGGGGAGGTAAACGCGCAGGTTTTGAAGCGGCAGGGAAAATTCACCTGAAAGATTTTAATATCACAACAGATTTAGGCCCGGCGTCTCAGGACGTGGAGCTGATTATTTCCGTTGAAGGTGTACAGCAGAAATCGTAATAACGTCGCCCGGCAGGCTTTCACCGTGCCGGGCGTTATTATCATTCCGGGTCAGGGATACCCAGTTTGGTATTCAGACGACCGCGTGATTTATTGAAAATCTTGTTGCCGTTTTCACGTCCTGCGCGACGGCGACGCTGCTCTTCTTCCGGCAGGATGCTCTCTTCGCTGCACAGCTCGCTACAGCAGCCGTTAAACTTCTCGGCACAGGCCGGGCACTGAATGAACAGCAGATGGCAACCGTCATTTTTGCAGTTGGTGTGGGTATCGCACGGCGCGCCGCACTGGTGGCACTGGGCAATGACGTCGTCCGAAATACGTTCGCCCATACGCTCGTCAAAGACAAAGTTTTTCCCGATAAAGCGTACCGGCAGCCCCTGCTCACGGGCGCGACGTGCGTACTCGATAATGCCGCCTTCAATGTGCCAGACCTTATTAAAGCCGTTGTGCTTCATCCACGCGCTGGCTTTCTCACAGCGGATACCGCCGGTGCAGTACATAACGATCTTTTTATCTTTATGCTCCTGCATCATCTCAACCGCTTTCGGCAGCTGCTCGCGGAAGGTATCGGCCGGGATTTCCATCGCGTTCTCGAAATGCCCCACCTCATACTCATAGTGGTTACGCATATCAATAAACACGGCATCCGGATCGTCCAGCATCGCATTCACTTCCGCCGCCTTCAGGTATTCACCGACGTCCGCCGGGTTAAACTCAGGATCGTCGATACCGTCCGCCACGATGCGTTCACGCACCTTCATGCGCAGCACCCAGAAGGATTTCCCGTCATCATCCAGGGCAATGTTCAGGCGTAAGCCGTTAAGGGCCGGGTCAAACTGATAAAGTACGTCACGGAAGGCGCTGACTTTGCTTTCCGGTACGCTAATCTGCGCGTTAATGCCTTCACGGGCAAGGTAGACGCGGCCGAAAACGTTCAGCGCTGTGAACGCCTGATAAAGCGCATCACGGGTCGCCTGCGGATCGTCGATCGTGAAGTATTTATAGAATGAGATGGTGGTGCGCGGTTCGGTTTCAGCCAACATACGCGCTTTTAACATCTCATTCGACACGCGGTTGTGTAACACTGGCATGGTGTACAGTCCTGGAATCGTTAGAGAGAATGAAAATTCGGTCGGCATCATATAGCAAACAAAACCAATTTACATCCACACAATTTACGCTACATTTCACACACCCTGATTAATCAGGCTTAACAATTGCTGTATTCGTGCACGCTTCGAAAGCAGATATTTTGGCTACGCCTCAAAAAATGAGACACTAGCAAAACAGGACGTTTGAACACAGGAAAGACATGACCCAGTTACCAACATTTACTGCCGCCCTTTTGCATCCCCGTTATTGGTTGACCTGGCTTGGCATCGGCTTTTTATGGCTTCTGGTACAGCTTCCCTACCCTGTTATTTTTCGGTTGGGTAAATTTCTGGGCCGTTTCGCACAGCTGTTTATGAAGCGTCGCGCTAGAATCGCGTACCGCAACCTTGAGCTGTGTTTTCCGCAGATGAGCGAATCAGAGCGTCACGACATGGTCGCGAAGAATTTTGAATCCGTCGGGATGGGGCTTATGGAAACCGGCATGGCGTGGTTCTGGCCGGACAAACGCATGGCTCGCTGGAGTGAGGTGACGGGAACCGGCATGGATCCGGTGCATACGCTTCAGGCCAACCAGACGGGCGTTCTGCTGATCGGCGTCCATTTTCTGACGCTGGAAATCGGGGCGCGTATGTTCGGCATGCAGGCGCCCGGCATTGGCGTTTATCGCCCTAACGATAACCCGGTCATCGATTTAATCCAGACCAACGGCCGCATGCGCTCTAACAAAAGCATGATCGACCGTAAAGATCTGAAGGGAATGATCCGCGCGCTGAAATCCGGTGAAGTGGTCTGGTATGCCCCCGACCACGACTATGGCCCACAGGCCAGCGTTTTTGTCCCCTTCTTCGCCGTTGAAGAGGCCGCGACAACCACCGGTACCTGGATGCTGGCGCGGATGTCCAAAGCCGCCATCGTGCCTTTTGTTCCCCGCCGTAAGCCAGACGGTTCGGGCTACGAGCTGATGATGCTGGAGCCGGAACTCGCACCGCCGCTTGACGATGCAGAAACCACCGCACGCTGGATGAACAGCGTGGTGGAGAAGTGCATCATGCTCGCCCCGGAGCAGTATATGTGGCTGCACCGTCGCTTTAAAACCCGGCCAAAAGGCACGCCGTCCCGCTATTGATTTTCAACGTGCGGCCCTCAGGGCCGCATGCTGTTTTAGCTTTAAAAGCTCCCCCTCATTGCGGCAATCATAACCCAGGCGCATAATTAGCAGGCTTATTACTTCATGCTTCAGGTGCTAAGCACCTCATTATGCGGATTGTTATGTCACCCTCAGATGCCCCCATAAGCTGGAAGCGTAACCTCACGGTTGCGTGGCTTGGCTGTTTTCTCACCGGTGCAGCGTTTAGCCTGGTCATGCCTTTCCTGCCGCTTTACGTCGAACAGCTGGGCGTGACGGGCCACAGCGCGCTCAATATGTGGTCCGGCCTGGTATTCAGCATCACGTTCCTGTTTTCCGCGATGGCCTCGCCCTTCTGGGGTGGCCTTGCCGACCGCAAGGGGCGAAAAATCATGCTGCTCCGCTCGGCGCTGGGGATGGCCATTATCATGGCGCTGATGGGCGTGGCGCAAAACGTCTGGCAGTTCCTGATTTTGCGCGCGTTGCTGGGCCTACTGGGAGGCTTTATTCCCAATGCCAATGCCCTGATTGCCACACAAATTCCTCGCCATAAGAGCGGCTGGGCGCTGGGCACGCTCTCAACCGGCGGCGTGAGCGGTGCCCTGCTGGGGCCACTGGCCGGCGGACTCCTGGCCGACAGCTATGGCCTGCGCCCGGTGTTCTTCATCACCGCCAGCGTGCTGTTCCTGTGCTTTATCGTCACCCTGCTCTGTATTCGGGAAAACTTCACGCCCGTTGCGAAGAAAGAGATGCTCCACGCCAGGGAGGTGCTGACCTCGCTCAAAAATCCCAGACTGGTACTCAGTCTGTTCGTGACGACCCTGATTATTCAGGTTGCAACCGGATCGATTGCTCCTATCCTCACGCTGTACGTTCGCGATCTGGCGGGCAACGTCAGCAATATTGCATTTATTAGCGGGCTGATCGCCTCCGTGCCCGGCGTGGCGGCATTGCTCAGCGCCCCGAGGCTGGGGAAACTGGGAGACCGCGTCGGCCCGGAAAAAATTCTGATCTGTGCGCTGGTGATCTCTGTGCTGCTGCTGATCCCCATGTCGATGGTGCACTCGCCCTGGCAGCTTGGTGTTCTGCGCTTTTTACTGGGCGCCGCCGACGGCGCGTTACTGCCCGCCGTTCAGACCCTGCTGGTCTACAACTCCACAAACCAGATTGCCGGGCGTATTTTCAGCTATAACCAGTCGTTTCGCGACATCGGTAATGTCACCGGGCCGCTCCTCGGGGCTGGCATTTCCGCCAGCTTCGGTTTTCGCGCCGTCTTTATCGTGACGGCAGGCGTAGTGCTGTTTAATGCGATCTATTCGTGGTTCAGTTTATCCCGCGCGTTACGGCCGGTGGCGGAATAAGACGAACGCCTGAAGCTTATTTTCGTATTCATACTTGCAGAATCAGATATTCAGCTATTCTTTCCCTGAAACCTTCTGGAAAACAGGGAGACACCAATGACCATGTACGCCACGCTGGAAGAAGCTATTGATGCCGCTCGTGAAGAGTTCCTCGCCGATAACCCCGGCGTTGAAGAAGAAGATGCTGACGTGCAACAACTTAATATCCAAAAATACGTTCTGCAGGATGGGGATATTATGTGGCAGGCCGAATTCTTTGCCGATGAGGGTGAAGAAGGGGAATGCCTGCCGGTCCTGAGCGGTGAAGGTGCGCAGGCCGTCTTTGACGGTGACTATGATGAAATCGAACTGCGTCAGGAATGGCTGGAAGAAAACACCCTGCACGAGTGGGATGAGGGCGAATTTCAGCTCGAGCCACCACTCGATACGGAAGAAGGTCAAACCGCAGCCGATGAGTGGGACGAGCGTTAATTTACGCTACTCGTAAGGGCCGTGGCTGGCATCGATCGGCAGCAGCAGCGTGTCGAAAATTAGCGAGAATGGCAGATCCAGCACGGTGAGGTAGCGCCATGCGGAGTCACGGAGATCCCATTTCACGCCCGGGTAATACTGATTCCCGTGGCCTTGCCCTGGAATGGTGCGGCTGATGATGCTGCCGCAGCCGCTGAGCAGGCATGCCATCAGAACGACGATGATTATTCTCATGAGTAACCTCTAAAAAAATACCGGCGATTAAGCCGGTATTTTATCTGGCGGGTGGCGCTTCGCTTACCCGCCCTACTTAACCACTTACTTCGCCTTCAACGCCAGCGGGTTCAGCTTCAGTTCTTTATAGTAGTTTACCCACGAAGAGTATCTCTCCGGAGCGGACCACACGCGGTAGTGAAGACGCGCCATCGTGACCGGGTCGCTCAACAGGACCAGACGACGGTCACGGTTGAGTTTTTCCGGGGTCTCGTTCAGCGCCTGCTCAACGTGACGATCGCGGGCAATCTCCAGCACCTGGCTGGCACGGTGGCGCGCAGTGGCCATCGCCGTTGCCAGGGCGTTGAATGACGGGTTAAACACGGCGTGCATAAAGCCGTCATCCAGCGTGCGATTGCGGTTCTGCTCGAGATAACGATCGGTGTCCACCAGCACCTGTGGCGGGGAATACTCTTCCGGGATCAGGAACAGCTTCCAGCGTTTGGTCCGCAGCCCCACCGTCGAACGGCTGGAGATCACGGAGACAAACGGCGACAGGATCAGCGAGAAGACAATCGGCGCCAGCCAGAACAGGAAGCGCAGATCCAGCCACGCCATCCCGGCCGCCCACACCAGACCCAGCAGCAGCTGAGAACCGTGGCGCATAAAGGCTTCGCTCCACGGCGTGGAGTCGTCATCACGCTGCGGTGAGTTCCAGACCACTTCCCAGCCCAGGAACGCACTGACCACGAACACGGTGTGGAACAGCATACGCACCGGTGCCAGCAGCACGGAGAACAGCACTTCCAGCAGCAGTGAAAGGGTCACGCGGAAGAAACCGCCGTACTCTTTCGAGCCTTTGCACCAGATCAGGATGATGCTGAGCAGCTTAGGCAGGAACAGCAGCACCATGGTGGAGGCAAACAGCGCAATCGCCAGTTCCGGGCGCCACTGTGGCCACACCGGGAACAGCTGCCGCGGTTGCAGGAAGTATTGCGGCTCCGTCAGGGCATGCACGACCTGCAGCGCAGTAGAGAGCGCAAGGAACATAAACCACAGCGGTGCGGAGAGATAAGACATCACGCCCGTCAGGAACACTGCACGGTGAACCGGGTGCATCCCTTTCACCAGGAACAGGCGGAAGTTCATCAGGTTACCGTGACACCAGCGGCGGTCACGCTTGAGTTCGTCCAGCAGGTTCGGCGGCAGCTCTTCGTACGATCCCGGCAGGTCGTAGGCAATCCAGACGCCCCAGCCAGCACGACGCATCAGCGCCGCTTCCACGAAGTCATGCGACAGAATAGAACCGGC
Organism: Enterobacter sp. ku-bf2; assembly: GCF_001742765.1. Classification (NCBI taxonomy): domain Bacteria; kingdom Pseudomonadati; phylum Pseudomonadota; class Gammaproteobacteria; order Enterobacterales; family Enterobacteriaceae; genus Enterobacter; species Enterobacter sp. ku-bf2. The sequence continues at coordinate 1,284,508 of NZ_MDVW01000001.1, forward strand.
AAACGAACCCTCGCCCGGCAGCGGCGCCAGCGCACAGTGTTCAATGAACGGCTTCACGCGGATAATCGCGTTGTGACCCCAGTAGTGCGATTCACCCAGTTGCCAGAAGTGCAGACCCGCCGTAAACAGCGGCCCGTAAACACGGGTGGCGAACTGCTGGCAGCGCGCATAGAGCGTGTCCATACCGGAGGCTTTTGGCGAAGACTGAATGATACCCGCGTTCGGGTTGGCTTCCATCAGACGCACCAGACCGCTCAGGCAGTCACCGCTCATGACGGAGTCCGCATCCAGCACGACCATATAGCTGTACTGATTACCCCAGCGACGGCAGAAGTCATCGATGTTACCGCTTTTACGCTTCACACGACGGCGGCGGCGACGGTAGAAGATCTGCCCTTCGCCCTGCACTTCCGCAATCAGCTCCATCCACGCTTTTTGTTCCGCCACGCAGATATCCGGATTGTAACTATCGCTCAGGATGTAAACGTCGAAATGCTCCGCGTTGCCAGTCGCCTTTACGGACTCCCAGGTGGCACGCAGACCCGCAAACACGCGGTCAACGTCTTCGTTGCAGATAGGCATAATCAGCGCGGTACGGTGCTCAGGATTGAGGGGTTCATCCCCGACCGTTGACGCCGAAATGCTGTATTTGTCACGCCCCATCAGCAGCTGCAGGAAGCCCATCAGCGCGGTCCAGAAACCAGCCGAGACCCAGCAGAAGAGAACCGCGAACAGCAGAAGGATGCCGCTCTGCAGGATGTACGGCAGCAGCTGCATGAAGGAGACCCAGAGATCCTGGCCCATCATGTCCGTCGGATTGATAAACGCCCAGCCCTGATAAGGCAGGATGGTTTTCATATACCAGGTCGCGACGACCGTCTGCGCCAGCGTCAGCAGCAGCAGGATGTAGCGACGGATGGTCCCCACGGTACGCCATTTCTGTTCGGAAGCCTGCTCTTCTTTCGTCAGGCGTGACAGATAGCGGGGCGTCACATCACGCCCGCGCAGGCGATCCCAGAAGCGGCCCACCGGGTTGGTGCGCCATGGGTCGGGGAACATTGAGGAACGCGTGGCCTTCGGCATCGCCTGAAGCTGATCGCGCCCTTCGTCGTCTTTAATCAACTGCCCTTCTGCCAGCGAGTCCGGCCAGGCCTGCTCCAGACGTGCCTTTACTGACCCCAGCGGCGTATCATCATCACGGGAAAACTGACGATGTTCACCATCCAGCGCGGTGTGAACCGCGCGGATGTCGCTCTTAGGCAGTGCCGCTTTTTCGATATCCGTCAGCGGCATGGCATCAATATATTCAGATGTATTATTCATTGGCAGGTAGCTGATAGCTCCAGGTTTCACTCAGTGGCTGATCGTTACTGACCAGCGCTGCACGCATTTCAGTGGTCTGTTTCGGATCTTTCACTTTCACGCGCAGGGTCAGACGCCAGCCTTTGGTTACCGGGTTGTAACGCACGGTATTCTCAACGATTTCACCGTTATCACCGATGCTGGCCTGAGCGGCAACGGCAGTGTCCGGTGACAGTTTCTTCATATCCTGGCCTGTGAAGTCCACGACAAAGGCCACGGTACCGTCAGGCTGACGGATAAGATTAGACTGCTTCACATCACCCGTTGAGCGGCGAGTCTGCATAACATACGCGTTATCCGGCGCATGCAGCTTATCTTCGTCGCGGCTGAAGGTGATGGTGTACTTGAAGTTCATCTCTTTACCGGCTTCCGGCAGTTGATCCGGCGTCCAGTAAGCCACGATGTTATCGTTGGTTTCGTCGTTGGTTGGAATTTCTACCAGCTCGACCTTACCTTTACCCCAGTCACCGTTTGGCGTGACCCAGGCGCTTGGGCGCTGGTCATAGCGGTCGTCCAGATCTTCAAAGCGGGAGAACTGACGACCACGCTGCAGCAGGCCAAAACCTTGTGGGTTTTCCATTGCGAAGCTGCTCACCGCCAGATGTTTCGGGTTGTTCAGCGGACGCCAGATCCACTCGCCGTTACCGGCGTGAATAGAGAGACCGTTGGAGTCGTGCAGTTCCGGGCGGAAGTTGGTTGCTGGTGACGGCTGGTTCGGCCCAAACAGGAACATACTGGTCAGCGGCGCAACGCCCAGCTTGCCCACTTTATCACGCAGGTAAACCTTAGACTGCACGTCAACCACCGTGTCACGACCCGGCATGATCACAAAGCGATAGGCACCGGTCGCACGCGGAGAATCCAGCAGCGCATAGATAGTCAGACGTTTGTCCGTTGGTTTTGGACGTTCAATCCAGAACTCACGGAAACGTGGGAATTCTTCACCTGATGGCAGCGCGGTATCAATAGCCAGTCCGCGCGCAGAAAGCCCGTATACCTGCCCCGCGCCAATCACGCGGAAATAGCTGGCACCAAGCATGCTGACGATTTCGTCGTTTTTATCTTTGCTGTTGATCGGGTAAAGCACCTTAAAGCCAGCGAAGCCCAGGTCTTTCACCGTATCTTTGTCGTGTTGCACATTGCCAAAATTGAAGTAATCCGGGCTGTATTTAATCTTACGTACCGCTGTGGCCGTCACTTCATTGATGGCAACAGGCGTGTCGAAATACATACCCTGATGATAAAACTCAAGCTTGAACGGGGTCTTGATGTTGCTCCAGTAGGCTTTGTCGTGATTGAACTGGATCTGCTGATAGTCCGCATATTTCATATCGCGGAAAACGGAGGGCAAGTTACTTTTCGGCGCTTCGTAGCTCTTGCCCGCCATCGATTTTGCCTGTTTTGCGACATCGTCGATGTTAAAGGCCAGTGCCGATGAGGTATACAGTGATAACACCACTGCAGCACCTAACCAACGCATTTTCATCATCTGTGGTTTATGTTTCATAATAAGTAAGCACTTCCCCCTTTGTGTGCTTATATCGATCCGATCCATTTTAATGGAAACTCAGGCAATCCGACAACATTATCACTGCTTTGTTCAGCTGCTGGCTCATGGATTAAGCAAATGAAAGAACCCATTATTCACTTTGCGTGCTTATCCTGGAGACAGGGTGTCGGTCTTGGTGTAGGGTTGCTTTCGAATGTAACCATTATGAGTCTTAGGGATAAGACGAAAAGTCTGAGAATGCACAACGTTATATGAGCACAACACCAACAGAACGTGAATATTTCCTCGACTCGATCCGGGCATGGCTGATGCTATTGGGGATCCCTTTTCACATATCACTGATTTACTCCAGCCACACCTGGCATGTGAATAGCCAGATGCCGTCCTGGTGGCTGACGCTGTTTAATGACTTTATTCACGCCTTCCGTATGCAGGTGTTTTTTGTCATCTCCGGATATTTCTCTTACATGCTGTTTCTGCGATACCCGCTTAAACGCTGGTGGAAAGTGCGCGTCGAGCGCGTGGGGATCCCCATGTTGACCGCGATTCCGCTGCTGACGCTGCCTCAGTTCATTATGCTGCAGTACGTCAAAGGCAAAGCGGAAAACTGGCCGAATCTGTCGCTGTATGAAAAGTACAATACGCTGGTCTGGGAGCTGGTGTCTCACCTGTGGTTCCTGCTGGTCCTGGTGGTGCTCACTACGGTGAGCCTGTTCATTTTCAGCCGCCTGCGCCACCACCTGAGTTCGACAGCCGACACCTTTTTCGCCAACGTTACGATGGGCAAACTGTCAGTGCTCTTCTTGCTGTTGGGGATCGCTTATGCTGCCGTGCGACGGACCTTGCTTATCGTCTATTCGCCGATTTTAAGCGACGGGCTCTTTAATTTCGTGGTGATGCAGTCGCTGTTCTACATTCCGTTCTTTTTAATCGGCGCGCTGGCGTTTATTTATCCGAAGCTGAAAGCACTGTTTACCACTCCGTCACCGTGGTGCGCGATAGGTGCTGCCTTCGCGTTCGCAGCCTATCTGCTGAATCAGCGCTACGGCAGCGGCGACGCCTGGATGTACGAAACGGAAAGTGTGATCACCATGCTGCTGGGTTTGTGGATGGTGAACGTGGTATTCGCGCTCGGCCACCGCCTGCTGAACTTTAAGTCCAGCCGTGTGACCTACTTCGTCAATGCTTCGCTGTTTATTTATCTGGTGCATCACCCGTTAACGCTTTTCTTCGGGGCTTATATCACCCCGCATATCGCCTCCAACACGCTGGGGTTCTTTACCGGTCTGGTGTTTGTCGTGGGGATTGCGATCGTGCTCTATGAAATCCATCTGCGGATCCCGCTCCTGCGTTTCCTCTTTTCAGGAAAACCACAGGTAAAAGCCTCATAAACAACCGCGGCGCACTGAGTGCGCCGCGCTTTCTTCAGGTGTCCAGTTCCTGCCCGCGCTGGGTCAGCAACCGTTGATAAAGGTGGGTAGTTTCTTCGTCGAAACAGACAAAAATAACCTTCTCAGGCATCGGTTTTAGCGACAGGTAGCGGTAAACGGTTTCGACGGCGATCGTCGCGGCAGCCGCCTTAGGATAGCCATACACACCGGTACTGATGGCCGGAAACGCCATTGTTTTATAGCCGTTGTCGGCAGCCAGCCGCAGACAGTTCCGGTACGCCTCTTCCAGAATACTCGCCTCATGCCGATCGCCACCGTGCCAGACAGGCCCTACGGCGTGAATGACCGCTCTGGCAGGCAGATCCCCCGCAAGCGTAATCACCGCATGGCCGGGAGGACATTCACCCTGCTGTTGCCGCACGGTTTTGCAGGCTTCCAGCAGCTGCAGTCCGGCAGCCCGGTGGATAGCCCCGTCCACACCGCCTCCCCCCATCAGGGAGGGATTGGCCGCATTGACGATGACGTCGACATGCATGGTCGTAATATCGCCATGAATCACTTCAATTTGCGGTTTCATAAAGCCCCTCTGCAACCCGCCTTTTTCTTAAGTGTATCGCAGGGCTGCCCGGGAGAAAAAACTATCAGAAAAAATCCTCTTCCGCACAAAGCGGAAGAGAGAGCGTTATCGATACTGTATTTCGACAACCGCGAGCGTTTTTTCAGGGTTGAGGTATTTCATGCGCAGCGATGCCAGGTTCGAATCGGACACGTGGCCATTAAGCGCCTCTTCATAGCTGACCATGCGCGTTTGCATACGATTATTATCCGGGCAGGACAAGGCAAACTGTCTCTGATGCGGCGAAACTTCACAGGGGTCGGCAACAATGGCACCGCGAAAATGAATGACGCCACCGTTCACAATGGTAGCGGAATAAACCGGGAGGCTAAAAACAGAAACGATCAGGCCCAGACCCGTCACGAGTCGAGCGAAAGAGTGGTTCATTATAGGTACTCCTCAATGAAAATCGTCCTTGAGGGGTAAACGCACTTCATTATGACAAACGAAGTCTCACGTTAAGGAACATAATGACCTGGTCCCTGATATCAGCATAGCTCAACGGTACAGACCCGCCACATTCACAAGCCATTGATTCCATGAATGTTTAGATCGCACTTCCCGCTGGCGACCACTGTTGTGATAAATGAAGCGATTTTCCATCTGAGACGGTGACAACGATTTTTACCGTGTCTCCTGCGTTAATATTTAAACTCAGGCGCATTAAATCAATCGTCTGATTAGCGGGGATAAAAAGGGTATTTTGCTGTCGGGACGAACTTTGTCCCCCCTGCCCTTCCCGAACGGAAACAATCTGAACCTGACAATCACACGGCTGCGCCAGAGTGACTTGGGGAATAATGGTGGTCATATTTTCCTGCTGCGACGTTTTGAAGGTTATCTGGCTGGAAAGCGCGGCGAGGAGAATTAAGGTATTCATGATGAACTCCCGAAAAAAAACAGGGCATCAGCCCTGTTTTTTTGTAGCACAGATTTCAGTATCAGTACTGATGAGCTGTCGCGTGGTTACCGAAGCCGATCTGGGTAACGTTGACAGTAGAGTTAGAAGCAGTCTGGTCTACGAGGGCACCGTTAAAGCCGCCGGACTGGCTAACGTTCATAACAGATTTTTTACTGTTCCACTGATCAAGTGTTGCACTGTTGCCAAATCCTTTCTGGCTCAGGTTGATTTTACTGTCATCAGAACCCTGACCAACGTCAGCGCCGTTACCGCCACCTTTCTGGGTAATATTCAGCACAGAATTTCTGGCGTCTGTCTGCAGAGCAACCGCGGAGTTACCGCCACCGTCCTGATAAATATTCAGGGTTGAATTTGGGCCACTGTATCCGCCATGACCATGTCCATGACCCCAGCCGCCCTGATTAATAGAACCCGCCATAGCACTACCAGAAACTACGATTGCTGCAAGCGCTGCCACTTTGAGAAATTTCATGGTAAACCCCCATCGGATTGATTAAAGTCGTCGCGAAGGCGCTAATGTTGAATAACGTTAACCGCCATTTGCGACTGTTTCTGCACTACAACTGCGGTTTTCTGCGTACCGTACTGCGTAATATTTGCTCTATTACCCGACCCTTTCTGGATAATTTTCGCGCTATTACCGTATCCATCTTGCGTAATACCTGCATCATTCGCGTTACCGCTCTGATCGATCCAGGCAATATTGTAACCCCCTGATTGATCAACTCTCGCTCTGTTACCTGCCCCATCCTGGGAAACAATGGACAAGAGTTTTGAACCCTCCTGGCGAACCTGAGCGTCATTGAAAACACCCTGTTGACCAATAATGGCTGCCTGATTGAGTGATGAAAGACTTAATTCGTTAACCGCAAAGTTATATTCAGGATTGGCTAAATCTGAATTCGCTGCGGTTACAAATCCAGGCGCACCCAGTAATGTAAACACCATAAATAACGATGTGTATTTCATGTTGTCACCCTGGACCTGGTTATTGAATCACGCCATAACCGTATAACCGTGTTAATTGTAAAAACGATTCGTATTGTGTTAACGCGTCGTTACGGTGAAGAGTATGTCCGCTGAAACATTTTAAATATCTCACCCGCGCGGCTTATTTTTATTTTTCAGATCACCACAAAGTCGTAATTTACATCAAAAAACACTTTATTCAGGCCAGCTTATATTTTTTATTACAGGTGTTTTGCGAAAGGGTTGTACAGCGAGGCGAAGGCTGTCCACGGGTCCTCCCGGGGTGTTTAAACGTAACGGCTGAAGAACATTTTTTCTCAGTGCGTGACACGACACCTCTTTTCTTAAGCCAGACCACGGCTCATTCCTGGACTTAGAACCAACCTGTAACTCATACTTAATTATCGTTTCATCAAAATAACAAATAACCCTATAAATCAAATAATTATAAATATTTGTATGATTTTTAAAATCTGTGCACCTCTATTAATATGTACAACTTTCTCATCATTTCTCGCCATTCATTACAAGATAATTTCACAAATTAATATTAATTTTTACATTCAGTTACATGTTTAACACTTGCTTTAAACTTCGTAAAAGCTAGATTGAAATTAGATGTACGAAATTGGTTTTATATTTACCTCCCTGTGGAGGTTATGGTCTGATTCTACACACAGCAGTGCAACATCTGTCAGTACTTCTGGTGTCCTCTAATAAACAGGAGGGCAGCTGCCAGGTGCCAAAAAAAGTGGGGTTTCATCATGTATAATGAAGTCCATAGTTTACATGGTCATACATTACTGTTGATCACAAAACCTTCTTTGCAAGCGACAGCGTTATTACAACATTTAAAGCAATCTTTATCACTGAACGGGAAATTGCATAATATTCAACGTTCTTTTGATGATATTGCCCCTGGCAGCATCATTCTGTTCGATATGATGGAAGCTGATAAAAAGCTTATCCATTACTGGCAGGATATTTTAAGCAGGAAAAACAATAATATCCGCGTGCTATTGTTGAATACACCTGACGAATATCCCTTCAGAGATATTGAAAGCTGGCCGCATATCAATGGCGTGTTTTACGTCACGGAAGAAGAAGACCGGGTGGTTGAGGGCCTGCAAGGTATATTGCGCGGCGAGTGTTATTTTTCGCAAAAGCTTGCAAGCTATCTCATTACGCACTCCGGAAATTATCGCTATAACAGCTCAGAGTCAGCACTGCTCACGCACCGTGAGAAAGAGATCCTGAATAAGTTACGCATTGGTGCTTCAAATATTGAAATCGCCCGTTCGTTATTTATCAGCGAAAATACGGTAAAGACGCACCTTTATAATCTTTTCAAGAAGATAGCTGTGAAAAACCGAACTCAGGCGGTTTCGTGGGCTAACGATAACCTCAGGCGTTAATCACATGAAACGCACGTTGAGTTGGATCGCCGCAGCGAGTTTCCTGCTCGCTGCAGGGAATCTGAAGGCCGTCGAGGTCGAAGTTCCCGGATTGTTAACAGACCACACTGTCTCATCGGTCGGGCACAGTTTTTACCGGGCCTTCAGTGACAAATGGGACAGTACTTATACCGGAAATATAACAATCAACGAGCGGCCCAGTGCACGATGGGGAAGTTGGATAACAATAACGGCCAATCAGTACGTTATTTATCAAACGTTTTTATTCCCCACAAAAATGGACTTCGATAAAAACGTAGCCTTAGCACTGGCACAATCAGAAGACGCTATTAATCGCCTGCAAATAGATAAAGCCCTATTAAGCACCAGCGATTTAGCAAAAGACGAGTTCTAGCGAACCGATATGCGGAGGCTGTCATGCGTATTGCATATGCAGTTGTTTCGATAATGCTGATCACCCCCATAAGCTGGGCCGGAAACATGACGTTTCAGTTCCGTAACCCTAACTTTGGCGGTAACCCTAACAACGGTGCGTTTCTGCTGAATGAGGCTCAGGCGCAAAACTCCTATAAGGACCCAAGCTTAAAGGATTTTAGCATTGATACCCCATCCGCCCTGGACAACTTCACTCAGGCTATCCAGTCGCAGATTTTAGGCGGGTTATTGACCAACATTAATACCGGTAAACCCGGCCGGATGGTGACCAACGACTTTATCGTTGATATCGCCAACACTGATGGACAGCTTCAGCTGAACGTGACCGATCGTAAAACCGGAAGAATATCCACCATTCAGGTTTCCGGTCTTCAAAGTAATTCAACTGACTTTTAAACAATAGCTAAATAAGGACAACGATCATGCAGCGCTTCCTGATATTTGTTGCAGTGTGCTTATTGAGCGGTTGTTTAACTGCTCCACCTAAAGAAGCTGCAAAACCAACATTAATGCCTCGGGCCCAGAGTTATCGTGATTTAACGCATTTACCTGCTCCAACGGGGAAAATATTTGTCTCCGTATACAACATTCAGGACGAAACCGGGCAATTCAAACCTTACCCGGCAAGTAACTTCTCCACGGCCGTGCCGCAAAGCGCCACCGCGATGCTGGTTACCGCACTCAAGGATTCGCACTGGTTTATTCCGCTGGAACGTCAGGGTCTTCAGAACCTGTTGAATGAACGGAAAATCATTCGTGCCGCACAGGAGAATGGTACCGTCGCGGCCAATAACCGCACGCCTCTGGAATCTCTGGCGGCAGCAAACGTGATGATTGAAGGATCGATTATTGGTTACGAAAGTAACGTTAAATCGGGTGGTGCGGGCGCGCGGTACTTCGGTATCGGTGCGGATACCCAGTACCAGCTCGACCAAATCGCCGTTAACCTGCGTGTGGTCAACGTCAGTACAGGCGAAGTGCTCTCTTCGGTGACCACCAGCAAAACCATACTGTCCTATGAAGTTCAGGCAGGGGTATTCCGCTTCATCGATTACCAGCGTTTGCTTGAGGGTGAAATTGGTTACACCTCTAACGAGCCGGTCATGATGTGTCTGATGTCAGCCATTGAAACCGGCGTGATCTTCTTAATCAACGACGGTATTGACCGCGGGCTGTGGGATCTGCAAAACAAAGCAGACGTGCAGAACCCGATACTGGTGAAATACCGCGATATGTCAGTCCCTCCGGAATCCTGACAGGAAGCGCATAAAAAAGGCGAGATGATTATCTCGCCTTTTTTTATTCGCTCACCGCCGTGATGTTTTGCGCTTTTTCCCGCCGCGACGCCAGCCAAAGACCGCTGTTTTTCATGGCATAGCCAAACAGCAACCCCAGCGCCAGGGAAGGCACCACCAGCTTCCAGTCACCCTGCCCTGCAAAGGTCGCGCACGCTCCCATGAAGGTTCCCGGCACAAACGAAAGCAGCAGATGCTTAGCCTGAACGCACATCAGGAAGGCAACCACGCCCGTCATGACGTACCCCAGTATCTCCAGATGCGGTGCCAGCGCGCTGCCTTTCATGATCACCAGCGCCCAGATAACCCCGCTCATCAGCGTGCAGCCTGAGATGAAGAGCCCTTTGACGCCCCCCTGCGGACAGGCGAAATAGGCCGTACAGCCAAGGAATCCGGCCCAGCTGAGCAATCCGAGAGACACGGCCACCCATCCCCAAAGTCCGGAGAGAATGCCCGTCGTTATTGCGATACAAAGTAATATGTTCATGGCGCGCATCTTAGCAGAAGCGCACCATAGAAATGCGATCAGAAGCACATTTTGTGCAAATTGAAATGTGGAGTTGCAGAATTTATGTGATCTAAATCACCCTACATTCTCTTCTTGCAGCTCATCCCACATCGCCGCGATCGCGTCGCGGGTCAGCGGTGCCAGCGTTCTCCAGAATGGCGAGGTGGCATGGGCTTCGACTTTACCCAGGAATGTGCCGACCCACGGCAGCAGGTACGTTTCGAACAAGGTTTCGATGGCTTCGTTCTCATCATCCCCGGCGTTGTCTTCGATCCAGGAGGCAGCAAGCAGCAGCGTACCGATATGATCGGCTGGCGTATCGCTTAGCGGCATACCGCGGGTGGAGAGGAAAGCTCGGACTTCCGCTTCCGTCGCCCCTTCCTGCCAGGCAGAACGGTATGGCGAAACGCGGCACTCTTCACCGACGAACAGCGCATTGTAATCGGTCGCAATCTGCTGCATGTCGCAGCTTTTTTGCAGACGCGCCAATAAATCATCCTGTTCCAGCGGCCAGTTCTCCGCCAGTTTACCTTCACGAATTAACGTAAAAAGCGGAACCAACAGCGGGTCTTGCGGCTGGCGATAATAGAGCGTACCCAGCACGCGGCAAAGGATGGAAAACTCGTTCATTTTTATTATTCCATTACACAATTAAAGATCGGCAAATTCGGCAATCGGCTCCATGCCGCGCGATTCGAGGAAATCGAGCATGCGGCGCGGGGTGACGTTCAGGATTTGCGCTTCCGGGAAGTTAACGTCATTCAGCACCTTCAGGCACTCGCTGAAATCGCCCAGCGTGAAGGCGGTATGGGAATCCGAACCCAGCGCCACCATGCCGCCCGCATCGCGGACGGCGGCCGCCACTTCGCGGCAGTTGGCTTCACTGCCCTTACGCGAGTGAACAAAGGAGGAGTTGTTAATCTCCAGCGCCACGCGGTGCTTCGCTGCCGCCTGCGCGACAGCCTGAATATCAATCGGGTACTTCGGGTTGCCGGGGTGGCTGATAATGTGCACATTGCCGCTGGCAATGGTGGCAATCATCGCCGCGGTGTTGGTCTCTTTATCCTGAGGTGCAAAAACCGGCTCGTGGAAACCGGCGAGGATGAGGTCCAGCGACGTCAGCATCGGGCCGGTGCAGTCGATCTCACCGTCGGTATTTTTGATATTCGCCTCGATGCCGCGCAGTATCCCAATGCCGTCCACCAGACGTGGCCAGATCCGCATATTCACAAAATGCCAGTAGTGCGGCGCATCCGCCATGTCCGGGCCATGATCGGTGATCGCGAACAGCTTAATCCCCTTAAGCTTCGCCTGGGCGATATAATCATGGAGGTTGCTATACGCGTGGGTACTGGCGACGGTGTGCATATGCAGGTCAACGGGATACATCTCTCTCTCCTCTGCGGTTTTTCCAAAGGATAGCAGTTATCAGCGGCGAATATTAGCAAAAACCCGGCGAACGCCGGGTTTCTCTCAGTAGCCGCGCTGTCTGTCGACCTGGCCGGTGACCGCGTTACCCTTCTCCATTTCGCTGATGGTATGGGATATGTACGCCACCGCTTCTGCCGGACGCGTCACGGCGGCCACGTGCGGGGTCATCGCCACGCGCGGATGTGCCCACAGCGGGCTTTCCACCGGCAGCGGCTCACGGCTATAGACATCCAGCATGGCGCCTTTTAGCTTTCCGCTGTCCAGCGCCTTCAGCAGATCGGTCTCGACCAGATGCACCCCGCGCGCCAGGTTCATCAGGTAGCTCTGATCGGCTAACTGGTTGAGCAAGTCTTCATTGATGATACCGACCGTTTCCGCCGTATTGGGCAGCAGGTTGATCAGCACGCGCGTGCCGTTCAGAAAGGCCGGGAGTTCATCCGTGCCGGCAAAGCTCTCGATGCCCGGGTAATCTTTGCGGCTGCGGCTCCAGCAGCGCAGCGGAAAGCCCCACGGTGCGAGGGCTTCAGCCACCTTTGAGCCCAGCACGCCCGCACCGAGGATGCCGATGGTAAAGTCTTCACGACGGTAATCCGGCAGCGGCTCCCAATGGGCCTGCTGTTTAAATGCCTGATAGTCATCAAAGCGGCGGAACCAGTGCAACACCTGGCTGACCGCATATTCCTGCATCTGCTGCCCCATTCCGGTATCTTCCAGGCGGAACAGGGGAATCGCTTCCGGCAGCATGTCAGGGTGCGCCTTCAGCTTGCTCAGAATGGAATCCACGCCCGCCCCAAGGGCAAAAACGGCCTTTAGCTTACGACCCTGGAGCATTTCTACCGGCGGATGCCAGACCAGCGCATAGTCAGCATGTTCGTTATCTCCACGCTTCCACTCGCGAACGCGTGCGCCGGGTAGTGCCGCCGTGAGCGCCTCGATCCAGTAGGCCGTATCAAACGTAGGGTGATAGAAAAGTATATCCATAGTCATTCCTGCCTTTTATTGCGCTGATTTATTTTGTTTTTTAACGAGGTTGTCAGCATAACAAATTTATTGCACGGCTGTGTTGTTGATAAAAAAGACGCTTTCAGCACATTTAAGAATCATGTTGTCTGAAGTTTGTCTAAACGCGCTAAATTACTGAAAAAGTGAGTTGACGGCAGTTCGGCTTTTCCTTACATTAGCGCCCGTCCCGTCAACAACGGGATGACAATATGGTGAGGTGTCCGAGTGGCTGAAGGAGCACGCCTGGAAAGTGTGTATACGGCAACGTATCGGGGGTTCGAATCCCCCCCTCACCGCCATATTTGAGATGAGAGCTCGTACGAAAGTACGGGCTTTTTTCTTTTATATTCTCCGAAAAGGGGGATTCGAACCTTGAAACTCCCTGCGCTCTTTATGTCGGGTGGCGCTGCGCTTACCCGACCTACAAAAAGCTACTCCTCCACCATCTTCGCATACTCTTCAGTCAGAAAATCCACCAGCGTCCTGACCGACGGCAGCATGCCGCGCCGCGAAGGATAAACCGCGTGAATTACTTCCCGTCGGGGTTCCCACGCGTCCAGCACCCGTACCAGTTCCCCTGACGCAAGCTGATCCTTCACCATCAAAATCGGCAACTGTACAACGCCCACGCCCGCCATCGCTGCTTCCCGCAGTGCCAGCATGTCGGTGGTAATAAAGCGCGGTGCGTAGTGGATCTCCGCTTTCGCCCCTTCTGGACCACTGAGCTCCCATTTATGCACCTGTTTACCGGCCCCCATACTTAATCCAGGCCATTCACTGAGTTCGGAAGGCATTCGCGGTTTACCCATACGTTCAATCAACTGCGGACTTGCCACCAGGCAATGCCCCCGGTCAGCCAGCACCCTTAACACCAGGTCGCTGTCATCAAACGGACGCGGACGCACGCGGATAGCCACATCAATACCTTCGCCAACAAGATCGACCCGACGATTGGTGGCCTCAAGCTGGAGATTAATCCCGGGGTAGCGCGCCATAAACCGCGCCAGCATCGGTCCCACGTGGACGTGCAGTAACGTGACGGGACAGGTGATCCTGACGACGCCGCGCGGCTCAGCCTGCAGCGCAGCAACGGCCTCCTCTGCCGCTTCTGCTTCTATCAGCATTGCCTTACAGTGCTGATAGAAAGTGTGCCCCACTTCCGTCACCGTAAACTGCCGCGTCGTGCGCTGTATCAACCGTACGCCAAGCCGCTCTTCCAGCTGCGCAATCCGGCGGCTTAGCCTGGACTTCGGCAAATCAAGCGCCCTTCCCGCCGCCGCAAACCCCCCGTACTCCACAACCTTCACAAACCAGACGAAGTCATTGAGATCCTGCATAAATCCTCATCGTTCTATTTTCAGAACAGTGAATGCCATTTTCACTATCTACCGGGATATTAACCCTGAATATAAGCTAATTACATCAACAGAACATCAGGAGTTAATCATGAAAAACATCACTGGCGTTTATACCGCTCCTCGTCAGCACTGGGTTGGCGATGGTTTCCCGGTCCGTTCAATGTTCTCTTATCAAACCCACGGCGAGCCGCTCAGCCCGTTCCTGCTGTTGGACTATGCGGGTCCATACACCTTTCCGGCAGATGGTGCGAAACGCGGCGTAGGCCAGCATCCTCACCGGGGTTTTGAGACGGTCACTATCGTCTATGCCGGTGAAGTGGAGCATCGCGACTCCACGGGGAAAGGCGGTGTGATTGGGCCCGGCGACGTGCAGTGGATGACCGCAGGCGCAGGCATTTTGCACGAGGAGTTCCACTCCAGCGCGTTCTCGCAGAAAGGCGGGGAACTCAAAATGATGCAGCTTTGGGTCAACCTGCCGGCGAAAGACAAGATGGCCGCACCGGGCTACCAGAGCATCACGAAAGCCGACATCCCGGTGGTGACGCTGCCTGACAATGGTGGAACGCTGCGGGTTATTGCCGGTCGCTATGACACGGTGACCGGCCCGGCGCACACCTTCTCGCCGCTCAACGTCTGGGACATCGCGCTGAACCAGGGAAGCCATCTGACGCTCGCTCAGCCGGAAGGCTGGAGCACCGCGCTGGTCGTGCTTGAAGGCAGCATCACGGTAAACGGTACCGCTCAGGCGGGTGAAGCCCAGCTGGTCGTGTTAAGTCAGGAAGGCGACAAACTGCACCTGGAAGCGAACAGCGACGCAAAAGTGCTGCTGATGGCCGGTGAGCCGCTGAATGAACCGATCGTGGGCTATGGCCCGTTTGTGATGAACAGTAAAACCGAAATCAACGAAGCCATTCGTGATTTCAATTCCGGCCGCTTCGGCCAGATCTGAACGTAATAAAGGAGAAGAAGATGTCTACACCTGCGAATTTTAACGGAACCCGTCCGGCCATCGATGTAAACGATGCGGTGATGTTGCTTATCGATCACCAGAGCGGTCTGTTCCAGACCGTCGGGGATATGCCAATGCCGGAACTGCGTGCCCGTGCGGCAGCGCTGGCAAAAATCGCAACCCTGGCGAAAATCCCGGTGATCACCACCGCGTCCGTCCCACAAGGACCAAACGGACCGCTTATCCCGGAGATCCACGCCAACGCGCCGCATGCGCAATATGTTGCCCGTAAAGGCGAAATCAACGCCTGGGATAACCCGGAGTTCGTGGCGGCGGTAAAAGCCACCGGGCGTAAGACGTTGATCATTGCGGGCACCATCACCAGCGTCTGCATGGCCTTCCCGTCAATCAGCGCGGTGGCGGACGGGTATAAAGTGTTTGCGGTGATTGATGCCTCCGGCACCTACAGCAAAATGGCGCAGGAGATCACGCTGGCGCGCGTTGTACAGGCCGGTGTGGTCCCGATGGATACGGCGGCGGTGGCCTCTGAGATCCAGCGTACATGGAACCGTGAAGATGCCGCGGAGTGGGCGGAAGTGTACACACACATCTTCCCGGCTTATCAGCTTCTGATCGAAAGCTACAGCAAAGCGCAGGAAGTGGTTAAAAACAGCGAAGTGCTCGATTCACAGCGTTAATCCCCTGCTCCACGGCGTAAAAACCGTGGAGCTGATTATTGCTTAACCGAACAGGCACTAAAGCTGAAAATCTGCTTGACCGTGTCAGCGCAACTCCCTATAGTAGCGCCCCGTTGCCCCCCAAGCGGTCAGGCAGCAAAACAATATGGTGAGGTGTCCGAGTGGCTGAAGGAGCACGCCTGGAAAGTGTGTATACGGCAACGTATCGGGGGTTCGAATCCCCCCCTCACCGCCATCTTCAAGATAAGAGCTCGTACGAAAGTACGGGCTTTTTTCTTTTATCTTCTCCGAAAGGGGGGATTCGAACCTTGAAACTCCCTGCGCTCTTTATGCCTGGTGGCGCTGCGCTTACCAGGCATACGGGTATTGTAGGTCGGGTAAGCGCAGCGCCACCCGACGACATGCCCGCACAAAAAACAAAGCCCGGTTTCCCGGGCCTTGAACGCAACAGCAAACTCAGTAATACGCTTGCAGCGTGCGCTGGCAGAGCGCCGAGCGCACGCAGTCATCTTTGGTGAAGCGTACCACCCCAATCATCTCATCTTCCTCAAAACGTGACATGGCGTCGCTCAGTCCGGATTTCACGCCGGACGGCAGGTCACACTGGGTAATATCGCCGTTAACGATAACCGTCACGTTCTCCCCGAGGCGCGTTAAAAACATCTTCATTTGCGCAGCGGTCACGTTCTGAGCCTCGTCAAGAATGACGACCGCATTTTCAAATGTACGTCCGCGCATATAGGCGAACGGCGCGATTTCCACCTTGCCAATCTCTGGCCGCAGGCAGTACTGCATAAAGGATGCACCCAGCCGCTTCACCAGCACGTCATAGACGGGCCTGAAGTACGGGGCAAACTTCTCCGAAATATCACCGGGCAAGAAGCCGAGATCTTCATCAGCCTGCAGTACCGGACGGGTAACAATGATTCTCTCCACGTCCTTATGGATCAGCGCTTCCGCCGCTTTGGCTGCACTGATCCAGGTTTTCCCGCATCCGGCTTCACCGGTTGCAAAGATGAGCTGTTTACTCTCGATAGCATTCAGGTAGTGCGCCTGAGCCTCATTGCGCGCCACAATTGGAGAATTATCACGGCTGTCACGGGCCATGCCAATTGCTTCTACGCCACTCATCTGCACAAGCGAGGTGACCGATTCTTCTTCACGCTGTTTATGGCTACGTGAATCCCGTCTCAGCACACGTTTTGCTTCGCGACGAGCTTTGATCACTGCTTTTTGTCTTCCCATGGATAGCACCTTGAGTTGTTGGTATTCATCACACGCGCCAGCGTCGGCACGATTATGCGCACGAACATCAGAGGGTTGGCTTCCTTGTAAGCCATTGCTTGCACTATCGGATGACGATACGGAACAGCTACGCGCACCGTTCTGCACGTCGGTCGAATCAGATTCTTGAGGGAGGGGGGAAAATTTAGTGGTGAGGAAATCGCTGCCGGAGTCTGAGCCTCCGCGCCGGGTGCTGCGGTTGTTATGTTTACCTTGTCCAGTACAGGACGCAACCATTCGCGATCTCCATAGTGATTCAGCATCACTGCCGGGAACTACCGCTGTCTTATCTTAAGTACATCAGGAGTTATCATAAATGCAACATTTATTTTACCTGAATGCAACTTTTAAGACTGTCCCTACAGTTGAAATCAGTCTCATATAGAAATATTACAGAAATATAACAGCAGGATAGTCATATGAAAAAATAATGTCCCTGCGAATCGTCGCAGGGACAATTATCAGGCTTCAATAAGACCTTGAGCGAGATACGCGTTGCTGTCGCGCACGCCTGGCAGGGCAAAGAAATAACCGCCGCCGATGGGTTTAATGTACTCTTCCAGCGCTTCGCCGTTGAGCCGCTTCTGCACGGTCAGGAAGCCTTTTTCCAGATCGTGCTGATAGCAGACGAACAGCAGCCCCATATCGAGCTGACCGGAATTGGTGACGCCGAGCGAGTAGCTGTATCCCCGACGCATCATCAGGCTCGACTGCGTCTCTTTGGTGCGCGGATTGGCCAGACGAATATGGCTGTCCAGCGCAATTACATCGCCATTCGGATCGCTGGCGTAGTCGGGCACATCATGCTCGTTCTTCATGCCGAGCGGAGCCCCGCTTTGCTTGTCACGACCGAAGATCGTCTGCTGCTCTTTCAGCGGCGTGCGGTCCCAGAACTCCACGTGGAACTGAATAATCCGCACCGCCTGATAGCTGCCGCCCACCGCCCATGCCGGTTCATTCTGGTCGGCAGTGACCCACACCACCTCCTTCATGAGCGCGCTATCGTGGCTGTCCGGGTTGGCCGTGCCGTCCTTGAAGCCCAGCAGGTTCACCGGGGTCTCTTTTCCCTTGCTGCGGGCGGCGTGATCAGAGATAAAACCTTCCCGCTTCCAGCGCACGCTCAGCAGATCCGGCGTGTGCTTGATGATGTCGCGCAGGGCGTGGATCACCGTGTCCTGGGTGTTGGCGCAGATCTGCAGGAGCAGGTCGCCGTGACAAAGGGCGGCATCCAGGGAATCATTCGGGAAGCGCGTCATTTTTTGCAGCGCTTTCGGCTTCTGTTTTGCCAGCCCGTAGCGCGCGTCAAACAGCGATTCTCCCAGCGAAACGGTTATGGTCAGGTTATCCGGGGCAATGAATGGCCCCAGAATGCCGGAGTCCATTGGCGGCAGACGCGGGTTCGGCGTATCGGGCGCCGGTCCACCGGCGGTAAGAAACGCGATGCGCGTCGTCAGCAGGCGGAACAAACGTTCCAGATCGGCTTTATCACTGGCCAGCGAATCAAAGGCCACCAGCATCATCGACGCCTGCTGCGGCGTCAGGATACCGGCCTGATGCTCGCCATAAAACGGCTGCGTCTCCATGCGGGCATTAGGTGACAGCGTGCCGGGCGCGCTTTGCGGTTTCGCCGCGTGCGCCACCGGACACCCGCCAGCCAGAGCAAGCGCGCCCCCCAGCGCCCCTACCCCTTTTAACAACCGGCGACGGGAAGGCTCAGCCACGTCGCTCTCGTTATGCTTATTCATCGTGCTTAGTCCAGACCCAGTACGCCACGCAGCAGGGAGAGATCTTCCGCCAGGGCGGTAATCGGGCCTTTCAGCGCATTACGGTCGGCATCGGTCAGCTTGTCGTAGGTCTCAAACCCGTCTTTGGTGCGGTACTTCGCCAGGATGGTGTCGACTTTTTTGAAGTTGGCATCCACTTTGGCCAGCAGCTCGCCGTTCTCTTTCTGCAGCTGAGGACGCAGCAGGTTAACAATTTTCTGCGCGCCGTCGACGTTAGCCTGGAAGTCCCACAGGTCGGTATGGCTGTAGCGATCTTCTTCGCCGCTGATTTTGCTCGCGGCCACTTCTTCAATCAGCCCGGCCGCACCGCCCACCACTTTTGATGGCGGGAAGGCCAGCTCGCTGATGCGCTTTTGCAGCTCCAGCACGTCGCTGTTCAGCTGGTCGGCATACTTCTCCATCCCTTTGGCAGAATTATCGCCAAACAGGGCTTTCTCCAGACGGTGGAAACCGGTGAATTTCGGATCGGCCGCTTTCTGCTCGAAATCATCTTCACGAGCGTCAATGCTGCCATCAAGGTCAGAGAACAGCTCGGCGATCGGCTCAATGCGCTCGTAATGCTGACGGGTTGGCGCGTAGAGGGATTTCGCTTTTTCGATATCACCGGCCTTCACCGCATCGGTAAAGGCTTTGGTTGCCGCTGCCAGATCCGCCGTCTCTTTCGTGACGTACGCTTTATACGCGGTAATCGCATCGCCCAGGCTCAGTACCGCAGCGCCTTTCGCCGCATCGGCCGTCGCTTCACCTTTGACGATAAGCTTCCCTTTCGGGTTGGTCAGCAGACCGCAGGTCATCTCATACTCGCCCGGCTGCAGGTTGGCGGTCATCTTCTGGCTGAAGCCAGGGGCGATATTTTCACGCTCTTCCACCACCAGAACGCCTTTCAGGATCTCCCACTCCAGCGCCTTCTGGCTGTGGTTCTGAATAATAAACTGGGTTTTTCCGCTGTTCACCGTGAGGGTCATCGGCTCACACTGCTTGTCGTTGACGGTGACCTTAACCTGTGGAACATCCGCGCCCCAGGCGGAGAATGCAGAAGCGAACAGCGCGGCAATGCCTGCGCATAACGCACTACGACGGAACTGAATTGCCATGACTCTTCCCTTTAAAAGTATGTTGTTACTCAATCAAAGATTACGGCGCAACGCGCGACGCCTGCGTGCCGGTACGCGGTGGCATTGCGAACAGCACCAGCGCCGGAACCAGATAAATAAAGTACATCGCCACTTCGCTGACGCTCGGCGTTTCCTGATAGCCGAAGATACCTTCGAGCAGGGTGCCGGTCAGAGAGTGCGTGGAGAGAACGTTGCTGAGGTCGAACGCCACGTCCTGGAAATGGTTCCACAGGCCCGCTTCATGGAAGGCGCGAATCGCCCCTGCCGCCAGACCCGCGGCTACCAGCAGAATAAACAGGCTGGTCCACTTGAAGAAGGCGCCCAGGTTCAGGCGGATACCGCCCCAGTAGAGCAGGAAACCGAGCACCACGGCCGTGGCAAGGCCCAGCATGGCCCCCAGCGGCGGCCAAATCCCCACATCCTGCTGAAACGCCGCCAGCAGGAAGAAAACAGACTCCAGCCCTTCGCGCGCCACGGCGAAAAAGACCATCATAATGAGCGCCCAGCCGTGGTTGTTCCCCTTCTGTAGGGCGTTATCCACCGCCTGCTCCAGCTGCACCTTCACGTTACGGGAGACTTTACGCATCCAGAACACCATCCAGGTGAGGATCACCACCGCAATCACGGCGACGATACCTTCAAACAGCTCCTGCTCTTTCTGCGGAAACTCGCCGGTGGTTTCGTTGATGAGGACACCTAAGCCCAGGCAGAGCGCCGCGGCAAGGAAGACCCCGATCCACATGACGCCAATCCAGCGCCCGCGCTGGGTTCGCTTCAGATAACTGGCGATGAGGCTCACGATAAGGGCGGCTTCGAGCCCTTCACGTAACATAATGAGAAATGGAACAAACATGCCGACACCTTAAATGTTTATCGCGGTCAACTGATGCAAAGAAAGGTAAATTCTTGTGATAGTGATTATCATTACGGCAGAAAGAAACACAAGCGAAATGTGCGGTGTTTTGATGACGAGTTGTAAACGCAGAGCCTGATAATAGTTACATACGTAACGGTCAAGTTTATAAGTTATAACGAAAATGCCCATTTACGCTGATTCAGGGCTGTGGCTAAATATCCGCCTCACAACCTAACTGAAAATAAACCATGTTTAAAATTGTCCATTTCCTGCTGGCGCTGGTGATTATTCTTGCGCTGGCCTGGCTTACGAGTTTTGACCGCCGGAAAATTCGGGTTCGTTTTGTTTTACAGCTGATTGTTATTGAAATTGCGCTGGCGTTCTTTTTCCTGCACGCCGAAAGCGGGTTATTCCTGATTAAATACGTCTCAGGATTTTTTGAGTCACTGCTCAAATTTGCTGGCGAAGGGACTAATTTCGTCTTTGGCGGTATGGGAGAAAAAGGGCTGGCGTTCATTTTCCTCGGCGTACTTTGCCCGATTATTTTTATTTCCGCGCTGATTGGTATTCTTCAGCACTGGCGGATCCTGCCGATTTTTATTCGGGTGATCGGTACGCTGCTGTCCAAACTGAACGGCATGGGCAAGCTGGAATCCTTTAATGCGGTGAGCTCGCTGATCCTCGGCCAGTCGGAAAACTTTATTGCCTACAAAGGCGTGCTGGGCGATCTCTCCTCGCGTCGTCTGTTCACCATGGCGGCCACGGCCATGTCGACGGTCTCCCTGTCGATTGTCGGGGCGTATATGACCATGCTCGATGCCAAATTTGTCGTCGCGGCGCTGATTCTGAACATGTTCAGCACCTTTATTATTCTCTCCGTCATCAACCCGGCGCGCCCGGAAGCGGAGCCGGATATCAAGCTTGAAAAGCTGCATGAATCGCAGAGCTTCTTCGAGATGCTCGGCGAGTATATTCTGGCCGGTTTTAAGGTGGCGATGATTATTCTGGCGATGCTGATTGGCTTTATCGCCCTTATTAGTGCCATTAACGCCCTCTTCTCCAGCGTATTTGGCATGAGCTTCCAGCAGATCCTGGGCTATGTATTTTATCCCCTGGCATGGCTGGTGGGTATTCCGCTGAGCGATGCCTTAAACGCGGGCAGCATTATGGCGACCAAGCTGGTGGCGAATGAATTTGTGGCGATGATTGAGCTGCAGAAAATAGCGCACCAGATGTCCCCGCGCGGGCTGGGGATTTTATCCGTCTTCCTCGTCTCGTTCGCGAACTTCGCCTCCATCGGCATCGTGGCCGGGGCGATTAAGGGCCTGAACGAACAACAGGGTAACGTGGTATCGCGTTTCGGGCTGCGTCTGGTCTACGGCGCGACGCTGGTGAGTTTGCTGTCAGCGAGCTTTGCGGGGTTGGTGCTCTGACGCAATGCCGGGTGGCGCGCAGCGATCCCGGCCTGCAAAACAATAACGGCGGGAATTCCCGCCGTTTTCATTAAAACTGTACGCATACCGGCTGATCGACACGCATCACCGACTCCTGCGCGAAGCGTGACTTATAAATCCCGCGTAACGCTTCGATGTTCTTCTCACTCTGCGCATCTTTTCCGTGGATCAGCATCAGCGCCTTGCTCGGTTCACGCGCCACTTTTCCGTCGTTCCCCAGCCACTGCCCGCGGGCATCAAATACCGTTAAGCCATCGCGAAAGCGCGGCGTCACGTCCTGGTCAACAAACTGCTGCCACTCGTTGGGGGTAATCTGCGCCCCGGCAGGACGGTTTAAGCCGAAATAGAGCGTGGTTTGCTGCATCTGGTTATCCGCTTTGCAGGTTTCCACCGCCGCGTGTTGCGATGGCGCGTTGCAGCCCGCCAGCATCAATAATGCCGCCGCCATTAACCCTGTTTTGATTGTCATGCTTCGCTATCCTCATTGTTATAAGCACAGGGATATCACAGGAAAAGACGGATTTTGGCAAGAAAAAAGCCGGGTGCGCTTGCGCTTACCCGGCCTACGGTACTGCGTGAGAAAATTATTCTGGCTGCAGCTTAGACGGCGGTGCGGAGTGGTAATGCGCGTCGGCTTCCGCAAAGCGTTTCTGCATGGAGGCAGACGGTGCTTTACCCAACAGGCTGAAGACCACGATACCGATGCTGCCGAAGATGAAGCCCGGGATGATTTCGTACAGGCCCAGCCAGGCGAACTGTTTCCAGACGATAACGGTCACCGCACCGATAATCATCCCCGCCAGCGCGCCGTTACGGGTCATACGGGACCACATGACGGAGAACAGGACGACCGGACCAAACGCCGCACCAAAGCCCGCCCACGCGTAGCTCACGAGACCCAGCACGCGGTTTTCCGGGTTGGCCGCCAGCGCAATCGCAATCAGCGCCACCAGCAGCACCATAAAGCGCCCTACCCATACCAGCTCTTTCTGGCTCGCGCCCTTGCGCAGGAAGGCCTTATAGAGGTCTTCGGTGATGGCACTGGAGCAGACCAGCAGCTGACAGCTCAGGGTGGACATCACCGCGGCCAGGATCGCGGAGAGCAGAATACCGGCAATCCACGGGTTAAACAGAATCTGCGCCAGCTCGATAAACACGCGTTCGGCGTTCTGGTTCACCGCGCCCGCCTGCGCCGGGTTATTGCTGAAGTAGGCGATCCCGAAGAAGCCGACCGCACACGCGCCCGCCAGACACAGAATCATCCACGTCATACTGATGCGACGCGCATGGACGATGGTGTGGTGAGAATCCGCCGCCATAAAGCGCGCCAGAATGTGCGGCTGACCGAAGTAGCCCAGACCCCAGCCCATCAGGGAGACGATGGCGACAAAGTTGAGCCCTTTCAGCATATCGACGTTTTCGATGCTCTTCTGCTTGATCACTTCCAGCGAATCGCCAAAGCCGCCAACGGTGAAAATCACAATCACCGGCGTCAGGATCAGCGCGAAGATCATCAGGCTCGCCTGCACGGTGTCGGTCCAGCTGACGGCCAGGAAGCCGCCCACGAAGGTATAGAGGATGGTTGCCGCCGCACCGGCCCACAGGGCGGTTTCGTAGCTCATGCCGAAGGTGCTTTCGAACAGACGCGCACCGGCCACGATGCCGGAGGCACAGTAGATGGTGAAGAACACCAGGATCACCACCGCCGAGATAATACGCAGCACGCGGCTGTTATCCTCAAAGCGTCCGGTGAAGTAGTCCGGCAGCGTCAGGGCGTTATTGTTGGCCTCGGTGTGCACGCGCAGACGGCCTGCCACCAGCTTCCAGTTGATCCATGCGCCCACGGTCAGACCGATGGCAATCCAGCTTTCCGAAATACCAGAGATGAAAATCGCACCGGGCAGACCCATCAGCAGCCAGCCGCTCATGTCCGATGCGCCCGCAGAGAGTGCGGTCACCATCGGGCCTAAACTGCGTCCGCCCAGGATGTAGTCGTCAAAGTTTTTCGTTGAACGCCACGCCAAAAACCCTATCAGGATCATGCCAAAAATATAAACGAGAAATGTCACCAGCATCGGTGTGCTAATTGCCATTCAAATTCTCCAAAAGTGTCGAGCGACAACCGTCCGGGTTGCCTTGTTATATGATCACCGGAACGAGGTGACGGTATCTTGTGTTTCGGTGAGGCGCGCTATCCTGCCGTATGCGCCCTCCGCTGACAAACGATTTAACACTGCATTTACATCAATTTCATCCCCGGTTTGATACGAGTTTCCTATAGGTTGCACCCGCTCACGCTTTTACGGGTTGCACCTTTTAAAAGTGTTAACTCCCGCATAAAAACAGGCTTCCCGGGACAAAGGCAGCACGTTTTTCCAGCTAACCATCCATTAACAATTCATTCATTTCCCGGGTTGCAAACCAGGTCACATTTAACACGGTTGCACAAAGTTGCAACATGGTGGATATTTCACGCTAACGACCAAACACGATGAAAGCACAACAGGAGCTTTGGCATGGGTATGACCACCATGGGGGTTAAGCTGGATGACGCAACCCGCGAACGGATTAAGACCGCAGCAACCCGCATTGACCGCACGCCGCACTGGTTAATTAAGCAGGCGATTTTTAACTATCTCGAAAGACTCGAGAGCGACGAGGGCCTGCCGGAGCTGCCTGCCCTGCTCGTCGGCGCCGCCAATGAAAGCGAGGAAGCGCCGGCCGCTGGCGACGAGAGCCATCAGCCGTTCCTCGAATTCGCCGAGCAGATCCTGCCGCAGTCCGTCAGCCGCGCCGCCATTACCGGCGCGTACCGTCGCGCCGAAACCGACGCCGTACCGATGCTGCTGGAGCAGGCTCGTCTGCCGGAAGCCGTTGCCGCCCAGGCGCACAGCCTGGCGTACCAGCTGGCTGACAAACTGCGTAACCAGAAGACCGCCACCGGCCGCGCCGGGATGGTTCAGGGTCTGCTTCAGGAGTTCTCCCTTTCCTCTCAGGAGGGCGTGGCGCTGATGTGCCTGGCGGAAGCGCTGCTGCGTATTCCGGATAAAGCCACCCGCGACGCGCTGATCCGCGACAAGATCAGCAACGGTAACTGGCATTCGCACATTGGCCGCAGCCCGTCGCTGTTCGTCAACGCCGCGACCTGGGGTCTGCTGTTTACCGGCAAGCTGGTCTCGACCCATAACGAAGCCAACCTGTCACGCTCTCTGAACCGCATTATCGGTAAGAGCGGCGAGCCGCTGATCCGCAAAGGTGTGGATATGGCGATGCGTCTGATGGGCGAACAGTTTGTGACCGGAGAAACCATTGCCGAAGCGCTGGCGAACGCCCGCAAGCTGGAAGATAAAGGTTTCCGCTATTCGTACGACATGCTCGGCGAAGCGGCGCTGACCGCCGCCGACGCGCAGGCCTACATGGTTTCTTACCAGCAGGCGATCCACGCCATCGGTAAAGCGTCCAACGGTCGCGGTATTTATGAAGGCCCGGGCATCTCGATTAAGCTCTCCGCCCTGCACCCGCGCTACAGCCGCGCGCAGTACGACCGGGTGATGGAAGAGCTCTACCCGCGCCTGAAGTCCCTGACCCTGCTGGCGCGCCAGTATGACATCGGCATCAACATCGACGCCGAAGAGGCCGACCGTCTGGAGATCTCCCTCGATCTGCTGGAAAAACTGTGCTTCGAGCCGGAGCTGGCGGGCTGGAACGGGATTGGTTTCGTTATCCAGGCCTACCAGAAACGCTGCCCGTTCGTCATTGATTACCTGATTGACCTGGCCAGCCGTAGCCGCCGTCGCCTGATGATCCGCCTGGTGAAAGGGGCCTACTGGGACAGCGAAATCAAACGCGCCCAGATGGAAGGGTTGGAAGGCTATCCGGTCTACACCCGCAAGGTCTATACCGACGTCTCTTACCTCGCCTGCGCGAAAAAGCTGCTTGGCGTGCCGAACCTGATTTATCCGCAGTTCGCCACCCATAACGCCCACACCCTGGCGGCGATCTACAGCCTGGCGGGTCAGAACTACTATCCGGGCCAGTACGAATTCCAGTGCCTGCACGGCATGGGTGAACCGCTGTACGAGCAGGTGACCGGTAAAGTGGCGGACGGCAAGCTGAACCGCCCGTGCCGAATTTATGCCCCAGTAGGTACCCACGAAACCCTGCTGGCCTACCTGGTGCGTCGCCTGCTGGAAAACGGCGCGAACACCTCCTTCGTTAACCGCATCGCCGACACCACGCTGCCGCTCGACGAGCTGGTCGCCGATCCGGTGCAGGCCGTTGAGAAGATGGCGGCGCAGGAAGGCCAGATTGGTCTGCCGCATCCGAAGATTGCCCTGCCGCGCGAGCTGTACGGCAAAGGCCGCGTCAACTCGGCGGGACTGGATCTCGCCAACGAACACCGTCTGGCATCCCTCTCTTCTGCCCTGCTCAACAGCGCGCTGCAGAAGTGGCAAGCCAAACCGATGCTGGAGCAGCCCGTTGCTGACGGCGACATGCAGCCAGTCATCAACCCGGCTGAGCCAAAAGATATCGTCGGCTACGTGCGTGAAGCCACCGATGCGGAAGTGGATCAGGCGCTGGACAGCGCGGTGAATAACGCACCTATCTGGTTCGCCACCCCGCCGCAGGAACGTGCCGCCATTCTGGAGCGCGCGGCGGTGCTGATGGAAGACCAGATGCAGTCACTCATCGGCATTCTGGTGCGCGAAGCGGGTAAAACCTTCAGCAACGCCATCGCCGAAGTGCGCGAGGCGGTCGACTTCCTGCACTACTACGCCGGTCAGGTGCGCGATGATTTCGATAACGAAACCCACCGCCCGCTCGGCCCGGTCGTCTGTATCAGCCCGTGGAACTTCCCGCTGGCGATCTTCACCGGCCAGATTGCCGCCGCCCTGGCCGCTGGCAACAGCGTGCTGGCAAAACCGGCAGAGCAGACCCCGCTGATTGCCGCGCAGGGCATCAACATTCTTCTGGAAGCAGGCGTACCGGCGGGCGTGGTCCAGCTGCTGCCGGGCCGCGGTGAAACCGTGGGCGCCAAACTGACCTCCGATAACCGCGTGCGCGGCGTGATGTTTACTGGTTCGACCGAAGTGGCCTCGCTGCTGCAGCGCAATATTGCCACCCGTCTGGATGCGCAGGGTCGTCCTACTCCGCTTATCGCGGAAACCGGCGGCATGAACGCCATGATCGTTGACTCCTCCGCCCTCACCGAGCAGGTGGTGGTTGACGTACTGGCCTCCGCCTTCGACAGCGCCGGTCAGCGCTGCTCCGCCCTGCGCGTGCTGTGCCTGCAGGATGACGTGGCGGACCACACGCTGAAGATGCTGCGCGGCGCGATGGCCGAATGTCGCATGGGCAACCCGGGCCGTCTCACCACCGACATCGGGCCGGTGATCGACGCGGAAGCCAAAGCCAATATTGAAAACCACATTCAGGCCATGCGCGCGAAAGGCCGTCCGGTGTTCCAGGCGGTGCGAGACAACAGCGAAGACGCCCGCGAGTGGCGTTCCGGCACCTTTGTGCCGCCTACGCTTATCGAGCTGGCAAGCTTCGACGAGCTGAAAAAAGAGGTCTTCGGTCCGGTGCTGCACGTGGTGCGCTACAACCGTAACAACCTCAACGAGCTGGTTGAGCAGATCAACGCCTCCGGCTATGGCCTGACGCTCGGCGTACATACCCGTATCGACGAGACCATCGCGCAGGTAACCGGCAGTGCCAAAGTGGGCAACCTGTACGTTAACCGCAACATGGTTGGCGCGGTCGTGGGCGTGCAGCCGTTCGGCGGTGAAGGCCTCTCCGGCACCGGCCCGAAAGCGGGCGGTCCGCTCTACCTGTACCGTCTGCTGGCGAACCGTCCGGAGAACGCGCTGGGCGTCACCCTGGCGCGTCAGGATGCGGAGTATCCGGTGGATGCGCAGCTGAAAACCGTGCTGACCCAGCCGCTGGAAGCGCTGATCGCCTGGGCGGAAAAACGTCCTGAACTGCGTGCCGTGGCGCAGCAGTATGGCGAGCTGGCACAGGCCGGTACGCAGCGTCTGCTGCCGGGGCCGACCGGCGAGCGCAATACCTGGACGCTGATGCCGCGCGAGCGCGTTCTGTGCGTGGCGGATAACGAGCAGGACGCGCTGGTACAGCTGGCCGCCGCGATGGCCACCGGGTGTGAAGTGCTGTGGCCGGAAGATGCGCTGCATCGGGACCTGGCCAAACAGCTGCCGAAAGCGGTCTCGGCCCGTATCCACTTCGCGAAAGCCGATGCGCTGCTGACGCAGCCGTTCGATGCCGTGATTTATCACGGTGATTCCGACCAGCTGCGCGAGCTCTGCGAGCAGGTTGCGGCCCGCAGTGGGGCAATTGTTTCGGTGCAGGGCTTCGCGCGCGGGGAAACCAACCTGCTGCTGGAGCGTCTGTACGTGGAGCGCTCGCTCAGCGTCAACACCGCGGCGGCAGGGGGTAACGCCAGCCTGATGACCATCGGTTAATCGTGTAAACTCTTCCCGGTGGCGCTATGCTTACCGGGTCGACAAAACAACCGTAGGCCGGATATGCGCAGCGCATCCGGCTTTTTTATACTGAGGGAAAGATGAAAAGAGTATTTCTCGCAGGCGCAGCACTGCTGCTGAGCGCCAGCGCGCTGGCCGACGAGTGCGACAAAGCGACCACTCAGCTTGAACTGAATACCTGTAGCGCGCAGCAATACCAGGCTGCCGATAAAAAACTCAACCAGACCTATCAGGCCGCCGTCAAGCGCGCGGAAGCTCCCCAGCGCGAGCCGCTGAAAAAGGCGCAGCAGGCCTGGATTACCCTGCGCGACGCGGACTGTGCGTTTATCGGTTCGGGAACGGAAGGCGGCAGCGTTCAGCCGATGATCGTGAATCAGTGCCTGGCGGAGAAAACCGTGGAGCGCGAAGCGTTTCTGGCCTCGCTGATGCAGTGTGAAGAGGGCGACTTAAGCTGCCCTCTCCCACCGGGGAACTAGCGCAAGCGGATCCCTTCGATAATCATCCGCTGCACGTTTTCCAGGGTGCTGTGGAAAAACGCTTCGTCCTGGAGCGTTTTTCCGGTCACCGCCTCGACCTGGGCCGCAAAGTCAGCGTAATGCTGCGTGGAGGCCCAAATCATAAAGATCAGATGATGCGGATCGACCGGGGCCAGTTTTCCGCTGGCCACCCATCCGGCGATAATGGCCGACTTATCGTCCACCAGCTGTTTTAAATCTCCGGTCAGCTCCGCCTGCAACAGCGGCGCCCCCTGCAGCATCTCAAGACAAAACAGCCGTGATGCCTGCGGGTAATCGCGCGACACCTCCAGCTTCAGGCGTATGTACTCTTTGATCGCCACCAGCGGGGCCAGCTCTTCGCGGAACGCTTTCAGCGGCGCCAGCCAGATATCGAGGATCTGCTGCATCACCGCAACATACAGCGCCTCTTTCGACGGGTAATAGTAGAGCAGATTGGTTTTGGATACCCCGGACTGCTCCGCCACCTGCTCCAGGCGCGTGCCGTGAATGCCAAACTGCGAAAAGGTCTCCAGCGCCGCGCTGAGGATCGCCTGCTTCTTGGCGCTCACCGCCTGCGAACGTTTACCTGGTGTTTTCACTGCGCCTTGTGTCATTCCCGCTCTCCTTATTGTTTTGCCATAGCATAGCAAATGCCCTGCTTTCTCTCGACATTTTGGGTTGCAGTGTCTGTGCAAAATCGAAAAGGAAAAGCTGTTATGGTAGGCCAGGTGCGAATGTTGCTACCCCTTCTTTATAGCTGACTACTCGGTCCTTTAGACGGTCCACTTAAAGCCTGGTGCGGTTGCTAAAACTATATGAACCATAAATTTTTTCAGAAACAGGCAGATGCTTTTTAACACACCATTTATTCATTTGGTGAATGAATGGTGTGTTAAGACTTTCTTTTCTACCAAAGTAAAATCAATAAAATCCTGAAAGAGTTAAATGCCATGAAATTAAACACCACAATAAAAATAAAACTCAGTGTTTTAATGTTATTTTCATTTCAAACCGGAAATCACTGGAGTTGTTTTTAAGCAGGTCTAAGTTTAATGAAGTTACCTACTCGAACTTAAACCACTGTGCTTTTATGATTAGAAAACTATTTGATGAGAGAATCATGAGAACAAATCACATTTATTCTTTAAGACATTGAATTATTTTAAAGTGAGATTAAGATGTTTTTATAAATAGATTCTATTGCTTATAAATTATTACATTCAAAAAAATTCAAATCACAGTACTTGATTGGGTAAAAGCACATGAAATTATCAAAAATTTTCATCATCATGTTTTGTTCTGCTGCCAGCAGCTGTAGCAATACTGATACGGTAATGGCTCCTTATGAAAAAAAACTTGAACTCAATGGCGCAACCACTCGAAGCTTTCACTCTATGTTATATTATCCTTCAGGTATAGCCCTTCACAGTCCCGGATATATCATTGGCGTTGAAAAATCACCAACAAGAATTATTGGCGGACCAAGTGAAATAAAATCACTTACAAAACACAATATAAAATCCATGTTTGTTTCTCATATCATAAAAAATGACTTTAATGTCATAAATGAAAAATCAGCCACTCCTTACATTACTAGCAATTACTGTTTTGTTTATAATTCCTATATATCAAAAGAGTTGATTGATAAATCAAGCATCGACATAGCTAAAATAAGCGGGTGGAATGCATGTGACATTTCAAGCTCTGTTGAAGATGCAAAAGACGCTCTATTACTCTCATTTTATAATAATAGTAACGTAGGGCTTTCTGCGCTTAAAAGCAATCTCAAGCATGACCTTAAAAGTGGTGCTTATAGCCATATACTGATCATCGTCATGGGTTGGAATACGTCTCAAAGTGACGCAATCCGTAATTTTAATGATATTACTGGAAATATAATAACAGCCTCTCTTGAACAACAGGATGAAGTTAAAGAAAATCCTTCAAGTCCCGCAAGTAACATGCTAATCCACAGAGTACGAGTTATAAAGTCCTCCGAAAAAAACAACCTATCTTTTAGGCCGCTCGTAATTGGTATTACCTGGCCTTCATATTGGTCCACTAGACTAGATAATGTTGCCAGTTACCCAAACAAAGCAAACGATGCGGACGAACTGGGTCTCATCTGGCTCAATAAAATTATCAATCAAACTATACCTGAGAGTATGAGCGAATCAGGCAGCAAACTTCCTGTCATCGCCATAGGTCATAGTTTCGGTGCTCGCGCTATGACTCGAGCGCTATTTAGCAGTCCATCAATAAAAAAAGACACAACGGTCTCGAGCCCTGTAAATTTAGCTGTGTCATTGCAGGGTGCCATGAGTATCAACAGGTTCTTTCCTGAGTTAAGTGAAGAAGGAGCGCCATACGGAGATTACATGAAGCTGGGTAATACTAAATTAGTATTAACAGCATCGAAATTCGACTCAGCAGTAAAATTTGCGAAATGGACTGACCCTGCAGGAGCAGTGAAAAGTTATGTGAAAGCTTGTACCCAACCAGTTTACTCGGGAACATTTCACTGTATGACTGCCTCAGATACATCAGCTACAGAAACACATGGTAAATTTTCACTCTGCAACCGTGGTGATACATCAGAAAAATGTACAAATCCTCTTAATGGTATTAATGGGGCAAGAGTTATTGATTACATTGATACATCAAACGGAATTACACAATTCAATTCCTTTGGTACAGGTGGCGATGCCCATAGCGATATCTATCGATTACCTATGGGTCGGTTGTTGTGGAGACTAATCCAGGCTTATGCAATGAAATAAAAACGTTGGCTAACTCCGTAACATGTTCAGCCATCAGAGCCCCTCAATGGTGAATAAAGATTGAGCCCCTTTAATTAACTACAACTAATGTACAAGTGAAGATGTTTTTTGAGTCACTATAGTTATGAGAAATAGAAACACCTATTACTTTAATCACCTTTATTTATTGGAGTAGCTCATGCCGAATCACTTTTATTTTTATTTACCCATTCGCTCAAATTCAAACAAATTGATTCTTCCCTCTCTTGTGGTGGCTAGTTTAATTTTAAGCGGATGCGTCTCAAAGGCACCTAAGGAAACTGATATTTTAGCGATCACTAATCAAGCCTCATATAATTGTGATGATTATAAGGATGCTAATGGAATTTTACACCACAGAGATAGCAATTGCAGAGTGCAAGGTAAATTGATTTTAACCAATCCCATGAAAAATTTATCTTATGTCCTGTATCGGAAGGGGGATACAGCACACTTCGAACCAATACTTTGTACTCTACCATCTCAAGCAGCAGAAGCATTAAAAAAGATCCGTAATACAGAAGCTACAATCACCGTACCAAAAGTATCTATTACTGGGAAACGTGATTCTCAAGATACTTCTGATGTGGTTGTTCTGAATAAGGACGATGAAATGTCATCTGCTTTGTTTGTATTATCGTCTAGCTTCTCACTATGCATGGCTTATGGTTCAAATGCCATAGACCAAAATACCTACGCACAACTATTCTCTAAAATATTAGATAATGCTATCAAGGGTAAGGAGACAGTGGTTAATGCTAAACCAGCAACTAAATAAAAGACGTTTTTATGCGTGAAGCCACAATAAACGCTAACCTTCGATCCCGGCCCGCACCGGGATCGTGCTACATTACCCTTCTCGCCCTGCACCGCCATCGCGCACCGTTGCCTGCTTTGCGTGCATTTCTTTTGACCATTTAGTCCACTTTAACCACACCCAATTCACCAACCACTTATTAACACATTAATAACAAAGCAATTTTGAAAACTGGCATCCCCTTTGCAAATCCCTTTTCACGAGGCTGAACAGGATATGCAGGATGCAGCGCCACGTCTGACTTTCACCCCACATTGAGATGAAGAGAGGTTCGTGATGAAAATTGGCGTATTTGTACCCATCGGCAACAACGGCTGGCTTATCTCGACCACTGCACCGCAATACATGCCGACCTTTGAGCTGAATAAAGCCATCGTGCAAAAAGCGGAGCACTACCATTTCGACTTTGCGCTTTCGATGATCAAGCTGCGCGGCTTCGGCGGTAAAACCGAATTCTGGGACCACAACCTGGAGTCCTTCACCCTGATGGCCGGACTGGCCGCGGTCACCTCGCGGATCCAGATCTACGCCACCGCTGCCACCCTCACCCTGCCCCCGGCGATCGTGGCGCGCATGGCCTCCACCATCGACTCCATCTCCGGCGGACGCTTTGGCGTCAACCTGGTGACCGGCTGGCAAAAACCCGAGTACGAGCAGATGGGGCTCTGGCCGGGTGACGATTACTTCTCGCGTCGCTACGACTACCTGACCGAGTACGTGCAGGTCCTGCGCGATCTGTGGGGTACCGGCAAAAGCGATTTCAAGGGTGACTTCTTCACCATGAACGACTGCCGCGTCAGCCCGCAGCCGTCGGTGCCGATGAAGGTAATTTGCGCCGGGCAGAGCGACGCGGGAATGGAATTCTCGGCGAAATACGCCGACTTTAACTTCTGCTTCGGTAAAGGCGTTAACACGCCTGCCGCCTTCGCACCGACCGCCGCGCGCATGAAAGAGGCCGCCGACAAAACCGGGCGCGACGTGGGCTCCTACGTACTGTTTATGGTGATTGCCGACGAAACCGACGACGCCGCGCGCGCGAAATGGGAGCGCTATAAGGACGGCGCCGACGAGGAAGCCCTGAGCTGGCTCACCGAGCAGAGCCAGAAGGACACCCGCTCCGGGGCGGATACCAACGTTCGTCAGATGGCCGACCCGACCTCCGCCGTCAATATCAATATGGGCACGCTGGTCGGCTCGTACGCCAGCGTTGCCAGAATGCTCGATGAAGTGGCGGGCGTTCCCGGTGCGGAAGGCGTCCTGCTGACCTTCGATGACTTCCTCACCGGCGTGGAGACCTTCGGCGAGCGCATCCAGCCGCTGATGCAGTGCCGCGCCCACATCCCTGCCGTCACGAAGGAGGTGGCGTAATGACAACCCTTAACGCACGCCCGGAAGCCATTACCTTCACGCCACAGCAGAGCGCGCTGATCGTGGTGGACATGCAAAACGCCTACGCCAGCCCCGGTGGTTATCTTGATCTGGCGGGCTTCGACGTCTCCGCTACGCAGCCTGTGATAGCGAATATCAAAACCGCCGTCGCCGCCGCGCGCGCCGCGGGCATGCTTATCATATGGTTCCAGAACGGCTGGGATGACCAGTACGTTGAGGCCGGTGGCCCCGGTTCACCGAACTTCCACAAGTCGAACGCCCTGAAAACCATGCGCAAGCGGCCCGAACTGCAGGGCAAGCTGCTGGCAAAAGGTGGCTGGGATTATCAGCTGGTGGATGAGCTGGTCCCGCAGGCGGACGATATCGTCCTGCCGAAACCCCGCTACAGCGGCTTTTTCAACACGCCGCTCGACAGCCTGCTGCGCAGCCGGGGCATTCGCCACCTGGTCTTCACCGGCATTGCCACCAACGTTTGCGTGGAGTCGACCCTGCGCGACGGCTTTTTCCTCGAGTATTTCGGCGTGGTGCTGGAAGACGCGACCCATCAGGCCGGGCCGGATTTCGCCCAGAAGGCGGCCCTGTTCAATATCGAAACCTTTTTTGGCTGGGTCAGTAACGTTGCGGATTTCTGCGACGCCCTGAATCCGCCGCTCGCCCGTATCGCCTGAGGAGACGCACGATGCCGAAATCCGTAATCATCCCGCCGGGCACCAGCACGCCCATCGCCCCGTTTGTCCCCGGCACGCTCGCCGACGGCGTGGTGTATGTCTCCGGCACGCTGCCGTTTGATAAAGACAACAACGTGGTGTTTATCAACGACCCAAAGGCGCAAACCCGCCACGTGCTGGAGACGATCAAAACCGTGATCGAAACGGCGGGTGGCACGATGGAGGATGTGACCTTCAACAGCATCTTTATCACCGACTGGAAAAACTACGCCGCGATTAATGAAATCTACGCGGAGTTCTTTCCTGGCGATAAACCGGCCCGGTTCTGCATTCAGTGCGGGCTGGTGAAGCCAGACGCGCTGGTTGAGATCGCCACCGTTGCGCACATCGCGAAGTGAGGCGGCCATGAAACTCTCCGTCTCACCGCCCCCGTATGAGGGTGCGCCCGTGGTGGTCCTTATTGCCGGTCTCGGCGGCAGCGGCAGCTACTGGTTGCCCCAGCTGGCCGCGCTGGAACCGGAGTATCAGGTGGTGTGCTATGACCAGCGTGGAACGGGCACTAACCCCGACGCCCTGCCGGAAGGCTACAGCCTGGCACAGATGGCGGATGAAGTGGCCCAGGCGCTGGCTGAGGCCGGGATCGCGCGCTATAGCATTGTCGGCCACGCGCTGGGGGCACTGGTCGGCCTGCAGCTGGCCCTCGACCGCCCCGACGCCCTCACCGCGCTGGTGTGCGTCAACGGCTGGTTGACCCTCAACGCGCATACCCGCCGCTGCTTTCAGATCCGCGAGCGCCTGCTGCATTACGGTGGCCCGCAGGCGTGGGTTGAGGCGCAGCCGCTGTTTCTCTACCCGGCAGACTGGATGGCCGCTCGCGCTCCCCGCCTGGAGGCCGAAGAAGCGCTGGCGCTGGCCCATTTCCAGGGCAAAGCCAACCTGCTGCACCGGCTCAGCGCCCTGAAAAAGGCAGACTTCAGCCGCCATGCGGCGCGCATTCGCTGCCCGGTCCAGATCATCTGTTCCGCCGACGACATGCTGGTGCCCTCTGTCTGCTCGTCTGAGCTGCAGGCAGCGATCCCGCACAGCCACAGCGCGGTGATGCGTCAGGGCGGCCATGCCTGCAACGTCACCGAGCCGGACACCTTTAACACCCTGCTGCTTAACGGGCTGGCCAGCCTGCTGCACAGTCATGAACCCGCTTTATAAGGAGCTGTAATGAGCGAAGCCATTAATCCCACCGCGCTGGAAACGCTGTTCACCGGCGCCCGCACCCATAACGGCTGGCAGGATATTGCCGTCAGCGACGAGACGCTGCGCGAAATCTACGACCTGATGAAATGGGGTCCAACCTCCGCCAACTGCTCCCCGGCGCGCATTGTGTTTGTGCGAAGCGCGGAGGGAAAAGAGAAGCTGCGACCGGCGCTTTCCAGCGGCAATCTGGAGAAAACGCTCACCGCCCCGGTCACGGCGATTGTGGCCTGGGACAGTGAATTCTACGAACGCCTGCCTGAACTGTTCCCGCACGGCGATGCCAGAAGCTGGTTTACCGCAAGCCCCGCGCTGGCGGAAGAGACCGCCTTTCGCAACAGCTCGCTGCAGGCCGCCTACATGATTTTCGCCTGTCGCGCGCTGGGGCTGGACACCGGCCCGATGTCGGGCTTTGACCGCCAAAAGGTCGACGAGGCCTTTTTCACCGGCACGACGCTTAAAAGCAATCTGCTGATCAACATTGGCTACGGCGACCCGGGCAAACTTTACGGCCGCCTGCCGCGCCTGACCTTCGACGATGCCTGCGGTCTGGCGTAAGGAGCGATGATGACGACACCGGATAAACAAACCTTTCGCGATGCCATGGCCTGCGTCGGCGCGGCGGTGAATATCATCACCACCGACGGTCCGGCGGGGATGGCAGGCTTCACCGCCAGCGCGGTGTGCAGCGTCACGGATTCACCGCCCACCCTGCTGGTGTGCCTGAACCGCGGCGCGTCCGTCTGGCCGACGTTCAGCGAGAACCGCACGCTGTGCGTCAATACCCTCAGCGCCGGACAGGAGCCGCTCTCAAACCTGTTTGGCGGCAAAACGCCGATGGAAGAACGCTTTGCCGCCGCCCGCTGGCAGACGGGCGATACCGGCTGCCCGCGTCTGGAGGATGCGCTGGCCTCGTTTGACTGCCGCATCAGCCAGGTGGTGAGCGTCGGTACCCATGACATTCTGTTTTGCGACATCGTTTCGATTATTCGCCACCCCGCGCCGCAGGGCCTGGTGTGGTTTGACCGCGGCTACCACGCGCTGATGCGACCCGCCTGTTAAGGCGCTCTAAGGAGACAGACCATGTTCGGATTTCCCCACTGGCAGTTGAAATCGACCTCCACAGACGCTGGCGTGGTCGCGCCGGATGAACGCCTCCCGCTCGGGCAGACGATGGTAATGGGCGTTCAGCACGCGGTCGCCATGTTTGGCGCCACGGTGCTGATGCCGATGCTGATGGGACTCGATCCCAACCTCTCGATTCTGATGTCCGGTATCGGCACCCTGCTGTTCTTTTTTGTCACCGGCGGGCGCGTGCCCAGCTATCTGGGATCCAGCGCCGCCTTTGTCGGCGTGGTGATCGCCACCACCGGATTTAACGGCCAGGGAATCAACCCCAACCTGAGCGTGGCCCTCGGCGGCATTATCGCCTGCGGTCTGGTGTATACCCTGATTGGTCTGGTGGTGATGAAAATCGGTACGCGCTGGATCGAACGCCTGATGCCTCCCGTGGTTACCGGCGCGGTGGTGATGGCGATAGGCCTTAACCTTGCGCCGATCGCGGTGAAAAGCGTCTCCGGCTCGCCGTTTGAAAGCTGGATGGCCGTCGTGACCGTGCTGTGCATCGGCCTGGTAGCGGTGTTTACGCGAGGCATGATCCAGCGGCTGCTGATCCTGGTCGGGCTGATTGTTGCCTGTCTGGTGTATGCCCTGCTGGCGAACGTTTTTGGTCTCGGCAAGCCGGTTGATTTTACGCTGCTGCATCAGGCCGCCTGGTTCGGCCTGCCGAAAGTGACCTCGCCCACCTTTAACACCCAGGCGATGATGCTCATCGCCCCGGTGGCGGTGATCCTGGTGGCGGAAAACCTGGGTCATCTGAAGGCGGTCGCGGGGATGACCGGACGCAGTATGGACCCGTACATGGGCCGCGCGTTCGTCGGCGACGGGCTGGCGACCATGCTTTCGGGCTCAGTCGGCGGCAGCGGCGTCACCACCTATGCCGAGAATATCGGCGTGATGGCGGTGACCAAAGTCTATTCGACGCTGGTCTTTGTCGCGGCGGCGGTGATGGCGATGCTGCTCGGCTTCTCGCCGAAATTCGGCGCGCTGATCCACACCATTCCGTCACCGGTGATCGGCGGGGCCTCAATCGTGGTGTTTGGGCTGATCGCCGTGGCTGGCGCGCGGATCTGGGTGCAGCATCGGGTCGATCTCAGCCAGAACGGCAACCTGATTATGGTGGCCGTTACGCTGGTGCTGGGCGCGGGCGATTTTGCCCTGACGCTGGGCGGGTTTACGATCGGCGGGATTGGCACCGCGACCTTCGGCGCGATCCTGCTTAACGCCCTACTGAGCCGCCGGATGGCCGCTGCCCCGCAGGGCGAGGTGGTGCGTCAGGATTCGTGAAATCTCAATGTCGGGTGACGGCGATGCCTTACCCGACCTTTACGTTCCGTAAGAAGACCATAATGCCAGGCAATCACGCCTGCTCAAACAGTCGTTCGATAGATTTTGTAGGAAAGAAAAGAGAAAGGCTGTTTTCGCCCGTCAGCGGAATAAAACCCTGCTTCAGATAAAATCGTTTTGCCCGGTCATTGAGTGCATCAACAAATATTCCGTGTACGCCCACCGCCTGCGATGCCAGATAGACAACCCGCATGGCATGCGTGACGAGCGTCGTTCCCCACTCCTGTCCCTGCAGGTCTTTATGTATCGCCAGACGTCCCAGCGTTACGCTCGGTACGTTGCTATAAGGGATCCGACGCTGCTGAGTCCTGGAAGGCAGCATCGCTTTTTCAAAGCAACTTCCCGATAACGTGTAATAGCCCAGGACTCGCGGACAATCGCGATCTTTAAGCAGATAGCCTCGTAAAATACGCCCATTGTGCTGACGCACCAGATGTTCTGTGAGGAAGACATTTAGCGAGGGTTCACCACAATCGAAGTCCCTGAAATCATAATCTTTTCCCTCTGAAAACATTTCGATCGTGAGATTTTCCACGACGCTTCACTCCATGTTTCGAAGACGTTTTGC
This sequence comes from Enterobacter sp. ku-bf2, assembly GCF_001742765.1. Taxonomy (NCBI): domain Bacteria; kingdom Pseudomonadati; phylum Pseudomonadota; class Gammaproteobacteria; order Enterobacterales; family Enterobacteriaceae; genus Enterobacter; species Enterobacter sp. ku-bf2. The sequence continues at coordinate 1,323,813 of NZ_MDVW01000001.1, forward strand.
CGCTCGCTTCAGGCGTTCATTTGGCTCTGGCGGATTGTCGATGGCATCCATCACGGCATTCCATGATGCTTCGTTTAATACGAGACGGCGGTGCTGCTCGATAACTTCCGCTGCACGCTCTGACGCACTGTTCACCATAAACTGGGTGATCGTTTGGTTCGTCATCGCTGCCGCTTCTTCAATCATTGTTTTGTCTTCGTCCGTTAAGCGAAGATCGATACGCTGTTTTTTCAGTGCTGGCATGGTTTACTTCACCGTGTACGGTATTTATCCGTACGTATCGTAGATAAACTCGTCTATTTTTTCAATCTAAACCTTCTTCAGCAGTCATGTCGCTCACCGGGTTTCGACGCTTTCTGAGCTTCAACTCGCTCACCAGCACCCCGGCGACAATAAACGCCGCGCCCACCAGGGCCAGCAGCGGCAGACGTTCCCCGGCCAGTCGCCCGAAAATGCCCGCCCAGACCGGCTCGCCGGTGTAGATGACCGTTGCCCGCGTTGGCGATACGCTGCGCTGCGCCCAGTTCATGGTGACCTGGATAATGGCGCTGAAAATCCCCAGCCCCAGCGCCACCACGACCAGGCCGGTGGACATCGGCGGCACGGACTCCCCTGCCGGCACCATGGTCGCAAAGGCCACCAGCGAGGCCGTGGCGAGCTGCACCACCGTCACCCGTTTGACGTCCACCTTGCCCGCCCAGGCGCTGATCAGAATAATCTCCGCCGCAATGGCAATGGCCCCAATCAGGGTGATGATTTCACCCTGTCCCAGCGCCAGAAGATTGTTTTCCGGCCCAGCCAGCAAAATCAGACCGATAAACGCCAGAACGATGCCAATACAGGACATCAGCCCTGGCAGCCGCCCCAGGCACAGCCACTGCAGCAGCGGCACCAGGGGCACATACATGGCGGTGATAAACGCGGATTTGCTGCTGGAGATGGTCTGCAATCCCCACGTCTGTAGGCTGTAGCCCATGGCTATCGCCACCCCAATCGCCACGCCCGCCTTAAGCTCTTTGAGCGTCAGACCCCGCAGCGTGTTAAGGGATATCAGTCCCACGGCTATCGCCGCCGTTGCAAAGCGCAGACCAACAAAAAAGAACGGATCGCTAAGGGTCACCGCGTACTGAACGGCCAGAAACGTCCCGCCCCAGAACATGGTGATGAGAATGAGGATGGCTTCCTGCGGTTTTACGGAGAATTTAAAGCGTGAGACAGACATGCGGCACCAGCAAGTGAGAACAATTCTGTAGTGTGCGTTGCCTTTGGTTACAGTTCAATGTTGCAGAAATAAAAAAACCGCCGGGATATCCCGGCGGCAGGGGTTCAACCCGGCGTGTTACTTACTGCTGCCGTGGCTGTTTTTCCCCCCTTTCTTGCCAGCTTCAGATGCGCGTTGCGGGTCATTCTTGAAGTTACCCCCGCTATGCTGGCCACCTTTACGGCCTGCTTCTGATGCTCTTTCACGGTCTTCTGCGAAATTACCTGAACCACCACGATGGTTTGCCATCTCTAACCTCCAGAATGTGAAACATTAGACATCATATTGCATTCAGTAAAAGAGGATTCTTTCACCTCGCGGCTCAAGGACAACGCCTTTATCTGTGCCGCGTGAAACTAAGCTTAGTGGAATGAGGTTATCCGGCAAGTCGAAGGTAATATCCTGCAACATGATCTCAGTCTTTCGGGTGAGATGACGCGGCGGCAATCCATAAGCCTTTCTTATCATTTTAAAAATCCGCACCGGGAAAGTTGTATCATTTTGCTACAAAGTCATTTTTCTCCTCATGTTGTTATAAATCAAATAAATGGCGTTCATTTTTGCAGTCTGGCTGTGATGACATATCTTTAAAAGAACGCAGCGATCCGCTGTCAGAAAAACCAACGAGGAGTGATGCAAAATGGCAAAAGTTCTGGTGCTCTATTATTCCATGTATGGACACATTGAAACCATGGCTCACGCGGTAGCAGAAGGTGCAAACAGGGTTGATGGCGTAGAGGTTGTGGTGAAACGCGTACCGGAAACCATGCAGGCGGAAGCCTTCGCGAAAGCCGGGGGAAAAACGCAAAATGCACCGGTCGCCACCCCGCAGGAGCTGGCGGATTATGATGCCATTATCTTCGGCACCCCGACCCGTTTCGGCAATATGTCAGGCCAGATGCGTACCTTCCTCGATCAAACCGGCGGACTTTGGGCATCCGGGGCGCTCTACGGCAAACTCGCCAGCGTATTCAGCTCTACCGGGACCGGCGGCGGTCAGGAGCAGACGATTACCTCAACCTGGACTACCCTTGCTCATCACGGGATGGTGATTGTGCCGATTGGCTACGGCGCGCAGGAGCTGTTTGACGTTTCCCAGGTGCGCGGCGGTACGCCGTACGGCGCAACCACCATTGCCGGTGGGGATGGCTCACGTCAGCCAAGCAATGAAGAACTGTCTATCGCCCGCTATCAGGGTGAATACGTCGCGGGTCTGGCCAAAAAACTGAACGGCTAACACCCAACAGGAGGACAAGCATGCCAACTCAAGAATCCAAAGCTCACCACGTGGGCGAATGGGCAAGTTTACGCAACACCTCTCCGGAGATTGCCGAAGCTATCTTTGAAGTCGCGAAATACGATGAAAAGCTGGCCGAGCAGATTTGGGAGGAAGGTAACGATGAGGTGCTGGTGCGCGCCTTCGAAAAAACGGACAAAGACTCGCTCTTCTGGGGTGAGCAAACCATCGAACGTAAAAACGTCTAAGCGTTTCCCCCCGCCGCAGCGGGGGGTTCTCTCTTACTTCGCCGCGTTATTCATCACCGCATTGAATTTATCAACAGGACAGAAGCCGTTCGCATCCACCGGGCAGCCCTTCAGCTCCAGCGTCACGCGCTGTGCCGGAGACTGCAGCGAGAGCACGCTGGCGTTGCGCAACTGCTCTGCGCTCTGGTAGACATACTCAATTTTCATCAGCTCCTGGTTGGCATTTTTGTCATGCCAGCGCTGGAAGACAATCTTGCCGCCGATCGGGGTACGTTCCTGCTGATCGTGCAGCTGATACGGTTTGAAATCGAGGGCGGTGAGCAGGGAAGCAATGTTCGAATCATGCCCCACCAGTAGGGTGATTTTCGGCGCTTTCGCCTGGTCGGTAACCAGCGTTTTATCGATATATTTCACCAGCGGTTTCGCCACGTTTTGCGCCACCTCGGTGGAGGTAAACAGCGAGTCCTGATAGCCGTTCTTCAGCTTCGACAGCACGCGCCACTGCTGGTCGGTTTTGATTTCTCCCCAGGCGACCTGGTCGGCCGGGAAGCCTTCGTAATACTGCAGCGTGAACGCATCCACCAGCGAGTTGCCCACCTTCAGCGGCCCGGATACGCCAGGCTCTTTTTCATAGTCGGCGCTGAAGGTATCTTTCGCGTCCGCCAGCGAGCAGACCTTTTTCTCTTTGCAGGACGGCGAGTCGGCGTAGTTCGTCATCTGCTCCAGCAGCTTATAACTTTCGCCAAGCTGCATTTTCTGCCGTTCCGCCTCCATCGCCTTGAGCGCTTTTTCGCGGAATTCCGGCGAATTATCGGTGATCACCGGATTAAATGTCGGATCCATGGTGCCCATTTTTTCCTGATGGTGCACGGGCACATCGCAGCCCGGGAACGCGCCGGTAATGAAGAACTGCGCGGTGGCGACGGTGCGCTGCAGGCTGTTAGCATAGGCGTAAACGCTCTCCGCCGGTGGACATTCTCCCGTCTTCACCATCCCCTGCTGCGCCAGCCACTCGCGCATGTAATGGCCCATATAGACCTCCAGCACGCCCCCTTTGGTCGTGAGCTGGCCGCCCGGCACCTCCCACTCCGGCCACTGCTTCGGCGTGGACTGCTCCAGCACGCTGCCGTTGTTAGCCAGCGGCGCGCGCAGGTTATGGCGACTCATGATTAAAACTTGCTCCAGCTGATACCCTTCCGGCGTCTCTTGCGCCTGCACGCCAAACGTTGCTGAAATGGAACCGGCGACTGCCAGCGCGAGTAGTGCTTTTCTCATCCCTAATTCCTCACTCGTTTTAAAATGTCGCGCTCAGTGTGACAGATTCGTCACAATTTTCCGGGAAGCATTTCTCAAACTGATGATTAACGTGCTTACGGTGTGTACGGATTAGTTTTATAATAAAACCATACCCCACCGGAGAATTCGCTGTGAAACGTACCCGCCTTGAAGAGAGCACCTGCCCCGTCGCCCGTTCGCTGGATATCATCGGCGACTGGTGGTCGCTGCTGATCGTCCGCGACGCGCTCCGCGGGATTAAACGCTTCGGCGAGTTTCAGAAAAGCCTCGGTATCGCGAAAAACATGCTGACCACGCGGCTCAAGCTGCTGGTGGACGAAGGCATTCTCCGGCTTCAGCCCGCCTCCGACGGCAGCGCCTGGCAGGAATACGTCCTGACCGACAAGGGACGCGCCCTGCAGACCGTGCTGGTTGCCCTGTCCCAGTGGGGCAATGAATTTTTGTTCGCGGAAAACGAATGCGGCACCGTGCTGGTCGATAGCGAACAGCGCAAACCCCTGCGTAAACTGGCGCTTATCGCCGACGATGGCCGCGAACTGACGCCTGAAGAGATCGTGGCTAAACTCCCCTCCTGACCGTTCCCGACGGCAAAAGCACAAAATGATCGCCAATATGGTTGCATTATAAAACCAAATAGCCGAGAGTTAATTCAGTTTCATATTGAAACCAAATAACCCACTTTGCCTGAGGTAATACACGATGACTACGCAAATCACCACCGCCCTGATTACGGGTGCCTCTTCCGGGATCGGTGCCGTCTATGCCGATCGCCTTGCCGCGCGCGGTGCTAACCTGGTCCTGGTCGCCCGCCGCGAGGATCGCCTGAAAGCCCTCGCCGCCGACCTGCGCGCACGCTATGGCGTGGCCGTCGATATTCTGGTGGCCGATCTCACCGATGAAGCCGGGATCCGGGCGGTGGAAGACGAACTGCGCAGCAATACCGCCATCGATACGCTGATTAACAACGCGGGCACCGCGCAGATGGCACCGTTCCTCGCGGGCGAGGTGGCGCATCATCAGGCCATTAACACCCTAAACACCACGGCGCTGATGCGTCTGACCTACGCCATCCTGCCGCGCCTGGCGCAGAATAATCGCGGCACGCTGATCAATATCGCGTCCGTGCTGGCGCTGCATGTTCGGGCGGGCAGCGCACTCTACAGCGCCACGAAGGCGTGGGTATTGAGCTTTACCCGTGGGCTACAGGAAGAATTTGCCGACAGCAACGTGCGTATTCAGGCCGTACTGCCCGCCGCCACCGCAACGGAGATCTGGAGCCATTCAGGCGTCACGGTGGACGATCTGCCGGAAGGATCGGTAATGACCACCGACGATATGGTGGATGCGTCGCTGGCGGGTCTGGATCAGGGCGAACCGATCACCATCCCGCCGATGCATGATGCAGGCCTGTGGGATCGCTACGAAGCGGCGCGCCTTGAGCTGTTTAGCAGCGCGCGCACCGGCATCCCGGCACCGCGCTACGTAAAACAGTAGCCTAACGCTGAAGCTGGTCGCCGTACTCGCTCATCCAGGCGGCCAGCGGCGAGAGCGCATCCTGCAGGGTTAACCCCAGCCCGGTAATCTGATACTCCACGCGCGGCGGGATCTCCGGATAAACCGTCCGCGTCACCAGCCCGCGCTGTTCAAACAGACGCAGCTGCTTCGTCAGCTCTTTCTGGGTGATGGGGGCAGCCGCCCGCAGCAGGTCGCCAAAGCGGACAGGCGTGTTAATCACAATAAGACGATAGAGGATCGGGATCGCCCATTTGCCGGAAATCAGGTTTACAAACTGCGTCATCGGGCAGGTATAGGCCTCAGATTTTTTTTCACAGCACTCCTCCAGCATTTCAGCCATAGCACACCTCTTGCCTCTTTAGTATCCATTTGGTACCTGGTTTCCTTTCGATACTAACGTTTCTATAGTGCTTTCTCCAGTGACATTTCAGGAGAAGAACATGGGTCGTTTAACCGATAAGTATACGTTGATTACCGGCGGCACCAGCGGTATCGGTCTCGCCACCGCGCAGGCATTTATCGTCGAAGGGGCGCACGTCGCCGTGACCGGACGCAACCCGGACACCCTCGCCGAAGCAGAGCGCATTCTGGGCGATAAGGCCTGGGTGATCCCAACCGATGCGGGCGATATCGCGTCGCAAAAAGCGCTGGCGGCAACCCTCGCCGCCCGCTGGCCACGCCTGGACGCGGTCTTTCTCAACGCCGGCGACGTGACGCACGCGCCGCTGGAAGCCTGGCAGGAAGAGACCTGGGACCGCCTGATGAACATCAACCTGAAGGGACCGTTCTTTTTAATCCAGGCGCTGCTGCCGCTGCTGAATAACCCATCGTCGGTGATCCTCTGCGGCTCCGTGAGCGCGCGCATCGGACTGCCCACCAGCAGCGTGTATGCCGCGAGCAAGGCCGCCCTGCTGTCGCTGGCGCGCACGCTGTCGGCGGAGCTGCTGCCGCGCGGGATCCGCGTCAACGGCCTGAGCCCCGGTCCGGTGGAAACCCCGGCCTTTACGAAAACGGGCTTAAGCGAAGAGGCGCTTAACGCAATGATGGCGGAGATCATCAAGCTGGTGCCGCTGGGCAGAATGGGCTCGACGACGGAGCTGGCAAAAGCCGCGCTCTATCTCGCCTCCGACGAGTCGAGCTACACGGTAGGAACGGAACTGCTGGTGGACGGCGGAATGGGGAGCCTGTAACTCAAAAGGCGCTGATGCCGGTGACGATGCCGACATACAGCGCCGCCCATACGGCGGCAGAGGCCAGGCTCACGCCGTAAACTTTCACCACGTTCAGCCTGAGCATGCCTGCCGCCAGCGGCACGATGTAGCGCAATACCGCCAGGAAGCGCGCGGTGAACAGCACCAGCACCCCGTTTTTTTGTAGCTGATGCTGCACCCGCAGAAATTTACCGGCGTGTTTTGCCGTGAAGCGGGTCATCCAGCGCGTGTGCCCCATCCGCTGTCCTAAGTGGTAGTTCAGCGCCGAGCCCGCCGTTGCCCCCATCACCACGGCCAGCCACGCCAGGGCAGGATGCATGCTTGCCTGGCTGACGGTAATGCCCGCCAGCAGCATGACCGAGGCGGGCGGCAACACGGAGGAGATCAGCACCGTCGACTTGCTCAACGCCATCATAAATAACAGCGCGAACAGATGTGCCGGATACAGCGCAAAATGATTCAGCAGATTATCAAGCCACGCCATTTTCCCCTCCCCCGTTAATTATTTAATTCTCCATTTAAAATGAATAACCTTAAATAAACCCTCAACATTCCATTAATAATATTCTCCTAAACCGTTCTTAAACATTTTTTAAATTCCTGAGCGGCAACGTTAAATAAGCGTATTATTCCTCTCGTTTTACAACGATCTCGTTATGGCGAGGCTCCTGTACAAATACACGTTATCGCTCTGGTAGGTTCGAGAGAATCGACACAGGGTAAAACAGGCACTGTCGAATCAAGGCTTTGTCAGTATAACTTCCCTCGCGGGATACGGTGTACAGTGCTGAACCCAGGACGTGGGGATCTCCTCTTCGACATGCCCTGTCTTGCTCGCCCCTGAGAGATTTTATTATTCAAAGGGAATTCACTATGTCTTACGCTATTCACAACCAAAACCTGGCATTCAATGACAGCGCGATCGCGCAATATATGAATACCGATTTTATCGTCCTCGATATGGCATTATGCGTGGCGCTGGCGCGCGAGCAATTCTTCGAAAAATTAAAAGACGATGATATTCCGTCGCATATTTTTATCGAAGACCATGGCCGCCTGGCGGGGATGGTTGCCGTGCGCAAATTGCTGCAGACCACCGATACGGTGCAGCCGGTGAAGTCGCTGATGATTTCGCAGTTTTTGCAGGTCAAACCGGAGGATGAACGTGCCGATGTTGCCGGACTGCTGGCGCACGGCGGCGCGGATGTGGTGCCCGTGGTCACCCACGGCAAGCTCGTCGGCTGCCTGACCGAGCGCGAAATCGCCCATCTGCTGGAAGATGACGTCACCGAAGATGCCCAGCTTCAGGGGGCGACGCTCCCCCTGGAGAAGCCCTATCTGGAGACCAGCCCGTATAGCCTGTGGAAAAAACGCTCCGTCTGGCTGCTGCTGCTGTTTGTCGCCGAAGCCTACACCAGCTCGGTTATTCAGCATTTTGAAGAGGCGCTGGAGTCCGCCATCGCGCTGGCGTTCTTCATTCCGCTGCTGATCGGCACGGGCGGCAACAGCGGGACGCAGATCACCTCCACCCTGGTGCGCGCCATGGCGCTGGGGGAAGTGCGTCTGCGCGACGTGGGCCGCGTGCTGCGTAAAGAGATGACCACCTCGCTGATGATTGCCGCCACGCTGGGTCTTGCCGGGTGCATCCGCGCCTGGATGATGGGAATAGGGCTGGAAATTACGCTCATCGTCAGCCTGACGCTGGTCTGCATTACGCTGTGGAGCGCCATTGTCTCGTCCGTCATTCCAATGGTGCTCAAGCGCTGCGGCATTGACCCGGCGGTCGTCTCCGCACCGTTTATCGCGACGCTTATCGACGGTACCGGGCTGATTATCTACTTTAAGATCGCGCAATATACGCTGGGGCTGGAGTGAACGATCGCGCGCCTCAACCTCCCACTGGAGGTTGAACACACCTTACTGACGAACTGAGTGGTCAGTTCGTCTTTATAAATTCCGGAACTTATTGCTCTGCTTGCGAAAGGCATAACTAAAGCGAGATAGTAACCCTGTTTTCGTCGGACGAATGGACAGGGATATGTGGCAGACGCGAGCGGTAGAACTGAATACCCAGGCTTACTGGGACTGGAATAAAACCGGTGAACTGGTGGAGTGGGCTGTAGCCCATGGCTTCAATACCCTTATTGTCGGGCAGGCTGACCTCTTTAATCTGCTTGCCACACCGAAAGGGTATACGCCACATCACTACAATGACCGCTTATCCAGCCAGCAGCGGGCGCGCTGCGTTTATCTCAACCGCCTGGGCCAGCTGTGCCGACGTCAGGGGCTGCGATTTTACCTTCAGGCCAAAGAGCTCAACTTTCCAACCGATCTCTTGCTTTCCCATCCGCACCTGTTTGATCCCAACCAGGGTGTACGCTTCGACGTGGACTTCTGGTGCAGTTACCTTGCGGATAAGATTTCGCAGATCTGCCAGCGCATTCCTTCTCTCAGCGGCCTGATGATTGCGATTTCTAACACCGACGGATTGCTGCCTGTCTCACGCCCCAGTTGGGAGCAGCCATCAACGGAAAAACCCGTCCCGTTACAACGCGACGATCGCAGCTTCATGATTTATAGCTGCTGCTTCACTGCCCTCTCCTGCGTGATGCAGCAGGAAAATAAACATCTGGTGCTGCGTGTATTTCCGGCGGATAACCACGATCTTGGCAACGTGCTGGAGGCCATCCGTCCCTTACCGGCGAGCGTCAGCGTCTCGATCAAGCTCACCCCCGAACGTTTCTGGCCATCCTTTCCTAATAACCCCGCACTGCTGGAGGTTCGGGAGCGCGAGGTCTGGACAGAGATCGACCTGGTCGGGGAAGAGGTTGGCTGGGGCATCTTTCCATTCCCGCGTATTGATGAACTCCAGGGGCGGTTGCTCTGGTGTCGCAGTAACCCGGCCATTACTGGCGCGGTATGCAAAGTGAGCTGGGAAAGTCTGGATAACCATTGGATCATGGGTACGCTCAGCGAATGTAATCTGGTGGCCTGCAGCAGAATGCTAAGCAACGAGGGGACAACGCTGACGAAAGCGCAGCTGATGACCGACTGGCTACACGAAAGCTATGGCTGGCAACCCGACGAGCAGACCTTTGAGACATTTTGTTCCCTGCTTGAGCAAGCGGGACAGGTGTTATACAGCGCTATTTATGTCCGCAAGCACGTTTTTCATCGTCACAGCCAGGTACCCGAAAGCTATGGCCAGGCGGTGTGGAGCCTTTACGGCCAGCTAAACCGCAATTACTGGCTGCCCGGCTCAGAACGGACAATCACCTTCGATCGCAACGATCCAGAAACGTCCGCCGCTTGCCTGTCACGTATCGCAAGGGAGAAAGACGAGGCGGGCAACGCTGCCGCCGCGCTGCAGGAAGCGGCACTGCATTTCGTAAAACGCGCCGCGTTTCCCCGCTCGCTTGAACATCGCTGGTATGAAGAGTGGCAGGGCTTTACCCTCTATTGTCGTCTCTTTTTACATGCGCAAAAGGCGTTCTTTACGCTGCGCTATGCCCGTGAGGTCGAGAACAGCTGGAGTATGCAGGAGATTAGCCATATCAATATTCAGGAGCTTTATCGATGCGCCTGTGAAATGGAGGATTACTGCCAGAAACACGCTGACGCCTCACCCGGTCTGCATGTGTTATTTGATGCCTCGCGGGTACGTGCGCTGGCTGACAGTCTGAGCCATGAATTAACGTCGCTGAGAGGGCGTTCATAACCCCTCACCCGCGTCCCTGGCAACCACGATTTCTCTTTTTTGCAACACCCTTTCGGTCTGAAAAAACGCGAAATGTGACAATTTTCAATAATTAATTGTCCTGCAGAAATCAAACGTGAAGTGCTTCACCGTTACGTCAAGAAGCACCGTTTCTGCGCACTCCGGCAACGGTAAAAACGCGTTAAATCCTGGTCATCATGTTGATGAACAGGAATGACGATGAAAATTTCTTTAGACAATGCGCCACTCGACCGCAGCGGCAATACGGTACTGACGGCGCAACTGCAACAGCTTATCGATGAGATAGCCTCCGCCGGGGGCGGAACGCTTGTCGTGACGCCCGGCATCTGGCTCACCGGTACGCTTGTTTTACCCTCTCATTTTACCCTGCATCTGGAAGCCGGTGCCTGCCTGCGCGCCAGCGCAAACCCTGCCGATTACCAGCATACGGAGACGGTGACGCACGCAGAAATGTCAAACATGGCGCTCCTTTACGCCCGTGGCGAGCAGCACATCACGCTGAGTGGAGAAGGAAAAATTGATGGAGACGCCGCAAGCTGGTTTTCATCAGATGCGGATGACCAGGGCTATCGCCAGCCTAAATCACAGCGCCCGCGACTGGTGGTGTTTGAAGGCTGCGAACAGGTACGCCTGCAGGATATTACCCTGCATAACTCGCCGATGTGGACCGCTCATCTGGTGAGCTGCAACCACGTTTTTGTCCGGAACATCGCCATTGATAATGACCTGGCGCTCGCCAACACCGATGCGCTCGATATCGACAGTTGCCAGCACGTCCATATCAGCGACAGCTACTTCAGCGCCGCCGACGACGGGATTTGCCTGAAAACCACCCGGAAACCCGCGCCGCTACAGCAGCCCATTCGTAACGTAACGGTGAACAACTGTATTGTGCGTTCCAAAAGCTGCGCCATCAAAATCGGTACGGAAACCTTTGCCGATATTGAGAACATCACCGTCAACAACTGCACGATTTTTGAGTCCAACCGGGGGATTGGGCTGGTCTCACGCGATGGAGGGCGTTTTCAACGGCTGGTGTTCAGCAATATTCTGTTTGACTGCCGTCACGGCCATCCCTGTCACTGGGGAAAAGCCGATCCGATCTATATTTCGGTACGCCACCGTGCGCCAGAGGTTCAGCCTGGCGCCATCGAAAACGTCATTTTCAGTAACCTTGCAGGCCACGCTGAAGGCGCGATTAACCTGCACAGCGACACGCCGGGCAACATTCGCGACGTCATGTTTAATGGTCTCTGCGTTGAACAATGCCTCAGCGACTCGCAGGAACAAGGCTTCTACGATATTCGTCCGCCGTGCAACCCCGCGCGTCCCACCGGAATAGGGCTGGACAACGCCTACAACATCAATCCGTCTACCGGCCGTGCGCATGGGGTAGAGCCCTACCCTGGCGGTATGCCCGTTTTTTACGCCAACGGCGTAAGCGGGCTGCGGCTCTGCGCCACGCACCTCTGCCGACCGGTGCCCTTGCCTGCAGGCTGGAACGCGGAAAAAACCGTCCTGCTTAACGTTCAGAACCTCATCACCGACGCCGCCTGTGCATAAAGGTGGAACCTTTGGACGACTTCGTCACTGGGGATAAAAATGATAAAAAAAGTACGTGAAATAAAGCTGCATAACTACGTTTGTTATGGTCTTGCTGATGTAATAGGATCTGGCGCGTTCACGCTGGTGAGCGCATGGTTACTCTTCTTCCTGACCACCTTCTGCGGCTTAACGCCGATTGAAGCAGGCTCGCTGTTTGCCGTGGCGCGCATTGTCGACGTCATCATGTGTCCGCTGATGGGCTATGTCTCCGATAACTTCCATAAAACCCGGCTGGGCCGTCGTTTTGGTCGTCGCCGCTTCTTCTTGTTGGTCAGTATTCCACTGGTGTCGGTCTACAGCCTGCTGTGGGTAGAGGGGTTTAACTACTGGATCTATCTGCTGGTCTATATTCTGTTCGAAATCGTCTATTCGATGATTATTATCCCTTACGATACGCTCTCCGCAGAAATGACCTCCGATTTTAGCAAGCGTTCGAAGCTGACCAGCGCCCGTATGTATATCGCCCAACTGGCGGGATTTGCCGCCGCCTTTCTGCCGGGACGCCTGGTGTCTTATTTTGGTTCAGACTCCGCAGATTCGTTCTTTTATGCCGGCGCGATCTTCACGCTCTCATTTATGGTCGTCCTGTTCTTTGTCTACTTCGGTACCTGGGAACGCTCGCTTGATGAGATAGAGCAATGCGAGCGTCACGTTGACGAGGGGGAAAAGCAGCCGCTCCTCGCCCGCGCTCACGCCATCTGCTACGACTTCCTGTCCACGCTGAAAATAAAAACCTTCCGCTCGCACCTGGGGATGTATCTGGGCGGCTCAGTTGCCCAGGATATCTTCAATTCGGTATTCACCTACTTTGTCGTCTTCGCCCTGATGACCTCCCCGGTCGTTGCCTCCAACCTCCTGGCGACCATCAACGGCATGCAGTTCTTTGGCGTCGGTGTAGCAACCTGGCTCACGCTGCGTTTCTCACCCTCACGCGCGTTCGCCACCCAGGCAACACTCGCTCTTCTCGCTTTTCTCCTTTTCGGCGCGGCATGGGTAAACGGCTCTACCAGTATGGCCCTGCTCTATCTGACGGCAGGGATTGCGGGTCTGGCGCGCGGGGGGATCTACGCGATCCCGTGGAACAACTACACCTTTGTGGCGGACGTGGATGAAATCCTCACCTGCAGCCGCCGCGAAGGGATCTTTGCTGGCTTTATGAGCCTGTTGCGTAAAGCCTCCCAGGCGCTGTCAATCTTCCTGGTCGGCGTTGCGTTGCAACTCTCCGGCTTCGTTTCAGGGCAGAGCCACCAGCCGGGAACGGCCATCACAATGATCGTGATTATCATGATTGCGCTCCCCGTTGTGCTCACGCTCTGGGGGATATGGTCGGCCTTCCAGTTCAAGGTGAACAGCCGTACTCATGCCATCCTTAACGACGAGGTTGCACGCCTCAAACGTGGCGAAAAGAAAGACGCTGTCAGCGCTGAAAACAGAGCCGTGATTGAAAGTCTTACCGGCTTACCTTACGAGCAGTGCTGGGGGCAGAACACGGTGGGCCACGTCAATCGTAGCCAGATGAAATCCCGTTCGACCGTACAACTGAAAAATGCCTGATGTTCCGGGCGGGTAACCGTGCCCGCCCGGCAGGAAGAAGAGAACAACATGACTGAACATAACCTGGTGATGCAACAAGGGATATGGGCGCGGATAGGATTACCCCGGGAGCTTAGCTGGGGATTCATCGGTGTTTTTTTATTTATAACCGGAGCGACCATCGAACAAAGCTGGCTGGCTTCACTTTTGCAGCAGCGGGGCTTTGATCCTGTTGAAATTAGCCTGCTCTCATCCATCTTCGGCCTGTGCGTTGCCGCTGTCTCCTGGTTTTCCGGTATCGGAGCAGGCGTGCTGGGGGTGCGCCGGCTGATGTGGATCGCGACGGTGGTCTATTTTATCGGCTCGGTGCCCTTTATTTTTGTTGCCCTCCCCCAGAATAACTATCCGCTCATGGTCGCAACCTACGCGCTACGCGGGGTGGCTTACCCGCTGTTTGCCTACTCGTTTCTGGTATGGATAAACCAGCGCTGCGAAAGCCGTATTTTAGGCCGTGCGGTCTCCTGGTTCTGGATAGCCTTCGGTGTCGGAATGACAATTGTTGGCCCGTGGTACTCCAGCATGATGCTGGCACGCATAGGCGAAACGGGCACGCTGTTGAGCGGCTTCGCGTTTGTTCTTTGCGGCGGGTTTTGTGCACTGGTCCTCAACCACGACCGGCCCGTTTTCAGGGACGGTTATCCGCTGAGAACAGCGCTTCTGGAGGGGATTATCGTCCTGGTGCGAGAGCCGAAAATGCGTCTGGCGGTCGTGGTGAAAACCATCAATGACATCGGTAAATTTTCGCTGGTGATCCTGATGCCGGTCTATTTACCGCAATTTGGCTTTAGCATTGCCGAGTGGCTAACAGTCTGGGGCCTGGTCAATATTGTGAATATTTTCGCCAGCTATCTGTTTGGCTGGCTGGGCGATTGCCTGGGCTGGCGAAAAACGGTGATGTGGTTTTCCGGTACGCTATGCGGCGTAGCCTCCATCGCGGTGTGTTATGCCCCCGTGCTGTTTGGCCACAGCACCCTCGCCCTGTTTCTGGCGCTCGCCCTTTACGCTATCGGCCTGGGGGCGTTTGGCCCGCTGAGCGCCCTGATCCCCTCGCTGCTGCCGGAAAACAAAGGGGCGGCGATCTCCTGTCTCAACCTTGGTTCGGGGCTAAGCAATTTCGCCGGCCCCTTCATCGTCACCGTGTGCGTCGCGCCATTGGGTGTGGAAGGGACATTGTGGGTGATAGCCGTCCTCTATTTCGCCGCCAGCCTGATGACGGTACCGCTGCGCCTACCGGAAACGGCGGCACGGCCGAACGCCTAAGCCGTTTCATCGCCTGCCAGTTTTTTTACCGCTCGCCCAAACGCCTCAATTGCCAGAGCGACATCCTCAGCCATCACCGATTCCGCCGGATGGTGGCTGACCCCGCCCCTGCAGCGCACAAACAGCATCCCCACCGGCCAGCGTTCCGCCAGGGCGATGGTGTCATGCCCGGCACCGCTGGGCAGGGATAACGAACGCCCCTGCACCGATTCCACGGCGTCGCCCAGCAGGTGCTGCAAACGTGCATCGCACGGCGTGGCGGCGATCCGGTAAAACTCCTCGGCGCTGAAGCTCAGCCCGCGACGAGCGGCAATCGCCTGCGCCTGCGCCAGCAATTCCGCGAGCAGCGCGTCAAGCGGGGCATCCTGCGGGCCGCGAATATCCAGTGAGAGCGCAACCTCGCCGGGGATGACGTTGACCGCACCGGGCAGGCAGCGCAGTTCACCGACCGTCGCCACCCGGTTGCCGCCCTGCTGTCGGGTGGTGTTTTCAATCAGCACCATCCATTCGGCGGCAGCGGCCAGGGCATCCTTACGGTGATGCATCGGCACGGTACCCGCATGCCCGGCCTCGCCGGTGAAGCGGCAGTTGAGGCGGCGCGCGCCGTTAATGGCTTCCACCACGCCCAGCGCCAGCCCTTCCTGCTCCAGACACGGTCCCTGTTCGATATGCAGTTCCAGGCAGGCGCTAAAATCGTCCTGATGACGTGCCGCGAGCGCCACGCGGGCAGGATCGAGCCCCGCCTGCACCATCGCCTGCGCCACGCTGATGCCCTGAGCATCACACGTCTCCAGCCAGCCCTGCGGCCAGGTGCCCGTCAGCCCCCGGCTGCCTAGCAGGGTGATCCCAAAACGGGTTCCCTCTTCATCACCAAAGCCGACAATCTCTATGGCCTGCGCCAGATGCACACCCTGCTGGTGCAGGCTATCCACCACTTCGATGGCGGTAAGCACCCCGAGCATGCCGTCGTAGCGCCCGGCGTTGCGTACGGTGTCCAGATGCGAGCCAAGCAGCACCGCCTGGGCCCCCTCCTGCGCGCCTTCGTAGCGTCCACAGATATTGCCCACGCTGTCCTGCCAGACGGTCATGCCCGCCTGGCGCATCCACTCCCCGACCACCTGGTTGGCCTGCAGATGCTGCGTGGAGAGATAGACCCTTGTCAGCGCATCCGGGGTTTCGCTGATGGCGGCCAGCGCGTCGGCGCGCGCCATCACCCGTTCTGCCGCCGGGCTCATTGCGGCGTCTCGCGGCGATAGTGGTCCCACGCGGCCTGCATGGCGGCCCCCTGCGTGGTGGTAAATTTGAGGTAGTTCAGCACCGACTCCAGCGCGCTCAGGGTGGTCATCACGCAGTCCTTGCGCGCGTTATAGCCCATGGTGCCAATACGCCACACTTTGCCGTGCAGCGGGCCAAACGAGGTGCCGATTTCAATCCCGAAATCTTCCAGCATCAGCTTACGCACCTGGTCGCCGTTGACGCCCTGCGGTATCACCACGCCCAGCACGTTGTTCATCTTGTGCTTCAGGTCGCCGAAGGTCTCCAGCCCCATCGCCTGAATCCCCTTAAGCAGCGCATCGCCGTGCAGCTTATGACGCGCGATGCCGTTATCCAGCCCTTCCTGCAGGATCAGCCGCGCGCATTCGCGGGCGCCAAACAGCGCGGTAGTTGCTTCGGTGTGGTGGTTCAGCCGCTCCGGCCCCCAGTAGTCCATCACCATGCCGAGATCGAAGTAGTTGGAGTAGATCATCTCCTCATCGCCGTCGCGGTGGGCGTCGGTGCGAATGCCCTCCTCCACGCACTTGCGGCGGCGGATCGCCTCTTCCATCCGCGCGCTCAGGGTGATCGGCGACGTGCCCGACGGGCCGCCGAGGCATTTCTGCATCCCGGCCGAGACGGCATCCAGCCCCCAGGTGTCGGTCTCCAGCGCGTTACCGCCGAGCGACGCGGTGGCGTCGGTGTAAAACAGCACGTCGTAGCGGTGGCAGATCGCGCCCAGCTCCGCGAGCGGCTGCAGCATGGTGGTGGAGGTGTCGCCCTGCACGGTCAGCAGCAGGCGCGGACGAATACGTTTTATCGCATCCTCCACCTGGTCCGGGGTAAACACCTCGCCCCACGGCACCTCGATGGTATGCACCTCTGCACGGCAGCGGCGGGCAATTTCGCACAGCAGGTGGCCAAAGCGGCCAAAGACCGGCACCAGCACCTTATCTCCCGGTCGAATGGCGGAGACCAGAATGGCTTCAATCCCCGCGCGGGAGGTGCCGTCCACCAGCATCGTCCAGCGGTTCTCGGTGCGGAACACCCCGCGGTAGAGCGCCATCACCTCGTTCATGTAGTGGGTCATGGCCGGATCGTACTGGCCGATCAGTTGGCTCGACATGGCGCGCAGCACGCGCGGGTCAGCGTTGATCGGACCCGGCCCCATCAGCAGGCGCTGCGGCGGGTTGATTTGCGGAAAGTGTGCGATATCCATTGTTCAGTCCTTATCATTTGAGGCCGCGCACGGAGGAGATGAACTGCTTCAGTTCCGTGGTCTGCGGGTTGGCGAACAGCGTTTTGCTGTCGCCCTGCTCCCAGACTTTCCCCTGGTGCATAAACACCACGCGGTCGCCCACTTCGCGGGCAAAATTCATTTCATGGGTAACCAGTATGAGCGTCATCCCCTCGGCCGCCAGCTGCTCCAGCACTTTGAGCACTTCGCCCACCAGCTCCGGATCCAGCGCGGAGGTGATCTCGTCGCAGAGTAATACTTTCGGCGACATCGCCAGCGCGCGGGCAATCGCCACGCGCTGCTGCTGGCCGCCGGAGAGGCTCGACGGGTAGTAATCCAGACGATCGCCAAGGCCAACCTTTTCCAGCATCTGCTGCGCCAGCGCCCGGCATTCGGCGGCGCTTTTTTTCAGCACCCGACGCGGGGCGAGCATCACGTTCTCCAGCGCCGTCATGTGCGGGAACAGGTTGAAGCTCTGGAACACCATCCCCACCGAGCGGCTGATTTCACGCGCCTGGGAATCCCGGTCGGTAATGGTCATGCCGCCCAGCTTGATGCTGCCGTCCTGATAGCCTTCCAGGCCGTTAATGCAGCGCAGCAGCGTGCTTTTGCCCGATCCGCTGCGCCCGATGATGGAGATCACCTGGCCCATGTCGATATCCAGATCGACGCCCTTGAGCACGTGGTTATCGCCGTAGTACTTCTGCACCTGATTAATGGTGATGAGAGGCATTGAATTTCGTCTCCAGATAGCGGCTGTAGCGCGACAGCGGATAACACAGAATAAAGTAGCCCAGCGCCACCAGCGCAAAGACCTTAAAAGGCTGATAGGTCACGTTGGTCAGCATGGTCCCGGCCTTGGTCAGCTCGACAAAACCGATAATCGACGCCAGCGCGGTACCTTTGATCACCTGCACGGCAAAGCCGACCGTCGGCGCAATGCCGATGCGCAGCGCCTGCGGGGCGACCACGCGAAACAGGGTCTGGCCGAAGGTCAGCCCCAGGCAGCGCGAGGCTTCCCACTGCCCTTTCGGCAGGGCGCGAATGCTGCCGTACCAGATATCGAGCAGAAATGCGCTGGTGTAGAACGTCAGCGCCAGCGAGGCGGCGGTCCACGGCGAAACGTCGATGCCGAACAGCGCCACGCCGAAGAAGGCCAGGAACAGCTGCATCAGCAGCGGCGTGCCCTGAAACAGCTCAATATAGCCGCGGATAATGCGCGTCACCGTGCGCCCGCCCGTCAGGCGCAGCAGCAGGAGCGGCAGCGTTACCACCGCCCCGCCGACGAACGCTACCAGCGACAGCAGCACCGTCCAGCGTCCGGCCAGCAGCAGATTGCGAATAATGTCCCAGTCGGTAAAGGTGGTCATCATGCCTGCACCCCCAGCCATTTCCGTCCTGCCGCCATCATCAGCTGGCGCAGGGTAATCGACAGCGCTAAGTAAATCCCGGTGGTCACCAGATAGACCTCAAAGCTTAAAAACGTTCTGGACTGGATCAGGTTGGCGGCGAAGGTTAGCTCTTCATACGAGACCTGCGACACCACCGACGAGCCGAGCATCACGATGATGCACTGGCTCACCAGCGCCGGATAAATGCGCTGCAGCGCAGGCGGCAGCACCACGCGGATAAAGGTCTGCAGGCGGGTCAGCCCCAGCACGCGACCGGCCTCCCACTGCCCTTTCGGCGTGACCTGAATGCCCGCGCGAATAATCTCGGTGCTGTAGGCGCCCAGGTTGACCACCATGGCCAGCAGCGCCGCTTCCCCCGCCGTCATCTTCAGCCCCAGGTTCGGCAGGCCGAAGACGATGAAAAACAGCTGCACCACAAACGGCGTGTTGCGGATGATCTCCACATACCCGCCCCAGATCCGGCTGTACCAGGTGGTGCGTCCGCTGCGGATCGCCGCGCCGACAATCCCTGTTGCCAGCCCGCCGACGGTGGCCATCACCGTCAGCTGAATAGTGACCCACAGCCCGGCCAGCAGCTCCGGCCAGTGCGGCCAGAGGGCGGAAAAATCAAGTTGCTCAGTCATCGGCTCAGGCGCCAAGGTTTGCCGGCAGCGGGGCCTTCAGCCATTGCTCAGACAGACCGTTCAGCGTGCCGTCCTTAATGCCCTGCTCGATCAGCGCGTCCACTTTTGCCTTCAGGGCCGGTTCGTTTTTCTTCAGGCCAATGAAGCACGGCGAGTCTTTCAGCATAAAGCTCGGCACCGGGGCTTTCGCCGCGTTCTGGCGCGAAATGGCCGCCACCACGAGATTGCCGGTCGCCACGTACTGCACCTGGCCGGACAGATATGCCGACAGCGTAGTGTTGTTGTCTTCGTAGCGCTTCACGTCCGCGTCTTTCGGCGCCAGGCCGGTCAGCACCATGTCCTCCACCGCCCCGCGCGTCACGCCGATGGTTTTTCCGCTGAGCGCGGCGGCATCCTTCAGTTCAGCCCCTTTCGGACCAAACACGCCGAGGAAAAATGGCGCGTAGGCGCGGCTGAAGTCGATTACCTTCTCGCGCTCCGGGTTTTTACCCAGGCTGGAAATGACCAGGTCCACCTTGTCGGTTTGCAGGTACGGCACGCGGTTGGCGCTGGTCACCGGCACCAGCTGCAGCTTGAGCTTCATCTGTTTAGCGAGATAGCGCGCCATGTCGATGTCATAGCCCTGCGGCTGCAGATCGGTTCCCACCGAGCCAAACGGCGGGAAATCCTGCGGAACGGCAATGCGAATTGTGCCGCGTTTCTCAATATCCTGAAGCTGGTCAGCCTTTGCCGGCAGCTGTGTGAACAGGCATGCTGCCCCGGCCAGTGCAATCAACAATTTTTTCATGGTGCTTCCCCGTAACGTTAACATGAAACAAAAGATTCTTTGAATGTGATTTTGCAACTAATGTGCCAGGTCAGGCGAAACGGGGGATATTGTCATAAAGCCTGATAAAGCGGGGAATGGCGAAAAGGGGGCGCTCTTTTACGCCCCGTCTGATTGCACTGTTTTAATGCAAAGCACCAGCCTGATGCCCCATTATCGCTGTTCCAGCTCGTCCAGCTGCTGGTAGAGGGAGGCAATCTCGTGAATGCGCGGGCGGCCCTTATCGAGAATGTCATGCAGGAAGGCGTTCGCCAGCAGGTTGATCAGACTGTTGACCGACGAATAGCTGTCATAGGCGGAGACGCTGTCCAGCGGGGTGCAGAGCTGCCAGCTCGCCAGCGGGAACAGGCTGTGGGCCTGCGGCTCGCACATCAGCAGCACTGGAATACCGCTACTCTGAAGCTGCTGCATCAGCGGGCGAATGATGCGCGGGCGACGGCGGAAGGCCATCATCACCACCAGATCGTCCGGCGTTAAGTCCACCAGTTCCTCGCTCAGGCTCTGCCCCGGCTGCGGCAGCACCAGCACCTGACCGCGCGCCTGCAGCAGCTGCTGGCGCAGGTGCAGCGCCGCCGGATAGGCGTTACGCATGCCGATAATGACGATGCGCCGCGCCTTCACCATGCAGGCCATGGCGTCGGCAAACTGCTGCGCGTCGAGGGCATTGACCCACTGGGTCAGGTTTGCCATCTCCTGCTTATAGTGGCGCGCCAGCAGCGTATTGCCCTGCACCGCATCGCGATTGTCGGTGAGCGGCATCCCGCTCTGGCGCAGGGTGCGCAGCTCTTCGCGCATGTCCTTATATTTCTCATAGCCCAGACGCTTAAACAGACGGCTCACCGTGGCTTTCGACACCCCGCTCAGCTGCGCCAGCTCGGCGCTGTTATAGCTAATGAGGTCGTCAAAATGATCGAAAATAAAATCCGCCACCCGCTGCTCCTGCGGCGACAATGACGCGTATTGTGCTTTCAGTCGTTCATCAAGCTGTTCCATAACGCCTCTGTAACGTTTGTTTCATCTCATGCTCATTATTCATTAAGCATGCCAGCTTCTGCGGCAACTGGCATGAAACTTTTTATTCAGAACTGGAACAGCTTTTGCAGCACCTTGTGACTTTCAGGGTTACGAGGACTCTTCATGCAAAGTAATGTCTCCACACACGGTATGGCGGTTGCGCCCCACCACCTCGCCAGCCAGAGCGCGCTGGCGGTGCTGCGCGAAGGCGGCAGCGCCATCGAAGCGATGGTCGCGGCGGCGGCCACCATCGCCGTGGTCTATCCGCATATGAACGGGCTGGGCGGCGATGGCTTCTGGCTTATCGTGCCCCCGGAAGGCGATCCCATCGCCATCGATGCCAGCGGCGCGGCGGGATCGCGCGCGACGCTGGCCGCCTACAACGGGCTCACGCAGATCCCCCATCGCGGCCCCCGTGCGGCGCTGACCGTCGCCGGAACCGTCAGCGGCTGGGACGAGGCGCTGACGGTCTCGCGCGAGATGACCGGCAAGGCGCTGCCGCTGGCCCGCCTGCTGGCCGACGCTATTGACTATGCGCAAAACGGCACGCCGGTCACGGCCTCTCAGGCCCACGCCACGGCCAGCAAGTTCGACGAGCTGAAGGACGTTCCCGGCTTCGCGGAAACCTGGCTGATGGACGGCAAGCCGCCGCAGGTCGGGAGCCGCTTTTACCAGCCCGCCATGGCCACGACCCTGACGCGCCTGGTGCAGGACGGTCTGGACAGCTTTTATCGCGGCCCGCTGGCGGAAGTCCTGGCGCAGGGCATGGAGACGCTGGGTCTGCCCGTGACGCGGGCCGATCTCAACGCGCACGCCGCCCGACGCACCGTGCCGCTGAAGCTGCAGCATCAGCAGGGGGAGATCTTTAACCATGCCCCGCCGACGCAGGGGCTGGTCTCGCTGGCGATACTCGGCATTACTGACCGCCTGAACATGGCGGAGGCCGACGACGCCGACACCCTGCACCGCATCGTGGAAGCCACCAAGCTGGCCTTTGGCTTGCGGGATGCCCACATCACCGACCCGCGCGCGCTGAACACCGATGTTCAGCAGCTGCTGGATCCCGCCGCCCTCCAGGCGCTTGCCGACAGGGTTGACGACGGACGCGCGGCGCCGTGGGGAACCGGAAAAGGTCCCGGCGATACGGTGTGGATGGGGGTGATGGACAGCAGCGGGCTTGCCGTGTCGTTTATCCAGAGCCTTTATCACGAGTTCGGCAGCGGCGTGGTGCTGCCCGATACCGGCATCGTCTGGCAGAACCGCGGCGCATCCTTCAGCCTCGATCCCGCCCATCTTCTGGCCCTCGCGCCGGGCAAACAGCCGTTCCACACCCTGAACCCGGCGGCGGCGCGTCTGAAGGACGGACGCGTGATGGTCTACGGATCGATGGGTGGCGACGGACAGCCGCAAACCCAGGCTGCGCTCTTTACCCGCTACGTTGTTCAGGGCGTCCCCCTGCAGGAGAGCATTACCCGCCCGCGCTGGCTGCTGGGACGTACCTGGGGACAAACCTCGGACACCTTAAAGCTTGAAGGACGTTTTTCACCCGAGACGGTCGCGCGCCTGCAGGCACTCGGCCACGAGGTGGAGCTTTTCCCTGACTTTAGTGAAGCCATGGGTCACGCGGGCGCCATTGTCCGCCACCCCAACGGGCTGTTCGAAGGGGCATTTGACCCGCGCAGCAACGGCACAGCCGCCGGATTCTGAGGAGAAAACAATGACGACACACCAACCCGACTGGCAGGCGTACCTGGCGCAGATGGAAACCGTACTCGGCGTTGAGCTGGATGACGCCCGCCGCGCCGAGCTGCAGCTGCAGTTCAGCCGCATTGCCAGCATGGCCGCCCCGCTGATGGCGCTGCCGCTCGACGACCGTCTGGAGATTGCAGGAGTGTATAAAGCATGACGCTACACGAGATGAGTATCAGCGCGATCCAGCAGGCGCTGAGCGCGGGAGAGCTGAGCGCCCACGAGATCGCCCGACAGACGCTGGAGGCGATTGCGCGCGTTAACCCGCAGATCAACGCCTGGACCACCGTGACGGAAGCACGCATGCTCGCCGAAGCCGATAATATTGATACCCTGCGACGGGAAAAGCGTCCCCTGCCGCCGCTGGCAGGTGTGCCTTATGCGGTGAAAAACCTGTTCGACGTTGCCGGTCACACCACCCTCGCCGGGGCCGAGCTGTTCAGCCAGCGCCCTGCCGCCGCGGCTGACGGCTTTGCGGTACGCCAGCTGCGCAGCGCGGGCGGGCTGCTGACCGGGATGGTCAATATGGACGCCTACGCCTACGGCTTTACCACCGAGAACAGCCACTACGGCACGACGCGTAACCCGCACGACCTGGCGCGCATTGCGGGCGGGTCGTCCGGCGGGTCAGCGGCCGCGGTGGCTGCCGGGCTGGTGCACTTTTCACTCGGCACCGACACCAACGGGTCGATTCGCGTTCCGGCCTCCCTGTGCGGCATCTACGGCCTGAAGCCCACCTTTGGCCGCCTGTCGCGCGCCGGAAGCCATCCGTTTGTCCCGAGTCTGGATCATATCGGCCCCTTCGCCCGCCGCGTGTGTGACCTGGCGTCCGTGTATGACGCCCTGCAGGGACGGGACACCAGCGACGGTTTTCAGGCAGAGAGCTCGCGGGAGCAGACGCGCCCCCTGCTCGATCGCGGGCTTGACGGCCTGCGCTGCGCGGTGCTAGGCGGCTACTTCACCACCTGGTGCGACGCGGACGCCAGAGACGCCGTGGCGCGGGTGGCGAAGGCGCTCGACGTGCAGGATGAGCTGCAGTTCCCGGACGCCGAGCTGGCGCGTTCGGCGGCGTTTATCATCAGCGCCGCCGAAGGGGGAAATCAGTACCTGCCCGCGCTTCGCCAGGAGCCGGCGCGTTTTGAGCCTCACTCCCGCGAACGCCTGCTGGCCGGGGCGATGATCCCCTCCGCCTGGTACATTCAGGCCCAGCGGTTTCGCGCTCACGCCCGGCAGGCATTCAAAACCTTATTCGCGCAGGCCGACGTGCTGATCGCCCCGGCCACCCCGCGCAGCGCGACGCTGGCGGGCGAGCAAACCATGGAAATTAACGGTCAGCCGCTGCCCATTCCCGCCAGCATGGGGATGCTGACCCAGCCAATTTCGTTTTTGGGCCTGCCCGTGACCACCGTTCCGCTGCGCACCGCGCAGGGCGCGCCCATCGGCGTGCAGCTGATTGCCGCGCCGTTTAACGAGCAGGCCTGCCTGCGCGTCGCGCGGGTTCTGGAGGAGAGCGGCATCACCGATGCCCGTCCGGCGGAGATAGCAGCATGATGAATCACGATGACATTAACCTCCCGTGGGTGGTTGCCGAGGTGACGGCCGCGTTTTACCGCTATGAGGACGCGCTGGTGAGCAACAACGTTGCGGTGCTGGACGAGCTGTTCTGGCACGACAAAAACACGGTGCGGCTGGGGGCGGGGGAAAACCTGTACGGAATTGATGAAATCCGCGCCTTTCGCGCGGCGCGCCCCGCTGCCGGGCTGCAGCGGACGCTGCGCCACACCGTCATCACCACCTTCGGGGAGGATTATGCCGTGTGCAGCACCGAGTTTACCCGGGAGAGCACAGAACGCATTGGCCGCCAGCAGCAGACGTGGGTGCGGTTTGCCTACGGGTGGCGCATCGTGGCGGCGCAGGTGAGTTTGATGGTGTAACGCTGAAAAACCTGCCCGGTGGCGCTGCGCTTACCGGGCCTACGATGTTCCGTATGCCCTGTGGGCCCTGTAGGCCGGGTAAGGCGCAGCCGCCACCCGGCAAAACATCGCACACTTATTTCTGAAACGGATGCACGTCCCGCCAGTGGTCGGCAATCTGCTGGCGGGTACAGACCCACACCCGCTCGTGCTGCTGCACATAATCCAGGAACCGCTGCAGCGCGCGAAAACGCCCCGGTCGCCCCAGCAGGCGGCAGTGCATGCCGATGGACATCATCTTCGGCGCGCTTTCCCCCTCTTCGTACAGCACGTCAAAACTGTCCTTCAGATAGGTATAAAACTGCTCGGCGGTGTTAAACCCCTGCGCGGTCGCAAAGCGCATGTCGTTCGCATCCAGCGTATAGGGCACAATCAGGTGCGGTTTACGGGAGCCATCGCTGCAGGCCACCTCCGTCCAGAAGGGCAAATCGTCGCCGTAGTAGTCGCTGTCATAATCAAAACCGCCGTGCTCCACCACCAGTTGGCGGGTGTTGGGGCTGTCGCGCCCGGTGTACCAGCCCGTTGGCGGCTTGCCAAACAGGTCGGTCAGAACATGCACCGCCTTGTGCAGGTGTTCGCGCTCCTGGCTGATGTCCATATTCTGGTAGTGGATCCAGCGCCAGCCGTGGCTGACCACGTCGTAATCCGCGGCTTTGATTGCCTCGACTATCTCCGGATGACGCGCCAGCGCCATCGCCACGCCGAAGACCGTCAGCGGCAGGCCGCGTTTCTGAAATTCACTGTGGATCCGCCAGAACCCGGCGCGACTGCCGTATTCGTAGAGAGAGTCCATCGACATGTGTTTGTCCGGGTAGCTGGCCGCGCCGATGATGTCCGACAGGAACTGCTCGGATCCGGCATCGCCGTGCAGAACGTGGTTTTCTGCTCCTTCTTCGTAATTGAGCACAAACTGCACGGCGATGCGCGCCTGATTCGGCCACCGCGCGTGCGGCGGGTTGCCCGCATAGCCGCGCAGATCCCGCGGATAATCCTGTTCAAAAAGCCCCATTGCCACCCCCAAAAAATTAAAATGGATTCAATGCCTGAAAATGCCCGCTTAACGGTTTGTTCTCCGGGAACGCCAGATCCCCGTGCTTGCTGGTCGACAGCCCCAGCGCCACCAGCGATTCCACCATCTTCACCGCCGCGCTGACGCCGTCGATCACCGGCACGCGCAGCTCTCGGGTCAGCTCCTGCGCCAGCGTCGCCATGCCGCCGCAGCCCAGCACGATGGCGCCACAGCCATCCTCTTTCAGCGCCTGTATACAGCGCGCGCGCACTTTCTCCTGCGCCAGACCGCTGCCGTCTTCCAGCGCCAGCACCGGAAGGTCGATGGCGTGCAGCGCCGCACAATGGTCCTGAAAGCCATACTGGTGCAACAGATGACGGGCAATGATCAGCGTGCGCGGCAGCGTGGTGACCACCGAAAAGCGCGTCGCGACCAGCGTCGCCATATGCATGGCGGCTTCGGCGATGCCGATTACCGGCCCCTGCGCCAGCTCGCGCGCCGCCAGCAGGCCCGGATCGCCAAAGCAGGCGATCACGTGACCGTCCACGCCCTGCTCCCTGCCTTTTTTGATCTGCTCCAGGACACCGACGGCGGCGATGGCCTCATCAAAGTGGCCTTCTATCGACGGCACGCCCGCGCCTGGGCAGACCGCGAGGATCTCCGTTCCCGGTGCCGCCACCGCGCGGGCCGCCGCGCCGATGGTTTCCGTCATGGCGAGACTGGTGTTGGGGTTGATCACTTGTATACAGACAGACATTACGACTCCTTGTGGCCGGCAAACAGCCGGGCAAAATCAGGCAGGCACTCGCCCGCCCGCTCGAAGCAGAGGCTGGCGACGATATGTTCAAAATGGTGCATTAATGCATCGCTTAGCGGATCAAGCGCCTTCTGGCGCAGCAGATCCACCAACTGCTCGTGATCGTTGCAGCGGCAGCCCTGACGCCACGGCGCGCCCCAGGTGGCAATCACCAGCGAAGAACGCTGGCTCAGGCTGGTCACCATCTCAGTGAGCACCTGGTTGCCGGAGATGGCCTGCAGCTGAATATGGAAATTGGCGGAGTGGCGGATCGCCGCCGGGCCGTCATAGGCCTCGTGCGCCTGCTGCTCCTGACGAATAATGGCCTCCAGCGCGGCAAGATGCGGCGGCTGGCAGTGCGCCAGCACGTCCGGCAGGTTAGCGACCTCCAGTAGGGCGCGGGTGCGGAAGATGTGCCGCGCCTCTTCCACCGTCGGGCTGGCGACGTGTGCACCACGCTTGGGCGTCAGGGTGACCATTTGCACAGCGGCGAGTCGTTGAAGCACCTTGCGGATGCCCGTGCGGCTCACGCCAAAGACCTCGGCCAGCGCCTCTTCCGGCAATTTGCTCCCCGGCAGCAGCTGGTGTTCGACAATCGCGGTCATCAGCGCCTGGAAGATGGATTCGTCTTTGTCATGCAGGTCTGGCGCGGTCTGCAGGGCGTTTATGTTGTTCATTTACCACTCCGAATTTTACTTTCCGTTATCGAATCGTATACATAAAAATAAAATATTGCATACAAGATTTATTATTTTGGCCTGGATCCTGCAACACCGTCTGCACTCCCACTCAACGGGTTTTCATTCACAGGAGCAGGTTTCATGCCAAACAGTCAAAACGCGCAGCAGGGTACGGCCGCTGATTCCGGTGCGGTTTACAGCCCACGTCTTTGCAATGAGGATCTGGCACCGACGCGTGACCAGAACTGGAGCTGGTACAACATCTTTTCGTTCTGGATGTCGGACGTTCACAGCATGGGGGGTTATGTTGTCGCCGCGAGCTTCTTTACGCTCGGGCTGGCAAGCTGGCAGGTGCTGCTCTGCCTGCTGGTGGGGATTTGCATCGTGCAGCTGTGCGCCAACCTGGTGGCCAAACCGAGCCAGATGGCCGGCGTGCCCTACGCGGTGATCAGCCGTCAGGCGTTTGGCGTGTTCGGGGCCAATATTCCGGCGGTGATCCGCGGGCTGATTGCCTTCGCGTGGTACGGCATTCAGACCTACCTCGCCGCCAACGCCCTGATGCTGGTGGCGCTGAAGTTCTGGCCATCGCTCTCTTCACTCACTACCGGCGCATTCCTGGGCCTGTCGCATCTGGGCTGGATCTGCTTTGCCATTATGTGGGTCCTGCAGGCGATGGTCTTCTGGCACGGCATGAGCGCCATCAAGCGCTTTATTGATATCGCCGGTCCGGCGGTTTACGTAGTGATGCTGGCCCTCGCCGGCTGGATTGTATACAAGACCGGTTTTGACGGCATCTCCTTTACCCTCGCCAGCAAATCCCTGAGCGCGGGCGAGCAGACCTGGCAGATGATCACCGCCACGGCGCTAGTGGTCTCCTACTTCTCCGGTCCGCTGCTCAACTTTGGCGATTTCTCCCGCTACGGCAAAAGCATGGGTGAGATCCGCCGTGGCAACCGCTGGGGGCTGCCGTTTAACTTCCTGCTGTTCTCCATCGTCACCGTGGTGATTGTCTCCGGCACCCAGTCGCTGTTTGGCCGCATGATCACCGACCCGATTGAGACCGTCAGCCGCGTGGGCAACGATCTGGCCGTGGCGATTGGCCTGCTGACGATGATCACCGCCACCATCGGGATCAACATCGTGGCGAACTTCGTCTCACCGGCGTTTGATTTCTCTAACTGCTCGCCGCAGAAAATCAGCTTCCGCACCGGAGGCATGATTGCTGCCGTCGGCTCGATCCTGCTCACCCCGTGGAACCTGTTCAACTCGCCGGAGCTTATCCACTACACCCTGGACGTGCTCGGGGCGTTTATCGGCCCACTGTTCGGCATCCTGATCGCCGATTTCTACCTGATTAAACGCGGCAAGGTGTCGGTTGACGATCTGTTCGACGACACGCCAAAGGGCAAATACTGGTACCGCAACGGCTTTAACCCGAAAGCCATTGGGGCGCTGATCCCGTCCGTTGCCGTGGGCCTGGTCATTAGCTTTATCCCGGCCCTGCATGAGGTGGCAAACTTCAGCTGGTTTATTGGCGTCTTCCTCGGCGGCGTCACCTACCGCTGGCTGGCGCGGGAAGAGCGCGAGACGGCAGGCGCGACGTCGTTTGGCTCCCGCGTGGCGACGCAAAAAGAGTAACCTTTCCCTTCGGCCGCAGCATATCTGCGGCCCGTTCATTCTGGCACCGTTCTTGCTGAGCCTTCTCACCCCCGCTACGCACACACGAAGGCAGGAACCATGATGGAATACCAGACTGCGATACGCGGTGCTTTTTTTGATATAGCCCGGGTCTGCGACAGCGCAGACGCCATTGCCCAGCACGCGCGCTATCTTGAGGACGGACTGCTGTTTATCCAGCACGGAAAAATTCTGGCACAGATGCCGTGGCAGGAGGGCGAGCAGTATCTTGACCCGCACAAAGGCTATACCGACCTGCGCGGCAGGCTGCTGCTACCCGGTTTTGTGGACACCCACATCCATTATCCGCAAACGGAGATGATTGGCGCCTTTGGCGAACAGCTGCTGGAGTGGCTGACCACCTACACCTTCCCGGTGGAGAGCCAGTTTGCCGATGAGGCCTACGCAAAAGAGATCGCCGAATTTTTCATTAACCAGTTGGTGAGCAACGGCACCACCACCGCGCTGGTGTTTTGCACGCTGCATCCGGAATCGGTCGAAGCGCTGTTTACCGAGGCCCTGCGCCTGAACATGCGCCTTATCGCCGGAAAGGTGATGATGGACAGGCACGCGCCGGACTACCTGAGCGAAGACGCGAAGCAGAGCTACCGGCAGACCCGGGCGCTGATCCAGCGCTGGCATCACCGTGGACGGCTGGGCTATGCGATTACGCCGCGCTTTGCGCCGACGTCATCACCCGAGCTGCTTGCGGCGGTCAGCCTGCTCAGAGAGGAGTTCCCGGACACCTGGCTGCAGACCCACCTGAGCGAGAACCCCAACGAAGTGGCTTGGGTGAGTGATCTCTGGCCGGAGCATGAGCGCTATCTGGACGTGTATCACCACTACGGCCTGACCGGCGAGCGCAGCGTGTTTGCCCACGCGATCCATCTGCACCACAGCGAGTGGCAGTGTCTGCATGACACCGGCTCGGCGGTGGCGTTTTGCCCCACCTCGAACCTGTTTCTCGGCAGCGGGCTGTTTCGCCTGCCCGCCTGCTGGCAGCACAGGGTGCGGATGGGCATCGGCACCGACGTCGGGGCGGGCACCACATTCAGCATGCTGCGCACGCTGGGGGAGGCCTACAAGGTGGGCCAGCTTCAGAGCTACCGCCTGCGCGCCAGCGAGGCGTTTTATCACGCCACACTGGGCGGTGCGCACGCCCTCCGGCTGGACGATAAGATTGGCAACTTCGCGGCAGGCAAAGAGGCGGATTTCGTGGTTATCGACCCCGACGTAACGCCGCTGCAGCGCCTGCGCAATCGTCGCTGCCAGGATATCTACGAGCAGCTCTTTGTGCTGATGACCCTCGGCGACGAACGCAACATCAGCGAGACCTGGGTCAACGGCGAGCGGGTGTGGTCAACTGCCCCGGTAGGTTGACCACCCGCCGGGAGCAATCACAAACGGCAGATGAAAATGCTCGTCTGCCGTTTCACCCGTCACAAACTCAATGTGCGCGCAGGGATAGATTGTCTCCCGGCCGGTATCGCTAAACCACGCCCCAATCTCCGCCACCAGCCGATAGCGGCCCGCGGGCAGAGAGGGAACGAACGCGGCGATGCGTCCCTGAACGTTGGTCACGCCCGTGGCCAGCGTCTTCCCGTCCTGTTGCAGATGAACCGTCACGCCCTCTGCGGGCTTGCCCGTCGAAATATCGAGGATATGGGTGCTGAGTGTGCTCATTCGTGAATGACTCCTTCCAGTCGCAACAGCGTAATTTCCCGCAGCTGTTCCAGCGCGGCACGGATTTCCTGCGCGTCGCTGTTCTCCAGCCGCGCGTGCAGGGCCTGTAATATCTCCTCGCCGCTGCGTCCCTTCGCGCGGATCAGAAAGACGCGCCCAAAGCGGGCTTCGTAGCGGGCATTGCCTTCACGCAGCGCCTGGGCAAGGGCGGTATCGCGATCGTTCACCGCGCCCTGCTCCTGGCGCGACAGTGCCGCCTCCGTCGCTGAACCCGCGGGCTTTTCCCCGATGCGCGGATGGGCGCTCAGGGCTTGCGCCAGCGCCGCTTCGTCCCAGTTTTGCATCAGCGATTTCGCCGTACTGAACAATTCGTCCCGGCTGGCGTAAGGCCGCCCGTGAACCAGCGCATCGGCCCAGCGGGGAAGCGCCACGCAGGGGTGAATCAGCGCTAACGCCTGTTCATGGGGAAGATGATTGAAGTCGTGCAGTGCGATCATAGTGTCTCCTTTATTGTCCTTCTCCAGGCTATTGCACAAACCACGCCACCCTGAGCACAGGCGTGAAACAGTCGATTCCACAAGGTCGACCAGGAAATTTTTGATTCATAAAAAGGCACGCTCACCGCCTTTGCGCACCTTAGCAGTGCAAACATCTCCCTCACAACGCCGTTTTCACCACTCTGCAGCCTGGTACGCAAATTGCTGAATGTCTTTACACCCTGCAAAAGGAGAGAAGCATGAGAGCAATCGTTATTGGTGCGGGTATTGGCGGCCTGAGCGCCGCCGTCGCGCTGAAGAAAGCGGGCATCGACTGTACCGTGTTTGAAGCCGTAAAGGAGATCAGGCCCGTCGGGGCGGCCATCTCCATCTGGCCGAACGGCGTGAAATGCATGCAGCACCTCGGCATGGGCGACATCATCGAGACCTACGGCGGACCGATGCGTTTTATGGCCTATAAGGATTACCGTCGCGGCGATACCCTGACCCGCTTTAGCCTTGCCCCGCTGGTTGAGCGTACCGGCGGGCGTCCCTGCCCCGTCTCGCGCGCTGAGCTTCAGCGCGAAATGCTGGACTTCTGGGGGCGCGACAAGGTGCAGTTCGGCAAGCGCGTGGAACGCGTCCATGAAGACGAGGCTGGCGTGAGCGTCACCTTCACCGATGGCAGCACAGCTGCCGGGGATTTCCTGATTGCCGCCGACGGCAGCCACTCGGCGGTTCGCCCGTACGTGCTGGGGTATACCCCCGAGCGCCGCTACGCCGGCTACGTGAACTGGAACGGGCTGGTGAAGATTGACGAGGAGATCGCCCCGGCGCACCAGTGGACCACCTTCGTTGGCGAAGGCAAACGGGTGTCGCTGATGCCCGTCTCCGGTGGACGCTTCTACTTCTTCTTTGACGTGCCGCTCCCTGCGGGTCTGGCGGAGGATCGCACTACCCTGCGCGCCGATCTCACGGGCTACTTCCGCGGCTGGGCGCCGCCGGTGCAGACGCTTATCGCGGCGCTGGATCCTGAAACCACCAACCGGATTGAAATCCACGACATTGAGCCGTTCGACAGTCTGGTACGCGGCAACGTCGCGCTGCTGGGCGATGCCGGGCACAGCACCACGCCGGATATCGGCCAGGGCGGCTGCGCAGCGATGGAAGACGCCGTGGTGCTGGGGGAATGCCTGCGTGAAAACCACAACATCACGCTGGCGCTTCGGCAGTACGAGGCGCTGCGCTGCGACCGGGTGCGCGACCTGGTGCTGAAGGCACGTAAGCGCTGCGACGTCACCCACGGCAAAGACATGGCGTTGACGCAGGCCTGGTATCAGGAGCTTCGAGAGGAGACCGGAGAGCGCATCATCAACGGTCTGTGCGAGACCATTCAGGGCGGCCCGTTAGGCTGAATGTAAGAGGGATAATGATGAAAAGAGAACCGACTCCACCCGCCCACTGTACGTTTGAGCCAGAGGACTGGCTGCGTCTGGCGAAATGCTGGCATCCGGTCGCGCGTGCCTGCGACGTCGGACCGGCGCCAGTCAAAGCGACGCTACTGGATGAACAGCTGGTGATTTACCGCATTAACGACCAGGTCGTGGTCGCCCGTGACGTTTGCCCGCACCGCGGCGTGCCGCTGACGCTCGGCTTTCACGACGAGCATGGGATTATCTGCCCCTATCATGGCTTACGCTTTGGGGAGGACGGGCGCTGCAACCGTATTCCCTCCAGCCCCGACCAGCCCGTTCCGGCGAAGCTGAACCTGATTAACTACGCCGTGGAGGAGCGGTTCGGGCTCATCTGGACCTGCCTGGCGTTTGATCCGGAAAACCCCGCGCCGCTGCCCACCATGCCGCACTGGGATGACGACGGATTTCAGCAGATTAACTGCCCCGCGTTTGAGGTCAACGGCTTTGCCGGACGTCAGGTAGAGGGTTTTCTGGACGTGGCGCACTTTGCCTGGATCCACACTGATACTTTTGCGGACCCCAATAACCCGCTGGTGCCCCACTATCAGCCGCAGGAGACGCCGTTTGGCTTCGTGGCGGATTACTGGAGCTCCGTGAGCAACTATCCCGCCAGTTCCCCCGTGCAGGCCCCGGAAGGGTTCCAGTGGTTGCGCCATTTTGAGATGCACCTGCCGTTCACCGCCACCCTGACGATTCATTTTCCGGGTGAATCAAGACTGGTCATTATGAACGCCGCATCGCCGGTGTCATCGCGCGTGACCCGCATGTTCGCCCCTATCGCCCGCAATTTTGACCTGCATATTCCGGTGGAAGATGTGCATGCCTTCAATCTGCGGATTTTTGAAGAGGACCGTCTGATGGTGGAAACCCAGCGTCCGGAAAGCCTGCCGCTGGACCTGACCCTGGAAGCGCATATCCCCGCTGATAAAAGCTCGATTGCCTACCGTCGGGGACTGAAGAAGATGGGCTTTGGCGAGTTTTTCCTGGTATGACGGAGGCCGATATGCTGAGCGTAATTGTTGACGGGTTGTGGCGCGAGGGCGACAAAAGCCTCGCCGTCAGGCTGGTGGCGGAAGACGGCGAAGCGCTGCCACCGTGGCAGCCCGGCGCACACATTGATGTTCACCTGCCCTGCGGCGTGGTTCGCCAGTATTCCCTGACCGGAGCGTGTAGCGGTGAGAGCTACCTGATCTGCGTGGGGCGAGAAACCGCCTCGCGTGGCGGGTCGCGCTACGTTCACGAGACGCTGCGTCCCGGGCAGAAGCTGATGATATCGGCCCCGCGCAACCTGTTTCCGCTTCAGCAGGCAGAGCGGGTTTTGCTCCTGGCGGCGGGAATTGGCATTACGCCGCTGTATGCGATGGCCCTGCAGCTGAAGGCGACCGGAACGCCGTTCACGCTGCACTACTACGTCAGGAACCGGGAAAGCGCGGCGTTTACGCGCGAACTCTCGCTTTGCGATGAGTGCATCATTCATACCGCCAGCCCGCGCACCGCGCTGGCGGAACATCTCCCGGCGGCCGAATCGGGCCTTCACGCCTGGGTCTGTGGTCCGGCAGGTTTTATGGAAAAAGTGCGTGAGGTCGCCACGGCAAAGGGATGGGATGACGCCCATCTTCACAGCGAGGCGTTTCAGCCCGTTGCGCCCGCCGCAGGCGGTGAAACCGGGGAGATCTTCACGGTCAAGCTGGCCTCCACCGGGGAGCGCTGGCTGGTGCCTGCGGATAAAACCATCGCCCAGGTGCTGCAGGAAAATGGCGTGGCGGTCCCGCTTTCCTGTGAGATGGGGATCTGCGGAGCCTGCCTGACGCCGGTGATTGACGGCGTGGTGGATCACCGGGATAGCGTGCAGTCGGAGGCGGAAAAAAGCGCAACGGACCAGCAGGTGGCGCTGTGCTGCTCGCGGAGCCATTCCGGGGAGCTGGTGATAGGGCTGTAAACCGTCTGCACACGCTTTCTTGCCGGGTGGCGCTGCGCTTACCCGGCCTATAATCCGTAACAATATCAATATATTGCACTATTCATTGTAGGCCCGTGCAAGCGTAGCGCCGCCGGGCGAAACTTACAAATCGCGCTTTGCCAGCCCGTAAACGGGCTTGCTATCCTGCCACGCATAATCAATATGGCTGGCCTGCTCGCGCGCCAACGCGTCATCGCCCTGCAATCGCGCCGCCAGGGTAAAGGCGTAATCAAACACTTTACCCAGCCCACGGCCGCTCAGCAGATTGCCGTCTTCCACCACGTCGGCATCGACGTAGATGCCATCGCTGACTGTTTTCCACAGATCGCCGGAACAGACATAGCGACGCCCCTTCAGCAGTCCATTGCCGCCCAGCACGCGGGCGGCGGCGGAACAAATCGGGCAGATATATTTGCCCGCTTCATCGTGGCGGCGGACGAAGGCAATGACCTCCGCGCTTTTCGCCAGGTTAACGCTGCCTTGCGGGCCGCCCGGTAACACCACGGCGTCAAAGGTACGGTCGAGGCTGGCCTGCAGAGTACTGTCCGCCACCATAGGGATGGCGTGATAGCTCACCACTTCGCGACTCTCGCCGCAGGCAATCGTCTGCACCGAAATATTCAGGCGGCGCAGGATATCGATAGTGACAATCGCTTCCCCCTCTTCAAAACCAGGGGCTAATAGCACGGCTACGCTTTTCATTTTGCTCTCCATTGCTTAAGGGTTACCAGTACGGGTGCCAAATCTGTCGCAGCCGCGCCAGCAGTTCAAGATAGAAATAGTCTCCCCAGCTACAGCACTGATCGACGCCCTTACCGCTGCCCATATGATAAACCGAGTGCTGCAGCAGCCCTTCGGTCGGATCGTCGTCGTGAGCAAGGTAGTTATCGGTCAGCGACAGCGCAATACGCAGCGCCATCTCTTCATAATACGCACGGTTTGCGTCGAGCGTCGGCAGCGCCTTGACCAGCTCCAGCAGGCCACAGGCGGCAATCGCCGCCGCTGAACTGTCGCGCACGGCGTCGGTACCGAGCAGCGCCAAATCCCAGTGGCAAACATCATCTTCCGGCAGACGGTTGAGGAAGTAATGCGCCAGGCTGCGGGACAGCTCAACCATCTGCTTATCGCCGGTGTGCTGATAGCTGAGCAGGAAGCCGTAAATGCCCCATGCCTGGCCGCGCGACCAGCACGAGGTATCGCTGTAACCCTGATGGGTGTTGCCAAAGCGCGGCTCACCCGTCTGCACATCCATATAGTAAGTGTGATAAGTCGAGGCATCTTCACGCACGATATAGTTCGCGGCCTGTCCGGCATGAGCCGTCGCCGCCTGCGCATAGCGCGGATCCCCGGTCTGTTCGCTGGCCCAGTACAGCAGCGGCAGGTTCATGTTGCAGTCGATGATCATTCTCCCCTGCTGCTCCGGGTCGTTTAAATCACCCCACGCCTGAATAATGTTGGCCGTCGGGTTAAAACGCTCCATCAGGCGCTCGGCTGCCAGCAGCGCCGACTGGCGAGCGGCTTCGTTACCGGTGAGGCGCCAGGCGCTGATGCAGGAGAGCGAATAGAGGAACCCGAGATCGTGCGTTGCGGTGTCGATGCGCTGCTCAATACGCCGGGCGAACGACGGTAAATAGCGTTCGGCGGCTTCGCGATAATGCGCTTTGCCGGTCATCTCCCACGCCAGCCACAGCTGGCCAGGCCAAAAGCTGGTGGTCCATTCCACGTTATCGGTGCGCGGCCAGACCCCCTTCTCACAGGCCTCACCGGGGAACTTATCGCCGAAGGCGACAATATTGTTGTCGAGCTTGCGCGTGACGCGGGCTAACGCCGCTTCCAGCTTCTGGCTCAGTACCAGGCGATCGACCTGATGCAGTTCGATCGGCCGCAACGCTTCGGTGATAACAGATTTGGTCATAACAACTCCTGAATTAATGTTTGGCCGGTTCAACCGGGGCGGTATCTAAAGCCGGAGCAAAGGATCGTGAGTCATCGCGCGTCGACTGGCAGCGCGACAGCGTAAAGGCGGAAATCAGCGTAAATACCAGGGCGCAGCTGCCCATCAGCAGATAGGTATGCTCAAAGCCAATCTTGTCGTACAGATAGCCGGCAGGTGGGGCGACCACAATCGAACCCACGTAAATCATCGCCTGGTAGCCCAGCAGGTACATCGTGGCGTTAACCCGACGATGGAAATGTTCGGCAATGTATTTGAAGACGGAGATGAGCAGCAGCGCGATCTCGACGCCATAAAACGGTTTGATGATGGAGATAACAATCGGGTCACTGGTCAGCCCGGAGGCGATCAGCCGTGCCCCGACCACGCAGCCGCAGAACAGCAGGCCGCGCTTAGCACCGTAGTGGTTCACCAGCCACGGGATAAACATCATCATCACGAACTCCATCCCCGACTGGACGGTACTCAGGTAGCCGTACCAGGCATTCCCCTGCTCTTTGGTGGCGAAGAACGAGACGAAGTAGCGCGGGAACTGCTGTTCGGCGATAAACATCATCCACGCCACCCCGGCGACATAGAGGCTGAACATCCAGAATTTGCGGTTTTTCAGGAGCATCAGCACATCGGCGAAGACGATCTTATTAGCGGAAATGACGCTGTTATTGCGCAGCTGCTCATCGCCGATTTTGAGACTAATCAGCACCAGCAGCATCAGTACCGAGGTACCGCTGCTGAGGAGAAAGTTGGCCAGCGGGGTGACATTAAACAACAGCCCGGAGACCGACGCCGCCATCGCCCAGCCCAGTGAACCCCACATTCTGATGCGGCCAAACTCCAGTCCGTACAGGCGGCTAAAGCGGTCGGCGTAAGATTCAGACGCCGCCACACCGGCGTACCAGCCCAGGCTTAGATACAGCGCGCCGATGATAATCCCCGCCATCGCATGGCTTTGCAGCAGCGGCTGGTAAACCAGCGCAAAAAACGGCGCCATCAGCGCAGAAATGGCGCAGACAAAATAGAGCAGCCACTTGCTCATGCCGATTTTGTCCATGATGTAGCCATACACCGGCTTCAGGACCACCGCGAAGACGCCATTTATAGCGAACACGCTGCCGATGGTGACGCTATCGAGGCCCACTTTCTGGCTCAGCCACAGGGCGTACAGGCCAAAGCTGGATGACCACGTGAAGAAGTAAAGGAAAATAAAGGTACTCATTTTGTACTGAGCGGCGCGTACGGACGATGATGTGCTCATAGCGATGCCTCCGGAGCCAGAACGAGCGTCGTTTCTTGTCGTGCCGTCACGAAGCGTACCGCGTCATCGCTAATGAAGGCCTGCGGGCAGCGTTGAGGATCGAAGTCGGCGGCATTTCCCGCCCACACCGCGCTGATTAACACATGCGTACCGGGGTCGAGCTCGCCGCGCAGCACCGGCACCGCTGCGCGCTCGGCGAACAGCAGATTACTGTTTGGCGGCGTCAACACCGTCTCGCCGCGGCGAGCGTGCGGATGTAAACAGAAAATGGCTGAGACATCCCGGGCATTGCGTAACCAGCAGGCGCCGTCACTCTCGTGTACCTGCGGCTGCGGGCGGTTTGCCAGGCTAAAGCCCCCTTCCGCGCAGTCCAGCGCGCGCCGGGTATCGATACGATGAACGCGCAGTTGCCAATCGCCCAGCGCCAGCAGCCAGCTATCAATCACCACGTCGTGCCACGGCAGCCAGCGGCTATAAATAGTGCCGTCAGCGGTGACCACGTGCTGGCACTCGCGGCGGCCACGCCAGTAGTTGTCCTTTTCGGCCAGCAGCAGCATCGAATCGGGCGCGGCATGGTTCAGACCGTAGCGGCCGCGTTCGATGGTGAAGCCAAAGCGGGTGGAATAGGCAAATTTGCAGTATTTCGCTTCGGTGTTCACGAAGTTGTTCAGCTCCAGCTGGCCGGACGTTAGCATCCACAGGTGGTCGGCCTGATGTACCACCACCTGATCCGCGTGGGCTATCGTGTGCTGCGCGGGCAACGGCGGCAGCGGCAGCTCAGCCGCCTGCCAGAAGGCATCGCCCTCATCTAATGCCAGCACCAGCAGGGTCTTCAGGCCCCAGTACGGCGACCCCGGCGCGTTGTAGTCTTCCGCCATCGCCAGGTTCGGATAGCTGTAACCGACGCTCAGTACGCCGTCGCGGTCGAATATCGGCTGCTTCAGCCACCAGCGCAGATGACGCAGGACGATGCCCTTCATCACGCCGGGCGAAAAGACTTCCAGCCCGGCGAAGGCCGCCGCACTCCAGAACGCCGCCTCGGCAAAGCGGTAGGTCAGGCTACGGCCAAACGGGATTGCCGCGCCGTCTTCGGCAAAGAAATGGATGAAGTCAGTGGAGAAACGCGCGGCCCGGTCACGCAGCGTTGCACAGCGCTTCGGATCGACTCCGGCCATGAGCTTCGCGTAAATCAGGCCATAGAAATGGAAGCCCATCGAGATGTAATAGTCGCGCGGCCGTCCCGGACCATCGGAATACCAGCCATCGCCGAGGTAGTAGTGCTCCATGGCAGCAAAATGATCTTCCAGCGCCTGCGGGTTGGTCGGCATGCCGCAATAATGGAAGCCGACCTGCACCAGAATCGGGAAGAAGTGCCAGTTGTTATCGGGGATTTCCTGGGTCTCGCACTGCTTTAGCCAGCGCCATAAATGCTCTTTCTCCGTCTCAGTGAAGTGTGCCAGTACGGTTTCACCCGCCAGCGCCAGCAGCAGCCCGTAGGCTGCCATCTCGACGATTCGCTGATCGTAAGGCCCGACATCGCCCCAGTAATCGGCATGCTGCGGATCGGTGCCGTTTTTTATCGCCTGTAAATAGAATGAGAAGTGCTGCGGCTCGCTGCCGCCAGCCAACAGCGGCGTCACGCCCCACAGCAGGCGGGAAAACGTTTCCATGCTCGCCACCTGCTGACCGTAGTGAGCGGTAAAGTTCGCTAAATCAATGCGGCTGGCGTCTTTTTTAAACCAGGGCGCCACCGCGTTCAGCATGTCGTTGACCAGCCGTAGCACCTCTTCACGGCTTGTCAGTGGATTATCCAGATGAATATTTTCAGGTTGCACAGGGTCCTCCCGCATTACACGAGGGTAGAGATAAGTTATTGTTATTAGGCTTTTTTAAAGCCACGAGTGCGACGTCTGAATGAAGAGTAACTGCTTTTATTCCTGGCGCTGAGTGAGCAGACTCACAAAATTAAACCGCCATTTCATTTTTTCTGGATTTTGTCGAACGCGAGGGGGATAAATTACAAATGATGGCCTAAAAATTTAAATCTGTTGTTCTGGAGGTAATATGGGTGAAACGCAACTACTGGAACGCATTACGCTCGATCGGCAGGCCATTTCTTTTAACCGCATGTACACCACCAGTGCGATTTACTACCACTGGCATCAATGCGTTGAATTGCTCTATATCTCCAGCGGCTACGGCATCGTGGTGGTGGATAACCAGCACTACACCGCCCGTCCGGGGCGACTCTTTATCTTCCCGCCCTTCCGTTTGCACAAAGTGCAGGTCGATCATAGCGATAAGAACCCCTATCACCGCACGACCATGCACATTGAGCAATCGGTCGTCGAAAGTGCGCTCGGCGCCTTCCCGCGCCATCAGGCCCGGTTCGCCGCGCTGGCCGCCAGCAATCTGCCAGCACAGATTTACGATCTCAGCAATCACGCGGCGTTTATCGAGCGGATCCTTGAACAGTTTCAGCGCCTGGAGGGCAACGAGCAGACCGAGGCCTGCGAGGTGGCCTTTCTGATGATGCAACTCATGACGTTTCTGCCCGAGCAGCCGCAGCCCTACCCGCCGCGCCAGCAGACCGTCGCCTCGCGGATTATGAGCTGGGTCGAAGCCCACTATGCCAGCAAGTTTTCGCTCGACCAGTTAGCCCACGACCTGGGGCTTTCACGCAGCTATACCTCACGCATTTTCCGCCAGCAGACCGGCGGTACCATCCACGAATATTTGCTGACCCGGCGAATAAAAAGCAGCTGCGAGCTGTTACGGTACAGCGATGAGCCTGTTGACGCTATTGCCCTGGCAGTCGGGTTTAGCGAGGTGACCTATTTCATTACCTGCTTTAAAAAGATGATGCGTCAGACGCCACTGCAGTATCGGCGCAGTATCCGCTGCACCAGGATTCTCTCTCAGGGCGATTTTGGACAGGTTTGCTGAACCTCCAGCCTGGCCGGAGGTTTTATGCACAAAAAAACCCAGGTCGCATAACGACCTGGGTTTCGAATTTGGCGGAAGCGTAGAGATTCGAACTCTAGAACCCTTTCGGGTCGCCGGTTTTCAAGACCGGTGCCTTCAACCGCTCGGCCACGCTTCCAAAGTGAGGCGCACTATAAACATCTATTAGCGCCTTGTAAAGCAGGAATTTTTCTATTTTTCCCCACACGCGTTTGACTGCGCAAAAAGTCACCCGCACGCTGACCTCACGTCACTCTCCACGACCTTGTACATACCGTAACATAGCAACGCTCATCCTTTTAAATCGCTCTGGTATAGAATGCCACAAAAATAGACGGTCATTTGTAGTGTAATTGTTATAAATCTGAATTCCCGCAGATTTTAGACATTACTGCCATGCAGTGTTACGGGTTGATGATGAAAATCAAAAATACGCTTTGCTTACATATCCTGATGGCAACCCTGGCCATTTTGTTCCTTTGTATTCACCCGCTGGTGACGAGCTTCGATCCACCGCTCGCCTTCCAGCCGCTGATTAAATCAATGGCGGGCACGCCTAAAGAACAAGCGGAAAAAATTGCCACTATTTCTCATGCTTTAGAAGGGAATGCGATATTCTTCATTGGTGCGTCTGAGGTAGCGACCTCAGAAGATGAACATTACGCTGTCTATAATTATTTTAATAAGCAATTACACAAACCCGTCGTGGCGTATGGCGATGCGTTTGTCGATGACGAAACGCAGTTTTTACTGTTCTCACGTTTTAAAAATAGCCTTAACGCAAACAGTAAAGTTGTTTTGCTTCTGGCACCTGACAGCTTTTACTCAAAAGGTCTGCCACCTGCTATCTACGCCGATAATTTCCCGGGCTCTATTTTTAATCCTTTGATGAAGGATCCGCAGGCGCGCCCAATATTAGTCAATTATTTAAAACATATTGATAGTAAAGAAATAAGCCATTTAACCTTTGGTCAAATGCGTGTCTTTGGCTGGCACCCCGATCTGATATGGGACGAGGTGAGTTTCCAGTTTGCCAACGTCTGCACCATGATAAAAAACGACTGGCTGGCGCTGCTCAACGTTACGCCCCGGACGGTACAGCCGTGGCCGCCGCAGCCAACCACCCATATTGCCCCAGACTGGGATAAAGAGCTGGCGAATGCCCGCGAGTTAAATAAAAAACGCCAGCAGAGCGCGGCCACCCTGTGGATGGACAAAACGATTTACGAGGAGGACGGTACGCGACAACAGTGGGATGACACGCCGGTCGTACCTGCGCAAATCGCCGCGTTCAGAAAAACCGTCCAGCTGCTGAAAGACCGTCACGTGCAGGTGATTGCTATCGTCGACCCGGTTAACCCCTGGGCGCTTTACAATACCGATACCTTCCGCCCGGTTGATAAGCAAATTCAAACCATTCTGGAAGCGAACCAGATCCCCTATTTAGATATGTACGCCATGCCTTATCAGAATGGCTGGAACTGGGATCGTTTGCACCCTTCCGAGCTGGCCTGGGTTCCTATGATTCGCTTTATTGCACAGAGCTTTAAATAATGAAAATCGCGATCCGTCTTTTTTTCCTTTATCTCCTGCTGGCGATCACCATCGTCGCGTGGACCTCTGTCGATGACAGCATGAGTATGCAGCTGCATTTTGAATATCAAAAGTTCTGAGGCCGAATGATGTATAGCTCAGGCATGTTTTTTGTCTATTTATTTTCATCCGCCCTGGCGTTTGCGCTGGTCAATCGCGTATTACGTCATCGCCTGACGTATTTATCGGCGTTATCCGTCCTCGCCGCATTAGGCTGGGGCTATATTTTTCAGGGTGATTACCGTGTTCCCGCGGTCGTTTTTTTCAGTTTTTACCTTGTCGCCACGTTAAAAGAAAAAGGATGGTTAAAAACATGGCAGGCGATTGTGTTAACGCTGCTGCCTTTATTTTTGGTGAAATTGCACCTTAATCATCATCTCGGCATGATCGGCCTCTCTTTTATGACGTTCCGCGCGGTGGACGTGCTGCTCTATCGCAGTAAAAAAGAAGGGCAGAATTTCCTGCATTATTTCTGCTATCTGTTTATGCCCTTTATTATTCTGGCGGGCCCAATGTATCGCTGGCGGACATGGATGAGCGACGTCAGCAAGCCCGTCTTTGCCCTTAACCGCGAACAGTTTTTAGTGGCGCTGGAGCAAATCATTACCGGCATTGTCCAGAAGTTCCTGTTTGCCATGCTGGTTGATTCACTTGTCGTGCAGCCCTGGAGCCATAAGCCGTTTACGCTGACCGTGGGCGTGGTGATGTCGATTGCCTATAGCGCCTACCTCTACTTTGATTTTGCGGGCTACAGCAATATGACCATCGGTGCGGGCCGCCTGTTTGGGTTGAATATTCCGGCAAACTTCAATATGCCGCTTCTGGCAAAGAATCCGCAGGACTTCTGGCGCCGCTTCCACATTAGCCTGTCTGAATGGCTGCGCGATGTGGTCTTTATGCCCGTTTATATGAACCTGATGAAGTTCAACTTTTTCCGTCAGAACAAAACGCTGGCGCAAAATATCGGTATTTTTTGCACCCTGTTTTGCATGGGGGCATGGAATGGCCTGGAACGCCATTACGTCATCAGCGGCGCGCTGTTTGGCGCCATCTCTGTCGCTCACAACATGCTGCTGTGGTCAGCCAAACGCAGCCCGGCGTTACACCGCGGGTTGCAGTATCCGGCTGTTGCGTTTTTGGGACGCATTCTGACGCTGGGAAGCGCCGCGGGCTCCCTTTACATCTTTAGTGGAATGTCACCTCTATGAAAAATCACTCCGATCTTCAGGAACTGCAGAATTTCTTGCGTGCGGCATTATACGATCCCGCCTCCCCGCAGCAGCTGGCCATCAGCGGCAGCGACGAAGCCTTAAGCTGGCTGCAGCTTTCCGCTGCCGTGACGGACTGGGCTCAGCGCTATCAGCGTTGCCAGCCTGTTGCCGGTACGCCGGTCGTCTTGTACGGACACCAGCAGGCCGAGTTCGCCGTGGCGATTTATAGCTGCCTGCTACACAACATTCCGTACATTCCGGTGGACTGCATTTACCCGCAGGAGCGCCTGCGGGAGATCTGCCATCTGGCCAGCGCCCCTTACTATTACGACGTCGTGACCCGGCAGTTCATCGCCACCGGTGAACCGGGCAAGGTGCTGGAGGAGCAGGATCTGGCCTATATCATGTTTACCTCAGGCAGCACCGGCAAGCCTAAAGGTGTGCAGATTGGGCGTGAAAGCGTGTGGCACTTCATGAAATGGGTCAGCCAGGACTTTTCGCTGCCGGAAAAACCGGTGCTGATGAACCACGCGGTGTTCAGTTTTGACCTCTCCCTGATCCCTTTGCTGGCGAATCTGGCGATGGGTGGACACATCGTGCTGAACGCCAAAGACGATATTCAGAAAGAGAACTGGCTGGAGCGACTGAAAAGCAACGCCGTCTCCGCCTGGGTTTCCACCCCCTCTTTTGCGTATCAGCAGCTGCTTTCCCCGCAGTTCAACAGCGAGTATTTGCCTGCGCTGAGCGTCTTTATCTTCATTGGTGAAGTGTTGAATAAAGCGCTGGTCAAACAGCTGCGCCGCCGTTTCCCGCAGGCCAAAATTATTAACTCCTATGGCCCAACGGAAGCGACCATCGCAACAACCGTCGTCGAGATCACGGATGCGATCCTGAACAGCGACAGCGCCGTGCTGCCGGTGGGGGTCATGATGCCTGAGAGCAGAATGGAAATTTCCGCTGAAGGCGAGCTGATCATCTGGGGGAAAAATGTCATGCGCGGCTACCTCGGCCTGCCGCAGGAGAACGCGGCGAAATTACTTCATCGGGAAAACGAGGCGTTTCGCGGCTACCGGACCGGCGAT
The DNA here is from genome assembly GCF_001742765.1 of Enterobacter sp. ku-bf2. Lineage (NCBI taxonomy): Bacteria > Pseudomonadati > Pseudomonadota > Gammaproteobacteria > Enterobacterales > Enterobacteriaceae > Enterobacter > Enterobacter sp. ku-bf2. Next base: position 1,368,681 of record NZ_MDVW01000001.1, read on the forward strand.
CTGGGTTATGAAGCGGGGCTCATCTACTGTCAGGGCCGCAACGACAGCCAGGTCAAACTGAATGGCTACCGTATTGAAATTAACGAGATCGAAAACCGCCTGCTGGCGATGTCCGGCATCAACGAAGCGGTGGTTCTGCCGCTGATGAAATCCTGCGGCAGCGTGCTGCGCATTGCCGCGTTCTGCGTGACAGAGCTGGCGCCGGATACCATCAAAACCTCGCTATCGAAGGTGGTTCCCCACTATATGGTGCCTTCACAAATTATCGTAAAAGACGCTTTGCCGCTGAATCCTAACGGCAAAATTGACCGCAAGCTGCTGGACGCTTACGCCCGCACAAATTAATGACCCCAGGAAAAATTATGGAACAAGAAATTCTCGCCCTGTTCGAAAAAGTGTTATCCCGTAAGGTGGGCTTTCACGATGAACTGATTGAATCCGACATTCTCGACTCCATCCTGGCGGTCGATATGGTCCTGGAAGTACAGGACGTTTACGGCTGCATGATCCCGCCGACAGACGTGGCGACGGTGCTGAAAACCCCGGCGGACCTGGCCCGCTATATTGAAGAAAACCGCTAAACGCCTCTGCTGTTAATCCTGTCCTGAAGGCTCTGGCGCATCGCGCCAGAGCCCAGACGCAAAATGAATATCCTTCACCGGAATTAAACCAACCGCTTTTGTGATTTCTCCTACACTTTAGGGGTCGTGTTGTTCTTAACAGAGGAGTCTGCGGTATGGCATTCGTAACCACGAAAGACGGCGTCAATATTTACTACAAAGACTGGGGCCCAAAAGAGGCCCAGCCCATTGTCTTCCACCACGGCTGGCCGTTGAGTGCCGATGACTGGGATAACCAGATGCTCTTCTTCCTTGCAGAAGGCTATCGCGTTATCGCTATCGATCGCCGCGGACATGGACGATCGGACCAGGTGAGTGAAGGCCACGATATGGATCATTATGCGGCCGATGCGTCAGCCGTGGTTGAAAGCCTGGATCTGCACAATGCCGTGCATGTCGGTCACTCCACCGGCGGCGGCCAGGTCGCCCGCTATGTTGCGCGGTATGGACAACCGCAGGGGCGCGTCGCCAAAGCGGTGCTCGTGAGCGCCGTCCCGCCTCTGATGGTCAAAACGGAGACGAATCCCGGCGGAACGCCCATCGAGGTCTTCGACGGCTTCCGCAAAGCGCTGGCGGCTAACCGCGCCCAGTTTTATCTCGACGTTGCCAGCGGTCCTTTCTACGGTTTTAATCGCGATGGCGCCGAGGTTTCGCAGGGTACGATCCAGAACTGGTGGCGACAGGGTATGATCGGAAGCGCCAAAGCCCACTATGAGGGGATTAAGGCGTTTTCAGAGACCGACCAGACGGAAGATTTGAAAACCATCACGGTTCCCGTTCTGGTGTTGCAGGGCGATGACGATCAGGTTGTACCGTATAAAAATGCCGCCCTTCTCCAAGACAAGCTGTTGGCGAACAGCGTGCTGAAAATTTATCCGGGCTTCCCGCACGGGATGCATACCACCCATGCGGATACTATCAACGCGGACATTCTGGCTTTTATTCGCTCATAACGCCGCGTTTCTTGCCGGGTGGCGCTGCGCTTACCCGGCCTACATTCCGCTACGATATTCCATTAAATGCATGAACGCCACCCGAGGGTGGCGTTGTTTATTCTGCTTAGCGATTATCCAGCTGGGCGCGAACGTTGTTCAGCCCGGTGGTGTTGATCCGATAAGGTTGCCCGTTCACGGATCGGATCAGCTTTTTGGTGCGGAGTTTTTTGAAGACGCTGAGCGTGCAGTCGCTCAGCACCAGCCCTTCACGGGTATAGCACTCAACGGACGTGACGCGGCCAGAACTGTCGCGGACGTGCACAATACGTCCACCTTTGGCGAGAACGTGTAAGGTACGTTGTTCCTGACGGGATAAATTCATACTGGAAAACCTGTGTAATCATCATGCGTAAAAACGTGCCCACACCCGCAGGTGCGTGCGTAAGGTTTAAGCGCAGCGATAACCAGTCCGTCCTGAAAAGGGCGGGAAGCTGATTATCTGATGAAAACATTCTCCAGCATCAAAGCCTCGGTAAGCGATGAAAAGGTATTTACGGGGTGAATGATAACGCCAGTTTTTTACAGGGGAATAGTGAGAGGTTAAAAGTGTGAACGGGATCGGTCCGTAAAATCGTCTTTCGTCAATTTTACTGCCAGACTGAAGCCCTTTACTGAACACCGACTGGAGCTCTTCTTATGCCTGATAACTATACCGTGGTTGAAACCGTCCCCACTGCAGAAGCGTTTTGCCGGCTGCGCGAAATCTCGGGTCTTAGCCCTCGCCCGCTGGAGGCCGCCCGAAAAGCGCTGCCCGGCAGCTGCTATGGAATGCATATAGTGTTTCAGGGAAAACCGGTCGGTATGGGGCGCATCGTAGGGGATGGTGCGTTGAATTTTGATATCGTCGACGTCGCGGTTGATCCGCTTCATCAGGGGAAAGGACTGGGCAGAGTCATTATGGAAACGCTTGTTGCCTGGCTGGATAACCACGCCTGTAAAGGAGCGTACGTTTGCTTAATGGCCGATGTGCCTGAGCTTTATACTAAATTTGGTTTTACGCTCGTTCGCCCGGCAAGCGAAGGAATGGCCAGAATCTGGTGAAGAACAAACCTGCGTTAAGGCAAAAGAAAACCCCAGGTTAACAAGTAACCTGGGGTTTATATCTGGCGGAAGCGCAGAGATTCGAACTCTGGAACCCTTTCGGGTCGCCGGTTTTCAAGACCGGTGCCTTCAACCGCTCGGCCACACTTCCTGAGTGAGGCGAACTATAAACACCTCACCGCGTGCTGTAAAGAGTGCCAGCAATCGTTCGCTGTAAAAATAGTCAAAACGTGTTTAATCGGTTGAACTGACAACACATCGACGATTTTATCAGCACAGGCTTAGTGTTTCTTGATGTACATGTCTTTCGTGTAATAGTACCCCAGCTTATCCGGCGTAAATCCGCCCACCCACGGTTTAACCAGGTGCGTACGGACGTAGTGATAAACCGGAATGGCGGGCACATCGCGTCCCAGCAGATCTTCCGCCTGCTGGTAGAACTTACCCCGCTCTTCCGTTGTTTTGGCTTTTGCGGCATTCACCAGCGCCTGGTCATATTCCGGATTGCTGTACTGGCTGGTGTTTTCGCTGTCGCCGGTGCGGAAGGTGTTCAGGAAGGTCGCCGCATCGTCGTAGTCGGCAATCCAGGCGTAACGCACCGCGTCAAAGTTGTGGGTGTGCATGGTATCCAGCATGGTTTTCCACTCCTGATTTTGCAGCTTCGCCTCCACGCCGAGGTTTTTCTTCCACATAGAGCTGGCCGCAATCGCGATACGCTGGTGCGATTCAGAAGTGTTATAGAGCAGGTTGAAGCTCAGAGGGTGGCTTTCGTTGTACCCGGCCTCGTTGAGCAGTTTTTTCGCCTCAGCGATGCGCTTGTCCTGCGGCCAACTGGCGTAGTCTGGATTCTGAAGCTTAACGCCGCCGATATCCGGCTGGCTGATGAGCCACGCCGGGCGCTGCCCCTGCCCTAAGACTTTCCCGGCAATGATGTCTTTATCGAGCGCCATGTTCAGCGCCTTACGCACGCGGGCGTCGTTGAACGGCGGCCGGGTGGTATTGAATTCGTAGTAATAGGTCGCCAGTTGCGGAGAGACATCCAGCTGGCTGCCCAGGGTTTTCTTGAGCTGCGCGAACTGGTTGATCGGCACCGTGTAGACAATATCAATTTCACCCGCTTTATAGCGGTTCACATCCGCGGCCTCGGAGGTGATAGGCAGATAGGTCACCTTGTTAATCACGGTATGGTCATTATCCCAGTAGCGCGGGTTGCGCTCCGCCACGATGCGTTCGTTGACCACCCACTGGGATAGCTTATAGGCCCCACTGGTCACGATATGTTCAGGCTTGGTCCACTTGTCGCCAAAGCGGCCAATCAGCACTTTATCCACCGGCACCAGCGACGGGTGCGCCAGCATCGCGAGGAATGCCGCATTAGGCTGAGTCAATGTCACTTCCAGCGTGGTGTCGTTAATGGCTTTCACGCCCAGCGTATCGGGCGCTTTTTTCCCCTGGGCGATATCCGCACCATTTACGATGTGCATGTTGCCTGGATAGCTGGCATACGGTGAAGCGGTTTTAGGATCAACCAGACGCTGCCAGCTCCAGACCACATCTTCCGCGGTGATTGCAGTGCCGTCGCTCCAGGTAATGCCCGGACGCAAATGGAACGTCCAGACGGTGTTGTCCTTGTTCTCCCATTTTTCCGCCAGCCGTGGCTGAACTTCACCCGACGGGGAAACGCTGACCAGCCCGTCGAATAAATCACTGATAATATTGAATTCGACGTCGCTTTCGACTTTATGCGGGTCGAGCGAAGCGGGCTCATTACCGTTGTTCCTGACCAGTTCCTGCTTATCGGCCAGCTGCGTTCCTGCCGGCACGTTAGCCGCCCAGGCTGCCGTGCTGGCGCACAGGATCCCGGCGGTTAACAAAGAGAGCGTAAAGCGCGTGCGTGTTTGTGGTTTCATTTCCTTCGCCTTATTGTCTGTTTTTGTGACGATCCGGAAATAACTCTTAGCGGCCTTATGGTAATAACGCAATAATTTTCAGTAACCTATAAGAGGTTGATCTGATTAATCGCGTCAAACCGCTGTTCATACTGGTGAAACGTATTTATGCAGAAGAAACAACCAGCTCCCGCGCTAACCTGCTGAGTAAAGATGGGTAAAACCACTTTGAGAGTGACGCGCCGTTTCCTATTCTTTCCGTTAATTACATCTGTCATAAGAGAGTGACTCATGGATCGTATAATTACTTCCTCACGCGACCGCACATCGCTACTCAGCACCCACAAGGTGCTGCGCAATACCTATTTCATGCTCAGCCTGACGCTGGCGTTTTCCGCGATCACCGCCACCGCCAGCACCGTGCTGATGCTGCCGTCTCCGGGGCTGATCCTGACCCTGGTGGGCATGTATGGCCTGATGTTCCTGACCTACAAAACCGCTGACAAACCGGTCGGTATTCTGTCCGCGTTTGCCTTCACCGGCTTCCTGGGCTACATCCTGGGACCGATGCTGAACGCGTATCTGTCTGCCGGTATGGGTGACCTTATCGGCATGGCGCTGGGCGGTACCGCACTGGTGTTCTTCTGCTGCTCGGCCTACGTGCTGACCACCCGTAAGGACATGTCCTTCCTCGGCGGCATGCTGATGGCGGGGGTTGTGGTGGTGCTGGTGGGTATGGTGGCCAACATCTTCCTGCAACTGCCTGCCCTGCATCTGGCGATCAGCGCCGTGTTTATTCTGATTTCTTCCGGCGCGATCCTGTTTGAAACCAGCAACATCATTCGCGGCGGTGAGACGAACTATATTCGCGCCACCGTGAGCCTGTATGTGTCGCTGTACAACATCTTCGTCAGCCTGTTGAGCATCCTGGGCTTCGCCAGCCGCGATTAAGCACAACGGATATGAAAAAGGAGAATGCCCCGGCATTCTCCTTTTTTTTTATGCCCTACTCACCCCGGCAAATATAGGTCGGATAGCGCCGGTCCTGAATCAGCCACACGGAAGGCGAGAGTTCAGAGATGGTGAGATAGTAGCGTGCGGTCGGACTGGCAAAGCTCCCCCACTGGGCGTCGGGCGTATTGTCGTTGTGTCGACGCCAGGTTTCGGTGTAGCTCAACACAATGACGTTATCATCGTCCCGCTGCTGCCAGGTAAAGTCCACGTCCCTGTCAACGATCAGATTTTGCCCGTCAGCCCTTGCCGCGCCTTTATAGGTGGTCACTCCGGTACCGTCCCGATGAAAATAGAACTGGGCAACGGTATTGACCTTCACTTCGCTGGATTTTCCCTCATTGCGCGTAAAGTTAAATTCGGTGCTGCAGGCCAGCACATCCTTTTTAAACACACAGCCGGAATAGTAAAACAGCGCCAGGGCACTGCCGACCAATGCACCACCCAGCCCAAAAAGAAGTTTTATTTTCATTTTTGTGCCCCGCTTTTATAACGGATGGTTTTGCACAGGCTGGATTGACTGACCGGGCAGGCGCCAATGAACACCTCATCTGCGGCGGCAATAGAAAAACGGGCACTGAAATAATAAATGTCGTACTCCTCTCGTTCGCACGCCACGTTATTGGCCGCCAGCTGCGCCGCTAATTTCGATAACACCAGCGGTCTTCCGTGATCGTTGATAATCCAGAGACGACAATGCGCGATTTTCTCCTTAACCGGCATGAGTTTCGCCGGAACGAATATCCCCTGCTGCCGGCTAAAGTAGAAGCTCGCCCCCAATGCAGCAATAATCAATACGGCCGTCATCCCCCATCGTTTCAGGGAAGCGCGTTGTGGCTTTTCCACTTTCGCTGCAGACTGAGGCTGCGGTTCGGCGGGTTGAATACGCTCTCCGGGCTGAAAAATCACATCGGCCTCAAAACGAAACCCATAACGGGGTACGGTTACGATAAATTCGTACCCCTCTCCCAGTGCCTGGAAGCTTTTACGTAATTCGCTCACCGCTTTATTGAGATTATTTCCCGATGGCGTAAAGCCAAACTCCTCCCACACGCGGGTAATCAATTCCTCCCGACTCAGGTCGTGCCCTTTGTGCTTAATAAATTCCTGTAAAAGACGAACGGCGGGGGCCGAAAGCGTTAATACAGATTCCGGTTGCCCAACAAGACTTATTGCATGTGCTTCAGGATCAAATAACAACGAATTATTGCATATAAAAAACATCTTTTATTCTCGGCTGTTACCGCATGCTTTTTAATCCCTGGTACATCGACATGAAAACCCCCTCCTGACTTGCTTATTTTTTCATCAGAAGGAATTTTCTCTCCATCCCTGGTCGCGGTATTTTCGCTTAACTATACAACCTTAAAGCCAGAAAATCAGGATAAAAAACTGTATATAACGAGTTAATTAATACAAATTTTCACAAACCGCTGTTCTGGTTAAAGTTTCCCTGCCCTGAAGCGATACGAAAGCAGACGGTGTCCTGGTGTTAACGCGCCGCCTTTAAACTCAGAGCAGGCAGACTTGATCGTGAAACAGAAAAAAAGAGTGAGCGTCACAACCGCCTTTTATGTCGCCGCGCTGTCATTGCCATTTTTCCCGGAAATGGCACTGGCCAATATGAGCGTGTATCCCATGGAACTTAACGTGGATAAGTCCGGTGCGGCGCAAATTAAGGTGGCGTCAAAAACGGATGATATTCAGTTCATTCGGGTGAGGCAAAAGAAAATTCTTAATCCCGGCACGGCCCTGGAAAAAGAGATTGATGTGGCGTCGTGGAAAGAGGGTGGCGTTGTTGTCACGCCGGAAAAATTCGCCCTTGCGGCAGGCGCAATGCGCGTGGTTCGCCTGGTATCGCTTACGCCCCCGGAAAAAGAGACGACCTGGCGCGTCTATTTTGAAGGGGTCAAGCAGCCTGACAGCATTATTCCGGGCAAGGCAGAAAGCCCTGCTGCGACGGCAAGACTGGGCGTCAATGTAATCTGGGGCGCCCTGATCCATCTCGCACCGGAAAAAAGCGTGGTTTCGCTGTCGATTGACCCTCAGAGGGGAACGTTAAAAAACAATGGCACGTTGCGCGTGCCGCTGAGAGAGATCGGTATTTGTGATGCGGATTCGTCGTGCAGATGGATTAAAGAAGACGCGACGATTTATCCGGATACCGAACGGAAATTAAAAACGCTCGCGAAGGCACAAGGCCAGAAATATAAATTCCGCTACTTCAACTGGCTGAATAAAACCGCTGAAGAAGCTGATTTACCCGTCGTGCAATAACACGACGTTACCGTAAAGACCCCAAAGGGTTTGTTTAAAGAGCCAGGGTGCTCATTTGTAAATATGGAGATATCAATGCGTAAGTATTTTAAACCTCTGATGATTGTTGCCGCGATGACCACGTCCGTTAACGCGCTGGCGATTCAAAAAGATATTACCGTCAACGCCAGCGTTGATTCACAGCTGGATATGACCCAGGCCGATAACACGCCGCTGCCGGCAAGCATCGATATGCAGTACCTGCCTGGCCGTGGCCTGGAAAGCTACCGCCTGAATACCAAGGTGTGGTCTAACTCCGCGACCAGCAACGTAAAAGTCCGTCTGGTAAGCGCCGCGAAGCTGGCGAATGCCGACGGTGCTGAGACCATCCCAATGACGGTGATTCTGGGTGATAAAACCCTCTCTACCGCAGATGTGGAATATACAGGCGCCGAACTGTTCCCGGGGAGCATTGAAAATGGTTCAGCGGTACTGCCGCTGACCATTTCCCAGACCACCAAAGGCATTCTGAAAACCGGTCAGTACAGCGGCGTTGTCAGCCTGATGCTGACGCAGGCGACGACCACGGAAGGCGGTGCGTAACACCACAGCACCTAAGGAATAACGTCAGAGGGTGCTCACCCTCTGACGTCAGGATGATGTCGAGGCTCGTTCATGGCGTTTCACAGAAATACCCTCCTCTTTGTTGCTTTGTTACCCGCTTCCATCCAACTCGCCTGCGCAGGGATGGCCGTCCCGCCAGGTTTTGAAGACCTGGCGAAGACGCAGCGCCTGTGGACTGAGGTGAACCTCTACGGCGAGGCGCTTGGCCTTTTTGAAACGGATATCACGCTTGAAACGGTCAGCTTTGTCGCACCTGAAACCGTGGTAGCGGCCATCAAACGCCGGTTTAATGACGACCCATCCCTCGTTGCCACCGTGTCTGCCGCGCTGGCCGTTCCGCTTGCCCGTAACGGCAACCAGGCCTGCAGCAGCAACGGCTCCGCAACGGGCTGTGATTACATCAATACCGACCGCGCGGCCATTATTTATGACGAGAATAACGCCCGCATTAACCTGTTCCTGGACAAGAAATTTCTACCTAAGCAGACGGCAGAGAATCAATGGTATCAGCCCACTCAGGGCACCGAAAATGCGCTGATCCATCAGCAGAACATTAACTTCGTTGCCGACAGGGATTATCAGTCGGCAACCGTGCAGGGCAACGGCGCGCTGGCGCTCACCCAGGACGGCTACGTGAATCTCGACTGGACCTGGCTGGGGCAGCGTTCACGGCACCAGCAGCAGCAGGAGGTCACCGTCAACAACGCCTGGTTCCGCCAGGATATCCTGCGTCAGTACTATGTCCAGTTAGGTGAGATGGATACCCGCGATCTGTTCAGTAACGCTGGCGGAAATATCAACCTCAGCCAGCTGCCGCTGGGCAAAATTCGCGGCCTGCGCACGGGTTCAACACGGGCATGGATGAACCCGGTTCAGCAGTCGAAGGGAACCCCTGTTACCGTGCTGCTTTCCCATGACGCGCGTATCGATGCCCGCCGGGGAAATCAGCTACTGGCGAGCTTCTATCTGAATGCCGGGGCGCAAACCCTGGACACGCGTTCTTTCCCGGACGGGAGCTACACCGTGACGCTCTCCATCTATGAAAATAACCGGCTGACGCGCACCGAGCAGGTGCCGTTTACCCGAACCGGCATTACGCCATTCGACCGCGTCGAGTGGTTCCTGCAGGCGGGCGAAACCGACAACAGCGATCAAAACGAAGAACGCCGCGCGGTTGCGCAGGTGGGCGTTCGTCTACCCGTGACCCCGACGCTGGCGCTGACCAGCGGGGCAACGTTCAAGAAAAACCAGCGTTTCCTGGAGAACGCGCTCGACTGGAGCCGGGGCTTCAACGCGGGCCCGATCGATGGCGTGCTGAGTACCCGGTTTAGCTACCTCTACGGCAGCGAAGGCCAGCGCGGCAATATTCAGCAAATCAGCTACAACGACGGTTTTTCTTTGAGCGTCTATCGCAACGCGTTATCCGCTGAAAACTGCAACACCCAAAGCGCGGGATTTGACGCCGTGAATGGCTGTTATCGCACCCTCTCGGTGATGTTCTCCGTCCCGGTCGGCGCCTGGTATGCGAGCCTGGGGTATTCGGATAACCGCAACGAAGGCCGGTACGTTTCACGCCGGGAGCTGCCGGACAGTGACGATCGCCACGATGCGGGTCTGCCGTGGGAATCGGTCTATATGACCCGCTCGCGCACGCGGGCCTGGCAGGCTGGCCTGAGCAATGCCTTTAGCACCCGAGGCCTGAACATTAACAGCAGCATTAACCTGTTTATGCGTAACGATGACGCCCGCGAAGGCAGGGATAAAGGCGGCTACCTGAGCGTGAGCCTGTCCATGGCGCATAACCGTCAGGGCGATGCCTCAAGCTACACCTCTTTGGGCGCGACATGGCAGCATCAGCAGCGTGAAAAAAACCAGCTGAGCTACAGCGTGGCGCATAACTGGTATGCCGATGCCCGCGGTGAAAATGAGTATGGCCTCAGCGCGTCGGGCATTAACAGCGACTCGCTGAATACCTCAGCCTATACGCGCCAGGGCGGACGATATGGCAACGGAAGCCTGACGGTCAGCGACGCCTGGGATCGTCAGGACCGCCGCCATACGCTGAGCAGCAGCGGCAACTACAGCTCAACGCTCGCGCTGTCCCGTTCTGGCCTGTGGCTGGGCCGCTGGAGCGACGGCCGCCCTGCTTCCGCCGTCGCGGTGAACGTGGCGACGCCGGAAGATGCTCAGGATCCGCGCGTCGCCGTGTCGCTGGATAACGGCGGCAGCGCAGACATTCCGGGCAACAGCCGCGCGCTTTTCGCGGTACCGGGCTATCAGCAGACGACGTTGACGATTAACGAATCGCTGGACGTCTCCCGGGGAGCCAGCAGTGAAATCACGCAAGGGTCAGGCAGCAGAACGCTGTTTATGGTGCCAGGCAAACTGCTGCGCCGGGACGTGCAAACGACCGCAAGCTACACCTGGCTTGGCCAGTTAACCGACGAGCACCATTCGCCGTTTATCGGCGGCGTGCCGCTGAACGTGAACGGCTGGAGCGACCTTGGCAACGGCGGGTTTAGCGCGCAAAGCGACGCCCTGCTGCATAACCTCTACCTGGTGCGTCAGCAGCAATTTTATCAGTGTGCGCTGAACGTGAAGAGTATGCGCGACGTCGTGCGTTACGTCGGTTCGATTCCCTGTAAGGAATTAACCTTCTCCGCCCTGCCGGATGCCGTCCAGCAGCAGGCGCAGCTGATGCTGGCCGGACGGTCGGTCCCTGCTGGCCCGACTGCCATGAACACCGATAGCCTCACTAAAGGGAAATGATGTGATTAAGTGCCTCTTTATTTTACTGTTATTAAGCCTGTGGGCCGGCCAGACGCTGGCGGGCGCCCCCGCGGGACGAAACTCCAGCGTTGGGATCAGTTTCGATCGTATGGCACCGCCTGCGCGTTTTGACATCTGGTTTCATGAATCGGGTGGTTATGACCCCGCCGATCCGCAAAAGTGGGGGCGTAACACCCTGACCTGTGAGTCCCGGACTGACACCACGAACGGCGCCTGCATGAACGCCCCGGTCTGGTTCTCGGCGAACCCAGCTGCGCCTTATGCCATCAACTTGCGTTTTACGCATGCCCTCACCAGCAAGACGGTGGATATCAAGGTGTATGGCGATCACTACATGTTTATCAACAACAGAGTGTTTATTTTCGCCAGCTTCGTGACCGGAGGAACGGTCGACCTCCCGGCGTGGAACAGAGAGCCCTACTTCGATTTCTATATCGTGAAAAGCGAACTGGATAAGCTCGCCCTGCCGGGGATCTGGACCGCCACGCTGAAGCAGAACCTGCGCCAGTGGGGAAGCGCCGACTGCGGCGGGAACTTCAATGACGTGAATGTCGGCTGTCCTGGCTATCTCACCATCGCCAAATGGCAGGCCAATATTCGCATTGAGGTGGTCGACCCAGGAAACCAGCAGATCTATCTGCCGGCCTTTCCGCACTCCACGCCCATCGTTAACCTCAACCTGACCAACTTCCCGGGGCGCCCCGGGGGCAGCGAGATCCAGGGGGAAAACACGCTGGATATGTGCCTGTACGACGGCAAAAACAGCACCAGCACCCGCGCCTATCTGCGCTTTGAGGATGACGGGCTTCCCTCAGATGGGCGTGCCGAAGGGGCGTTTTCTATCCGGCGGCGCGGTGGAAGCCAGACCGACGCGCGGGATCGACTCGATTATCGGGTCTCCGTCACTAATCCCATCACAGGCGCAACCGAAACGGTCGCGAACGGTAAAACCCTGGTCTGGCAGGGCACTAACGATCCGCAGTATCTGCGTCAGGTCGTGCTGCCGGGCGGACGCGAAAGCGTACTGTGCATTCCTGCGCCGATTATCCTGAAAACGCCTGCGTTTGCTGCCAGCAGCAAAAACGCAGGCGACTATACCGGCACGCTGCGCGTTATCTATACGCCCAGCACGTTATAACGAGGTCACCGTGAGTTACGCCATTCTCGACAATAATCGATTTTACGCCGAAGGGTTGCGCTATGCGCTGCTGCGTCGGGGCGTCCAGCCAGAGGTCATAAGCGATACCGTACAATGGCAGCCAACGCTGCTTACCCGTCGCGTGGTGGTCGTCCGCTGCCGTTTTTCCGTGGCGGCGACGCATCAGGCGCTGATCAACATTTTGCTCAGGCTGGAAGCCGCCCGCTGGAAAGGCAGCCTTTATCTGGTCTGCAACGAAAAGGGGTGGGCGCTGGCGACGCATTTACGCAAGCGTTTCGGTACGCTAACGCTTTATATCATCGACGACAGGATCGCCGTTGCCGATGCGGCGTATTTGCTGGCAAAAGAGCCGCGCCGCGTTCGAAGCCTGGACTGTTGTCTGACCGTTCCTGAATTCAACGTGCTCGATCTGATGCTGACCGGGTTGCCGGTCCGCCACATTGCCATCGTGACGCACATGTCGGAGAAACAGGTTTCAACCCATAAATGCAACGCGCTGAAGAAGCTCAATGCCAACAACCTGCTTCAGCTGCTCCTGTAGGTCACGGTTTATCCTGAGCCCGCTTTTTTGCTACACTGTCGCCGATTTTTCACCTACGACAGAAGATTATGTTCATTTTTGCAGGCCAGGAAATTGAGACCGATAGCGAAGGCTATCTGAAAGATACGACGCTCTGGAGCGAACCGCTGGCGGAGAAAATTGCGGAAAACGAAGGCATTACCCTCTCCCCCGAACACTGGGAAGTGGTGCGTTTTGTCCGCGAGTTCTACCTTGAATTCAACACCTCTCCGGCCATCCGCATGCTGGTCAAGGCGATGGCCAATAAGTTCGGTGAAGAGAAAGGCAACAGCCGCTATCTGTATCGTCTGTTCCCAAAAGGCCCGGCAAAACAGGCCACCAAAATTGCCGGCCTGCCTAAACCGGTGAAGTGCATTTAGTAGCGAATACCGAAGTTAACGTACTCCCGACCGGGTTGATGCGGTTCCGTTAGTACCTTATCAACCCGCGCGCTGCGCGGCCCGCCCGCTTTCAGCCACGCCACCAGCTTGTCGACCTGCTCCGCTTCGCCGCAGGCGACCACTTCAACGCTGCCGTCATCCATGTTGCGCGCGTATCCCGTTAGCCCAAGCTGAACAGCCTCGCGCTGCGTGCTGTAGCGAAACCCGACGCCCTGAACGACGCCGTGAACCCAGGCAATAGTGCAGACTTTAGACATTCTTCTTCTCCTTAACGTAGCGTTTTCGGTAAACAGCCGTAGTGTTGCCGAAAACGGGCGGTGAAACGAGAGCTGGACAGATACCCACATTGTAATGCGATTTCGCCGATCGGTAATCGGGTTGACTGTAACTGTGACAGCGCAACGCCCATCCTCACCTCCTCCACAATCTGGCGAAAACTCTGTGACTCCTCGCGTAACCGCCTGCGCAGCGTCGGCACGCTTAATGCGAGACGGCTGGCGACATCCTGCGCGGTCCAGGCTCTGGCGGGCGACAGCATGATGAACTGTCGCACCTGCTCGGTCAGGTTATTGTTTCGCTCAATAAGCAGCGGACCTGCCACGCCGTCATGCAGCAATGCCAGCAACAGACCGAAGGCCTGATGTTTTTGCAGCGCCTCCGGTAACTCCTGACGCACGGCGTGCAGCATGTTATCCCACATAAACGCCAGCCCCTCGCTCAGCGGAGCGCAGAGCGAATGCAGCGTCGTGCGCGGCCATGATTTCAGGTAATGCGCTTTAAACTCGGCAACAATTTCCGGCGATAACATCAGCAAGTCCGAGTGAAACAGACCGTTTGCAGGCTGATTAATGATCTCCATCGCCGTATTGGCAGGAATAATGATGAGCTCATCCCGGGTTGCCACCAGGCGGTTGTCGTCCTGCACAATCACCTTACTGCCTTGAGTGATATGGCAAATGGCCGGGAAAAAGAGCTTAACCTGGTGCAGGCGATGCATTTTGCTGGCACTCACTTCACCCGCCGTGAGATGTTTATGTCGAAAATGGAACTCCTGCACCCCGCCATCCTTATCTGCTGTAGGTTGCTGTTAACTGAGCCTTTGCAAGAACGTGACTATTGAGCATAAAACCGACCAGCGCGCCGCTGGCATTTTTGTCGACGGGCAGTTTATCCACGTCCAGCGCCCAGACGGTCATCTGATAGCGGTGAGGCTTGTCCCCGGCAGGGGGACATGCGCCGCCGAATCCAGAATAACCGAAATCATTACGCCCCTGCACAGCACCAGCAGGTAATTTTTCGCCATTTGAGTTACCGGCACCAGCGGGCAGCGTCATTGTCTTCGCGGGAATGTTGGCTACGGTCCAGTGCCACCAGCCGCTGCCGGTAGGCGCATCCGGGTCATAGACCGTAATGGCAAAACTTTTCGTACCGGCTGGCGGATTTGTCCACGCCAGCTGCGCTGAGGTATTCCCACCATGGCAGCCAAATCCCTCAAACACCTGCGGTGACGCTAACCGCCGATCGCCGGAGATATCCCGGCTGGTCACGCTGAAAGACGTTGCTGCGAAAACCTGAAAACTCATTGCCGTCAGAGCGGCTATTGTGATGACACTGCGCTTTTTCATGGGTATTTCCTTTGCTGAACCGGAAGCCCTAAGATAAAGCACGCAACAATGCCTCAATGTGCCTAAGCGATTTGATTTTGTGCCGAAACGCTCAACGGCATCCGCAGATGATTGCGCCTTGCTGAATGTGCTACTCTACGCACCGTGAGTATGTACGTGTACAAACAGTAAATGGGATTTTTTGCGTGAAAGGAAAACGATATGAATGTCACTGATGAAGCTCTGTTGCGTTCTGGTTTCACACTGTCTGACTTGCAGAAGATAAAAAATAACGTTGAGAGATACGGTGGAACGCTTGAAAAGGCGATTTACGATCTCGCCCGTCGATTTAATACCTTACTTTGGGTAGCCAGTGTATGCTTCACGATCCTGATTATACTTGTCGTTTTCAGTTCACCTCTCAAAGCATTGGCGTGGGGGCTGGCGATTATCATAGGGGTAAGCATTATGACTCTCGCACAGCCTCCTGTACTGTCGTATAAATCCTGGCGTTACCGAAAAAGCACCAGAGATTAACGGATTCCGTTATCTGTTGTTATCAGATCAAAAATGACCTTGGCTTTAACGCCATATCCGACAATCTTCATCGTGAGTTTAGGCGCGCCCATCGTACTGACTTTGCGATAGTAATCGTGTGGAAGCCATCGAAACAATCTCCACGCTCCCGTTTTTCGGGCTAGTCCAGCGATACTATAGACACTGGCACCAAGAGTAACACCGTTATAAAAAGCCAATCCTGAGTTGGGACTGAACCCCATAAACTGAGCTGTTTCCATAACGGTATCAGCAATCATTCCCTGTGAAGGTTTTTGTCCTGCTGGTAGATCAAAGTTGAGTACTTCCCGGGTCAACCCGTTAATTCCATCAGCAATAAGGACAGCTCCTGCAAACATGCCTATCGGCCCCATAGTGGATAACATCACAAATCCACCAAACAAAACGACGCCTGATAGCACAACATTCACTGCCGAAATGACATATCCGACAATTTTATTATTTTCCCTGACAAACTCGACTTTTGCATAAAGCTGCGCGGCGCGGGTTCTTAGCAGATGCTCTTGCTCACGAAGATTTTCCGTTTCAGCTCGAAGATTCTTGATGCAAACCATACATTCTTCATCTGTTCTGGCACGACGCGCTGTTGCAAACTCCTTTTCAACGACCTGTTTTATTTCTTCTACAAACTTGATACGACAAAGCCCGTCCTGAAGGTAGAAGGCTGATAACTGGTTGGCTGTATCAACGAGCTTACGCGCCTCCAGATTAACCATGGTCTCAGACCATGCCCTGTTTCTTCCCTTATTTAGTAACGCAATATCCATTTTGATTCCCTCCGGCTTTTTAACGGTAACGAGCTTAATTACTCCATCGCTTTGATTATTTTATGTGCGACGCGATCAGGAACAACAGAAAATGATTTCAACAAGCTCTGATCCGTTTTGATGTGCTACTCTACGCGCCATTTCCCTGAAATCGACAGAACAGCAAATTATGAGTGTACGTTTAGTGTTAGCCAAAGGGCGCGAGAAATCATTACTGCGCCGTCATCCCTGGGTCTTTTCCGGCGCGGTTGCCCGTATGGAAGGCAAAGCCAGCCTCGGTGAAACCATTGATATCGTGGACCACCAGGGGAAATGGTTAGCGCGAGGCGCCTACTCGCCAGCGTCCCAGATCCGTGCCCGCGTCTGGACCTTCGATAAAGACGAAACCATCGACATCGACTTCTTCGTGCGTCGTCTGCAGCAGGCGCAGCAGTGGCGTGAGTGGCTGGCAAAACGCGACGGGCTGGACAGCTATCGCCTGATTGCCGGTGAGTCCGACGGTCTGCCGGGCGTGACCATCGATCGCTTCGGCCACTTCCTGGTGCTACAGCTCCTGAGCGCCGGGGCGGAATACCAGCGTGCCGCGCTGATTAGCGCCCTGCAAACCCTGTTCCCGGAATGTGCTATTTACGACCGCAGCGACGTGGCGGTGCGCAAAAAAGAGGGCATGGAGCTGACGCAGGGCCCGGTCACGGGTGAGCTGCCGCCTGCCCTGCTGCCGATTGAAGAACACGGCATGAAGCTGCTGGTAGATATTCAGGGCGGGCATAAAACGGGTTACTACCTTGACCAGCGCGACAGCCGCCTGGCTACGCGTCAGTACGTTGCCGACAAGCGCGTGCTGAACTGCTTCTCCTACACCGGTGGTTTCGCCGTTTCGGCGCTGATGGGCGGCTGTGCCCAGGTGGTTAGCGTGGATACCTCGCAGGAAGCGCTGGACGTGGCTAAACAAAACGTCGAGCTGAACAAGCTGGATCTGAGCAAAGCCGAATTTATACGCGACGACGTCTTCAAGCTGCTGCGTAAATACCGCGATCAGGGCGAGAAGTTCGACGTCATCGTGATGGATCCGCCAAAGTTTGTGGAGAACAAAAGCCAGCTGATGGGCGCCTGCCGCGGGTATAAAGATATTAACATGCTGGCCATCCAGCTGCTGAACCCGGGCGGGGTTCTGCTCACCTTCTCCTGCTCCGGCCTGATGACCACAGATTTATTTCAGAAAATCATCGCCGATGCCGCAATAGATGCTGGCCGTGATGTACAATTTATAGAGCAGTTCCGTCAGGCAGCCGATCACCCCGTGATTGCTACCTACCCGGAAGGACTGTATCTGAAAGGGTTTGCCTGTCGCGTCATGTAACTTGAAAAGAGAAATATTGCCCGCACATAACGTGTAAGTCGTATTTCCCGGGAGGTGACTATGATTGCCAGCAAATTCGGTATCGGCCAGCAGGTCCGCCACACTTTGCTCGGGTATTTGGGTGTGGTCGTGGATATCGACCCGGAGTATTCCCTTGATGAACCGTCAGCAGACGAACTGGCGGTGAACGCAGAGCTTCGCGCCGCGCCCTGGTACCATGTGGTGATGGAGGGGGATGATGGACAACCCGTTCACACCTATCTTGCTGAAGCGCAGCTAAGCAGCGAGCTGCAGGAAGAGCATCCGGAGCAACCCACTATGGATGAACTTGCTCAGACTATCCGCAAACAGTTACAGGCTCCGCGCCTGCGGAACTAAGCGTGTAAAAAAAGCCCGATGAACGGGCTTTTTTTTATTACTTCGCCAGCCCCAGACGGGGGATATCGATCGCCGGACAGCGATCCATGACGACCTTTAACCCCGCATCCCGCGCCAGCACCGCAGCCTGCTCATTAATCACGCCCAGCTGCATCCACAGCGTTTTCGCCCCGACGGCAATAGCGTCCTGCGCCACTTCCCACGCCGCCTCGGAGTTTCGGAAGACATCAACCATATCAATTTTTTCCGGCACGTCAGCGAGCGTGGCATAACCCTGCTGGCCCAGTAAGGTTTTCCCCGCCACTTTTGGCGAGACCGGGATGACGTGGTAGCCCTGATCGAGAAGGTATTTCATCACCCGATAGCTTGGACGATCGGGTTTATCGCTCGCGCCCACCAGCGCAATGGTACGCGTGGATGTCAGAATCTCGGCAATATCGTTCTCTTTCATGGTTTTTCTCCTGGCTTTTTTAAAAGTGTACGCCAAACCGCACATCTCAACCATCCATCCCATACCGACGCATGAGGGCAAAACGGCGAAATATGTCTATATGTTAGTAAACATGATTCTCGAAAAATTTAGATACATTAATGCGGCGACAGGATTTCTGACGGGAGCCTTCTATGAAAACCGGTATTGCCACTGCTCTGATTGCGTTAGTGATGCCGGTCTGCGTTTTTGCTACCACGCTCCGGCTCTCTACCGATATTGATCTCCTGGTACTGGACGGAAAAAAGGTCTCCAGTTCCTTATTGCGCGGTGCGGACAGCATCGAATTGGATAACGGGCCGCATCAGCTGGTATTCCGGGTGGAAAAATCGATCGGTCTGGCGAATCACGAGCAAAGGATGTATATCTCCCCGCCGCTGATTGTCAGCTTTAATACCCGGCAAATCAGTCAGGTCAACATTACCCTGCCTCGTCTTGAAACCGAGAAGGAATCGGCGGCTTTCGACGCGTCTCCCCGCATTGAACTGCTGGACGGGGATGCGATGCCGATTCCGGTGAAGCTGGATATTCTGGCGCTGACGACCTCACCGAAAGGTCCGGACTACGAGGCCGCGACGCAGACCTATAACAAAGCGGGGAAACGCGCGTCGCTTCCTCAGTTTGCCACCATGATGGCTGACGACAGTACGCTGCTTTCCGGCGTCTCAGAACTGGACGTCATTCCTCCCCAGTCCCAGACCCTGACGGAACAACGCCTTAAATTCTGGTTCCAGCAGGCCGATGCCGACACGCGGGCCCGGTTTTTACAGTGGGCAAAACAACAACCTTCATCATAAGCCACATTTTTTACGCCTTTCTCTTGCAGCGTCAAACGGTTCCCGTCATCGTGTAGGCAGTTAACCTGATGGATATGATTATGGAACTGACAACACGCACGCTCCCGGAACGCAAACACATTGCTCTGGTGGCGCACGATCACTGTAAACAAATGCTGCTTAACTGGGTTCGCCGCCATCAGTCTTTGCTGGAAAAGCACGCCCTGTCGGCAACCGGCACCACCGGTAACCTGATCCAGCGCGAAACGGGTCTGGAGGTGAACGCCATGCTGAGCGGCCCGATGGGTGGCGATCAGCAGGTCGGCGCGCAGATCTCCGAAGGGAAGATTGATGTGCTGATCTTCTTCTGGGATCCGCTGAACGCGGTTCCGCACGACCCGGATGTCAAAGCCCTGCTGCGTCTGGCGACGGTGTGGAATATTCCGGTGGCGACAAACCTCTCGACGGCGGATTTCATCATCGAATCGCAGCAGTTTAACTCACCGGTAGATATCCTTATTCCGGACTATCAGCGTTATCTTTCAGAGAGATTGAAGTAGCTTTTTTTGCCGGGTGGCGGCTACGCCTTACCCGGCCTAACCATCCTTGCCCGTCTTCGTTAAGGCTTCCGCGCCACCGGCACATCAATACTCTTCAAAATATCGACAAACACGGATGGCTCCTCTTTATTGAACAGCAGCCACACGCGATGGCGCGCGCGGGTCATGGCCACATACAGCAAACGCCGCTCTTCGGCATCCGGGAAGTCTTCCGGCACCGGCAGCAAGGCCTGCTCCATGACCGACTCGCGGGCCGGAGCCGGGAAACCGTCGCTGCCCTCTTTCAGCCCCATGACAATCACATAGTCGGCCTGCTGCCCTTTGCTGGCGTGAATCGTCATAAATTCAAGCTGCAGTTTCGGCCAGCGGGTGGCCGCTTTTTCCAGCGCCTCGGGTTTGAGGTGATGGTAACGCGCCAGCACCAGGATACGCTCATCGGGCTTGGCGTAACCGCTGAGCTTGTCCAGCAGCGGTTCCAGCTGATCGTCCGCCAGCAGGGTCACGGCTTTTTTATCCCCTTGCCGCAGGCTATTGAGCGGTTTTGCCAGCTGATGCGGGTTCTGCTGGATAAAGCGGTTGGCGATTTCACCAATCCGTGAATTGAAGCGGTAGGTCGTGTCCAGATCGCTGCGATCGCCTTCGCCAAAATAGTGGTGGAATGCGGTCGTCAGCGAAAGCTGTGCCCCGCTGAAGCGATAGATGGCCTGCCAGTCATCCCCCACCGCAAACAGCGAGGTATGCTTATTTTGCGCCCGCAGCGCTGAGAGCAATGCTGCGCGCTGCGGAGAAATGTCCTGGAACTCATCCACCAGAATATGCTTCCACGGGCTGACAAAACGCCCCTTCTCAAGAATGATGATGGCCTGATGGATCAGGCCGGAAAAATCAACGGCATTTTCCGCTTTCAGCGCGGTTTTCCAGGCCTTCAGCAGCGGTGCCATCAGCTTGACCCGCTTCGAAAACAGATCGCGGATCGCCTCCGGCGCGCTTTCAATCATCTCTGCCTGCGTTCCACCGTGCATTCGCATCAGGCTGACCCAGCGGTCAAGCCGTGAACCCAGCCGACGCGCCAGTTTGTCATCCTGCCAGAAGCTGCCTTCCGGCACGTCCCAGTTGAGCTCCTCCTCGAGCCACTGACGCCATCCTTTCGCCTGCACCTTTTTCTCACTGCACTGCTGGCGCCACGTTTTGATAAACAGCGCCTGACGCGCCTGCGCGTCGTTTTCCAGCTTACTGATAGCAGGCACTTTTTTACTGCCCTGCTGAATAATATGCAGGGCAAGGGCATGGAAGGTTCTGGCCGTGATATCCCGGGTATGCAGACGTTCCTGGATCCGTTCGTCCATCTCCTGGGCCGCCTTGCGACCAAAGGCCAGAAGCAGAATTTGATCGGCGACCGCTTCCCCGGTGGTCAGCAGCCAGCCGGCACGGGCCACCAGCACCGACGTTTTACCGCTACCGGCCCCCGCCAGCACCAGCAGCGACTGCTCGCCGTTAACCACCGCGCGCGCCTGGGCTGGGTTGAGCGGCGAAGACTCCACCGTACTGAAAAAGTCGGCGTATTGGGTGAGCATGGCGTCCGTCCAGGCCTGATTATGGGCGAGCCGGCTTTTATCCTTATCATTCAACCAGGCCTGGCACTGGCGCCAAGCGTCGCGACAGTTGTCAAACTCCTCGAGACGCGTCACGGAGATCGGCAGCGCCGAGAGTGCCTGCCGGATTTTTTGCTGTAGCCCGGCGGTCTGCTGACGGGTGAGCCAAGAATGCTGCGCGTTGCTTTGCGCGATATCGTCCAGCACCTTCTGAAGCACCCCGGCGGCAATCACGCTCATATCCTGACTCCACCGCTGCCAGAGCGCGTTCAGGTGATGATGAAAACGTTGGGTTTCTGCCCACTCGGTGCCGTGAAGACGCACGACTTTATCGTCAGGCAGTACGAACTCCAGTTCGCCCCACACCAGCCCGCGTTTGCAGTGGATAGCCAGAAGCTGATTAAACGGAATAAGGTATTCGTGGCGTTCTCCGGAGACTTTCACCCCGGCATTAAGGAGAACCACCCGGTCGTATGGGTGTTGCGCCAGACGTTTGCCTAACGACGTTGCTTTCAGTTCCATGTTCCGCCAAATCCACGAAGAGATAATTTACCTGACAGTGTAACTGCCAGTTTTAAGGTGCTCCAGCCTAAAAAAACGTTACAATCATTGGGCGTTAATTTTATCGAAAGGAAGTGAGGGTTTATGCGTACCGTTCTGAATGTGTTGAATTTTGTGCTGGGCGGTTTTGCCACCACCCTTTCCTGGCTTTTTGCCACGCTGGTGAGCATCGTCCTGATTTTTACGCTCCCCCTGACCCGCTCCTGCTGGGAAATCACAAAACTCTCCTTCGTCCCCTACGGGAATGAAGCCATCCACGTTGACGAGCTGAATCCGGAGAACAAAAACGCCCTGATGAATACGGGCGGAACCCTGCTGAACATTCTGTGGCTGATTTTCTTCGGCTGGTGGCTCTGCATCATGCATATTTTTGCCGGTATTGCGCAGTGCATCACGATTATTGGTATTCCGGTGGGGATCGCGAACTTTAAGATCGCCGCGATCGCTCTTTGGCCCGTCGGGCGCAGGGTTGTTCCGGTCGAAGTGGCCCAGGCGGCGCGTGAAGCCAATGCGCGTCGTCGTTTTCAGTAACTAAGGACTGGCCGCGTTTATGCTAAGCCCACTGCTTCGCCGTTATACCTGGAACAGCACCTGGCTTTATAACGTCAGGATATTTATCGCGCTTTGCGGCACGGTTGCCCTGCCCTGGTGGCTGAATGATGTCAAGCTCACCATCCCACTCACGCTGGGCGTCGTGGCCGGGGCGCTGGCGGACCTGGACGATCGTCTGGCCGGGCGTTTACGTAACCTTGTCATCACGCTCATCTGCTTTTTTATTGCATCAGCATCCGTTGAGTTACTTTTCCCCTGGCCCTGGCTGTTTGCCCTGGGTCTGACGCTCTCAACCAGCGGGTTTATTTTGCTGGGCGGCCTTGGGCAGCGCTATGCCACTATCGCGTTTGGCGCCCTGCTGATCGCCATCTACACCATGCTGGGCGCATCCCTCTACGACCAGTGGTACCAGCAGCCGGTTCTGCTGTTGCTCGGTGCCATCTGGTATAACCTGCTGACCTTAACCGGTCATCTGCTCTTCCCGGTCCGCCCTCTGCAGGACAACCTTGCCCGCAGCTTTGAGCAGCTAGCCCACTATCTGGAACTGAAATCCCGGCTGTTCGACCCGGATATCGAGGAAGAAAGCCAGGCGCCGCTCTACGATCTGGCGCTGGCAAATGGCCAACTGGTCGCCACCCTTAACCAGACAAAAGCCTCTCTGCTGACCCGTCTGCGCGGCGATCGCGGTCAGCGCGGAACGCGAAGAACCTTACACTACTATTTTGCCGCTCAGGACATTCATGAACGTGCCAGCTCCTCGCACGTTCAATATGCCGCCCTGCGCGAGAAGTTCCGCTATAGCGACGTGATGTTCCGCTTCCAGCGCCTGCTGTCCATGCAGTCCCAGGCGTGCCAGCAGCTCTCGCGCTCCATTCTGCTGCGCACGCCCTATCAGCATGACCCACGTTTTGAACGCGTCTTCAGCCATCTTGACGCCGCGCTCGACCGCGTTCAGGCCAGCGGAACGTCACCGGAACATATCAAAGCGCTGGGCTTTCTGCTGAACAACCTGCGGGCGATTGACGCACAGCTGGCGACCATTGAGTCCGAGCAGGCGATGGCGCTTCCGGGCAGTGAAGTGGACAATCAGCTTGCTGATGACAGCGTGCACAGTTTTAGCGATATGTGGCTTCGCCTGAGCCGCAACTTTACCCCGGAGTCGGCTCTCTTCCGCCACGCGGTGAGAATGTCGCTGGTGCTCTGCGTGGGGTATGCCTTTATCCAGATAACCGGGCTGCATCATGGCTACTGGATCCTGCTGACCAGCCTGTTCGTCTGTCAGCCGAACTATAACGCCACCCGGCACCGTCTTGCGCTGCGCATTATCGGCACGCTGGTCGGCGTCGCAATCGGCCTACCAGTGCTCTATTTCGTGCCTTCCGTCGAAGGGCAGCTGATTCTGATCGTGATCACCGGCGTGCTGTTTTTCGCGTTTCGCAACGTGCAGTACGCCCATGCCACCATGTTCATCACTCTGCTGGTGCTGCTCTGCTTTAATCTGTTGGGTGAAGGGTTTGAAGTCGCCCTGCCCCGCGTGATTGATACGCTGATTGGCTGCGCGATCGCCTGGGCCGCGGTCAGCTTTATCTGGCCGGACTGGCGTTTTCGCAATTTGCCGCGCGTGGTAGACAGGGCGATGAATGCCAACTGTCGTTACCTTGACGCTATTCTGGAGCAGTATCACCAGGGCCGTGATAACCGTCTGGCTTACCGGATAGCACGTCGCGACGCGCATAACAGTGATGCTGAACTGGCCTCCGTTGTGTCTAACATGTCAACGGAGCCGCGCGCCACGGCTGAGATTCGTGAGACCGCGTTTCGCCTGCTTTGCCTTAACCATACGTTCACCAGCTATATTTCGACGCTGGGGGCCCACCGTGAGAAGCTCACCAACCCGGGAATTCTCAACCTTCTTGATGACGCCGTCTGCTATGTCGATGATGCACTGCATCACCGCCCAGCCGATGAACCGCGTGTGCAACAGGCTCTGGATGAACTGGCTCAACGCATTGCGCATCTTGATCCGGGAAACGACAGCAAAGCGCCGCTGGTTCTTCAGCAGATAGGCCTGCTTATCGCTCTGCTGCCTGAAATTTGCCGGCTGCAACAGCACATCGCTACCTGGAGGAACGACTCTCCTGTGGCTCAGGCAGCGCATTAAACCACTCCGTCAGCTCCCGGCGGATGCCTGCCGGGAGTGCCGCCTCATGCAGCCCTTCGATAGCCCCTTCCAGCGCAAAGAGAACTTTAATACTGAGCGCTTTATTCTTTGCCCGCATCTTCAGCCAGCTCGCTCTGGCGCCCAGCGCCCGCAGCGTTTCTTCATTGGTGATACCGGCTTCAAAGAGCAAGACTTCAAGCTGAAAGGTCAGGTTCGGCAGATCCTTAAGACGGTTTCGTTGATGACGCTGGTAGCGCTCTTTCCTTGCTGCACTGAGCGCAAACGAGGAGAGCTGAAGCAACCGCTCCCTGTCCTGCCATAATCCGTCATCCACACGATAATAGTTGAGCAGCACCGGTCTGCCTCGCTTCATCAACGTCAAAAAGGAGGAGGCGTTTTTTACACAGTATTTTGCACTCTCCTCACACGCACGAAGATAAAGTTCGCCATCGGACACCATGGCAAAGACCGCATCATCCACCGCCAGGGTGTAGCCGCCAAACAGCGCGCGATGATGAATCTCGCCCAACGGGGACAGGTATTCCTGGGATTTATAAATCCGTTCATAAGATATCTTTTTCATGATATTTCCCTTCAGAATCATAGACTAACAACAAAATTTCTTACTAGCGGATCCGTTAGCAGGAAAATAGGCAACTTATTGTCGTTGAGCAAGATGATTTTTCGAGGGGCATCAAGATTGAATGAATTTTGCGAGTCGCTTTCCGAAAATGAGGTTGATCTTTGGGCATACAGGGGTTACTGTATATCCATACAGTAACTACAGGGCTGGAATGAATATGCACACTTCAGGCTATGCAAATCGCGCAATCTCTCTCTCTTCTGCCGCAGGCAATGTCGCGCAGAATTCCGTCGAGCGTGTTTCCACAGGGCTTATCAGTGAAGTGGTTTATCGTGAAGACCAGCCCTTGTTAACGCAACTTCTGTTACTGCCGTTATTACAACAGCTTGGTCAGCAATCGCGCTGGCAGCTTTGGCTCACGCCACAGCAAAAGCTGAGCCGCGAGTGGGTTCAGTCCGCTGGCCTTCCGCTGACCAAGGTCATGCAGATTAATCAGCTCTCGCCTTGCGATACCGTTGAGTCGATGATCCGCGCGTTACGCACAGGGAATTACAGCGTGGTGATTGGCTGGTTACCGGAAGAGTTGACGGAAGAGGAACATTTCCGCCTGACTGAAGCTGCTGAAGAAGGGAATGCGATCGGGTTCATTATGCGTCCGGTTCGATCGGATTCTTACCGCAGAGGACAACTTTCTGGGCTAAAAATTCACTCAAATTTGTATCATTGAGTGAAATTAAGATTTTTCCTGGAATTTTTTTTGACCGCAAGATGAGGTTTTAGTTCCCGACCTCAAAATTGCGGCAAGGCTTGTCTGGTGCGGTTCTCCTTAATTTTATTGCACAAAATTCGTTCGAAAAATGTTAAATAATCGGTATACGGAACTTTTTTTTTCATATGCCTGACGGACTTCACACTTGTAAGTTTTCAGCTACGTTGTAGACTTTACATCGCCAGGGGTGCTCGGCCTAAGCCGAAGATATCGGTAGATTTATATTTGACCACGCCCCCCGGTGAAGGATTTAACCGTGATTCTCTCTTGAGACTTTCATGGCGAATTTTGGATGATAACGAGGCGCAAAAAATGAAAAAGACAGCTATCGCGATTGCAGTGGCACTGGCTGGCTTCGCTACCGTAGCGCAGGCCGCTCCGAAAGATAATACCTGGTATGCAGGTGGTAAACTGGGCTGGTCTCAGTTCCACGACACTGGCTGGTACAACAGCAGCCTGAACAATGATGGCCCAACTCACGAGAGCCAGCTTGGTGCAGGTGCGTTCGGTGGCTATCAGGTTAACCCGTATGTTGGTTTTGAAATGGGTTACGACTGGTTAGGTCGTATGCCATACAAAGGCGACACCGTAAACGGCGCTTTCAAAGCACAGGGCGTTCAGCTGACCGCTAAACTGGGTTACCCAGTAACTGACGATCTGGACGTGTACACCCGTCTGGGCGGCATGGTATGGCGCGCTGACTCCAGCAACAGCATCGCTGGCGACGACCATGACACCGGTGTTTCCCCAGTATTCGCTGGTGGCGTTGAGTGGGCTATGACCCGTGACATCGCTACCCGTCTGGAATACCAGTGGGTTAACAACATCGGCGACGGCAACACCGTTGGTGTTCGTCCAGACAACGGCATGCTGAGCGTAGGTGTTTCCTACCGTTTCGGCCAGCAGGAAGAAGCAGCACCAGTTGTTGCTCCAGCGCCGGCTCCAGCTCCAGAAGTACAGACCAAGCACTTCACTCTGAAGTCTGACGTTCTGTTCAACTTCAACAAAGCGACTCTGAAACCAGAAGGCCAGCAGGCACTGGATCAGCTGTACACCCAGCTGAGCAACCTGGATCCTAAAGACGGTTCTGTAGTGGTTCTGGGCTTCACCGACCGTATCGGTTCTGACGCTTACAACCAGAAACTGTCTGAGAAACGTGCTCAGTCTGTTGTTGATTACCTGATCTCTAAAGGTATCCCAGCTAACAAGATCTCCCCACGTGGTATGGGCGAATCTAACCCAGTTACTGGCAACACCTGTGACAACGTGAAAGCTCGCGCTGCACTGATCGACTGCCTGGCTCCAGATCGTCGCGTAGAGATCGAAGTTAAAGGCATCAAAGACGTTGTAACTCAGCCAGCGGCATAAGYTATCGTCTTATAAAAAAAACCCCGCAATGCGGGGTTTTTTTATTGTCTGAAGAAAAGTAAAAAAATCTACTTTTTACCCAACAGCGCCTGAAGGTCGTTCTTCAGTGTCGACATCTGGTTGGCGTATTTCTCTTTATGTTCTGCATCCTCAATCAGCTGCACGATGGTTTCCGACAGCGTTTTGCCCCGTCGTTGTGCCAGCCCGGCCAGGCGCTGCCAGACAACAAATTCCAGGTCGATTGATTTTTTGCGCGTGTGCTGATGCTCAGCATTAAAATGCCGTTTGCGTCGCGCACGGATAGTTTGCTTCATCCGGTTTAACAAGGCAGGATTGATGTGTTTCTCAATCCAGCCGTTAACCTGTACCGGTTCATTTTCGAGGGTCAGCAAAATATCCACGGCTTCTTGTGCAGCGCTGGCTTCGATGTAGCAGGTGATCAGCTCCCCTTCACGGTGCTTTTTGACCAGGTACTTCCATTTCCAGCCGCTTTCGAGATTTTCCAGTTGTTGATATTTCATTGCGATCTCAGTGTTACCACGTAACTCTGTTCAGAATATCAGTTTTTTAGCAATCTGCTGAAAAGAAATCATATCCTGTGAGTGAATGCAGCCAATCACCCTGTCGAAATCCCCAATCCTGCTTGGGTACAGCCCCCCGCTTACGGTATACTCCACGCTTTTACATCTGACTAAAAAACATCAACTTTGACCATTACGAAACTTGCATGGCGTGACCTTGTTCCGGATACCGAAAGTTATCAGGAACTGTTTGCACAGCCAGATCTCGCAAAAGAACACGAATTCATCCTTAGCGATACGCAGCCCCGTTTGCATTACGCGCTGGAGCAGGCATTAAGCCCATGGGCAACTGCGCCTTTTATGCTGCTCAAAGCCCCGGAAGAAGCGGAATACCTGACGTTGTTCGGGGATGCCGTGCGTCAGTTAAAGCCGGAAGCGAATGCCGTTTTTGGCGGCCAGTATCGTATTACGGGACATGATGTCACTTTCGAACCGGCGGCACAGGCCGACGGTCGTTTTGCCGCCAAGGGCGAGGTGATTACCGCGAACTGGGTCGAGGCAGAACAACTCTTTGGTTGTCTGCGCCAGTTTAACGGCGAGCTTTCGCTGCAGCCGGGGCTGGTACATCGCGCAAATGGCGGTGTTCTGATTATCTCACTGCGTACCCTGCTCTCGCAGCCGCTGCTGTGGATGCGTCTGAAAACCATCGTGCACCAGCAGCGTTTCGACTGGGTCGGCTACGATGAGTCCCGTCCTCTGCCCGTCTCTGTTCCGTCTATGCCGCTGTCGTTAACCGTCGTGCTGACGGGCGATCGTGAATCGCTGGCGGACTTCCAGGAAATGGAGCCGGAACTGGCTGAGCAGGCGGTATATAGCGAATACGAAGACAATATCCAGATTGCCGATGCCGACGATATGGCGCAGTGGTGTCAGTGGGTGATGGCCGTTGCCGAACGTTTTGCGCTGCCAACGCCTGCGGCTGACGCGTGGCCAGGCCTGATCCGCGAAGCGGTGCGCTATACCGGTGACCAGGAAACGCTGCCACTCTGCCCGCTCTGGATCGGCAAGCAGCTGCGTGAAGTAGGTGTGATTAGCGGTAACGGTGCGTTCACCGGAGAACAACTCACCCAGATGCTGGCTCAGCGAGAGTGGCGAGAAGGCTATCTTGCTGACCGTATGCAGGATGAAATTCTGCTGGAACAAATTCTGGTGGAAACCGAAGGCGAACGCGTCGGGCAGATTAACGCCCTGTCGGTGATTGAATTTCCTGGCCATCCGCGCGCGTTTGGGGAGCCGTCTCGTATCAGCTGCGTTGTGCATATTGGCGATGGCGAGTTTACCGATATCGAACGCAAAGCCGAGCTGGGCGGAAACATTCACGCCAAAGGCATGATGATCATGCAGGCGTTTTTGATGTCTGAACTGCAGCTTGAGCAACAGATCCCCTTCTCCGCCTCGCTGACCTTTGAGCAGTCCTACAGCGAAGTGGATGGCGATAGCGCCTCTATGGCTGAACTGTGCGCCTTAATTAGCGCCCTGGCGGAAGTGCCCATCAATCAGAACATTGCGATCACCGGTTCGGTGGATCAATTTGGTCGTGCGCAGCCTGTGGGTGGTCTCAACGAGAAAATTGAAGGCTTCTTCTCAATCTGTCAGCAGCGCGGTTTAAACGGCAAGCAGGGTGTGATTATTCCGGCTCCCAACGCACGCCATTTAAGCCTCAGTCAGGAGATCCTGGATGCGGTTGAACAAGAGCAGTTCGCTATCTGGGCCATCGAAGGGATTGAGGATGCACTACCCTTACTGACAAACCTGGTATGGGATGGCGAAGGGCAAACCACCCTGATGCAGACTATCCAGGAGCGTATTGCTCAGGCGACACAGCAGGATGCTCGTCATCGTTATCCATGGCCGTTACGCTGGCTGGGCTGGTTTAGTTCGAACTGATCGGACTTGTTCAGCGTACACGTGTTAGCTATCCTGCGTCCTTCACTAAAATAAGGCTTACTGAGAACATGGTAGATAAACGCGAATCCTATACAAAAGAAGATCTTCTTGCCTCTGGTCGCGGTGAACTGTTTGGCGCGAAAGGCCCACAGTTACCGGCCCCGAACATGCTGATGATGGACCGTGTCGTGAAAATGACCGAAACCGGCGGCAACTTCGATAAGGGTTACGTAGAAGCAGAACTCGATATCAACCCGGACCTGTGGTTCTTCGGTTGCCACTTTATCGGCGATCCGGTAATGCCTGGCTGTCTGGGTCTGGATGCGATGTGGCAGCTGGTTGGCTTCTATCTGGGCTGGCTGGGTGGTGAAGGTAAAGGCCGCGCGCTGGGCGTAGGCGAAGTAAAATTCACCGGCCAGGTTCTGCCTACAGCGAAGAAAGTGACCTATCGTATTCACTTCAAGCGCATCGTTAACCGCCGCCTGATTATGGGCCTGGCAGATGGCGAAGTGCTGGTCGACGGTCGTCTGATCTATAGCGCAAGCGACCTCAAGGTTGGCCTGTTCCAGGACACGTCCGCGTTCTGATCGTGCTTTTTGCACCCCCGGAAAGGCGAAACCTCCGCATTGCGGAGGTTTCTTTTTTAAAAGAGACGTTATCAGGCTATGAGTGCCCTGTCGCCGATGGCTTCTCGCCAGCCTCCAAGCCATTGTGACCTTTGATTTATCGTCTGATAAGGACACATTTCTTTAGAACGTCCAGCGATGCCGGCCTGATAACCACGTTGATGAGCCCGTTCCAGGCGATCTCGTTTCTGTCTCTTCATGCCTCGTTTCCCTCATTCTTTTGTCTGGTGGAAAGAAAACAGTGTCTGCACTATCTGCACAGGCACAGATAACGAATACCCCGAATTAGTCGCATCGTCAATGTTCAAAATTCATACGGGTGTCATATTTGTGAGCTACCTGGAAGATCATTTGTACAAAAATTGTGACGTGGCACAAGTAACAACCTGAAGTGAAAACGAAAAAAAACCGCAATCAGCAACAGACCGATTGCGGTTTTTGATGATGAATTTTACTTATGGCAGCCGGGAAATCTCTCTCGCGATACTGGCCGACTCCTGCGCCCAACCCTGAGCCAGGACTTTCACCATTTCGTCATAGCCATCCTTCTGCTGCTTCAGCTCCAGATGGAAAGGACGCTTAATCAGCTGCCCCTGATGATTCAGCAACCACTCCCCGCTGATCACCACTGCACCGTCATAGCGGCCGTGGAAGCCCGTTACGGTGACGTTCAGCGTATCCTGATCGTTACCCAGCGGCTGCGACGCGACAACCCAGCCCGGAAGCTGGCTACCCAGATTGGCCACCAGCGTGTTGCGCAGCTGCTGATCCAGCGGGCTGGCCCACAGGTTGTTGGTCGCAATCACATATTTAACGTCGCTGGTCTGATAGACCACGCCGTTTCCTGCCAGATAATCCGGCACGGCAACCTGTTCAACCCACAGCTGACGGTTTCCCTGACTCGCCGTGCTTTGCCCGCCGCTGTGGGTCGCCACAGGCAGCTGATAGTAGCTTTTATTCTCTACCCCTGAACTGCACGCCGTTAACAGCAGAGCGCCAACCATCAATAGCCACTTTTTCATTCTTTTGCCCTCTTCGGCTCAGGATCCTTTTTATCTTTCGCTTCGAACACCAGCGCGTTGCTCTTCTCGTTGAGCGTTTTCAGAACAGGCTGCAGTTCACGCAGGACCTGATCAAGACGCTGCATATCTGCCACCATCTTGTTATAGGCTGCTGAACCCGGCTGGAAGCCCTGCATACTGCGGTTCAGCTCACGCAGCGTTTTCTGCATGTCCTGCGGCAGCTGCTGCATGCTCTGGCTCGCCGTGATCTTGTTGATGTTATCCAGCGTGGTTTGCAGGCGCTGCATTGTCTCCTGACTCTGATGTAACGACCCGGTCGCCGCTTCAATCATCGGATTCAGTGGCAGATTGTTGATCTTATCCAGCGTCTCCATCAGACGCTGCTGGATCTGCGCCAGGCCGCTGCTCACCGTTGGGATGATCTTATAGCCACCGAATTCACGGATACCGGTAATCGGCGGTGCTTTCGGGTAGAAGTCCATATCCACATACAGCGCACCGGTGACCAGGTTGCCGGTTTTCAGCGACCCGCGCAAACCGCGTTCCATCAGCTGAGAGATATGGGCTGCAATATCCTGATTTTCGCCAATCTGGTTTAGCAGACGCTCCGGCTCAATGCGGATCAGCACCGGAATGCGATAGTCATCATCCAGCATCTGGCTCAGACCCGGGACGAAGAACGGCACTTGCCCAACCGTACCGAGGCGAATACCGCGGAACTCAACGGGCGCCCCCGGCTGCAGGCCGCGAACGGAGTCTTTAAAGAACATCAGGAAGTCAACGTGATCGGTATAGAGCGCATCCTGAATGCTTTTTTGATCGTCAAAGAGACGGAAAGCGGTGTTCTCTGCAACCGGCTGGCCCAAATCCAGGCCTTCTGGCACATCAAAACTCACGCCGCCGCCAAACAGCGTGGTCAGCGAACCCATTTCAACGCGCATACCTGCCGAAGTCAGATCCACCGCGATCCCGCTGTCTTTCCAGAAACGGACGTTGCTGGTGACCAGGCGATCGTTTGGCGCATTGATGAAGAGCTGATAGCTGATCGCGCGTTTCTGCGGATCAAACGTGCTTTTCTCAACCGACCCGACCCGGTAGCCGCGGAACAGAACCGGGTCGCCCGCCGTGAGCTGACCTGCTTTTTTACTGTCGAGGATCACGCGGATACCCTTGGCATCAGGCGGCGCAAGCGGCGGTGAGTCCAGGAGCTGGTATTTGGCTGGCTGGTTACCCTTAGCGCCGGGCTGCAGCTCAATGTAGGCGCCCGAAAGCAGCGTCCCTAAGCCGCTGATCCCTTCGCGCCCCACCTGCGGCTTGACGACCCAGAAAACGGAATCGCCGTGCAGTAGTTTTTCCATGCCGGCATTAAGGCGCGCCTTAATCTCCACATGGGTTAAATCGTCCGTCAGGGTTGCGCTTTCGACCACGCCCACATCCACGCTACGGCTTTTGATGGTCGTTTTACCGCCCTCAATCCCCTCGGCATTGGTGGTTATCAGCGTCACTTCCGGTCCCTGATGACTGTAATGATAAAACAGGATCCAGGCACCGATCAGCGCAGTCACGATGGGAAAAATCCACACCGGAGACCAGTTTTTGACCTTCTGCACTTTCGCCTCTCCACTCTTATTTTCCATGCTCTTACTCTTCCTCATGGCTTGATTCAGGCTCACGATCCCACGATAAACGAGGGTCGAAGGTCATGGCCGCAAACATGGTCATGATCACGACCAGTGCAAACATTAAAGCCCCCATCGCAGGATAAATACTCATCAAACCGCCCATCCGCACCAGCGCAGAGAGAACGGCGATGACAAACACGTCAATCATTGACCAGCGTCCGACAAACTCGACCACTTCATAAATCAGGTGCATGCGTTCGCTATCGCGTTTCCCATGCCCTTTCGCATCCCAACAGAGCCAGGCGATGGCGATCATTTTTAAGGTGGGCACCATAATACTGGCGATAAAGATGACGCCAGCGACCGGATAGGAACCTTCGCCCCAGAGCAGTATCACCCCGGCGAGGATCGTCGAGGGCATTTTGTCGCCGAGCAAATCGGTGATCATGATTGGCAAAATATTGGCTGGCAGATACAGCATGACGGACGTGACCAGCAGCGCCATCGTCCACTGCAGGCTATTTTTACGGCGTACGTGCCCCTTTGTTTCGCAGCGCGGACAGACGTCGAGATCGGCGGGCAG
Organism: Enterobacter sp. ku-bf2; assembly: GCF_001742765.1. Taxonomy (NCBI): domain Bacteria; kingdom Pseudomonadati; phylum Pseudomonadota; class Gammaproteobacteria; order Enterobacterales; family Enterobacteriaceae; genus Enterobacter; species Enterobacter sp. ku-bf2. The sequence continues at coordinate 1,402,444 of NZ_MDVW01000001.1, forward strand.
CACGGCGGTACAGCACGGGCACGAGCGAAGCCCCTGGCGAATGCCGGGCACCCCGACCTTCACCGTCTGTGCAAGCGTCGGCGCTGGCGCGATATCGTCCCACGCCCAGCGCCTGTCCACACACTGGAAGGCGCGCAGCTGCAGAACGCAGTACAGACACCAGGGAATAAAGCTGCTGCCAATCCCCACGTCCCCGTACGCCATCAGCTTCACGAAGCTGACCAGAATCCCCGCCAGAAAGATCTCGGCCATCCCCCAGCTTTTGAGCTGAAAAAGAATACGCGCCAGTCGGATTTTCAGCGGTGCCGGCATCCTGACGCGGTTCACCAGCAAAAGGATGACGACCAGGCAAAAAGCCGGGACTATCTGGACAAACAGGAGAAAAAAGGTCCCCAGGCTGGCGTAATCTTCCGAGAACATCACGCCCGGGATTTCAAGCAAATCCACCTGGCTGGTGATCCCCCCCACCTTCATATAGATGAAGGGGAAGAGATTGGAGAGCAGCAGCATAAACAAGGCTGCCAGAGCGTAAGCAGTGGGACGCTGCCGCGGCGCGTCCCACTCGGTTGTCAACGTCGCACCGCAACGTGGACACAGGGCTTTATGTCCGTGACCAAGCTCTGGCAACGCCACGAGCATATCGCATTGCGAGCATAAAATATGCCTGTCGGCATGGTGCTGGTCACACATATGTTATCCCTGTTTATGCGCCGTTTTTCAGAGACTCAAGGTACTCCCAGCGCTCAAATGCTTCTTCCAGGGCTTTTTCAGCCGCGGACAGTTCTGACAGTACTTTCTGAGTATAGTCATGCGATTGAGTAAAGAATGACGCATCAGCAACCTGTGTTTGCAGATCCTCAAGCGCGGCCTCCAGCTCTTCAAGACGCTGCGGTAGCCCCTCCAGTTCGCGCTGCAGGTTATAGCTTAGTTTAGCCGAGGTTTTCTTGACAGTTTCTGCTTTTGTTACAGCAGGTTCAGAACTTATTTTGGACTTTGACTGCTTCGTCGCCAGCGACTGTGCCTGCTGCCCTTTTGCATCGTGATAACCGCCGACATATTGACCAATTCGCCCTTCACCTTCGAAGATCCAGCACTCGGTCACGGTGTTATCAACGAACTGACGATCGTGGCTGACCAGCATCACGGTGCCCTGATAGCCGTCAATCAGCTCTTCGAGTAATTCCAGCGTTTCGACATCCAGGTCGTTCGTCGGTTCATCGAGGATCAGCAGGTTGCTTGGCTTCAGGAACAGGCGCGCCAGCAGAAGACGGTTTCGCTCACCGCCGGACAGCGCACGCACCGGCGTCATGGCGCGTTTCGGATGGAACAGGAAGTCCTGCAGGTAGCCCAGCACGTGGCGCGGCTTGCCGTTCACCATCACTTCCTGCTTACCTTCGGCGAGGTTGTCCATCACCGTACGGTCCGGATCCAGCTCCGCGCGGTGCTGGTCGAAGTAGGCGACCTCCAGCTTGGTTCCGCAGTGAATACGTCCGCTGTCGGCCTGCAGCTGGCCCAACATCAGCTTCAGCAGCGTGGTTTTACCGCAGCCGTTCGGGCCAATCAGGGCGATTTTGTCGCCGCGCTGGACCTGCGCGGAGAAATCGTTGACCAGCACTTTACCGTCAACCTGATAGTTGACGTTTTCCATTTCAAAGACAATCTTGCCGGAACGGGACGCCTCTTCCACCTGCATTTTGGCGCTGCCCATCACTTCACGGCGTTCGCTGCGCTCGCGACGCATCGCCTTCAGGGCACGCACGCGGCCTTCGTTACGGGTACGGCGGGCTTTGATGCCCTGGCGGATCCAGACCTCTTCCTGCGCCAGCTTGCGGTCGAACTCGGCATTCTGCAGCTCTTCCACGCGCAGGTTTTCTTCTTTCTCCAGCAGATACGTATCGTAATCGCCGGGATAGGTCACCAGCTTGCCGCGGTCGAGGTCGACAATGCGCGTCGCCATATTGCGAATAAACGAACGGTCATGCGAGATAAAGATGATGGTGCCGCTGAAGGTTTTCAGGAAACCTTCCAGCCAGTCGATCGCTTCGATATCCAGGTGGTTGGTCGGTTCGTCCAGCAGCAGCACCTTCGGCCCGCTGACCAGCGCACGGCCCAGGGCCGCTTTACGCAGCCAGCCGCCGGAGAGCGCCGACAGCTCCATATCGGGTTCCAGGCCGAGCTGCGCCAGTACTTCATTAATGCGGTTTTCAAGCTGCCACAGACCGTGGTGATCGAGCATCTCCTGCACTTTCGCCAGTTCGTTGAGGTTTTTGTCGCTCGGATCGGTCATCACCAGATGCGATATCTCGTGATAGCGCTTCAGGTATTCAGCCTGCTCGGAGATCCCTTCCGCCACGAAATCGTAAACGCTGCCGGTCACGTGACGCGGTGGATCCTGCTGCAGGCGGGAGACAATCAGATCCTGCTCGTAAACAATACGCCCGTCATCCAGCCCCTGTTCGCGGTTAAGGATTTTCATCAGCGTGGATTTACCCGCGCCGTTACGGCCCACCAGACAGACGCGCTCGTTATCTTCGATGTGCAGTTCTGCATTGTCGAGAAGCGGTGAGTCGCTGAAAGAGAGCCACGCGCCGTGCATACTAATTAAAGACATTTATTTTTCCTTTCAGACCGCGGTAATCAACCAGCAGTTATGGATTTGACGGTTACGGGCAAAGTCCTGAGACAGCGTTTTTTGGCTGATTTCTTGTGCTTTCAGTCCCAGGGCTGCTAAGCCGTCATGATCCATACGGAAGCCGCGTTTGTTGTTCGAGAACATAATGGTGCCGCCTTTGCGCAGCAGGCGCTTCAGGTCGGTCATCAGGCGCAGGTGATCGCGTTGTACATCAAAGCTATCTTCCATACGCTTGGAGTTGGAGAAGGTCGGCGGATCGATAAAGATCAGATCAAACTGCTCGTCGGTATCGCGCAGCCAGCCCAGCACGTCAGCCTGCATCAGGCGATGCTGACGTCCGGTTAAGCCGTTAAGACGCAGGTTGCGCTCCGCCCACTCCAGATAGGTACGGGACATATCCACCGTGGTGGTGCTGCGCGCGCCGCCCAGACCGGCATGCACGCTGGCGCTGCCGGTATAGGAGAAGAGATTCAGGAAGTCCTTGCCTTTACTCATCTGGCCCAGCATGCGTCGAGCGATACGGTGGTCGAGGAACAGACCGGTATCCAGATAGTCGGTCAGGTTGACCCACAGGCGCGCGTTGTATTCGCCCACTTCGATAAAGTCGCCCTTCTCGCCCATCTTCTGGTACTGGTTTTTGCCTTTCTGACGTTCACGCGTTTTCAGCACCAGCTTGTTTGGCGCAATACCCAGCACGGCGATGGTGGCGGCAATGACGTCCAGCATGCGCTGACGCGCTTTTTGCGCATCAATGGTTTTTGGCGGCGCATATTCCTGAATCACCACCCAGTCCGCGTAGCGGTCAACCGCCACGTTGTATTCCGGCAGGTCGGCATCGTACAGGCGATAGCATTCAATGCCCTCCTGCTTCGCCCACTTCTCAAATTTCTTCAGGTTCTTGCGCAGGCGGTTGGCGTAATCTTCCGCCACGCCGGACGGCTTGCTGTCGGCCGCCTTCTCCGCCAGATGGTAGTTTTTCTGCACGCAGTCCAGCGGGCCGTTTTTCGCTTTAAACTGGCGATCGACACGCAGCTGCAGGCAGCTCAGCAGTTCCGGCGAGGCGCTGAACAGAGACAGGTTCCAGCCGCCGAAGTGGTCCTTCATATTGCGGCCCAGCAGGCTGTGCAGGGCAATCAGCGCCGGTTCGCTATCGAGACGTTCGCCGTATGGCGGGTTGCTGATGACGGTACCGTACGGGCCTTTTGGCAGCGGGTTGGTCAGGTTCGCCACGTCTTTCACTTCAAAGGTGACCAGCTCGCCGATACCGGCACGGCGGGCGTTGCTGCGCGCACGCTCAATGACGCGAGGGTCGCTATCGGAGCCGTAGAAATGAGAGGTATATTCCGCCAGCCCCTTCCGCGCGCGGGTCTGCGCGTCGTCTTTGACCTCTTTCCAGAGCGCTTCATCGTGCTGCGCCCAGCCCTTGAAGCCCCACTGGCCGCGGTGCAGTCCCGGCGCGCGGTCGGTGGCCAGCATGGCCGCTTCAATCAACAGGGTACCGGAACCACACATCGGGTCGAGCAGCGGCGTGCCCGGCTGCCAGCCGGAGCGCATCACAATCGCGGCCGCCAGGGTCTCTTTGATGGGTGCCATGCCGGTACGATCGCGGTAGCCGCGCAGGTGCAGGCCCGCGCCGCTCAGATCGAGGGAGATACTCGCCGTGTCGCCGTTCAGCCAGACGTTAATACGCAGATCGGGGTTTTCACGATCGACGTTGGGACGTTCCTTATTTTTACGCGTGAAGCAGTCCACAATGGCGTCTTTTACGCGCAGGGCACCGTACTGGCTGTTGCGGATCTCGTCGTTCACGCCGTTGAAATGCACCGCAAAGGTGGCATTCGGGGTGAAGATCTCTGTCCAGTCGATCATCTGTACGCCGGTATAGAGATCAAGGTCGCTATAGACCTTGCACTCCTTCATCGGCAGCATGATGCGCGACGCCAGGCGGCTCCACATCAGGCTCTGGTAAATAAGCCGCGTGTCGCCCTCAAAATGGACACCACCCTGAACCACCTGGCACTCTTGCGCGCCCAGGCTTTCCAGTTCAGTTTTTAACAGCTCTTCCAGCCCACGGGCCGTACTGGCAAACAGAGAATTCATATCGTCACTTTTACTCTTAGAAAATTGTCGCGCATTATAGCTAATATGGCGTGTATGTCATAAAGTTGAAGGCTTATTTTCATTCGAGGGAGTGTGCAGTGGCGACGTTATCCAGGCTTTTTATTCATCCGGTGAAATCCATGCGCGGCATCGGTGTCTCTCACGCGCTGGCCGACATGAGCGGATTTGCCTTCGATCGTATTTTTATGGTCACCGAGCCTGACGGTACGTTCATTACCGCACGCCAGTTCCCTCAGATGGTTCGCTTTACCCCTTCCCCGCTTCACGACGGTTTGCACCTTACCGCGCCGGACGGTTCCAGCGCGGTGATTCGCTTTGCTGATTTTGCGCCCGTCGATGCGCCTACGGAAGTGTGGGGTAACCATTTTACCGCGCGCATCGCCCCGGATGAGATTAACCGCTGGCTGAGCGGCTTCTTTTCCCGTGACGTGCAGCTGCGCTGGGTTGGGCCTGAACTGACGCGTCGCGTGAAGCGCCACGACGCCGTTCCTCTCTCCTTCGCCGATGGCTTCCCGTTCCTGCTGACCAACGAAGCCTCGCTGCGTGATTTACAAGGCCGCTGCAAAGCCAGCGTTCAGATGGAACAGTTCCGTCCGAATCTGGTGGTGACGGGTGCAGAGGCCTGGGACGAAGATACCTGGAAAGTGATCCGCATTGGCAGCGTCATTTTTGACGTGGTGAAGCCGTGCAGCCGCTGCATTTTCACGACGGTCAGCCCGGAGAAAGGCCAGAAGCACCCTTCCGGCGAACCGTTGAAGACGCTGCAGTCATTCCGCACCGCGCAGGATAACGGTGATGTCGATTTCGGCCAGAACCTGATCCCGCGCTCCAGCGGCGCGATCCGCGTCGGTGATGAGGTAGAAGTGCTCGCCCGTGGGCCAGCAAGGGTTTACGGCTCGGGTCAGGAAGAGGAGTTTGTCGACGTTGAGACAAACGTCGCCGCTGCGGTAGAGATTCACTGGCAGGGCAACGTGATCCGGGGTAATAACCAGCAGGTATTGCTTGAGCAGCTGGAACAAGCAGGGATCCGCATCCCCTACTCCTGTCGCGCGGGAATTTGCGGATGCTGCCGCATCAGGCTGGTGGATGGCGAAGTGAGTGCGTTGAAAAAATCGGCAATTGGAAATGACGGCACAATTCTGTGCTGTAGCTGCGTCCCGAAAACGTCCGTACAGCTGGAAGCTTAAACCGCCTGCTCGAGGCTGAAGGCATCCACGCGAAGCTGGGGCTTCAGCCTGTCGTTCATAACCTTAATGGCATCTCCAAGCTGCATTGTCCGCCCGGCAATCGTCACGCCGGGCTGGGCCAGCAAACAGAGCGCGGCATTTTCGCCGGGCTCCACCACCAGCAGGCTCACCTCTTCTGCGGTATCGCTCAGATTGACGCTGGCCGCATCACCCGTTGCCGGGGTCCAGTTCATGCCGTGCGGCAGGAAATGCCAGCTCTTTGGCATTTGCGGTTTCAGGAAACGGATAGCCACCAGCGCATTTAATACCAGCTCGGCACGCTGCTCTTTCGAGAGCACCAGATCGCGACATTTTTCCTCAAAGGAGAAATACAGCGCAGCGTCATCAACGCAAAAGCCTGACGGGGAAAAGGCGTCCGGGGTTAACATTCGGCGGGCAAAACGAGAGCGAAACAACATGCCATTGGCTAAGTCGAGCATCATTCGGTCATGCTCGTCGCAAAAATACCAGCGCCAGTTATCGTCAGGTTTAATTCGCATGTTTCTCTCCCGTCCCCGAAACGTCCTGTACTAAAAATGTCCTGATCGCCGCTTCGTTTATAACACCATTAATAAAAGACTATAATGTCTAAATAAGCAACAGTGACGGAATATAAAACAACCAGGGCTGGAAATAAAGCCCTGGTTGTCTGATTAGGAGAAAAGATTAGATATGAGTAACGATTTCTTTAATCAGCGACGGCCCTTTAAAAATAAAGCCGGAATAGATTTGCACCAGTGACGCACCCGCTGCCATCTTCTCGCGCGCAGCAATCACCGAGTCAATGCCACCGACGCCAATAATCGGCAGACGGCCATTTAATTCCGCAGACAGAGCACGAATAATTTCGGTGCTTTTTAATTGCACCGGACGGCCGCTTAACCCACCCGCTTCGTCACAGTTTTTCATTCCCTGCACGAGGGAGCGATCGAGGGTGGTATTGGTCGCAATCACACCATCAATATTATGACGAACTAAACTGTCGGCAACCTGGATCAATTCTTCGGAAGAAAGATCCGGCGCGATCTTAACCGCGACCGGAACATATTTATGATGGATCGACTGGAGTTCATTTTGTTTATTTTTAATGGCACTCAGAAGATCGTCCAGCGCCTCACCATATTGTAAGGATCGCAGCCCCGGGGTATTGGGAGACGAAATATTCACCGCAATATAACCGGCATAGGCGTAGACTTTTTCCATACAAATCAGATAGTCATCTTTACCCTGCTCGACCGGCGTGTCTTTATTTTTGCCGATATTGATGCCCAGAATTCCGTCAAAGTGGGCTTTTTTAACGTTCTCGACGAGGTGATCAACACCGTGGTTATTGAAGCCCATGCGGTTGATCAGCCCTTCGGCTTCCACCAGTCGGAACAGGCGCGGCTTGTCATTTCCCGGCTGCGGGCGCGGGGTAACGGTGCCGATTTCAATGGAGCCAAAGCCCATCGCGCCCAGGGCATCAATGCACTCGCCGTTTTTGTCCAGACCGGCCGCCAGACCCAGCGGATTTTTAAAGGTCAGCCCCATGCACTGCACAGGTTTTACCGGCACATGCTGGCGCACCAGCGCGGCCAGAGGCGTTCCGGTAATACGACGTAATTGCTGGAATGTCAATTCATGAGCGCGCTCAGGGTCGAGCTGGAAAAGGGCTTTACGAACGAAGGGGTAGTACATGAACTCTCCTGGATTCCCGGTGTGCAAACCGGGAGGGGATTATGGGCGATCCCGGCGCGAAAGGGAATTGACCTGCGGCAAAAAATCAGCGCAAAACGCAATCGTTTACCTCCCCGCCTATTTCTTATGCACTTTTTCGCATTTTAATTGCAGATAAATCATTTAGTGGAATAAACGCGCGGTGTCACACTCCTTAAAATTGTTATGAATGTTAGATAAAAGCAAACAATTAGTTATAAGGAGGAAGTATGCGCGTCATTACCCTGGCCGGAAGTCCACGATTCCCGTCGCGCTCCAGCGCCCTGCTGGAATATGCCCGTGAAAAACTGAATGCTCTGGATGTGGAAGTGTGCCACTGGAACCTGCATAACTTCGAACCTGAAGATTTGCTCTACGCCCGTTTCGACAGCCCCGCCCTGAAAACCCTTATTGAGCAACTTAACGGCGCGGACGGCCTGATCGTGGCAACGCCGATTTATAAAGCCTCTTTTTCCGGGGCGCTCAAAACCCTGCTCGATCTGCTTCCGGAACGCGCGCTGGACGGAAAGGTGGTGCTGCCGCTGGCAACGGGCGGTACGGTTGCCCATTTACTGGCCGTGGATTATGCCCTGAAGCCGGTGCTGAACGCGCTGAAAGCGCAGGAGATCCTCCACGGCGTTTTCGCCGATGACTCACAGGTTATCGACTATCAGCACAAACCCCACTTTACGCCCAACCTGCAAACCCGCCTCGATAACGCTCTGGAAACCTTCTGGCATGCCCTGCATCGCCGGGATATCCAGGCCCCGGCGTTTGGTCAGCCTCAAGGAGTCGCCCATGTTTAAAATCTTAACCCGCATCGGACTGGCCGGTTTGATGGCATTTACCTCGCTGGCCCATGCCGCAGAAACGGCTCCGGAAAGCTTACGTATAGGCTATCAGAAAGGCAGCGTCAGCATGGTGCTGGCAAAAAGCCACCAGCTTCTGGAAAAACGCTTCCCGGACACCAAATTCTCCTGGGTGGAGTTCCCTGCCGGCCCGCAGATGCTGGAGGCCCTTAACGTGGGGAGTATCGATCTCGGCAGCACGGGCGATATTCCGCCGATATTTGCCCAGGCGGCGGGAGCGGACCTCGTCTATGTAGGCGTTGAGCCGCCCAAGCCGAAGGCCGAGGTGATCCTGGTGCCTGAAAACAGCGATATCAAAAGCGTCGCCGATCTCAAAGGCCATAAGGTCGCATTCCAGAAAGGTTCCAGCTCACACAACCTGTTGCTGCGTGCCCTGCAAGAGGCCGGGCTCAAGTTCACTGACATTCAGCCTGTTTACCTGACGCCTGCCGACGCGCGCGCCGCGTTCCAGCAGAAGAACGTTGATGCCTGGGCCATCTGGGATCCGTACTACTCCGCCGCATTACTGCAGGGCGGCGTTCGCGTGCTGAAAGACGGTACCACGCTGAAGCAAACCGGCTCGTTCTATCTGGCCGCGCGCCCTTATGCGGAAAAGAACGGCGCATTTATTCAGGGCGTGCTGGATACCTTTACCCAGGCCGATGCCCTGACTCAGAGCCAGCGTCAGGAGAGCATTGCCCTGCTGGCGAAAACCATGGGCTTACCTGAGCCGGTGATCGCGAGCTATCTCAACCACCGTCCGCCGACCACCATTACGCCCGTTGACGCGCACGTCGCCGCGCTTCAGCAGCAAACGGCCGACCTCTTCTATCAAAACCACCTGGTTCCAAAACAGGTCACTATTCGCGAACGCATCTGGCAACCCGCAGGCAAAGAAGGAGCTAAATCATGAGTCTGAATCTTTTCTGGTTTTTACCCACCCACGGTGATGGACACTATCTTGGCACAGAAGAGGGTTCACGCCCGGTTGACCATGGCTACCTGCAGCAGATTGCACAGGCGGCGGACCGAATCGGCTTCACCGGGGTGCTGATCCCGACCGGACGGTCATGTGAAGATGCGTGGCTGGTCGCCGCATCGATGATCCCGGTCACCCAGCGTCTGAAGTTCCTGGTGGCGTTACGCCCGAGCGTCGTCTCTCCTACCGTGGCGGCACGTCAGGCGGCAACGCTGGACCGACTGTCCAACGGCCGCGCCCTGTTTAACCTGGTGACGGGCAGCGATCCGCAGGAGCTGGCGGGCGACGGTGTGTTCCTCGACCATACCGAACGCTACGAAGCCTCCGCCGAGTTCACCCGCGTCTGGCGACGTCTGCTGGAAGGGGAAACCGTCACCTTTGAAGGCAAGCATATTCACGTTCGCGACGCGAAGCTCTACTTTCCGCCGGTGCAGCAGCCGCGCCCGCCGCTCTATTTTGGCGGGTCGTCGGATGTGGCGCAGGATCTGGCCGCAGAGCAGGTCGATCTCTATCTGACCTGGGGCGAACCGCCTGAACTGGTAAAAGAAAAAATTGCCCAGGTTCGCGCAAAGGCGGCCGCCCATGGCCGCAAGGTGCGCTTCGGTATCCGTCTGCATGTGATTGTGCGCGAGACCAATGCAGAAGCCTGGCAGGCGGCGGACCGCCTGATCTCCCATCTGGATGATGAAACGATCGCCAGAGCCCAGGCCGCATTTGCCAAAACCGACTCCGTCGGGCAGCACCGGATGGCGTCCCTGCACAATGGCAAGCGCGAGAACCTGGAGATCAGCCCGAACCTGTGGGCGGGCGTCGGTCTGGTGCGCGGCGGTGCAGGCACAGCACTGGTCGGCGACGGCCCGACCGTGGCCGCGCGTATCAATGAATACGCCGAACTGGGCATCGACAGCTTTATTCTCTCCGGTTATCCGCATCTGGAAGAGGCGTACAAGGTGGGCGAACTGCTGTTCCCGCACCTGGATGTCGCCATTCCGGAGGTGCCGCAGCCGCAGCGGCTTCAGCTTCAGGGCGAAGCCGTGGCGAACGAATTCATTCCACGCAAAGCCGCACAGAGCTAAGGAGTGACCATGTCTGCCACCTCACAAAAATGGCTGCTGCGCGCCGCGCCGTGGTTTTTACCCGTCGGCATTGTGGCGCTCTGGCAGCTCGCATCGTCTACCGGCTGGCTGTCGAGCCGCATTCTGCCCTCTCCGGAGGGCGTTGTAGAAGCGTTCTGGTCGCTGAGCGTTAGCGGAGAACTGTGGCAGCACCTGGCGATCAGCTCCTGGCGCGCCGTGATCGGGTTTTCCATCGGCGGCAGCATCGGGCTGGTCCTGGGCCTGATCAGCGGCCTTTCACGCTGGGGTGAACGGCTGCTGGATACCTCCATCCAGATGCTGCGTAATGTGCCGCATCTGGCGCTGATCCCGCTGGTCATTTTGTGGTTTGGAATTGATGAGAGTGCCAAGATCTTCCTTGTGGCGCTGGGCACGCTGTTCCCGATTTACATCAATACCTGGCACGGCATCCGCAATATCGATCGTGGTCTGGTGGAGATGGCGCGCAGCTACGGCTTATCGGGTTTTTCCCTCTTTATTCATGTGATTCTGCCGGGCGCCCTGCCCTCCATTATGGTCGGCGTGCGTTTTGCGCTCGGCCTGATGTGGCTGACGCTGATTGTGGCGGAAACCATCTCAGCTAACTCCGGGATTGGCTACCTGGCGATGAACGCCCGTGAATTCCTGCAAACGGACGTGGTGGTGGTTGCCATTATTCTTTATGCCCTGCTCGGCAAACTCGCTGACGTCAGCGCCCAGTGGCTGGAGCGCAGCTGGCTGCGCTGGAACCCGGCCTATACCCTTCAGGAGGCGAAAGCATGAATACGGCACGACTGAATCAGGGGACCCCGTTACTGCTGAACGGCGTCACCAAACGCTACGGCGAAAACACCATTCTTAACGGGCTGGATCTGCATATTCCCGCCGGACAGTTTGTGGCCGTTGTCGGACGCAGCGGCGGCGGCAAGAGTACGCTGCTACGGCTGCTGGCCGGACTGGAAGCCCCCAACGGCGGCGACATTCTGGCAGGGACAACGCCGCTTGCGAATATTCAGGACGATACCCGCATGATGTTCCAGGACGCGCGGCTGCTGCCGTGGAAAACGGTTATCGATAATGTCGGGCTCGGCCTTAAGGGCAGCTGGCGGGATGAAGCCCGCCAGGCGCTGGCCGCCGTTGGGCTGGAAAATCGCGCCGATGAGTGGCCTGCTGCCCTTTCGGGTGGACAGAAGCAGCGCGTGGCGCTGGCGCGGGCGTTAATTCACCGTCCGGGCCTGCTGTTGCTCGATGAACCGCTGGGCGCGCTCGACGCCCTGACGCGAATCGAAATGCAGGATTTGATTGAATCCCTCTGGCAGGCGCACGGCTTTACGGTACTGCTGGTGACGCATGACGTGAGTGAAGCCGTCGCAATGGCCGACCGGGTGCTGTTAATAGAGGAAGGGAAAATCGGTCTGGATCTGACGGTGGATCTTCCGCGGCCTCGTCGCGTGGGTTCGGCAAGACTGGCGGAGCTGGAGGCTGAGGTATTGGATCGGGTGATGAAGCGAGGGGAAACGGAGTTGCGGCGAGTTAAGGCTAATGTCTGACACCCTCACTCCGGCCCTCTCCCACGGGGAGAGGAAGGAAACACTAAAAACGGCAACCGAGGTTGCCGTTTTGCGTTTACCTGCCCACCGGGCTTTTTTTTCTACATCACGCTAAGGCTTTAGCAATCTTCTCGTACAGATCGCCAGACAGGTTTTCCAGCCCTTTCAGCTGCTCAAGCGCGGCACGCATCTTCGCCTGACGCTTCGCATCGTAGCGTTTCAGACGGATCAGCGGCTCAATCAGACGCGACGCCACCTGCGGGTTACGGCTGTTCAGCTCGGTCAGCATTTCCACCATGAACTGATAACCGCTGCCGTCTTCGGCGTGGAACGCGGCCGGGTTGCTGCTGGCAAACGCGCCAATCAGCGAACGCACGCGGTTTGGGTTGCTCAGGGTAAAGGAGCGATGCTTCAGCAGGCTGCGCACGTTGCTGAGCGCATCGGCCGCCGGGCTGGTCGCCTGCAGGATGAACCACTTGTCCATCACCAGGCCATCCTGATGCCACTTGTCGTCGTACTCCTGCATCAGCGCATCGCGGCATGGCAGTTCGGCGGCAACGCTTGCGCCCAGCGCGGCCAGCGCGTCGGTCATGTTATCCGCTTCGTGATACTGCTTGCTCACCAGGGTGTTCGCCAGCTCGGTTTCACCAAACGCCAGATAGCGCAGGCAGGTGTTGCGCAGAGAACGTTTACCGATGTCCGCGTGCTCAACGCGATAAGCGTCAAGCTTGTTGGCGTTATAAATGGCGAGGAACTCGTCCGCCAGCTCAGCAGCCAGCGTACGGGTCAGCGCTTCACGCACCGCCACGATCGCGATCGGATCGATAATCTCGAACAACTCCGCGATTTCCGTTGCTGACGGCAGGGTCAGAATTTCAGCGGCGAGCGCCGGGTCAATTTTCTCATCCAGCAGGACCGCGCGGAACGCGTCAGCTACGTGAACGGGCAGCGACAGCGGCTGGCCCTGCTGATGACGGTTTACGTTGAGCTTGATGTAGGTCGCCAGCAGGCTTTGTGCGGCATCCCAGCGGGAGAAGTCGTTACGCGCGTGACGCATCAGGAACGTCAGTTGCTGATCGCTCCACTTGTACTCCAGCTTCACCGGCGCGGAAAATTCACACAGCAGCGCAGGCACCGGCTGGAAATAGACGTTATCGAAGATAAAGGTCTGCTCGGCCTGGGTCACGTTCAGCACGTGGTGTACCGGGTGGCCACCCTTCTGCAGTGGAATGACTTTGCCTTCGTTATCGTACAGCTCAATGCTGAACGGAATATGCAGCGGGTATTTCTCTTCCTGCTCTGCCGTCGGCGGCGTGCGCTGGCTGATGGTCAGGGTGTACTGCTCGGTTTCTGGATTGTAATCGTCTTTGACGGTAACAATCGGCGTACCGGCCTGGCTGTACCAGCGGCGGAAGTGGGAAAGATCGACATTAGAGGCATCTTCCATTGCCTGCACAAAATCGTCGCAGGTGGCCGCGCTGCCGTCATGACGCTCGAAGTAGAGCTGCATCCCTTTCTGGAAGTTCTCTTCACCCAGCAGAGTGTGGATCATGCGGATAATTTCAGCGCCTTTCTCATACACCGTCAGGGTGTAGAAGTTGTTCATTTCGATGACTTTATCCGGGCGGATTGGATGCGCCATTGGGCTGGCATCTTCCGCAAACTGCAGGCCGCGCATGGTTCGCACGTTGTTGATGCGGTTCACCGCGCGTGACCCCAGATCGGAGCTGAACTCCTGGTCACGGAAGACGGTCAGGCCCTCTTTCAGGCTCAGCTGGAACCAGTCGCGGCAGGTGACGCGATTACCGGTCCAGTTGTGGAAATATTCGTGGCCGATGACGCGTTCGATATCGAGATAATCTTTATCGGTGGCGGTATCGGTGCGCGCCAGCACGTATTTGGAGTTAAAGACGTTCAGGCCTTTGTTTTCCATTGCGCCCATGTTGAAGAAATCAACGGCGACGATCATATAGATGTCGAGGTCATATTCGAGGCCGAAGCGCTCTTCGTCCCACTTCATGGAGTTGATGAGCGAGGTCATCGCCCACGGCGCGCGGTCCAGGTTACCACGGTCAACAAACAGCTCCAGCGCCACCTCGCGGCCTGAGCGCGTTTTGAAGGTGTCGCGCAGCACGTCGAAATCGCCCGCCACCAGCGCAAACAGGTAGCACGGTTTTGGGAACGGATCCTGCCACTGAACCCAGTGACGGCCATTCTCCAGTTCGCCTTCACCTACGCGGTTGCCGTTGGAGAGCAGGAAGGGATACAGGGTTTTATCGGCGATGATTTTAGTGGTGAAGCGCGCCAGGACATCCGGGCGGTCGAGATACCAGGTAATGTGGCGGAACCCTTCCGCTTCACACTGGGTACACAGCGCCACGCCAGACTGGTACAGCCCTTCCAGCGCGGTATTGGCGGCCGGGCTGATTTCATTCACGATGCGCAGCGTAAACTGATCCGGCAGGTTGTCGATGACCAGCTGGTTGTTTTCTTCTTTATAGTCCGGCCAGGCTTCATCATTAATATGCAGGGAGACCAGCGTCAGGTCTTCGCCATCCAGACGCAGCGGCACGGCAGTTGCGCTGTGGCGCGTCACCTGACTCACCGCCGTGACAACGGTTTTAGTGGCATCCAGGTCAAAAGTCAGATCGATTTCGCTAATCAGATAATCCGGCGCACGGTAGTCGTGGCGGTATTTGGCTTGTGGCTGTTGTGTCATAGAAAACCTTATGCATCGTTTGTCGAGTAACGTTTCAATATATTCCTGTTGCGCAAAACGCGCTATGCAGAATGTTCATCTTTTCAGGGTCAACACCTTTTTTTGCTACATTTGTATAACACGGGGCACAAAATGCCCTCGACCATAAAACGCGCTTATGTTGTGATCGGGGTTCAATAAATCACTAAACAAGGTATACTCCGGAGTTGTTTATTGTACTAAACGCTCCTGTGAGAGGATGCTACTGCGCACCTATGACTCAATTCGCTTCTCCAGTTCTGCATACGTTGCTGGATACCGACGCGTATAAACTGCATATGCAGCAAGCCGTTTTCCACCATTACTATGACGTTCATGTCGCGGCGGAATTCCGCTGCCGTGGCGACGACTTGCTCGGTATCTACGCAGACGCCATTCGTGAACAGGTCAATGCTATGCAGCATCTGACGCTGCAGGACGAGGAATATCAGTGGCTTTCTGGCCTGCCTTTCTTCAAAGCCGACTACCTGAACTGGCTGCGCGATTTCCGCTATAGACCGGAGCAGGTCACCGTGGTTAACGATAACGGCAAGCTGGATATTCGCCTTGAAGGTCCGTGGCGGGAAGTGATCATGTGGGAAGTGCCGCTTCTGGCGGTGATCAGTGAACTGGCTCACCGCTATCGCTCACCGGAAACGGGCGTAGCGCAGGCGGTCGCCTCGCTGGAAAATAAGCTCGCTGACTTCTCCACGCTGACCGCAGGGCTGGACATGTCCCGCTTCCGCCTGATGGACTTTGGCACCCGTCGCCGTTTTTCGCGCGACGTCCAGGAGGCCATCGTTAAACGTCTGCAACAGGAGCCATGGTTCGTGGGCACCAGTAACTACGATCTGGCCCGTCGCCTCAACCTGACGCCAATGGGTACCCAGGCACACGAGTGGTTCCAGGCGCATCAGCAGATCAGTCCTGACCTGGCAAACAGCCAGCGCGCGGCACTGGCTGCATGGCTTGAGGAGTACCCGAATCAACTCGGGATCGCCCTCACCGACTGTATTACGATGGATGCCTTCCTGCGCGACTTTGGACCTGAATTTGCGGAGCGTTATCAGGGACTACGCCACGATTCAGGGGATCCGATTGAGTGGGGCGAGAAGGCCATTGCCCATTACGAGAAACTGGGCATTGACCCGATGAGCAAGGTGCTGGTCTTCTCCGATAACCTCGATCTGGCAAAAGCCGTCGAACTCTATCGCCATTTCAACGCCAGAGTGAACCTGAGCTTCGGGATTGGTACCCGGTTAACCTGCGACATTCCTCAGGTAAAACCTCTGAATATCGTGATAAAGCTGGTGGAATGTAACGGCAAGCCGGTGGCGAAACTCTCCGACAGCCCGGGCAAAACCATCTGCCATGACAAGGCGTTTGTCCGCGCATTGCGCAAAGCCTTCGATCTTCCCCAGATCAAAAAAGCCAGTTAAGCGCTTAAGGGAGCCGTCATGGCTCCCCTCTTCTTATTTATTTCTCAATTCTTCTCTTTTGACTGCGAAATTTACTTGTCTGATAGCGGATGGCAGGTAACATAGATATCCCCCCATAAGGGTGGACAAGTGTTTATTTTTTCCGACTATTAACAGAGAGAATATTATGAGCGTTGTGCCTGTAGCCGACGTACTCCAGGGCCGTGTCGCCGTTGACCAGGAAGTCACCGTGCGCGGATGGGTGCGTACCCGCCGAGATTCTAAAGCTGGCATCTCCTTCCTTGCCGTCTATGACGGTTCCTGCTTTGATCCTGTACAGGCCGTCATTAATAATTCTCTGCCCAATTACAATGATGACGTTCTGCACCTGACGACGGGCTGTTCCGTTATTGTCACCGGCGTGGTCGTGGCATCCCCGGGTCAGGGTCAGAGTTTCGAAATTCAGGCTTCTGCCATTGAAGTCACCGGCTGGGTTGAAGATCCGGATACCTATCCGATGGCGGCTAAACGTCACAGCATTGAGTATCTGCGTGAAGTGGCGCACCTGCGTCCACGTACCAACCTGATTGGTGCGGTTGCTCGCGTACGTCATACGCTGGCGCAGGCGCTGCATCGTTTCTTCGATGAGCAGGGTTATTTCTGGGTGTCTACCCCGCTGATCACCGCGTCCGATACGGAAGGCGCCGGTGAGATGTTCCGCGTCTCAACGCTGGATCTCGAAAACCTGCCGCGCACCCCGGAAGGTAAAGTGGACTATGACAAAGACTTCTTTGGTAAAGAGGCCTTCCTGACCGTATCCGGTCAGCTCAACGGCGAAACGTACGCCTGCGCGCTGTCTAAAATCTACACCTTTGGCCCTACCTTCCGTGCCGAAAACTCCAACACCAGCCGTCACCTGGCGGAATTCTGGATGCTGGAGCCTGAAGTGGCGTTCGCCAACCTGGACGATGTTGCGGGTCTGGCGGAAGCGATGCTGAAGTATGTCTTCAAAGCGGTGCTGGAAGAGCGTCCGGACGACATGAAATTCTTCGCCGAGCGCGTAGACAGCGACGCAGTAGCTCGTCTGGAGCGCTTCGTCTCTGCCGATTTTGCGCAGGTGGACTACACCGATGCGGTGGCGATCCTCGAGAAATGCGGTGAGAAGTTCGAGAACCCGGTTTACTGGGGCGTAGACCTGGCGTCTGAGCACGAGCGCTATCTGGCCGAGAAGCATTTCAAAGCGCCGGTTGTCGTTAAAAACTATCCGAAAGACATTAAGGCCTTCTATATGCGCCTTAACGAAGACGGTAAAACCGTGGCGGCGATGGACGTCCTGGCGCCGGGCATCGGTGAAATCATCGGTGGCTCTCAGCGTGAAGAGCGTCTTGACGTGCTGGACGCGCGTATGGAAGAGATGGGTCTCAACCCTGCGGACTACAGCTGGTACCGCGATCTGCGTCGTTACGGTACCGTACCGCACGCTGGTTTTGGTCTGGGCTTCGAGCGTCTGATCGCCTACGTGACCGGTGTGCAGAACGTTCGTGACGTGATTCCGTTCCCACGTACACCACGTAACGCCAGCTTCTAATCAGTAAAGACTAAAATGGCCAGCTTATGCTGGCCATTATTTTATTCTGCATTGTCAGTTTTCGTCAGCGCAAAGTCAGCTTCTTTAAACCATCACCCCGTCACAATCCCTGGTTGTTACGTTTTATTTCCACGAAATATCCAGCCACAAAAAATAAACCCTATTCTTATTGCGATTATTACATTCTCAAGCGATAGCACAAATTTCAACCAGTTTTACAGCCATCCAGAAGGCTTTTCGGCGCCATAAGAAAAAACGAGTCGTTTAGCGTCTGTTTATATGAAATGCCTTTATCCAAATTAATCATAAGAAATTCATATATATAGGATATGTCCTGTCGCTTAATTCGCCAGGACGCTCTGAAGTTTGAGGTGGTTCACAAAGTTCCCAAAAATACATATTTAGTTACACATATTTTCTTTTGGTTACCCAATCTTGAGAATTGTAGCACTTTCAGGCTAGCGAAACGCTTCGGCGAATGGAAAGATGCCTGTCAGATACATAAAGACACCAAACTCTCATCAATAGTTCCGGAAATATTTATTGACAGAATTTATTGACGGCAGTGGCGAGTGTCATAAAAAAACCAATGAGGGTAATAAATAATGATGAAGCGCAATATTCTGGCAGTGGTAATCCCTGCCCTGCTGGTAGCCGGTGCAGCGAACGCTGCAGAAATTTATAACAAAGACGCTAATAAACTGGATCTTTACGGGAAAGCAGTTGGTCTGCATTACTTCTCTGATGATGACAGCAACGATGGCGACCAGACCTATGCTCGTCTGGGCTTCAAAGGCGAAACAAAAATTAACGACCAGCTGACCGGTTATGGCCAGTGGGAATACAACTTCCAGGGTAACAACTCTGAAGGCGCCGATGCTCAGACCGGTAACAAAACCCGTCTGGCGTTCGCAGGTCTGAAATTCGGTGATGCAGGCTCCTTCGACTACGGTCGTAACTATGGCCTGGTGTATGATGCAATCGGCATCACCGATATGCTGCCAGAGTTCGGTGGCGACACTGGCAAGAGCGATAACTTCTTCTCCAGCCGTAATGGTGGTCTGGCGACTTACCGTAACAGCGGCTTCTTCGGCCTGGTTGACGGTCTGAACTTTGGCGTTCAGTACCTGGGCAAAAATGACCGTGCTGATGCAGTACGTTCTAACGGTGACGGCTGGGCAACTTCAGTCAGCTATGATTTCGAAGGCTTTGGCGTTGTAGGTGCGTACGGCGCAGCTGACCGTACCAACAACCAGCAGACTCTGGCCTGGGGTAAAGGCGATAAAGCTGAGCAGTGGGCAACTGGCCTGAAGTATGACGCAAACAACATTTACCTGGCAGCGCTGTACGGCGAAATGCACAACGCCGCACGTTTGGGCAGCAGCGGTTTCGCTAACAAATCTCAGGACTTCTCTGTTGTCGCTCAGTATCAGTTCGACTTCGGTCTGCGTCCATCCATCGCTTACTACAAATCTAAAGCGAAAGACGTTGAAGGCATTGGTGATGAAGATTTCATCAACTACATCGACATTGGCGCGACTTACTACTTCAACAAAAACATGTCCACCTATGTTGACTACCAGATCAACCAGCTGAAAGATGACAACAAACTGGGTCTCAGCAACGATGACATCGTAGCACTGGGTCTCGTTTACCAGTTCTAATCAGTACACCACTTTGTTATATGCTTAATGAACAGGGCTACGGCCCTGTTTTTTTATGCGTGACAGAAAATAATGGCGACTTTTGAAAAGCCGCACGCTTTTCGTCGCAAACGGTTGGCATTTTGTAAATCTACCGTTAACCTGATAGCGGATTTCACTTCTGTAATCACAATGGAACTTCGTCATGTTTGAGAACATTACCGCCGCTCCTGCCGACCCGATTCTGGGCCTGGCCGATCTGTTTCGTGCCGACGACCGCCCTGGCAAAATCAACCTGGGTATTGGTGTATATAAAGATGAAACCGGCAAAACTCCGGTACTGACCAGCGTTAAGAAAGCTGAGCAGTATCTGCTGGAAAACGAAACCACCAAAAACTACCTCGGTATTGATGGTATCCCTGAATTTGGTCGCTGCACCCAGGAGCTGCTGTTCGGTAAAGGCAGCGCAATTGTGAGTGACAAACGTGCCCGTACAGCTCAGACCCCGGGCGGTACCGGCGCGCTGCGCGTGGCGGCGGATTTCCTTGCGAAAAACACCTCTGTGAAGCGTGTCTGGGTAAGCAATCCAAGCTGGCCGAACCACAAGAGCGTATTTAACTCTGCGGGTCTGGAAGTGCGTGAATACGCCTACTACGACGCAGCAAACCACTCTCTGGACTTTGACGGCCTGCTGGCAAGCCTGAGCGAAGCGCAGGCGGGTGACGTGGTGCTGTTCCACGGCTGCTGCCACAACCCAACCGGTATCGATCCAACGCTTGAGCAGTGGGAACACCTGGCGAAGCTGTCCGTAGAGAAAGGCTGGCTGCCGCTGTTTGACTTTGCCTACCAGGGCTTCGCCCGTGGTCTGGAAGAAGATGCTGAAGGCCTGCGCGCGTTCGCCGCCGTGCATCAGGAGCTGATCGTTGCCAGTTCCTATTCCAAGAACTTTGGTCTGTACAATGAGCGTGTAGGTGCCTGTACGCTGGTTGCGGCTAACGATGAGACCGTCGATCGCGCGTTCAGCCAGATGAAATCCGTTATCCGCGCTAACTACTCTAACCCACCGGCACACGGTGCATCTGTTGTTGCGACTATCCTGAGCAACGATGCGCTGCGCGCTATCTGGGAACAAGAGCTGAACGATATGCGTCAGCGTATTCAGCGCATGCGCCTGCTGTTTGTGAACACCCTGGCGGAGAAAGGCGCGGATCGCGACTTCAGCTTTATCATCAAACAGAACGGCATGTTCTCTTTCAGCGGCCTGACCAAAGAGCAGGTTCTGCGTCTGCGTGAAGAGTTCGGCGTGTACGCCGTGGCGTCTGGCCGCGTGAACGTTGCAGGCATGACGCCTGACAACATGGCGCCGCTGTGCGAAGCGATTGTCGCCGTACTGTAATTTGCGCCTATAAAAAAGCCTGCATTATGCAGGCTTTTTTTATGCGGGTTACCAGACAGGCATTTCATCCTGAAGGAACGGATTATGGAGCCGTTCATAGCCCAGCGTCGACATCGGACCGTGCCCAGGGATAAACGTCACATCATCACCCAGCGGCAATAACTTCTGTTTAATCGACTGAATCAGCTGTCCGTGATCGCCGCGCGGAAAATCGCTGCGTCCTACGCCACCTTTGAAAATCACATCGCCGGAGATCAGCAGACGGGACTGGTCATCAAAGAAGACGATATGGCCTGGCGTATGCCCAGGACAATGCAACACCTGTAAAGTCACATTCCCTATGCTAACGCGCTCTCCTTCATCCAGCCAGCGATCGGGCGTCAGAGGCTGACACTCATCAAGGCCAAACATGCGGCTTTGGGCAGGTAACCCCTGCAGCCAGAACTCATCTTCTTTTTCCGGACCGACAATCGGCACGCCGTAGTGTTCAGCCAGTTCAGCCGCTGCGCCCACATGGTCGAGGTGACCATGCGTCAGTAAAATCTGCATGAGCGTCACGCCGCTGTCGGCGACTTCCTGCTTGATCTTCTCAGCGTCACCGCCGGGATCGACAAGCGCGGCCAGTTTAGTTTGTTCGCACCAGATGAGTGAACAATTCTGGGAGAACGCGGTAACCGGAATAATACGATAGTTCATACTGCTCCTGTGTTTCGTTATTACCAGTGCCGAACCGGACCGGTATCAATATGCACAAAGTTGCTGCTGGGGTAATATCCTACACCACCTGCGCGCATAGATAACGCAGCTTTGCGAATATTGGCTAACGAAACGCCCTCAATATGGAAATCCATTGCCTGGCCCTTCGTGTGATAGCTTTTTTTCGCTACCCCGCGACTGTGGGCGCGCAGTTCATTATTGGTATCAACCGAGCGATAACCAGAAATAAGCTGCACCGGCTTGCTGGTACCCAGCAGGCCCTGAAGGCGGAAAAGCTGATCAAACAGTCCTGGGTCGATGGCTTTAATTTTATTCGCGCGGAAATCACGGAAAAAATGGTTAAGTCTTGCTAATTCATCCTGAATATAGCCTCTGCCATCGAAGAACTCCGCTTTTAACGACTCACCGGTATGAAGATTGTTGAGCGTTAAAACTCGCGGACGAGGTGTCGAGAGGGTGGCAAATGCTGGCGTCGGCAAGATGGCCGCTGCGCCAAGCGCAACACCACCTAACGCCAGCAGTTTGCGGCGATTAGCGTCAAATTTGTCCATGATAATCAGGTCTACAGGTAAAAGAAATCGTAATATGCTTAGCGCACGAAGGGCACCTTAACTGGCAAAACCGGGTACGTCAAGGCGCCCAACCCCAGTGAATACGCGGCTTGCAGCGATATAGCCCCTTATTCACCCTAACTTACGACAATCATTTTTCCCGAACTGCTTCATTTACCTGATTAATTGTTCCGCTTTTGGCAAAATTTGTGCGCCGGATCGCGCGGTGAGATCATAATTGTAAATATCTGTACGGTACTGGGTACGCCCGTCTTCGCCAACAAACGCCGTCAGATAGTAAAGATTGACCGGAATATTGTGTCGAATATTAACGTAACGCGTATCTCCCTGCTTCAGGGCATCCGAAATGCGCGTATCGTTCCAGCCCGCGTCCTGCAGCAGCATATTGGCCAGCTCCGAGGCTTTGTTCACGCGCACGCAGCCAGAACTCAGCGCGCGCGTATCTTTCTGGAAGAGATTGTGGTTCGGCGTATCGTGCAGATAGATAGCGTCAGAACTCGGCATATTGAATTTGTAACGCCCTAAAGAGTTATGCGCCCCCGGTGCCTGCTGGAAACGGAACGGCAGGTTAGAAGCCGTGATTGTCGACCAGTCGACCATATAAGGATCGATGGCCTCTTTACTGTTCCAGCCACGCATCACCGTATAACCATGACGTTCCAGATAACCCGGATCGTTCCAGACCTTCGGCAGAATGTCTTTACGCGCCAGAGTCGGTGGCACGTTCCACGGCGGGTTAACCACCACGTTATTCAGCGCGCTGCTCATCATCGGCGTTTTGCGATCCGGACGCCCGACAATCACGCGTGACGCCAGTTTTTCGCTACCGTCCTGGTAATAGACCAGTGAATACGCAGGAATGTTAACCATAATCCCGGTAGAGAGGGTTCCAGGCAGCAGGCGCAAACGCTGGATATTGAGCGCCAGCACCCCAGCCCGCTGCGCAGGCGATACGTTCAGCCAGTCTCGTGTCGTCTGGCCAATGACGCCATCGGCTCCCAGTCCCTGAGCGGCCTGGAATTGCTTCACTGCCGCAACCAGCTCACGATCGTATGCTGCGGGTTTATTGCTGACGGCAATCGCTTTTTTCTCTTTCACGGGCGCTGACGGGCTGACCGCCGCGTTTTGTGGATCGTCACCAGGCAGAGCGATATGTGGCCCGCCATCAAGAAGACCGGAGCGAGTCAGGATCTCACGCAGAGCAGGCACATCGCTGCTCCACTGCCCCGGACGCAGCGTCGCGGTGCCGCGCATCTGCGGCCATGGACGCGAGTCGCCCACCAGCGCGAGAAGCGACTCGTGCAGAGTGGCATATTGTGGATGCGCCGGTGCAAGGCTGGCAATAAAGCGCGGCAGTTCGCCGTTATCCAGGGCTAACTGCCACTGGTTAATCACCGACAGCGCTGGCGTCGCCAGCTTATACGGCTTGTCGCTGTACAGCCAGCGGTTGCCATTGACAGGAATACCCGCCACAAACTGCAGATAGCCCATCATGGCATCGGAAAGCACGACGTCCCGAGCCTGACCGGACACGGCAGGATCGGTTAACAGCTCAACCCACTTTGTAAACTGTGGCTGAAACCCTGCAATCGCGACCTCCGCCAGCTGCTGCTGGAAGGCGCGCACGGCATCGCGGTTTTCCCACATCGGTTTCATATCGCGGGCAGCATAGAGGAGCGTGAGCTGATTGATATAGACCGGCGTGTAGCCTGACGGCAGCCCTGACTGCAGCTGCTGGCTGAGCGATTCGGCATCGATGCCTTCCGGCAGCGGCTTAATACCGGCCATGATAGCCGTCGCCGGAGACTGTTCCAGCGGCTGGGACAACGACGTAGGCTGCGTGCCTGTCGTTGCCGAGCTGTCAGTCGGCACAATTTCAGGCTCGTCGGCCTGGGCGGTTAACAGTGGAGCAAACATCACTGCCAGGCATAAACTAAGCGCCGACAGCTGACGACCACATTCTTTCTTAAGCAACATCCCTTGCCCCCTGTTTTCACGACATGCCCATCACGTTGGGGCTTTCTTTCATTATAGGTAGACGGCTAAGCTGTTGCCTTACCTTATGTAAAGAAGTTTAAAGATAACGCAGCCCTAAGCACAAGTTAAGTTTAAAAAAAAAGCGGCGCCAGGGCGCCGCTTCGGATCGGAAAACGCGTCAGGAAGCGTCCGCCGTGGTTTCTGGCAGTGACTCTGGCGGCTGCGGCGCAAAGCCACGCAGCCCCACAACGTGGACGTGTTCGCTGTTCTGGAACACTTTACGCACCAGCTTGTAGGTTGTCCCTTTTTCAGGACTGATGTTCTCCGGTGCCGCAATGATGAGCTGCATATCGAGACGTTCGCAAAGCTCAAACAGCGTGGCAATGGAGCGCGCATCAAGACGCGCCGCCTCATCCAGGAACAGCAGTCGGCATGGGGAGATGTCTTTGCCGCGCAGGCGGCGCGCTTCGTCTTCCCAGCTCTGTACCACCATCACCAGAATTGACATACCGGTACCGATCGCTTCACCGGTTGAGAGCGCTCCGGACTCCGCACGCAGCCAGCCGTCTGAACCACGGTTTACCTCTACCTCCATTTCCAGGTAGTTACGGTAATCCAGCAGCTCTTCACCGATGGTTTGCGGCGTACGCTGGCCCATATCAATCTGCGGGTTCAGGCGCTGATACAGTTTCGCCAGCGCTTCAGAGAAGGTCAGACGGTTACTGTTGAACAGATCCTGATGCTGTTCGTGCTGCTCAGACAGCACTTCCAGCAGGGTGGCATGCGCTTCGCGCACGTTAACGTTGAGGCGCACGCTGTTCACCTGGCCAAACGACACGCTCTGCAGACCCTGGTTGAGCTGGCGGATACGGTTCTGCTCGCGCTGAATGGTTTTACGGATGATGTTCGCCACGCTGCGAGAGCTGATCGCCAGCTTCTGCTCGCGGGAGGTCAGCTCTTCCGTCAGACGACCCAGTTCGATTTCCATCTGTTCGATAGCCTCGACCGGATCGTCAGTACGAATGATGTCCTGACGAATACGTTCGCGCAGGTGCTGGTAAACCGCCACGAAGAACTGGATTTTACGTTCAGGACGTTTCGGATCTTCGGACATGCGCAGAACATCGCGCAGGTGTTCGTTATCCGCCACCGCCAGACGCAGGGCACCCAACGCCTTATCCGACATGGAACGCAGCTCATCGGCAGAAAGATATGCCAGCTCGCGACGGTGCAGGCGACGCTCAACGTTATTGTCTTTCACCATGCGCATCACCGCGCACCAGCCCGCCTTCGCGGTCACGACCTGCTCGCGCATCTCAAAGTAGTCGCGCTCCAGCTTGCGCAAGCGACGGGTCAGGTTATCCATTTCTGCTTCGCAGAAGGTCAGCGCTTTTTCCAGCTGATTGCGACGTGCACGGTTGTTGCTCAGCTGAGCATGCAGCTCGTCACGACGAATACGCGCGCGCTCTTCTGCCCCGCTGTCGGCACGAACGCCGATGTCCTGAAGCTCTTTCTGCAGGTCGTTTAACAGCTCCTTCTTGGTATCGAAGGAGCTTTTCAGCGAGGCCAGCACCTGGTTGTACTGGTTCAGCTGAGCGGAATGGCTGCGCATTGCTTCGCGGGCGCGGGTACGTTCCGCTTCCGCCTGCTCAAGGCGCTGACGCAGCTTTTCATTCAGATCGCTGTTACCGCTCAGCATTTCTGCCGAATCGGAGTAGCCGAAGTGGGCGCGACGCTGCACCACTTCCGTCAGGGCGAACGCCTGCTGACGCGCCTCGCGCTGCACCTGCTGCGACCAGGCATAGTCTTCTTTCAACTGCTCAAACTGTTCCGGGTCGCTCTGCAGGACAGAGACAACCGGCTCCAGCTTCGCCAGCTGATTGCCGTGCTGCTGCACGAAGCGCGCGGCTTCCTGCGCTTCATCCAGGCGCTCCTGGATCTCGTCCACGCGATCGGCCAGCGTGTCATCCGCCAGCAGATTCAGGCGCGGCAGAATGCGGTTAAGGGCCGCGACGCCCTCTTTCGCCTGCTCGAACTGGACGCGGCTCTGCTGGTTGTCGCTTTCATGACTGGCAATCGCCCGCTCCAGCTCGCCGCGACGGGTATTGAGCTTGCGAATTTCCGCTTCAGGGTCAGCTTCAAAGGCCACGGCCAGATGGCTGCCGATAAAGCGGCTAAACGCCTGATGCAGGCGCTGGGTTTTCTGCACGTCAAACGACAGCGTCGCAAAACGTTCAGATAGCGTTTCACGCTCGGCGTGCAGGCTTTCGATGCGGCTTTCGCGCGCGGCGCGGCCAAACAGCGGCAGTTCCGGGAAGCGGGAATAGCGCCACTGACGGTCAGCGATTTTCACCACCACCGCTTTTTCCAGTTCGTCGACGCTGAATACGCTGTCATCGAACGACTGCGGATCCCCTTCGATCAGGTAAAGATCTTCCGGACAATCTTCCAGGCCGGCAAGCTGCTCAGAAATCAGCGACAGATCCGGCACCACAATCGCATTACGGGATGGACCGTACAGCGCGGAGAAGTATGGCGCATCGTCCAGACCGACATCGTCGTAAATCTCGGACAGCAGCACGCCGCCAAAACGCTCCGCCAGGGCATTGAGACGCGGGTCTTCCGCACCGCCCGGCTGGCTTAAGCGTTCAATTTCTTCGTCGACTTCACGCTTGCGCGTGCCGACTTCATCACGCTCAACAATGGCTTCGCGCTCACGCTCCAGCAGCTGCTGCAGGTATTCGGTCACTTCCTGACTGGATTCAAACTGCTCGCCGCACTGTTCGCTGAGCTGGTTAAGGCTGCTCTGGGCCGCCAGCCAGACCGGTGCACGCTGCAGAAGCGCTTGCGAACGGGACTGCAGCTGTTCCAGCTCCTGACGCAGGGTCATACGCTGTTCACTGGCGCTGGAGACCGTGTCTGAAAGCGCAGCGATACGCGCCTCGAGTTCCTGATGCAGGGCCTCAAGCTCGTCAAAATCGTAATTTTTGCCCTGACGTTTGCAGAATTCCGCCAGCAGACGCTCGGCTTCCTGCTGCTCGCGCAGGCGCTGTTCCAGCTCGTTCAGACGCATACGCAGCGGCTGAACCTGCTCGGCCAGATGGCGCTGGTTCACGCCGTCGCGCAGCAGTTCACGGGCAACGTCCCAGGCTTCGTTACGCGCCAGCGGGCCGTTAATCGCCACAACCAGCTGATAAGCCTGCTCAAACTGGCTGTGTGCCGTTTGCGCAACGCTCATTTTCTGTTCGAGGGACAGCAGTTTCTCAGTGGCTTCCTGCTCTTTGGCCTGGAAGGTATCCAGCCACTCGTCGGCGCTTTCCGGCGTCAGGTCAGGCAGATGGCATAGCTCTTTCGCGCGCTGTAATGCCTGCAGTGCCTGGGTGTACTGGATCGCGCGCGTCTGCTGCACGTCCAGCGCCTGCTGGTAATCGGCAAGCTGGCTTTTCAGCTCATCCACTTCCAGCTCAGCCGCTTCGGCGCGGGCTTCGTTCTCTTCCTGCATCTCGGCGGCTTCGGCCACCACTTCATTTTGCTCTTCGAGACGGATCTGCAGCTCGTCGAGGTCCGCTTCATAGCGCTCGATTTTTTCCTGCTGACGGAGCGCAGTTTGCACCAGGTTCAGGTGATCGCTGGCGGCCTGGTAGTCGGCTTCCAGGTCGCCCTCGGCACCGTTGTGCTCACCGAGCTCGCGCGCCATTTCGACGTGCTTGTACTGCTCGGCCACCAGCTGTTTACGGGAGGTAAACAGCTCGCGGCGATATTCTAATGCCTGATCGAGGTGGACGCGGCGCTCGTTGGCGTGGCGCATGTAGTCCGCCGCCACGTAGTTGGTGGCTTCGCTGATCAGGTGTTTAAACAGGTCACGGTCAGACTGGGTAACGCGAATCGCTTCCAGCGTCATGCGGTTTTCACGCAGCGCCGCTTCCATATCCTGGAAGGCCTTACGCACGCCGCTGTTTTCCGGCAGCAGGTAGTCGCGCAGGGAGCGGGTAATGGCGCTGGAGATACCGCCGTACAGAGACGCTTCAATCAGGCGATAGTATTTGCTGCGGTCTGATGCCGTGCGCAGACGACGCGCCACCACGCCCAGATCGAACATTAACGAGTGGTAGTCGGTAATCGAGTTGAACTGCTTGAACTGAACGCCTTCTATCGCTTCGAGCTTATCTTTCAGCTCCTGGAGCGTCAGCACGCGCGCCTGGCGTTCGTTCAGGGTTTCCGTCAGCAGCGCCGTTGGCTGCATGGACGTTGGCAGCCCCTGGATGGCGAATGGTTTAATATCGACTTTACGATCGCGACCGGCAACCTGCTGCAGGCGTACGCCCACCACCACGCGCTGATGGCGGGAGTTAATGACGTCCAGAACCGAATAACAGACGCCGGCCTTCAGCTTCCCATGCAGCCCTTTATCACGGGAACCGCTTGTGGCCCCCGCTTCGGTGGTGTTACGGAAGTGAAGCAGCGTCAGGTCAGGGATCAGCGCCGTGACAAAGGCCGCCATGGTGGTGGATTTACCCGCACCGTTACCGCCGGAAAGCGTCGTGACCAGCTCATCCAGATCGAACGTTCTGGCAAAGAAGCCGTTCCAGTTAATCAGCGTCAGTGAGCGAAATTTACCGCGTTCAATCATTACTCTTCCTCCCCGCTATCCGGCAGATTCTCTTCATGCTCATCATTGAGCTGCAAATGGTTTTCCACCGGCATCGCTTCACCGTCGCGGATCATGCGAAGCTGCGCTTCACGCGCGTCATCGCCCGCACGCACGTCGGCGCCGAAGCGGAAGACAGATTCCGTAATGCGGAATTTGCTGCTGTCGTGACCCATAAACCAGACCATCCCCAGACGACGCAGACGGTTCAGGGAAGAGCGAACCTTTTCCTGTAATTTCTGACGGTCAAGATCCGACCCCGTGGAGCGGTTGTTCACCAGCTTGAGCAGCTTGCTCTCATCTGCCAGCGTCAACAGCTCGTCGTAAAGCTCCTGCTGGGTGAAGATCCCTTCATTCGCCAGACGTTCCGGGCTGAGGTAGAGGTAGCAAAGAATTTTGCCGACCATCATATCCAGCTCGGAGAGCACGGAACGCGGGATCAGCGTCGTGGAGCGCGGGCGCAGGTAGAAAAACCCTTCCGGCGCGCGGATAAGCTCCACGTTGTAGCGTGCGTAAAACTCTTCCAGGTACTCCTGGAAGTCCATCAAAAAGGCGTGATTATCCAGCTCGTCTAAGCCAATGTGACGACCGGCACGCAGCTGGCTGTCCAGCGCCGGAAATAACGGATTCGCCAGCGCCTGTGCCAGCTTAACCGGCATCACTTGTTCAATATTTGTCAATGACATGCGCCTGTACCTTGGCTCCGTAATCGTTAATTGGCTGCCACTTCGGCGGCAGTCCGGTGAAGTCTGCTTGCGCGATACCCAGGCGAACCGCCTGGTCTACCACAATGCGGGCAACGTCGAAGTGGCGCGCGCGCGGATATTGCGCCAGATAGTCGCGCACCACGAGTCCAAGATCCAGCGGAGCTTGTCTGGTTTTATAGACCGCGAGCTGTTCTTCGATCATCGCCGCAAGCTGCTCGCGAATTTCGTTAAATTCTTCATATTCCAGATCCGGCGGCAGTTCACCGGTCACCTCTTCATCGCGCAGCGCCATCTCTTCGTCGCGCATATCCAGCAGACGATCGGCATTGGCGTAGGTCAGCGCCCACGGCGCATCGAAATAGGTCTGCACCGACTGGCGCAGACGCTGGGCAAAGACGCGGTTCTTATCCATATCGATCGCGGTACGGATAAATTTATGCACGTGTCGGTCATAGCCAATCCACAGGTCGATCGACTGCTGGCCCCAGCTGATAATACGGTCCAGTTTGCTCTGCAGGTCGAACACTAAACGATCGATAAAGTGCAGATCGTCGTGCGCCAGCGTCGCGTCCTGGATGCGCAGCAGGTTCGCCTGCAGCTTATCCCCTGCGGCTTCCAGCGTATCCTGCAGCTCACGCAGCGTACCGGAGGTTTCTGACAGCAGAAGTTCACAGCTGGAGATGGCCGCTCGCCAGTCTTTATTCAGCAGCTGTGCGATATCGTCTTTCACCTGCTGCTGCTGTTCGTCCATCAGGCGCTGGGTCAGATCGATACTGTCGAAGATTTCCGCCACCGAATATTTCAGCGGTGCATAGACGTTTCGGTGCCAGTGGAATTCGTCACCGTCTTCATCTGCCGCATCGGCGGCGCGCTTAAGCTCACCCGCCACGATCGACAGCTGCATGGAAAGACGCAGCGTGGAAAATTCACGCTGGCGGATATAATAATCGGTGATGCCGATGCCCAGTGGCGTCAGGCGATAGATGGCGTTTCCTTCCGCCTGCTCGCTGGTAAAGCGGTTCAGCAGACGTTGACGCACCATATCGTTGATCGCGTTGTTGGCACGGACGCTAATGGTTTCGCTGGTTTGCTCAAACGCATCACTGACGTGGCGGAACGCATCCACCAGTTCACCCTCGCTCATTTCACCATCCAGCCGCTCGCCGTTCAGCGTGGCGACCGCCAGCAGGAAAGAGAGTCTGTCTACCGGCAGCGAGATGGAGAAATCGTTTTTCCTGGCCCAGGCAACCAGTTCGGGGACTGTCTGGGAAAATTCACTCATAGGTTATCCTTGCATCTGCGGCTTGTGCGCGGTGACGTGAATATAGCGGCCAAGGCTGACAAAAGGCTCCTGACGGCAATACCGCGTTTCCAATTCTGTTAAGGTGTCAAAACAGTCACGCTGTTTGTGTTTTTCACGCAGATAATCATGAAACACCCTGACGCCCGTTTTCCCGACAATCTGCCAGCCAATCGCTTCCAGCCAGCCATAAACCTGCTGTGGATCGCGCGGATAGTCCGGGGAAAGCGTGCGCTTTTTCTTTTTGGGCATCCCGACCTGAACATAGTCGAAGTTTCCCGCAACCATGTTGTGCATCAGGAAGCCGTTAGCATTGTAGAACATCAGCGACAGCGTGCCGCCCGGGCGCAACATCGACCACAGGGTTTGTAACACGCTTTGCGGATCGGCAACCCACTCCAGCACCGCATGAAACAATATCAGATCAACCTGGGTTTCCAAATGCTGTGCGATGTCCTGAGCGGCGCATTGTATAAAATGCATGTTGTCGCTCACACCTTTCTCTTCTGCCGCACGCGTCGCGCGGGCGACCATTTCAGCAGAAAGATCGCAAAGCGTGACGTGATGACCGCGTTCAGCCATTTTTATGGCCGTCTGCCCTTCACCACCACCGGCGTCCAGCACGCGCAACGTTTGGCCACCGAACGTAGCCAGAATGGTGTCCAGATCCTGCCAGAGGATCGTCTGACGAAGCTGCCCCTTCGTGGTGCCATAAATGTTGCGCGAAAATTTTTCCGCGATGTCATCAAAATTGCGATCCCGCATTGGGAGAGTTCCACTCGCTAACTGCAAAACCGCTATTTTGTCACAGCCGCGCGGAGAATGAACCTCTCTGGTGTAATATCACCGGCAATCACCTGCTATATGGTCAAAAAAGGAACCAAAAAGGATGCTTTTTACCCTTAAGAAATACATTGGAGGGATGATGCTTCCCCTTCCGCTGCTGCTCATCATCATCGCGCTGGGGCTGGCGTTGGTGTGGTTCAGTCGCTTTCAGAAGAGTGGCAAAACGCTTATCACGCTCGGCTGGCTGGTCTTGCTGCTGTTGAGCCTGCAACCGGTCGCGGATGGCCTGTTACGCCCCATCGAAAACAGGTACCCAACATGGCAGGGAAATCAGAAAGTGTCGTACATCGTGGTGCTGGGCGGTGGATATACCTGGGATCCTGACTGGGCCCCGAGCTCAAACCTGATCAACAACAGCCTGCCACGGCTGAACGAAGGTATTCGCCTGTGGCTGGCGAATCCGGGATCAAAAATGATCTTCACCGGCGCGGCGGCGAAAACGAACCCGGTGAGTACGGCTGAAGCGGGCGCCAGGGTCGCGGAATCTCTCGGCGTACCGCGTTCCTCGATCATCACGCTGGACAGCCCGAAAGACACCGAAGAAGAGGCTGCTGCAGTGAAGCAGGCGATTGGCGATGCCCCGTTCTTGCTGGTGACCTCCGCCTCACACCTGCCGCGCGCGATGATTTTCTTTGAGAAGCAAGGCCTGCACCCGCTTCCCGCACCGGCAAACCAGATGGCCATCGACGCACCGCTCAACCCGTGGGAACGGGCAATCCCCTCCCCGGTATGGCTGATGCATAGCGACCGCGTCGGCTACGAGACGCTCGGACGCCTCTGGCAGTGGCTGAAAGGATCCTCAGGCGAGCCAGGGCAAGAGTGATTTTGTTGCCAGATCGAAGTTTGCGCGATTGAATCGTCCGGTGTTCACCAGCTGCGCGACTTCGTCCCAGAGCAGGTAGAGCCAGCGTCGCCAGAGAAACGCTTCCGCAACGGGGGCGCGTTGAAGGTAATGCCACAGTAAGCCTTCCGCCGCCCCGCTGTCGCTGAGCCTGAACAGCTCATATTCGCGCGGTGCCCAGAGCATGATGCCCGGCCCCACCATTGCCAGAAGCTGATCGCTGCGGGCGTCTTTGAGCATGCTGCGCAGGGTAAAATTGCCGTGGATCAGCACGCAGTTGTCATTAAAACCTTCGAACAAGGCCGGTAAGCACTCCCGGGTACGAAACAGGATACGTTTGTCCTGCATGGTTAAACCGGTATTGTTGAACTGGTTAAGCGTTCCCCACAGCACTTCAACCCGCTGGCGGTACCACAGCGGCCAGAGGTTTTCCTGGGTGCTGTCAACCGGTCCGACAAGTCCACGGCTATCCTGACGGTGCCAGGCCAGCAGCGCCTCGACAATCTGATCTTTCAGCTGCTCCCAGCGTTCCGGCGTTCGCGCGGGCGCTTCAACGGGCACACCGCGTAAACGTTCAATCAGCAGTACGTCCGGGCCGGGGTGTTCCTCATGGGTCATCACACCATACACCGTCGGCATACGCACGGTTCCCTCCCGCGCCAGCATCGACATTTTCCATGCAAGCTGCCTGGCAACGCCGGGTGACGTGAAACTTCTTGCCATTAGCGGCATCGGGTTACCCTGACTGTCGTAAAGCGACCAGAGCGCGGTATCGGCTTTTTCACTCACGCATTCGACCCGGCTTAACTTTTCACCCAGCAGATGGCTAAGTTCGGCACGCAGCTGTTCCATATGAGATTACCCCCATTAAGACTACTGCTTTTATAATGAGCGTCCTTAATGAAGATGTCACCCGGAAGAGATCAATCAGGAAAAAGAAAGTGAAAAATAAAGCGGAGAGTGCATCCCTCCCTGCGGAGAGATGCCGGTAAGATTAACGCAATTCGGCGCGAACGCGCTCAAGATCTTCAGGGGTGTCTACGCCCGTGCCGGGGACTTCCTCAGCAACGGCAACGTGAATTTTCTCGCCGTACCAGAGCACGCGAAGCTGCTCCAGCATTTCGATATGCTCCAGCGGGCTCGGCGCCCAGGCCACATAGCGGCGAATAAAGCCCGCGCGATAGCCGTAGATCCCAATATGACGCAGGAAGGTATCACCGATGGTCTCTTTAGAGAGCGCAAAGCGATCGCGATCCCACGGGATCGTGGCGCGGGAGAAATAAAGCGCATAGCCTTCCGCATCCATGACGACCTTCACCGCATTCGGGTTGAAAGCTTCTTCTGCATGATGAATGGGTACCGCCAGCGTCGCCATTCCGACCTGACGCTGCGCCAGGTTTTCGGCCACCTGACGGATAATGACCGCGGGGATCATCGGCTCGTCACCCTGCACGTTTACGATGACCGTATCATCACTGAAACCGCATTTCTCAACCACTTCCGCCAGACGTTCGGTGCCGGACTGGTGATCGGCGCGAGTCATGCACACCTCTCCGCCTGCGGCCTCAACCGCACGAGCGACATCCGGATGGTCGGTGGCAACAATCACGCGGTCAGCACCCGATTCACGCGCGCGCTCGAGGACATGCACAATCATCGGCTTGCCGTTAATATCCACCAGCGGTTTACCCGGCAGACGCGTTGAGGCATAACGCGCAGGAATAATGACGACAAAACTCATGGCTTGCTCTCTTCTGCCACCAGGGAACGGGCTTCATTTTCCAGCAATACCGGAATACCGTCACGCAGCGGGAAAGCCAGACTGTCCAGCTTGCAAATGAGCTCTTGTTTGTCCTGGCTGTAGTAAAGTTTGCCGTTGCATACCGGGCAGGCAATAATTTCAAGTAAACGGTGATCCATAGTTCCTCCGTATGGGTAATCGCTAAAGCTTAACACATTCCCTTTTCAGGACGTGCCTGTTTCCCAGCCACTTCGACAGGATGTAAACAATCCATCAGGTACCCGGCCCAGCGTCACGTCGTCGGCCCCCTGCCAACGCGCGAATTCACTAATGGCGGACGTTAATCCTTTTTCCAGGCTCGCCGTCACCCTGACGCCCTCTTGCAGATAAAGCGCAATGATTTCAAGCGTGCCGGTCTTGCGGTGCATTTTGGCATCCATGCGCCCGACCAGCTGTCCTTTATGCAGCAGCGGTAAAACAAAGTAGCCATACTGGCGCTTTGGGGCCGGGGTATAACATTCCAGCCGGTAGCTAAAATCAAAGAGCTGCTCGGCGCGTTTTCTGTCCCAGACGACCGGATCGAACGGCGACAATACCGCGCTGTGGGTTGCCTGAAGTTTCCCCTCCAGAGCCTGAGGCAATAACGGAAGGAGATCCGCATGCAGCCACATTTCGCCCAGCGTTTCCACGGTAACGGGAATAACGCGCTGCTCGTGTTGCCACATGTCCAGCAGCGGTTTCAGCACGGGCTGGCGCAGGCGATAATAATCTGCCAGCCACTGCGCGCGAAAAATCCCCAGACTGCGGGCGCTGTTCTCCAGCATAATGGCCTCGGCCGCCTCCTGGGTAAGCAGGTCGCGCTCGTCGTCCCAGTGCGGCATCACGCGATGCGTCAGATCGTAGACGCGCTGAAAGTTACGCCGCTCAATCACCATGACTTTCCCAGAGGTAAATAACCCTTCGAGATGACGTTTGTGCGGCTTCCACTCCCACCAGCCGCTTGCCCCCTTGCGCGGGTGTTCAAAATCGGCAGAGCGTACAGGACCGTTTTCCTGAATATGCGCGATGAGCTGCTCTATTTCAGCCGCATGTTCCTGCATCCAGGCCTGTCGGTATTTCCAGCCCATCTTTTCCGGCGCAAGCATACGGTGACGCACCAGGGCAAAATCGCTGCGAGGAAGGAAGCAGGCTTCATGCGCCCAATACTCCATCAACTCCCCCTTGCTGAGCGCCTCATCCAGCCACTGGGAAGGATAACTCCCCAGGCGGCTAAACAGCACCAGGTAAGGGCTGCGGGCCACAATATTAATGGTGTCGATCTGGAGGAGCGACATGCGCTGTACGGTAGAGAGGATATCGGCAGGCTGCGCGCGGCGGCGGGGCTTTTTGAGCAGCCCCTGCGCGGCCAGGTGGAGATTACGTGCGGCTGAAAGCGAGAGTTGCGGTAGAGACATGCGTTTTCCTGTCAGTCAAAGCGCCACCAGAACCGCGTAAGCCTTTAGTGCACCAACGCAATCAGTTCCTTGAGCAAATGTTCCGGCTGCTCACCGCTGAGTTCGGCGTCAACCGGCAGATACCACCAGTTATCTTTCGCAAAGGCGCGGCATTTCACCGCATCTTTTTCGGTCATGATCAGCGACTGCCCGGGTGCGGTCAGGGCGTCTACCTGCCCTTCCACCAGCGCCTGATGGTCGGCCAGCGGAACGCGTTTTTCCAGCCGGGCACCACACTGTTCCAGCGTCGCGAAGAAGCGCGGCGGATGACCAATGCCCGCCATCGCTACCAGTGAAGGCAACTCTGAAACCGACCGGCGTTCCCCCGTCACCAGGTTGATTGCCAGACCCGGCTGCAGGTGCATCGGGATTTCACCCGTTTTCGCCTCCCCCCCGTTCACGATCACCGCATCAACGGATTTCAGACGTGAAGCGCGTTCGCGCATGGGCCCGGCAGGTAACCACCAGCCGTTACCAAAACGGCGAACGCCGTCGATGACCACAATCTCTTTATCACGCGCCAGGGCGTAATGCTGCAGACCATCGTCAGTGATGATGATTTGTACCGCGTGTTCGGCAAGCAGTGCCTGTACGGCATCGCTGCGCACCGGGGAAACCGCGACCGGTACGCCGGTACGCTGGAAAATCAATACCGGTTCATCACCCGCTTCAGCCGTCGTGGTTTCCGCCGTCAGCAACAGCGGGTAATGCGACGCTTGACCACCATATCCGCGCGATACCACGCCCGGGCGTATACCGCGTTTTTGTAACTGCTCTACCAGCCAGATCACCACCGGCGTTTTGCCGTTGCCGCCCGCCGTAAGATTACCGACAACCACAACCGGCACCGGCGCGCGCCAGGCCCGCTTCACCCCCAGACGATAAAGCAGGCGGATGATGCCGCTCACCAGGCCGTAGAGCCAGGAGAGCGGCAAAAGCAGCAGCCACAGCGGGGATTCACCGGACCAGATGCGTGCAATCATTCGCCGAACTGCATCTTATGAAGCTGAGCGTAAACGCCGCGGTGTTCCAGCAGGTCAGCATGGCTTCCACGCTCAACAATGATACCGTCCTCAACCACGACGATTTCATCAGCCTGCTCGATAGTCGACAGACGGTGCGCAATCACCAGCGAGGTACGGTTCTTTTGCAGCTCATCCAGCGCGGACTGAATCGCGCGTTCAGATTCCGTATCCAGCGCAGAGGTCGCTTCGTCCAGGATCAGGATCGGGCTGTCGCGCAACAGCGCACGGGCAATGGCGATACGCTGACGCTGCCCACCGGAGAGCAGTACG
The DNA here is from genome assembly GCF_001742765.1 of Enterobacter sp. ku-bf2. Lineage (NCBI taxonomy): Bacteria > Pseudomonadati > Pseudomonadota > Gammaproteobacteria > Enterobacterales > Enterobacteriaceae > Enterobacter > Enterobacter sp. ku-bf2. The sequence goes on from NZ_MDVW01000001.1 coordinate 1,439,508, forward strand.
CCGTTCTCACCGATGATGGTATCCAGACCGTTATCCATCTTGTTGATAAAGTCCATCGCGTAAGCCATACGCGCGGCGTTCTCAATCTGCTCGCGGCTGTACTCTTCAGTACGCGCATAGGCAATATTGTTTGCCACGGTATCGTTGAACAGGTGCACGTTCTGAGAGACCAGCGCTACCTGATTACGCAGCGACTGCAGGGTATACTCCCGCAGGTCGTGGCCGTCTAACAGAATTTCACCTTCGTCAATGTCGTAGAAACGGGTGATCAGGCTGGCAATGGTCGATTTCCCCGAGCCAGAACGGCCTACCAGCGCAACGGTTTTCCCCGCCGGAATGGTCAGGTTGATATTGCGCAGAGCCGGTGTTTCGCGGCCAGGATAGGTAAAGGTCACATTGCGGAACTCAACGTCGCCGTTCGCGCGCTCAATGACGCGTTTGCCTTCATCTTTTTCCTGCTCGGAATCCAGAATGCTAAACAGGGTCTGGCAGGCGGCCATCCCACGCTGGAACTGGGCATTCACGTTCGTCAGTGACTTCAGCGGACGCATCAGGGCAATCATTGAGGAGAAGACCACGGTAATGGTACCCGCCGTCAGCGTCTCCATGACGCTCGGGAAGCTTGCTGCATACAGGACGAACGCCAGTGCCAGCGAGGCAATCAGCTGAATAATCGGGTCAGAGATGGAAGAGGCCGAGACCATTTTCATCCCCTGCAGACGCATTTTGTTGCTGACTTTATCAAAGCGTTTGGTTTCGACGTCCTGACCACCAAAAATCAGCACTTCTTTATGCCCTTTCAGCATCTGCTCTGCGCTGGTGGTCACCTGCCCCATCGTGTTCTGCATATTCTTACTGATATTGCGGAAGCGCTTTGACACGACGCGGATAGCAATGGAAACCACCGGTGCCAGAACGATAAGGATAAGCGACAGCTGCCAGCTGTAGTAGAACATCATCACGAACAGGCCGATGATCGACGCGCCCTCGCGCACAACGGTAATCAGCGCGCTGGAAGAGGAAGAAGCAACCTGCTCGGAGTCGTAGGTAATACGCGACAGCAGCGTCCCGGTTGACTGCTTGTCAAAGAACGCAACCGGCATGCCCATCATGTGACTGAACAGTCGACGGCGCATGGTCATCACCACTTTCCCGGATACCCAGGAAATGCAGTAGCTTGAGATATAGCTGGTGATACCGCGTAAGATCATCAGTCCGATAACCACCAGAGGCATCCATAGCAGCACTGAGCGATCCGTTTTACCAAAACCGTCATCCAGTAACGGTTTAAGAAGCGATAGCATAAAAGTATCGCTGGCTGCGTTGAGGATTAACGCTACACCCGCCACGATCAAGCCTGCTTTAAAAGGGGCAATCATCGGCCAGAGTCGGCGGAACGTTTGCCACGTGGAGAGATCTTTGTCGTTATGCATTCAAAAAACCAGCATTGTTGAAATAGCCGCATATTCTACCCGTTATCGACGGGCGCGCCAAACCACTGATGATACCAACGTGGTAAAATTTGCTCTCGCAAGCGCCGGATTTGCCAGTGATGTTGCGAGAATGTCACCGATATTTGTCCTGAGTGAGGGGTATCGTGCCAGATATACCCCTCTTTTCGATAGCGTCGGACAACTTTTGGCGACGGGAAATGCCATGCGTTATAGCGGGCCGCGGAATCCAGGGCAATCTGTCCTCCCACCCGCTGTACCAGCGGCAATGAAGACGAGGTATTGCTGCCATGATGGGGCACCTGTATCAACGTGGACGTCATATAGCGCCAGTAATGGCTAAGCATAGCCTGTTCCGCTTGCGCTTCAATATCTCCTGTTAACAGAACACTTTGCTCCCCGTCGTCCACCTTTACCACGCAGGAACGGTTATTCCCCTGGGCCGGGTAATTTTCAGGGGGCCAGTGGACGGTGAAGGTTAACCCCTGCCATTCCCATTTCTGCCCACGAAAACAGGGGCGGTGTCCCGTCCTGCGCAACGGGCTTCTTATCCATATATCCGGCCATGCTTTTTGCAACGAAACGAGGCCTCCTGCATGGTCGAGGTGTTCATGACTGAGAATCACCCCGTCTGGCCGCAGGTGATGCCAGCGAAGCCAGGGAATAATTAACCGCTGCGCGCTGACTCCGTCCGGCCAGGCGAGCCCGGTATCATAAAGAATGGCTTTTCCCTGCCTTTCAATAACCATGGCCAGCCCCTGCCCCACGTCCAGCATATGCAGCGTCCAGCTCTCGCTTTTTGCCGCTCGCCAGACGGGAAACGTCAGTAAGACGCTGCCTGCAAGACAAACGGCAGGAACGGTTTTCCAGGCACGAAAACGCCAGGCAATGATGATCAACCACGGCAGTAATGCCATGGTTTGCCAGCGTTGATCGACATTCTGCCAGCCATCAGGCAGGCGCATCAGTAGCCAGAAGAGTCCCGCAAGCGACTTATCGGCAGCAAACCAGATGGCACTTTCAACCGCTGCCAGCGGTAGCAGATGGAGCAGCATACCGAGCAGGATCAGCGGGACGGAGACAAACGTTACCAGGGGCACGGCAAAGAGATTCGCGACCAGGGATGAGAGGCTGAAGCCATGGAAAATCAGAACCTGTAACGGCATGAGCAGAAGCAACATGCCGACCTGCAGATAAATCAGGTTCACTAGCGGCTGTATACGTCTTGCCCACTGCCAGTCAGGAAGCGGCAGCCACTGAAACCAAAAAATCAGCGCGGCGACGGCAAAGGCTGACAAAGCCAGACTCTGCGAAAGTACGGCTAACGGATCGTTTAACAGTATCGCCGCGATACAGCACCCCCATACCTGCCAGGGCGACCATTGACGGCCAGCGATCCGCAACATGGCAAGCACAGCAAGTGCGATGACCGTCCGCAGCGCAGGCGGTTGCAGGCCGGTAAGCCAGGCGTAGAAAGCAGCAAAGATTAACCCGGCAAGGAGAGGCATTTGCCAGTGTACCCGATGGCTGGGTAATAAAAACTGGAGTCCACGTGCAAGTAACCAGACGAGAGAGGCTGCCAGTGCGATATGCAGACCCGAAATCGCCATCAAATGCAGCGTGCCGGTTTCCCGCATCAGATCTTTTATTTCCCGCGGTACATCCAGGCGTTCCCCCATCCCAAGGCCCAGGATAACCGCTCCCCATGGATAAGCTGAAAGTCGGTTTTGCAACGACAGCAGATATTGCGCTCGCAGGCTGCAGCGCCCGTCGACGAGTTCCGCACGGGTGAAGCGCCCGCTCAATGTTTGATGTCGGGCAAAAGCGCTGCGCTGAGCATCATAACCGCCGTCGTTCAGTTCGCCGTGTGCAGGCCTGAGCCTGAGCGTCATGGTCCAGCGCTGACCGGCACAGGCTTTCTGCGGCAGATAATTGCCATACAGCGTTACGCCGGTGGAGGCCCACCAGCGCTTGCCATCGACGCTGCGAATGTTTCCCTGATGCAAAGTGGCACCGTCGGTCGCGGTGAGCTCTACCTCAGCCTGCACGGCCCCCGTTGTTAAATGCTGCATCGGCCAGACGCTCTCTTGCGCGGCCAGAATGCCCCACGCACAAAATAACAGCGTGATACCAGCATACTTCACTCGACGGTTTTGCCATGCAGCAAGCACTATCCCGCCAGCCACCATGACCCACACGGCGTAAGGTGACGGCAATTCAGGTAACCAGAGTAACGGAACTATCGCCAGCATGGCGCAGACACTAAGCGCGGGAATTCCCATTGCTACCTCCCTGTTTCAGGGTGGCAGTATGCAAGCAGGTTGAGCGGGTCGTCAGGTGTGAAGGATGCGATTTACAGCAAGCGCAGCAAGGTATTTTACGGGTTGCAGAAAACGAAACGGAAAATGCGGGGCACCTTCAGAAAGAAAGCGACGGGTACAAAAAAAGCACCCGCAGGTGCTTTCTTTCGAACCCAGTTTAACCGGCTGGCTAAACTCAGTTGCCGTAAATATTGGCGCGATCGCGCAGTTCTTTACCCGGCTTAAAGTGTGGAACGTACTTACCTTCCAGCTCGACTTTATCGCCAGTTTTCGGGTTACGCCCGGTACGTGGAGCACGATAGTGCAGAGAAAAACTACCGAAACCGCGGATTTCAATGCGCTCGCCCTGGGCAAGAGTGGAGGCCATATGCTCCAGCATCTCTTTTACGGCATCTTCCACTGCTTTGGCAGGGATATGCGGTTGCTGACTGGCAAGTCTTTCAATCAATTCTGACTTGGTCATGATTCCTCCGGTTCCTTTCAAACCAATTAGCTGAACAGCTCATTAAACAAGGGCGGCCGTAGCCGCCCTTTGTTATTGATTACAGGACGAATCCTGTAATCTGTCAAGTTTGCTCCTCATCCTTCGCGCTGTAAATGCATTACAGCGCACATGATGCTGAGAACCTGATATTACTCGCCTTTAGCTGCTTTGAAAGCTTCAGCCATTGCGTTGTTAGAGAAGTTTGCATCTTCCTGTTTGTTAACAGTTGCGATTGCATCTTTCTCATCAGCTTCGTCTTTAGCACGAACAGACAGGCTGATTGCACGGTTCTTACGGTCAACACCGGTGAACTTAGCTTCAACGTCGTCGCCTACGTTCAGAACCAGAGTGGCATCTTCAACGCGGTCACGGGAAGCTTCAGAAGCGCGCAGGTAACCTTCAACGCCGTCAGCCAGTTCTACGGTTGCGCCTTTAGCGTCAACTGCAGTCACTTTACCGTTTACGATTGCGCCTTTCTTGTTCAGTGCAACCCAGTTGTTGAACGGATCTTCTGCGAGCTGTTTAACGCCCAGGGAGATACGCTCACGCTCTGCGTCAACCTGCAGAACAACTGCAGCGATTTCGTCGCCTTTTTTGTATTCACGAACTGCTTCTTCGCCTGCAACGTTCCAGGAGATGTCAGACAGGTGAACCAGGCCATCGATGCCGCCGTCCAGGCCGATGAAGATACCGAAGTCAGTGATAGACTTGATTTTACCTTCAACACGGTCACCCTTGTTGTGGGTTTCCGCGAACTGCTGCCATGGGTTGTTTTTGCACTGCTTCAGGCCCAGGGAGATACGACGACGTTCTTCGTCGATATCCAGAACCATCACTTCCACTACATCACCAACGTTAACAACTTTGGATGGGTGGATGTTTTTGTTGGTCCAGTCCATTTCGGAAACGTGCACCAGACCTTCAACGCCTTCTTCGATTTCAACGAAGCAGCCGTAGTCAGTCAGGTTGGTTACGCGACCAGTCAGTTTAGTACCTTCTGGGTAACGCTTAGCGATAGCTACCCATGGATCTTCGCCCAGCTGTTTCAGGCCGAGGGATACACGAGTACGCTCACGGTCGAACTTCAGCACTTTAACAGTGATTTCGTCGCCCACGTTCACGATTTCGCTTGGGTGCTTAACGCGTTTCCACGCCATGTCGGTGATGTGCAGCAGGCCATCAACGCCGCCCAGGTCAACGAATGCGCCGTAGTCAGTGAGGTTCTTAACGATACCTTTGACTTCCATGCCTTCCTGCAGGTTTTCCAGCAGCTGATCGCGTTCTGCGCTGTTTTCGGATTCGATAACGGCACGACGGGAAACAACAACGTTGTTACGCTTCTGGTCCAGCTTGATTACTTTGAACTCAAGCTCTTTGCCTTCCAGGTGCAGAGTGTCACGAACTGGACGAACGTCTACCAGAGAACCTGGCAGGAACGCACGAATACCATTCAGCTCAACAGTGAAGCCACCTTTAACTTTGCCGTTGATAACACCGACCACAGTTTCAGCTTCTTCGTAAGCTTTTTCCAGCGTGATCCATGCTTCGTGACGTTTCGCTTTCTCACGAGAAAGCAGGGTTTCACCGAAGCCGTCTTCTACTGCGTCCAGAGCAACGTCAACTTCGTCGCCAACCTGGATTTCCAGCTCGCCCTGGGCGTTTTTGAACTGCTCTGCCGGAATGGCGGACTCAGATTTCAGACCGGCGTCAACCAGTACTACGTCTTTGTCGATAGCAACAACAACACCGCGAACGATGGAACCCGGGCGGGTTTCGATTTCTTTTAAGGATTCTTCAAACAGTTGAGCAAAAGATTCAGTCATGTTTAATCTTCAGGTTAATATTAACGTCCACCTGGCTCCGTGCCGGATGGGGTTGTTTCACATACCCGCCGTCAATCCCTTGCAGCGGGGGTACTGCTAAATCGGTCGCGATTACGCGAGTGCCAGTTTTTGGCGCGCATATTGTAGCGCTTTTTCAATCACTTGCTCAATAGTTAAACTGGTTGAATCCAGAACTAATGCATCTTCTGCTGGAACAAGTGGGGCGACGGCGCGGTTACGATCGCGGTCATCGCGCTCTTTTATCTCGGATAAAAGGCGATCAAAGTTAACACTAAACCCCTTTTCCTGCAACTGAAGCATGCGGCGTTGAGCACGTTCTTCCGAAGAGGCGTCAAGGAAAATTTTCACAGGTGCATCAGGGAATACCACGGTTCCCATATCGCGTCCGTCTGCGATCAAGCCCGGTGCTTCACGAAACGCGCGCTGACGACGTAACAGCGCCTCACGAACGCGCGGGAAGGCTGCTACCTGGGAGGCCGCATTCGCCACTTCCTGGGTACGAATTTCCCCGCTCACGTCTTCCCCTTCAAGGATGACTTCCAGGTTGCCATCGGTCGACACGAAACGCACATCAAGATGCGCAGCCAGCGGAACCAGCGCTTCTTCAGACGCCACGTCCACATGATGATGCAGCGCAGCCAGAGCCAGCACGCGATAGATTGCTCCCGAATCTAAAAGATGCCATTGCAACGCTTCCGCCATCGCTTTGCACAGAGTCCCTTTCCCTGCGCCACTCGGCCCATCAATGGTGATTACCGGGGCAATTGCCGTCATCTTTTTCTCCTTAAATAAGGCATACCGTTTACATGAACGCCGCGCATTATACGCGTCAACGTGCGCAACTGTTACCTTTGCGTGCAAATTACGGATTGATTGAAGCAGAGTGTAGAAGAAATGAACGGAAGTGTTCGTCAGGAAGCGTAAGGAAATGCCGCATCGGGTGATGCGGCAGGCGTTATCAGGCCAGCGTGCTAATGCGTGCCAGCTGTTCGAAGTAGTCCGGGAACGTTTTCGCCGTACATTTTGGATCAAGAATGGTGACAGGCTTGTCTGACAACGCCACCAGCGAGAAGCACATCGCCATACGGTGATCGTTGTAGGTTCCGATCTCGGCAACCTGCAGTTTTGCAGGAGGCGTGACGCGAATGTAGTCTTCGCCCTCTTCCACCTCAGCGCCGACCTTACGCAGCTCAGTCGCCATCGCGAACAGTCGGTCGGTTTCTTTTACGCGCCAGTTGTAGATATTACGCAGCGTGGTGGTGCCTTTTGCAAACAGCGCCGCTGTGGCAATGGTCATCGCCGCATCCGGAATATGGTTCATGTCCATGTCGATGGCCTTCAGCTCGCCGCGGGTACAGGAGATGAAATCATCGCCCCAGGTCACAACCGCGCCCATTTTCTCCAGCACGTCCGCAAAACGGATATCGCCCTGCACGCTGTTGCGGCCAATACCGGTCACCTTCACGGTACCGCCTTTGATCGCGCCCGCCGCCAGGAAGTAGGAAGCCGACGAGGCGTCGCCTTCAACAAGATAGCTGCCCGGAGACTGGTACTGCTGCGCCCCACGTACTACGAAGCGCTGATAAGACTGGTTTTCCACCTCGACGCCGAAGGTTTTCATCAGATGCAGCGTGATATCGATATACGGTTTGGAGACTAGCTCGCCTTTAATCGTAATTACCGTATCCTGCGGTGCCAGCGGCGCGGCCATCAGCAGCGCGGTCAGGAACTGGCTGGAAACGCTGCCGTCAACCTCGACGTGACCGCCGGTAAAGCCCCCGCGCAGACGCAGTGGCGGATAATTTTCCTGCTCCAGATACTCAATCTGCGCGCCGCCCTGACGCAGGGCATCCACCAGATGACCAATCGGACGCTCTTTCATGCGCGGCTCACCGGTCAGCACAATGTTGTTGCGCCCAAGACACAGAGCCGCCGCCAGCGGACGCATCGCGGTACCCGCGTTGCCCAGAAACAGCTCAAGCTCTTCACCCGTCTGCAGCGCGCCGCCGTTGCCGGTCACTTCGCAGCGGGTGCGATCGTCGGAGAGAGTGTAATGAACGCCCAACGCTTTCAGCGCATTGAGCATATGGCGCACGTCATCGCTGTCCAGCAGGTTTGTAAGGACGGTGGTGCCGTTTGCCAGTGCTGCCAGCAGCAGAGCGCGGTTCGAGACACTTTTTGAACCAGGCAGATTAATGGTGCCATCTACCCGCGCGATAGGTTGTAACGTCAGGGATTCCATGAAAACTTAACTCTCAACTCAACATAATAAAAACCCCGCAGCAGGGCTACGGGGGTGAAAACAGCGCAATTAACCGTGGCGACGTTCGAAGTCGATCATGAAATCGGTCAGAGCTTTAACGCCTTCCAGCGGCATCGCGTTATAGATGGAGGCACGCATGCCGCCCACGACACGGTGACCTTTGAGCGCGTGCAGGCCTGCCGCGAAGGACTCTTCCAGGAACACTTTATCCAGGTTGCTGTCCGCCAGCTGGAACGGCACGTTCATGCGGGAACGGTTAGCTTTCGCCACATCGTTGCGGTAGAAATCGCTCTTGTCGATCACGCCATACAGCAGTTCGGCTTTCTGCTGATTCACTTTGTCCATCTGCGCCACGCCGCCGTTTTGCTTCAGCCATTTGAAGACCAGGCCGGAGAGGTACCAGGCAAACGTCGGTGGGGTGTTGAACATAGAATCGTTGTCGTTCAGCACGGTGTAATCAAGAATCGACGGGCAGGATGTATGCGCTTTACCCAGCAGATCTTCACGCACGATAACAATCGTCAGGCCTGCAGGGCCGATATTTTTCTGTGCGCCCGCGTAGATCACGCCATAACGGCTGACGTCAATTGGCGCAGACAGAATGGTGGAGGAGAAGTCAGCGGCAACCACGACATCGCTGCCGAAGTTTGGCGTCTCGTCGATGGCAATGCCGTCAATGGTTTCGTTCGGGCAGTAGTGCAGATACGCGGCGTTATCAGAAAGCTGCCACTCGCTCATTGGCTTCACGGCGCGCAGGCCGTCAACAGTCACTTTGGCGTCGATCACATTCGGCGTGCAGTATTTGTGCGCTTCTTTCACCGCACTGGCCGCCCAGTAGCCTGCGTCAACGTAGTCTGCCGTCGTTTTATCGCCCAGGATGTTCAGCGGTACGCCCGCAAACTGGCCGCGCCCGCCGCCGTGACAGAACAATACTTTGTAGTTCGAGGGAATATTCAGCAGATCGCGAAAATCCTTTTCTGCCTCTTCCGCCACCTGAATAAACTCTTTACCCCGGTGGCTGATTTCCATCACCGACGTTCCCAGACCGTTCCAGTCACAAAGTTCCTGTTGAGCCTGTTTAAGCACGTCTGCCGGTAACATTGCCGGACCTGAACTGAAATTAAAGACTTGAGCCATTTCCCCTCACCACGCTAAAAGCCATAAGTTATAACTGTGGATATCGGTTTTATCATTCAGTGACACGCGCCGCAATGTCTAAAACTTATGACCCGTGAAATGTGCCCCACGTCACACAAAACAATCTGCCGCCTCGCCAGGACAAAACCGACAAAATGGCTGTCAGGTGATGCGTTTAGCCCGGCTAACCTTCGTCCATTCCGGATTTGCACAGCGGGGGCATAATTGACGATCCCCCGGCTGCATCGCGACAACATGGCTACATCTCACGCAGGCATACTCGCCTGACTCAGGTATGGTTCTGAAACGCTCGATCAGCATATCCGGCAGGATGCACAATCCCGGCCTCACCTCATCGTCAGAATAGTAATAGACGCTAATCTGCCCGTTGGTTTCCATGATCGCCAGACGCACCTGCCCGAGCTGTTCCACGCTGTTGAGGCGTAGCTCCATAAAGAACTCAAACTCGGTCATATTGGCGCTCTGAACGTTTTCCCAGGCCAACTGACCGTCCTCGACGATAACGACCGGCTTCCCTTCAAGCAGATCTTCCAGCTTTTCACTTTTCGACATCAGCCACATGACAAGCCGGTAAAGCAGCGCCAGGGAGACAAAAACGATGAAGACCGGCACCATCGGCACATCATCATAGAAGGCGACATCCCCCGCCGCGGACCCCAGCGTCAGGATAATCAATACTTCAAAGAGCGACATCTGCCTTACGCCACGGCGGCCCGTGATTTTGAGAAACAGGAACACGAGGACGAAGGTATACAGGCTGCGAAGCGCGACTTCGCCTAAAAACTCTGGAGGGACTTTATCAAACGCCATCCGCTGGAGATCAAACGCTTTCATTTTTCTATGCCTTAACAGTAGGTTACTGAGTGTAAGCATAGCTCAGGCATTTATTTTCGCCGAAGATAGCACCCGTCACGCAAAACCCGTATCATTGCGCGCTTTACGTACGATAAAAGTGAACGCCATGACTCAAACGTTTATCCCCGGCAAAGACGCCGCTCTGGAAGATTCCATCGCTCGCTTCCAGCAGAAACTGACCGACCTGGGTTTTAACATCGAAGAAGCCTCCTGGCTCAATCCGGTGCCTCATGTCTGGTCCGTGCATATTCGCGATAAAGACTGTGCCCTGTGCTTTACCAACGGTAAAGGCGCGACGAAAAAAGCGGCACTGGCCTCCGCGCTGGGTGAGTATTTTGAGCGTCTGTCCACCAACTATTTCTTCGCTGACTTCTGGCTGGGCGAAACCATCGCCAACGGCCCGTTCGTTCACTATCCGAACGAAAAGTGGTTCCCACTGACGGAAGATGACGAATTGCCGGAAGGTATTCTCGACGCGCGTCTGCGCGCTTTCTACGATCCGGAAAACGAACTGACCGCCAGCATGCTGATCGATCTGCAGTCCGGAAACGACGATCGCGGTATTTGCGCCCTGCCCTTTACCCGTCAGTCTGACGAGCAGACCGTCTATATCCCGATGAACATCGTCGGCAACCTGTATGTGTCTAACGGCATGTCCGCCGGTAACACCCGCAATGAAGCGCGCGTACAGGGTCTGTCTGAAGTCTTCGAGCGCCACATCAAAAACCGCATTATTGCCGAATCCATCAGCCTGCCTGAAATTCCGGCAGACGTGCTGGCGCGCTACCCGGGCGTGGTGGAATCCATCGCCAAACTGGAAGCAGAAGGTTTCCCAATCTTCGCGTATGACGGCTCGCTGGGCGGCAAGTATCCGGTGATCTGCGTCGTGCTGTTTAACCCGACCAACGGTACCTGCTTCGCCTCCTTCGGCGCGCACCCGGACTTCGGCGTGGCGCTGGAGCGTACCGTCACTGAGCTGCTGCAGGGCCGTAGCCTGAAAGATCTCGACGTGTTTACGCCGCCAACGTTTGACGATGAAGAAGTGGCCGAGCATACCAACCTCGAAACCCACTTCATCGATTCCAGCGGCTTAATTTCCTGGGATATGTTCAAGCAGGACGCGGACTATCCGTTCGTGGACTGGAGCTTCGCCGGTACCACGGAAGAAGAGTTCGCCACGCTGATGGCGATCTTCAACGCGGAAGACCAGGAAGTGTACATTGCCGACTACGAGCACCTGGGCGTTTACGCGTGCCGCATCATCGTGCCTGGCATGTCTGATATCTATCCAGCGGAAGACCTGTGGCTGGCAAACAACAGCATGGGCGCCCATCTGCGCGAAACGCTGCTGGCTCTGCCGGGCAGTGAATGGGAGAAAGAAGATTATCTGAACCTGATCGCCCAACTGGACGAAGAAGGCCACGATGACTTCACCCGCGTACGCGAACTCCTGGGTCTGGCGACCGGTAAAGATAACGGCTGGTATACCCTGCGTATCGGTGAACTGAAAGCAATGCTGGCACTTGCGGGTGGCGATCTGGATCAGGCCCTGGCCTGGACCGAGTGGACCATGGAGTTCAACCAGTCGGTCTTCTCTGCCGAGCGCACCAATTATTACCGTTGCCTGCAAACCCTGCTGCTGCTTGCACAGGAAGAGGATCGCGAACCGCTGCAATACCTGAATGCTTTCGTGCGTATGTACGGGGCTGAGGCCGTTGAAGCAGCCAGCGCGGCCCTGAGCGGCGAAGCGCCGTTCTATGGCCTGCAGGCTGTTGATAGCGATCTGAAAGCCTTCCCGGCGCATCAGTCACTGCTGAAGGCCTACGAAAAGCTGCAGAAAGCAAAAGCTGCTTACTGGTCAAAATAAGCGCACATAACATTACCAGCAGTAGGCGTATTCAATCGTCTGGGCTATATTACGGGGCAATTTCATTGCCCCGTTTTTTATTTTCTTCGGCAATGATTGTTGATTGTAATAATAAAGTTAAACACGGGTAAATATAATAATATTGATCTGGGCTTTACTGTTACTTTTTATGGTTAATACTCCATATTAATTAACTGATAAAGAGGTGGCTGAACGAAAAAATTCAACTCTTTTCATAACTTTTAAAATTTATTTTTATACGGATAATCAAACACTTACTCCGCATTTGCTGTAAATCCATACACACTGCGGGCCTATAAGCCAGGCGAGATATGATCTATATCAATTTCTCTTCTATAATGCTTTGTTAGTATCTCGTCGCCGACTTAATAAAGAGAGAGTTAGTGTGAAAGCTGACAACCCTTTTGATCTTTTACTCCCTGCTGCGATGGCCAAAGTTGCCGAAGAAGCAGGTGTCTATAAAGCAACGAAACACCCGATGAAGACGTTCTATCTGGCGATCACGGCTGGTGTGTTCATATCTATCGCTTTCGTCTTCTACATCACCGCCACCACCGGTACTGCCGGAATGCCTTTCGGCATGGCCAAACTGATTGGCGGCATTTGTTTCTCACTGGGTCTGATTCTTTGCGTCATTTGCGGCGCCGACCTCTTCACCTCAACGGTGCTGATTGTCGTGGCAAAGGCCAGCGGAAGAATTACCTGGGGTCAGCTGGCACGTAACTGGCTTAATGTTTACGTGGGTAACCTGGTTGGCTGTCTGCTCTTTGTTTTGTTGATGTGGCTTTCTGGCGAGTACATGACCGCCAACGGTGGCTGGGGCCTTAACGTCCTGCAAACCGCCGACCACAAAATGCACCACACATTTATCGAAGCCGTTGCTCTCGGCATCCTCGCTAACCTGATGGTCTGCCTGGCTGTATGGATGAGCTACTCGGGTCGTAGCCTGATGGACAAAGCCTTAATTATGGTTCTGCCGGTTGCGATGTTTGTTGCCAGCGGCTTTGAGCACAGTATCGCGAATATGTTCATGATCCCAATGGGCATTGTTATCCGCGACTTTGCGAGCCCGGAGTTCTGGACCGCAGTTGGTTCATCCCCGGAAAGTTTCTCTCACCTGACTATTATGAATTTCATTACTGATAACCTGATCCCTGTCACTATCGGGAACATTATCGGTGGGGGTCTGTTAGTTGGGTTGACATACTGGGTCATTTACCTGCGTGGCGACGATCATCATTGATGGTTTTCTCAGGCAGTAAATAAAAAATCCACTTAAGAAGGTAGGTGTTACATGTCCGAGCTTAATGAAAAGTTAGCCACAGCCTGGGAAGGTTTTGCGAAAGGTGACTGGCAGAATGAAGTAAACGTACGTGACTTCATTCAGAAAAACTATACCCCGTATGAAGGTGACGAATCCTTCCTGGCTGGCGCAACTGACGCGACCACCAAGCTGTGGGACAGCGTAATGGAAGGCGTTAAACTGGAAAACCGCACTCACGCGCCAGTTGATTTTGACACCTCCGTTGCTTCCACCATCACTTCTCACGATGCTGGCTATATCAACAAAGCCCTTGAGAAAATCGTTGGTCTGCAGACTGAAGCACCACTGAAACGCGCAATCATCCCGTTCGGTGGTATTAAAATGGTTGAAGGTTCCTGCAAAGCGTATAACCGCGAGCTGGACCCAATGCTGAAAAAAATCTTCACCGAATACCGCAAAACCCACAACCAGGGCGTATTCGATGTTTACACCAAAGACATTCTGAACTGCCGTAAATCTGGCGTTCTGACTGGTCTGCCAGATGCGTATGGCCGTGGCCGTATCATCGGTGACTACCGTCGCGTTGCGCTGTACGGTATCGACTTCCTGATGAAAGACAAGTACGCGCAGTTTGTTTCCCTGCAGTCCGATCTGGAAAACGGCGTAAACCTGGAAGCGACTATCCGTCTGCGTGAAGAGATCGCTGAACAGCACCGCGCGCTGGGTCAGATCAAAGAGATGGCGGCTAAATACGGCTGCGATATCTCTGGTCCGGCTACCAACGCTCAGGAAGCTATCCAGTGGACCTACTTCGGCTACCTGGCCGCAGTTAAGTCTCAGAACGGTGCAGCGATGTCCTTCGGTCGCGTATCCACCTTCCTGGATGCTTACATCGAACGTGACCTGAAAGCAGGCAAAATCACCGAGCAAGACGCTCAGGAAATGATTGACCACCTGGTCATGAAACTGCGTATGGTTCGCTTCCTGCGTACGCCTGAATACGATGAGCTGTTCTCCGGTGACCCAATCTGGGCAACTGAATCCATCGGCGGTATGGGCGTTGACGGCCGTACTCTGGTGACCAAAAACAGCTTCCGCTTCCTGAACACCCTGTACACCATGGGTCCTTCTCCGGAGCCGAACATCACCGTTCTGTGGTCTGAAAAACTGCCTCTGAACTTCAAGAAATTCGCCGCTAAAGTGTCCATCGACACCTCTTCTCTGCAGTACGAGAACGATGACCTGATGCGTCCGGACTTCAACAACGACGATTACGCTATCGCTTGCTGCGTAAGCCCAATGGTTGTTGGTAAACAAATGCAGTTCTTCGGTGCGCGTGCAAACCTGGCGAAAACCATGCTGTACGCTATCAACGGCGGCGTTGATGAAAAACTGAAAATGCAGGTTGGTCCTAAGTCTGAGCCGATCAAAGGCGACGTTCTGAACTTCGACGAAGTGATGGACCGCATGGATCACTTCATGGACTGGCTGGCGAAACAGTACGTCACTGCGCTGAACGTTATCCACTACATGCACGACAAGTACAGCTACGAAGCTTCTCTGATGGCGCTGCACGACCGTGACGTTATCCGCACCATGGCGTGTGGTATCGCAGGTCTGTCCGTTGCTGCTGACTCCCTGTCTGCAATCAAATATGCGAAAGTTAAACCAATTCGTGACGAAGACGGTCTGGCTATCGACTTCGAAATCGAAGGCGAATATCCGCAGTTTGGTAACAACGACTCTCGCGTTGATGACATGGCGGTTGACCTGGTAGAACGTTTCATGAAGAAAATTCAGAAACTGACTACCTACCGTAACGCTATCCCGACTCAGTCTGTTCTGACCATCACCTCTAACGTTGTGTATGGTAAGAAAACCGGTAACACCCCAGACGGTCGTCGTGCTGGCGCGCCATTCGGCCCAGGTGCAAACCCAATGCACGGTCGTGACCAGAAAGGTGCGGTTGCCTCTCTGACTTCCGTTGCTAAACTGCCGTTTGCTTACGCGAAAGATGGTATCTCTTACACCTTCTCTATCGTGCCAAACGCGCTGGGTAAAGACGACGAAGTGCGTAAAACTAACCTCGCGGGTCTGATGGATGGTTACTTCCACCACGAAGCGTCCATCGAAGGTGGTCAGCACCTGAACGTGAACGTCATGAACCGTGAAATGCTGCTCGACGCGATGGAACACCCTGAGAAATATCCTCAGCTGACCATCCGCGTATCTGGCTACGCAGTACGTTTTAACTCCCTGACTAAAGAACAGCAGCAGGACGTTATCACCCGTACTTTCACTCAGTCCATGTAAGTGGAATTGACTGAAATCACGCGTTAACAAGCGTACAATAAAGGCTCCACGTCAGTGGGGCCTTTTTAGCACCCTCTCCACCTCAGTCTCTTTTGTCCGCTATCTATACTGAATGGATAACAGCCAAAACAGACTTAACACAGCCGGCTTTGAGCTGTGCATACACAGGCCCGGGACGGGCCGATGATGGAGATATCACCGCAATGTCAACTATTGGTCGTATTCACTCCTTTGAATCCTGTGGCACCGTCGATGGCCCGGGCATCCGCTTTATCACCTTTTTCCAGGGCTGCCTGATGCGCTGCCTGTACTGCCATAATCGCGACACCTGGGACACGCACGGCGGTAAAGAAGTCATCGTTGACGATCTGATGAAAGAGGTGGTGACCTATCGCCACTTTATGAACGCCTCCGGTGGCGGTGTGACCGCATCCGGCGGTGAAGCCATTCTTCAGGCTGAATTTGTCCGCGACTGGTTCCGCGCCTGCCACAAAGAAGGCATTCATACCTGCCTGGATACCAATGGCTTTGTACGTCGCTACGATCCGGTAATTGATGAACTGCTCGAGGTGACCGATCTGGTGATGCTCGATCTCAAACAGATGAACGATGAGATCCACCAGAACCTGGTGGGCGTCTCCAACCACCGCACGCTGGAGTTTGCCAAATACATTGCCGATAAAGGCATCAAAACCTGGATCCGCTACGTGGTGGTACCAGGCTGGTCAGATGACGACGACTCCGCGCACCGCCTGGGGGAATTCACCCGCGACATGGGCAACGTCGAGAAAATCGAGCTTCTGCCCTATCACGAGCTGGGTAAACATAAATGGGTGGCCATGGGTGAAGAGTACAAGCTTGATGGCGTGAAGCCGCCGAAAAAAGAGACGATGGAACGCGTCAAAGGTATTCTTGAACAGTACGGTCACAAAGTGATGTATTAAAGAAAAGGCCCGGTAAAAACCGGGCCTTTTTATATTCTATTTAAAGACGCCGTTAATAACGGACGTCACAATGGCAGTACTCAGCGCAATTAAGACCAGGTCGTCACCCACTACGCGCCATTCATAACCGGGATAGGAAGGAAGCTGGTCCAGCATTGAGGCCGGCACGGCCTTCTTCGCAATACCCGGAGGCAGTGGTTTACCGCGCGCCAGGTTTTTTGCAATCCCCGGAGGCAGAGACTTATAGCCCGTTAAGCCGTAATTCACGGCCAGATGGCGGGCATGATCGAAGCTCACGCGAGCATCAACGTCATTACCGACATCTTTGCTGTTTTTAACGCCCTTATCCGATTTACCAGGGTTATCCTGACCGTTATTTTGTTTATTACCATGGTTACCGGCGTTACCAGAATTCCCGTTACCATGATTGCCGCTGTTACCCTGTCCGCCTCCGTTTCCGTGACCATTGCCATTCCCGTTGCCAGGATTAGCCATGACCGGAGCCGTTGCAAACGTTAAAGACAACACTACGGCCAGTGCGGTAGTGGAAAAACGACGAATAGACATGATTGCTGCCTTATTGTGGTAGGACTCACCTGAATTATCGTCCGGCGCAATAAACAAACAATAAGTAAAACTCTGAGTTGTGATGGGGACAAAAAAGCCTGTCATCGACAGGCTTTTAATTCATCAGGCATGTGCCACCGGCGTTGGATGTTCGCCCGCTTTACGCAGCAGCATTAACAGATAAATAAACGACACGCTGGCGATCATGATAAACAGTAAATTGTCGGAGTAATTCTGCATCAGCATCGCGGTAAACGTCGGCCCTAACAGGCTGCCGATGGTATAGCTCAGTAACAGCGCCTGGTTCATTGCCACCAGCTGGTGATGCTCAACTTTCTCACAGGCCCAGGCCATCGCGACGGGATAGAGCGTAAAGCCAGCAGCCCCGAGAATGAACAGCGCAGGCGCCATCGCAGCGTTGCTGAGCATGGCAAGACAGCCCATGATCACCACGAAGACCTGAACGCGCAGCACCAGCAGACGGCCAAAGCGATCAGCCAGACGGCCAATTGGCCACTGCCCCACAATACCCGCACTCACCATCACCGCCATCCAGAAGCCAATTCCGGAGTCGCTGACGCCCTGATGGTTCAGATAGAGTGGCATCAGGCCATAGAGCGAGCCCAGTACAATCCCCGAGATAATGCAGCCGTTAACGCCCAGACGCGCCTGACGCAGTCTCAGCATTGGCCAGACGTGGGTTGCTTCCTGGTGTTCGCTGTTCTGGTTCACAATGCGCGTAAAGAGCAGCGGCAGGATCGCGGCCAGCACCATACCGGTCACCCACGGCAGAACGCTCATCAGGTCGGTTGGCAGCTTGCTTACCATCAGTTGTCCCAGCACGGTGCCGACGTAATAAACCATCATGTAGGCAGCCAGCAGGCGACCGCGGTTGCGGGAGGTGCCGCTGCACATCAGCGCACTTTCAACGACCACCCAAATCATCGCGCAGCCGACACCGGCGAAAAAGCGCCATGCCATCCAGCTCCAGAAGCCGACCATCAGGCCCAGCCCCGCACATCCGGCGGCGAAAATCAGCGAAGCCAGATAATAGCTGCGGTTAAAGCCAAAGCGCTTGATCAGGCTCCCGGTCACCAGCGTCCCCAGCAGGTTCCCGGTAAAAAAGGATGAGCTGACCATACCCACCTGCCAGGTCGGTAAGTTTTCATGGGCGAGCCACAGCGGGACGAGCGTATTTAACACTGCGATCGCCAGGGTCAACAGAAGCAGGCCACAGAGCAACAGCAGCACTGGCCGGGTATAGGTGGTCATGGATTAAAAAGCCGTGAGGAAGTTCAGATTTCGTGCGCATCATGCCACTGGCAAAAACAAAGTCAATCCACTGATTTAGCCGCCTCGCACAATATGTTCCCTGTCGATTTAAAAAACTTATCCTGCTAATGCCACGCCTGCTATAGATATTAATTATGTCTCTGTTTTCATTTATTAATGGGCAAAATTAAAACAACACGACAGTCGAAAAATTTCATGATCGAAAAAAGAAAAAGCCGGGCACTCAGGCCCGGCTTGATATAACCAAATACAACATTAACTGGCGATAGCCATACCTACAGTCATATGCAACCCGTAGAACACGCCGCGACCAATCAGTTCACCCGCCAGTACCAGCACAAAAGCCAGTGACAACAGCGGCAGCGCAGGTTGATAGCCTTTAAGCTGAGGAGCAATCCAGAATACCAGCGCAGCGACCAGCAGGACGATACGCCAGGCCATCAGCGCACCGTAGTCCGGCACCAGGGCAGAGGCCTGCTGGATAGAGCTGTGAATGGTTGCCAGTTCAGAACCCTGCATCAGAGCGACCATCGCACTCACTACCAGCGCCAGAAGCGAAACAGCGGGCAGCAAACGCATAGCCCATCCGTCGACACCCGCCACGCGCAGCAGCAGGTAGCCCAGCAGCGGCCCGCCGATAAACATCGTCAGGAAGAAGCTCATTGGCGTCCAGACGCTGTACCAGGTGGGGACGGTATCAATGGTGTTATAGACACGCACCATCATCCACACGAACACCACGCCCAGCACCATGGTCAGGATCAGCCACAGGCTGCGCAGACCCGCAGGCAACTTCTTCATAGCGGCCAGCAGCCAGCCTAGCCCACCGACGGCAAAGAAAATTGCGCCACTGGCAATCTCGTTACTCAGTGATGAGGCCACCACGCGGTTCAGAGAGTTAAACGCGCGCATCGGCGAGCCCAGGTGCAGCGTTGAGGCGATAAAGCCAATCCCCATTAGCACCCACAGGCCAAACATGCTCAACACTAAACGCTGCTGCTGTTCAGCATTGAGCTGACCTTTCAACAACGCCAGCGCGAGAACAATGAAGCCGCCCGCCACGCACTGACCAAAGACCGTGAAGATCATCAGCGGCCATTCATACCATCCACTTCCCATCTCACACCTCCTTCGGGTTTGCCAGGTAGCCGGTGGTATCACCTGTAGGACGGCTGTTGGCGTTAGGTTTAATCACAATACTCGGCTTCGTGAAGTGCGCAGACGGCAGCGGTGCCACGGCGGCGAGCTGACCGTGTTTCTGACGCAGCTCTTCAATCGGGCCGAAGTCCAGCGCGCGCAGCGGACAGGACTCGACGCAAATCGGCTTTTTGCCATCCGCTACGCGGGTGTGGCAGCCATCGCATTTGGTCATATGGCCCTTGGCAGCGTTGTACTGCGGCGCGCCGTATGGACAGGCCATATGGCAGTAGCGACAGCCGATGCAGACATCTTCATCCACCACCACAAAGCCATCTTCGCGCTTGTGCATCGCCCCGCTCGGACAAACCTTCGTGCAGGCAGGATCTTCACAGTGGTTACAGGCAATCGACAGGTAATACGCAAAGACGTTCTGATGCCAGACGCCGTTATCTTCCTGCCAGTCGCCCCCGGCGTATTCGTAGATGCGACGGAAGCTCACGTCCGGCGTCAGGTCTTTGTAGTCTTTACAGGCCAGCTCGCAGGTTTTGCACCCGGTACAACGGCTGGAATCAATAAAAAATCCATACTGAGTTGTCATCGGTTACTCCTTAAACCTTTTCAACCTGGACAAGGTTTGTGTGGGATGGGTTACCCTTCGCCAGCGGCGACGGACGCTGTGTGGTCAGTACGTTAATACTGCCTGCCTGGTCGATGCGGTTGGCATCCGGGCTGTACCAGGCCCCTTCCCCTAACGCCACCACGCCGGGCATCATGCGTGGGGTGACTTTGGCTTCAATATGCACCTCGCCGCGACCGTTGAAGATACGCACGCGATCGCCATTGCTGATGCCGCGCGCTTTCGCGTCCATCGGGTTAATCCACATTTCCTGGCGGCAGGCGGCCTTCAGCACGTCGACGTTACCGTAAGTAGAGTGAACACGCGCTTTGTAGTGGAAGCCGGTCAGCTGCAGCGGGAATTTCGCCGTCAGCGGATCGTTATAGTTTTCAAAACCCGGCGTGTAGATCGGCAGCGGATCGATGACGTCCCCTTCCGGCAGCTCCCAGGTTGACGCAATGTTTGCCAGCGCTTCGGAGTAGATTTCGATTTTGCCCGACGGCGTGGTCAGCGGGTTCGCCTGCGGATCTTCACGGAACGCTTTGTACGCCACGTGGTGCCCTTCCGGATCGCGCTGTTTGTACATCCCCTGCTTGCGGAAGGTATCGAAGTCAGGGAGGTCCGGGATCGCCTTGCGGGAGAGTTCATGCAGATGGCGCATCCACCCTTCCTGAGTACGTCCCTCGGTAAACTGCTGCTCAACGCCAAGACGTTTCGCCAGCTCAGAGGTCATCTCATAAATGGTTTTGCACTCAAAGCGCGGTTTAATCGCCTGGTCGGTAAAGATCACGTAGGACATGTTGCCGCAGGAGGCGTCCAGCGCGAAATCCATCTGCTCAGAGGCGGTGCAGTCCGGCAGCAGGATATCGGCATATTTTGCCGAGGAGGTCATGTGGCAGTCGATCACCACAATCATCTCGCACTTCTTGTCGTCCTGCAGGATTTCATGGGTGCGGTTGATTTCAGAGTGCTGGTTGATGAGACAGTTACCGGCATAGTTCCAGATCATCTTGATCGGCACGTCCAGCTTGTCCTTGCCGCGAACGCCGTCGCGCAGAGCGGTCATTTCCGGGCCGCGCTCAATCGCATCGGTCCACATAAACATGGAGATGCTGGTCTGAACCGGGTTATCCAGCGTCGGCATACGTTCGAAGGGCACTTCATATGAACCTTCACGCGCGCCGGTGTTACCGCCGTGAATGCCGACGTTGCCGGTCAGAATGGAGAGCATGGAGATGGCACGGGTCGCGATTTCGCCGTTCGCATGACGCTGCGGACCCCAGCCCTGGCTGATATAGGCCGGTTTGGCTGAGCCAATCTCACGCGCCAGCTGAACGATACGCTCTGCCGGGATGCCGGTGATGGTGGAGGCCCACTCCGGCGTTTTCGCCACGCCGTCGCTGCCCTGTCCGAGAATATACGCCTTGTAGTGACCGTTTGCCGGCGCGCTGGCGGGCAGCGTTTTCTCGTCATAGCCGACGCAGTATTTATCCAGGAAAGGCTGATCAACAAGGTTTTCGGTGATCATCACCCACGCGAGCGCGGAGACCAGCGCGGCATCGGTACCCGGACGGATTGGGATCCACTCGTCTTCACGTCCGGCACCGGTGTCGGTATAGCGCGGATCGATGATGATCATGCGGGCATTGGATTTGGCGCGTGCCTGTTCGAGGTAGTAGGTCACCCCGCCACCGCTCATGCGGGTTTCACCCGGGTTGTTACCGAACAGCACGACCAGCTTACTGTTTTCGATATCGGACGGGCTATTGCCGTCAGCCCAGCCGCCGTAGGTGTAGTTCAGTCCTGCCGCGATCTGCGCAGAGGAGTAGTCGCCATAGTGATTAAGATAACCGCCGCAGCAGTTCATCAGGCGCGCCACCAGCGTTTTTCCCGGTGGCCAGGAGCGGGTCAGCGTGCCGCCAAGCGTCCCGGTACCGTAGTTCAGGTAGATAGATTCGTTACCGTACTCTTTAATCAAACGCTGCATGTTGGTGGCGATGATATCGTAGGCTTCGTCCCAGCTAATCCGCTCGAATTTCCCTTCCCCACGCTTACCGACGCGCTTCATCGGGTATTTCAGACGGTCCGGATTATAGACGCGACGACGCATGGAACGACCACGCAGGCAGGCACGGACCTGATGTAACCCTTCGTAGTTATCATCCCCGGTATTGTCGGTTTCGACATATTTAATTTCACCGTCCACCACATGCATACGCAGCGGACAACGGCTACCGCAGTTGACGGTACAGGCACTCCACACCACTTTTTCCGGCGAAGTGGCCGGAGACAGAGCCTCTGCCGCAGACGCCAGTCGGGTAAAGGGGAGCGTGAAGGCACTGCTGGCTACGGCCAGGCCGCCTATGGCCGTGGTTTTCATCAACCCACGGCGAGTGACCTCGGCAGCCATTAATGCTTCAGGCGCGTTGATTTTCATAGAGACTCACTTTGGTTGCTCACAAAGAAAAGAGAGGCGGCGCAAACCGCTATGTAGTTTTATATATAACGAATTTTTTCGTTATCAGCGTTTTATGCTGACTTTCATTCGGAGGAGTATTACTACTTTAGAGGGAGGGGTTATTGCGTCGTATCAAATCAAAGGCATAAAAAAAGCGCCCCGAGGCGCTTTTTTGTTTTAAGGCAAATATTAACCGATGTACTGCTGGCCTTTCATGTATGGACGCAGCACTTCAGGGATCTCGATACGACCGTCTGCCTGCTGGTAGTTTTCCAGCACGGCAACCAGGGTACGGCCCACAGCCAGACCAGAACCGTTCAGGGTATGCACCAGACGGGTTTTCTTGTCAGATTTGCTGCGGCAGCGTGCCTGCATGCGGCGCGCCTGGAAATCCCAGACGTTAGAGCAGGAGGAGATTTCACGGTAGGTGTTCTGCGCAGGCACCCACACTTCCAGATCGAAGGTTTTGCAGGCGCCAAAGCCCATATCACCGGTGCACAGCGCCATACGACGGTACGGCAGACCCAGCAGCTCCAGCACTTTCTCCGCGTGGCCGGTCATTTCTTCCAGCGCGTCCATGGACTCTTCAGGACGAACGATCTGCACCATCTCAACCTTGTCGAACTGGTGCATACGGATCAGACCGCGCGTGTCGCGACCGTAAGAACCGGCTTCAGAACGGAAGCACGGAGAGTGCGCCGTCAGTTTGATCGGCAGATCGTCTTCGTCGATGATCTCATCACGCACGAGGTTAGTCAGCGGCACTTCCGCGGTTGGGATCAGCGCGTAGTTGCTGCTGTCTGCTTCTTCGTCCAGCGGACGGGTATGGAACAGATCGCCGGCAAATTTCGGCAGCTGGCCCGTACCGTACAGCGTATCGTGGTTGACCAGATACGGCACGTAGGTTTCGCTGTAGCCATGCTGCTCGGTGTGCAGATCCAGCATGAACTGCGCCAGCGCGCGGTGCAGATGGGCAATCTGGCCTTTCATCACCACGAAGCGAGAACCGGTCAGCTTAACCGCTGCCGCAAAATCCAGGCCCGCGTGCATTTCGCCCAGCGTCACGTGATCGCGCACTTCAAAGTCAAACTCACGAGGCGTACCCCAGCGTTTCACTTCAACGTTGTCGTTTTCATCTTTGCCGACAGGCACGCTGTCGTCAGGAATATTCGGGATAGCCAGGGCAATATCACGAATTTCGGCCTGAAGAACATCCAGCTCCGCTTTCGCCTGATCCAGTTCTTCACCCAGCTTGTTCACTTCCAGGCGTAATGGCTCAATATCTTCCCCGCGCGCTTTCGCCTGGCCGATGGATTTCGATCGAGAGTTACGCTCTGCCTGCAGATTTTCAGTTTGTACCTGCAGAACTTTACGACGCTCTTCAAGAGCGCGCAGCTTATCTACATCCAGCTTAAAGCCCCGGCGTGCCAGTTTTTCAGCGACTGCGTCTGGCTCATTACGCAGCAGATTGGGATCGAGCATGCTTATCCTGTGCTTATCGAATTAAAATAGGAAATGTGACCACAGCCTGCGGTCACAAGGATACAATTGCCAACATTACCGCAACGACTGAACTAACGGTAGCGTTTTATAGGGCTATTTTGATCCTGTCCGGCGAGCCAGGTGAGCTTTTCACCAATCTTGCCTTCAAGACCTCTGTTTGTGGGGTGATAATAGCGCGTTTGTGCCATCTCCTGCGGGAAATATTCCTCCCCGGCGGCGTAGGCATTGGGTTCATCATGAGCGTAGCGGTACTCCTGCCCATACCCCATCTCTTTCATCAGTTTGGTCGGCGCATTACGCAGATGAACCGGTACATCGTAGTCCGGGCGTTCGCGTGCGTCAGACATCGCGGCCTTAAACGCGGTATAGACGGCATTGCTTTTCGGCGCACAGGCCAGATAGACAATTGCCTGCGCAATGGCGCGCTCGCCTTCCGCAGGTCCAACCCGGGTGAAACAGTCCCAGGCCGACAGCGCGACCTGCATGGCGCGAGGATCGGCATTGCCGACGTCTTCTGAGGCAATTGCCAGACAGCGGCGCGCGACGTATAACGGATCGCCGCCCGCAGTGATAATACGCGCGTACCAGTACAGCGCTGCATCCGGCGCGCTGCCGCGCACGGACTTATGCAGGGCCGAAATGAGATCGTAAAAACGGTCACCTTTATTATCGAAACGCGCGCTGCGTTCCCCGGCAATTTCGGTGAGCAGTTCCGGTTTTAGCACCCGCTTGCCAGCATCGTCGACCTCGGCCATATCGGCCATCATCTCCAGCGTGTTCAGCGCCCGACGCGCATCGCCGTTAACCAGTTCCGCAATCGCACGACGCGTCTCGTCAGGCAGAACGATATCCTGCCCCCCGTAGCCGCGCGATTTGTCGTCCATCGCCTGAGTAAGAACCTTTTCGATATCCTCGGTCGTCAGCGATTTGAGCAGGTAAACGCGCGCGCGGGAAAGTAGCGCCGAGTTCAGCTCAAACGACGGGTTTTCGGTGGTCGCGCCGATGAAGAAGATCGTGCCGTCTTCAATGTGCGGCAGGAAGGCATCCTGCTGGCTCTTGTTGAAGCGGTGGACTTCGTCCACAAAGAGAATGGTGCGCCGCCCGGCATTGCGGTTCTGCCGCGCACGCTCGATCGCTTCGCGGATCTCCTTCACGCCGGACGTCACCGCCGAGATACGTTCGACGTCTGCGTTGGCATAGCGGGCAATCACTTCAGCGAGGGTCGTTTTACCGGTGCCGGGTGGCCCCCAGAGGATCATGGAGTGCAAATGCCCCGCCTCAATGGCGCGCGGCAAGGGCTTACCGGCAGCCAGCAGGTGCTGCTGGCCGATGTACTGCGCTAAATTTTCTGGCCGCATACGTGCGGCCAGAGGTTGAAACGCGTTATCTGAAAAATCGAGCGACAGATTGCCCACTCACGCCTCTTACTTATTGCGTTGGTCGTCCACCGTTACGCCCTTCGGCGGGGTAAAGGTGAATTTCGATGCATCAACGGCGCCGTTCTGCTGAGACTTGAGCTGATAGCTGCTGCGCTGATCGTCCTGCTCAACCGCGCCGAACTGATTAATGGTACCGTTGGTGCTGACATTGATGGTGAACTGCTTCAGGTTGCCGTTGCTGCCTTTCGGCGTCAGGACAAATTCGTCACCTGTCTGTTTAATATTGTACTGCTGCCAGTCGCTGGCCTGGTTACGGGCAATCAGCATAAACGGCGTATTGCTGGTCGCATCCTTCAGCCAGGTCGCCGTGGCCTGCTCAACGAACGGGTTGAAGAACCATAGGGTTTTACCGTCAGAGACCAGGATGCTCTCATCCGGCTGGGTCATGTGCCAGTTGAAGAGATTGGGGCGTTTTACCCACAAATCTCCCTGACCTTCCTGCACCGCGTTGCCGCTGCCGTCCGTCACTTTTTGAGTGAAGCTGGCGTGGAAGCTGCTTACTTTATCCAGTCGGCTTTTAAGGTCGCTGGCCGCATCAGCCCAGACGCTGCTGGCGACAAAACTGGTGAGTAATGCACAGGCGATGGCGATTTTTTTCATTGTTATTCCTTAAAATACGTCTTCCCGATAGGGGGGTTCCGTCTTCTATTCTGGACCTGCCCGAAGGCAGGCGACAGAAGAAAATGCTTAATTTTGGCTGATTTACCCTTCTTTGCAATTGCGGAAGGTTAATCAAACGGTGGCGGTGCCAGCACCTCGCGGTTACCGTTATGCCCCTGCTCACTCACAATGCCCTGCGCTTCCATCTGCTCGATGATGCGCGCAGCGCGGTTATAGCCGATGCGGAACTGACGCTGTACGCCGGAGATAGACGCTTTACGTTTTTCGGTAACGAAGTTAACCGCCTGATCGAATAACGGATCCAGCTCTTCACCGCCGTCAAAGCCACCGCCGCCACCTTCACTTTCCGTGTCGCTGGTGATGCCATCGACGTATTGCGGACGACCGCGCGCTTTCCAGTCCTGCACAACCGCGTGCACTTCCTGGTCGCGCACGAACGCGCCGTGAACACGCACCGGAGAGGTAGAGTTCGGACCGGAATAGAGCATGTCACCCATACCCAGCAGCGACTCTGCACCGCCCTGGTCAAGAATAGTACGCGAGTCAATTTTGCTCGATACGGTAAAGGCGATACGCGTCGGAATGTTCGCTTTAATCAGACCGGTGATGACGTCCACGGAAGGACGCTGGGTCGCCAGCACAAGGTGAATACCGGCCGCACGCGCTTTCTGCGCCAGGCGGGCAATCAGCTCTTCCACTTTCTTACCGACGGTCATCATCAGGTCAGCGAATTCATCGACCAGCACCACGATATAAGGCAGTTTTTCCAGCACCGGATGCTGGGCATCCATGCTGTCACCCGGCTTCCAGTATGGATCCGGAATCGGACGTCCCATACGCGCCGCTTCAGCGATTTTCTCGTTATAGCCGGCCAGGTTACGTACGCCCAACGCAGACATCAGCTTGTAGCGACGCTCCATCTCATTCACGCTCCAGCGCAAAGCGTTGGCGGCGTCTTTCATGTCGGTGACCACTTCGGTCAGCAGATGAGGAATACCTTCATAGACCGACAGTTCGAGCATTTTCGGGTCAATCATGATGAAACGCACATCTTCCGGCTGCGCTTTATAGAGCATGCTGAGGATCATGGCGTTCACACCGACGGACTTACCGGAACCGGTAGTACCCGCGACCAGCAGGTGAGGCATTTTTGCGAGGTCTGCCACCACCGGATCGCCAGCGATATCTTTACCCAGCACCACGGTCAGCGGGGATGGGTTATCGCGGAACTTGGTGTTATCCAGCACTTCACGCAGGTAAACGGTCTGACGTTTCTTGTTCGGCAGCTCAAGACCAACGTAAGGTTTACCCGGTATCACTTCCACCACGCGCACCGCCACGGTCGACAGCGAACGCGCCAGGTCGCGGGACAGGTTGGAAATACGCGCGGCTTTTACGCCCGGCGCCAGGTTCAGTTCAAAACGGGTGATCACAGGACCCGGTGAGTAGTTCACCACGTCCGCCTTGATACGGAAGTCAGCCAGACGGGCCTCCACCAGACGCGCCATCTGCTCCAGCGCGAAGGTATCAACCGGTTCAACTTCTGACGGCGGCGGCGTTAACAGATCCAGAGACGGCAGCGGCGTACTTGGACGCTGCAGCGGACGGCTGTCACCGTTACGCATCAGCAGCGGGTGAATCAGGCTCTCCTGAGGCTGAGGCGCAGGCTGCTGGAACTGCGGCGGCTGTGGTGGCTGCTGCGGCTGTGTATACGGCTGCTGAACGGGCTGTTGCGGCTGCGCGTAGGCCTGCGGTGCCGGTGGCTGGCGCACAGGCTCAGCTTCCGGCATCACGCTCGGGGTAAATAAAGGCTCGCTTGGGCCATCATCCACCAGATCTTTCATCGGCGAGAATTCAAAGTCCGACAGCGAGAACGGATTTGCACCAGCCGGTTGTTCACCAGAATAGCGCTGCTGCTGGGTGGCGGCAAACTGACGCGCCAGTTCCGCTTCTGCGGCATCATCGTCGTCTTCCAGCGCCGGTTCATCGTGCTGATACTCTTCACCGTAGCGCTGATTCTGCTGGGCAGCGAACTGGCGGGCCAGCTCGTCCTGCTGCATTTCATCAGCATCATCGTCGTACTCAGACTCGCGGGCTTTTTCTTCAGCCATACGCTGGGAAGGCAGCTTGATGCCATAAGAAGCAAGCTCACGGCGGGTTGGCACGCGGACGCGGTTAGGACGAGGCAGCTGCGGACCAATCCCCTCTTTCACCTGAGGACGAGGTGCACCCCCGGTTGCCAGGCTAAAGACGGGTGCAGCCACGGCCGCCGCTGCGGTAGCCTGCTTCACGCTTTCCGCTACGGGTGCAACAGCAGGCGTCGGGTCGACAGGTGGAACAGAAACAGAAGGCGCTTTCGTAACCGGCTCCTGCACCGGTTCAGGCACAGGCTGATACCAGGCGGCCAGCTGTTCGCGCTCACGCGCGCGGCGCTCTTCGACTTCTTCAAAATAGTACAGCGGTGGACGGGCAGGCTTCACCTCTTCCACGATTTCAGGCTCAGGTTCAGGCTGCGGTGCAACGTAAGGCTGCACAGGTTCAACCGGTTCAGGCACGTACTCCTGATACGGTTGAGCCACTGGCTGCTGATATTGCTGCGGTTCATACTCAGGCTGCGGCGGCTGATAAGGCTGCTGCCACTGTTCCTGCTGCACGGGGATGTAGCTTTCAGGTTCAGGCGCAATAACGGGCTCTGGCGTGTGAACACCCGGCGCAGTCTGCCACTCAACCTGAGGCTGCTGAATAACGGATTCCGGTGGCGGGACCGGCGCGGATGGCATCACGGCGTCGACAGGCGCGGCATACGCCTGGGCTGCAGTCGTCGCGGCGGCCGCGGCTGCTACCGGTTCGGTGACCGAGTGGCCGTTTAACAGCGGGTCGTATTCGTCAAAGTCCCCGGGCGTGGCCCGGCTGCCGGAGAAGAGCACATCGTCAGGATCGACGGCGACACCCGCAGCGCGATACGCCACCTGCTCGTCTTCATCCATGCGTTTACCGGAGAAGAGCGCCGCATCGGTTTTACGGCCCAGTGGGTTGGCAAATTTCTCGGCCACACGCTGGCGACGCGCCAGCGCGCCGCGCAGAATTCGGGCACGACGAGACTCGCGACGCTGCACAGGCGCATCGTCTTCCTCTTCATCTTCGTATTCATCTTCATCCACCCACGTATCGTCACGGCGGGTACGATTGCTGGCAAAAGTCAGAATGGTGAGGATAAAGCTGCCAATTTTCTCGGCAATGCTCACCCAGGACCAGCCGGTAAACAGCGTCAGCCCGGCGGCCCAGATGCACAGCAGCGCCAGCGTGCCGCCGCTGCTGTGCAGCATCGGCTGCAGCGCAGAACTTAATAAGCTGCCGATCACCCCGCCAGAGGCGAAGTACCAGATATCATCGGCGTTAATCGCCGCCAGCCCGCAGGAGGTGAGGATCAGCGCCAGCGCGCCAATCAGGCGCAGCGAGACGGCGAAATAGTCGATGTAATCATCGTTCTGACGATGACGCCACGCAAACCAGCATCCGCCAATGATAATGACGGGAAGGGTGTAGGCCATCACACCGAAAATGAAGAACAGCGTGTCCGCAAGCCAGGCACCGGGGACACCGCCCAAATTATGGATAGGCTCATGCCATGCAGTTTGTGACCAGCTGGGATCCGAGGGGTTGAAACTGAGTAAGGCTGCCATCAGCCAGACGGCAAAAAGGGCAATAACAATCAGCAAAGCCTCGAGGAGACGACGTCCGCTGCTTAGCTTCGATAGTGTGACTTCTTTGTCTTCAGTGTATTCCTGGCTCAAGAAAGGCTCTCCAGGTATCAGGCATATCCTGCCTGTTTGCTAAAACGGACAACAGCGCCGGGACTCCCCGGCACTGTTGCTGTATGGATTAACAGGAGTGTAATCAAACTACGCTGATTTTGCACCTGTTCCGTGTTAGCGCGTCTTAATAACCAGACGATTGCTCTGTTTGACCTCTTCCATCACCACGTACGTACGGGTGTCGTTCACGCCCGGCAGACGCAACAGGGTTTCCCCCAGCAGCTTACGGTAGGCGGACATATCAGGCACACGGGTTTTCAACAGGTAGTCGAAATCACCGGACACCAGATGACACTCTTGAATTTCTTCAAGTTTTTGTACAGCGGCGTTAAATTGCTCAAACACATCCGGCGCACCACGATTCAGAGTAATCTCAACAAATACCAGAAGTGAGGCATCCAGATAATGCGGGTTCAGCAGAGCCGTATAGCCCTGAATAAAACCCTGTCTTTCCAGTCGGCGCACACGCTCAAGGCACGGCGTCGGGGAAAGTCCCACACGTTTTGAAAGCTCGACGTTGGAAATACGCCCATCCTTTTGCAATTCATTAAGAATGTTACGATCGATACGGTCGAGATCTTTGCCAGGGCGCTTCTTGCTATCTACCATTATTATTGTCTCTCTGTATTCCTTCCCTACTCCTGCCTGGACCCTGTGCACATCACTGTTCAGAGCCTGTACCCGTTAGTCATCACATCGCCTGATTATGTAATAGACGCGATGCGGATTCGGGTTCTGTTGGTAAGAAGACCGTTGCCCGAAGGCAGTCACCGACATCACGTATGGCGTCTGTCCACGCCATGCGTAGATTTCACTGACCCGGTAAAAATGGCATTTACGTGCATGCCTATGCGGCATACGGTTAACGCGGTTTTTTTTCTTCCTTGAATGTTTTCGCAAAAGCGCAGGGGATTGTCAAAGCAAAACATCGTTTTTTAGTACAACATGCCGGATATTCATTGCGGCAGGGTATTAATCCTCATTTTATTGCCTTACAAACGACCGCTTTTCTGGAGAAAGCGTGATGTTATCGGGCGCGATTCATCGTCCATGGCTATTACACAGATTGATATCAAAATTGCTGCGCTCTTTTTTTACGACAACAAATTCCCTACAATCCAGCAAAATGTCTGCCAACAACAATGGGGATCTCATGGGCACGGCCAAACACAGTAAGCTGCTAATCCTTGGTTCTGGACCTGCGGGATATACCGCGGCGGTCTATGCTGCACGCGCTAACCTGCACCCGGTATTAATCACCGGCATGGAAAAAGGCGGTCAGCTGACCACCACCACCGAAGTGGAAAACTGGCCAGGCGACCCGAACGACCTGACCGGGCCGCTGCTGATGGAGCGTATGCACGAGCATGCCGCTAAATTCGAAACCGAAATTCTGTTCGATCACATCAATAAGGTCGACCTGCAGAACCGTCCGTTCCGCCTGACGGGTGACAGCGGTGAATACACCTGTGACGCGCTGATCATTGCAACCGGTGCCTCTGCCCGCTATCTCGGCCTGCCATCCGAAGAAGCGTTTAAAGGCCGAGGGGTTTCTGCCTGCGCCACCTGCGACGGTTTCTTCTATCGCAATCAGAAGGTCGCGGTCATCGGCGGCGGCAACACTGCCGTGGAAGAAGCGCTGTATCTGGCGAACATTGCCTCTGAAGTGCACCTGATCCACCGCCGCGAGACCTTCCGCGCGGAGAAGATCCTGATCAAACGTCTGATGGACAAAGTGGCGAGCGGCAACATCGTGCTGCACACCAACCGTACGCTGGAAGAGGTGACGGGCGACCAGATGGGCGTTGCCGGTCTGCGTATTCGTGATACCCAGAACACCGATAATGTCGAAACGCTGGAAGTGGCGGGTCTGTTTGTGGCCATCGGTCACAGCCCGAACACCGCAATCTTCGACGGTCAGCTTGAGCTGGAAAACGGCTACATCAAAGTGCAGTCCGGCATTCACGGTAATGCGACTCAAACCAGCATCCCGGGCGTATTCGCGGCTGGCGACGTGATGGACCATATTTATCGTCAGGCGATCACCTCTGCGGGCACCGGCTGTATGGCCGCGCTGGACGCTGAACGCTACCTCGATGGACTGGCTGAACAAGGTAAATAATCTTTACAAGTCAGTAACAAACGTAAATAAAGGCGGCGATAAGTCGCCTTTATTGTCTCCCCGTTGTAACATTGCGCTGCCCAACTTCTAATAACGTCACCTGCAAAGTACGCAATGGAAAAAACCCGTCAACAAGAGTTAACACGCTGGCTGAAACAGCAAAGCGTTCTTTCCCGCCGCTGGCTTACGATTTCCCGTCTTTTGGGTTTCGTTAGCGGTCTGTTGATTGTTGCCCAGGCATGGCTGCTGGCCCGCATTCTTAATCACATGATCATGGAGAACATTCCACGCGAAGCGCTCCTGCTGCCCTTTATTGTCCTGATCCTGATTTTTATCCTGCGCGCCTGGGTGGTGTGGCTGCGTGAGCGTGTCGGTTTTCACGCCGGACAGCACATCCGCTACGAGATCCGCCGTCAGGTGCTCGACAGGCTTCAGGAAGCCGGGCCCGCGTGGATCCAGGGTAAACCAGCCGGTAGCTGGGCGACGCTGATCCTTGAGCAGATTGACGATATGCACGACTACTATGCGCGCTATCTGCCGCAGATGGCCCTTGCCGTCTTCGTTCCGCTGCTGATCGTGATCGCCATCTTCCCGGTGAACTGGATGGCGGCGCTGATTCTGATGGGCACCGCCCCGCTGATCCCGCTGTTTATGGCGCTGGTCGGCATGGGGGCTGCGGATGCCAACCGCCGTAACTTCCTCGCACTGGGTCGCTTAAGCGGTCATTTCCTCGATCGTCTGCGCGGCATGGAGACGTTACGCATTTTTGGCCGCGGTGAAGCGGAAACCGAAAATATTCGCCTGGCGTCACAGGACTTCCGTCAGCGCACCATGGAAGTACTACGCCTCGCCTTCCTGTCTTCAGGCGTTCTGGAATTCTTCACCTCGCTGTCGATTGCCCTTGTGGCGGTCTACTTCGGCTTCTCCTACCTCGGTGCGCTGGATTTCGGCCATTACGGCACGGCGGTGACCCTTTCCGCCGGTTTCCTGGCGCTGATCCTGGCGCCGGAATTTTTCCAGCCGCTTCGCGATCTGGGAACTTTCTATCACGCCAAAGCTCAGGCGGTTGGCGCCGCCGATAGCCTTAAAACGTTCCTGGAAACGCCGCTAGCCCACCCGGAGCGCGGTGACGTGACGCTGAATGCGAAAGATCCGGTGACCATTGAAGCGCAGGACTTTTCCATTCTGTCGCCCGAAGGCAAAGTGCTCGCCGGTCCGCTGAACTTTACCTTACCTGCCGGACAACGCGTGGTCCTTGTCGGCATCAGCGGTTCCGGGAAAAGTTCTCTGCTGAACGCGTTGTCCGGTTTTATGGCCTACACCGGTTCACTTCGGATCAACAAAACCGAACTGCGCAATCTCGACCCTGACGCCTGGCGTAAACAGCTCAGCTGGGTAGGCCAAAATCCCCAGCTCCCGGCATCTACGCTGCGTGAAAACGTGCTACTGGCGCGCCCTGACGCGCGTGAAGATGAACTGCAGTCGGTTCTCGACCGCGCCTGGGTCAGCGAGTTTCTGCCGCTGCTGCCGCAAGGGGTGGATACCGTTGTCGGCGACCAGTCCGCCGGGCTGTCGGTCGGGCAGGCGCAGCGTGTGGCCGTTGCCCGCGCGCTGCTCAACCCATGCCAGCTGATGCTGCTGGACGAGCCTGCAGCCAGCCTTGACGCACACAGCGAGCAGCGCGTCATGGAAGCGCTTAACGCCGCCTCCCTGCAGCAAACCACCCTGATGGTCACCCACCAGCTGGAAGGGATTGCCGACTGGGACCAGATCTGGGTCATGGAAAACGGCCGTATTGTTGAGCAAGGCGATTACGCCTCTCTCGTTGCCGCCCAGGGGCCATTTGCTACCCTGCTGGCGAACCGTCAGGAGGATATCTGATGCGCGCTCTGCTACCTTACCTGGCGCTCTATAAACGCCACAAATGGATGCTGACGCTGGGTATTGTGCTGGCTATTGTCACGCTGCTCGCCAGCATCGGCCTGCTCACGCTTTCCGGCTGGTTCCTGTCGGCCTCGGCCGTCGCGGGGTTCGCCGGTTTATACAGCTTCAACTACATGCTTCCGGCTGCCGGGGTTCGCGGTACCGCCATCACCCGTACTGCCGGACGCTATTTCGAACGGCTGGTCAGCCACGACGCCACTTTCCGCGTGCTGCAGCACCTGCGTATCTATACCTTTAGCAAACTGCTGCCCCTCTCCCCTGCCGGGTTGGCGCGTTTTCGTCAGGGCGAGTTGCTTAACCGCGTGGTGGCGGATGTCGACACGCTGGATCACCTTTACCTGCGGGTGATTTCCCCGATCGTGGGCGCGTTTGTGGTGATTGTGGTGGTCACGCTGGGGCTGTCTGTTCTGGATGTCCCCGTTGCGCTGACGCTGGGTGGGATCATGCTGCTGACGCTTATCATTCTGCCGCCGCTGTTTTACCGCGCCGGGAAATCCACCGGGGAAAACCTGACGCGCCTGCGCGGGGACTACCGTCAGCAGCTGACCGCCTGGCTTCAGGGGCAGGCGGAGCTGACCATTTTTGGTGCCAGCAAGCGCTACCGCGCCCGCATGGAAAGTACGGAGCTGAACTGGCATGAAGCCCAGCGCCGCCAGTCGGAACTGACGGCCTTCTCTCAGGCGCTGATGATGCTGATCGGCGGCGTGGCGGTGATAGCCATGCTGTGGCTGGCATCCGGCGATATCGGGGGAAATACACAGCCGGGTCCGCTTATTGCCCTTTTCGTCTTCTGTGCGCTGGCCGCGTTTGAAGCGCTGGCCCCGGTGACGGGCGCCTTCCAGCATCTGGGGCAGGTCATCGCTTCTGCCCTGCGCATCACCCAGATTGCCGAGCAGAAACCTGAAGTCACGTTCAGTGCCGGGCAGACCGTGGTACCTGGGCAGGTTGCGCTGACGCTTGAAGATGTCACCTTCAGCTACGACAAACAGGCGCAGAACGCGCTGGACGGTATTACCCTTTCTGTTAATGCCGGTCAGCGGATTGCGATCCTCGGCCGTACCGGCTGCGGTAAATCGACGCTGCTTCAGCTGCTGACCCGTGCCTGGGATCCGCAGCGCGGCCAGATTCGTTTTAATAACACGTCGCTGACTGATTTCAGCGAGCAGGCACTGCGCAAAACGGTCAGCGTCGTTCCGCAGCGCGTGCATCTGTTTAGCGCCACCCTGCGCGATAACCTGCTGCTGGCAGCCCCAGAGGCCACGGATGATGCGCTTCGCGCCATGCTGGAACAGGTCGGTCTGCATAAGCTGCTTGAGGACGAGGGATTGAACAGCTGGCTGGGCGAAGGTGGCCGTCAACTCTCCGGCGGTGAACTGCGCCGTCTGGCCATTGCGCGCGCGTTGCTGCACGATGCGCCGCTGATGCTGCTTGACGAGCCCACCGAAGGGCTGGATGCCACGACCGAGAGCCAAATCCTTGATTTGCTGGCCAATGTCATGACCGGTAAAACCGTCCTGATGGTCACGCACCGCCTGCGCGGACTGGCGAGTTTTGATCGGATAATTGTGATGGACAACGGACACATTATTGAGCAAGGTAGTCACGCAGAGCTGTTGGCGAAACAGGGTCGCTACTACCAGTTTAAACAGCGTCTGTAGACTATATTTGTAGCGTCCTCACTCGCGTACTGGAGTTTTGCTGTCATGCGCCTGGTCCAGCTTTCTCGTCATAATATCGCGTTCCCTTCTCCGGAAGGGGCGCTGCGTGAGCCCAATGGGCTGCTGGCCCTTGGCGGTGACCTCAGCCCTGCGCGGCTATTGATGGCGTACCAGCGCGGTATCTTCCCCTGGTTTTCTCCCGGCGACCCCATTTTATGGTGGTCTCCCGATCCGCGTGCCGTGCTGTGGCCAGAGCAGTTTCACCTGAGCCGCAGCATGAAGCGTTTCCATGCGAAATCCCCCTACCGCGTCACCCTCAACCACGCCTTTGGACAGGTCATTGAAGGCTGTGCCGAAGACCGCTTTGAGGGAACATGGATAACCCGCGATATCGTTACCGCCTACCACCAGCTTCATGAGCTTGGCTACGCTCACTCCATCGAGGTTTGGGACGGTGGAGCACTCGTCGGCGGCATGTATGGCGTGGCACAGGGGACGCTGTTTTGCGGCGAGTCGATGTTCTCCCGCGCGGTGAATGCCTCGAAAACGGCGCTGCTGGTCTTCAGCCAGGCATTTGCCCAGCGCGGTGGACGCCTGATCGATTGTCAGGTGCTCAATGAGCACACGGCTTCTCTCGGCGCCGTTGAGATCCCGAGACGCCAGTACATCGAGCATCTGGATGCCAGTCGTCAGGAGAAGCTCCCCCGCGACTTCTGGATACCGAGAACGCTCTTTATGCCCAATGCCTAAATGTTTTCCGCATATTTTTTGTGAGGGTGTTATAATTATGCCGCAGAGTAGCTTCTGCCTGTTGCCCCGCCGCCGTTTGGGACCCTCGCTTCAGATAACGTCCTGACGTTTATCCTGTTGTCTCCCCTTTACGAATGCGCTTCCTGTTCGGTTGTACCGTGACGCTTGGGCAATGCGCCGAAACTGTTTTGCTGCGTTTTAATCGCGCAATTCTTTACTTAATTGATGAATTTCGGCATTATCTTGCCGGTTCAAAACTTGGTAGTGATACCCCAGAGGATTAGATGGCCAAAGAAGACAATATTGAAATGCAGGGTACCGTACTTGATACGTTGCCTAATACCATGTTTCGCGTAGAGCTGGAAAACGGTCACGTGGTAACTGCGCACATCTCCGGTAAAATGCGCAAAAACTACATCCGCATTTTGACGGGCGACAAAGTGACTGTTGAACTGACCCCGTACGACCTGAGCAAAGGCCGCATTGTCTTCCGTAGTCGCTAATTGTTTTCGCCTGTAATGGCAGATGAATATTAAATAAGGCCGGGGTTTTCCCCGGCTTTATTTTTTTGTGGTGCAGTTGATTATTTGAACAATTATTTAGCCGTTCGTTCCAGCTTCAGGGCTGTCTGTTCGACAGTGTAGAGAGTAAAGGGAGACCTTATTTTCTATTTTGCTAAACTGCGTGTACGGCAGTGCACCTTCTTTCCCTACGCGTGAGCTGGCTGTTGCCTTTCTAATCTGTCTGTACGGCAGTGCACGGGCGGGTTACCGAATACGAACAGATGTGCTATTTCTAAGCTGCCTGTACGGCAGTGCACGTTGTCGGTCGTACTTGCTGGTTACGACCACCTTTCTAAGCTGCCTGTACGGCAGTGCACCCTCCATTTGTTAAACCGGCTGGGCCTCATCCTTTCTAAGCTGCCTGTACGGCAGTGCACGATGTGCTCAAATTCGAAATGTGCGGCCCGTATTTCTAAGCTGCCTGTACGGCAGTGCCCCCCTGAATCTGCGCGGCAAGTTGCTCGTATCCTTTCTAAGCTGCCTGTACGGCAGTGCACATGCTGAAGGTTCGTTTCGTACTGGTCAGCTTTTTCTAAGCTGCCTGTACGGCAGTGCACGGTGCGGGTTGGTTAGGTTCTGCCTCGTTACTTTTCTAAGCTGCCTGTACGGCAGTGCACATCATTTCCCTTTTTGTCTTTTTCGCCACGATTTTCTAAGCTGCCTGTACGGCAGTGCACCTTCAAACGACGTGTCAGCGTCAGCGCACTCCTTTCTAAGCTGCCTGTACGGCAGTGCACAGTGAACATATCAGACGGTGATCCAGCGGGTATTTCTAAGCTGCCTGTACGGCAGTGCACGTCCTGCCGTTCTCTGATATTCGACGCGTCCATTTCTAAGCTGCCTGTACGGCAGTGCACCTTCGGGGGCCGTGGCGTTTATCTTCGGCGCGTTTCTAAGCTGCCTGTACGGCAGTGCACGTTGAATTTCAACCTCGCTGGTCGCAGCTGCATTTCTAAGCTGCCTGTACGGCAGTGCACACTTTCAGCTTATCAATGTAGTCCTCCTTGCTTTTCTAAGCTGCCTGTACGGCAGTGCACGATGAGGCGGATAACTTCGGTATCGATGGTACTTTCTAAGCTGCCTGTACGGCAGTGCACAAAAGCCGCAAGCCAGCCGGCCGCCTGGTTGTTTTCTAAGCTGCCTGTACGGCAGTGCACTCTTTCGCTGCCTGTTCGGCGTTCGCACTGTCTTTCTAAGCTGCCTGTACGGCAGTGCACGCAGTCACTCACCAGAACTACCGCGACGGACTTTTCTAAGCTGCCTGTACGGCAGTGCACTTATTTTTTCAAAAACCTGTAAGTTTTTGCAGTTTCTAAGCTGCCTGTACGGCAGTGCACAGTTAAACATCGCATCGACGTCGGCCTGTGTCTTTCTAAGCTGCCTGTACGGCAGTGCACGCGACTTGTTGGGGATGGATGGAATTGCAGACTTTCTAAGCTGCCTGTACGGCAGTGCACTGAAATAATATCTCCACACCCTTATGATTTTCATACAAAAAAAGCTAAAAACCCTTCTCTCACCCTCTTTTTCACTCACCAAAAATAATCATTTAAAATCAATCCATTGCACAACCGCTAAAAATTAGGGTCAAAACACTTTTCTTCGCATTAACCACCCGCACAAAAAACGCCCATTCCACTCCCTCTGACAAATGACTATACTTGTCTATGACAAATGACATTACTCAGGAGGTTACATGAGAACATGGATCCCCGCACAGAAACCTGCTGATAACGCGCTTTGGCGTTACGCCGGTTTACCTGCCAACCGAGGTATGCGGTTGATTGAATTTCTCAATCAGGGATTACCCGTCAGCGTGCTCGACAACATCCACGAGTGGACGTCCATGTCGAAAGCGGACATTTTGCGTGTCACGGGTATCAACGAACGTAACGTGGCCCGCCGCAAAAGCGCGGGACGGACGTTAACGCCCGACGAGAGCGAACGCGTGGCCCGTTTCGTTCGGGTGCTGGATGCTGCCGTTGACTATTTTGGCAGTAAAGAAGAAGCATGGACCTGGTTGCAGGCACCGGTGCGCGGACTGGGGAACGTGGCGCCCGTCGACTTAATAGCGACGGAAACCGGTGCGCTGGAAGTCACCGATTTAATTGGCCGCCTGGAACACGGAGTGTTCGCATGATTTTTTATCGTCTGGTGACAGGTCGCTATGCCAGCGAAGCGTGGAGTGGAAGTGGCGCAAATCAGTACGGCGGACGGTGGAATCATAAAGGCCATCCAGCTGTGTATGTCTCCACCTCCATCTCGCTGGCCTCGCTGGAGATTTTGGTACATGTCAGAAAAGATACCGTACTGAATCAGTACCAGCTTTTCAGCATTGATATCCCGGATGACCAGATAGATTACCTGGATAAAGCGTGGCTCCCTGAGGACTGGCAGGAAAATCCGGCGCCGGTATCGACAATGGATCTGGGAACCGGTTGGTTGCAGGCTAACAGTGCCGTCGCGCTCATCTTACCTTCCTGTATCATCCCTTATGAAAACAATGCCATTCTTAACCCCTTACATCCGGCGTTCCACTCGGCACTCAATTCAGTTCAGCAACTCCCCTTTGTTTTTGATACCCGCCTGACAGAAAAAACCGCACCCTGAACGCGGATGCGGTGATGCATATCAGAACCAGGGAACCGTCGCCGTCGCGCTAAGACCGTAGGTCGTAAACGTCCCCGCGACAGGCGAGGAGAGCAATTCTCCATGACAAATAAAGAGCTTAAACGTCTGGCCCGTAGAAAGGCTGCGCAAGTTTAGCCAGGGTAAATCCGTCCTCGCCTCCTGCATCGTCAGAAGACGTTGTTGCGCCTCCTCCTCTGTCAACCATCCTTTTTTCACTGAACGCCGCATAAGCCGATGCGCGCTGCTTTTAACCTGAACGCGACTCACGCAGCGCCATTGATTGACGGCAGGTACAGGCTGTATTCCCGAGGACAAGCAATAGTCACTTAATCCTTTTCGCCAGGACAATGCTTCAAGATCGCTTAATGCCAGATGATGACCGTGTACGCGTAATACGGGCCCAGGCTTAAGGCCATATGCCGGGAAGCTGATCCCAATATCCCCCTGCCCTCGTTGTCCCAGCGCGCGGTGCAGTTTGGCCACCAGCGCAGCCATCAGCATCTCCTCGCTGAACTCCGGATCGGGCAGAACGCGGATCTCAAGATAGTGATCCATAGCCACTCCTTAGTCGCCCTTCTCACCGAAAACGCCACCGCGGATCAGAACGGCCATGACGTAATGCTGCTGCTCAACCTCAGGTTTCAGTCCTTTCGTCACCCAGTTATCCAGCAAGGTGTAGAAGTCCATTTTCTCTTTCGGTTGACGACAAGCCACACCGCGGCTGGTGACTGAGCCGTACGGCTCAATGGCGATAGCGCCCAGCGCATCTACCTGAGGATGCCAGGTATCGATAGTTCGAATGGCATTCCCGATTTTCTGCGAATGCATGCCCGCAACACTGTCTACCTGATACAACAGACGGCTCTTGCTGCTGTTGCTGTCCAGAACCAGTTCCTGCGACGGGAAGATCTCCTGCCCGGCACCGAGCAGTACCTGCGCTTCGACGTTCAACAGCACAAAACCTTCACCGCAAAGTCCTTTTTCGATTTCCTTCGCCAGCGCGTTTAGGCTCTCGTCGCTGGCTGTAAAATCTCGCAGTGCATAATTGTATGCATCAAACGTCCACGACTTACTGCCCGTCACGTTCACGATGATTTTTTCAGCACCGACGCGGTTGCGCCATAAAAAACGGCCGTTCGCCAGGTTAGTTGCGTAACGGCGCGCCAGTTCGGCAAAACCGTGTTCATTGATGTAGCCATCGATAACCTGCTGAAGTTCATCCTGATACGCGCGGTCATTACAGACAGAAGGCGTCGACAGGTTTCCCAGCACGCGCAGGGTAAATTTCACCTTCAGGGTATCTGCATCGGCAGGCAGCGCCGCCACATCCACACGCTGCAGGTTCGCTTTCTGGATCTCAGCATCCAGTTTTGCCGGATCGTTGGTTAGCGCGTTTTTCAGACGGTTAGAAATGGTGCCACGCACCGCTTTTTCCTGGATGCGGATCGGTTGCCACTGCTTACCCTCCCAGCTTCCGGAATACATCACCGCATCCGAGATTGCCAGCTTACGTTCAAATGCCAGTACGGATGCCGTTTTAACGGCAGTTGGAGCCTTTGCCATAGATAAGTCCTTTTTAATTAAGATGTTCAGTTGTCACCGGCGCGCCCGCGCCCTGACAGTAGTAGCCTGTTTCTGTCGTGCGATAACGCCAGAAAATCTCTTCCAGTGACCGAATCCGGTGCAGACCGCACCACTCGCCCACGCCATACACCGCTTCGGTAAATGCAAAGGGCGTTTCTGCATCGCGTGCGTTTGCAACGATGCCCGGCGCGTAGAGTTCAGAGATGCGCTGATAGCCCGTCATCAACGGCACCAGATAACCGGGGTGGGGTTTAGGAACAACGTGCCAGTTGGCCGGTTCGCCTTCCTGGATATTGCTATCCTCTGGCGTTTTTGCCTGTATTTTTAGTGCGGCAAAATCCAGCCAGGCGTCGAGAAGCGTTGCATCCGGGTTATGTTCAAGCAGAGTCTTATGATGCTCGCCCAGCCAGCTGCTGCGATCCCGCAAGGCAAAGCCCGGCATCAGTTGCCACTTTAATCGCCCCATCTCCTGACCGCTGGCAGGCATCGCCATAACCGAAATGTCCTGGATATTGACGATGATTCCCCCCGCCAGTCGGAGCGTCGGACATACCTGTCTGAGATGCTCGACAAGGTCGCGCTGACCGTATTCGCCATTTGGAATTTCCCCGTGACACTCCAGCAGCAGTGAAACCGTCATGTGCATGCGCCCCTCTTCATTAAAGGAGGCCGTTTTCGCTTCCCGTGTGAGCGGGTTGCGGGTCAGGGCAAATTGATAATCGCGGCCAGAGGTATGCGCGTGGATCTGGTGTTCGTGACTGACGACAGCACAGCCATCAATGCGCAGCCCGTGCGTTTCCTTCAACCTGCGGGACAGCACATGGGTAAATCCCAGGAAATGGGTAATGGCGGGGAAACCGTAAGTCAGGCCAGCAATTGCGTTGGCGTTTTCGACGCTGATATGGCGAAGCAGGATCAAGGAACTCATTTCAGCGCCTCCCGGATAATTTTTTCCATCTCACGTAAGTTGCTGCGTAAACGTTCACGGGTTTGCCATTCACGCTGTTCCACATACCCCACATCCTTCAATGCCTTGCTCAGGCGCCCGTTAAGCCACAGGGCAAAATCTGTCGCGACGCTTACCTGCCAGTCGTCTTTATCCCGCTCGAGACGAAAAGCCTCATCGGTTTTGGTGCGCCAGGGATCGAGCCAGAGTTGTTGATGACTGACTAGTCGTTCGCACGAGAGCGTCCAGTTTTGCCACGTATCACGCTGTAGTTCCGATGCGACCACAAAGAGCAGATCGATAAGCGCATCAATGTATTCATCACGCGCTTCGCGAATACGGACGTTGGTGTAATCACCGGTTCTGGTCAATAAAGACACAAGCAATTGAACAGTGCTGTTTGCACGCCGATCAAACTGACCACCTGAAGTGAAAATAGAACGTAACGTCGTCGGCGGCTTTTCTGTTTTTTTCCACTGCGGAGGCTGACAGGAAAGCAGCCAGCTACGCCCCCCGCGCACGCTGTTGAGATAGGAAATGTTTTGCGGTTTGGTGCCACCAAAGTGTATTTCCGCTGAATCCGGGAAAAGCGTCAGCGGAGTGGGATGCCAGGTTTTTTCCCGGCGTGCTTTCCAGATAGCTTTAACATCGTCGCCAAAACGGAAGGCAATCATTTTCTGATGCATGGCGTGAACAAGCGAGGTGGCAAATAACGGGCTCAACAGATGGTAATTTTCACCTACCGGGAAATACCCCTGTTTAGCCAACTTGTGCGAAGCGGGTTCGCCGGGCGTTAACGCACGGGAAAAACCCGCAATCCATTCACGCCGTTGGTTCGCCTCATCGGTAAAAGCGGCCAGCGCAGCGTGATCACCACGTTTCAGGCTCGCCAGTAGAGAATCACCACCGTTAACCCGTGTTTGCAGCAATTTCGCAACGTCCAGCGCAGCAGCGTTTCCCACGGCATCCGGTTCCAGACCTGACAACGCAGCGGTGCAGAGATACCCTTCCTGCGCCACTGCCTCGCTGTAAATACTGCTACTTTTTGAATCCCCGTGGGTAAATTTCGCCGCATGCGTCACGAGGTTAATTTGTCCGGCTCGCTTCGCGGCATCCGTCAGCCAGGCTTTCGGTTCATAGCGAAGCTCCAGATCCCGCCGTTCTGCCGCAATCGTCGCGCTCTCTTCAGCGCTACGCTTTGCGGCTTCTTTATCAAATGCTTCCAGCTTTGTTTGCCGTCGTCCGGCAATGTACTCAGCGATGAAA
Organism: Enterobacter sp. ku-bf2; assembly: GCF_001742765.1. Taxonomy (NCBI): domain Bacteria; kingdom Pseudomonadati; phylum Pseudomonadota; class Gammaproteobacteria; order Enterobacterales; family Enterobacteriaceae; genus Enterobacter; species Enterobacter sp. ku-bf2. The sequence continues at coordinate 1,483,209 of NZ_MDVW01000001.1, forward strand.
GCGCTTAGTGCTTCAACTGACATACTCGCTCCTGGCTCTTTATCGATATTCCCTGAACACACCCAACACCGGGTGATACAGCCATTGTTCCGTCTCCTCCTCCCTGCTGACTCTTAACGTAATTTCGCCATACCGTCGCGATACCGCGGCCAGCTCCATCTGTCTTGCCTCGGCCAGCGCCTGTAATACCTCGCCATACTCAATCGCCATCCACGGTTCTACGCCACGAGCCATCGATAAGGTCTTCTCGCAAAACCGTCCCGCAGGCTTTAACACTCCGTTTTCCTGCATCAGGCAAAACTCAGGTTGATCACCTTCCTCTTCCATACTCAAAAAGAAAGTGTCCTGCGGCGACGAGCGGCGAAACGGTGTACGTCTCTGAAGCTCGCCGTTCCACGTCAGCGGCAGCCGCCACCACGAGGCGGCAACTGCATCTGTGCCCAGCTCTGCGCCCAACAACGCGGCGCGCAAGCGAGCATGCTCCAGCGCCGCCAGTGCATTGCCGGGAAAATTTTCAACGATGCGCGGGATCGCATTCAGCGTGCGATAGCTCTCTTCGCTGAGCAGTTCCCGGAGATCGTGGTGAGGCAGAAGATGATGCTCGGTTTCAAAACCGGGTCGGCAGTAAGCGATCTTTTCTCCGCGAAGCGCGCGAACGTTACGTTCCAGAATCACCAGATTTTCGTTGTCAGGAACGATCTGACGATGGCGCTGAATACGCCCCGCAAACTGAATAAGCGAACGCATTGAACTCGGCTCAATAATCCCCCAGTCGGCATCAAAATCGCGCCCGACCTCCAGAACAGAAGTTCCCAGCACGACAAAGAGGTGATGTTGTTCCGGTGACATCAGCGCCTGCTTAACGTCAGGCAACTGCCAGACCTGCTCCGGTTCGTGTCGCGTGAACGCCGCGTCGAGACGTTTTTCAATGGCCGCCCGCACCGCCAGCGGGTGCTGGCTGTGGTACACACAATAATGAATACGATGGTTGTCCGGGGATGGTAATGCCATCAGCGCCTGCGCGACGGCAACCAGCGGATTGATATTGGCCATCCTCACCAGACCAAACGACACGGTTTTGCCGCTTTTGTGCGTGCTGCGATGATCGCCGTGCAGCGCGATCATTTGCTGGTGCAACGTCTGTGCCAGCGCAGAGACAACATCGGCATTACGGCAAGATTGCGGTATTACTGCGGCCAACTTACCCAGACGAAGCCGGGGTTGGTCTGGCAGACGTTTAATCCGCTGCCTGACAAAATCGTCATGTGCCTGACGAAATTGAGCATCGTCGGCCACATCCTGCGACTGCGCGCCATACTCATCAAACCAGGCGCAGCAGATACTCGTCAGTCTGTCCGACTGGCCGGACGCCGTCTGCCAGGCTTTGCGCCCTTCCCGATAGGCTTCAAACAGCGCTTCCGTTAAGGCGGGGGGTAATGTTGCAGAGGAAAGCAGCACGCGCGAGCCGAGCATTCCCGCCCAGTTCACCAGCCTACAAAGGGCGTGCAAATCATCAACGTCAAAATCGTCAGGCTCATCAAGCACCAGATCGCTGGTCAGCAGGCGCAGCATGGCAGGGATCTGCCTGCCGCCGCGCACGCCTTCCGTTGCCGGCATCAGATGATCGATAGTTGTCACCAGCACCGGGGCACTGACCTGACGATTGAGCATCGGTTCTTTCGCCAGCCACTGCTGCGCGATACCGCTACTGGTGGCACCTTCGTAATGCACGTAATGGTGGCTGGCGAAGAATGTTTCGTCGCTGGCGCTGTTGGTATCTTCAGCATCATTGCCCTGATACAGTTCCTTCACTGCCGCAGCACCGGTCACCACGGCCAGCGTGTCGTCATCCAGCCCCAGGCGCGACTGCAGAGCCTGACCCGTCTGCAGCGTCAGCGTGCGTAACCCCAGCGCGACGCTGAAACGGCACCCTTCCTGCTCATCCGCCAGAGCGTACATAATTCGGGCATTGGCAAAGGTTTTACCGCATCCGGTCGAGGCCATATTGAGGCCGAAGAAGCCTTGCCCGGCACTCTTCTCGCGCAGAGAAGACGCCACGTCCCACGCCTTGTTTTGCCAGTGAAAACGCGGATCTTTCGCCCTCTCCCGAAACGTTTTATGCCGGGCGATGGCGGGCAATGAACGGCGCAACGCCGGAAGAGAACGTCCCATCAACAGCGCCTGATGGGCGACACCGACATTGTGCTCATCAAGTTTTTGCTTAAGCAGTCCGGACTGGCGGTCGCTGTTGGCCCAGCACGGGACGGCATTATCCTGCCATCCGGAATAAGCGGGTTGCGAGGAGTAAACGTGATCGGCCAGCATCAGCGACAGGCGGGCGAGATGGAGGATAAAAAGATTATCCAGCGATCCCGCCTGAAGTAGCGCGGGCAGGTTCCGGATGCGTTTACCAATCTGGCGGGCCTTCTCGCGCCAGGTTTGACTTCTTAGCGGTGTGCCGTGGGGGAATTTCCAGACATTTTTAAAATCACGCTCTTTCCACTGATGTTTTTCATTGGATTTATGATTAAGCGCGTTCCAGTCTGCATTTAGCTGCCGCTCAAGCCAGCCTTCGCTGTACAGTAACGAGGATTTTGCCGGGTACGGTTGAGGTAAACGATGGTGCGATAGTATTAGCCACGCCACCACCCTGGCGACAGGGGGCAATTTTTCGAGCGGGCTATTGCTCCACTCTACCCTGTCCATCTTCAACACTTTCAGCATGCACTTTTCATCAGCGGCTTTAAGCTGTGTCAACGATGCCAGCCACTGCGCATCCGTTTGCTCTCCCACAAACGCCTCGAACAGACGAACCGAAATCCACTCATGTCGATACGGCTGGCAAACGTGCTGGCTTTCCCCCTTAAGCGTTTGCTGGAAGCACATCCCCGCTTTGCCAAAATCATGAAAAAGCCCGGCGATAGCCGCCAGCAAGGCGATACTTTCCGCACTTTGCCAGCGGTGTTCCCCGTCATTGCGGATAATTTGCATCGTCGTGCGATTCGTAGGCACGCGCCCTTGCGCGTTAAAGCGACGCAAATTCCCGACTATCCACAACAGCTCGCTTTGACCGTTTTTTTTCAGCCAGTGGCAGGCCACAGCGGTATTACGGCGTGCCGTTTTACGCAGCAGGTTGCGCAGCGTGTTAACGCCTTCCATCGTTATCGTCGTCTGCCACGCGGCATCCCCAGTACGTTCAGCAAACTGATCGATAATCTGACAGCTTTGCTCGCGCGCGCGTTTGGTGCACCGGGAGATAATCAGCACATTCATTTTGCGACGCCAGCCAGTAATTGCGAGGTGTCCTGCAAGGTGGTGATCATCACATCCAGCGCATCAGACTGTTGAAACGCGTTGATGCAGCGCTGACGAAACTGTTGACTATCCTCACCCTCCATAGCCGCAATAAACGCCTGCGGCATAATGAGGGCGTCTTTGATTAGATCGGCAATATCAAAAACCAGCCCGCCGCGCCGCGTTTTACCGTGCATGACTGCCAGACCGTGAGGAATGCCCGTGACCCAGGCCGCGACGGCCGCCAGCCCGTAGGCCAGATAGTTACCCTGATCGAGAAAACGGTTGGCCACATCCGCCCCACCACCGCGTTTGGCGCGGGTAAAGCTGCCATAACCCACCGTCTGACTGGTCAGTTTGTAGAGCGATTTTGTAAGCTGCGCTTCCTGGAGCATCAGTGAGGTGTGATCCTGTGCGTTTTCCATGCCCGTTCTGGCCCGATCCAGAATAGTCTCCAGCGCGACCTTATCAGGCTGAAAAGACGTGACCCGATGCATCCGCAGCCTCTCCCACTGTTTTTCAATTTGCTGTAAACGGACAAACTGAAAATGCTTTGCCGCCTGCAGACGTTTTTCTTCATCAAACCAGAATGAGACCCAGTTTTGTAAATATGCGGTCGGGCGGTATTCGCTTTGCGGGCTGAGCCATGAGACGTCAATGTCCACCTCGTTCGCAGAATAAAGCGGCGTGCCATCCGTTCCACAGAAACCGACCATCACGCCAGCCCGGGCAAACTCCCGCATTGCCATTTGCGTAACGGATGTTCCCATTCCCAGCATCACTGCCGTGGTATTCGCGATGGGAATATTCCAGTAAAACGACTCCCTGCCTTCCTGGGTGACATATTCAACACGCCCACCATTTACCTGGATGCGACATTTCTCCAGATAATAAATGTTGGCGCGTTTCGAATGCAGGATAGTTTTTAAATCTGTTGGGGTAATGCTGTTTGCAGGCATAGCAACGGCTTTTATTTCAAGGTGTTGAATGCGGGTATGTTATCGGAGATAAGATGAAAACAAATGTGACGGGTATCAAATGAATAGTAATTATCGTGATAATAAAACTGAAGATCACCATTCAATTTAATGCATTATTTTTACAGATAATATATTGGCTAGAATATAATTAGTGCGTGAATGAATTTTTTATTCATTGTGAAAAATAAAGAATGTGGGTTTGATAGTATTAAGTTTTAAATAGGTAAGCTGAATGTTTTAGAGAGTTGTTTTTGGTTGTGCTGCCTGTGCGGCAGTGAACAGCGTCCTGTGTGTTGGTTGCCTTTGGGTGAATTTCTAAGCTGCCTGTACGGCAGTGAACGTACATCCTCGGATTCGGACATAATGACAATCTTTCTAAGCTGCCTGTACGGCAGTGAACCGCTGCCGGAGTTCCGGCGGTTGGTGGAGTGCTTTCTAAGCTGCCTGTACGGCAGTGAACAAAATGAAACATTGTTGATTCAAAGTGAATTGTTTCTAAGCTGCCTGTACGGCAGTGAACAAGCTGTTCTGTCGCATGCCGGTGACCTGCCTTTTCTAAGCTGCCTGTACGGCAGTGAACTCAATGCCAGAACATACCGACCCAAATTTAATTTTCTAAGCTGCCTGTACGGCAGTGAACGTATGAGGACGAGGGCATATTCACGCTGTTTCATTTCTAAGCTGCCTGTACGGCAGTGAACCGATAGCGTCCGCGGCGTTTTCATCATCCCAGTTTCTAAGCTGCCTGTACGGCAGTGAACCGGCGGTGAACATCAATCCGGCTGGCTACAGTTTTCTAAGCTGCCTGTACGGCAGTGAACATAATGATGCCGCTTTATTCGAGGCAGCATCAGTTTCTAAGCTGCCTGTACGGCAGTGAACAGCGATCAGATTAAGCGCAAGATGGGCTACAATTTCTAAGCTGCCTGTACGGCAGTGAACATTACGCTCCAGCTCCGTCGCTCCGTGGCTACTTTCTAAGCTGCCTGTACGGCAGTGAACATGATTAGTCGGGGCTAGGTCGAAACCTGTTAATTTCTAAGCTGCCTGTACGGCAGTGAACTTAACCCAAAACGAAGACAGCCGGATGCGGCGGTTTCTAAGCTGCCTGTACGGCAGTGAACAGTTGGCCGGTGGCAAGCGCATCAGGGTTTAATTTCTAAGCTGCCTGTACGGCAGTGAACCAGCGCAACAGAGCTCGCGAACGTAGCGGCACCTTTCTAAGCTGCCTGTACGGCAGTGAACGCTTGATACGCTGGTTTCGGCGGCTGCACCCATTTCTAAGCTGCCTGTACGGCAGTGAACGGCCAGCCGGTCAGCATGGTCGGCGGCCGTTCTTTCTAAGCTGCCTGTACGGCAGTGAACTGAAAGGAAACAACGCCATCTTATTGTTAGCAAACAAAATAATCAACTTTTACGCATAAAACCCTTTTTCTTGGACGTAAATTATTACCATATAAATCAATATGTTACGTAAACATCAGAAAAAAGGGTTTAAACCAATGGCGTCAGAGGCCCTCCCGACGCCTCGGATAGCACTCAGGAAATAATGTGAATTACCGTTTCTGCACTTTGAGGCGCAACGACATCTGCGACCATCGAATGCGCAATGTCATGAAGAAGCCCCGTGAGGTGCGGCAACATATCGCGGTCAAAATGCGACACCAGCAGCACATGGTTTAACGCCCGGCTGTAGTCACATTTCGTTTCGGTATCTTCCAGCAACCACTCTTTTTGTCGCGGTTGTTCCGCTTCGTCCTCAAATTCCACCACCTGAAAATCACGCATGGATTCTGTGAGGCCGGATTTCACCTCTTCCAGGTAAGCTCCGAGGCAACGGCAAACGGGCTGCGTTTGGGGGAGTGATTTGCAGTCGAGAAGGATTTCGGTGAGCAGTTTGCAGCGCTCGGCAAGGGTTGGAAGATCGGGGTTGAGGGAGAGTTCGGTGTAGAGCTGTGAAAAATTGTTATGTTCCATTTGGTTATGACTCCGTGTGAAATGATGAGATCTCCCCCCGAACGCCAACTCAGGTGGCAGACTGAACCGGTTTGGCGTACCGACCCACACGGGAAAATCGGCGCTTCAAAAGAAGCCCCGGTTCAGCCCACCATAATTGAGTCTGCGGATTATATCGCTAGCTTTCAAAAGTGTGAACGAACCTGATGATAGTTGACGTATCAACATCATTTCTCGTGTGTAATCAGGACGCCAATCCCAGTACCTGATTTTGCAGGTGCGCCGCCATTTTATTACTGTGGATTTATCCAGCAACTGACTTCGAAAGAAACTGGAAAGCGCCTCGCAAAATTCCTCTGCGGTCTGTTGCCCTCACCCCAACCCTCTCCCACAGGGAGAGGGAGAAAAGCAGGCATAAAAAAACCGGGCATTCGCCCGGTTTTTAACATTAACGTTCAACTCACTCAGTGAGCCGCTTCCGGCTTGTGCTTCGCCGCACTCTGGAAATCGTACGTCAGTTCGTTCTTCGCCTGGTCCAGCGCCACGGTCACCTGGCCGCCGTCCACCAGCGAGCCAAACAGCAGCTCGTTCGCCAGCGGTTTCTTCAGGTTGTCCTGAATCACACGCGCCATCGGACGGGCGCCCATCGCACGGTCGTAGCCTTTCTCGGCCAGCCAGTTGCGGGCCTCCTGGCTCACTTCCAGCGACACGCCTTTCTGATCCAGCTGAACCTGCAGCTCGACAATGAACTTGTCCACGACCTGATGGATCACCTCAGTAGACAGGTGATCGAACCAGATAATGTTGTCCAGACGGTTACGGAACTCCGGCGTGAAGATCTTCTTGATCTCCTCCATCGCATCGGTGCTGTTATCCTGGTGGATCAGGCCGATAGATTTACGCTCGGTTTCACGTACCCCGGCGTTGGTGGTCATCACCAGCACCACATTACGGAAGTCCGCCTTGCGCCCATTGTTGTCGGTCAGCGTCCCGTTGTCCATCACCTGCAGCAGTATGTTGAACACGTCCGGGTGCGCTTTCTCGATTTCATCGAGCAGCAGTACCGCGTGCGGATGCTTGATCACCGCGTCGGTGAGCAGGCCGCCCTGGTCAAAGCCCACGTATCCCGGAGGCGCACCAATCAAACGGCTGACGGTGTGACGCTCCATATACTCGGACATATCAAAGCGCAGCAGCTCAATGCCCAGCGCTTTGGAGAGCTGAACCGTTACCTCGGTTTTCCCCACGCCGGTTGGGCCGGCAAACAGGAAGGAACCGACAGGCTTGTGCTCATGCCCCAGCCCGGCACGGGCCATCTTAATGGCTTCGGTTAAGGCCTCAATGGCTTTATCCTGACCAAAGACCAGCATTTTCAGGCGATTGCCGAGGGTGCGCAGCGTGTCGCGGTCGCTCTGAGAGACGCTTTTCTCAGGGATACGCGCGATGCGGGCCACCACGGACTCAATATCCGCCACGTTAACGGTTTTCTTACGCTTGCTGGCCGGCATCAGGCGCGCACGCGCCCCTGCCTCATCAATCACGTCAATCGCCTTATCCGGCAGATGACGGTCGTTGATGTATTTCACCGCCAGCTCCACCGCCGCACGTACCGCTTTCGCGGTGTAACGCACGTCGTGGTGCGCTTCGTACTTCGGCTTCAGTCCGTTGATGATCTGCACCGTTTCCTCGACGGACGGTTCGGTCACGTCGATTTTCTGGAAGCGGCGCGCCAGCGCACGGTCTTTCTCAAAGATGTTACTGAACTCCTGGTAGGTGGTGGAGCCAATCACGCGGATCTTGCCGCTGGAGAGCAGCGGTTTGATCAGGTTAGCCGCATCCACCTGGCCACCGGAGGCCGCACCCGCGCCGATGATGGTGTGGATCTCATCGATAAACAGGATGCTGTTGGTGTCCTGCTCCAGCTGTTTTAACAGTGCCTTGAAGCGTTTTTCAAAATCACCGCGGTATTTCGTGCCCGCCAGCAGCGAGCCGATATCCAGCGAGTAGATGGTGCAGTCGGCAATCACTTCCGGCACGTCGCCCTGCACAATGCGCCAGGCAAGCCCTTCGGCAATCGCGGTTTTACCCACGCCAGATTCCCCCACCAGCAGCGGGTTGTTCTTGCGGCGACGGCACAGCACCTGAATCGCGCGCTCCAGCTCTTTATCGCGACCAATCAGCGGGTCGATACCGCCAACGCGAGCAAGCTGATTAAGGTTGGTGGTGAAGTTTTCCATACGATCCTCCCCGCCTGCTTGCTCTTCATTGTTATTGACCTGATTGCTGGAATCCGAGGCCTGGTTAGGCTCGTCTTTGCGCGTTCCGTGAGAGATAAAGTTAACCACATCGAGGCGGCTGACTTCGTGTTTGCGCAGCAGATAGGCAGCCTGTGACTCCTGCTCGCTGAAGATGGCGACTAAGACGTTTGCGCCAGTCACTTCGCTACGTCCGGAAGACTGGACGTGGAATACCGCGCGCTGCAGCACACGCTGGAAGCTGAGCGTCGGCTGCGTGTCGCGCTCCTCTTCACTGGCTGGCAGCACCGGTGTGGTTTGTTCGATGAAGGCTTCGAGTTCCTGACGTAGCGCCACCAGATCCACGGAGCAGGCTTCCAGCGCTTCGCGGGCAGATGGGTTGCTAAGCAGTGCGAGCAGTAAATGCTCGACGGTCATAAACTCATGTCGGTGCTCACGCGCTCTGGCGAAAGCCATGTTTAAACTGAGTTCCAGTTCTTGATTGAGCATAGGCACCTCCCCCAATTTTATGCCTTATCAGGCCTTTTCCAGCGTACACAGCAACGGATGCTCGTTCTCCCTCGCATAGTCGTTCACCATCGCCACTTTGGTTTCCGCCACTTCGGCAGTGAAGATGCCGCAGATAGCTTTGCCACGATAATGAACGGTAAGCATCAGTTGCGTTGCACGTTCTACATCATAAGAAAAGAACTTTTGTAGCACGTCAATAACAAATTCCATCGGCGTGTAATCATCGTTCATTAACATAACTTTATACATAGATGGCGGTTTTAGCGCGTCACGCACTTTGTCTTCCGCCAGCTGGTCAAAATCCAGCCAGTCGTTGGTCTTACCCATTTTGCATAACCACTTTGAATCTACCTCAGATGTTAGATAACAATCATCTATTACTGTCATCCGCGATGTCTGTCACAAACTGTTGCAATAGCGTTAACTGCTTCAAACTTTGGTTGATTATTGTCCCATCTCCAGCGCCAAACGCTTGACGACTTCTTTCGTTTCTCTAAATTGTACAAGCGTGAGATGGCGAGGTTTTGAACAGCCCCCACTCCACCACCGGTTCATTCCATCTTAACTTATAAGATTTACGAAGGATGTCGAAGCATGGAAATGGGTACTGTTAAGTGGTTCAACAACGCCAAAGGGTTTGGCTTCATCTGCCCCGAAGGCGGCGGCGAGGATATCTTCGCTCACTATTCCACCATTCAGATGGATGGTTACAGAACGCTCAAAGCCGGGCAGTCCGTCCGGTTCGATGTACACCAGGGACCAAAAGGCAATCATGCAAGCCTTATCGTCCCCATTGAAGCAGAGACGGTTGCATAGCTCTCTGTTTTATTGTGTACATCCCGCAGTCAAAATGCCAGCCCGATCGGCTGGCATTTTTATTTTCGGGTTATTCCCGAGCCAGCGCATCCACCGGATCCAGCCGCGCCGCGTTGCGGGCGGGCAACCAGCCAAACAAAATGCCGGTAAAGGTTGAACACAAGAATGCGGTAATAATGGCCACCGGCGAGAAGCCAATCTCCCAGCCGGGTAAAAAGAGCTGGAGCGCGAAGGCGATCATCATCGAGAGCGCAATCCCCATCGCACCGCCGACCAGACACACCAGCACGGCTTCAATCAAAAACTGCTGCAGCACGTCGCTGGCTCTGGCCCCGACCGCCATGCGGATGCCAATCTCCCGGGTTCGCTCGGTTACCGACACCAGCATGATGTTCATCACCCCGATACCGCCGACGACCAGCGAAATCACCGCCACCAGCGTGAGGAACAGCTGAAGAGTACGTGTGGTCTTTTCCGCCGTTTTCAAGAGGCCGTCCATATTCCAGGTGAAGAAATCCTTCTTCCCGTGGCGCAGGGTTAACAGCCGCTCAAGCTGCTGTTCGGCCAGCGCGCTGTCGTAGCCCTCCTTCACGCGCACGGTGATGGAGTTGAGCCAGGACTGCCCCATAATCCGCCCGGAGATGGTGGTATAGGGCAGCCAGACGCGCAGGATCTTGCTGCTGCCAAACATCGACTGTTTCTCTTCCGCCACGCCGATGACCGTGGCAGGCATGTTGCCGACCAGGATCACTTCGCCCACCACGTTGGCTTTATTGGGGAAGAGCTGTCTGCGCGAATTCGCGTCCAGCACCACCACCTGCGCCCTGCCCGCCAGTTGCTCGGCGTTGAAGGTGGCACCTTCGCTGAAGGTCATGCCGTAGACGTTGAAATAATCCCCGCTGACGCCGTTCGCGCTGGCAGCCACGTCAACATTGCCCACCCGCAGGCGCAGATTCTGCGACACCGCAGGCGTGGCGGAGTTGACCCACGGCTGCTTCTGAATGGCCGCCAGATCGTCGTATTTCAGCGCCTGCTGATACTGCGGCTCGTCGTCCCCGAAGTCTTTGCCGGGATAGACGTCAATTGTATTGGTGCCGATTGCGCGGATATCGGCCAGCACCAGTTGCTTGGCCGCGTCGCCCACCACCACAATCGACACCACCGAGGCAATACCGATGATGATGCCGAGCATGGTCAGCAGGGTACGCATTTTATTGGCCGCCATCGCCAGCCAGGCCATGGTCAGCGCTTCACGAAAGCCGCTGGAAAATTGTCCCCAGCCGGTTGATGCCGGAAGCACTTCTTTCGGCGCCGCAGCTCTGGACTCACGCGGCGGCGGGTTGCTGACCAGCTCGCCGTCGTGGATCTCAATGATCCGTTCCGCCTGCGCCGCCACCTGCGGATCGTGGGTCACGATGATGACGGTGTGCCCCTGATCGCGCAGCTGGTGCAGGATCGCCATCACCTCTTCGCCGGAATGGCTGTCGAGGGCCCCGGTTGGCTCATCCGCGAGGATCACCTGCCCGCCGTTCATCAGGGCGCGGGCAATACTCACGCGCTGCTGCTGGCCGCCGGACAGCTGCGAAGGCTGGTACTCCACCCGCTCCGCCAGCCCCAGACGCGTCAGCAGCATCTGCGCGCGTTCGAGCCGTTTTTTCCGCTCGACGCCCGCATAGACCGCCGGAACTTCCACGTTCTGCGCGGCATTGAGGTGAGAAAGCAGATGGTAACGCTGGAAGATAAAGCCGAAGTGCTCCCGACGCAGCTTCGCCAGCGCGTCGCCATCCAGCGTGGAGATATCCGTTCCAGCCACGCGATAGGTCCCGCTGGTCGGCTTATCCAGACAGCCGAGAATGTTCATCAGCGTCGATTTACCGGAACCCGATGCCCCGACAATCGCCACCATCTCGCCCGCTTCTACCCGAAGGGAGATGCCTTTTAGCACCTCCACCGGCCCATCGCCCGACGGATAGCTGCGGCGAATGTCCTTCAGCTCAAGCAATGCCGTCATTTCGCGGCTCCGGGCAGGCTTTCACTGACAACAACCTCCTCGCCCTCTTCCAGCCCTTTCACCACCACCACGTCGGTGTCGTTGCGCGCACCAATCACCACTTCGCGCTCGCGCGTTTCGCCGTTGCGCAGCACTTTCACTTTATAGCGGCTCTCCCCGGCGGGTTCACCCAGCGCAGAGAGCGGAATGGTCAGCACGTTCTTCAGACCGGTCAGCTGGATATGCACCTGCGCGGTCATGTCGAGACGCAGCACGCCCTTCGGGTTCGGCACTTCAAAACGGGCATAGTAGAAGATGGCGTCGTTCACTTTTTCCGGCGTCGGCAGAATGTCCTTCAGCACGCCTTCGTAGCGCGTCTGCGGGTCGCCCAGCACCGTAAACCAGGCGTTCTGCCCCGGCTTCAGATGGATCACATCCGCCTCGGAGACCTGGGCTTTGACCAGCATGGTGCTCATGTCCGCCAGCGTCAGAATGTTTGGCGCCTGCTGCGCGGCAATCACCGTCTGCCCCTGCAGCGTAGTGATCTGAGTGACTTCACCGGCCATCGGCGCCACGATCTGGGTGTAGTCGAGGTTGGTTTTCGCCGTATCCAGCGAGGCCTGGTTGCGTTTGATTTGCGCGTCAATCGTGCCAATCTGCGCCTGCTTCACCGCCAGTTCCGTGGTGGCCGTGTCTAAATCCTGCTTCGAGATCGCCTGGGTTTTGGCCAGCGCCTGCTGACGGGTCAGCGTCACCTGGGCCAGGTTACGCTCTGCCTGCGCCTGCGCACGCTGCGCGCGCAGCTCCATCAGCGTGGCTTCCACCTCGCGGATCTGGTTCTCAGCCTGTTCAGGATCGATCACGCCGAGCAGCTGGCCTTTTTTCACCTTATCGCCAATCTCAACCGACAGCGTTTTCAGCTGACCGCTGACCTGCGCGCCGACGTCAACCTTGCGCAGGGCATCAAGCTTACCCGTCGCGAGGACGTTTTGCTGCAGTTCGCCCGGGCGAACAATCAGCGTCTGATACTGCGGCACCGGCGCATTCAGCACCTGCCATAGCCAGTATCCACCGGCTAACACCACGACCGCCAGCAGCAGAAACAGCGTTCTGCGTTTTCCCTTGAGGTTCATAAATATTCCAAATAAATGTTCTGGCAATGATAAATGCTGATTCTATCTAAACGACTCCTCAACGAAACCCCTGTTCTCCGAAATCGTCACAATTTGTTTACGAGACGTTGAACGTTCGCCTGCTGAAATAGAAATCTTCATCAAGAAGCAGGATCTAACATGTCTTCCATCGTCGATACACCTTTTTCAAACCTGCCACAGCCTGCATCGGGTTGGCAGCTCTTCAGTCATCTGGCTTCCGGTAAGCTCACGCCAGGGCTGGCGTGGCAAAACCCCGCCTATCGACGTAAATTCATGCTACGTTCGCTGGCGACGCCTGTAAGTACCGCTCGCCTGTTGACGAGCCTTGCAAAACAGCCGAGCCTGATGCAAATGCTGCAGGTACAGCCAGGACTGCCGTGCCGTCTGCATCGCCCCTGGCTGACGGTGAATATGAATCGCCAGCAGGCCCTTGAGTCCCTTAACTGGCACTATCAAACGATGAGCCGCCATATGCCGGCATCGCTGCTCTCGGGCTATCTGTCGAAAAAGGGCTTCACGCTGCTCACCTTAACCGGTAAAGATGAAGAGCAATTTACCGTCCGCCTGTGCGCCGATGCGTTTCTGGATAAAGAAGGGGAAGCCACCCTCGCCTTCTGCGACCATCAGAATACGGTGCTGGCCGAGATGACCTTCACCCTGTGCCAGTTTGAGGGAAAATCGACGCTGTTTATCGGCGGCCTGCAGGGCGCAAAAGCCCACGTTCCCCATGAGCTGATCCAGGGCGCGACGAAGGCCTGCCATGGTCTGTTCCCGAAACGTCTGCTGGTCGAAGCCGCCATGACGCTCGGCACCGCCTTCCCGGTAGAACAGATTGTCGCCGTCAGTAACGACACCCATATTTATCGCAGCTGGCGCTACCGCAAGAAAAAAGAGGGGAAACTGTTGGCCGATTACGACAGTTTCTGGATCTCCATCGGCGGTGAAAAGCAGGATAGCGGCAACTTTATGCTGCCCCTCGTCATGCCGCGCAAACCGATGGAAGAGATCGCGAGCAAAAAGCGTTCCGAATATCGCCGCCGCTACGCGCTGCTGGATAGCCTGATTCAGCAGGTGAACCAGGCGACACAACGTTAATCCGCTCTCCCGCGTGCCAGCCACAGCACGCGGGAGAACATCTTCCGCAGCAGGGTCGGCACCGCCTCCACGCCCCGCCTCCCCGCTTCCGTCGCCACTTCAATGGCTAAATCCGGTTTTGAAGAACGATGAATAGCTTTGGCGATCACGCGCCGCATGTTCATCGGGACATCGACCGGCACCATGGCAATTCGGTGGAATACGTCGTCGAACCCCTGACGATACATAAAGTGCTCCATGTCCATGGCGGGCAGCATGGTTAAATGGTCGCGCTCTTCTTCTCGCTCGTTATTCAGCAGGCTACGTACGGTCGAGGCATATTTTTTGCCCGCCTCATCACCGTCGACCAGAACGTGCCACTCGATCCCCATCCGGCGGGCAAATTTTATCAGCGGCTTTAATCCCGACTGGGCGAATTCAATCACCTTAATGCCCTCCGCATCAAAATGGTGGCCGCACTGGCGCGCCAGTTCGTTGATGACCCAGGTTTCCGTCTCGCCTTCCACCAGCAGCCAGCAGCGGGCAAAGAGCGACGACGCGCGGTTAAAGCGAATATGAAACGCGATGCGCCGCCCGTCTTCCGCGTTCAATCCTCCAGGCCCTAAGCGGTAGGCGGAGACGCGGGAAGATTCACGCACCAGACGACAGACGTGCTCTACCGGCGTCAGCGATAATAATTCACCGGAATTGGTGGTCGTAATGCGCTGGAGCGGCAGCAGGTTCAGCAGATGCCATGCCACGGAGAGCATGATGGGATGCAGGCGCGTTTCCGGGTCTTCCACCAGCAGCAGCGGCCGGGCGTCCCGGTCAAGACGAACGGTGCCTTTGGCCTGCAGAAGCGTTGAAAACAGCCCCAGCAAAATCACCCGATGGGTACGACCGCCGGGCCGGTCGATCATCCGGTTAATGATATCGAGGTAACGCCAGCTGCGCTGCTCGTCATGAGAGCGGCGGCGCATCAGGCGATGGCGCGACTCCGACGTCCCCTGCTCGGAAAAATAGTGCTCCAGAAGCTGTACCATGGCAGACAGCCCCTGACGAATTTGACCATCGGTCAGATTTTGCGGACGCGACACCAGCTCTCTTGCCAGAAAATCCAGCTCGCGGGCGGTAACTTCCACTTCCGGCATATTCGGGACGGTACCGTTACGTATGCGCCGCATAAAACGCGCGTCGCGCAGGCGCAACACCGGCGTCAGGCGGATCAGGTGGCGGGCCAGATCGTCGATATTGTCCAGCGGGATCGGACTGGCTTTCTCATCAAGAAAATCACGCAGGGTCAACACGCCCTCGTTTTCCGCCATTTCACCCTCCAGCCGATAGAAAATCCGGTGGAAGCCGTCATCGCACGGCACCCAGCAGGGTGACAGCGGGCGGAAGCGACGCACCCGATGCCGTCCGGGCTCGGATTCGCGGAACGTCAGGATGATATGCAGATGCTTCTCGCGCCCCGTCACGTCGCCGGGCGGGAACCAGAAATCGTCGCGAACGAAGTGATACAGATCGTCTTCGGGCGAAAGCAGTAACGTCAGCGCATCCAGCAGGCTGGACTTACCCCACGCGTTCTCGCCGATCAGGACGTTGTTCTGTTCCAGCTGCAGCGACAGGCGGTTAATACCGCGAAACCCGACAATTTCCACACGTTCGAGAAGCATAAATCCCCCGCGCAATGAACACTTTTTCCTTTAAGTTATCAGCAGTATAGCGGGAGGCGCCCTGTCACGACAGCACAACATTCACCGTGGCGAGAATTGGTCTATGCTCTATTTACCGCTGATTTGAACAAGGATTGACATCACATTGCCTTAAATCAAATTAATCGAATTTATTTAAGTGGCGAAGGGGTGTTGTTGGTTTTTAAAATACGGACTCTTTGAGTCGTCATCCCTTTATGGCGATATATCCCGTGCGCGGGAAAGCGTGCGGAAAATTATTTGAGGTGGTTATGTTTAGAAAATTGGCTGCAGAATGCTTTGGTACATTCTGGCTGGTATTTGGTGGCTGCGGTAGCGCCGTTCTGGCAGCAGCATTCCCGGAATTAGGTATCGGTTTTGTCGGCGTCGCGCTGGCATTTGGTTTGACCGTATTAACCATGGCCTTTGCCGTGGGGCATATTTCCGGCGGTCATTTTAACCCGGCAGTAACGTTAGGTTTATGGGCCGGCGGTCGTTTTCCGGCGAAAGAGGTGATTGGTTATATTGTCGCCCAGGTGGTTGGCGGTATTATCGCAGCGGGCGTTCTGTACGTGATTGCCAGCGGTAAAGCCGGGTTCGACGCGGCGGCCAGCGGCTTCGCCTCTAACGGCTTCGGCGAGCATTCTCCGGGCGGTTATTCCATGCTGTCTGCTATCGTGATTGAAATTGTGCTGACCGCAGGCTTCCTGCTGGTGATCCACGGCGCAACCGACAAACACGCGCCAGCAGGCTTTGCCCCTATTGCGATTGGTCTGGCGCTGACCCTTATTCACCTGATTTCGATTCCGGTCACCAACACCTCCGTTAACCCGGCACGCAGTACCGCCGTCGCCATCTTCCAGGGCGGCTGGGCGCTTGAGCAGCTGTGGCTGTTCTGGGTCATGCCGATTATTGGCGGTATTCTGGGTGGCGTGCTGTACCGCACCCTGCTGGAAAAACGCGATTAATTGCGCGCGTGTCGGGCGGCGCTAACGCTTACCCGACCTACGTGAGAGTGCACTTGTAGGCCGGGTAAGGCGCAGCCGCCACCCGGCTTTTTTATTGCTCCTTTACCTGACAGCCTTTATTGGGTAGTGTCTCTGGCGCTCAACAGATACTCAAAAGGACCGGCTGTTCATGTTTTCAGGACTCCTCATTATTCTGCTGCCCCTGATTTTGGGCTACCTTATTCCGCTGCACAGAGAATCCGCATTACGGCTCATCAACCGTTTTCTCAGCTGGATTGTTTACGTCATTCTTTTCTTTATGGGGATAAGCCTGGCCTTCCTGGATAATCTGGCGACGAATCTGCTTTCCATCCTGCATTATTCTGTGGTCACCGTGGTGGTTATTTTGCTGTGTAATATCGCCGCATTATTCTGGCTTGAGCGCACCGTTCCGTGGAAAAACCATCATCATCAGGAAAAGCTGCCTTCCCGAATTGCGATGGCGCTGGAATCATTAAAACTGTGCGGCGTCGTGGTGCTCGGTTTTCTGCTTGGGCTGACCGGCTGGGCGTTTTTACAGCACGCAACAGAGGCCAGTGAATATACGCTGATCTTCCTGCTGTTCCTGATCGGTATCCAGCTGCGAAATAATGGCATGACGCTGAAGCAAATTGTTCTGAACCGTCGGGGAATGATGGTCGCGGTCATTGTTATCGCCAGCTCCATGGTGGCGGGCGTGATTAACGCTTTTATTCTCGACCTGCCGCTGAAAACCGGCCTCGCGATGGCGTCAGGTTTTGGCTGGTATTCCCTCTCCGGTATTTTGCTGACCGAATCATTCGGTCCGGTGATCGGCAGCGCCGCCTTCTTTAACGATCTGGCGCGTGAACTGATCGCCATAATGCTGATCCCGGGACTGGTTCGCCGCAGCCGCTCTACCGCGCTGGGCCTGTGCGGCGCGACGTCGATGGACTTTACCCTGCCAGTGTTACAACGCTCTGGCGGGCTGGAGATGGTGCCCGCCGCCATCGTTCACGGCTTTATTTTAAGCCTGCTGGTTCCGGTTCTGATGGCCGTCTTCTCGGCCTGATACTTCTTTGGCGGTAGGGTTCCTGCCGCCAAAATTGCGCTAAATCAATCTCCCTCTATTTTGTAGCAAAAAGCCCTTTTCACCGTTCTGGCACAGGCATAACCTTAAACATGTATATTAAATATAACTTTAACAGGTGTGATTATGTTTTGTGTGCAATGTGAACAAACCATCCGTACCCCGGCAGGCAATGGCTGCTCTTACGCACAGGGTATGTGCGGCAAAACCGCAGAAACATCTGACCTTCAGGACCTGCTGATTGCGGCCCTGCAAGGCCTTTCCGCATGGGCGTTTAAAGCCCGCGAATATGGCATCATCGACCACTACGTCGACAGCTTCGCCCCGCGCGCCTTCTTCTCCACGCTAACCAACGTTAACTTCGACTCTCCGCGCATTGTTGGCTATGCCCGCGAAGCCATTGCCCTGCGTGAAGCGCTGAAGGCGCAGTGTCTGAAGGCGGACGCCAGCGCCCGCGTGGAAAACCCGATGTCAGACCTTCAGCTGGTGAGTGACGATCTGGGCGAGCTGCAGCGTCAGGCGGCAGAATTCACGCCGAATAAAGACAAAGCGGCGATTGGCGAGAACATTCTCGGCCTTCGCCTGCTGTGCCTGTACGGCCTGAAAGGCGCGGCAGCCTATATGGAGCACGCGCACGTGCTCGGTCAATACGACAACGACATTTACGCGCAATACCATAAAATCATGGCGTGGCTGGGCACCTGGCCTGCCGATATGAACGCGCTGCTGGCATGCTCGATGGAAATCGGGCAGATGAACTTCAGGGTGATGAGCATTCTGGACGCCGGTGAAACCAGCACCTACGGCCATCCGACCCCAACGCAGGTCAACGTCAAAGCGACCGAGGGTAAATGTATCCTGATCTCCGGTCATGACCTGAAAGATCTCTACAACCTGCTGAAGCAGACCGAAGGCACCGGCGTTAACGTCTATACCCACGGTGAAATGCTGCCGGCGCACGGCTATCCGGAGCTGCGTAAGTTTAAGCACCTGATCGGTAACTACGGCAGCGGCTGGCAGAACCAGCAGGTGGAATTTGCCCGCTTCCCTGGCCCTATCGTGATGACCTCTAACTGCATCATCGACCCGACCGTGGGCGCGTATGACGACCGCATCTGGACCCGCAGCATCGTCGGCTGGCCGGGCGTGAGTCATCTTGAAGGTGACGATTTCGGTCCGGTTATCGCCCAGGCGCAGCAGATGGCAGGCTTCCCGTACAGTGAGATCCCGCATCTGATCACCGTCGGCTTCGGTCGTGAAACCCTGCTCGGTGCCGCCGATTCGCTGATTGACCTCGTCAGCCGTGAAAAGCTGCGCCACATCTTCCTCGTCGGCGGCTGCGACGGCGCGCGAGGCGAGCGTAACTACTTCACCGATTTCGCCACCCGCGTGCCGGAAGACTGCCTGATCCTGACCCTGGCGTGCGGCAAATACCGTTTCAACAAGCTGGACTTCGGCGACATCGAAGGTCTGCCGCGCCTGATCGATGCGGGCCAGTGTAACGATGCTTATTCGGCCATCATTCTGGCCGTTACCCTGGCAGAGAAACTGGGCTGCGGCGTGAACGACCTGCCGCTGTCGCTGGTGCTCTCGTGGTTTGAGCAGAAAGCGATTGTCATCCTGCTGACCCTGCTCTCTCTGGGCGTGACTAACATCGTGACTGGCCCGACCGCGCCAGGCTTCCTGACGCCGGACCTGCTGGCGGTGCTCAATGAAAAATTCGGTCTGCGCTCCGTGACCAACGTTGAAGACGATATGAAGCAACTGCTGAGCGCGTAAGGAGTAACTCATGACCATGCCAACCTCACACTGCCCGTGGCGCATGCAGGTTCATCACATCCATCAGGAGACGCCGGATGTGTGGACGCTGTCGCTGCTGTGCCACGACTACTACCCGTACCGTGCGGGTCAGTATGCGCTGGTTAGCGTTCGCCATTCGGCAGACACCCTGCGCGCCTACACCCTTTCTTCCACGCCGGGCGTGAGCGAGTACATCACGCTTACCGTCCGTCGCATTGAAGGCGGAGCCGGTTCAGAATGGCTGACCCGGGACGTGAAGCGCGGGGATTATATCTGGCTGTCCGATGCGCAGGGTGAATTCACCTGTGACGACAAAGCGGAAGAGAAATTCCTGCTGCTGGCGGCGGGCTGTGGCGTAACGCCGATTATGTCAATGCGCCGCTGGCTGGCCAAACACCGCCCGCAGGCCGACGTGCAGGTGATCTTCAGCGTGCGCTCTCCGGAGGATGTGATTTTTGCCGAGGAGTGGCGTGATTATCCGGTGACGCTGGTGGCTGAGCACAACGCGACGCACGGTTTTGTGCCCGGTCGCCTGAGCCGCGAGCTGCTGCAAAGCGTGCCGGATATCGCGAACCGCACCGTGATGACCTGCGGCCCGGCGCCGTACATGGCTATCGTGGAAGAAGATGTGAAAGCGCTCGGCGTGACCCGCTTCTTCAAAGAGCAGTTCTTCACGCCGGTGGCGGAAGCAGCAACCAGCGGGATTCAGTTCACCAAACTGCAGCCTGCGCAGACCTTCTTTGGCCGCGTGGGGACCACGCTGCTGGAGGCGCTGGAAAGCAACCACGTGCCGGTGACGGCGGCCTGCCGCGCCGGGGTGTGCGGCTGCTGTAAAACGAAGGTGGTTTCCGGGGAGTACACCGTGACCAGCACCATGACGCTGTCCGACGCGGAAATTGCCGAGGGTTACGTGCTGGCTTGCTCTTGCCATCCACAGGGTGATCTCGTCCTCGCATAAAGGTTATGCTTTCGATCGTAGGCCCGGTAAGCGTCAGCGCCACCGGGCTTTTTTGCCGGGTGGCACTGCGTTTACCCGGCCTACTACCGCCCTACCGCCACGCAGGCGCTTTCCCCAGCGCAAACCGCCCTGCGCCTAAAAACGCCACCGCCAGCGAGCCGATAAAGAAGTACACCAGGCTTTCAATCGCCCATGCGCCAACCTTATCAAGGGCGAGCGTTTCCCCCATTCCCACCATCAGCCATGCCACGATCATCGTAAACGCCAGCACCAGCGCGGCCGGGCGCGTAAAGAGCCCGACAATAATCAGGATCGGTGCCACCACTTCGCCAATCAACACGCCGTAGGCAATAAACCCCGGCAGCCCTTTCTCCACCAGCATGCCGCTGATAAAGCCCACCCCACCAAACAGCTTATGCAAACCGTGAAAGAGCATCAGCCCGCCGACGGCAAGTCGTAACAAGAGTTTGCCAAGATCGTCGCACGATAGCTTTTCATTAACAGCAATTAACAATGATTTAACCATTTGAAATGATTCCTGTTTTCACTGAAGTATCACCAGATTATGCCGAATAATTGCGCGTGAAAAGCACCTTTTAATTGGGGGGATTTGACGGGCAATACGGAGACTTTCTTCTAAGCTTGTAAGCGTTATCACAAAAAGGAGACGGACAACCATGAAACAAACCGTGGCTGCATATATAGCGAAAACGCTCGAACAGGCTGGCGTAAAACGTATCTGGGGCGTCACCGGCGATTCCCTGAACGGACTCAGCGACAGCCTCAACAAGATGAAGACCATCGAATGGATGCCGACCCGCCATGAAGAGGTTGCCGCGTTCGCCGCAGGTGCTGAAGCGCAGCTTACCGGTGAACTGGCCGTCTGCGCCGGATCCTGCGGTCCAGGTAACCTGCACCTGATCAACGGCCTCTTCGACTGCCACCGCAATCACGTGCCGGTGCTGGCGATTGCCGCCCACATCCCCTCGTCCGAAATCGGCAGCGGTTATTTTCAGGAGACGCATCCGCAGGAGCTGTTCCGTGAATGCAGCCACTATTGCGAACTGGTTTCATCCCCGGAGCAGATCCCGCAGGTTCTGGCGATCGCCATGCGCAAGGCCGTGCTGAATCGCGGCGTTTCGGTGGTCGTTATTCCGGGCGATGTAGCCCTCAAGGCCGCGCCGGAAGGGGCCAGCACCCACTGGTATCACGCGCCGCAGCCGGTGGTGACGCCAGCCGAGGAGGAGCTGAAAAAGCTGGCGCAACTGCTGCGTTACGCCAGCAATATCGCCCTGATGTGCGGCAGCGGCTGCGCGGGCGCGCACAAGGAGCTGCTGGAATTTGCCGGTAAGCTGAAAGCGCCGATCGTCCACGCCCTGCGCGGCAAAGAGCACGTCGAATACGATAACCCGTACGACGTGGGCATGACCGGACTGATCGGTTTTTCTTCCGGCTTCCACACCATGATGAACGCCGACACGCTGATCCTGCTCGGCACCCAGTTCCCGTATCGCGCGTTCTACCCGACGGACGCCAAAATCATTCAGATTGATATCAACCCGGCCAGCATCGGCGCGCACAGCAAGGTCGATATGGCGCTGGTGGGCGACATCAAATCCACCCTTGCCGCCCTGCTGCCGCTGCTGGAAGAGAAAACCGATCGCAAGTTCCTCGATAAAGCGCTAAGCGACTATCGCGATGCCCGCAAGGGTCTGAACGATCTCGCCAAACCGAGCGACAAAGCCATTCACCCGCAGTATCTGGCGCAGCAGATCAGCCATTTCGCGGACGACGATGCCATTTTCACCTGCGACGTAGGCACGCCAACCGTCTGGGCGGCACGCTACCTGAAAATGAACGGCAAGCGCCGTCTGCTCGGCTCGTTCAACCACGGCTCGATGGCCAACGCCATGCCGCAGGCGCTGGGCGCAAAAGCGACAGCGCCGGAGCGCCAGGTGGTGGCGATGTGCGGCGACGGCGGGTTCAGCATGCTGATGGGCGATTTCCTGTCGGTGGTGCAGATGAAGCTTCCGCTGAAAATCGTGGTCTTTAACAACAGCGTGCTGGGCTTCGTGGCGATGGAGATGAAGGCCGGCGGCTATCTGACGGACGGCACCGAGCTACACGACACCAACTTTGCCCGCATCGCCGAGGCCTGCGGCATCACCGGCATCCGCGTGGAGAAAGCGTCCGAGGTGGATGAAGCCCTGCAGCGCGCCTTCTCCATCGACGGCCCGGTACTGGTGGATGTGGTCGTCGCCAAAGAGGAGCTGGCCATCCCGCCACAGATCAAGCTGGAGCAGGCCAAAGGCTTTAGCCTGTACATGCTGCGCGCAATCATCAGCGGGCGCGGTGACGAGGTGATCGAACTGGCAAAAACCAACTGGCTCAGGTAAAACATCTGGCATCGCCTTTTTAAATATAAGGACATGCCATGATTGATTTACGCAGTGATACCGTTACCCGCCCGAGTCGCGCCATGCTCGAAGAGATGATGGCCGCCCCGGTCGGGGACGACGTCTACGGCGACGACCCGACGGTAAACGAACTGCAGCGCTATGCCGCAGAGCTGAGCGGAAAAGAGGCCGCCCTGTTCCTGCCCACCGGCACGCAGGCCAACCTGGTGGCGCTGCTCAGCCACTGCGAGCGCGGTGAAGAGTACATTGTCGGCCAGGGCGCGCATAACTACCTCTACGAAGCCGGCGGTGCTGCGGTGCTCGGCAGCATTCAGCCGCAGCCGATTGACGCCGCGCCGGACGGCACCCTGCCCCTTGATAAAGTCGCGGCGAAAATCAAAGCCGACGATATTCACTTTGCCCGCACCAGGCTGCTCAGCCTCGAAAACACCCACAACGGCAAAGTGCTGCCGCGCGAATACCTGAAAGCCGCATGGGAGTTTACCCGCGAACGCAGGCTGGGCCTGCACGTGGACGGCGCGCGCATCTTCAACGCCGTGGTGGCGTACGGCTGCGAGCTGAAAGAGATTACGCAATACTGCGACTCATTCACCATCTGCCTCTCTAAAGGGCTGGGCACCCCAGTGGGTTCCCTGCTCGTCGGCAATGCCGACTACATCAAGCGTGCCAACCGCTGGCGCAAAATGACCGGCGGCGGCATGCGTCAGGCGGGTATTCTGGCAGCTGCGGGGCTGTATGCTCTGAAAAATAACGTGGCGCGCCTGAAGGACGATCACGACAACGCCGCGTGGATGGCGGCGCAGCTGCGTGAAATTGGCGCCGACGTGATGCGCCACGACACTAACATGCTGTTCGTCCGCGTGGGCGATGACCACGCCGCCGCGCTTGGCGAGTTCATGAAAGCACGTGGCGTGCTGATCAACGCCTCGCCTGTCGTGCGTCTGGTCACGCATCTCGACGTCAGCCGCGAGCAGCTGACCGACGTGGTGAAACACTGGCAGGCGTTTTTACAGCGATAAGGAGCAGCACGTGCCGCAACGCATTCTGGTGCTCGGCGCCAGCGGGTATATCGGTCAGCATCTCACCGCGGCGTTAAGCCAGCAGGGGCACCAGGTGCTGGCTGCGGCACGTAACACCGAACGCCTGCAAAAACTCAGTTTAGCGGGCGTTACCTGTCACAACGTTGACCTCAACTGGCCGAAGTCACTTCCCGCGCTGCTGGACGGGGTCGACACCCTTTACTACCTGGTGCACAGCATGGGCGAAGGCGGGGATTTTATCGCCCACGAGCGTCAGGTGGCGATGAACGTCCGCGATGCCCTGCTGCAAACCCCGGTGAAGCAGGTGATTTTTCTCAGTTCACTCCAGGCGCCTGAACACGAGCAGTCCGATCACCTGCGCGCCCGCCAGCTGACGGCGGACATCCTGCGGGGGGCAAATATCCCCGTCACCGAACTGCGCGCCGGGATCATCGTCGGCGCAGGCTCTGCCGCCTTCGAAGTGATGCGCGATATGGTCTACAACCTGCCGGTGCTCACGCCGCCGCGCTGGGTCCGTTCGCGCACCACGCCGATTGCGCTGGAGAACCTGCTGCATTATCTGGTGGCCCTGCTGGATCATCCGGCGGAGCAACACCGCGTGCTCGAGGCGGCAGGCCCAGACGTACTGAGCTATCAGGAGCAGTTCGAACATTTCATGCGCGTCAGCGGACGCCGCCGCTGGCTGATCCCCATTCCCTTCCCGACCCGCTGGATTTCGGTGTGGTTTTTGAATGTGATCACCTCGGTGCCGCCGACGACCGCCAAAGCGCTTATTCAGGGGCTGAAGCATGATTTACTGGCCGACGATCGCGCTCTGCGCGCCTTAATTCCCCAGGACCTGATCCGCTTTGACGATGCCGTGCGCAATACGCTCAAGGAAGAAGAAAAGCTGGTGAACTCCAGCGACTGGGGTTACGACGCCCAGGCCTTTGCCCGCTGGCGGCCGGAGTATGGTTATTACCCGAAACAGGCGGGCTGTACGGTGAAAACCCGCGCCAGCCTGGCCGCACTGTGGGAGGTGGTGAACCAGATTGGCGGCAAAGAACGGTATTTCTTCGGTAATCTCCTCTGGCAAACGCGCGGGGCACTGGACCTGCTGGTGGGCCACCGACTGGCAAAAGGCCGCCCGGCACGCCCGTATCTTGAGGTGGGTGACGCGGTTGACAGCTGGAAGGTGATTATTGTCGAGCCGGAAAAACAGCTGGCGCTGCTGTTCGGCATGAAAGCCCCGGGGCTGGGCCGACTCTGCTTTACCCTGAAAGACAAAGGCGATCATCGTGAACTGGACGTCCGCGCATGGTGGCATCCGCACGGAATGCCGGGTCTGTTCTACTGGCTGTTGATGATCCCTGCCCACCTGTTTATCTTCCGGGGCATGGCGAAACGCATTGCGCAACGGGCAGAACAAAAGACGGAAAAGATCTAAATAAAACTCTCTTTCTTTCACCTTTCCCATTGCATAGCGCCGTAATTCACGAAAGAATGCGCACGAAATTCTTTTCAACACAGTGGATAGCTATGAAGGTACTGGTTACCGGGGCGACCAGCGGCTTAGGCCGAAATGCGGTCGAATTTCTGCGCAATAAAGGCATCAGCGTCAGGGCCACCGGTCGCAACGAAGCGATGGGTAAACTGCTGCAAAAAATGGGCGCAGAGTTCGTCCATGCCGACCTGACGGAGCTCGTCTCCTCGCAGGCGAAGGTGATGCTCGCCGGTATCGACACGCTATGGCACTGTTCCAGTTTTACCTCCCCGTGGGGGACCCAGGAAGCCTTCGATCTCGCCAACGTGCGGGCCACCCGCCGTCTGGGTGAATGGGCCGTTGCCTGGGGCGTGCGTAACTTTATTCATATCTCGTCACCGTCACTCTATTTCGACTATCACCACCATCGCGATGTGCAGGAGGATTTCCGCCCTGCCCGCTTTGCCTGTGAATTTGCCCGCAGCAAGGCGGCCAGCGAAGAGGTCATTGACCTGCTGGCGCAGTCAAACCCGCATACCCGCTTTACGGTCCTGCGTCCGCAGAGCCTGTTCGGGCCGCACGACAAGGTATTTATTCCCCGTCTGGCGCAGATGATGCACCACTACGGCAGCGTGCTGCTGCCGCGCGGCGGCGATGCGCTGGTGGATATGACCTATTACGAAAATGCCGTTCACGCCATGTGGCTGGCCAGCCAGCCGGACTGCGATAAGCTGATCTCCGGTCGTGCCTATAACATCACTAATGGCGAACCCTGCACGCTGCGCAGTATTGTGCAGCGGCTGATCGACGAGCTGCAGATCGACTGCCGTATCCGTTCTGTTCCCTATCCCATGCTGGATATGATTGCCCGCAGCATGGAGCGCTTTGGCAGTAAAACAGCCAAAGAGCCTGCGCTGACGCATTACGGCGTCTCTAAACTCAACTTTGACTTCACGCTGGATATTTCGCGGGCGGAGAATGAGTTGGGGTATAAACCGGTTGTGACGCTGGATGAAGGGATTATGCGCACGGCGGCGTGGTTACGGGATCACGGGAAGCTTCATCGCTAGCCTTTTTGCCCGGTGGCGGCTTCGCCTGACCGGGCCTACAACTGCTCCGTACTGCCCCATCGCCCCATTAGCCTCATGTACGAAAACGGCAACCCGAGGGTTGCCGTTTGCTTTTACAGAGCTGTCCAGGCATCTGCCCACGCCAGGCCAGCGCCGGGTTCGTAGTATGCCGGAGAGTTGTTACACCAGCCGCTGTACGGGAACGGTTTGCACTGGAACAGTTTACCGTGGTTGTTCACGATATCACCTGCGTTGTACTTGCTGTTCGCGCTCCACGCGGCGTAAGAGCCGGAAGTGCCTTCGTCCTTAGACGTGGCTTTCGCTTTCACGTTCAGCAGGTAGGACGTGGTGCTGGTCAGTTCGCCATCGCTGACGGTCAGGCCGATTTCGTACTGCTGAGCCGTTGCAGACTCTGGTGCCTTAAAGGTCACCACCGCCTTGTCCTGACCGGTCACGGTCTGGCCATCCTGGGAACGCCAGGTGTAGGTCAGCTTGTTACCGTCGGCGTCTGTGGAGCCTTCCGCGCTCAGGGAAACCTGCGCACCCGCTTCAACTGCCCCGATTGGGCCCGCAATCTGCGCCACAGGGGCGTGATTCACGGTTGCCGGTTCAACAGGGGTGGTATCTTCCGCTGGCGTGGTATCCGCTGGCGGCGTGGTGTCTGCCGGAGTTTTGTCTTCGCCTGGGGTCACTGCCGAGCCATCATCGTTAATAATGTTCACGTTATAGAACTTCTTAACGCAGTTGGTGTAGTCACCCTCTTTGAACGCGCTGAACGGCGTCTGGTAACCCACCAGCTGGCAGGAGTAGGTCTTACCGTCCGGCGTATCCGGACTCCATCCCCAGTCCTGCTCCCAGTAGATCTTCAGCGCGCCGGAGCCGCCTTCATCGAACTGCTTCATGTTGGCGCAGCCCAGCACTTCATTCGCCGGAACTGGCACTTTCAGGTAGTTCGCGAACTCTTTGTAGTACTTGATGCGGTTTTCAGACTGGGCAATCTCGGTCGGACCGCCGCACTCTACGCCACCGTTGATGATCTGGGTGGTCACGCCGAAGCCCGGAACCAGGCCGTTGGCTTTATCGTGATCGTTTGGCTGCCAGGTGCCATCGATAACCTGCAGCATGCTTGGTTTTGGCGGCTGCGGATAGGCGAAGAAGAAGATCGCACTCGCCAGGTTCAGCCAGGTATCCGCCACCAGCTCAGGTTTGTCGAGCAGGGTGCGGACGGTGCCAAACATCGCTTCCGAGAACGGACCGTAGTTGTAGTTGTAAGACAGCTGCTTCGCGCCGCGGCCAAAGTAGCTTACGAAGTCGCCGTCTTTGTCCTTACCGCATGGCCAGGTCTGCCCCTGCCAGATGTCAGGGTTACATTCGCCGTTATAGCCGCCTTTCTGGCCTTCAGTCCAGCCCATTTCACGAACGTGAACCAGGGCCTGACGCCATTCGGCTTCCGGACGCCAGCTTTCATGACCGCCGGTTTCCTGCGCAAAGTGGGCAAACATGGTCGCCAGCTCTTTGCGGCAAATGGCGTCGCTGTCGCGACCATCGTTATAGGTCTTACACAGTGCCGGGAATTTACCAACAGCCTTCAGGAAGTTACTGTAGGTGTAAGACTGAGCGCGCAGCGGGAAGAGATATTCCCAGTCGCTGGCCTTCACGATCCCTTCCACGCGCTTGACGTTGTCAGGGTTCGACGCACGACCTGGCTCAATCTGCTCAACGAGGCTGTTGTCCAGAGTCGCAATGGTGTCTTTCACCGAAACCATCAGCGGGAAATTGGTCAGCTCTTTTTCCTTTTTCGCCAGATCGCTGGCTTTCATGGTGTACGGCTCGCTGCTGGCCGCCTGCAGTGATGCAGCCTGCGCCATAAAGGGTGCAATGCATGCTCCCGCCACGAGAACGCTCAGTAATGTCCTTTTCGTCATTTCAAATAATCCTGTATTTAAGCAACTAGGGTGAGTACATTCCCGGCTTATGTATTACTCCCTTAATAAATAAGCCTGAGAGTGTGGTTCTTTTTCATTTTCTGAAGAACACCAAAAGGAATTCTTCAAAAAACAAAAATGACGCTATCGTTATTTACCCGACTTTATTTGCTGATACTTCGCCCACACTTTATGGGCATAACGCATGCGCTGCGGATAATTTTCTTTTTTCAACCCGGCGTTATAGGCGCCTACCGCTTCCCAGTTATAGCCATACACTTTTATCATCCCGGACAGGATGGACGCGCCGACCATAATGGAGGTACAGGGCTCAGTCATAAGCTGGTTCTCATCAATCCCCTGACGCTCTAACTCGCTGAAGTGCGAGCTATTAATCTGCATCAACCCGACGTCACGCGTGCCGTCGTGGTTCCAGCCTACCGCGTAGGGATTCATTCCGGATTCCACTTTGGCAATCGCATATAACAGCCACGGATCGACGTGATAATAATGTCCGGCGTTATCCCAACAGTTCGCAAATACGCTTTGACTAAACAGCAGTAAAAATAAAATCACGCGTTTCATGAGCACCTGCTCTTAAATACTGAACCTCTTCCTGCTCATAATTAGCGATCATTCTGAAGTGTTGGTCACACCCGAAGTGGGGTGTGACCAACCATTGCGGGTTGATATCATTCCCGCAATTCACGGTTCAGAAGGTTATTTGCAATCGGTTGATGCGCCTTCTTTCACCCATACGTCGCTGTTGGCCGGGTTATCACCCTGCGTCCACCATTTCGCGCGGTAAACGTTACCCTGGTAGGTCGTGGTTTCGCCGCCGTTGTATGCCAGGTCAGAGCGCCAGTTCATCTTCACGTTGCTTACCATTTCCCATGCGTCCACGCCGAAGTCAGGCTGGTTGCCCTGCGTCCAGTATTTCGCTTTCCACACCAGATGGTCGAAGCTGACGGTATCGCCCGTGTTGTAGATTTTGCTGGATTCCCACGCCGGATATTTGCTGGCGTTGGCGTCAACAGGCTTATCGCAGCTGCCGGTCGCCGTACCTTCATCAGACGGCGGGGTCACCTCGTCTGACGGTGGCGTCACTTCATCCGCAGGCGGGGTGACGTCTTCTGCCGGAGGCGTCACTTCGTCAGCCGGTTTTGGCGTGACCACGACCTGGACGTTGGACTGAACGCTGGTCTTGCCATCGCTCACCACCACGCTCAGGGTATAGGACGACTCAGAGCTCACCTCAGGCGCGGTGATGTTCACGTTCGCGCTATCGGTACCGGTCGCGTGCATATCAGCCGGTACGCTCCAGGCGTAGGTCAGCGCATCACCGTCTGGATCCGCCGCCTGCGCGTGCAGGGCATAAGTTTCGCCTGCCTGCAGGGTGACGTTCTGCATTGGGTTAATCACCGGCGCCTGGTTCGCTTTTGGCGCTTTGTTAACGACCTGAACATCAGCGGAGTTGCTCAGCCCCTTCGCGTCGGTCACGGTCAGTCGGAACGCCAGCGTCTGGTTGCTGGTGACGGCCGCCACGTTGAAGGAAGCCTTCGCTTTGGTGCTGTTGGTGAGGGTCACCGATGGGCCAGAGATCTGGGTCCATTTGTAGGTAATGGCATCACCGTCTGGATCGGTTGAAGCCGAACCGTCCAGGGTCACGGTAGCCGGACCGGTTACCGTCTGGTCAACCGCGGTGGCAACCGGCGCATGGTTGGTCACGACCGGATCAACTGGCGCAGAGCCGCCCATCAGGCTTTCGTTCATCGCGTTCAGGATGTCGCCGGTATCGGAGTCGATAGACCAGGCGAAGAGGCCGCCCAGGTTTTTCGACAGCACGTACTTCCCTTTTGCCGTGGTAGAGCGTGCATCTTCATAGGAGATCAGATCCCCCGTTGCCTTATTGAAGACGTACGGCGCTTCGGCAGTCGCATCGTAGCCGGATTCCCAGCCTGGCTTGCCTTTGTACTCGTTCATAATCTGACGATAGTCCACTACGCCCGGTTCCCAGGTGCCTTTCACCATGCCGGTTGCAGTACCGGTGAACGGATTGTCGCCGGTGTAGCCATGCACGCCAGTCCAACCGCGGCCATACATGCCCGCACCCACCACGATCTTGCCTGGCTGTACGCCCTGAGCAAGCAGCGCGTCCACGCCGTTCTCGGTGGTGTAGTTCGTGTCCGGACGCCATGACGGCGCGCGCAGCGCGGCCTGGTGGCCCAGCTCGGTGTTGCTCCAGCCGCCGTAGAAGTCGTAGCTCATCAGGAAGATATGGTCGAGATCGCGCTGAGCGGTGGTGTAATCCACGTCTTCGATCTTGTCGCGGCCTGCACCCACGGCGCTGGTCAGCTCATAGGTACGACCCGTCTGTGCGGAGAGCTCGTTCAGCATGGTACGCAGATCGTGAATCAGCGCCGTGTAGGTAGCTTTATCCTGCTGCGGGTTGCCTTTGGTTTCAGTCACGCCGCCGCCACCCGGGAATTCCCAGTCGATGTCCACGCCGTCAAAGAATTTCCAGGTCTGCAGGAACTCCTTCACGGAGGCCACGAAGCGAGAGCGGATTGCCGGGTCGCCCATGTGGTAGAACGGGTCGGACAGGGTCCAGCCGCCGATGGATGGCAGCACTTTCAGGTCAGGATGCGCTTTTTTCAGCGCCATCAGCTGGCCAAAGTTCCCTTTGTACGGGTCGTCCCAGTCGGCGACGCCCGCCTGCGGTTTTTGCAGAGCAGCCCACGGGTCATGGATGGCCACGGTAAAGTCCGGACGTCCGGCGCAGTCGCGCTGCAGCACGGAGAAGCTGTTGCCGCCCTCAACGGTTTTCAGGCCGTCGTTAATGCCGTCGCCGCCACAGATTGGAATGAAGCCATAGAGGATGTGGTTAAGGTTTGCTGCCGGGATTTTATCAACCGGGAAGTTACGATCGTAAACGCCCCATTCAGGGAAGTACGCCGCAACCACTTTATCAGGATGTTTGGCGAACGTTTTGTTGTTCTCCTGCAGCGGTGCGTTCAGCGGCAGCAGATGGCTGCCGTCGGTATCCGCCACGATGATCAGCTTGCTGGCGCTTTTGGTACAGCCGCTGGCGTTACAGGCTTCCACCTGTTCCTGATAACGTCCGCCTTTTTTCACCTTAAAAGTGGCTGAGCCGCTTGCACCGGCTGCACCGGTCCACACGGTTTGACCATCGAGCAGCACTTTTGCAGAGGTTGGCGCGTCGCCGCTCCACACGTTCCACTCGACTTTCACATCCACGCCGTCGTTATGCACCTTGACGAGGCTGTTGTAATCCTGCGCGGCCTGATCCACTTCCACCAGCGCAAATTTGTCATTGCCGTAGCCGATGGTCGGTGCACCTGGCGCAGCTGCGAATGCAGAACCGGTTGCCGCTGCAATAAAGAGCGCCAGATATTTAGGCTTAATAAATTTCATTTTTATTTCCTGATAAATTTATTCGTAAACGTAATTGACCCATGTCTTCCTTTAAAACATGGAATATTATTCACATAGTGCGTTTTTTAAATACGCAGACAGCCGTTACCCAAACCTTAAAGACGCGTTGTATTCCTCCATTAAAAGATACAAGCTAAAACTCCGTGTAGCTTATGCCTTTTACGATACACTGAGGATAAAAGGTCGTCCTTCTCTTTCCCCGTCGAAAAAATTGATAAAAAAACTTGACCCGGTTATTTAATATGTGAGCGCAAATAACTGGCTGGTATAGATCGCTATTCCAGCAAAAGCCAGATAA
Organism: Enterobacter sp. ku-bf2; assembly: GCF_001742765.1. Classification (NCBI taxonomy): domain Bacteria; kingdom Pseudomonadati; phylum Pseudomonadota; class Gammaproteobacteria; order Enterobacterales; family Enterobacteriaceae; genus Enterobacter; species Enterobacter sp. ku-bf2. Next base: position 1,515,413 of record NZ_MDVW01000001.1, read on the forward strand.
GGTCCGAAAGCGATGGTGAGGTTATTTTTATTTAATTTATTTAAAAGCAAATAACCCACGATGCCGCTTAATGCGGCAATTAATTCAATCTCAGGCAGCGCCTGCCAGCCGCACCAGGCGCCCAGCGCCGCCAGCAGCTTAAAATCGCCGTAGCCCAGCCCTTCCCGGCGGGTGAGCAGACGAAACGCCCAGTACACTAGCCAGAGCGAAAGATAGCCCGCCACCGCGCCCAGCAGCGCATCGCGCAGGGGCAGTCCGTGGCTGAAGGCGTGGAACAGCAGCCCGGCCCACAGCAGCGGCTGCGTCAGGCAGTCGGGCAGCAGCTGGTGCTGTCTATCAATCATCGCCAGCGGCAGCAGAAAGGCCGCCAGCACCCACAGAGAGAAAAGGGATGCTAAGCCCGGTATCCACCAGGCGGTGACGCCAAAGAACAGCGCCATCACCAGTTCGAGTAAAAATAACCGCAGCGGAATCGCCGACTGACAGCAGCGGCAGCGTCCCCGCAGCGCCAGCCAGCTCAGCAGCGGGATATTCTCCCAGGCGCGCAGCGCATGCTGGCAGACGGGACAGTGCGATGCCGGGAAAAGCAGGTTGCTGCGGCACGCCTCCTCCATCACCATCCCTGGCACGCGGTCCACCACGACGCCGAGAAAGCTCCCCAGGATCGCGCCGAGCACGCCGCTCATCGCGGCAAACCCGACGGGATAACTCTCCCTGATGAGCATCAGCCCGTTCATGCCACTTTTTTCCAGGTCAGCTGGATTTCGGCCTTCACGTCGCTCAGGTGATCCACCGGCGTGAGGTTTATTTTCTCCAGCCTGACGCCGGAGGCGAGGTTCATCTCACGCAGCCAGTTTTTTAATTCATAGACGTTGACCCGGTTCACCACAAAGGCCAGGGTCTGACCGTCCTGGCGAATATCGGTCAATGTCAGGTTAATTTCATGCGCACTATTCTCCACCACGCTGCGTGGATTATCAGTTTTCACCTGTAGCACCGGCAGATGGTTTTTATCAATTTCTGTTTTCATCCAGTTTACCGTTTCAGTTTGTCGCGCCAGCGTCGCCTGGCTATTTTTTATCATGTTATCCAGAGGTATTACCCCCGCGTAATAGATGACGGCGCCGAATAAGGCTCCCGCCGCTATTTTTAAAATGCGTTGTTCTCTGACGCTGTATTGTTGATAACGAGATTTAAGCTGTGCAATTCGCCCTTTCATTTATATTTCCCTGTAATCATGGCCGTATACGGCGCGTCCTTTGAAATAGGCTGTAACGTAAAATCAAAATTCGCGCTGGCCTGATGAATGAAGTCCTGTAACGCCTGCTCGTTTTGCGCACTCACGCTTAACGTCAGGCCCCCCTGCGTGTCGTCATATTCAAGCAGCGTAATTTCCATTGACGGAACGGACTGACGGATTTTTTCCAGCTCGTCCATCTGCAAAAAAATGCCCTTAGGCTGCTTCTTGATGTTCTGCCCGAAGTGGTACTTGATGTTGGTCTGCTGGCGCATGCTAGGAAAATGGTGCTGATAGAGCTGGACCATCTCCTGCTGGACCTGATTTTCCTGATCGACCAGCATCCACGCCAGGGCGATGCGGGGGCCGAGCAGCAGGCCCAGAGAGAGAAGCCCCATCGCCGCGACGGCGGCCTTCATCCCTTTCGCCGCCCTCGCGCTGGTCGCCTTCGCGCTGAACGCACCGTGCAGCAGGTTGACGCGGCACGCCTGCCACTGGGGCTGGATCAGCACCAGCGGATGTTCGCCCGCCAGCTGGTCGTCAACCTCAACGCCTGGCGGGATCTCCCCGTAGCAACGCACCTCGCCGTCTCCGGCTTTTTGCATCAGCAGCGGCAAGAGACCCGCCTCAACGTTACAGGCGGTATGCGGGGATAAGCGCAGCCAGTAGTTCTCCTCCTGCGCGACCAGCGTGCTTCCGCCCGCCGTCACCGGCAGCAGCCAGGCGTCCGGCAGGGCCTGAATCACCTTCAGACCCGCCTCGTGAAAGCGGGTCAGCCACTGCTGCAGGCGGGCGGTATCTATCGCCACCGCGTCCACCTCGGCGCCTTTTTTGTTCAGCACCGTCCAGTGGAGATCGTCCACCTCGCCGATCAGGGTCTCCTCCGCCATCCACGAGAAGGCGGTCGCCTGCGACGCGACTTTCTTCGGCAGCGTAAAGTGGCGGAAGATCATCTCGCTGGCGGGCAGCAGCAGACAGACGCGCGCGGCCAGCGGATGATCGGCAAGGGTATGCAGCGCCTGCGGGGTGTCCAGGGTTGTAACCTGTTCGCTTCCCGACTCACACCACATGATTTTCCCGTCCTCACGGCTGTCGGGACGAACAAAAAGGACCTGTTTCATAACGTTCTACTTTTCTTATTCAATCATTCGGTAACGACGTTGCCACGTCACAATTTCACCGGCTTCGTTATTCACCTGAAGCTGGCTCACCACGCGAAGCGTTAACTCATCGGTATTGCCGGTATAGTTGACGCGGAAATACCGGCTGTTGATGGAGAGAACCTCAGCCACCTGCGGGAGATCGTCCTTCAGCTGCGGGAAGGCCTGTTCCAGCGCTTTGCTGAAGACTTCCATACTTTCCCAGCCGGTCTCCGGCCGCGACGCAATCAGGCGAACGGCATCGTCCGCGGTCAGTTTTCCCGGGAACAGGGCTGCCAGTAAGGGAGCCTGCTCCGGCGTCAGGGTATTGACATCCACCTTGCTGGCGGAGTCCGGCAGCGCGCATAACAGCTTGCTCACCTTCGGGTACGCCGCAGCAGGAAACGCCGGCAGCAGCTTTATCTCGGCAAGGGTGCGCATCATCTGATTCGCTGGCTGACGCGCCGGCACCACGCCAGCCCAGGCGTCCGTCTCCGCGCCCTCTTTCACCGTTGTGGTGTCGCCGTCGAGATAATCCATCAGTTGCTGATAGACCTCTTCCGCCGTCGTCTGGCTGACGCCGCCGTCCGTCAGGATCTGCTCGACAATCTTCTCTTTTCGCGGCTTTTCCGGCACGGCTGACGCAGTTTGATCCTGAGCCACTTTGTCTGCGGCCAGCAGGTTATTGACGTTGAAGCAGTCCTGCGCGTCCTCGACCTGACTGACCACCGTATAGTCTTCACCCTGAGTCTCCAGCGGCTGGTGCCAGTCGCCCTCCGGGTCGAGCGGTTTGCTCTCGCCGCTGGCGTCGCTCTGCAGGCGATCTTTCACCACCTTTTCCTGCGCCTGCATTGCCCAGCGCAGCTGCTGCTGGCTCATCTGATAGTGGGTTTTCTGCAAATTACGGCAGAACTGCTGGCTGATTTTGGCCGCCAGGGCCGACATCATGACCAACAGGATCAGCACAACCAGCAGGGCAACGCCGCGTTGTTGATGTATCCGGCTCATGGCTTCACGTCCGGCGCAGGCGCAGGTTGCGGGGCGGGTGCATTTTCAGCCGCTGGTGCCGCCGCTTCCGGCATGTCTCCCGGCGTGGTAAACACCCAGCGCCAGGTCTCACCATTTTCCATGGTCAGCGTGAGCTCCACGCCGTCTGGCAGATGGGCGGACTCACCCCAGCTTTTTTGCCAGCCCTGGCGATAAAACCGCCACTGCATCGATTTCACCTCGCTGACAATCGGCACTTCATCGGGTTTGACGTCTGCCGGGCTGTCAATCACCGGCCAGACGTCGCGATACAGGCGCCCCTCTTCCAGCCGCCAGCGCACGCGCTCCAGCTGGACCGTGCCGCTCACGCCGTTCAGCGTGGTGAATTCAACCGCATCGCCATCCTGCAAAAACAGATCCGGCTCGTTGCGCGGCGCCCGCGCCTGCAGCTGGAAAAAATCGCGCTCCATCAGGCTCCAGGCACGCTGAAGCTGGTTGAGCTTTGCCGCACTGGCATCCGTGGCTGAACTGGTGCGCATCGCGCCGTCCAGAATTTGCCAGGCCAGGGTGCTGATGACCGCGAAGATGGTCAGCGCAATCATGATCTCCAGCAGGGTAAAACCGCGCTGGCGTCGGATCGTCTTCACTTGCTCTCTTCTCCCGGCCCGATAATCTGAAGCGAAATGACCGGCTGGCTTTCATCGCCTTCGGCGTAAACGCGGATGGCATTGGCCCAGCCGCTATTGGCGGTTTTCACCCGCTGCTTGTGCCAGTACCAGCTGCGTCCCCCCATAATTTCCGTCCCCTGCTCCTCGGCATCGGGAAAATCGGCTTTACCAAGCTGGGCTTCTGCCAGCTGATTTTCCGCAACCCAGCTGGCCTGCAGCGTGTCGGCCAGCCCGTGGGTGAAGCGCACGTTCAGGGAGACGGAATTCATCAGCGCCAGCGCGGCGGTGGAGAAAATGACCAGCGCCACCATCACCTCCAGGAGCGTCATCCCCTTTTGCTTAACCTTGCCTTTAGTCATCGTTTTCTACCGATACCGGGGCAGCGCCCTGCGACACCACGCGGAAGTGATGCTGTTTGTCGTAACTTTGCAGCGTCAGCGTAAAACGGCCAATCTCGCCGTCCGGCAGAAAGAGGATCTGGGGGTCGGCCTCGACGGTCGCCGCCAGACGCTGAGGCGAAAGCGATACGTGCATCTCTTCCGGGAAATCGCCCTTCGTGGTAATACGGCCTGCGGATAATGGCACCCAGCGACGTTCGCCGTTTTTATCGTCGAGCGTGACCAGCTGATAGTTATCGGTAGTGATGACCAGCCCGACAATATTTCCGTCCATTACCGCGCGGTCTGAACCATAATCAACGAGGGCTTTTAATTGCTGACCAAATATATCCGCACCGCTGCGTGAGGGTATTGTTGATACAACCATCATGGCGCAACTGGCAAATATCACCAGCGCCAGAATAATTTCCAGCAACGTAAAGCCGCGTTGACTTTTCATTATTTCTCTTTCTTATCCAGAGACCAGTTCGTAATATCGTCTGCGGTATTGGCTTCGCCATCAGGACCGGCAGAGAAGACGTCTACGGCGCCGTGTTCACCCGGGCTGACGAGCAGATAATCGTTACCCCACGGGTCCTGCGGCAGGCGGCGAATATAGCCGTCGGCGCGGTAGCCGTTGGGAATGGGCGCGATCTCAGGTTTGGTCACCAGCGCCTGAAGGCCCTGCTCGGTGGTCGGGTAGCGGTGGTTATCGAGCTTATACATATCCAGCGAGCCTTCGAGCGCAACAATATCGCTGGTCGCCTTTTGCGCGTCCGCTTTTTCTTTATTACCCATTAAATTTGGCACCACCATACTCGCTAAAACGCCGAGAATAACGATCACCACCATTAATTCGAGCAAGGTGAACCCCGCCTGGCGAGCCAGATGTTTTGTTTTTATAGCCATGATTTAACCTACCATATTATTAAGTTGCAGAAGCGGCTGTAATATTGACAGCACGATGAATAAAACAATCGTCGCCATGGAGACCACCAGCGCCGGTTCAAATACCGACAGCGTTAACGTAATACGATGCTGTAGCGCCGACTCCTGGTTTTCCGCCGCGCGGTCCATTAAGTTGCCTAATTCGCCGCTCTCTTCACCGGAGGCAATCATGTACAGCATGGTGGGCGGGAATAATTTCGCCTGCTCCAGCGCGGCATAGAGCGATGCCCCCTGGCGCACGGTATCCGCCGCCTGCTCCAGCACCTGCCGGGCGTAGAGGTTTTCGATACCGTCCATCGCGATATACATCCCTTCGAGCAGCGGCACGCTGCTCGCCTGCAGGATGCTGAGCGTGCGGATATAGCGGGCGCTGTTGATGGCGCACACCAGCTTTTTAATCGGCGAGCCGTTCACCAGCCAGCTGTGCCAGCGAAAGCGGTTTTTAGCGTTTCTGAGCCAGGTCTTAAAGCCGATAACCCCACCGGCCAGGATCCCGACAATATAGATGCCGTACGCCTGCAGGAAATCGCTCACCGCAATCAGCGTGCGGGTGGTGATCGGCAGCTGCTGCTTCATGTGGGTGAACTGCTCGATCACCTGCGGCACCACCGCCACCAGCAGAATGCTAATGACCGCGATGGCCACCACCGTCAGGGTGATCGGGTAGACCATCGCCTGCGTCAGCTTGCTCTTCATCTTCTGGCGCTGCTCGTTGTACTCCGCCAGCTTCTCCAGCACGTCGCCGAGGTGGCCGGTTTTTTCACCGGCCATCACCAGCGTGCAGTACAGCTTGTCGAAGGTGCGCGGGAACTGGCTGAAGGCGTCGAACAGCGTATGCCCTTCCACCACCTTCTCGCGGATCTCCACCACCATCGCCGCCAGCTTTTTGTCCTCCGTCTGCTTCGAGATCGCCTTCAGCGCGCTCTCCAGCGGCAGAGCGGCGTTGACCAGCGTGGAGAGCTGACGGGTAAACATCGACAGCACCGGCGTGGAGAGCTTCGCCCCGGTTTTCGCTTTCCCGGACGCCGCCTCGCTCGTTTCGGAGATGCTGACGGGCATCAGCTTTTGCTCACGTAACGTCTGGCGAACCTGCTTTTGCCCTTCGGCCTGCAGCGTGCCGCGTCGGGTTTTGCCCGCCGCATCCGTTGCCGTCCATGCGTAGAGGGCCATTACTCATCCCCTCCACGCTCGGCGGTGACGCGCATCACCTCTTCCAGAGAGGTGACGCCGCTAATCACCTTCAGCAGCCCGTTTTCGCGCAGGCTGTAGGCCTGCTTAAAGAGCTGCGTTTCGATGGACATCTCATCTTTATCTTCATGGATGGCGCGACGCATGGCGGTGTCCACCACCAGGAATTCATGAATGCCCGCACGCCCCTGATAGCCGCTCTGGCGGCAATGCTCGCAGCCCACCGCGCGATAGATCGCTTTCGGCGGCGTCGCCATGAAGCTGAACAGCGCTTTTTCATTGGCGTCCAGCGGACTGGTGGTGCGGCAGTGCGTACACAGCCGACGCACCAGACGCTGGGCAATGACACCGAGCAACGATGAACCGATTAAAAACGACTCCAGCCCCATATCCCGCAGACGGGTGATAGCCCCGGCGGCGCTGTTGGTGTGCAGCGTAGACATGACCAGGTGACCGGTGAGCGAGGCCTGCACCGCAATTTGCGCGGTTTCGCCGTCGCGAATCTCCCCGATCATCACCACGTCCGGGTCCTGACGCAGGATGGCGCGCAGCCCGCGGGCAAAGGTCATGTCCACGCGCGGGTTCACCTGGGTCTGCCCCACCCCTTCCAGCTCGTATTCAATTGGGTCTTCGACGGTCAGAATGTTGCGTTCATGGCCGTTCAGCGCCGAGAGAATGGCGTACAGGGTGGTACTTTTCCCGGAGCCCGTGGGCCCGGTGACCAGGATGATGCCGTGCGGGCGGTCAATCAGCCCTTTTAACTTCTCCAGCTCTTCATCAATCAGGCCCAGCTTGTTGATGTCGGGCTTGAGGTTACTTTTATCGAGCAGGCGCATCACCACGCGCTCGCCGTACTGGGACGGAATGGTCGAGACGCGCACGTCGATCGCCTTGCGGCCAATGCGCAGGGAGATACGGCCATCCTGCGGCAGACGTTTTTCGGCGATGTCGAGTTTTGACATGACTTTGATGCGCGATACCAACAGCGGCGCGAGCTTGCGCGCGGGCTGGAGAACCGGGCGCAGCACGCCGTCAACGCGGAAGCGAATGCTCAGCGTGCGTTCGAACGTTTCAATGTGAATATCCGACGCGCCGTCCTTCACCGCCTCGCCGAGAATGGCGTTGATCAGGCGGATCACCGGCGAGTTTTCGTCGTTATCGAGCAGATCTTCGTTATCCGGGATCTCCTCGGTTAACGCCATCAGGTCGATATCCGCGTCCATATCGTCCACCAGTTGCTGGGAGACGCCGCTGCTCTGCTGCCAGATTTTGGCCAGCATCTCCTCAAAGGCCTCAGGGGCGAGGATCGTCGGCTCGAAGGGGCGTCCCAGTACCCGGCGCATCTCCAGCAGGGCAAACGCGGGAGCATCCTCGCGAATGTAGACGTCGTTGTTGTAAAACAGGACGCCGTTATCCTTTGCGTAACTGCTGCTGCAGAGCGTTTTACTCAGTTCATCCACGTTGCGCCCTCCGCCTTAGTTTTTAAACGGATTGCGCGACGTGCTGGCGCGGGTTGTGGCCGGCGCGGCGCTGGCCGACGGGAAGGCTGGCAGCACCGCGCTGTCGGACGGTTCAATAATACCGAGCTTCTTCTCCTCCACGCGCTGCTGCTGGCGGGCGCGGATCTGGTCATATTTCTCTTTCGACGCCGCGCTGAAGTTATCGTCGTCGCGCAGGACGGTGGTATGGATAAACACCATCAGATTGCGCTTCGAGGTATCCTGCGAGGTGTAGCGGAACAGCTGGCCGAGCAGCGGCACTTTGGAAACCGACTGCTTGGTGACGTTTTCCATCAGGCCGCCAAGCACCACCGTCTGGCCGCTGTGTACCATCACTTCGTTGTTGATGGTGCGGGTGTTGAAGGTTGGGCCGAGGCTGGCGTCCTCCGTCGCGCTGTTGTCGACGCTGGAAACTTCCTGCTCAATCTTCAGGTGGATCATGTCGCCATCGTTGATCTGCGGCACAATTTTCAGCTTGGTACCGACCGTCTTACGCTCAACGGAGTTAAAGACGTTGTCGCCGCTGGTGGTCTGCGAGCCGGAGAGCACCGGCACATCCTGCCCGACGTTGAACGACGCTTCTTTGTTATCCAGCGTGACCACGCTTGGGGTGGAGAGAATGTCGTTCTTGCCGTCGGTGGAGAGCGCGGTCATCAGGGCACCGAAATCGCCGTTAAAGAAGCCGGTCGCCAGGCCAGTGAAGCTCGCCCCCTTCATGGTGCCGTTTTTAATCTGGCTGATAGGCAGGCCGGTTGAGCCGAACTGTACGCCGCCGTGCTTGCTGGTCCACTGCACGCCGAGATCCAGGCCGTTACCGTCCTGCACTTCCGCGATGATGGCTTCCACCAGCACCTGTGGACGACGGATGTCGAGCTTGTCGATCACCTTCTCCAGAGAGTTCATCACGTTAGGCTGGGCGGTAATCACCAGCGAGTTGGTTGCCTCGTCGGCGGTAATGTTCAGATCGCTGGACGCAGGCGCGGCTTTCGACTTCGGCGCGCCCGCCTTATCCTTCAGCTGCTCGCCAATGCCGGTCAGGACCGGAACCACCTTGGTGGCGCTGGCATACTTGAGATAGAAGACGCGGGTATTCCCCTCGTTATTTTGCTCGCGATCCAGCTGATGGATCAGGGAGCGGGTACGCATGCGCGCGTCTTCCGAGCCGCTGATCACCAGGCTGTTGGTTTCGTCATCTGCCACCACTTTGGTGGCCAGCTGCGGCGCGTTCTGCCCCTTCTGCTCTTCATTGTTGAGGTTATTCAACATGTCGGAGAGCTCTTTAGCGGACGCAAAGCGCAGCGGCACAATCTCGCGGCGCTGAATACCGTCTTTGTCCACGCGCTGAACCAGATCCACCAGGCGATTGACCACCGAGGCTTTACCGGTCAACAGCAGCACGTTGGACGGCTCGAAGTGCACCACGTTCCCGATGCCAGTGGCATCGTTGAGCTGGCGCAGCAGCGGGGCCAGCTCGCGCACCGGCACGTTTTCCATGCGCACGACGCGGGTGATGATTTCGTCGCCTTTGCCCGGATTTTTACCGTCGGCCAGCGGCGCACCGGCGGTGCGGGCAATGCTTGAGCGCACCACCTTGACCATGCCGTTATCCATCGGGATCACCGACAGGCCGTACAGGTCCAGCACGCTCAGAAAGAACTGGTAATACTCATCTTCCGTCAGCACGTTATAGGTTCTGACCGACACCGTGCCCTGAACGGACGGATCGACCAGAATGGTTTTGTTCAGATTGCGGCCTACCGTATCAATAAACTCGCGGATATCGGTATTTTTAAAGCTGGCGCTAAAGTTAGCTGCAAGCAGCGAACTGGAATATAACGACAATGCGGTCAGCGCCACGCACGCCCAAGGAAATTTCTTCATGTCTGTACACTTGTTAATTGTTTAGAACATTGACCCGAATATTTTCAAGGTGAGCGTGACGTCTGACGACGACCTCCGCTTCTTTCATTTTCGACCAGTTGGCAATAATATTTTTTGCCTTTGCTGCATCGGTCATATCGACAGAATTGACTTTTACCGCCACATCGCCTTTTTCCAGCCCGGAATGGCTGTAGAAGGCAGAGGCATTCCTTGGATTAATGTTGTAGCCTTCCAGTTGGCCCTTTTCGATAAGTGGTTTTAACACCAGATAATCATCCAGATGCACGCTTTCCGCACCTGCATCTTTCGTCGATTTGGTTACCGGACCGCTGTCTACGCCGCCCTTAAAATAATCAGGTTTATTTAACGCCAGTACCTGCGTAGCACCTTCGTAATTAACCACCACATTGTCTTTGTTAATTTCCTGAATAAAGGCATCGTTAAAACCGGTCAGCGCCTCGCCTTCGCGATAGCTCTTCTGTCCCCCCGGCGTTTTGATCACGGCGAAGGAGAGCCAGGCATCGTCGCTGCGGACGATCCCCTCAATTTCGGCGGCGAGCGGGGCTTTCGCGGCCGCAGGCAGGCTATCCTGACGCACGGCGGCGGTGAAAAGTGAAAAATCCTTTTCTTCCTGACGTCTTTTTTGCGGTTTCGCCGCTGCGTTCGCCAGCTTATTCGTCACTTTTTTATAATCTTTAAAAATGACGTAGCCTTGCTGACCGCAAAAAATCAGCAATACAAACATAATACAGGGCGTTATCCACCGTGAAAGAAGTGAGAACCTCATTATTCATCTGGCCTTTAGCAAAGCGAAAATAAGCAGCATCATGCTGCGCCAATATGTGGCATAAATAGTAATTAGCGGCCAGATAATCGACCACCTGCTTCGCCGTTAACTTTGATAAAGAAAAAGATTGACCGTCAAAAAGAGCGGTGTTAGAGGTAGCTAACAGGTTATTTTTACCCTGTCCGTAAATTGACCATGATGCAGCCTTGCCGTACTTTTCCGGACCATTGCTATTCATGTCCAGAGACGGTAAGTCGCTATGTATCAGAGTCATTTTAAATTTAATCACCCGCCTTTTCGAAAAATCACCCGCGCCTCGGGCGATTTCTTCGTGCCGTATCATCAGGATATTTTCAACCTGCTGAAAGAGAAAACCCAACAGGCGGGGATTATTGGGCTCTTTGCTGACGATGCCCCGCTGCTGGGCCAGTTCAGCGACGCCCTGAAATCCACTTCCCCTGGCGTTATTGCTATCAATGCGTTTCCAAAACTGAGTGCCAGTAGCCTGCTGTATAAACTCAACCCGGGAACGAAAGAGAGCAAAAACCGCCTTCAGGCGGTGGATACCATCCTGCATCAGTGGCAGGGAGGGAAAAGCAGGACGAAAGTGCTGGTGATTAGCCATACCGATGCCATGAAAGAAACCTGTCGGGAGGTGCTGGCTCTGCTGCTGACGCGTGCGCAGGAGCTGGAGTTTCGCCTGTCCGTCGTGCTGATGGGGCCAGCGGATCGGGATACCGCGCTGATGCAGCAGCCTGAACTGCGTGAATATGCGCATACCTGTCACACCCTGCGTCCCCTTACCTGCCGGGAGTTTCTCAGCTACGTTCAGGCGCAGTGTGAAGCGCTCGGGTGTGAGCACGCGCCGTTAACCCCGGCGCGGGTGCGTAAAATGCATGCCCTGACTAAAGGGAATATCAGCAAGCTGAACGAGCTGGTGCACCTGTCGATGCTTGCCGCCTGGACCGAACGTGCAGCCCAGGTCAGCCCGCGTCATTTGCGCCTGGCGGCAGGTGAAATCCTGCCTGCGAAAAAACACGGTAAGCGCCTGGCTACCGTGAGCCTATTCGCCTCCGTGCTGTTCGCCGCCTGCGGCTGGTATTTGACCTCTTCGATCGGTGCAAGACTTCCGATTCAACTGCCGGTGCCTGCCAGCTGGAAACAGAAGACGCCAAAAGTCCAGGCGCCGGTGGTGCCGGTTATCGACAACGAGGTGGTTAATCAGCCGGATGCGATGCATCAGCTCTATCTGATGTGGGGGTATGACGCCTCGGCGGAGGATGCCCTGTGCCAGAACGCCGCGAAGGTGAACCTGATGTGTAAGCAGGGGAATGCTTCCCCGGATGCGCTGGCACAGGAAGGGTATCCGTGGGTGAGTGAACTGAAAACCGGCAACCACCTTAACTATGCCGTGGTCGCCCGCGTCGGGGATAACTCGCTTGACCTGCTGATGAACAACCGCACCTGGCAGGTAAGCCGTCACTGGTTTAACCAGCATGCCACCGGCAACTATACCCAGCTCCACCGCCTGACGCCGGAAGGCAAAGACGCCATCAGCGCCGCCAGCGACGGTAAAGAGCTGGCCTGGCTTGACCAGCAACTGAGCCAGGCCCTTGCCGAACCGGTAACCCACGCGCAAACCTGGACGGCAGAGATGATGAAACGCACCCGCGAGTTCCAGCAAAAAATGCATCTGCGCGTCGACGGCATTCCCGGGGAAGATACGCTGATGCAGTTAATGCGTGACACCAACACCACGCCGAGCGTGCTGCTTCAGACCACCCACGCCGCGCCGGACGCGAAAACGCAGGAGAAGCATTCCTAATGTCTACCATCTGTCTTGCGGCTCAGCGCAGCTACGTTTCCGGGGAAGCGGTCTGGTTTTCGTACCGCATGCCCAGCCTGAGAAAGATCGTTTCTAACGCCTTGTTAGGAATAGTAAGCCTCTGCGTCATGCTAATGGCGGGGCTGTACGCCCACGTTTACTGGCAACTGCGCCACCCTGCGCCGGAGCCGGTAAAAAAAGTGCACGTGGCGAAGCCTGAAACGCAGCTTTCCGACATGCACTACGTGTATGTGAGTAAGCCGTTCCCGCATCCGCACCCGAAACCCGCGCCGGTGCAGGCCGACGTCCCTGCCATGCAGGATCTGCCGATTAACAGCGACGACGCCGACTGGCAGCAGGCGCCGGACGGCACGGTGCCGCATGATACCTCGCGGGATACCCTCCCCGGCACGCAAGCGCACGACGATGCAGCCCCCGCCCGCACGGACGGTGATGACGGTTCATTAACCGAGCTGTTTAAGCAGGCGTTAAAAGAACAGGAGCAGGATTATTCGCAAGGAAAAATACCCGCGCCGCCGGTTGACGAAACGCAGGATAATGCTCAGGCCAGCACATTACATAAAGAAAATGCCCGGTCTCCGTTAAGTGAAAAAGGAGACCGGCTGGAATAGTTAATATTTTTCAGGCAGGTTGGTGATGTTAAGGAGTCGACCCTTTTCCACCACAATATATTGACCTTTTTTCAGGTCGGAGAGAATTTTGATAATGGTGCTGCGTGCCAGGTTGGTGTATTCCTGAATATAATCATAAACGTTGATATCGCGTTGATGATGGACAATCAGTTCATTAATCTCCAGCAAAAACTCGCGCACAACAGAATAGGCGCTGCGGGCGACCAGCACGTCATCACGCTTGCTCAGCATGCAGATATACCAGGCCAGCACTTTGGTAAGCTCAGGCCATAAGCCTTTCTCCGTCATAAGCTGAGAAAAGGCGTCTTTAGGAATCGAACGCACCACGGTATTCGAGCGGACCAGGCCATACATATGGGATGAATGATAAAAAATGGAAGAGAGTCCAAAGACGCACTGCCCCTGCAGGGTGAACATGCAGAGCTCGTCGGATTCGCGGCGAAATTCCACTTCACCGCTGACGATAACATGAATAAATTCATTGTCGACGGTGGTAATTTTTTGCCATTTCTTTAACGTTTTTTCTTCATATCCTTCTGTTGCGGAAATAATGTTTTCCATTTCATGATGCGGACGCAATTTTCTGCCGTAAATGCTTAACATTGTTATACCCGAATTAAGATGTTAATTTTAGATAAAAAGGGGCCACGGTGGAACCACCAAACTATTCGTATAATCCTGATAAAAACTTCTGGAAGAAGTGAAATAAGAGCAATAAGCAGGTGTTATTTTTTGTTATTACTTAGCAAGCTATACGTCTATCTTAAATGAGGGTATTTTTAAGTCAATTAACTAAAAATGAATTGAGAATGTACTTAAGATTAATCTCATAGAAAATAAGGTAATATGACCTGGTCAGGGGGCAGTCCTGAAGGACTACCCCTGCCCGTATTTCTCTAAAAGCGCCTCGGCGATGGCCAGGGTTTCTACGTCAGCCACACCGTTCCACAGCGCGGGGCGGAAGTGCATCTGAAACGCGCAGATCACCCTCTTCTGCTGCTGTTCCGTGGCGTTGTCCGGCACCTCATAGCCATAGCGCTTCAGCACATCGAGCAGCGCCTCTCGTTCGACCTCCTGATAGCGCGGCCGTCCATTGATATAGAACGCCACGCGGGCAGGATCGGGCCAGGCACCTATCCCCTGCTGAGCCAGCTGCTGCCACGGAAACAGCGGACCGGGATCGTCTTTACGCTGCGGGGCGATATCCGAATGGGCCACCACATTTTCAGGTCTTATGTTGTAGCGGGTAATAATGTCTTTGGCGAGCGGCACCAGCGCCGCAATCTGCGCAGGGGCAAACGGAGTAAACGTTTTCACGCCGTCGCGCATTTGCCAGCCGCGGTTCTCGAGCTCAATGCCGACAGAGGTATCGTTGATGCGGTTTGTACCGCGCCAGAAGCTGATGCCCGCATGCCAGGCCAGCTCGCTCTCGGGAACCAGCTGCCAGATGCGCGGCTTGCCGTCCGCCGCCGGGGGGCTGGCAGGGATCAAATAGTGAGAGCTGACGTTTTTATCCGTCAGCGTGGCCAGCGAGCTGTCAAAATCATCCGCGGTGTAGTGGATCACCAGCACCTTGATGCGCGGGTAAGCCGCCTGCGCCTGATGACGCGTATCCAGCTCGTAGGCGCCTTTATCAACGATCCCCTTTTCCGTGACGCATCCTGCCAGCAGCAGCGCCAGCAGGAAGGTGGCAAACAAACGCGTCATCGCAGGGTTTTCACCGCCGTACCGCTCACGCTCACCATCAGCATGCTGGCATCTTTACCGACCGTTTCGTAGTCGATATCAATCCCCACGACCGCATCCGCGCCGAGGGCTTCCGCCTGCTCGCCGAGCTCTTTGAAGGCGATTTCGCGGGCTTTGCGCAGCTCTTTTTCGTATGCACCCGAGCGGCCACCCACGATATCGCGGATACCGGCAAAAAAGTCACGGAAGATATTGGCACCGAGAATCGCTTCGCCGGTGACCACGCCGCAGTACTCGGTAATTGTCTGCCCTTCCAGGGTTGGCGTTGTTGAAAACTGCATGGTTTCTCTCCTTCTTTAGCGTTCAATGCCTTAGGCACAGCATTATCGGTTCGTTACGCTATGATTGAAAGGATAGTTAATAAATAAGGAAATCAACATGCGCTATTCAGCTTTAACACTTTTGGTGCCCTGCGCGCTGGTGCTCAGCGCCTGTACCACCACGGTCACGCCTGCCTTTAAGGATATTGGTACCCGCAGCGGCCCCTGCATTGAGGGCGGCCCGGACACCGTGGCGCAGCAGTTCTATGATTATCGCATCCAGCACCGCAGCAACGATCTTACCGGCCTGCGCCCGTATCTGAGCGATGGCCTGGCAAAACTGCTTAACGATGCCACCCGCGATCCGCAGCACAACGCGCTGCTGAAATCCGATCCGTTCTCCAGCCGCACCACGCTACCGGACAGCGCAGAAGTGGCCAGCGCGTCAACCATCCCGAACACGGATGCCCGTAATATTCCACTGCGCGTGAAGCTGACGCAGGGCACCCAAACCTGGCAGGACGAAGTGCTGATGATCCGTGAAGGACAGTGTTGGGCGGTGGACGACGTACGCTACGTGGGCGGCAGCGTTCATGCCCCGGCAGGCACGCTTCGCCAGTCGATTGAGAACCGCTGATTCATCAATGATAAAAATGTTACCCCCGTAAAATGTCCGGCATTTCTTGCGGAATGCCGACATTTATACTCGCCGACCTTGCCGTTCGCTATTTTGTGCTATGTTTAAGAGGAAATACGGGTTATATTTAACTTTTAACGCAGAAATATTGCATAACTATTCTGTCAACGGTACTATCTGCGGCCTCAATTGCTATAGATTGCCTGGATGAGTAAAGACTGCCCCGATGAGTATTAAACTAAACGGCATTAACTGCTTCTACGGCGCACACCAGGCGCTGTTTGACATCACGCTAAACTGCCCGGAAGGCGAAACGCTGGTTTTGCTTGGCCCAAGCGGTGCAGGTAAAAGCTCCCTTCTGCGTGTTCTTAATCTGCTTGAGATGCCCCGTTCAGGTACGCTCGCGATTGCCGGTAACCATTTTGATTTCGCTAAGACGCCGTCTGATAAGGCGATTCGCGAACTGCGTCAAAACGTCGGCATGGTCTTCCAGCAATACAATCTCTGGCCGCACCTGACCGTGCTGCAGAACCTGATTGAAGCCCCGTGCCGCGTGCTGGGGTTAAGCAAGGATCAGGCGATTGCGCGTGCCGAAAAGCTGCTGGAGCGTCTGCGCCTTAAGCCCTACAGCGACCGCTACCCGCTGCACCTGTCCGGTGGTCAGCAACAGCGCGTGGCCATTGCCCGTGCGCTGATGATGGAGCCTGCGGTGCTGCTGTTTGATGAACCGACGGCGGCGCTGGATCCGGAAATCACCGCCCAGATCGTGAGCATCATTCGCGAGCTGGCGGAAACCAATATTACGCAGGTTATCGTCACCCACGAAGTGGAAGTGGCGCGCAAAACCGCCAGCCGTGTGGTCTACATGGAAAATGGGTATATCGTTGAGCAAGGTGATGCGAGCTGCTTCGCTAACCCGCAAACCGATGCCTTCAAAAACTATTTATCTCATTGATTGTGTCAGGGGAAATATAATGAAAAAAGTATTACTTGCCGTGCTGCTTGCTGGCGTTACCCTTTCCGCTACCGCAGCCCAGACCATTCGTTTCGCGACGGAAGCCTCTTACCCTCCGTTTGAGTCCATTGATGCGAACAACAAAATTGTGGGCTTCGACGTGGACCTGGCTAACGCCCTGTGTAAAGAGATCGATGCAACCTGTACCTTCAGCAACCAGGCGTTCGACAGCCTGATCCCAAGCCTGAAGTTCCGCCGTATCGACGCCGTGATGGCCGGTATGGACATCACCCCCGAGCGTGAAAAGCAGGTGCTGTTCACCACCCCTTACTACGACAACTCCGCCCTGTTCATTGGTCAGAAAGGTAAATTCACCTCTGTCGATCAGCTGAAAGGCAAGAAAGTGGGCGTGCAGAACGGCACCACGCACCAGAAATTCATCATGGATAAGCATCCGGAAATCACCACCGTTCCGTATGACAGCTACCAGAACGCGAAGCTGGATCTGCAAAATGGCCGTATCGACGGCGTATTTGGTGATACCGCGGTGGTGACCGAGTGGCTGA
This sequence comes from Enterobacter sp. ku-bf2, assembly GCF_001742765.1. NCBI lineage: Bacteria > Pseudomonadati > Pseudomonadota > Gammaproteobacteria > Enterobacterales > Enterobacteriaceae > Enterobacter > Enterobacter sp. ku-bf2. The sequence goes on from NZ_MDVW01000001.1 coordinate 1,532,766, forward strand.
AAGCCAACGACAAGCTGGCGCCAGTGGGCGACAAAGTGACCGATAAGGATTACTTCGGTACCGGTCTGGGGATTGCCGTTCGTCAGGGCAACACTGAGCTGCAGCAGAAATTCAACGCTGCGCTGGAAAAAGTGAAGAAAGACGGCACCTACGAAACCATCTACAAAAAATGGTTCCAGAAGTAATTCCTGATGAATGAAATTTTTCCTTTAGCAAGCGCCGCCGGGATGACCGTCGGCCTTGCCGTTTGCGCACTGATTATCGGCCTCGTGCTGGCGATGTTCTTTGCGGTGTGGGAATCCGCGAAATGGTTCCCCGTCGCCTGGACAGGCTCCGCGCTGGTCACCGTGCTGCGTGGGCTACCGGAAATTCTGGTGGTCCTGTTTATCTATTTCGGCTCCTCACAGCTGCTGCTGACGCTGTCTGACGGCTTCACGATCAATCTTGGCTTTGCGCAGATCCCTGTGCAGATGCAGATTGAAAACTTCGACGTCAGCCCGTTCCTGTGCGGCGTGATTGCCCTCTCCCTGCTCTACTCCGCGTACGCGTCGCAAACCCTGCGCGGTGCGCTGAAAGCCGTGCCGCAGGGACAATGGGAGTCGGGTCAGGCGTTAGGGTTGTCGAAATCCGCCATCTTTTTCCGTCTGGTGATGCCGCAGATGTGGCGTCATGCCCTGCCGGGGCTCGGCAACCAGTGGCTGGTGCTGCTGAAAGATACCGCGCTGGTGAGCCTGATTAGCGTTAACGATTTAATGCTGCAAACCAAAAGCATCGCCACCCGTACCCAGGAGCCGTTTACCTGGTACATTGTGGCGGCGGCGATCTACCTGGTGATCACGTTGCTCAGTCAGTACATCCTCAAGCGTATTGACCTGCGAGCGACGCGCTTTGAACGGAGACCAGGCTGATGCTTGAATACTTTCCCGAGTTGATGAAAGGGCTGCACACCAGCCTGACGCTGACCGTGGCGTCCATTATCGTGGCGCTGCTCCTGGCGCTCATCTTCACCATCATCCTGACGCTGAAAACGCCGGTGCTGGTGTGGATTGTGCGCGGGTACATCACCCTGTTTACCGGTACGCCGCTGCTGGTGCAGATCTTCCTGATTTACTACGGCCCGGGCCAGTTCCCGTCGCTGCAGGCGTATCCGGTTATCTGGCATCTGCTTTCTGAGCCGTGGCTGTGTGCCCTGATTGCCCTTTCGCTGAACAGCGCGGCCTATACCACCCAGCTGTTCTACGGGGCGATCCGCGCCATCCCGGAAGGCCAGTGGCAGTCCTGCGGGGCGCTGGGCATGAGCAAGAAAGACACGCTGGCAATCCTGCTGCCGTACGCCTTTAAGCGCGCGCTCTCCTCCTATTCCAACGAAGTGGTGCTGGTGTTCAAAAGCACCTCGCTGGCCTACACCATCACCCTGATGGAAGTGATGGGACACGGACAGCTGCTGTATGGACGCACCTATGACGTGATGGTGTTCGGCGCGGCGGGCGTGGTGTATCTGGTGGTGAACGGTCTGCTGACGCTGATGATGCGCCTGATTGAGCGTAAAGCGCTGGCGTTTGAGCGCAGAAATTAACCACGCGAATGCATAAAACGGTATTCATAGAGCGGGTAACCTGATGGGTTATCCGCTTTTTTTTGTGATTAAAATAATACTTAATCATTTTTATTGCATATAAATTCATTAACTGGCATTGTACATCCAGGCCGCAGACACGGCGCATCAATAAGACAGACGGGAGCATTACAATGAAAAAGTTAGTTCTGGCCGCATTACTCGCCACCTTCGCCGCTGGCGCATCCGCTGCGGATAAAATCAATTTCGGCGTGTCCGCCACCTATCCGCCGTTTGAGTCGCTGGATGCCAGCAACCAGATCGTCGGTTTCGATATCGATCTGGCGAAAGCGCTGTGCAAACAGATGCAGGCCGACTGCACCTTTACTAACCATGCTTTTGACAGCCTGATCCCGTCGCTGAAGTTCAAAAAATACGACGCGGTGATCTCCGGGATGGACATCACGCCTGAGCGCAGCAAGCAGGTGGCGTTCACCGACCCGTACTACGCCAACTCGGCGGTGGTGATTGCGAAGAAAGGCGCGTATACCTCTTTCGATCAGCTGAAAGGCAAACGCATCGGGATGGAAAACGGCACCACGCACCAGAAATACCTGCAGGACAAACATCCTGAAGTGAAGACCGTGGCCTATGACAGCTACCAGAACGCGATTATCGACCTGAAAAATGGCCGTATCGACGGCGTCTTCGGCGACACCGCCGTGGTGAACGAGTGGCTCAATACCAACCCGCAGTTGGGCACCGCAACGGAAAAAGTGACCGATCCGCAGTACTTCGGCACGGGCCTCGGCATCGCGGTACGTCCGGATAACAAAGCCCTGCTGGAAAAACTGAACGGTGCGCTGAAAGCGATTAAAGCGGACGGTACGTACCAGAAAATCAGCGATCAGTGGTTCCCGCAGTAATGTCTTTTGCCGGGTGACGGCTTCGCCTTACCCGGCCTACGGGGGGATTTGTAGGCCGGGTAAGCGCAGCGCCGCCCGGCACTCTCTCATAACGGCACAAAGAACCTGAACCGTGCCCCGCTCACCGACTCCATTAGCCTGATCCCGCCCCCGTGCAGCTCCAGCATCCGTTTCACGATTAATAGCCCCAACCCGCCGCGATTCTCCCGCGAGGCCTGGGTATTGAGCGCCGACGGCCGCTGGAACAGATCGTCGCGCAGCGAGGCATCCACGCCCGTTCCGCTGTCGGACACTTCGACCTGCAGCTGTTCATTTTCCTGCCACACCGCCAGGCGAATTTCTCCGCCGCCCGGCGTATGGCGCATCGCGTTATCCAGCAGGTTGGTCACCACGCGTTCAATCATCGACACATCGGCGTTTACCATCGGCAGCGGCCCCGGTACGTCAATATGGAGATTGACCTCTCGCGTGCGGGCCGTGAGCTCAAACTTCTGCGCCACGTCGGAAATCAGCTCCGCCATCGCGAACCGCTCGCGCTGGGGTTTAATGCCGCCGTGCTCCAGGCGCGCCAGCTCAAACAGCTGCTGCGAAAGATGCCGGACTTTTTGCCCCTGACGCAGCGCGGTGGCGAGATACTGCTGGTGTTCCTGCGGCGTCAGGGTGGCGGATTTGAGCGACAGAGTTTCGAGATAGCCCAGCAGTGATGTCAGCGGCGTGCGGAGATCGTGCGAAATATTAGCGATAAACTCCCGACGCTGGCGATCGCTGTCGGCCAGCCGATCCCACTGTTGGGTGATTTTGCGCGCCAGCTCGATAAAGCTGTTGCGCAGGATCGCCACTTCATCTTTTGCCGCCGCGTCCGGCGTCTGTGCCGCCAGCAGCCTGATTGCGCTCATGCTGTCCTGCTCCAGCCCGGCGACCTCCACCGTCAGCTGTTTGACCGGACGCGTGACCCAGTACCAGACCAGCAGCCCTGCCAGCAGCCCAAACAGCGCGACCCACAGCAGTGACCACAGGACGGTACTCCACAGCGCCTTGTGCCAGGCCATTTCCGCCAGAGCGTTTGACTCCTCGCCCTGCAAGATGATGTACAGATAGCCTTTTAGCTCGCCGTCCTGCCGCAGCGGCGTGGCGCTGAAGACTTTTTGATTTTGACTGCGCGGATCGTCGCCCAGTACCGGCATGGCGGTGCCGCTCAGGAAGCTCTGCACCGGCGCCAGGTCGATTTTTTGCCGCTGAATATGGCCCGGCGGTGCGGCGTCGGCGAGGATATCGCCGTCAGGAGAGATGACGTACAGCTCAACGCTCGGATTGAAGGTCATCAGCCGGCCAAACAGCGGTTTCAGCGCGCTGCGGTCGACCCGGCCCTGCGCGTCAAGAATCGGTTCGCGCTGGACGATCTGCTGCGCCAGCCCACCCGACAAACGCTGCACCATTGCATTACCGTACTGCATGCTGCTGTAGAGCTGTACCGCGCAGGCGACGGCGGCGCAGAGCATCATCAGCAGGATGAAGAGCAGCGTCAGACGCTGGCTCAGGCTAAAGCGACGCATCATGCTGCGGCTCCGCAAATTTGTAGCCCTTGCCCCAGACGGTGCGAATGATCTCCGGCTCGGCGGCGTCCTTCTCTATCTTGATGCGCAGGCGGTTGATATGGGTGTTGACGGTGTGCTCGTAGCCTTCGTGCTGGTAGCCCCAGACCTGCTCCAGCAGCGCCAGACGGGAGAACACCTCGCCGGGATGACGGGCAAAGAAGTAGAGCAGCTCGAACTCGCGCGGGGTGAGGTCCACCACCTGGCCGTGAAGCAGCACGCTGCGCGCCAGCGGATCGATGGTCAGTCCGTGCGCCTGAATGTGTCCGTCGGTTTGCGCCTGCCCCATCGCCTGCTGGCGACGAAACAGTGCTTTGATACGCGCAATCAGCTCCTGCACGGAGAACGGTTTTGCCAGATAGTCGTCGGCGCCGGTTTCCAGCCCGGTGATGCGGTCGGTTTCGCTGCTGCGGGCGCTGATGATGATCACCGGCAGGTAGCGCGTCATCTGACGGATGCGGCGGCAAATCTCCAGACCGTCCACGTTGGGCAGCATCAGGTCGAGGATCACCGCATCCCACGTCTGGGCTTCAAGACGCTGCAGGGCGTTGCCCCCGTCGGGCTCGTGGGTGATGGCGTAGCCTTCGTCTTCTAAATTGAGTCGCAGAAGCGCCGCGATATCGTGGTCGTCTTCCACCAGCAGGATCTGCTTCATGGGTAAGCCTTCATTCATTTCTTATGACGTAAGCTTACCTGATTTCGCCGGGATGAAGAGTTCACATTTTGTTGAAGATTTGGAAGGTAACAAACCAACATACTGAGGATGTTTATATGTCGATCGTCTCGTCTTTTTCAGACACACTTCTCACACTTCCTGTTAATCACAATACCGATTTCACCGATCTGGCCGACAACTGCCAGCGCTACTGCGAAGCGCTGGTTGAAGAAACCGATCCTGCCAGAAAAATCGCGCTCTGTGGCCGCCTCGCCACCTGTCTTGCCTTGCTCCGCCCGATGCTGCTGGAACCTGTGCCGCAGCATTTGTATGAACGATTAACGGTGGACGTTTTCCCAGAAAGAGAACCTGCATTCAACGCGGAGCCTGATCAACTGTGCCGTTATTGTGAGGAGATTACGCAACTCTTAATAGGGGGGGTACTTGCGCCGGAGTCAGCCCGCGTGATGGGTGATCTGCTCTTTGAGCTGACAGGCTATTTTGCCGACCAGTTGAAAGCGCCACGCTGGCTTAAAACAGAGGCGGGAGTCGCATTCCTGGGTTGAGCAAACAAAGCCGGGTGGCGGCTGCGCCTTACCCGGCCTACTCCGGATCGTAGGCCCGGTAAGCGCAGCGCCACCGGGCGATGTTGAGGATTAGTGCGTTTTCACCAGCAACGTCAGCACTTCATAATGCGCGGTATGCGGGAACATATCAAAAAGCTGAATGCGTTCAACGCGATAGCCCGGTAGTTGCGCAATGTCTTTCGCCATGGTCTGCGCGTTGCAGCTGGAATAGATGATGTATTCCGGCGCCATCTGGCTCAGGTAGTCGCACAGCACATTGCCGATGCCGCGCCGCGGCGGGTTGACCAGCACCAGCTCCGGCACGTTGCCCTGGCCGGTCGCGAACTGCGTGGAGTCGAGCGCCTGGAAGTGCAGATTCGTTAACCCCAGTTCGGCGGCGGACTGCTTCGCGCAGGCAATCGCTTCGGCAGAGATCTCAATCCCGGTGAGCTGCATCTCCGGCGTGGCGCAGTGCAGACCAAACCCGCCCACGCCGCAGAACAGATCCCACATGTGGTGAACGTTCAACGCACGCACCCAGTCGCGGGCGGTAGCGTACAGGCTGCTTGCCACGGTCGGGTTGGTCTGGAAGAAGCTTTGCGGGCGGATCCACAGCGGCACGCCGTTAAAGCTCTCCGCCAGCGCGTGCTGGTCGGTGAAGAAAACCTCTTTCTCCCCTTCCATGATCGCCATATGCACCGGCTGAATGTTCGCCGTAATGACCTTAAGCTGCGGAAGCTGCGCCTGCAGCCACGGCAGCGCCGCGCGCAGCTGCGCCAGCTTGGTTTCAGAGCGCAGCACGAAGCGCAGCATCATGCCGCCGTCTTTCTGGCTTTCGGTCAGCAGAAGGTATTTCAGCTCGCCACGCTTACGGGCCACGTTATAGGGCGTTAACCCCGCCCGGGCAATAAACGGCTTGAGTGCGGCAAAGACCGGCGCAAAGGAAGCGGGATAGAGCGGGCAGTCGGTTAAGTCTTCCGGCGTGCCGTCGCGGTGCAGCATCCCCAGCAGCGGTTTTTCTACGCTGCCGCTGACCACCATTTTGGCTTTATTGCGAAAGCCCTGCTCAGGGCCGCTGACGGCTGCGCACCACTCGCCCACCGCGTGTTCTGCCAGCAGCTGTTGCAGGTCGGCCATTTTGGCGGTGAGTTGTTGAGAGACCGGCTGTTCTATCCACTGACAGGAGCGGCAGCGTCCGGCGTCATAGAGTGCGCACTGCATATGAAAACCTTAAAAATCACGAGGGCTGCGATTATATACACAAAATCATTCAAGTTGTATCAAGGCGGCAAGTCTGAGAATCCCCAGGAGCTTACTCAAGTAAGTGACTGGGGTGAACAGACGCGGCCAACGCAGAGACGGCTTGAAGGATGACGTGTATACACATTATTGCAGGCGGAAGAATCTCCGACTGGAGGCCGGAACGAAGAGAAGAAAGAGCACCAGCATGTCCGGGAGTTTTTGCATAAACAGCGCGCGCAGGATCTCGCGTTTGGACTCACCGGCAATACTGAACAGCTCCGGGTAGCCATACCCCAGCGAGGCGGCCCACAGATAGCTCGCCGCGGTAATCTGCGTCAGCATATAGACCCAGCGCGCCCAGTTGCGCCCTTTAACCAGCGAAAACGCGCAGTAGATCTCGATAAACACCAGCACCAGACTGCTCAAAAAGACCAGCGTCAGATTCCACGTCTGCACGCTGCGGTGAATGAATTCACCGATGCCGCGCACGCCCAGGGTATTCAGAATCATCAGCACGTCCAGGCAGCGGATCATAATAATGGCGAGCGCCGCCACCTGAACCAGTGCAGGTACGTTAGGACGTGCGTGCGTAATACGTGATTTTTTTAATAATCCCAATGTTTTACTTCCCTGAAAAACAGTGCCGCGTCATGCGCGGCACATCACTGGAAATTTTAAATCCTTCAGCCGCGTCTTGCACGCTGGATATCGCGCACGCGCTGTTTTTCCGCGCGCGCCATCAAATACCAGGCGATAAATCCGACAATTCCGACCACACCGAGGATGATAGAGGCCAGGGCGTTGATCTCCGGGTTGACCCCCATGCGCACGCTTGAGAAGACCAGCATCGGCAGCGTCGTCGCCCCCGGGCCGGAGACAAAGCTGGCGATAACCAGATCGTCGAGCGACAGGGTAAACGCCAGCAGCCAGCCGGAGATCACCGCCGGCATAATCATCGGCAGGGTGATGATGAAAAAGACCTTCAGCGGCGTCGCGCCGAGATCCATCGCCGCCTCTTCAATGGAGCGATCCAGCTCGCGCAGGCGCGAGGCGATCACCACCGCGACATAGGCGGTACAGAAGGTGACGTGCGCCAGCCAGATGGTGAGCATCCCGCGGTCCGCCGGCCAGCCGATGGCGTGCGCCAGGGCTACGAACAGCAGCAACAACGCGAGACCGGTGATCACGTCTGGCATAACCAGCGGAGCGGTGATCATAAAGGCGAAGCCGTTTGAACCGCGAAAACGCCCGAAGCGCACCATCACCAGCGCGGCGATCGTGCCCAGCACGGACGCCATGGTCGCCGCCAGCGCCGCAATGGTCAGGCTCAGCCCCACCGCGCTCATCATCGCATCATCGTGGAACAGCTCGCTGTACCAGCGCGTCGACCAGCCTGCCCATACCGTCACCAGCTTGGAGCTGTTAAACGAGTAGATCACCAGCATCAGCATCGGCGCATACAGGAAGGTAAAGCCGATGACCAGGATCGCAATTCGCCACGGGGAGCGCACTACCGGTAAGTTGTTCATCCGTGATCTCCCATCTGTTTCTGCTGATGCTTGTGGAACCACATGATCGGCACGATCAGCAGCAGTAACATCACGATCGCCACCGCCGACGCCACCGGCCAGTCGCGGTTATTGAAGAACTCCTGCCACAGCACGCGGCCAATCATGATGCTGTCAGGCCCGCCGAGCAGTTCCGGAATAACAAACTCCCCCACCGCCGGGATAAAGACCAGCATCGACCCGGCGATAATGCCGCCTTTGGTCAGTGGGACAATGACGCTGAAGAATGTTTTTAACGGACGGGCACCGAGATCGAGCGACGCTTCTACCAACGAGTAGTCGATACGCGTCAGCGCCGTGTAGATCGGCAGCACCATAAACGGCAGATAGGCGTACACAATGCCGATATAGACCGCGAGGTTGGTGTGCAGGATCGTCAGCGGCTGATCGATCACTCCCAGCCACATCAGGAAGTTATTCAGCACGCCGTTGTTTTTCAGGATCCCCATCCACGCGTAAACGCGGATCAGGAACGAGGTCCACGACGGCAGGATCACCAGCAGCAGCAGGATATTTCGCGTCGACGGCTTGCTGTGCGCCACCGCCCACGCCAGCGGGTAGCCCATCACCAGACAGCAGAGCGTCGAGATCGCCGCCACCTGCAGCGACTGCAGATAGGCTTCGAAATAGAGCGGGTCGTCGGTGAGCTGCAGGAAGTTACCCAGGTTTAAGGTCAGCGTCAGCTGCCCGTCGGCCCAGTCCAGCAGGTTGGTGTAAGGCGGGATCGCCCGCGCCATTTCCGCCAGGCTTATCTTGAAAACAATCAGGAACGGTAGCAGGAACAGCAGGATCAGCCACACGTACGGCATGGCGATCACCAGCTTGCGGCCGTGCTTCATCTGCATGCGCGTCAGCCAGTGGGCAAAGCCGCCCGGCTTTTCGACGCGGGCTGGAGGTTCAAGTGTACTCATTGGCCGCTCCTTATACCGTCAGCACAACGCAACTGTCTGCATCCCAACACAGGCGCACTTCGTCGCCCCAGGTCGGCTGTCCCTTGCGATAGCGATGTTCGTTCTGTAACTGCGCGCTGAGCATCTGCCCGCTTTTCAGGCGCACGTGATAGATAGAGAGATCGCCCAGATAAGCAATGTGCACCACTTCCCCGACGGCAAAGTTATAGCCATCAGCAGGCGGGTCTTCACAGAGCATGATCTTTTCCGGACGTAGCGCGACGTAGACCGGTACGTTATCCACTACCGAGTTATCCGGATCGACCTTAAGCGGATGCTGCAACCCCGGCGATTCGATGACCAGACCGTCTTCCTGACGATCTTTCAGCAGCCCTTCGAAGACGTTAACCGAGCCGATAAACTCCGCGCTGTAGCGGGTGGTCGGATGCTCATAAATCTCTTCCGGCTCGCCAATCTGCACGAACTTGCCGCGGTTCATGATCGCAATACGTCCGGCCATAGTCATGGCCTCTTCCTGGTCGTGGGTCACCATCACGCAGGTCACCCCCACGCGCTCAAGGATATCGACCACTTCGAGCTGCATACGGTCGCGCAGCTTTTTATCCAGCGCGCCCATTGGTTCGTCGAGCAGCAGCAGTTTCGGGCGTTTTGCCAGGCTGCGGGCCAGGGCCACGCGCTGACGCTGGCCGCCGGAGAGCTGGTGCGGCTTACGCTTCGCGAACTCCTGCATGTGCACGAGGCTCAGCATCTCGGCCACGCGCGCGGTAATTTCGGCTTTCGGCAGCTTGTCCTGCTTCAGGCCGAAGGCGATGTTCTGCTCCACCGTCATATGCGGAAACAGCGCGTAGGACTGGAACATCATGTTGATCGGGCGCTGATACGGCGGCACGCTGGAGAGATCCACGCCGTCGAGCACGATCTGCCCGGCGGTGGGCTGTTCAAAACCGGCCAGCATGCGCAGCAGGGTCGATTTACCGCAGCCAGAGGCCCCCAGAAGGGCAAAAATTTCGCCTTTATAGATCGTCAGGCTGACGTCGTCCACGGCATGCTGGCCATCGAAAGATTTAGTGAGGTTACGAATTTCAAGCAGCGGGGTCAGCGCTTTACGGACTTTCGCCTGCGGGCGGGGGATCGCGTCATTCACGGGGTGTTCTCCGGTAGAGATCAAAACTGGTGCAAACGCACCGTCAGGGTGCGCATCGCCGGGCGGCGCTAACGCTTGCCCGGCCTACGGGTTGTAGAGGCCCGGTAAGCGATAGCGCCACCGGGCAGCAATACCAAACGCCGTTATTTACCGCTTTTCACTTTGGTCCACGCGCGGGTACGCACGCGGTCAATTTTTGGATCCTGAACTTTCAGGGTGAAGAGCTTGGCGAACACATCCGCTGGCGGATAGATAGCCGGGTTATTACGGATTTCTTCGCTCACCAGCGGCACGGAGGCCTTGTTACCGTTCGCATAGTAAACGTGGTCGCTGATGTGGGCGATAACCTCAGGACGCATCAGGTAGTTGAGGAACTGATACGCTTCGTCTTTGTTTTTCGCGTCAGCCGGCATCGCGAAGACGTCAAAGAAGGCCAGCGCCCCCTCCTTCGGAATGAAGTAAGAGACGTTCACGCCGTTTTTCGCCTCTTTCGCGCGGTTAGCCGCCTGCCATACGTCCCCTGCCCAGCCAATCGCGACGCAGATGTCGCCGTTTGCCAGGTCGTTAATGTACTGAGACGAGTGGAAGTAACGAATGTTTGGACGCAGCTTCAGCAGCAGATCGGTCGCCGGGCCGGTGTAATCATCCGCCTTATTGCTGTTCGGGTCTTTACCCAGGTAGTTCAGCACGGTCGCGAAAATCTCTTCCGGCGCATCGAGGAAGGAGACGCCGCAGCTTTTCAGCTTCTCAAGGTTTTCCGGCTTCAGCACCACGTCCCAGCTGTCCAGCTTCACGTCCGGGCCCAGCGCCGCCTTCACTTTATCGACGTTAAAGCCGATACCGGTGGTCGCCCAGAGATACGGCATCGCGTATTTGTTGTCCGGGTCATGCTTGGCCACCAGCTTCAGCACTTCCGGATCGAGATTTTTCCAGTTGGGTAATTTGCTCTTATCCAGCGGCTGGAAGACGCCTGCCGTCAGCTGGCGCTCGAGGAAGCTTGCGGAAGGCACCACAAGGTCAAACCCGGTGCTGCCCGCCATCAGTTTTCCTTCCAGCACTTCGTTGGAATCGAACACGTCGTAGACCACTTTAATGCCGGTCTCTTTTTCAAAATTTGCGACCGTGTCCGGCGCAATATAGTCAGACCAGTTATAAACGTGCAGCGTTTTTTGTTCCGCAGCGAGCGTGCCGGCAGAGACGGCCATCAGAGCACCCGCAACCAGACCCGATAACCATTTTTTATTCAAGGCGATCATAGTGTTATTCCTTCTGAAAGCTCGTTAACAAACGAACTAAAACTGTGCAATCTGGATATATGCAAAAATCATGCATAGTTTGTCGCTCTGCTCAAAATAAAAAGAAACCTCTTTACCCGGCAGCTTCCGCTCGCTTTTTGAAGCATCGCAAGAATAACTGTAGCCCGTGTCTCCGGCTATAGCCCAGACGAAAAAACGCCTTTTATCAATTTTTTATGCAAGTTAAGTCTACGTGATAAGCCGAAACGGCCTTCAGGGAGGTGAATAATTCTTTAAAGGAAGGTTAAAAGCAGCAGAAAAAATGGCCTTCTGCAGCCGCCGTGGCAGCGACTGCGCAAAAGTCAGACAGGCTTAGTGAAGAAAATTGGGAGATGCATCATTATTCTCTGCATCATCTTCCGCGCTATACAGCAGATGATGTGCATTGGCTTCCATCATGACCATCGAAATTTGCTCTTCGCTCAGGCGCATAAACCAGGCGAACTGCTTGAACGATAGCCCTGCCCCGGAGAATAAAGACTGGCAAACGACCAGTTTTGGCAGATTATCATCCTGTATGTCGAGAAATGCCTTCACCGTCAAAGAACTGGCATTGATGGCCGACAGGTCGGAGGCCAGCGCCAGCAGCGCGGACGGCTTCACTTCGGCCAGCGCGGAGAAAAGGATCACGTCGTTAATCAGATCGATTTTGGCATCGAAAATGCCGTCGAAATTCTGCATATGAGGCAGATGCAGCGCCTGGCAGGAATCGCATTCGAAGAACGTAATTCCGGCATCATCAAGCCATTGACGTAACGTATCCAGTGTAGGTACGACCTGTAAATCCATCGCGATGCAGCCTCTTTAATAAAAACTTCGCATAGGGTACTCAAAAAGCGCGCGGTAATCCATTTAACCACCCGTTTTCAGACAGTAGCCCGGCGTCGCATGACGCTCGATCCATAAGATCATTTTACCTGCAATATCGACCCCTGTGGTTTTTTCCACGCCTTCCAGCCCCGGCGAGGCGTTCACCTCCATGACCAGCGGCCCGCGCGTCGCGCGCAGAAGATCTACACCCGCCACGTCCAGCCCCAGGGTTTGCGCCGCTTTCACGGCAATTTCCCGCTCCCGGTCGCTGATATCGGCTACACGCGCGACGCCGCCGCGGTGAAGGTTAGAGCGGAAATCACCCTCTTTGGCCTGGCGCTCAATGGCCGCTACCACCTCGTTTCCCACGACGAAGCAGCGGATGTCGCGCCCTTTGGCCTCTTCGATATACTCCTGCACCAGAATGTGGGCATTCAGCCCGCGGAAGGCATCAATCACGCTCTCCGCCGCCTGACGCGTCTCCGCCAGGACCACGCCAATGCCCTGGGTGCCTTCCACCAGCTTGATCACCAAAGGGGCGCCGCCCACCATGTCGATCAGATCGCTGGTGTCGTCCGGTGAATGGGCAATCCCCGTGACGGGGAGATCGATCCCCTGACGGGCAAGGAGCTGCAGCGAGCGCAGCTTGTCGCGGGCGCGGGAAATGGCGACGGATTCGTTGAGCGGATAGCTGCCCAGCATCTCGAACTGGCGCAGCGCGGCGGTGCCGTAGTAGGTAATCTGGGAGCCGATGCGGGGGATGACCGCATCAAAATGCGGCAGCTTGCGACCTTTGTAGTGAATCGACGAGGCGGCCGGGTCGATGTTCATATAGCAGGACATCGGGTCGAGGATCTCAACCTGATGCCCGCGTTTCGCCGCCGCTTCTCTCAGGCGCTTACATGAATAGAGCGTTCCATCCCGGGACAATATGGCAATTTTCACCCTGCACCTCTCTGAAGACATGGAAAAAGCCTGCGTATCATATACGCAGGCAGGCGCAGGATAAATGGACTATCGCGTCGCCCAGCCCTGTTTGTGCAGATAATCAAGAATAAACGGGCGATTTTCTTTAATGATGGTGCGACGAATATGGTCAGTCCAGGTATCGCGACGGTTATTGCTACCGCGCGTCAGGTAGTAGTTTGCCAGCTCTTCATCGTATTGATTCAGGACGTCCTGATCGACCGGCTGGTAGTGGTTTTCATGCACCAGCATCGCCGCAGGAATGCGCGGCTTCAGATCCGGGTTATCCGCAGGCCAGCCGAGGCACAGGCCAAACAGCGGCAGCACGTGTTTTGGCAGATTCAGCAGCTCGGTCACGCTTTCGATGTTGTTACGCAGGCCGCCGATGTAGACACCGCCTAACCCCAGCGACTCCGCCGCCGTGAAGGCGTTTTGCGCCATCAGCGCGGTATCCACCACGCCCAGCAGCAACTGTTCGGCCAGCCCGAGCTCGGCCTCAGGGCAGATCTGCAGATGACGGTTGAAGTCGGCGCAGAACACCCAGAACTCGGCCGCCTGAGCCACATGCTTCTGCCCGCCGGTCAGCGTCACCAGCTGCTCGCGCATGGCCGGGTCGGTGATGCGGATAATGGAGCTGCACTGCAGGAAGCTGGAGCTGGAGGTCGCCCTTGCGCTGTCAATAATCGCGGCACGCTGCGCCTCGGTAATCGGCTCATCGGTGAAGTGGCGAATGGAACGGTGGGAACGGAGCAGGTCAATCGTGGGTGTCATCTTGTCTCTCTTTGTCTTGCTTAATACGTATTGCAGCCAGTATAGGCAATGATTTGCGCGATGTAATTGGCGAAACATAGCCTGACTGTATCAAAGCGACAGGCGAAACCTTCTTTAATGGCGGCAGGTTATCGGGCACTATATGTCTTATTCGCCGTCAGGCTTGTTTTTTGAGGAGAGAGAAATGTTTGCAGTAATTTTTGGTCGTCCAGGGTGCCCATACTGTGTACGCGCGAAAGAGCTGGCTGAGAAACTGACCGAAGAGCGCGATGACTTCAACTTCCGCTACGTGGATATCCACGCGGAAGGTATCACGAAAGCGGATCTCGAGAAAACCGTCGGTAAGCCGGTTGAAACCGTACCGCAGATCTTCCTCGATCAGAAACACATCGGCGGCTGTACTGACTTTGAAGCTTACGCCAAAGAGCATCTGGGCCTGTTTGCTGCCCAGTAATGTGAAGACGCCCTCACCGAGAGGGCGTTTTTATTTGTGGTGCCGTCGGTGCCGAAGCAGACTGCGCACAAATAAGTAGCAGAGCGCGCCAAGGGCGCACCAGAATACAGCGCTCATCAACCATGCCAGCTCCTGCCAGAAACTCCGCGTTGAGATATAGAGCAAGCGCATCAGCAGCAAACAGAGCGGCGCGGCCAGCATGGCGCCCAGCAGCGGCTTCACCACCTCCCCTTTACGGGAGAGAAAACTGGCAGCAGCCCCCGGCAGCGTAAAAAAGAGCAGCCCCAGCTCCGGATGACCCGATGCCCTGAATGCCCCTTTCACGTTAAAAGCAAGCGACATGCATACGACCGTGAACAGCAAAAAGCAGCTGATCACCCCCGCCCAGTTTCGTTTAATGTTCAAACTATCCTCCTGACTTATCTCTATCAAATACACTTTCGTCGGGTAGACGCCCAGTCAGATAAAGCAATGCGGCAATCCTTGCCAAAGTACGCACAGGGTGATGCGATAATCAGTAGCTGTCAGTAGCTAATACGATTAAACTACACGCCAGCTAATGTTTTAGGGAATAAAGCAGGAAACAGGGAGCGTTAACGCCTTTCCCTGACCCAGAAAACAGTAGCCCAAAAAGTCCTTTCATTCAACAACTTACTGGTAAACAAGAAGTTAGCCTCCGTGAATATAAACGTCGCAGACTTGTTAAATGGGAATTACATCCTGTTATTATTTGTGGTACTGGCGCTGGGCCTTTGCCTGGGTAAATTGCGCCTGGGTTCAGTTCAACTTGGTAATTCCATTGGCGTTTTAGTCGTCTCCTTATTATTAGGCCAGCAGCACTTCAGCATTAACACGGACGCGCTCAACTTAGGTTTTATGCTGTTTATTTTTTGTGTTGGCGTGGAAGCAGGACCGAACTTTTTTTCAATTTTCTTCCGCGACGGCAAAAATTATCTGATGCTGGCGCTGGTAATGGTCGGCAGCGCGCTGCTGATCGCCTTAGGGCTGGGTAAATTGTTTGGCTGGGATATCGGGTTAACGGCCGGTATGCTGGCAGGCTCCATGACGTCCACCCCTGTGCTCGTGGGCGCTGGCGATACCCTGCGCCATTCCAGCATGGCCGGCGCGCAGCTTTCTACCGCACTCGACCACCTGAGCCTGGGCTATGCCCTGACCTATCTGATTGGTCTGGTGAGCCTGATTGTCGGCGCACGCTACCTGCCAAAACTGCAGCACCAGGATTTACAGACCAGCGCCCAGCAAATCGCCCGCGAGCGCGGTCTCGATACCGACTCCAAACGTAAAGTCTATCTCCCGGTGATCCGCGCCTATCGCGTCGGGCCAGAGCTGGTTGCCTGGGCTGACGGCAAAAATCTGCGTGAGCTGGGGATTTACCGCCAGACGGGTTGCTACATCGAACGTATCCGACGCAACGGCATTCTGGCGAACCCGGACGGCGACGCGGTGCTGCAGATGGGCGATGACATCGCGCTGGTAGGTTACCCGGACGCCCACGCCCGTCTCGACCCGAGCTTCCGTAACGGCAAAGAGGTGTTCGACCGCGACCTGCTCGACATGCGCATCGTCACCGAAGAGATCGTGGTGAAAAACCATAACGCCGTGGGCCGCCGCCTGGCGCAGCTGAAGCTGACCGACCACGGCTGCTTCCTCAACCGCGTGATCCGCAGCCAGATTGAGATGCCTATCGACGACAACGTCGTGCTCAACAAAGGCGACGTGTTGCAGGTCAGCGGCGACGCCCGCCGTGTGAAAACCGTAGCCGACCGCATCGGCTTTATCTCCATTCACAGCCAGGTCACCGACCTGCTGGCCTTCTGCGCCTTCTTTATCGTTGGCCTGATGATCGGGATGATCACCTTCCAGTTCAGCAACTTCAGCTTTGGCATCGGTAATGCCGCCGGTCTGCTGTTCGCCGGGATCATGCTGGGCTTCCTGCGAGCGAACCACCCGACCTTCGGCTACATTCCGCAGGGCGCGCTGAACATGGTGAAAGAGTTCGGTCTGATGGTCTTTATGGCGGGCGTGGGCTTAAGCGCGGGCAGCGGGATTGGTCACAGCCTCGGCGCCGTCGGCTGGCAGATGTTGGTTTCCGGACTTATCGTCAGCCTGGTGCCGGTGGTGATCTGCTTCCTGTTCGGTGCCTACGTGCTGCGCATGAACCGCGCCCTGCTCTTCGGGGCGATGATGGGGGCGCGTACCTGTGCACCTGCTATGGAAATCATCAGCGACACCGCGCGCAGCAACATTCCGGCGCTGGGCTATGCGGGCACGTACGCTATCGCTAACGTGCTGCTGACGCTGGCGGGTACGCTGATCATCATCATCTGGCCAGGACTCGGATAACTCCTAAGAATGCGCGTGGCGGAAAATATTTTTGTTACGCGCAGAACTTTTTTATCAGGGGGCAGTCATAACTAGTGCCACTGCTTTTCTTTGATGTCCCCAATTTGTGGAGCCCATCAACCCCGCCGTTTTGGTTCAAGGTTGATGGGTTTTTTGTTGTCTGAAAACTACCACTCTGTAAATTAATGCTTTATGCCTCCAGGTTCCCCTGCATAGCGACATCGTCGCGGCAGAACTTTTATATAGCTGTAACAGATAATAAAAAACCAGCCAGCGGCGGGTCTGTATCAGTCAGCTAATTGTTCCTGCAATTCTTCCGGATTTTGGAACGCGCCACTCAGTATTGAACTCATCGATTCGCACTTAAAGCTCCCGATAAATCGTATTTTGATTAAAAAAAATCAGGTCATTATCCTAAAAATCCCGTGCTTTTCATAAACATGATCTGCTTTGAACTTCCATATTAGTTACAGGCATACGCTGGAGCGGATAGAAACACTATGGAGGGGACAGGAATGCAGTTTTCAAGTTCAGTAATAGCAATACCGGTCTTAGGGAATGCAGCAAAAGATCGCACAATTGAACTGAAGTGCGAGGTCAGTAAGCATGTACCATTCTGAAGAGATCATCCGCCAGCTTCAGAGCCAAAAGATACTGGCCATGAAGCTGGACCAGGCGGTACGCGCGGTAGGTGAAGAAGTAAAGAGCCAGTTGAGTAATATAGGTGCCGGTGCCCAACGCCTGCTGTACTACACCTCCTGCTTTACTGATGAATATTACGATGTATGCACCCGACAAAACCTGGAGGACGCTCGCTTCCGAAAGGGCATATTCCATCTCGTTTCTCGCTGGAACATCGTCTTTGACCTAATCAACACATACGTTGAGGAGCTGGTTAAGAATTATTCCCCGGCAGAATTATCAGCGATACAGCATGCTCTAATGCGCGCTAACGTTTATATATCCACCAGCACGCTAACCTCATATTCATTCTCTGCAGGTGTCACATCGACTGTTTGCCTTTATGTAACCCTTCCATCTTCAGGGTTAAAGGTCGTTTCAGGATTAACGGGCGCGGCTATTGGCGGGCTGGGGATATATGGGATTGTGCAACAGGCCGCTGACAGCGCTCATCGCTTGCAAGTGATGCATCCTGCCTACTATCAAGCGTTGTACCTGCGAGAACTGGAAATGATGTATTTCCTGGTGGAACCTGCTTTTATGCGCGCGGGCGTGCTAACGCAGCAATGGACTGACAGTCAAAGCCCTTATGATGCTGCTGACACTATCCTGAAGCTCATGGGCAGGCACTAATGGGCTTTCTAAGACGCTGGCTCAAATCTCAGGCCCAGTTTTTCTTCTGGACTTATATACCCATCATCCTCGCGTTCATTTTTGGCTATGTCCTTGACGTTTACTTCCCTGAGGTTAGCCAGGGATTCATCCTCCTGTTTTACCTGGTCACACTGGGGCTGGCTTACTGGATATGGCATTGAGGACCATAAAAGCTTCACGTTTGCTAATAAGGAAATGACATGTCTACACCCGCACATCTCTGGATTGAGGACGAGAACGGCTCGCCCGAATTGCATTATGAAGCCATCTCATGGAAGTACACGGAGGGGAATATCATTTACCGTGACATCTGGAACGATCGCTGTTGCGCCTGAGCGCAGAAGAGTGTTGAAAGTGAGCAGATAAAAAGAAACCGTTCCAGGGGACGGTTTCTTTCCCATGACTGTCAGGATTGCTCCGGGCAAGCCATAAAGACTATTTTGACCTTCTACAAGCCCTTCCTGAGTTTTTCTATCCTTGCTACTTTTTCCTCTTCTCTCGCCAGCCACAAACATATATGATTTAATGCATATGATAAAAGACATTCAGGATGACCGAATGCTCCACCCACTCCACCTCTTCAAAACCCTCTCCGACGAAACGCGGCTCGCCATCGTCATGCTGCTCCGCGAAGCGGGCGAACTATGCGTCTGCGATCTCTGCTCCGCGACCGCCGAATCTCAGCCGAAGGTCTCACGCCACATGGCCCTGCTGCGCGAGTCCGGGCTGGTGATCGACCGTCGCGAGGGTAAGTGGGTCCATTACCGTCTCTCTCCCAACATGCCTGCATGGGCGGCAGCCGTCATCGACACCAGCTGGAACTGCCTGCGGGAAGAGACGCGTCTGAAGCTGAAAAACCGACTTCCTGGTTCGTGCTAATCAAGACACATTCACAAAAACAGATATAACGGAGTAAGCGATGTTTCTGGCAGGGGCAATTTTTCTGTTTACGCTGGTGCTGGTCATCTGGCAGCCCAAAGGACTGAGTATTGGCTGGAGCGCGACCATCGGCGCGGTGCTGGCGCTGGTCAGCGGCGTGATTCACATTAACGATATACCGGTAGTCTGGAATATCGTCTGGAACGCTACGGCAACATTCATCGCCGTCATCATCATCAGCCTGCTGCTGGATGAGTCCGGCTTTTTCGAGTGGGCGGCGCTGCACGTCGCCCGCTGGGGGAACGGTGGCGGGCGATTGCTGTTTACCTGGATTATCCTTCTGGGCGCAGCCGTCGCGGCGCTGTTTGCCAATGACGGCGCAGCGCTGATCCTGACGCCTATCGTTATCGCCATGCTGCTGGCGCTGGGGTTCAGCAAGCAGGCTACGCTGGCATTTGTGATGGCGGCAGGTTTTATCGCCGATACCGCCAGCCTGCCGCTGATTGTGTCGAACCTGGTCAACATCGTCTCGGCAGACTTCTTCACGCTGGGGTTCAGTGAATATGCTTCGGTGATGATTCCCGTTGATGCCGCTGCAATTGCCGCAACGCTGGTCATGCTCCATCTGTTCTTCCGCAAGGAAATTCCGCCGGAATATGACCTGGCGAAACTGCGTGAGCCTGCACGCGCGATAAACGATCTTCCGACGTTCAGAACCGGCTGGATCGTGCTGCTCCTTCTTCTCCTCGGTTTCTTTGTGCTGGAGCCGCTGGGTATTCCGGTCAGCGCCATTGCGACTGCGGGCGCGCTGGTTTTGTTTGCCGTTGCAAAACGCGGACATGCGATAAATACCGGAAAAGTGCTGCGCGGCGCACCGTGGCAGATCGTCATCTTCTCGTTGGGGATGTATCTGGTGGTGTATGGCCTGCGCAATGCCGGGCTGACTGAGTATCTCTCAGGCGTGTTAAATAGCCTGGCCGGGAACGGATTGTGGGCCACCACGCTGGGTACCGGGTTCATCACCGCGTTCCTGTCATCCATAATGAACAATATGCCCACGGTGCTGATTGGCGCGCTCTCCATTGAGGGCAGCACGGCAACGGGGTTGATTAAGGAGGCGATGATTTACGCCAACGTGATTGGCTGCGATCTGGGCCCGAAAATCACGCCTATCGGCAGCCTCGCCACCCTGCTCTGGCTCCACGTGCTGGCGCAGAAAAACATGACGATCACCTGGGGTTACTATTTCCGGACGGGCATCATCATGACGCTGCCGGTCCTGTTTGTGACGCTCGCCGCGCTGGCGCTACGTCTCTCCTTCACACTGTAATGAGTCACTGATATGACCCACATCACCATTTACCACAACCCCGCCTGCGGCACCTCGCGCAACACGCTGGAGATGATCCGCAACAGCGGCACGGAGCCAGAGATTATCCTCTATCTGGAAACCCCGCCGTCGCGCGATATGCTGACCACCCTGATTGCCGATATGGGCATTTCGGTGCGGGATCTGCTGCGTAAAAACGTGGATCCCTATGAACAGCTCGGCCTTGCCGACGATAGCTTCACCGACAACCAGCTAATCGAGTTTATGCTGCAATACCCGATTCTGATTAACCGTCCGATCGTGGTCACGCCGCTGGGCACCCGCCTGTGCCGCCCGTCTGAAGTCGTCCTCGACATTCTGCCGGATGCACAGAAAGGGGCATTTACAAAAGAGGATGGCGAAGCCGTCGTAGACGCCAGCGGGAAAAAAATCTCGCCAAAGTAACCCATTGATAATGGCACGGTAAGATCTGCCAACCGCATACCCCGCCCAACGGCTGAGTTGCATCCGCCGAAACCCGGCACATACTTTTGAGGGTTAACTCTGGTGAGGGTAAGCAGGCATGGGTCTTAAAAACAAAACCGCCGTCATCTTCGGCGGCAGCGGCGCTATCGGCAGCGCAACTGCGCGCGCTCTGGCGCGTGAAGGGGCAGATGTGTATCTCGCCGCACGCACCCACGCCAGGCTGGAGCAGGCCGCCAGCAGCATTCGCGCCGCGGGCGGTTCTGCCAGCACGTTTGTTTTCGATGCGCTCGAGGAGTCCTCGCTGCTCCCCGACCTTGCCCGCATTGATATCGTCGTCAACGCCACGGGCTTTATGCACGATCAGGGCAAACGTCTTGAGGCATTAACGCTCGGCGAATTCCGTCAGGGCTTCGACCCTTTCCTGGCCGCGTACTTTAACATTGCGAAAGCCGTGTCATCCCGCATGGGCGGCGAGCATGGCGGGACCATAATTACCGTCGTCGCCCCCGCCGCAAACATGGCGATGGCGGGCCACCTCGGACATATCGTCGGCTGCGCGGGAACGGAAGCCTTTACCCGGGCGCTTGCGGCTGAGCTGGGGACTCAAAATATTCGTGTGCTGTGTCTGCGCTCGCACGCAATAGCCGACGCGGTGCAGGCGGGTTCGTATGTGGGCGCCATTTTCGCCGCCAAGGCGCAGGCGATGGGTATTACGGTCGGGCAGTTTCTCGGCGGCGCCGCGCAAAGCACCCTGACGCATCGCCTGCCGACGCTGGCGCAGGTAGCAGACACGATTGCGTTTCTGGCTTCAGATGCGGCAAGCGCAATGACGGGAACCACAGTCAATATGACCGCCGGCGCAACCTAGCTCTCGCCCGCAATCCTGCCCACCATGGCCCGGATCTCTTCGCGGGTTAAGGGCGTCCGGTCAGTGACATAGTGCAGCGTCATCCCTTCGATAAACGCATCCAGCGCGCGGGTGGTAACCGGGTCGAACCACTGCTCCAGCGTGGTCTGGCTCATCTTCATCCAGTCCTGCATCACCGTTTTGAGCGCCGCGCTACGGTGCATAAAGGCGTAAAGCTGATACATCAGCGCCATGTTGTGCGGCGTGGTCACCTGCGAGCTGTGGATCAGGGTAGTGATGGATTCGCACGCCATTTCCGGCCCGGTGACGCCCGCAAAGAAATCCCGGTACTGCTGCGACATCTGGCGGGTAAACCACGTGAAGGCCTCCTCCAGCAGCGGTTCCATACCGTCGAAATAGTAAGTCATCGACCCCAGCGGCACGCCCGCGCAGGTGGCGATTTTACGGTGTGTGACGGCGTGAATACCGTGTTCAGCAATGGTGTCGAGCGTCGCCTGCAGGATTTTCTCCCGGCGATGCGGATCGTTGGGTGGTCTGCTCATCAATTCCTCACCTGGTTTGTGTACAAATGTACACAAACTTGCTAGTGTTGTCGCTATTGTTGTACTTCTGGTGCTACCCCAATGACGCTGACCTCTCCCCGTAAAGCCCTGCAGCTCCGCATGTGGGCGCTGTTTATGTTCTTCTTTATTCCCGGTCTGCTGATGGCCTCCTGGGCCACGCGCACCCCCGCCATTCGCGACATTTTGTCCGTTTCTACCGCGGAAATGGGCATCGTGCTGTTCGGCCTGTCGATAGGCTCCATGAGCGGCATCCTCTGCTCCGCCTGGCTGGTGAAGCGCTTCGGTACGCGGGCGGTGATCCGCACCACCATGTGCTTCGCGGTGTTCGGGATGATGGTGCTGAGCGTGGCGCTGTGGTTTGCCTCACCGGTGCTGTTTGCGCTGGGGTTGACGGTGTTTGGCGGCAGCTTCGGCTCGGCGGAAGTGGCGATAAACGTTGAAGGGGCGGCGGTCGAGCGCGAGATGAACAAAACCGTGCTGCCGATGATGCACGGCTTTTACAGCCTCGGCACGCTAGCCGGTGCGGGCGTGGGGATGGCGCTGACGGCCTTCGGCATGACCGCGAATCTGCATATCCTGCTGGCGGCGCTGGTGTGCATTATTCCGATTCTGACCGGCATCCGGGCGATCCCGGACGGCACCGGCAAGAACGCCTCAGATGAACAGCATTCGGCTGAAAAAGGACTGCCCTTCTACCGCGATTATCAGCTGATGCTGATTGGCGTGGTGGTGCTGGCGATGGCGTTCGCGGAAGGGTCCGCCAACGACTGGCTGCCGCTACTGATGGTGGACGGTCACGGCTTTAGCCCCACCTCCGGCTCGCTGATCTACGCCGGGTTTACGCTGGGGATGACCGTCGGGCGCTTCACCGGCGGCTGGTTTATCGACCGCTACAGCCGCGTGGCGGTGGTGCGCGCCAGCGCCCTGCTCGGCGGGCTGGGTATCGCGATGATTATCTTTGTGGATGTGGACTGGATTGCCGGCGTCTCGGTGATCCTCTGGGGGCTGGGCGCGTCCCTCGGTTTCCCGCTGACCATCTCCGCCGCCAGCGACACCGGCCCGGATGCCCCGACGCGCGTCAGCGTGGTGGCGACAACCGGCTATCTCGCTTTCCTGGTCGGGCCGCCGCTGCTCGGCTTCCTCGGTGAGCACTACGGGCTGCGCAGCGCCATGCTGGTGGTATTAGGGTTGGTGATCGTCGCGGCGCTGGTGGCGCGCGCGGTGGCAAAGCCGGAAACGAAACACACGACACTGGAGAAGGGATATGAGCGTTAAACTGATCGCCGTCGACATGGATGGCACATTCCTGAATGATGCCAAGACCTACAATCGCCCGCGCTTTCTGGCGCAGTACGCGCGCATGAAGGCGCAAGGCATTCGCTTCGTGGTCGCCAGCGGCAACCAGTACTACCAGCTGATCTCCTTTTTCCCGGAGATTGCGCATGAAATTTCATTCGTCGCCGAAAACGGCGGCTGGGTCGTGAGTGAGGGTGAAGACGTCTTCAACGGTGAACTGTCGAAAGCCCATTTCGAGACCGTCGCGAACGTGTTAAACGACGTGCCGGGCATTGAGATTATCGCCTGCGGGAAGAGCAGCGCCTACACGCTCAAGTGCTATGACGAGGGCTTTAAGGCCATCGCGGCAAAGTACTATCACCGTCTGGAAATGGTCAGCGATTTCGACAACCTGAACGATATTTTCTTCAAGTTCGGGCTTAACGTGTCTGATGATGAAATTCCGCGTATTCAGGCGCTGCTGCATGAAAAACTCAGCGACATCATGGTGCCCGTCACCACTGGTCACGGCAGTATCGACCTGATTATCCCCGGCGTGCATAAAGCCAACGGCCTGCGGATCCTGCAACAGCGCTGGGGGATAGAGAACAGCGACGTGGTGGCCTTCGGCGACAGCGGCAACGACGTGGAGATGCTGCGCCAGTCCGGGTTCAGCTTTGCGATGGCGAATGCCAGACCGCATATCAAAGCGGCGGCGCGTTTTGAAGCGCCGCATAATAACGAGGAAGGCGTGCTGGATGTGATTGAGAAGGTGCTGGATGGGGAAGATCCGTTTAATTGATCGCGTGCGGTCTGGTGCCCTCACCCTGACCCTCTCCCACAGGGAGAGGGAATAAACAGTTAAGGTTGCAGGGCGTTTCCGACGCGCTTGTCTTTCAGGAACACCACCATCAGGCCAACCCATAACACACCGTTGGCGAGGTTAAACAGACTGAACAGCCCGTTACCGCCCATCGCGTAGGCATGCTTGCTCACCTCGATACCGACGGTAAAAATCAGCATCTGCAGCATCCCCATCGCCGCGGAGACCGTGCCTTTACTCATCTCGCTGGCAAACAGCGTCAGGCGCACCAGCCCGGCGTTCGCCACTCCAATCCCGAAGGCGTAAATGCTGAGTCCTGCCGTCATCCACAGATAAGCGTGTGATAACGCAACGGTCGCCACCGCCGCCAGAATCAGCCCGGCCGCAATCGGCCAGCCGCCCATGATAATCAGTGAACGCACGGTGCGGCGTGACGTCAGACGCGCCAGCACCAGGTTACCGATAATCAGCGCGCCAAAGATCGGCACCTGCAACAGGCCGTACTCGTAGCTGCTCAGCTTTTCACCGCTGATGATAATGACCGGTGACTGAGCAATCCACGCCAGCAGCGGCAGGCTAACGAACCCGGTCGCCAGCGCGCCCGCCACAAAGCGGCCATTCTTCAGCACTTCTTTGTAATCCCGCCCCAGCTCTTTCAGCGAGAGTTTCTCGCCGATGCGGGTGGCGGTTTCCGGCATTGCCCGGTGCAGACCAAAGAACGCGATGGCGGCGAGAACCGCAAAGAGCACAAACATCCCTTCCCACGGCGCCATATGCACCCATGCGGCGCCTACCAGCGGCCCGAGCAAGGGAGCGATCAGCGCCACGTTCGCCATCAGCGCGGTAATTTTGATACACACCGCCTCTTCAAACGACTCCTGAATGGCGGCATACCCCACGGCGCCGATAAAGCACAGGCTCACCCCCTGCAGGAAACGCAGCAGGGTAAATTGTTCAATGTTTTGCGCCAGCAGCGTGGCAAGGCAGGTGACGATAAACCACACCACGCCCGTCAGCATCACCGGACGACGGCCAATACGATCCGACAGCGGGCCTAACAGCCACTGCAAAAACATGCCGCCGGCCAGATAGGCGGTCATGGAGGTCGGTACCCACTCGATTCCGGCGTTGTACTGCGCCACCACGGCCAGCATCCCGGGCTGGATCATATCGTTACCGATATAGGTAGAAAATTCGTAGAGCACCAGACACAGAGGGAAAAGCAACGCCTGACGACCCAGACGTGAACCTGAAGAAGAACGGTTTAACATGCAATCTCTTTATAATGACAAAATCGCGACGAGTGTAATGAAATGCCGCAGCCCGAGATAGTGATTTATCGAGGATAAACAGAAATAAAGCACATATCGTCTTCGTTTAAGGTTTCCTTAATTTGACAGATTTATGATAGCCCCATTACTCGTCAACGACCCCAAATTATGGCACTCACCTCCAGCCGTTCAGAATTGTCTAAGTTACAGACAAATAAGACAAAACGTCTTTACCGCTTACCGGCACGCTTTTATGGTTATCAGCTTTTCATACTGATAGCCCTTGCCGTGGTGTTTACGTGGCTATCGCGCAATGAAGCGCTCGACAGATGGGTAACCGGCTTCTGGTATAACGCGGCGACGCAGAGCTTCCCGCTGCAGAAAGACCACCTGCTGGATCTGCTCAACCATCGTCTGGCGAAGTACATCGCCATCGCCTTAGGCGCCGTGGCGCTGTTTTACGGCGCTTACAAGCGTAACGCAAGGCTGGTGACGGCGGCGCTGCTGATGGGCGTTGGCGCACTGGTGGTGGGCCTGCTGAAAAGCATGAGCCATCACAGCTGCCCGTGGGACCTGGTGGAATATGGCGGTAAGGCTGTCTCTTATCCCCTGTTCAGCGCCGTCCCTGCAGACAGCGGTCCGGGGCGCTGTTTCCCCGGCGGTCATGCCTCCAGCGGCTTTATGGTGATGGGGCTGTTTTTTGCCTTCTGGCGCGAGCGTCCGCGTCTCGCCTGGAGCTTCGTTGCGCTGGGCGTGGTGTTAGGTCTGGTGATGGGTTATGGCCAGATCATGCGCGGGGCACATTTTTTCTCTCACAACCTGTGGGCTGGGTGGTGGGTCTGGTTTTCTCAGGTGGTGGTCTACGGCCTTGTTTCCACCCGGTTTGCTAAAGAGTGATAACGCTATGCTAGAGAATCTGAATTATCAGCTGTTCTATCTGATCAATGCCACCCCGGCCTCGCCCGAGTGGATGATCGACTTTGCCACCTTTCTGGCAAAAGATCTGATCAGCATCGTGCCCGCGCTGGCCGCCATCCTCTGGCTGTGGGGACCTCGTAGCCAGGTGAAAGCGCAGCGCCAACTGGTGATCAAAGTGGCGATGGCGCTGGGCGTGAGCGTTCTGGTGAGCTTCGTACTGGGTCATGTGTTCCCGCACGCCCGCCCTTTTGTTGCCCACGTGGGCTATACCTTCCTGCACCATGCGCCGGATGACTCTTTCCCGAGCGATCACGGGACGGTGATCTTCACCTTTGCGCTGGCCTTCCTGTTCTGGCATCGCCTGTGGTCAGGTGCGGTGCTGATGGTGGTCGCGGTGGCCATCGCCTGGTCTCGCGTTTATCTGGGCGTCCACTGGCCGCTGGATATGGTGGGTGGATTCCTGGTGGGGCTGATTGGCTGCGTGAGCGCGGCTATCCTGTGGAGCCTCATTGGTGAGGCGCTCTATAGCGGGCTCTCTACCCTCTATCGCGCCATTTTTGCTATCCCGATCCGCAAAGGCTGGATACGTGACTAACCCCGACCTGACAGGTTACACTTGAACCCCCGCCCTGCGGGGGTTCACTTTTTTATCCCGAGGAACTATGGAAACACGTCGCGATGACCGCATTGCTCAGCTGCTTCAGGCGCTGAAGCGCAGCGATAAGCTGCATCTTAAGGAAGCCGCCAACCTCCTCGGCGTCTCAGAGATGACCATTCGTCGGGATCTGAACAGCGAGAGCGCGCCCGTCGTGCTGCTGGGCGGATATATTGTGCTTGAGCCACGCAGCGCCAGCCATTATCTGATCAGCGACCAGAAGACACGCCTGGTGGAGGAGAAACGCAAAGCCGCGCGGCTTGCGGCCTCACTGGTACAGCCGCACCAGACGCTGTTTTTTGACTGCGGTACCACCACGCCGTGGATTATCGAAGCCATCGACAGCAGCATCCCTTTCACTGCCGTGTGCTACTCCCTGAACACCTTTCTGGCGCTTCAGGAGAAACCCGAGTGCCGGGTGATCCTCTGCGGCGGTGAGTTTCACGCCAGCAACGCGATCTTTAAGCCGCTCAACCTGCAGGACACGCTCAGCAATCTCTGCCCGGATATCGCGTTTTATTCCGCCGCCGGCGTTAATGTGCGCCAGGGCGCGACCTGCTTTAATCTGGAAGAGCTGCCAGTAAAACACTGGGCGTTAAGCGCCGCGCAGTATCATGTGCTGGTAGTCGATCACAGTAAGTTTGGTAAGGTGCGTCCGGCAAGAATGGGCGAGCTGGCGCAGTTCGATGCCATCGTCAGCGATTGCCGCCCGGACGACGAGATTGTGGCCCACGCGAAGGCGCAGCAGGTGAAGTTGATGTATTAAACGGGGTGCGGTCTGATGCCCTCACCCCGGCCCTCTCCCACATGGAGAGGGAGAAAAAACGTAGGCCGGGTAAGCGCAGCGCCACCCGGCAAAAAACTTAGCTAAACCAGCTGCCAAACCACCCGTGGAATTTCATCATCACGAAATCCCACATCCGGCTGAAGAAGCCGCCCTCTTCCACCGCTTCCATCACAATCAGCGGACGCTGTTCAATCGACTTACCGTTAAGCTGGAAATCAATCGTCCCGACCACCTGGCCCTTTTTCAGCGGAGCCGTAAGCTGCGGGTCAGTCAGGGTGTAGCTAGCCTTCAGGTTTTTCAGCTGGCCGCGCGGAATTGTCACCGAACCCGCCTCACCTGCGCCCAGGTTCACTTCGCTCTTGTCACCAAACCAGACGCGCTGGCTGACGAACGTGGCATCGGGTTTAATCGGCGTCACGGTTTCATAGAAGCGGAAGCCCCAGGTCAGCAGTTTTTCGGATTCGTTAAAGCGAATGCGGTCGGTTTTGGTGCCCAGCACCACCGAAATCAGGCGCATGTCGCCCTGCGTCGCGGAGGCCACCAGATTGTAGCCTGCCCCCGCCGTGGTGCCGGTTTTCATCCCGTCCACATTGACGTTGCTGCTCCACAGCAGGCGGTTGCGGTTCGGCTGGCGGATTTTGTTGAAGGTAAACTCTTTCTCTTTGTGGATGGCGTATTCATCCGGCACGTCGTGGATCAGCGCTTTCCCCAGCAGCGCCATGTCGCGTGCGGTGCTGAACTGGCCCGGCGCATCCAGACCGTGAACGGTTTTAAAGGTTGTATTGGTCAGGCCCAGCTTTTGCGCGTAGCCATTCATCAAACCAATGAAAGAATCCTGGCTGCCGGCAACGTAATCGGCCAGCGCGATGCACGCATCATTTCCCGACTGAATAATCACCCCTTTATTCAGATCGGAAACGGAAACCTGATCGCCTGGCTTCAGGAACATCACGGAAGAACCCCGCAGCGCCGGGTTGCC
Source organism: Enterobacter sp. ku-bf2 (assembly GCF_001742765.1). Classification (NCBI taxonomy): domain Bacteria; kingdom Pseudomonadati; phylum Pseudomonadota; class Gammaproteobacteria; order Enterobacterales; family Enterobacteriaceae; genus Enterobacter; species Enterobacter sp. ku-bf2. Next base: position 1,561,733 of record NZ_MDVW01000001.1, read on the forward strand.
GGTCGCCCACGCGTCCTTCCCGATGGTCACCATATCGTCCAGCTTGATCTTGCCCGCTTTCAGCGCCTGGCCCACCACATAGCTGGTCATGATTTTGGTCAGGCTTGCCGGATCGAGTTTCTCATCCGCATTCCCTTCCGCCAGCACTTTACCGCTGGCGTAGTCCATCAGGATCCAGGCGCGCGCATCCACTGGCGGCGCTTCGGGCGCAGCCTGTTCAGCTGCGTAGAGCGTTGGTGCAAACAGGAAAAGAAGCGCAGAGCCTGCCGCCAGGCTGCGCAGAGAAGTCATTTTACGCGTCATAAATGCCACCCGAGTGTCCATTCAAAAATTACGTCACATCACCGTGTCGCAAGAAGCGATGAGTAATAGCGCACTAAAACCGTTAAAGAAACCCAACGAGGGTAAAGTTATTAAAGTTTATGCAATAACATTCAGATACGCTTTGATTAAGACGATTTTTTTGTCTTCTGTTGCGTAATTGTTAGGTTTATCTCACCATGGCGAAAGGCTGACTCGGATTCACATCTCATCGGGAGTAAATATGATTACGCTGTGGGGCAGGAATAATTCGACCAACGTTAAGAAAGTGCTCTGGACGCTGGAAGAGCTGGATTTACCGTTCAATCAAATCATGGCTGGCATGGCGTTCGGCGTGAACAAAGAGGCCGACTATCTGGCCATGAACCCGAACGGCCTGGTGCCGCTGCTGCGCGATGATGAAACAGACGCGACGCTTTGGGAGTCCAACACCATTGTCCGTTACCTCGCCGCCCAGTACGGTCAGGGCCGCCTGTGGGTTGAAAACCCGGCCCGGCGCGCCCAGGGCGAAAAGTGGATGGACTGGGCAAACCAGACGCTGTCCCCGACCCACCGCGTGATCCTGATGGGGCTTATCCGCACGCCGGAAGCTGAACGCGACTATCCCGCGATTCACGCCGCGCAGGATGCCTGCGAAAATCTGTTTGCGATGATGGATGACGAGCTGGCGAAGCACGCCTGGTTCTCCGGCGAGGCGTTCGGCACAGGCGATATCGCCGTGGCACCCTTCGTCTGGAACCTGACCAATATGGGTCTGAAGTGGACGCCACGCCCTCACCTTGAGCGCTGGCTTAAACAGCTGAGCGATCGCCCTGCGTATCGTAACGTCGTGATGATCCCGGTCACCTGATTACGCGCCGGACGGGCGGACTTTCAACAGTTGCCCGTCCGTCTCGTCGGTCAGGACATACAGATACCCATCCGGCCCCACCCGCACGTCGCGAATACGCTGGTCCCGGTCGCCCAGAATGCGCCCGTCCTCCGTCACCTTGTTTCCCTCCACGCTCAGCACGATCACGTCCTTCTCCTTCAGCGCGCCGATAAACAGCTTGTTTTTCCACTGCGGGAAAACGTCGCTGTTGTAGAACGCCATGCCGCTCACCGCGGGTGAGACTTTCCAGACGAACAGCGGCTTCTCGGTGCCCTCAACGTGCTCGCCTTTGGCTTCCGGGATTTTCAGGCCGCTGTAGTTAATGCCGTGCGTCGCCAGCGGCCAGCCGTAGTTCTTTCCTTTCTCCGGAATGTTGATCTCATCCCCGCCGCGCGGGCCGTGCTCGTTCAGCCACAGCGTGTCGCTCCAGGGGTTCATCGCCATCCCCTGCGGGTTGCGAATGCCGTAAGACCAGATTTCGGGTCGCGCACCGGGGGTATTCACAAAGGGGTTATCCGACGGGACTTTCCCGTCTTCGGTGAGGCGCACCACTTTGCCCTGCAATTTATCCAGATCCTGCGCCGTCGGACGCTGATTGTTTTCGCCGAGTCCAATAAAGAGAGAGCCTTTGCCGTCGAACACCAGCCGCCCGCCAAAATGGTTACCGGTTGAGAGTTTCGGCATCTGGCGGAACGCCACCTGGAATCCCTCGATGCGGGAATAGTCGTCGCTCAGGCGGCCATAGCCCACCGCCGTTCCGGCTTTGCCGTCATGCCCGGCCTCGGCGTAGCTCAGCCAGACGCGGCGCGACTTCTCAAAATCCGGCGCCAATACCACATCCAGCAATCCTCCCTGACCGTTTGCCCAGACCTTCGGTACGCCGACAATCGGATCGGAGAGCCCTTTTCCGGCCTGCCAGCGTTTGAGCTGACCGCCCTTCAGGGTCACCAGCAACCCGTCATTATCCGGCAGGAACGCCAGGGACCAGGGGTGATCGAGTCTGTTTTGCAGCACCTCGACCTTCACTGCCTCTGGCGCAGCAAGAAGTGAAAACGAAATAAATAACGCAGGCAGGGAAATCAGCGAGGATCGAGGCATAACGCGCTCCTTTATCGGCATATGGCATAAAGATTAGCCACTGCGTCCGGGCGCGTTATCACTTTTACAAAAGCTTAAGCTGAAGGGGGAGTTGCCTCCCCCGGGATCAGTGTTGTTCGAGCTGTTTGTGCTCGTTCAGACACATGATGCATAGAGAGAGCGTTGTCAGGCAGTTTTCAAGCTTCTCCGCGTTTACGGCGATAAAGTTCGGGCAGTCGTGGCGTCCGTTCATCAGACACACCCCTGCAATGGAGAGCACCTCGGCGGCACGGCGCAGCGCGATCTCTTCACTTTCGCCGCCGTTCGCCTTCAGGGTCGGTGCTTTTTCACGCATGAAATTACACAGTTCAAACAGGTTATCACGCAGATGTTCGCTTTCGCTGACTGACATATACCCTTTTGCCTTCCTCAACTGCAGGTACGCGGCCAGGTCGATTCGGGCGTTGATCAGCTTGTTCAGCAGATCGCGTTTTAGTCTGTCAACGGTCATGCTCTTTCCTCCTCTGTCAGCCATGGTGCATAGTCAGGATAAGTACATTTTTTGTACAGTTTAATGCCTGGGATCAATTTTTATTAACTGATTAACATTATTTACAATGTTACAACCTCGGCCCGACGCATCCGCCTTGCAAAGAGTGTATAAATCCCCCGCGATACGCTGTAAAATCCCGCCCTGATAACTCCATAATTGATGAATTTTTAACCTATGAGCAATGTTACGCACCAGCCGAAAATCGGCTTCGTCTCCCTGGGCTGCCCGAAAAACCTGGTGGATTCAGAACGCATCCTGACCGAACTGCGCACCGAGGGCTATGACGTGGTGCCAAGCTACGACAACGCCGATATGGTGATTGTTAACACCTGCGGGTTTATCGACAGCGCGGTCCAGGAGTCACTGGAAGCCATCGGTGAAGCGCTGACCGAAAACGGCAAAGTGATCGTGACCGGCTGTCTGGGCGCGAAAGAAGACCAGATCCGCGAAGTGCACCCTAAGGTGCTGGAGATCACCGGCCCGCATAGCTACGAGCAGGTGCTGCAACATGTTCATCACTACGTGCCAAAACCAAAACACAACCCGTTCCTGAGCCTGGTGCCAGAGCAGGGCGTGAAGCTGACGCCGCGCCACTACGCGTACCTGAAGATTTCCGAAGGCTGTAACCATCGCTGCACCTTCTGCATCATCCCGTCCATGCGTGGCGATCTGGTGAGCCGTCCAATCGGCGAAGTGCTGGCAGAAGCTAAGCGCTTGGCCGACGCGGGCGTGAAGGAGCTGCTGGTCATCTCCCAGGATACCTCTGCCTACGGCGTGGACGTGAAGCACCGCTCCGGTTTCCACAACGGCGAGCCGGTGAAAACCAGCATGGTCGGCCTGTGCGAGCAACTGTCCAAACTCGGTATCTGGACGCGTCTGCACTACGTCTACCCGTACCCGCACGTTGACGACGTCATCCCGCTGATGGCGGAAGGCAAGATTCTGCCGTACCTGGACATCCCACTGCAGCACGCGAGCCCGCGTATCCTGAAGCTGATGAAGCGCCCTGGCTCCGTTGACCGCCAGCTGGCGCGCATCAAGCAGTGGCGTGAGATCTGCCCGGACCTGACCCTGCGCTCCACCTTTATCGTCGGCTTCCCGGGTGAAACCGAAGAAGACTTCCAGATGCTGCTCGACTTCCTGAAAGAAGCGCGTCTGGACCGTGTCGGCTGCTTCAAATACAGCCCGGTGGAAGGCGCAACCGCCAACGAGCTGGCGGATCAGGTGCCGGAAGAGGTTAAGGAAGAGCGCTGGAACCGCTTCATGCAGCTGCAGCAGCAGATCTCTGCCGAGCGTCTGCAGGAGAAAGTGGGCCGCGAGATCATGGTTATCATCGACGAGGTTGACGAAGAAGGTGCGATTGGCCGCAGCATGGCGGACGCCCCTGAAATCGACGGTGCGGTGTACCTGAATGGCGAAACCAACGTTAAGCCGGGTGATATTATTCGCGTGAAGGTTGAAAACGCCGACGAGTATGACCTGTGGGGTAGCCGGGTTTAATCGCCCCACTCCGCTTTTGTAGGCCGGGTAAGGCGTAGCCGCCCCCCGGCACATTTCACTGCACTACCCCTTTATCCTCGGATCCAGCGCGTCGCGCAGCCCATCACCTAACAGGTTAAACGCCAGCACGGTCAGGAAAATCGCCAGGCTCGGGAAAATCGCCACGTGCGGCGCAATCACCATATCGGCCCTCGCCTCGTTCAGCATCGCGCCCCACTCCGGCGTCGGAGGCTGTGCCCCTAACCCCAGAAACGACAGGCTGGCCGCCGAGATAATCGACACGCCGATACGCATGGTGAAATAGACCACGATGGACGACACCGTCCCCGGCAGAATATGGCTGAAGAGGATGGTCGCATCGCTGGCCCCCATACTGCGGGCCGACTCGATAAAGGTCTGCTGTTTTAACACCAGCGTGTTGCCGCGCACCAGGCGGGCAAAGGCCGGAATCGAAAACACCGCGACCGCGATGATGACGTTGGCCATGCCGCTGCCCATGATCGCCACCACGGCAATCGCCAGTAGAATGCCGGGGAAGGCAAACAGCACGTCGCAGATGCGCATGATGATGCGGTCCCACCAGCCTTCGTAATACCCGGCAACCAACCCCAGCACGATCCCGATGGCCGCGCCGATCAGCACCGCGAACACCCCGGCGGCGAGCGAGATCTGCGCCCCTACCAGTACCCGGCTAAAGATATCCCGCCCGAGGGAATCCACGCCGAACCAGTGGAGCATCGAGGGCCCGTCGTTCAGGCGGTCGTAGTCAAAATAATTTTCCGCATCAAACGGCGCCACCCACGGCGCCACGATCGCCACCACAATCAGCAGCAGCACGAACAGCCCCGCCGTCATCGCGACCGGCTGACGGCGGAAACGCCGCCAGAATTCAGACCACGGGGTGCGGATGTGGTCCGGTTTTAGCCCCGGCATGGCGTTTAAAACGGCCTGACGTCGCCAGTTCAACAATCGCATCTTACTTATACCTGATGGCCGGGTTAATGGCGGCGTAGAGCACGTCCACCACTAAGTTGATAAGAATAAACTCCAGCGAGAAAAGCAGCACTTCCGCCTGGATCACCGGGTAGTCGCGCATCTCGACGGAATCGACCAGCAGACGTCCCAGCCCCGGCCAGTTGAAGACCTTTTCCACCACGATAGAGCCGCCCAGCAGGAAGCCAAACTGAAGCCCCATCATCGTCACCACCGGGATCATCGCATTGCGGAACCCGTGCTTGAGGATGACCCACTTCTCGCTGACCCCTTTCGCCCGCGCGGTGCGAATATAATCTTCGCTCAGCACGTCAACGAACGAGGCGCGGGTAAAGCGGGCCATCACCGCCGACACGGCAGCCCCCAGCGTCATTGAGGGCAGGATGTAATGCTTCCAGGTATCGGCCCCGACGGTGGGCAGCCAGCCCAGCTCGACGGAGAAGATTTGCATCAGCAGCATCCCCAGCGCGAACGCCGGGAAGGAGATGCCGGTCACTGCCAGCGCCATGCCGAGCTTGTCCGGCCAGCGGTTACGCCAGACGGACGCCACAATCCCGGCGCCAAGTCCGAACACCACGGCCCAGCTCATGCTGGCTATCGTTAACCAGAACGTGGGCATAAAGCGGGTGGCGATCTCCTCCGACACCGGACGACGCGAGACCATCGAGATACCAAAGTCACCCTGCAGAACGTTGCCAATATAGTGCAGAAACTGCATATAAAGCGGCTGGTCAAGACCCAGCTGTTTACGCACCAGCTCAATGACCGTGGCATCCGCTTCGGGCCCGGCAACCAGACGCGCCGGATCCCCCGGCAGCATATGGACAAACAAAAACACCAGCACTGCCACAATCAACAGCGTCGGGATAAGCCCCAGCAGGCGTTTACAAACATAGTTCAGCATGGGCGTTATTTTAAATCCGCATCGTCAAAGCTAAAGCCCGTATCCGGCATGATGTAGAACCCGGTCAACGCTTTGTTATGGGCTGACACCAGTTTCTCCACCACCAGCGGCACCCACGGCGACTCTTTCCAGATGATGTCCTGCGCGTCCTTGTAGAGGCGTGCTTTCTCCTCCGGTTTGGTGGTTTTCAGCGCATCGGCAAGGTCTTTGTCCACCTGCGGGTTGCTGTAGAACGCGGTATTGAACAGGGTTGGCGGCCAGTTCTGTGAGGCAAACAGTGGCGACAGCGCCCAGTCGGCTTCACCGGTCGAGGCCGACCAGCCGGTGTAGAACATCCGCACGCCGCTCTCTTTCTGCCCTTTCCCCTCAACCTCGGCCGCACGCTGCCCGGCATCCATGGCGGTCACCTGAGCTTTGATACCCACCTGCGCCAGCTGCTGCTGGGTGAACTGCAGCACCTTCTGGGCGGTACTGTGATTATGCGACGACCACAGCGTGGTGCTGAACCCGTTCGGATAGCCCGCCTCTTTCAGCAGCTCGCGCGCTTTAGCCGGATCGTACGGCCACGGCTGATAGCTTTGCGCATACGCGATAGCCGGCGGCAGCACGCCGGTGGCCGGGGTGGCATAGCCCGCAAAAGCGACCTTCACCAGCGCCTGACGGTTAATGGCATAGTTAATGGCTTCGCGCACCTTCGGGTTATCGAACGGCTTTTGCGTAACGTTCATGCTGATGTAGCGCTGCATGATCGACGGGCTGGCGACCAGCTCCAGCTTGCTGTTTTTCTCCAGAATGGCGGCCTGCTCATACGGCACAGGGAAGGCAAACTGCGCCTCGCCGGTTTGCAGCATCGCCGCACGGGTGTTGTTGTCCACCACCGGGCGCCAGGTGATGGTGTCCAGCTTCGGCAGCCCTTTTTGCCAGTATCCCGCGTATTTTTTCACCTTCACAAAATCGGTCTGATTCCAGGTGACCAGCTCATACGGGCCGGTACCGACCGGGTGGAAGCCGATCTCCTTGCCGTATTTCTTCAGCGCTGCAGGGGAAATCATCGCCGTCGCCGGATGCGCCAGAATATTGATAAACGCTGAGAACGGCTCTTTCAGGGTGATTTTTACCGTCGCCGGGTCGACCACCTCGGTTTTGGCGATGTTTTTATAGAGGTTATAACGCTTAAGGCTGTTTTCAGGATTGCTGGCGCGATCGAGGTTTACCTTCACCGCGTCGGCATTAAAGTCGGTGCCGTCCTGGAACTTCACCCCGGTTTTGAGCTTAATGGTGTACACCAGCCCGTCATCCGAAACGGTGTACCCCTCCGCCAGCACGTTTTTGAGCTTCATCTCTTTATCCAGGCCAAACAGGCCCTGGTAGAACGATTTCGCCACCGCCTGGGAGAGCGTGTCGTTAGCGTCATACGGATCCAACGTCGTGAAGTTAGAGCCGACAGCGACCACCACATCTTTGGCAGCGAACGCGGGGGCAGCGGCCAGGGCTGCCGTCACGCTCGCGGCTAACAACCATCTACGCGCTACAAATGTAACCATTATGTTCTCCTGCCTGTTGAAAGTTATAACCGCGAAAAAGCATTGTCCTGACGCGGGGGAGCCACGAAATGACCCGGCCCGACCTCACGCAACGCCACGCGCTCTACGGCCTCGCCGCGTTTACGAATATTGCTCGGCATTTCATCCTGCAGCAGCACGCGCTGGCCGTGACGATGCGCCGGGTCGGCGACCGGGACCGCCGCGATGAGCTTGCGGGTATACGAGTGCTGTGGGTTCTCGAATACCGCTCTTCGCGGACCGATTTCCACAATTTGCCCCATAAACATCACCGCCACGCGATGGCTGATGCGCTCAACCACCGCCATGTCGTGCGAGATAAACAAGAAGGCGATCCCCATATCCCGCTGTAAATCCAGCAGCAGATTGATGATTTGCGCCCGGATAGAGACATCCAGCGCCGAGACGGACTCATCCGCAATCACCACTTTCGGGTTCAGCGCCAGCGCACGGGCGATGCAGATACGCTGCCGCTGCCCGCCGGAAAACTCGTGCGGATAACGCCAGGCGTGTTCCGGCTTCAGGCCAACGCGCTCCAGCAGCCAGGCGACGCGACGCTGCGCCGCCTCGCCGTCGAGCAGGTTATGCACCCGCAGCGGCTCCATGATCGAATACCCCACCGTATGGCGCGGATCGAGGGAGGCATACGGATCCTGGAAAATAAACTGAATATCCCGCCGCACCGCCTGCAGCCTGCTGTCCGGAAGGGTATCAATGCGCTCGCCGTTAAAGGTAATGCTGCCCTCCTGAGAGGCCACCAGACGGAGCAACGCGCGCCCGGTCGTGGATTTACCGCAGCCGGACTCCCCCACCAGCGCCAGCGTTTCGCCCGGCCAGAGATCGAAGCTGACGTTTTCCACCGCGTGCACTTCGCGCTTCACCCGGTTCAGTACACCGCTGCGCAGCGGAAACCGGGTGACCAGATTGCGCACTTCCAGAATGGGCTTGCCCGGCACCACGGTGTCCTGCTCGCGTTCCTCCTCCTGCGGCTCAGACGCCGCCAGGGAAATCAGCGGAAAACGACGCGGCAGATCGCTGCCGTTCATCGCTCCCAGGCGCGGAACCGCCGCCAGCAGCGCTTTGGTGTAGGGATGCGCGGGCGCGTGAAAAATCTGCTCAACCGTGCCGGTTTCGACCGCGCTGCCCTTGTGCATCACCAGTACCCGATCGGCGATATCGGCGACCACGCCCATATCGTGGGTGATAAAGATCACCCCCATCTCCATCTCCTGCTGCAGCACGTTGATGAGCTGCAGGATCTGCGCCTGAATCGTCACGTCCAGCGCCGTCGTCGGCTCATCGGCAATCAGCACCGCCGGACGGCACGAGAGCGCCATGGCGATCATCACCCGCTGGCGCATGCCGCCGGAAAGCTGATGCGGGTAGCGGCCGAGAATGGCCTGAGCCTCCGGAATGCGTACCAGCTCCAGCATGCGTCTGGCTTCCCTGAGCGCCTCATCGCCGCTCAGCCCCTGATGCAGGCGAATGGACTCGGCAATTTGTTCCCCGACCGGGAACACCGGGTTCAGGGAGGTCATCGGCTCCTGGAAGATCATCGCAATATCTGCCCCGCGCACGCCCTGCATCTGCGCGCCGCTCAGCTCGTTTAAATCAATGACCTGGCGGTTACGGCGGCGCAGCAGCATTTTCTCGCTGGTGATTTGACCGCCCGTCTGTTCCAGCAGGCGCATCAGCGCCAGCGCGGTGACCGATTTCCCGGAACCGGACTCGCCAACAATCGCCAGCGTCTCGCCGCGCCTGAGCGTGAACGATAAATTCTGTACTGCGGGGATGAACTGCCGCTCTTCCTGAAACGCAATATTCAGCTGATGGACAGCCAGCACTTCGCGGTTGTCCAGCTCTTCACTGTGCGGCACGCGCTGCCCCCTTATTCACGATAGATCCCCGTGCTCGGCTCATCGCCGGCATAGCCCCAGGCGCGGTACATGCCTTCACTGTTGAACGGCAGGGCCACGTTGCCCTCACGATCCACCGCAATGAGTCCGCCGATGCCGCCCAGGGCAGGTAATTTTTCCATCACCACACGCTCGCAGGCCTCGCTCAGGCTTAAGCCGCCGTAATCCATCAGCGCGGTAATGTCATAGGCCGCGAGAGCGCGGATAAACACTTCTCCGGTGCCGGTACACGACACCGCCGCCGTCGCGTTATTGGCATAGCAACCCGCGCCAGGCAGCGGGCTATCACCCACGCGTCCGGGCAGCTTGTTGGTCATCCCGCCCGTGGAGGTTGCCGCCGCGAGGTTGCCGGCTTTATCCAGCGCCACCGCGCCCACCGTGCCCATTTTGCTGCGCTCATCCAGCGGCGCAGTATGGTCAAGCTGCGTCATGCCCGCCGAACGGGCGTCCAGCAGCTGCTGATAGCGGGCTTCCGTGGAAAACAGGTCGGGCGATACCGGCTCCATTCCGTGTTCGAAGGCAAACCTCTCCGCCCCCGCGCCCGTCAGCAGCACGTGCGGGCTCTCTTCCATCACCAGACGCGCGGCCAGCACCGGGTTACGCAGGTGGCTGACGCCTGCCACGGCCCCCGCTTTCAGGGTGATACCGTCCATGACGCAGGCATCCAGCTCGTGCGTTTCATCCCGGGTAAAGACCGAACCGATCCCCGCATTAAATAACGGGCACTCTTCCAGCAGACGCACCGCCTCGGTGACTACATCCAGCGCACTCTCGCCCGCTTCCAGCATTTTCTGGCCCGTTTCGACAATGGCGTACAACGCGTCGATGTAGCGTTTTTCCTGCTCAGAAGTGAGCTGTGCACGGGTGATTGCCCCGGCCCCGCCATGAATTGCGATTACCGCCTTAACCATTCGCATCACCCGTTAGCCTGTTTTGCGGCTTTTTCTATAAATATCATTATCGTCGACGAAACTTCAGATGAATTTTGAATATAGAAAGACGTAACAGTGATGTAAAGCGTGCACCCTCCGGTCATACAGTTAGCCGCACTTTTCTGCCATAATGGACGCTTTCGTTGTTACTCCGCAGGAGCCCACCATGGATTTTACCGCCGGACTGATGCCGCTTGAGACGGCACTCACGCAGATGCTTGACCGAGTTTCCCCGCTGCATGACGTTGAGACGCTGCCCCTCGTGCGCTGTTTTGGCCGTATTGCCGCACGCGATATCGTCTCTCCGCTTAACGTGCCGGGGTTTGATAACTCCGCGATGGACGGTTACGCGGTACGCCTGGCGGATCTCCAGACGGGTAACGCCCTGCCGGTGGCGGGTAAAGCCTTTGCGGGTCAGCCGTTTAGCGGCGAATGGCCTGCAGGCACCTGCGTGCGCATCATGACCGGCGCACCGGTTCCGCCAGGCTGCGACGCCGTGGTGATGCAGGAAGAGACCGAACAGACCGACGACGGCGTGCGTTTTACCGCGAGCGTCAAAGCGGGCCAGAACATCCGTCGCACGGGCGAAGACATTACCCTCGGCGCGACGGTCTTTGCCGCCGGGCAAAAGCTGACGGTGGCGGAGCTGCCGGTGCTGGCCTCGCTCGGCATCGCGGATATCGACGTGATCCGTAAAGTGCGCGTCGCCGTTTTCTCCACCGGCGACGAGCTGCAGCTTCCGGGCCAGCCGCTGCAGGACGGCCAGATTTACGACACCAACCGCCTGGCGGTACACCTGATGCTGGAGCAGCTGGGCTGCGAGGTGATTAACCTCGGCATCATTCCTGACGATCCGGAAAAACTGCGCGCGGCGTTTATCGAGGCGGATAAATCCGCCGACGTGGTCATCAGCTCCGGCGGCGTCTCCGTGGGCGAAGCGGATTACACCAAAACCCTTCTTGAAGAGCTGGGTGAAATCGCCTTCTGGAAGCTGGCGATCAAGCCGGGCAAGCCGTTCGCGTTTGGCAAGCTTTCACACAGCTGGTTCTGCGGCCTGCCGGGTAACCCGGTCTCGGCGGCACTCACCTTCTACCAGCTGGCGATCCCGCTGCTGGCGAAGCTTTCCGGCAACAAGGCCAGCCCGCTGCCGGAACGCGTGCGCGTGCGTGCCGCCACGCGGTTGAAAAAATCACCGGGCCGTCTCGATTTCCAGCGCGGCATTCTGACCCGCGGTGCGGACGGCGAGCTCGAAGTGAGCACCACCGGACATCAGGGCTCGCACATTTTCAGCTCCTTCAGTCTGGGCAACTGCTTCATCGTGCTGGAGCGCGAGCGCGGCAACGTGGAAGCCGGCGAATGGGTTGAGGTCGAGCGCTTTAACCACCTGTTTGGAGGCTGACATGACGGTGGAGCTGAGCGACCAGGAGATGATGCGCTACAACCGCCAGATCGTGCTGCGCGGGTTTGACTTCGAGGGTCAGGAAGCGCTCAAGGCGGCCAGCGTGCTGGTCGTCGGGCTGGGCGGGCTGGGCTGCGCCGCCGCGCAGTACCTTGCCGCGGCGGGCGTGGGAAGCATGACGCTGCTGGATTTCGATACCGTGTCGGTCTCCAACCTGCAGCGCCAGACGCTGCACAGCAACGCGACGGTGGGCCAGCCGAAAGTGGAATCCGCCAGGGCTGCGCTGGCGCGCATCAACCCCCACGTTCAGTTCACGCTGATTGACGCAATGCTGGATGACGACGCGCTGTTCGCACAGATTGCCCGGCACGACCTGGTGCTGGACTGCACCGATAACGTCGCCATCCGCAACCAGCTCAACGCGGGCTGTTTTGCTCACAAAACCCCGCTGGTCTCCGGCGCGGCGATCCGCATGGAGGGGCAAATCAGCGTCTTCACGTACGCCGAGGGTGAACCCTGCTACCGCTGCCTGAGCCGTCTGTTTGGCGAGAATGCGCTGACCTGCGTTGAGGCGGGCGTGATGGCGCCACTCGTCGGCGTGATTGGTTCATTGCAGGCAATGGAAGCGATCAAAGTGCTGGCGAATTACGGCACGCCCGCAGCGGGTAAAATCGTGATGTACGACGCGATGACCTGCCAGTTCCGCGAGATGAAGCTGATGCGTAACCCGGGGTGTGAGGTGTGTAGCCAGTAAAAAAGTCGGGTGGCGGCTTCGCCTTACCCGACCTACAACGGCGCGAACGTAGGCCGGGTAAGCGTTAGCGCCACCCGGCAACCGCGTCAGATAGACGTCCGTCCAAACGCCCCCAACCAGTCCTGCTCAAACTTTACGATCGCCGCATCCACAGCCGGAGAGGTAATAAACTGCTGCGCCACGTCCAGCGGCAGCGTGATGGACTCGCACCCTGCCAGCAGGCAGTCCAGCGCCTGACGCGGGGTTTTAAAGCTCGCGGCCAGCACTTTTGACTGCGGGGCATGCAGCGTCAGCAGCTGCTGTAATTCCACCACGGTCTGGATCCCGTCCCCGCCCTGCGCGTCCACGCGGTTAACGTAAGGCGCCACATACTCCGCCCCCGCCAGCGCGGACAGCATCCCCTGCGCGGCACCGTATACCGCCGTACCCAGCGTAGGGATCCCTTCCGCTTTGAGCATCTTGATCGCCGCCAGCCCTTCTGCGGTCACCGGCACTTTCACCACCAGATCGTTAATGATGGCGCGCAGCTTACGCGCGTCTTCCACCATCCCTTCGGCGGTGGTCGCCATCACCTGCGCAAACAGACGGCCTTTACCGCCCAGCGCGTCGTGCAGCGCGGGCAGCAGTTCGTCGAGCGGCGTTTTACCGGCCGCAACGATGCTTGGGTTGGTGGTCACGCCCGCCAGCGGGAAGATACGCGCCAGCTTTTTGACTGCCGCAACGTCAGATGTGTCGAGATAAAGTTCCATGATGTCACCCTCAAAATTAGCCTGCACTTACCCTATCACGACAAAACCTGCTCAAGAGTTGACCTGCATCAAGATAACTTTCATTCGAAAGTAATTTAATCTTCGTATGCAAGATGAGAGGCGAAAACATGATCTTCAATATTCAGCGTTACTCTACCCACGATGGCCCCGGTATCCGTACCGTGGTGTTCCTGAAAGGCTGCTCGCTGGGCTGTCGCTGGTGCCAGAACCCGGAAAGCCGCTCCCGCACGCGGGACGTGCTGTTTGATGCGCGTCTGTGCCTGGACGGCTGCGACCTGTGTCAGCAGGCGGCACCGGGCTGTATCGAACGTGCGCTGAACGAGATGGTCATTCATCGTGAGAAATTAAGTGAAGAGACGCTTAATGCCCTCACCGACTGCTGCCCGACGCAGGCGCTGACCATCTGCGGTGAAGAATGGCAGGTCGAGGAGATCATGGCGACCGTACTGCGCGACAAACCCTTCTACGACCGCAGCGGCGGCGGGATCACCCTCTCCGGCGGCGAACCGTTTATGAACCCCGAGCTGGCGCAGGCCCTGTTTAAAGCCAGCCATGACCAGGGGATCCACACCGCCGTCGAAACCTGCCTTCACGTGCCGTGGCACTATATCGAGCCGTCATTACCGTACGTCGATTTGTTCCTCGCCGACCTGAAGCACGTCGACGGTGACCTGTTCAAGCAGTGGACGGACGGTTCGGCTAAGCGCATCCTGGACAACCTGAAACGCCTGGCCGCCGCCGGGAAAACGATCACCATCCGCGTGCCGCTGATCCAGGGCTTTAACGCGGATGAAGCCTCCATCACCGCCATCACCAACTTCGCTGCCGATGAGCTCGGCGTCGACGATATTCATTTTCTGCCGTATCACACGCTGGGCATGAACAAATACACCCTGCTCGGCCAACCCTACTCTGCCCCTGACAAACCGCTGGATAACCCTGCCCTGCTGGACTTCGCGCAGCAGTACGCCTGCCAGAAAGGGTTAACCGCGACCTTACGAGGATAAACTTATGACAACCCTGAATCTCAATACCCTCAGCGAGCGCATTAAGGCCCACAAAACGGCGCTGGTGCATATCGTTAAGCCGCCGGTCTGTACCGAGCGCGCCCAGCATTACACCGAAATGTATCAGCAGCACATGGACAAGCCGATCCCGGTCCGTCGCGCCCTGGCGCTGGCGCATCACCTGGCCGAGCGTACCATCTGGATCAAACACGACGAGCTGATTATCGGTAACCAGGCCAGCGAAGTGCGCGCCGCGCCGATCTTCCCGGAATACACCGTTTCCTGGATTGAGAAAGAGATTGACGACCTGGCGGACCGCCCGGGCGCGGGCTTTGCGGTGAGCGAAGAGAACAAGCGCGTGCTGCATGAGATCTGCCCGTGGTGGCGCGGCCAGACGGTGCAGGACCGCTGCTACGGCATGTTCACCGACGAGCAGAAAGGCCTGCTGGAAACCGGCATCATCAAAGCCGAAGGTAACATGACCTCCGGCGACGCGCACCTGGCGGTGAACTTCCCCCTGGTGCTGGAGAAAGGTCTCGACGGCCTGCGCGCCAAAGTGGCCGAGCGCCGCTCGCGCATCAACCTGACGGTGCTGGAAGACCTGCACGGCGATCAGTTCCTGAAGGCAATTGATATCGTGCTGGAAGCGGTGAGCCTGCACATCAAACGCTTCGCCGATCTGGCGCGCGAGATGGCCTCCACCGAAACCCGCGAAAGCCGCCGACACGAGCTGCTGGCGATGGCAGAAAACTGCGACGTGATTGCTCACGAGCCGCCAAAAACCTTCTGGCAGGCGCTGCAGCTGTGCTACTTCATTCAGTTGATCCTGCAGATTGAGTCCAACGGCCACTCCGTCTCCTTCGCGCGTATGGACCAGTATCTCTATCCGTACTACCGCCGCGACGTGGAGCTGAACCAGAGCCTGGATCGCGAACACGCCATCGAGCTGCTGCACAGCTGCTGGCTGAAATTGCTTGAAGTGAATAAGATCCGCTCCGGCTCGCACTCCAAAGCCTCCGCCGGCAGCCCGCTGTACCAGAACGTCACCATCGGCGGCCAGAAGATGGTCAACGGTGAGCCGATGGACGCGGTGAACCCGCTCTCCTACGCGATTCTGGAATCCTGCGGCCGTCTGCGCTCCACCCAGCCGAACCTGAGCGTGCGTTACCACGCGGGCATGAGCAACGACTTCCTCGACGCCTGCGTGCAGGTGATCCGCTGCGGCTTCGGGATGCCTGCCTTTAACAACGATGAAATCGTGATCCCGGAATTCATCAAGCTCGGCGTTGAACGCGACGACGCCTACGACTACGCGGCGATTGGCTGTATCGAAACCGCGGTGGGCGGCAAGTGGGGCTATCGCTGCACCGGCATGAGCTTTATCAACTTTGCCCGCGTGATGCTGGCCGCGCTGGAAGGTGGCCGCGATGCCACCAGCGGCAAGGTGTTCCTGCCGCAGGAGAAAGCCCTCTCTGCCGGTAACTTCGACAACTTCGACGAGGTGATGGCGGCGTGGGATAGCCAGATCCGCTACTACACCCGCAAATCCATCGAAATTGAGTATGTGGTGGACACCATGCTGGAAGAGAACGTTCACGATATTCTCTGCTCGGCGCTGGTGGACGACTGCATCGAGCGCGCGAAAAGCATCAAGCAGGGCGGCGCGAAGTATGACTGGGTCTCCGGCCTGCAGGTGGGGATCGCCAACCTCGGCAACAGCCTGGCGGCGGTGAAGAAGCTGGTGTTCGAACAGGGCGTCATTGGCCAGCAGCAGCTGGCGGCGGCGCTGGCGGATGACTTCGACGGGCTGACCCACGAGCAGCTGCGTCAGCGCCTGATCAACGGCGCACCGAAGTACGGCAACGACGACGACAGCGTGGACATGCTGCTGACCCGCGCCTATCAGACCTATATTGAAGAGCTGAAGCAGTACCACAACCCACGCCACGGCCGCGGCCCGATTGGCGGTAACTACTACGCGGGCACCTCCTCGATTTCCGCGAACGTGCCGTTTGGCGCGGCGACGATGGCGACACCGGACGGACGTAAGGCGCACACGCCGCTGGCGGAAGGGGCAAGCCCGGCTTCCGGTACCGACCACCTGGGTCCAACGGCGGTCATCGGTTCCGTGGGTAAACTGCCTACCGAGGCGATTCTCGGCGGCGTGCTGCTGAACCAGAAGCTGAACCCGTCAACGCTGGAAAACGACAGCGATCGCCAGAAGCTGATGGTGCTGCTGCGCACCTTCTTCGAGGTGCATAAGGGCTGGCATATTCAGTACAACATTGTCTCCCGCGACACGCTGCTGGAGGCGAAGAAACACCCTGACCAGTATCGTGACCTGGTGGTACGCGTGGCGGGTTACTCGGCGTTCTTCACCGCCCTGTCGCCGGATGCGCAGGACGATATTATCGCCCGTACTGAACATACGCTGTAAAAAAACGCCCGGTGGCGCTGCGCTTACCGGGCCTACAGAGTCTCCTCGTAGGCCGGGTAAGGCGAAGCCGCCACCCGGCTTTCTGACTTTCATTCGAAATTAAATTTGTGCTCCCCGTCACCTTGTTATTAGAATGTTTCAAAACGCAGTGACCCAGGAGCACAGTATGACCGTTAAAGTTATCGTCACCGATATGGACGGAACTTTTCTTGATGATGCCAAGCAGTACGATCGTGACCGCTTCCAGGCACAGTTTGAACAGCTTAAAGCCCGCGACATTGAATTCGTTGTCGCCAGCGGCAACCAGTATTACCAGCTCATCTCCTTCTTTCCGGAGCTCAAAGATCGGATCTCCTTCGTGGCGGAAAACGGCGCGCTGGTGTTCGATCGCGGGGAGCAGATTTTTCACGGCGAGCTGACCCGCCATGAATCGCAGATCGTGATTGGCGAACTGCTGAAAGATAAAGGGCTGAACTTCGTGGCCTGCGGGCTGGAGAGCGCGTACGTCAGCGATAAAGCCCCGGACGCGTTCGTGGCGCTGATGTCAAAGCACTACCACCGCTTAAAGCGCATTAGCGATTACCGTGAAATTGACGACGTGCTGTTTAAGTTCTCCCTGAACCTGCCGGACAGCGATATCCCCAATCTGGTGGATAAGCTGCACGTCTCGCTGGACGGCATCATGAAGCCGGTCACCAGCGGCTTTGGCTTTGTGGATTTAATTATCCCCGGCCTGCACAAAGCTAACGGCATCAGCCGTCTGCTGAAGCGCTGGAAAATCTCCCCGCAGGCGTGCGTGGCCATCGGCGACAGCGGCAACGATGCCGAGATGCTGAAGCTGGTGAAATATTCTTTTGCGATGGGCAACGCGGCGGAAAGCATCAAAGAAATCAGCCGCTACAGCACCGATGACAACAACCATCAGGGCGCGCTGAACGTCATTCAGGCCGTGCTCGACAACCATTCCCCGTTCGACGCCTGATCCTTTCTTCGCCGGAGCCTGGCTCCGGCCTCTCACTCTTTTTCCGTCCTGTGGCGCACGTCAAGTTTTTAAACTTGCATTAACTTATTTTTAACTTAAAGTATCACTTGTAGACATTTTTACTTTCGAATGAAAGATGCGAGGCAGTTATGACCTTTACCAGTGAAACCTTGCCGGCGGATCACAAAGCGGCAATCCGTCAGTTGAAACGTGAGTTACGCGCGCAGATCGGCGACGTGCAGGCGGTGTTTAACAAGCTCAGCGACAAAATTGCCACCCGCGTGGCGGAAATTAACGCGCTTAAAAATAAAGGTGAATCCGTCTGGCCGGTGATCCCGTTTACCGATGTAAAAAACGGCACGATTACCGACGCGCAGCGCGACGCCGTTAAACGCCGCGGCTGTGCGGTGATTAAAGGTCACTTCCCGCGCGAGCAGGCACTGGCGTGGGATCAGTCGATGCTCGACTACCTCGATCTGAACAAGTTTGACGAGGTGTACAAAGGGCCAGGCGATAACTTCTTTGGCACCCTGACCGCTTCCCGTCCGGAGATTTACCCGATCTACTGGTCGCAGGCGCAAATGCAGGCGCGCCAGAGCGAAGAGATGGCGCAGGTGCAGTCGTTCCTGAACCGTTTATGGACGTTCGAGAGCAACGGCAAGCAGTGGTTCGACCCGGACGTGAGCGTGATTTACCCGGATCGTATCCGCCGCCGTCCGCCGGGAACCACCTCGAAAGGGCTGGGCGCGCATACCGACTCCGGCGCGCTGGAGCGCTGGCTGCTGCCGGCTTACCAGCAGGTCTTTGCCCGCGTGTTTGACGGCAATGTCGAGAAATACGATCCGTGGAACGCCGCGCACCGTACCGAAGTGGAAGAGTATACCGTCGATAATACCACCAAATGCTCGGTGTTCCGCACCTTCCAGGGCTGGACCGCGCTGTCGGACATGATCCCTGGCCAGGGGCTGCTGCACGTGGTGCCGATCCCGGAAGCGATGGCGTACATTCTGCTGCGTCCGCTGCTGGACGACGTGCCGGAAGACGAGCTGTGCGGCGTGGCGCCGGGCCGCGTGCTGCCGGTTTCCGAGAAGTGGCACCCGCTGCTCATCGAGGCGCTGACCAGCATTCCGGCGCTGGACGCGGGCGATTCGGTGTGGTGGCACTGCGATGTGATCCACTCCGTCGCGCCGGTGGACAATCAGCAGGGCTGGGGCAACGTGATGTATATCCCCGCCGCACCGATGTGCGAGAAAAACCTCGCCTATGCGAAGAAGGTCAAGGAAGCGCTGGAGACCGGCGCATCGCCGGGGGATTTCCCACGCGAAGATTATGAAAAGAGCTGGCAGGACCGCTTTACCGTGAACGATCTCAACATCCACGGCAAGCGCGCGCTGGGCATGGTCTAACTGTCATACAGCCCTTCCCGCTCAACGGCGGTGCGTCGTTTTCCCTGACGTATCCGCCGTACCGATTCTCGCACGGTCAGCGTGCCGTTAAGCAGTAACGTCCCCACCGGCGCGTCCGGGCGCATCAGCCGCTGCTGGAGCATGTGTACCGCTTCCGTCCCCAGCTCGTCGCGGGGAACATGCACGGCCGTCAGCGGCACATCCTGGATCGCCGCCAGGTTAAACCCGTCAATGCTCATCACCGAGACGTCCTGCGGCACGCGCAATCCGTGGTTTTGTAATGCGCTAATGGTGCCCGCCGCCATAAAGTCGCCGCCGACCAGAAACGCGGTTGGCAAATCCTTGCCCTGCATTTCGCTGAGCCAGGCGCTGACCACCTGTTCCGTTTCGCGCGCGCTGAAGCTGGGCACCACCAGCAGATCGCGCCTGTCGTTGAACGCCAGGTTGTGAGACTGCCACGCGTCACGGATCCCTGACAGACGCAGCTCCATGGTGTAGCGACGCAGGCACAGCACGTTCATCACCTCACGGTGCCCCATCTCGAACAGGTATTCCGCCGCCCGCTCGCCAATGGCGCGGTGATCCGGCGCAACGGCAGGCAGACGCATGTGCCGGTCGCGGCAGTTAATCAACATGCAGGGCTTACCCACGTCCACCGCCAGATCGTGGATATGCGGGTCGTCGATACCGAGAAGAATGGCGGCCTGCGTGTCCGACTCGTTCATCCGCGCCAGAAACAGCTGGGCGTCGCTGTCGTTCTCTTCCAGCGCGCAGTAGCGCAGGCGCACATCGTGGGATGCCAGGCCTTTACTCACGCTCTGGATCACGCGGTAGTAAAAGATGTCGGACCGCTCGTCGAAGGCGCGCTGAGGAGCAAAAACCACCAGGCTATTGAGCAGCAACCGTCCCGCCGCCATGCCCTCCATCACGCCCAGCTCCCGCGCGCACGCCAGCACCTTTGCGCGCGCTTTTTCACTGGTATTCGCTTTCCCCGCCAGCACGCGTGACACGGTGCTGATCGAGAGCTGCGTGCGGGCAGCGATTTCGGTAATTTTTAGCCTTTTGTCCATTTTGTGATCTGGCTCCATTTGCGAAATGAAAAAATTTTCATAGCGTGTTTGTCAGGCAATAACTGACATCAATACCATCCTGCCAGAGTGTTTACGTCAGTTATGAGAAATTTTGCACAAAATAGACTATTGCCCGCTCATTTTCTCCCTTAAGGTGAACCTGTCACACAACTTCCATACTAGTTGTATACCAACTTAAGCAGTTTAAACGGATAGAAATCAAAGGCATAAAAATCTGTGTGACACCTGAACCTCCGTCCCCTTACCGTCCGTCTTGTGGAGAGTAAAATGAGTCAGGACATCAATAACACCGTTGCGACAAGCAAAACCCGTCGCGTCATCAAGAACCTGCGCTGGTACGTGCTGGTGCTGTTCTTACTTGGCGTCACCGTTAACTACATCACCCGAAACTCGCTCGGGATCCTCGCCCCGGAACTGAAAGAGAGCCTTGGGATCACCACCGAGCAATACTCCTGGATCGTCGGTGCGTTCCAGATTGCCTACACCATTTTCCAGCCCCTGTGCGGCTGGCTGATTGACGTGATCGGCCTGAAGATTGGTTTTATGGTCTGCGCCGGGATCTGGGCGCTGATGTGTATTTTCCATGCGGGCGCCGGAAGCTGGCTGCACCTGGCGATTCTGCGCTTCTTTATGGGAGCTTCCGAAGCCGCCGCTACCCCGGCGAACGCCAAAACCATCGGTGAATGGTTCCCGAAATCAGAGCGTCCCGTTGCTGCCGGCTGGGCGGGCGTGGGCTTTTCTATCGGCGCGATGCTGGCTCCGCCTATCATTTACTTTGCTCACGCGTCGTTCGGCTGGCAGGGGGCGTTCATGTTTACCGGCGTGCTGGCGCTGCTGTGGGTGATCCTGTGGTGGGCGTTCTACCATAACCCGGAGCAGCACCCGAACCTGAGCAAGGACGAGCTGGCGTTTATCAAGCAGGATAACGAACCGCCTGCCGTCAAACTGCCCTTCCTGACCGCGCTGAAAACCGTCTCGAAGAACAAACGCTTCTACGGTATCGCCATCCCGGCCTTTATGGCGGAACCGGCCTGGGCGGTGCTGAGCTTCTGGGTGCCGCTGTACCTTGCCAAAGAGCACGGCATGGACCTGAAGCAGATTGCGATGTTTGCCTGGCTGCCGTTCCTCGCCGCTGACCTCGGCAGCGTGGCGAGCGGTTACCTGACGCGTCTGTACACCCGTCTGTTCGGCTGCTCCCGCGTGAACTCTGTCGTCGCCAGCTCCGTGACGGGCGCGTTCCTGATGATCTCGCTGGCCATCGTGGCCATTACTCGCGACCCGTACATCACCATCGTGCTGATCTCCATCGGCGGCTTCGGGCACCAGATCATCTCCTGCATGCTCAGCGCCCTGGTCGTGGAGTCGTTCGACAAAGGCCAGATGGCGACCGTCAACGGCATGCGCGGCTCAGCGGCGTGGATCGCCAGCTTCCTGTTCTCGCTGTTAATCGGTGTGACCGCCGACAAAATCGGCTTTAACCCGCTCTTTATCGCCATGGGCTTCTTTGACCTGATTGGCGCTCTCTTCCTGGTAGCATTTATTGCTGAACGTCGCGCCAAGCGCGCCTGATAGTGGATGTATTGCATATGAAAACCCTGAAAAACTGGACCGTTGATACGCAGTCGGCAAACCATCTGGAACTGCTGGTCGATAACCAGCACCGTCTGTGCCTGTATGTGCTGGAAGAGAACCTGTTCCGCGTGCTGATCAAACGCAAAGGCGAGCTGGCGCTGGACCGCACCTGGAGCATCGCCCCGGAACAAGACGTGCCGTGGGAAGGTCGCCGTCGTGACGATGTCAGCGGCTTCACCTGCCCGGCCTGGACGCTGACGCAGCAGGACGACACGTTAACCGTGGAAACCGAACAGCTGCGCGTCACCGTGCACCAGCCGCTGTGGCTGGAGTGGCACTACCGCAATGAGGCGGGCGAGTGGCAGCCGCTGGTCAACGACCGCCCCACCAGCGCCTACCTGCTGAACGCCCATGGCGACGGCGTGGCGCACTACCTGAGCCGCCGCAAGGACGAGCGTTTCTACGGCTTGGGTGAGAAAGCGGGCGATCTGCAGCGCAACGGTAAACGCTACGAGATGCGCAACCTCGACGCCATGGGCTACAACGCCGCCAGCACCGACCCGCTGTACAAGCACATTCCGTTCACCCTTACCCGCCGCGACGACGTGAGCTACGGCCTGTTCTACGACAACCTGAGCAGCTGCTGGCTGGATCTGGGTAACGAAATCGACAACTACCACACCGCCTATCGCCGCTGGCAGGCGGAAGCGGGCGATATCGACTACTACATTTTTACCGGCAGGCGCGTGCTGGACGTCACCAAAGCCTTTGTGCGCCTGACCGGGAAAACGCTGTTCGGACCGAAATGGAGCCTGGGCTACAGCGGCTCGACCATGCACTACACCGACGCGCCGGACGCGCAGAATCAGCTGATGAACTTCATCCGCCTGTGCGAAGAGCACGCCATTCCGTGCGATTCGTTCCAGCTCTCGTCCGGCTATACCTCCATCAACGGCAAGCGCTACGTCTTCAACTGGAACTATGACAAGGTGCCGCAGCCGAAGGTGATGAGCCAGGCGTTCCACGACGCGGGGTTGAAGTTGGCCGCAAACATCAAGCCGTGCCTGCTGCAGGATCATCCGCGCTACAGCGAAGTGGCGGAGAGCGGCCTGTTCATTCGCGATTCAGAAACCGATGCACCCGAACGCTCCAGCTTCTGGGATGACGAAGGCTCGCACCTCGACTTTACCAACCCGCAGACGGTGCAGTGGTGGCAGAACGGCGTCACCACGCAGCTGCTGGAGATGGGCATCGATTCCACCTGGAACGACAACAACGAGTATGAAGTGTGGGACGGGGAAGCCCGCTGCTTTGGCTTCGGCAAGGAGATCGCCATCAAGCATATTCGCCCGGTGATGCCGCTGCTGATGATGCGCGCCTCGCTGGAAGCGCAGCAGCGCTTTGCGCCGGAAAAACGCCCGTATCTCATCTCCCGCTCCGGCTGCGCCGGGATGCAGCGCTACGTTCAGACCTGGAGCGGTGACAACCGCACCAACTGGGACACGCTGCGCTATAACATCCGCATGGGGCTGGGCATGAGCCTGTCCGGGCTGTTCAACGTCGGCCATGACGTGGGCGGTTTCTCCGGCGACAAGCCGGACGCCGAGCTGTTCGTGCGCTGGGTGCAGAACGGCGTGATGCACCCGCGCTTTACCATTCACTCGTGGAACGATGACCACACGGTGAACGAGCCGTGGATGTATCCGGGCGTCACGCCTGCCATTCGCGGCGCAATTGAGCTGCGCTACCGCCTGCTGCCGTATCTCTATACTCTGCTCTGGCAGGCGCACGCCGACGACGAGCCGATGCTGCGCCCGACCTTCCTCGACCACGAGCACGATGCAAAGACCTTCGAAGAGTGCGACGACTTCCTGCTGGGCCGCGACCTGCTGGTCGCCAGCGTCGTCGAAGCCGGGCAGCGCGAGCGCCGGGTCTGGCTGCCGGATAACGAAACGGGCTGGTATGATTTTTACACCCACGCGTGGTATGCAGGCGGGCAATCCATCGTCCTCGATGCGCCGCTGGAAAAACTGCCGCTGCTGGTGCGCGCCGGAGCCGGTCTGCCGCTGAGCGAACGCATCACGCATGTGAGTGCCGAAAAAGATACGGCCCGCGAGCTGAAGCTGTTCCCGGTGAAAGGCGTAGGCACGACCTCCGGGCTGCTGTTTGAAGACGACGGTGAAAGCTGGGGCTATCAGAACGGCAATGCGCTGTGGGTGGAATGGGAAATGGTGTGCGACGGCGCAACCATCAACCTGAAGGTGAACGCGCGGGGAGATTATCGTCCGGCGTGGAAAGCGCTGAAGGTGTCATTACCGGCGGGGGAAAAACGTACGCTGCGGGTGAACGGGGTTGAAAGGAGTGAGTGGGTGCTCTGAACATTGCCGGGTGGCGGCTTCGCCTTACCCGGCCTACAAAGACACCCGTAGGCCCGGTAAGCGAAGCGCCACCGGGCTTTTTATTAGCCGTCGATACCTTTGCTGCGCAGGTAATCTTCGTAGTTACCGGTGAAGTCCACCACGCGCTCTGGCGTAATTTCGATCACGCGGGTCGCCAGCGAGCTGACGAACTCACGGTCATGAGAGACGAAGATCAGGGTGCCCTGATACATCTCCAGCGCCATGTTCAGGGATTCGATCGATTCCATGTCCAGGTGGTTAGTCGGTTCGTCCATCACCAGGATATTTGGTTTTTCCATCATCAGTTTGCCGAACAGCATGCGGCCTTTCTCACCACCGGAGAGCACTTTAGCTGGCTTTTTGATGTCGTCCTGGCTGAACAGCAGACGACCCAGGATGCTGCGCACCGCCTGCTCGTCGTCGCCTTCCTGCTTCCACTGGCTCATCCAGTCAAAGACGGTCAGGTCATTTTCGAACTCGTACTCATGGTCCTGCGCGTAGTAACCAATTTGCGCGTTTTCGGACCATTTCACGGTGCCGTTGTCCGGCTGCAGTTCGCCGACCAGGGTTTTCAGCATGGTAGATTTACCCACGCCGTTGGCGCCCAGAATGGCAATCTTCTCGCCCACCTCCAGCAGCAGGTTGAAGTTTTTAAACAGCGGGCCTTCATCGAAGCCTTTGGTAAGGGCTTCCACTTCCAGCGCGTTACGGAACAGCTTCTTGTCCTGCTCGAAGCGGATGAACGGGTTCTGACGGCTGGAGGCTTTAACCTCTTCCAGCTTGATTTTATCAATCTGACGCGCACGCGAGGTTGCCTGACGCGATTTAGAGGCGTTAGCGCTGAAGCGGCTGACGAAGGACTGCAGGTCGGCAATCTGCGCTTTTTTCTTGGCGTTGTCCGCCAGCAGACGCTCGCGCGCCTGGGTGGCTGCCGTCATGTACTCGTCATAGTTGCCCGGATAGACGCGCAGCTCGCCGTAGTCCAGATCCGCCATGTGCGTACAGACCATGTTCAGGAAGTGACGGTCGTGCGAAATGATGATCATGGTGCTGTCGCGATCGTTAAGCGTCTGCTCCAGCCAGCGGATGGTGTCGATGTCCAGGTTGTTCGTCGGTTCGTCGAGCAGCAGGATGTCCGGGTTAGAGAACAGCGCCTGAGCCAGCAGCACACGCAGCTTCCAGCCTGGCGCGACTTCGCTCATCGGGCCGTAATGCTGTTCAACCGGAATGCCGACGCCCAACAGCAGCTCGCCCGCGCGCGCTTCCGCAGAGTAACCGTCCATCTCGCCGTACTGCGTTTCCAGCTCGGCCACTTTATAGCCGTCTTCTTCGCTCATCTCGGCCAGCGCATAGATGCGATCGCGCTCCTGCTTCACTTCCCACAGCTCCGCGTGCCCCATGATCACGGTGTCGAGCACGGTGAACTCTTCGAAGGCGAACTGATCCTGACGCAGCTTACCGATGCGCTCGTTCGGATCGAGCGACACGTTGCCGAGGGTCGGCTCCAGATCGCCGCCGAGGATCTTCATAAAGGTGGATTTACCGCTACCGTTGGCACCAATCAGGCCGTAACGGTTGCCGCCGCCAAATTTGACGGAAATGTTTTCGAACAGCGGCTTACTGCCAAACTGCATAGTGACGTTGCTGGTAACTAACACGGGGAGATTCCTGCGAAAAGTGTGATAAACACGGCATTATGCCACAATTCCGAATTGAGATCCCGCGTTGCAACCATCCACTAAACTTTAACAAAATCGAAAAAAATGTGATTTCGTACACATCTGAATTCCCAGTGAGCGGGAATGCACATATAATGCGCTCCCATCACAGATTCAGACTTATCAACTCATCGCCAGAATGGCTTAGATACCTCGCACAACATGAACATGAAATTAACAGCGCTTTTTGCGGCGGCGTTAGCCGTAGTAGGTTTTTGTAAGACCGCGTCTGCGGTGACGTATCCCCTGCCGACCGACGGAAGCCGTCTGGTGGGTCAAAACCAGGTGGTGACGGTTCCTGAAGGTAACTCTCAGCCGCTGGAGTATTTCGCGGCGCAGTACCAGTTGGGTCTGTCTAACATGCTGGAAGCGAACCCGGGCGTTGACCCGTACCTGCCGAAAGCAGGTACCGTGCTGAATATCCCTCAGCAGCTGATCCTGCCGGATACCGTTCATGAAGGTATCGTAATTAACAGCGCCGAAATGCGTCTGTATTACTACCCGAAAGGCACCAATACCGTCATCGTGCTGCCAATCGGTATCGGCCAGTTGGGTAAAGACACCCCGCTGAACTGGACCACCAAAGTTGAACGTAAGAAAGCGGGCCCAACCTGGACGCCGACGGCTAAAATGCACGCGGAATACATCGCTGCGGGCGAACCGCTGCCAGCCGTTGTGCCAGCCGGCCCGGATAACCCGATGGGTCTGTATGCCCTGTACATTGGTCGTCTGTATGCGATTCACGGCACCAACGCCAACTTCGGTATCGGCCTGCGCGTGAGCCACGGCTGCGTGCGCCTGCGTAACGACGACATCAAGTTCCTGTTCGAAAACGTGCCGGTCGGTACGCGCGTGCAGTTCATCAACGAACCGGTGAAAGCGACGTCTGAGCCAGACGGCAGCCGCTACATCGAAGTGCACAACCCGCTATCCACCAGCGAAGACCAGATCAACAACAACGAAGTCGTTCCTGTTACGCTGAACAGCGCGGTACAGGCGGTAACGTCTCAGCCAGACGTTGAAACAGCGATTGTTGACCAGGCCGTTCAGAACCGTTCCGGTATGCCGGTACGTCTGAACTAATCACGTCACGCGCATTAAAAAAGTGGGCTTCGAGGCCCGCTTTTTTTTACCCGTTATTCACGATCACAATCCCGCCGTGGTCGTACCGATAGTGACAGTGGGCATACTCCAGCGGCGTGCCATCTTCCAGATAAATGACCTGCTCCACCTCCAGCACCGGATCGGTTTCCTCGCAGACCAGATGCTCTCTGTCCAGCGCGCTGGGCTTAAGCGCCCGCACCACCCGATACGAGCCCATAATTTTCAGCCCCAGGGTCTCCTGAACGTACTGAAACACCGAACCTTCAAGATGGTTTTTCGTCAGGCCCGGCACCAGATTCATCGGCATCACCGTGGAATCCAGCGACATCGGTTCGCCGTTCAGCAAACGCAGGCGAATGAAGTCGTAGATCGGCGCATCGGCGTTAATCATCAACGACGCCTGCTCTTTTTCGTTCGGGAAGCGCAGCTCGAAATGCACCACCTGGCTCGTAACCGTCCCCAGATGCGCCCAGGTTTTGGTCGCGCCAAAGTAGTCGCTGCCGGAGAGATCCCACTGCGAAAGCTGGAGGAAATTTTTGCGGATGAACGTCCCCTGCCCCTGGCGGGTATAGACCAGCCCTTCGACGATCAGCTGGCGCATCGCCTGCTGGATGGTCATCCGGCTGGTACTGAACTCCGCCGCCAGCGCAAACTGGTCCGGCAGCGGTTCATGGGCGGCGTACTGCTGGCTGATAATGCGTTTCTTGATTTCCCGCGCTATGGTGATGTACTTCGCCGCCATCGTCCTTCCTTTCTGTTAGTTTTCTATCCCGCTGTTTTTCAAGGCCACTCGCTCGGCAATTTTGAGGAAAGGCAGGTAGAAGAATACACCAAATACGATGATTGCCAACTGCACCACCACCGCCCGCCAGTCTCCCGCCGTGGCCAGCCAGGCGCTGAGAATCGGCGGCGTGGTCCACGGGATCATCACCACGCAGCGCGACATGAATCCCAGCGTGGTACAGAGCCAGGCAAAGTAAATGCCTATCGCGGGCAGCAGCACGAATGGGATCATCAGCGGCAGGTTAAACACGATCGGCAGGCCAAAAATCACCGGCTCGTTGATATTAAACAGGCCCGGCGCCAGCGAGAGACGCGCCACCTGCTTCGCCGACTGTTGTCGGGAGAAGATAAAGATGGCGATCAGCAGCGAGATGGTGCTGCCCGTCCCACCCACCATGCCAAAGGTCGGCACGAAGATGTTGTTGATGATGTGCGGAATGGGCTGGCCGTTGGCGAAGGCCAGCATGTTCTCGTTGGTATTGATCAGCAGGAACGGCTCCAGTACCACGCTGTTGACCACTGACTGATGAATGCCGAGCGTGAACAGGAAGTTGCCGAAGCTGTAGATGAAAATCGTCCCCGGCAGGCTGGTGTTGATCAGCCGCAGCGGCTGCTGGATAAAGGTCGTAATGAGATGGATCAGGTCCGTGTGCAGCACGTTTGCCAGCACCGCCGCGAGCACCGCAAACAGCGAAAGCGTGAGAATGGTTGGGATCAGCGCGGTAAAGGATTTGCTCACCGCCGGGGGAACGTTTTCCCCGAGGGAAATGTGCAGCGCCTTCAGCCGCGAAATAGCGATAAACACTTCCGTTGAGAGCAGCCCAATCAGCACCCCGGCGAAAATCCCGGTGGAGCCGATATTGGCGAAGGTCAGCACCTGCGTCACGCTGACCGCAGCGTCGCTGCCGACGGGCGTAATCTGTAAGCGCATCGGCATCATAATGATAAAACTGCTGACGGCGATAACCACTGCCGAGACCGGATTGTCGAAATCTTTGTTGCGTGCCAGCGACCAGGCAATCATCGGGGCCAGCAGCAGCGCGGCGATGTTCAGCGTGCCGTTGATAATCGCCTCGCCCCACACTTTGAAGTGTGCCAGCGTATCGCCGTGAAAAATCCACGGAAACACCACGTTGTTCACCAGCACCGCCAGACCGGCGAGGATGAAAATGGGCATTACCGTGGCGAAGGCGTCGCGCAGGGAGCGCAGGTGCACCTGGTTTGCCAGGCGCGCCGAGAACTCGACAAACTTATCGACAAAGGACTGCATGTGCGGTGTGATTTTTGTTTCAGACATAGCGGCGTGTTCCCATCAATCAGTCACAAAAACGGCCCGGCAGCGTACGGCTTACATCTCGCGTCCGTTGGTATGGATAACCTGTTTTAACCACGCGTAGCTCTTCTTCGGCACGCGCTTCAGGTCTTTCAGGTCGTGGTTTTCCCGGTTGACATAGACCACGCCGTAGCGCTTACGCATGTCGCCCTGGGAGCTGAGAATGTCGATTAACCCCCAGCCGAGGTAGCCAATGACCTCTGCCCCGTCCTCGAACATCGCCGCTTTCATCGCCTCGATGTGCGCCCGGTGGTAGTCGATGCGGTAGGTGTCCTCAATCGGGTTCACCCCGTCCCAGGACTCAATCACGCCGATGCCGTTTTCAATCGGGAACACCGGCAGGCGCCAGTCGTTGGCGTAGCGGGTGATGATGGTGCGGAAGCCCAGCGGATCGATCTGCCAGTTCCACTCAGTGGCTTTCAGGTAGGGGTTATTTTTCTCGCCGTGAAGCAGGTAATAGTTCACCGGCGTGCCTTCCGGGATCGCATCGCTGTCCAGCGTTTTGCTGGCGTAGTAGCTGAAGGCCATAAAGTCGTTTTGGGTGCGCGCCAGCAGCGCGAGATCGTCTGCACGGTAGATATCGCCAAAGCCCTCCTGCTCCACCACCGCCATCACCGCCGGGCTGTAGCCCTGCCCGGCAAAGACGCGCAGCAGGTTCTGGTTGAGGAATTCGTCATACTGCTGGGCGCAGAAGATATCGCGCGGTTTGCAGGTAGCCGGGTAGATCAGCTGGTGCGCCAGCATGCCGCCCATCAGCTGGCCCGGTTTCGTCTGGTGCAGGTATTCGGTCAGCGCCATGTGCGCCACCATCGTATGGTGCTGGAGCAGATACAGCTCGCGCAGGGTTTTCTCGCCTTTCATATAGCCGGAAATGCGGAAGGCTTCCGGCATATGGAAAATATTCTGCTCGTTGAAGGTCAGCCAGTACTTCACGCGGTCGCCAAAGCAGTCGATCATCTTTTTGCCGTAGCGGACAAAGGCGTCCATCACGCGGCGATCGATAAAGCCGTTGTACTCCTGCGCCAGCGCGAGCGGCATGTCGAAATGGTACAGGCAGATCATCGGCTCGATGCCGCGGGCGATCAGATCGTCAATAAAGCGGTCGTAAAATGCGATGCCTTCGTCGTTGAATGGGCCGTCGCCCTGCGGGCAGACGCGGCTCCAGGAGATCTGGAAGCGGTAGCAGTTCATGCCCAAATCCTGCATCAGGTCGAAATCTTCCCGGTAGCGGTGGTAGGAGTCGGTCGCCACTTTCCAGTCGGAGACGTTCTCCCCGGCTTCACGAATGTCATATACCGACATCCCCTTCCCGCCCTCGTTCCAGGCCCCTTCCGTCTGCATGCTGGAGACCGAGTTGCCCCATAAAAAGTTGGCCGGCAGCTGATTGTTCATGTTCCCTCCCTATATGACTAGTCATTTAAAAATTCATGACTAGTCATATAGGCGAAGATGTAAAAACGATCAAAGAGGAGGATCGTTTTTTGTGAGGTATGTTGGAAAGAGGAAGCCGGGCAGGAAAATAGATCGCGCAAATCCTTTTCCTGAGGCCGGAGCGTAAGCCTATGCAAAATCACATTTCCCGATCGTGCCACTGGCTGGCCTCATAAAATCATTATTAACTTAATGAGCATGAACCCAGGCCCTGGCCGGAAAATAAAAATCTCAACCCTATCAAATGGAAAATGACGCACATGAAGATATCTACTAGCCGTATCGCATTCGCTCTTAGCTTAGCGTTGTCATGCTCAATGACTCACGCGGCAACGGTGTATACGGGTGATAAGGTACAGGGAGTACCTGTTATCTCGACTCTGGATGTAGCTGACCTGACAGCAGGACAACATCGCTTCATGTTCGAGGGGGTTGAGACAGGAACGGGACAGCGATGGTATGTACCCATCATGGTGGCAAAAGGGAAAACGGACGGGAAGAAAGTTCTGCTGCAGGCGGGCGTCCACGGGGATGAGCTAAACGGAGTGCGCATCGTACAAAAAGTGATGGAACAACTGGCCCCCGCCAAAATGAACGGCAGCGTTATTGGCATTATTGGTCCAAACCGTTCTGGACTTGAAAGGGTCTCCCGGACATGGTCTGTTTCAACCGATGGTGGTGAGACGATCGACTACAACCGCGTACATCCAGGAAAAGAAACGGGTAACTCTGCTGAGCGTCAGGCATGGATGATGTGGAATAAGGTTTACAAGGGAAATGTAGACCTGGCGATTGACTATCACACCCAGTCTACCGGAACGGCTTATCCGCTGTTCATTTATGCCGACTACCGCAATGCGGATGCCCGGACGATTGCAGAACTTTTTCCGGCCGATCAAATTAAGAAAGATCCCGGCGAAGCCGGCTCAATGGAGACAACCTTTATTCAAAATGGTATCCCGGCGATAACGGCCGAGACGGGAGAACCGAGGATTTACCAGCAGGATATGATTGCCCGGGGCTTAGAGGGTGCCCTCAATGTACTGATCCACTACAAGGTTATTGAAGGCAAAATCGGCGCAACCGCCAGCAGTAATAAAACGTATATTGGTAATGCTATCAGTTCAATACGTGCAACCACAGGTGGGTTTGCGGAAGTTTTCGTTAAACCCGGCGACACGGTAAAAGCAGGACAAGAGGTCGCCCTGCAGCGAAATGCGTTCGGTGATGTTGTCGCGAAGTATTCAGCAGAACGGGACGGCAAAGTACTGTCAATTGGAACAGATGTAGTTAGAGAACCCCGAGCCCTGCTGGTAAGAGTCCTTGAGCAAAATCCAGCGGCAACCTGCAAAGACGGTTGCTGATTGCCGCCACGGCCCATCGTTAAATCGGCAAAAGCATGCTCAATGAAATAAACAGCTTTTGCCGACTGCTGCAACGAGGGGCAAACAAATTAAAAAATTACCTGATGCGGAATGTTACTGCTGCGCGAGCTGATTACGGCGATACTCACCCTGCCGCTCCAGCATCCAGCCAGGATATTCCCGCGGCAGCGCGCTCACCGCATCAAGCTGCTGAAGCTCCTCTTCGCTGAGACGGATCCCGGTGGCGGCAATGTTGTCGTCCAATTGTTCAACGCGTTTCGCGCCAATGATGACGCTGGTCACCGCTTTCTGGTGCAGCAGCCACGCCAGCGCGATTTGCGCGACGGAGACGCCCTTGCTTTCGGCGATCGTGCGCATCACGTCCACGCAGTCGAAGGCGCGATCTTTGTTCACCGGCGGGAAATCAAACTCCAGACGACGACCACCGGCTTCGCTCTGCCCGTCGCGACCATATTTTCCGCTCAGCAGGCCGCCCGCCAGCGGGCTCCAGACCATCAGCCCGACGCCTTCGCTCTGCATCATCGGCACCAGCTCGCGCTCAAGATCGCGTCCGGCGATGGTGTAATACGCCTGGAGGGATGCGAAACGCGCCAGCCCGAGACGCTCGGAAATGCCCAGCGCTTTGGCTATCTGCCACGCCGCCCAGTTCGAGACGCCGATATAGCGCACGTGACCGTGCTGCACCAGGTTATCCAGCGCATAGAGCGTCTCTTCAATCGGCGTGGCCGGGTCGAAGCCGTGCAGCTGATAGAGATCGATATGATCCAGCTGTAGGCGACGCAGGCTCTCCTTCACGCTGCTGATGATGTGATAGCGCGAGCTGCCGCGCGAGTTCACCCCTGCCGTTCCGGTTTCGCCGAACACTTTGGTCGCGACGACCACGTTCTCGCGGGGGATTTTCAGGTTTTTCAGCGCCTGGCCGGTGATCTCCTCCGAACGCCCTTCCGAGTAAACGTCCGCGGTATCGATAAAGTTGATCCCGGCATCCAGCGCGCGGCCCACCAGCTGTTCTGCTTCGCTTTGCTGGAGCTGACCAATCTTGCCCCACATGCCGCCTTCACCGCCGAAGGTCATGGTGCCGAGGCACAGTTCAGAAACGAACAGACCGGTGTTGCCCAGTTTTTGATAACGCATAAGATAATCCTCGCATGTCGTTTAAGGGGTACCCGATAGTTATACCCGCCCCTCAGCCATCGCGAATGTGGCGTTCCTGTCCGTTTCTTGCCCAATCCTCTGAAAATTTATCCGCGCGGGGCGTCGCCAAAGACGCTGTAGTCCGGTAATTGCACCTGCTGATACGGCTCCCAGCCGCCGCCGAGCGCCTTGTAGAGCGCCACCAGATCGAGCGCGCTTTGCACCTGCGCCTGCGCGCGCTGCTGCTCGGCCTGGGCCAACTGCCGCTGGGCGTCCAGCACGTCAATGAAGCTGGCGATCCCCTGGCGATAGCTGTCGCTCGCCAGGTCAAAGGCGTTTTGCAGGGCGTCGATCGTTTTTGCGAGACCCGCTTCACGCTGCTGGTCGGTGCGATAGCTCACCAGCGCATTTTCGACATCGCCAAGCGCGGTGAGCACCGTCTGACGATAGTCCAGCACCGCCGCCCCCTGCTGCGCGCGGGCCACCTTCACGCTGGAGACCAGCCGACCGCCCTGGAAGATGGGAATGGAGACCTGCGGGCCAAAGCTGTAGAAGTGGCTGCTCCAGTCGGTCAGCCAGTTGGTTTCGCTGTTGCGCAGGCCAAACTGCCCGGAGAGGGTAAAGCTCGGGAACAGCTCCGCCACCGAGACGCCGATTTGCGCCGTGGCGGCATGAAGGTTCGCCTCAGCTTCACGCACGTCCGGACGGCGGCGCGCCAGCGTCGACGGAATGCCGGTCTGCACGATATCCGGCAGCGCGGGCATCGGCTGCACGCTTTGTAATTCCGCATCCAGCGCCCCCGGCGGCTTGCCCAGGAGGATTGCCAGGCCATTCATCGCCTGACGCGCCTGCGCCTGGTACTGCGGCAGTTGCGCCTCCAGGTTACCCAGCTGTGCACGCGCATTCTCCACGTCCATCTGCGGCGACAGCCCGCCGCGCTGGCGGCTCTCGGTCAGATCCAGCGTCTGCTGCGCGCTTTTAATCTGGGTGTTCAGCGTGGCGATAACGCTCTGCGCCCCGCGCAGCTGGAGCCACGCGCGCGCCACTTCCGCCTCCAGCGACACCAGCGCGTCGTTACGCTGCTCGATAGCCGCTTTCTGCTGCGCTTCGGCGGCTTCCACCTGTCGACGCACCTTACCCCACAGGTCAATTTCCCACTGGGCGTCGAAGCTGCCCTGGTAGAGGTTGATCGGCTGCGTTAGCGGTCCCAGCGCGCCCTTGAGAGCGGGATCGATGCTATCCACCTGGTCATACACGCCGTGGGATTTCAGCTCCCCTTCCAGCCCGAGCTGCTGGCGCGTCGCCTGCAGATTGCCGTTCACCGACGGATAAAATGCCCCGCCCGCCTG
The DNA here is from genome assembly GCF_001742765.1 of Enterobacter sp. ku-bf2. Taxonomy (NCBI): domain Bacteria; kingdom Pseudomonadati; phylum Pseudomonadota; class Gammaproteobacteria; order Enterobacterales; family Enterobacteriaceae; genus Enterobacter; species Enterobacter sp. ku-bf2. The sequence continues at coordinate 1,596,416 of NZ_MDVW01000001.1, forward strand.
GTTAATCTGTTCGCGCGCGCCGGCGATGCGCAGCACCGTCTGCTGCAGCGTCAGGTTCCCGGCGATGGCGCGTTCCACCAGGCTGTCGAGCTGTGACGAGCCGAAGGTCTTCCACCAGCGCGGGTTGGTCGCGGCGGAGGTCGTCTGCGATTTTACCGCGCTGTCGCCCTTATCGTTCCAGTGCGTAACGGCAGGCGGCGCGGGCGGCTGATAGTCCGGCCCGACGGCGCAACCTGCCAGCAGCATCATTATCATCAGGGGGTGTAAACGTCTGTGTATCATCAATGTGCTCCTGCACTCCCCTCGCTCTTAACCGGCGAGAGCAACAAACAAAACGGAATCAATAGCAAGGCCACGGCGCTCAGGATGGTGAAGACGTCGATGTAGGCCAAAAAGCGCGACTGCTCGATCATGGTCTGATACAGGCGTCCGGTGGCGATGCCGGTGGGGTCTCCCACCTGGGTCGTGAAGTTCTGGATCGCCTGGGCGCTTTCGCGTATCGCCTGCTGGAACTGCTCGTTAAACGGCGAGGCGTGGTACGCCAGATGCGCGCTGTGCGCCTGGGATCGTTCGGTGATGGCCGCCGTCGACAGCGAGATCCCGACCGAGCCCGCGACGTTACGGAACATGGTGAACAGCGCAGCCGCATCGGCATTCAGCCGTCTTGGAATCGAAATAAAGGCAATGGTGGTCAGGGGCACAAACAGGAACCCCAGCCCCAGCGACTGGGCGCTGCGGAACAGCACCAGCGTCTCGAAGTCGATATCCGGGGTCAGCGTGCGCGACCAGAAGAACGACACCGCCAGACAGGTAAAGCCAAAGGCAATAATCCAGCGCGTCTGTACCACCGGCATCAGCTTCAGCACCAGCGGAATGGTCAGCACAATCAGCACCGCCCCGGGCGACAGCACCAGCCCTGACCAGGTGGCGGTATAGCCCAGGTCCTGCTGCGCCAGCTGCGGGATCACCACGGAACTGCCGTACAAAATCATCGCCATCCCCGCCATCAGCAGGCTGGAGATGGCAAAGTTGCGGTCCTTCATGCAGTGCAGATCCACCACCGGTTTTCTGGCATACACCAGCCAGTAAATGGCACCGATAATGCCGATAAGCGTTAACACCGCGAAGGTACGAATAAAGTTCGAGTAGAACCAGTCCTCATCTTCCCCCCGGTCAAGCATCACCTGCAGGCAGCCCAGCCCCAGGGCGATCAGGCCGATCCCCGTCCAGTCGATGGTCAGCTTCTCTTTTGACTTACTCTCCCACGGCGGATCTTCCAGCAGCTGGTAGATCGCCAGCACCGTGACAATCCCCACCGGGATGTTGATAAAGAACACCCAGCGCCAGGAGTAGTTGTCGGTGATCCAGCCCCCCAGCGTCGGGCCGAGGACCGGTGCAACGATAATCGCGATGGACGAGAGCCCAAAGGCTTTGCCCCTGTCCTCCGGCTTGAAGTAGTCGAGCAGTACCGACTGCTGCGTGGGCTGTAGCCCGCCGCCAAAAAAGCCCTGCATCACGCGGAACAGGATGATCTGCCACAGCTCGGTGGCGATGCCGCAGAGGAACGAGCAGACGGTGAACATGACGATGCAGATCAGGAAGAACTGCTTGCGGCCGAAGACGCGGCTCAGAAACGCCGAGATGGGCAGCACGATGCCGTTCGCGACCAGGTAGCTGGTTAACACCCAGGTGGATTCGTCATAGCTGGACGAGAGCGAACCCGCCACGTGGGGCAGCGCCACGTTGACGATAGTGGTGTCGAGGATCTCCATAAACACCGCCAGGGTGACGACAATCGCCACCGCCCACGGATTGCTGGCGGGCTTCCAGCTGTCGTGGCTGTGATCCGTCATTCCACCGTCACCTTCGGCGCAACCGACAGTCCCAGCGGCAGCGGTTTGTTCGGATCGAGCCCCTTATCAATCACGATTTTGACCGGCACGCGCTGCACAATTTTGACGAAGTTACCGGTGGCATTTTCTGCCGGGAAGGCGGAGAAGCGCGAGCCGCTGCCCTGCTGGATACTGTCAACGTGGCCCTCAAGCGCCATATCCGGCCACGCGTCGACCGACATGGTGACCTTATCGCCGGGCTTCATGCGCTCAAGCTGGGACTCTTTGAAGTTCGCCACCACCCACACGTTCGGCGAAACCAGGGAGAACAGCGCCGTACCCGCCTGCACCAGCGTGCCGGGCTGAACGTTGCGTTTGGTGACAAACCCGTCGAACGGGGCGCGGACTTCGGTGTAAGAGAGGTTCAGATTGGCCGTTTCCAGCTGCGCTTTGGCCTGATCGACCTGACGCTCGCGCGCTTCAACGTTGGTTTCCTGCTGGCGGATTTGCAGCTGGACCTGCTCTGCCACTTCCAGCTGCGCCTGAGCGCTGGCCAGCCCAGCCTGCGCGCTGCGCAGCTGAGCGTTCGCGGAATCAATGCTTTGCTGGGTGGTTGCCCGCGGGTCGACACCGCGCTGGCGACGGTACTCCGCCTGCGCGTTCGCCAGATCGGCCTGCGCTTTCAGCACCTGCGCTTTGGCTTCGTCACGCTGGGCAGGATACTGCACTTTTGAGAGCGCCAGCTGCGCCTGAGCCTGATGCAGCTGCGCGATGGCCAGCCCAAGCTGGGCCTGAGCCTGATCGCGCTGCGCGGTGGTATCACGCGGATCGATGACCACCAGCAGATCGCCCTTTTTCACGCGCTGGTTATCGCGCACCCGCAACTCGGTGACGTAGCCTGCCGTTTTCGGGGCAATCGTCACTACGTCGCCGTCGGTAAAGGCGTCGTCAGTCGTCTCTTCGTTACGGGTTAAAAACCACCAGACCAGCGCCACGACAACCATCACCACCACGACAATGCCGAGGATAATTAACGGTTTTTTGCCCGGGCGCTTACGCTCATTATTATTTTTGTCCTGCTCGTCAGCAGGTGGAGTTTGATCTTCAGCCATAGTTCAGCAACGGTCCTGTCAGTGAGCGGCATCACACTATGCCGTTCACTAAAGCTAGGACGTTGCTATACGTTTGCCAGGAAAAACTGACAAATTGCGCACTATATGAGAAGGAATATTCCGAAACCGATCGCCGCGGCCCAAACCAGCATCGGGATCGACCAGAGATGGAAGCGCCACCAGATACGACGGTCGTTGGCCATGCGCAGAGCAATCAGGTTGGCCAGCGAGCCGGGCAACAGCCCAAACCCGCCGATATTCACCGCCCAGGCCAGCAGCGTGTCCGGCGGAACATAGTTGAGTAGCAGAATGGTGGACGGCACGTTGCTGATAAACTGCGACAGGCCAATCGCCGTCAGCCACAGTCCCGGCTGAGACAGCGTACTGACGCTGTGGAGCACGTTTTGCAGCACCGGAAGCTGGATAAGCAGATGCACATCAATAAACATCACCATAAAGACCAGCAGCAGCGTCCAGTCCACGCTGACCAGCACGCGCCGCGCGAGGACGACAAAGCCTGCGGCGACCAGCAGGACACCCGCCAGCTCATACTTCAGCTCGAGCGCGAACAGAAAGACGATATATAACCCGAGACAGCTCCAGACCAGACGCGGCTGCCACTGCGGGCCCGTGGTGCCGCTGTGGTATTGCAGTTTTTTATCCGGAAACGCAAACCAGCACACCACCAGCAGCGACAGCATCATCACCAGCGCCAGCGGCGCCATCTGCCAGGTAAAGGCGGCGAACGACAGCCCGGAACGTCCCCAGAGGAGGATATTTTGCGGGTTGCCGATAGGCGTTAACAGAGAACCGGCGTTAACGGCGAGCGCTTCAAAGATGATCAGCCGGCTGACCGGGATCTCGCAAAGCTTACGCAGCGTGAGCGTGAGGGGTACGATGATAAACAGCGCCACGTCGTTGGTCAGAAACGTCGACAGCACCGCGGCGGAAAACACCATAAACAGGGACAGCCTGCGCTCGGTGGCAAAACGGCGCACCATTTTACGGCCCAGCACGTCAAAATAGCCGCTCAGCTCGACCCCTTTGGTGAGCATCATCAGGCCGCTCAGGGTAATGATGGTGCGCCAGTCAATGGCAGCGGGCCAGGCCTGTGGCGCAAACGGCACAAAGAGGCTTAACCCTGCGCCAATGAGTAATAAGAGATGGAAGAAACGATCGCGTGCCAGGGCCTGCAGTCCAGGGATTTTCATTCAGCGGAGGGACCATATTTAAGCGTAAACTCACGAAACTTCACCAGCGTCTCTTCGCTGACGTGGTGTTCCATTCCTTCCGCATCCCGGCGGGCAATCTCCGGGCTAACGCCCAGCACCAGCAAAAAATTCTCGACAAGCTGATGGCGCTCGCGGCTCTCCTGCGCGAGTTTCTCCCCTTCTGGCGTCAGAAAGACCCCGCGCCAGGGGATCATTTCGATTAGGCCCACGGAGGCGAGACGTTTTAACATTTTTGCGACAGTTGGCTGCGATACCCCCAGCCTGGCGGCCATATCGACCTGACGCGCTTCCCCGACCTCACGAATCAGATCGGAAATGAGTTCAACATAATCATCAATCAGTTCACGCCGGTGCGCTTCACGGACCTGGCGAAAACCTTCGACATGCTCTTCAACATTCACCAGTTGCGTCGTTTTTTTAATGGTTGGCTTACCTGCGCGACGGTTCATTGTACTTCCTCAGTGGGGTGACGCTTCCAGCGCCCGGTATCGAGAGCGCACATTGTAAACCATCCCTCCACAAGCACAAAAAATTAACGAAATAGCCATAGCTATACAATATAGCCTGTGCTATATCTGTATGTAATGCAGTCACCCTTCACGGATCGAAGGGATCAAAAATCAGGAGGTCTTATGAACGAATTCAAGAGGTGCATGACCGTGTTTACCCACTCACCCTTTAAAGTGCGCTTAATGCTGCTGAACATGCTGTGCGATATGTTTAACGGCAAACCGCATCAGGATGACAAACCTTCCCACTAAGCGGCGTCGCGGTACGCCGCTTCATTTTCCCGTCACATTTTCGCTGTAAACTGGCTTCCAGCCGCCCTATTCCCGATCTTTTTTACGGATTTGCAATCCCCTTCGCAAAACATCTGCTTAGCAACTGTTGATATTATTTAGCGCTCGCACTATCTTCTTGCAGCCCTGCACAATTTGCGGCTCGCTGAAGCGGACCCTCATTCCCTCTCCACGCACTGTCAGGCAGGTTATGACCCTTGACGCCAGGGTGAGCACATGGCGTTTTCATCCATGATAGTGACCTATGAATTTAACCCTGATAGATACCGTTGTGACCCGCAGCCGGGCCTTAAGCCCGTGGACGGGGTTTTACTTTTTGCAGTCATTACTGATTAACTTTGCGCTCGGTTATCCCTTTAGTCTGCTCTACGCGGTGGCCTTCACCTGCATTCTGCATGTGCTGTGGCGAGCCGCGCCGCGCGCGCAAAAAGCATTAATCGGCATCTGTTCGCTGGTTGCGGCGCTCTATTTTCCGTTTGGTCAGGCGTACGGCTCGCCAAACTTTAATACCCTGCTGGCGCTGCACTCGACCAATATGGAAGAGTCGACGGAGATCCTGACGATCTTCCCGTGGTACAGCTACGTGGTCGGGCTCTTTATCTTCGCGCTGGGCATTATCGCCATTCGCCGTCAGCCGGGCGAGAAAAAATCCTGGGGTAAGATCGACATACTCTGTCTGGTATTCAGCGTTGCCGTGGCATTTGTCGCCCCTATCCAGAATATTCCCTGGGACGGTAAGCTAAGACTTATTAACATCGGCTATCCGGTTTTCCGCTTCGTGAAAGATGTCGTTGTAAATAATAAAGAGGTTCTCGACGAACAGGCCCGCATGGCTGAGCTTTCCAATATGAAAGACACCTGGAACGTGCTGGCCGTTAAGCCGAAATATCACACCTATGTGGTGGTGATTGGCGAAAGCGCGCGTCGAGATGCAATGGGCGCGTTTGGCGGCCATTGGGATAACACCCCGTTTGCCAGTTCGGTCAAAGGCACCCTGTTTACCGATTATGTCGCGGCCAGCGGCTCAACGCAGAAATCGCTCGGCCTGACCCTTAACCGGGTGGTGGATGGCAAACCGCAGTATCAGGATAATTTCGTCACCCTGGCAAACCGCGCAGGTTTTCAGACGTGGTGGTTCTCGAATCAGGGGCAAATTGGCGAATACGATACGGCCATCGCCAGCATCGCCAAACGGGCTGACGAAGTACAGTTCCTGAAAAATGGCGACTTTGAAGCCGACAAAAATACCAAGGACGAAGCGTTGCTGAAAATGACGGCGCAGGTCTTCGCTACCCCGCGCACCCAGCCTCAGCTGATCGTCCTGCATCTGATGGGGTCGCACCCGCAGGCCTGCGATCGGACCGGCGGGAAGTACGCGGAGTTCGTGCAGTCCAAAGAGACCTCCTGCTATCTCTACACCATGACGCAAACCGACGACCTGCTGAGCAAGCTCTACGATCAGCTGCGCAATACGGGCGACAGCTTCTCTCTGGTCTATTTCTCGGATCACGGGCTGGCGTTTAAAGAGCGCGGGAAAGAGGTGCAGTACCTGGCGCACGATGACAAGTTCCAGCAGAACTTCCAGGTGCCGTTTATGGTGCTGTCGAGTGACGATAAAACGCATCGCGTCATTAAAGCGCGTCGTTCAGCGAATGATTTCCTGCAGTTTTTCTCGCAGTGGACGGGGATTACCGCCGGGCAGATAAAAAACGCTTACCCGTTTGTCTCTAACAAGAAAGCTCCCCAAGTGTACGTTACCAACTTCAAGTTACAGAAAGTTGACTACAACCATCTGGGTACGGATATTTTTGATATTAAGAGTAAGTAGCGGTCTGATGCCCTCACCCTGGTCCTCTCCTACAGGGCTGAGGGATCCCCCAGTAATTTTTTACTTGAAGCGATGAACGTTGCTTCGCAAAATTAATGACTTACAGCGACGTCCTGGTCCGGCTGTAAATCGCCGAAGCGTTTCCGTAAGGCCGGGGCGAGGCGCAGGGATGCGCCGAGAGGGCGTGGCCTGCAGGGATGCAGGCTCATGCCCGACCCGATAGCCTGAAGGAATAAGCTGAGGGGACCGCGAAGCGGCGATTTACCGCCGGGAGCCCGGGTCGCCAGGGCGGCGGCGATTGAGCCGCCCTGGCACGTTCACAGGTCATGCTGTTACAGAGTAGCAAGGAACATGAAGTGAACGGAATGACCACTACAGCCGTATGTTCCCCCCCTCCCCCCACAGGGAGAGGGAAAAAGACAAAAAAAATCCGCCACAGTGGGCGGATTTTTTATTTAATCACCGAAGTGATTAGAAGCGGTAACCTACGCCCGCGATCCAGGTGCCAACGTCAACGTTGCGGATACGGCTCTGCTCATAGGAGAAGTCCAGAGCAACGTCCTGGATTGGGTTGAACTGCAGGCCTGCGCCATAGGAGAAGCCGTAGTCGCTGTTGCTTGCAGTGCGGTTCAGACCTTCGTTTTCGGTCTGCTGGAATTTACCGTAGCCAACACCTACAACACCGTAGATGCTTGCCCAGTCGTTCAGACGGTAAGCTGGGCCCGCGGTGATACCGTAGTACTGGCCTTTGTTGTATGCGCCGTTTTCAGAACGATCTTTCTCGGTGTAGGTGAAAGAACCGATCACGCCCAGTGGGTTGTTATCCTGCTCGTAACGATACTTCAGGTTGAAACCGTTAGCTTTGTTCATCACGCCCTGATAGTCGCTCTGAGCGTAACCACCAGTAACAGTAGAAGTAGCAGCTACAGCGGTACCTGCGGAAACAGCCAGTACAGCGGCCAGTGCTGAAAGACATGCAATTTTTTTCATAACCACCTCAAATGTGATCCAAGTAAGTCCGTAAGTTTTAAATATATCAAAAAAATTTGCGAAACTCTTTGTGATTCATGATGTCTAATGAAACCTTTCCTGTAACAGAACGTTTCCAGCATCAGCTATCTCTTTCAAATCACATGCAATTTTCACTACTAAATGCGCATAGTGCGCGTCTGCGCAGTTACATTCATCCAGATTATTCCTAATCTGACAGGCGATAAATCCACCAGCGCTTAACCATTTTACGGATTTCACCTGCTTTTTTTTCAACAGTACCTCAACCGTAGCCGCATATTTCCTTTACACTGCAACCTTTACCTCATTTGACATAAGCTGACAGGAGAAAGGATGCCTGGGTTATCCCGCACGTCGTCGGTCTGGTTGCCGGTAGCCGTAATACTCATTGCCATGTTGTCCATTCAAAGCGGTGCCTCGCTGGCAAAATCGCTTTTTCCGCTGGTTGGCGCGCCCGGGGTGACCGCCCTGCGTATTGTGCTAGGCACGGCGATACTGGTGGTCATTTTTAAACCGTGGCGTCTGCGCTTCAAAAAGGAGCAGCGTTTACCGCTGCTGTTTTATGGACTCTCCCTGGGGGCAATGAACTACCTGTTCTACCTCTCCATCCAGACGATACCGCTGGGTATTGCCGTCGCGCTGGAGTTTACCGGCCCGCTGGCGGTGGCGCTGTTCTCCTCCCGACGTCCGGTCGATTTTATCTGGGTCGTGTTAGCCGTACTGGGCTTATGGTTCCTGCTGCCGCTGGGCCAGAGCGTTTCTGAGATTGACCTGACGGGCGCAGCGCTGGCGCTGGGCGCAGGTGCCTGCTGGGCTGTCTATATCCTCACCGGCCAGCGCGCTGGGGAAGAGCACGGTCCGGCGACCGTCGCGTTGGGTTCCCTGATTGCGGCCATCGTGTTTGTGCCCATCGGCATGGCGCAGGCGACAGAGTCTATCTGGCAATGGTCCGTCATGCCCATCGGTCTGGCGGTCGCGATTCTCTCTACCGCACTCCCCTATTCTCTGGAGATGATTGCGCTGACGCGTCTGCCGACACGCATATTTGGCACCCTGATGAGTATGGAGCCTGCGCTTGCCGCGATTTCCGGGATGGTGTTTCTCGGCGAAACCCTGACATTGACCCAGACGCTGGCGCTCTGCTCGATTATCGCGGCATCAATGGGCTCGACGCTTACCATGCGCCCGGAGCCAAAAGTTGAGAAAGTGGATATCAACTAAGGCCATATATTCTGCATGGCTTCCACGCCATGCAGAATAAAGGCCAGAAACACAGGCGTTATAATTTCTTACACACTCACTCCTGCCAGCAAAATATTCCTCTGCGTTAACTTCCCCATTCAGCAATTAAGATTGATCTGTATCAATTTATAAATTATCTAATACTTTCAATAAATTAAATTCTCAACCTCCTTCTCGCTATTAAACCGATAGGCACAGCCAAACCGCAGAGAAAAAATCCGGTGCTATACTTAGTTCCGTAATTACCTGGGACATAAACATCAAGAGGATATGAGATTATGAGTACCGCTAAACTGGTGAAAACGAAAGCGTCTAATCTGCTTTATACCCGTAACGATGTATCGGACAGCGACAAAAAAGCGACCATTGAGTTGCTGAATCGCCAGGTGATCCAGTTCATCGATCTTTCGCTGATCACCAAACAGGCCCACTGGAATATGCGCGGTGCAAACTTTATTGCCGTTCATGAAATGCTGGATGGCTTCCGCACAGCACTGGTTGCCCACCTCGATACGATGGCTGAACGTGCCGTTCAGTTAGGCGGCGTGGCGCTGGGCACCACACAGGTGATCAACAGCAAAACCCCGCTGAAAAGCTATCCGCTGGATATCCATACCGTTCAGGATCACCTGAAAGAGCTGGCGGACCGCTATGCGATTGTGGCGAACGATGTGCGCAAAGCGATTAGCGAAGCGAAAGACGAAGATACCGCAGACATCTTCACCGCCGCGTCCCGCGATCTGGATCAGTTCTTGTGGTTCATCGAATCTAACATCGAATAATTCATACGAATTTTCTATCAAACCCTCGCCCTTCGGTGAGGGTTTTGCACATCTATGGTGCACGTTTTTTGCCTGAGAACGTGCAAAAGTGAAGAAATTGTAATAATCACCTCACACAACCGTTAACGGAAGATTGTTTTTTCGTCAGAATTTACGCTAAATATCTCCCCGTCAGTTGAGCCAAACGAAGCGCACCAAAACAGTGCTCCACTTTGGTGCAATAAGACCTCATTGCCCCATTTATTGTGCAATGCATGACATCATCCCCTTTGCAAAACAATAGCTTGTAAAGTTGGCACGATTTTTTCATTGTGTCACCTGTTCTCGCAGGGGATCGCCCCGTGGATATAAAAGGAAATGCTATGAAGTCTGTATTAAAAGTTTCACTGGCTGCACTTACCCTGGCTTTTGCGGTGTCCTCTCAGGCTGCCGACAAACTGGTTGTGGCGACCGACACGGCGTTCGTTCCGTTTGAATTCAAACAGGGTGATAAATACGTTGGTTTCGATGTGGATCTGTGGGCCGCCGTCGCAAAAGAACTCAAACTGGATTACACCCTGAAGCCGATGGACTTCAGCGGCATCATCCCGGCACTGCAAACCAAGAACGTTGATCTGGCTCTGGCGGGTATCACCATTACCGACGAACGTAAAAAAGCGATCGACTTCTCTGATGGCTACTACAAAAGCGGCCTGCTGGTGATGGTCAAAGCCGATAATAACGACGTAAAAAGCGTGAAAGATCTCGACGGCAAAGTGGTGGCAGTGAAGAGCGGCACCGGTTCGGTTGATTACGCGAAAGCCAATATCAAAACCAAAGACCTGCGTCAGTTCCCGAACATCGACAACGCGTACATGGAACTCGGCACCAACCGTGCTGACGCTGTTCTGCACGACACGCCGAACATCCTGTACTTCATCAAAACAGCCGGTAACGGCAAGTTCAAAGCCGTTGGCGAGTCTCTGGAAGCCCAGCAGTACGGTATCGCGTTCCCGAAAGGCAGCGACGACCTGCGCACGAAAGTTAACGGCGCGCTGAAAACGCTGAAAGAGAACGGCACCTATAACGAAATCTACAAAAAATGGTTCGGTACCGAGCCTAAATAATTTCACCTGAATTCAGGTTTGTAACGCCCGGTGGCGCTGCCGCTTACCGGGCCTACGTTTTTCGTTTTTCACCACGGTATACAGGAATACATCATGCAGTTTGACTGGAGCGCCATCTGGCCTGCCATTCCACTCTTGCTTGAAGGCGCTAAAATGACTCTGTGGATTTCGGTCCTGGGTCTGGTTGGCGGGTTGATTATCGGTCTTGTCGCCGGTTTCGCCCGTACCTACGGTGGCTGGATTGCAAACCACATCGCACTGGTTTTCATCGAAGTGATCCGCGGCACCCCTATTGTCGTGCAGGTCATGTTCATTTACTTCGCCCTGCCTATGGCGTTCACTGACCTGCGCATCGACCCGTTCAGCGCAGCCGTCGTCACCATTATGATCAACTCAGGCGCCTACATTGCGGAAATCACCCGCGGTGCGGTGCTGTCGATTCATAAAGGTTTCAGTGAAGCCGGTCTGGCATTAGGCCTTTCACGTCGCGAAACGATCCGCCACGTTATTCTGCCGCTGGCGCTGCGTCGCATGCTGCCACCGCTGGGTAACCAGTGGATCATCAGCATTAAAGATACGTCGCTGTTCATTGTTATCGGCGTGGCCGAACTGACCCGTCAGGGGCAGGAGATCATTGCTGGCAACTTCCGCGCGCTGGAAATCTGGAGTGCGGTGGCCGTGGTCTACCTGATCATTACTCTGGTTCTGAGCTTCGTTCTGCGTCGTCTTGAAAGAAGGATGAAAATCCTGTGATTGAATTTAAAAACGTTTCCAAGCACTTTGGCCCAACCCAGGTGCTGCACAATATCGATCTGAACATCCAGCAGGGTGAAGTGGTGGTCATTATCGGGCCATCCGGCTCCGGTAAGTCGACCCTGCTGCGCTGCATCAACAAGCTGGAAGAGATCACCAGCGGCGATCTGATCGTCGACGGTCTGAAGGTGAATGACCCGAAAGTGGATGACCGTCTGATTCGTCAGGAAGCGGGCATGGTGTTCCAGCAGTTCTATCTTTTCCCGCACCTGACGGCGCTGGAGAACGTGATGTTTGGCCCCCTGCGCGTGCGCGGTGCCAACAAAGCGGCGGCAGAAGCGCTGGCCAAAGATCTGCTGGCGAAAGTCGGCCTGGCTGAACGCGCGCACCACTACCCTTCTGAGCTGTCCGGTGGTCAACAGCAGCGCGTGGCAATTGCCCGTGCGCTGGCGGTCAAACCGAAACTGATGCTGTTTGATGAGCCTACGTCCGCACTCGACCCGGAGCTGCGCCACGAGGTGCTGAAGGTCATGCAGGATCTGGCGGAAGAAGGGATGACGATGGTTATCGTGACCCACGAAATCGGCTTCGCTGAGAAAGTGGCGTCCCGCCTGATCTTTATTGATAAAGGCCGTATCGCGGAAGACGGTAACCCGCAGGAATTGATTGCGAACCCGCCGAGCCCGCGTCTGCAGGAGTTCCTGCAGCACGTCTCCTGATCCCTCGCTTGACGCTAAAGCCGGGCTTGCCCGGCTTTTTTACGCCAGATTGTTCCCAAAAATCCCCCTCCGCGTCCCGACTTCTATACTTATCATTTTGTTCGACATTTTCACCGGAGGACGCCGTGCCGTGGATCCTGTTGCTGTTGATTAGCCTGTTTAGTGCGCCATCGTTCGCCGTCGCGATCCCCGGCGTGACCACCGGAACAACCGCCAGTCAGCAAAGTACGCCCCCTCCTGAACCCGATGTCGAACAGAAAAAAGCCGCCTACAGCGCCCTCGCCGACGTCCTTGAGAACGACACCTCCCGGCACGAACTCATCAGCCAGCTGCGGAAAGTGGCCGCCACGCCGCCGCAGGAGCCGGTGCCTGTCATCACCCCTCCCCAGGTGGAGGAACAAAAAACGGTGCTGGAAAATGTCACCGACGTGAGCCGACACTATGGAGAAGCGCTCTCCTCGCGCTTTGCTCAGCTCTACCGCAACCTGATTGGCTCACCGCATAAGCCGTTTAACCCACAAACGTTTACCGCCGCCGCCACGCAGTTCCTGATGCTGGCTGGTGCAGTCTTCCTTTTTTACTGGCTGGTGCGCCTGTGCGCGTGGCCGCTGTACCGCAAAATGGGGCAATGGGGACGCAGAAAGAATCAGCAGAAAAGCAGCTGGCTGCACCTGCCGTTGATGATAGCCTCTGCGTTTATCATTGATTTACTGCTGCTGGCCCTGACGCTGTTCTTAGGCCAGATGCTGGCCGACAGGCTGAACGCGGGCAACAAAACCATCGCCTTCCAGCAGTCGCTTTTCCTGAATGCCTTTGCCCTGATTGAGTTCTTCAAGGCGCTGCTGCGATTACTCTTTTGTCCCCACGTGCCTGCGCTGCGTCCTTTCGCCATCCGGGATGAAACGGCGAAGTACTGGGCGCTGCGCCTGAGCGTGCTCAGCGGGCTGATTGGCTACGGCCTGCTGGTTGCCGTGCCGATCATCTCCAACCAGGTAAACGTCCAGTTTGGCGCCCTGGCAAACGTCATTATCATGATCTGCATTACCGTCTGGTCGCTGTATCTGATCTTCCACAATAAAAAAACCATTACCCAAAGCCTGCTAAATCTGGCCGATCGATCCCTCTCGTTCTTCAGCCTGTTTATTCGCGCTTTCGCCCTGGTGTGGCACTGGCTGGCAAGCGCCTACTTCATCGTATTGTGCTTCTTCTCGCTGTTCGACCCGGGAAACAGCCTGAAATTCATGATGGGGGCGACGTTCAAAAGCCTGGCCATTATCGGCATCGCGGCGTTTGTGTCGGGGCTGCTGTCGCGCTGGATTTCGAAAACCATCACCCTGTCGCCGCAGGTACAGCGTAATTACCCGGAACTGCAAAAACGGGTAAACGGCTGGATGTCGGTATCGCTGAAGGTGGCGCGCATCCTCACCGTCTGCGTGGCGATTATGCTGCTCCTGAATGCGTGGAGCCTGTTTGATTTCTGGAACTGGCTGCACAACGGTGCGGGTGAGAAAACGGTCGACATCCTGATTCGCATCGCGTTGATTTTGTTCTTCTCTGCCGTCGGCTGGACGCTGCTGGCGAGCCTTATCGAGAACCGTCTGGTATCGGATATTCATGGCCGTCCCCTGCCCAGCGCGCGGGCAAGAACGCTGTTAACCCTGTTCCGCAACGCGCTGGCGGTCATTATCAGTACCATCACCATCATGATTGTGCTGTCGGAAATCGGGGTGAATATCGCCCCGCTGCTGGCCGGTGCCGGTGCCCTGGGGCTGGCGATCTCCTTCGGGTCGCAAACGCTGGTGAAGGATATTATTACCGGCATCTTTATCCAGTTTGAGAACGGGATGAACACGGGCGATCTGGTGACTATTGGGCCGTTAACCGGCACCGTTGAGAGGATGTCGATTCGCTCGGTGGGCGTGCGCCAGGACACCGGGGCGTACCACATCATTCCCTGGTCCTCGATAACCACCTTCGCCAACTTTGTACGCGGCATTGGCTCCGTGGTAGCGAACTACGATGTGGATCGTCATGAGGATGCCGATAAAGCGAAGCAGGCGCTGCGCGATGCGGTAGAAGAGCTGATGCAGATGGAGGATATTCGCGGACTGGTGATTGGCGAGCCGTCATTTGCCGGCATTGTCGGGCTGACGAACACGGCCTTTACCCTGCGCGTGTCGTTCACCACCCAGCCGCTGAAGCAGTGGACGGTGCGCTTTGCGCTCGACAGCATGGTGAAAAAACACTTCGATCTGGCGAACGTGCGGATGCCGGTCCAGACCTATCAGGTACTGCCGCCGCCCGCAGCGCCGCTCCCACCGCAGGAGCCAACGCTGTAGCCTTGTTGCCGGGTGGCGGCTTCGCCTTACCCGGCCTACGACGGCGTGCTATTTGCGACGTTTGTTATTGTCCATAAACGTCCAGGCGATAAAGCGGCTTTGCTTCTGGCCCTGCGCCATCTCTTTTTTCACCACTTTTACGGCACCCGCTTCGGTGAGCGCGCGGTAGAGTGGCGGCAGGTTATCTCCGCGGGAAACCAGCGTCGTGAACCACTTCACCTGACGACCAAACTGTTTGCTTTCCGCAATCATGCGCAGGATAAACGCCACTTCGCCGCCTTCACACCATAATTCCTGCTGCTGACCGCCGAAGTTCAGCGCGGCATCTTCCGCCTGACCCAGGTTGCGGCGCTTGCGCTCGCTGCCCGCACGGGCCGCGGCCGCCGAATCATGGAACGGCGGGTTGCACATCGTGGCGTCATAGCTTTCATTTTTGTGAATGATACCGTTGAAGATCGACGCCGCCTCTTTCTGACGACGCAGACGAATGGCGCGGCTTAACCCAGGGTTCGCGCTGATAATCGCCTGGGCGCTGGCAAAGGCCTCGGCACCGATTTCGCTTCCGGTAAAGCGCCAGTGGTATTCATGCGCGCCGATCAGCGGGTAAATCAGATTCGCCCCGGTGCCAATATCCAGAATGGTGGCCTGCTCTGGAACAACGCCCTCATTACCTTCGGCAAGAAGGTCGGCAAGGTGATGCACGTAATCCGCGCGGCCCGGCACAGGTGGACAGAGAAAGCCTTCGGGAATATCCCAGTTCGCCACACCGTAATAGTGTGCAAGCAGCGCTTTGTTCAACATTTTAACCGCCTGGGGGTCAGCAAAGTTGACCGAAGGTTCACCCGCGGGGGTCTGGACAATGTAGTCCTGCAGCGGCGGGCAGCTCAGGCATAACGCATTCATGTCGTAGCGGCTGCGGTGGCGATTTCGTGGGTGCAATCCCGGCTTTTGGGAAGTCATGGCGTTCTCCTTTAAACAGCGGCGTAAGATACCCTTTGCTGGCCCAACGGTAAATCTTTCTCTGCATCGATTAAAAATTCGACATAAATCAAACACCTTTATGTCTATGATCTGTCAGCGAAATGTCAAATGATGTTGTTCAAAAAATAAGCAGATCATCATCAAATATTTGCGCTAAGTCACACTCCTCCGGCTTCTAAACTTAAGGGGAATCACCTGTTGTTTCCTCATGAGGATGTGATTATGAAAAAGTATCTGACCCTTGCTGTTATCGCTGCCGCCCTGGCGACTGCGTCATTCTCTGCGATGGCCGTTCAGTCGCTGACCCCGAGTACCGACACCAGCCAGCTTCGGCCTGCGGGCACCGTCTCGGTAAGCCGTGCCAGCAACCTTGACGATCTCCAGTCTAAACTTGCCGAAAAAGCCCGTCAGGAAGGTGCAAAAGGCTTCGTGGTGAATTCCGCTGGCGGCGATAACCATATGTACGGCACAGCGACCATTTATAAATAATCAGCTTTTTTCCCCAGACTGCATCTGTCCACCGGATGCAGTTCTCTTCCCCCTCGCCTTGACTGTTCGTTTTTTAACCCCATATTAAAAGCAGGGCTGAACCAATATCAGGAGGGCATAATGGCTTCCGGCTGGGCAAATGATGATGCCGTTAACGACCAGATCAACAGTACAATTGAAGATGCGGTAGCGCGTGCCCGCGGTGAAATTCCGCGCGGCGAAAGCTTAACTGAATGCGAAGAGTGTGGAGACCCTATTCCCGAGGCGCGCCGAAAAGCCATCCCCGGCGTAAGGCTTTGCATCACCTGCCAGCAGCATAAAGATTCGAAAAATTCATCACATTCGGGATATAATCGCAGGGGTTCGAAAGACAGCCAGTTACGTTGACTTTCCTTTACCTAAGTTAACCGCACAGGCCCTTACCTTTACGCTCACGATTTTTAGCGAACCGCGTAGCAAAATGTGCCCTTCATCTTTCTTCTGTAAAGCGCATCAACAAGAAGTGTAAATCGCCAGTTTGAATTTATTAATATTCAATAAGTTATTTGTCATTCAATTTTTTTGAGCAACCACGTCAATTCTCTTCGATTTTATCCCTCGAAAAAAACCGTGATACTTATCACATCGACGGAACATCGTCCCCTTAACAGAAACACCTGCGAGAGATTAATTATGAAAACCATCAAATATGCTGTAGCTGCTGTTGCCCTGTCCGCTCTGTCCTTCGGTGCTTTCGCCGTAGAGCCAGTCTCTTCAACTCAGGCACAGAACATGAATAAAGTCGGTGTGGTAAGCGCTGATGGCGCGACCACGCTGGACGGTCTGGAAGCCAAACTGGCTGAGAAAGCGGCTGCTGCCGGTGCAAGCGGATACACCATTACCTCCGCTAACGGCAATAACAAGCTGAGCGGTACCGCGGTTATCTACAAATAATCGCCTGAACGAATGCTGTCCCCTCGCCAAACCCTCTGGTGAGCTGCTCCAACCCTCATTGACCCTGTTGTTTGTTACCCTTGCTTGCCCGTCCGCCACTGGACGGGCTTTTTTTTAGTTAAAAAGACTGCGCCACGCGCGCCAGACCGTCCTCTATCGAGTCCACCTCACCCGTCGCCAGCAGACAGCAGGCCATCTGCTGCGTAATGGCGTGCGGAACAGGGACCTGGCCCGCCAGACACTGGGTGATCCAGTGGGCGGTGGTGTGCGGATCTTTGGCTTCGGGCAACGCCACATCACGATTATCCGTCCCGCGCTCCAGAATGACGCGCGCGCCGGTAGAATCAATGTGCACAATCTGCGGGCAGCGCTGCGGGTTGGCATACACCTCCCCTTCGGTGCCGTGCATCAGTAAAGCGCGCCCGCCAACCTCTTCAAAGAACTTGCCGACTCGCGTCACGTACTCCGGATGAGAGACGCTGGAAAGCCGCAGCGCGGCATCTTCGCCAAACGGCGTTGCCAGTTTGGCCAGCGTGTGGGCGCTGTTACGCACCCCCATACGCCAGCGCATATCCAGCTGCTTTTCCAGCGGCGGGCAGAACGCACCAACCGGAATATAGACCGGCTGATGCCCGTCAAGCTTCGCCTGCGCCTGACCCGCATGAAGGGTCGGCTTGATGTCCAGCAGCTCAAAGATGGTTTGCGTCAACACGCGCGTGGGATCTTCACTTACGCCGTGAACGACAACCGGGAATCCAAGCTTGTGCAGTAAAATCGCCAGCAGCGGCGTCAGGTTTGCCTGTTTACGCGCCCCGTTATAGCTGGGGATGACAATCGGCATCGGCTTTGCGACTGGCGGCGTTAAGCGCATCGTTTGCGCCTGCATCGCCTCGTAAAAACCGCGCATCTCCGCTTCACCTTCCCCTTTAATACGCAGCGCGATCAGGATGCCGCCCATCTCCAGATCTGGCACATCGCCATTCAGCATGTGCGTATAAAGTGCCTTAGCCGTTTCGTAATCCAGGTCGCGCGCATGATTTTTGCCCCGCCCTACCTCTTTGATAATTTTGCGATAATCCACGTCTTTTCTCCTGACTACGTCATCTTGTGAACACTATAGTCCTGAAGAAGCGCTGGCCGATAGTTTTTTATGAAGACAATCAACCCGCTGATTTTTTAGCAGTTAACGAAAGACAAGCTTTATTTCAATTATTTGTGATTTCTATAGAAGATTCTAACGCATATCTTTTTTGATTAAATAGTCGCCGAAACACTATTGAGGGTCACGGTGAAAACGTCCAGGCAACGTTTTTACCCGAAACACACCAGGATTGACTATGAACAAGGTTGCTTTAGGTTTATTTATCGCTGCAACGATAGGGTGTTCTGCATCCGCCTTTGCGGCAACAAACGGTGAAGGACAGATTAACTTTACCGGCGAAATTATTGATTCTGCCTGTCAGGTAGTAAATGGATTAAGCGATCCACTCAACGTCCAGTTAGGCAAAGTTTCTAAAACGGTATTCACCGGTGCAGGCTCCACCAGCACACCAACAAAATTTGATATTCAATTAAAAGATTGTCCGGAGACGGTCACCTCTGCAGCAATTAATTTTGGCGGTACGCCAGATGCGAATAACAGCACCACGCTGGCGTTAACGGCAGATGCGAATGCCGCAACCGGCGTCGCCATTCAATTGCTTGACTCATCTGAACAACCCGTCAGCTTATATACGCCTTCCCGCGCGTATCCACTCAACGCAGGAAGTACGGTTAACGATCTGGAATTTGCAGCGCGATATATTCAGACGCAGGCTGCCGTTACGGCTGGCCCTGCTAACTCCGTATCGACCTTCACCGTTATTTATAACTGATATTTTCAATCTGAAGATATTAGCTTTGTGTCAAAGCTAATATCTTTTCTTTATGTTGAGAAATATTTATGCGCCATGGTTATTTACTGAGCACTCTGTTACTGGTAGCCGCGACCGCTCATGCGGGGGTCATTATTAATGGCACCCGTCTGGTCTACCGGGGAGATAAAAAGGAGTCATCTCTTGGTATTTCAAATCCAGATACAACGGATTATCTGGTGCAGTCCTGGGTTGATGCCGACAGTAAAAATCATGCCGCTGCGCCATTCCTGATTACACCGCCCCTGTTTCGTCTTGATGCGAAAGAGGATAACGTACTGCGCGTCGTTCGCACCGGCGGAAATTTACCGGAAGATCGCGAATCGCTGTACTGGTTAAATATTAAAGCGATTCCCTCATCGAAGCACGTGGAGGGGGTGAATACGCTGCAAATTGCGATTAATACGCGCATCAAATTACTCTACCGTCCATCGTCCGTTAAGGGCAAGCCGGAAGAGATGGCGGATAAGCTGGAATGGCATCGTGAAGGCAACGATCTGGTCGTTAATAATCCGACCCCCTTCTATATGAATTTCCAGAGCGTGACGTTGAATGGTCATAAAATCACGAAAGCCACCTGGGCCGTGCCTGAAACCGGAACGCACATTACCCTGCCAGCCAATACGGGTGGCGATACTGTGACGTATTCCATTATTACGGATTACGGCAGCATCAGCAAAACCTGGACAAAATCCGTTCATTAATTTCATGTCTGATAACGCATTAAAATAATCATGTACAGCCATAAAAAGCCGTTCACCTGCCAATTATTCACGCTGCTGACCCTACTATGTGGTCTGTCAGCCGTGTGTTTTGCGCAGCTCGCGTGGGCTGATGATTATTTTAACCCGGCACTGCTGGATATTGACAACCCTCAGCAGACCAAAACGGACCTCTCCGTATATGAAAAAGGGCCTGGACAGGCACCAGGGAAATACCAGGTCGCGATCTATATTGATAATAATAAAATCGACACCCGCGACGTGACGTTTACATTGCAGCAGGATAGCCGGGGCAACAGTTCGCTTCAGCCTTGTTTTAGCCTCGAAGAGTTAAAAAGTCTGGGCATCAAAACCCAAAAATACCCGCAGTTAATGGCAAAGGGCTCGTGTGTCGACTTAAGCGCCATCCCTTCGGCATCGGCCTCGTTCCACGTTCGGAATCAACAGCTGCTCCTGAGCATACCGCAAACGGCACTGGGCCAGGTGCCACGCGGCTATATCGATCCCAAAGAGTTTGATGAAGGGATCACCGCAGGCTTATTAAACTACAGCGCCAACGCCAGCCAGAGCCACGCTCGCCAGCAGGGCGAAGAGGATAACAGCAGCCAGTACGTCAATTTGCGCCCGGGCTTTAATGTCGGGGCCTGGCGCGTACGCAACTATTCCACCTGGAATCGCAGTACGACGGGCAAGGAAGAACAGCAGAAGTTCTCCTCCGTCTATACCTATGCCCAGCGCGATATCGTGTCGATGAAAAGCGATCTCACCGTCGGGCAGAGCTCTTCGCCTGCCGATGTGTTCGACAGCGTGCCCTATACCGGGGTGCAGATTAACTCCGACAGCGACATGCTGCCGGACAGCGAAAAAGGCTATGCGCCGATTATTCGCGGAACGGCCCACAGTAACGCGCTGGTGATGGTTCGCCAGAACGGCTATGTCATTTACCAGAACACCGTCGCCCCCGGCGCGTTTGAAATTAACGATCTCTACCCTACCGGCAGCAGCGGCGATCTGCAGGTGACCGTAAAAGAGACCGACGGAAGCGAAAGCCACTTTGTGGTGCCCTACGCGTCGGTGCCGGTATTGCAGCGTGAAAAAAACCTGCGCTACAGCGTAACCGCAGGCCGCTACCGCTCGTATGACAGCGACGTCGAGAAAACACCGTTTGCCCAGGGGAGCGTAATTTACGGCTTACCTTACGGATTCACCGCCTACGGCGGCGTGCAGCAGAGCAGCCATTATCAGTCTCAGGCGGTGGGCGTCGGTAAAAACATGGGAGATTTAGGCGCCTTCTCGCTCGACGTCACCCGCGCAAAAGCGCTGCTGAAAAAACAGCAGTCCAGCAAAGGGCAGTCTGCGCGCCTCCGCTACAGCAAAGATTTTGCGGGATCGGGGACGAATTTTTCCGTGGCGGGCTATCGCTACAACAGCAAAGGGTTCTACACGCTGGAAGACACCATGGAATCCTATATCCGCTCGGATGACTGGTCGGCACCGCAGCAGCGCCGTGAGCGTGAAGAAGCCACCATCGACCAAACCCTGCCCGAAGGCTGGGGCTCAATGACGCTGAGCCTGGTCAAAGAGACCTACTGGAGCCAGAGCCAGGACATGACCTCAATGAGCGTCAGCTACAACAACAGCTGGCACGGCGTGAGCTACAGCCTGAGCTACAGCATGAACAAGAATACCGACGCCAGCGATGAAAACGGCAATTCCGTCTCCAACGACAACCAGTTTTCACTGAGCGTCTCCGTGCCGCTCGATCGCTGGATGCATAACACCTGGGCAACCTACAACCTGAACAATACCAAAGACGGCACGACGCAGAACATTGGCCTTAACGGCACGGCGCTGGCCGAAGATAACCTGAACTGGAACATCCAGGAGGGGCTTAGCCGCACCGGTAGCGGAAACTCGACCAGCATGAACGCTGACTACAAAGGCACCTACGGCGAGCTCAGCGGCGGCGTGAGTCAGGACAACTATCAGCAGAGCGTAAACGTCGGCGTGCAGGGCGGCGTTATCGCCCACGCCAACGGCATAACGCTGAGCCAGCCGCTCGGCGAAACGATTGCACTGGTCAAAGCGCCGGGCACCCATGGTACGCACATTGCCAACCAGACCGGCGTTGAAACCGACTTCCGCGGCTATACCGTGGTGCCGTTCGTCACGGCCTACCGCCATAACACGATTGCCCTGGACACCGAAACGCTGCCGGACGACGCCGACGTTACCCACGCCGCGCAGGTTGTTACCCCGACCCGCGGCGCGGTGGTGCGCGCCAGCTTTAACACCCGCGTGGGGAACCGGGTATTGATGGTGCTCACGCAAAACGGGAAACCGCTGCCCTTTGGCGCAACGGTGACCACCGACGATAAGGACAGCGAATTTATCGTGGGCAGCGGCGGCCAGACCTACCTCTCCGGCATGCCACAGCGCGGCACGCTCTCGGTTTCGTGGGGTGAAGGTGCCGGCGAACATTGCGTCGCTGAATACGCCCTCACGGATGAGAAAGACAAAAACAGCATCATTAACGCTGCCGCGCAGTGTCATTGATTCACCGTAAAGGTTGACCTTATGCAGATTGTAAAACAACTGGTGTTCTTATTCGTGCTCGGCCTGTCGGCGCTATTCATGCCCCATGCAAAGGCCGAATGTACGACTCCCGATATGCCAAAGTTGCTAAACGTGGCAACCATATCGGTGCCCAGCACGTTGCCCGTGGGCGAAAGTATTCCCGGAACGGAACAAACCGTTCACGTTGCGGGAAGCTGCGACCACGCCTATGAAGCCGGTCAGGAAATTGTCTCCTGCTACTACGGCACCGGCACCGAAATTCCGGGCCTCGCTGGCGTGTACGGTACCGGCGTGGAGGGGATTGGCATTGCGCTGGTCAACGACAAAGGCCAGCGGATAACGGGCGCGGGTGGGGTCTATTGCGATTCGCGCAGTACACCCATTGGCTACATCTCAAATGATGATGCGCGAAACTTCAGCTTCGATGTCACCCTTGAACTGATAAAAACCAGCAATGCGGTAAGCTCGGGTACGCTTTCAATTGACCAGACAAAGTTTGGGATTGGCGTTTATGGCATGGACGGGATTGGTTCTCCGAACACCGTATCTTACGCTGGCGACGTCAATATTCAGGAGGTGACCTGTTCGGTTTCCCCTAAAAACCTCACCGTTGTACTAGGCGATTTTCCGGTCAGCGATTTTATCGGCATCGGCACGCTCTCCATGCCGGCGCAGGAGTTTAACGTAACGGTCAACTGTAACGCCACGGTACAGCCTGAAGTGAAAATCACCAGCGCTAACGGCTATGAGACCGGCTACGCTGGGGTGATCAAACTCACTCAGCAGCCCGGAATGGCCACCGGGGTCGGGGTGAGAATGTTATTCGACAACGATATCGCCACCTTCGATCAATACGTCACGACCTCCAGCAAGGCCGTTGCCAACCAGACGCTGGATATTCCTTTCCAGGTGCGCTACCAGCAAATCAGCGACGAGGTCACGCCCGGCCCGGCCAACACCGTAGCCACCATAACTCTGGCCTATAAGTGACGATGATGAAAAAAATTGTGCTTTTCGTTGGGATGGCCCTGATGACGCAGGCGTGGGCGGATGATATCCAGGTTCAGATGGTCGGGAACATCTATGCCAATACCTGCGTAATCGACAGCGCCAGCAAAAACTTAACCGTCGACCTCGGTCAGACAGCGTCCGGCAACTTTAAAGACGTGGGGGATACGGGTGAATGGAAAGAATTTTCGCTGAACGTCTCGCATTGTCCCAAAACGCTGACGCTGGCAACGGCCTTTTTCTATGGCCAGGCAGACAGCCTGCACCCGACAAAATTTGCCAACATCGGCAGCGCAAAAGGGCTGGCGCTTGAGCTGGCGGACCGGCAGGACAATATCCTCATTGCCCCGCAGGCGAGCTTTAACGCGGTGATTAATCAAAACGATCACACGGCCACCTTCCCACTCGCCGCACGCTACTACGCCACCTCCATGCCAGTGAGCGCGGGGACGTTCAGCAGCGTGGTGCAGGTGACCTTCACTTACCAGTAGGACCGCGCCCCTTAGCACGGATGCTTTTCCTGCGCCCGGCGGTCAGTGTTGCCGGGCGTTTTTTTACCTCGGGCACTTCTGGCTGTTCAATCGGAAAGATCGGCAGCGCGTTTAACAAACGTTGGCCGTAATTTTTGGTCAGCAGACGTTTGTCATAAATCACCACCTCCCCCCAGCAGCCGTGGCTACGGATCAGACGCCCGACCTGCTGAATGAGATTAAACGACGCCGCAGGTAAACTTTGCACCTCAAACGGATAGCGATTGAGGCTTTTCAACCACTCGCCTTCGGTGATGACGACCGGGCTGTCGATGGGCGGGAAGGCAATTTTATGAATATGCACCTGCGTCAGGTAATCGCCCTTCAAATCCAGACCTTCCGCGAAGGACTGTAATCCCACCAGCACACTGCGCTCGCCGTTATCGATACGTTTGCGGTGCGTTTCCACCAGCCGGTAGCGCGGCTGATCGCCCTGGACCAGCAGCAATAAACGCAGATCGGTGACGTGCTCCAGGAAGCGCTGCATCGCGCGCCCGCTGGCAAACAGCACCAGCATGCCTGGGTATTTTCTGCTCTCAACCTGTTCACGGAAGTAGGCCGCCATTTCCGCAATGTGCTGCTCTTCGTTGTCGATCAGCGGCTCGAATTTCATGCGCGGGATCACCAGCTTCCCCTGCTCGCAGTGATTAAACGGCGAGTCCAGCGCGACAAAACGATCGCCCGCTTTCTCTTTAAGCCCGCTCATTTCCTGCAAACGCGAAAAACTGTTCAGGGAGCGCAGCGTGGCAGAGGTGACCACCACGTGCGGTACACTGCGCCAGATGAGCTTTTCCAGCTGATCGGCCACGCGGATGCCCACGCAGTGGAAAAACAGATGGACCTGCCCGTCGCGCACTTCCCGGGTGGCCCATTTGGTGACCGGCGCGCCCGACGCCTGCGCCATCGAGGCCAGCCGCCAGAGCTTGCTCTGCGCTTCAAACATGCCGAGCGCACGGTTCATTTGCAAAAGAATACGGTGCAAGCGAACCACGTCGTGCGAGCCGGTTTTCTCGCTGAGATCGTTTAAGAACATCTCCGCCAGCCCGCGCAGCTTTTCGAGATGCTTCGCCAGCTGCTGGCAAATCTCCATCACCTCGTCCGGCAGTTCGCCCATCGCAAAGCGGTGTTCCGCTTCCTGGGTTGCAGGAAGATAAAGATTCAGGATGTTGTTCAGCGACGAGATAAGGCTGTAAACCTCTTCGCAGTGGTCGCTCAGACGCTCCGGCACCGCCAGCGGCGGCGTGGTTTTCGGCCGGAACTGCTCCATGCAGGTAGCGACAATCTTGCAGAAGAGATCCAGCTGCAGGCGGAACCAGGGGGCGGTAATTTCTGCGCTCATCTCCAGCGCGTCGCGCGCCACGTCGGGCAGATGGTGGCCTTCGTCGAGCACCAGCAGCAGGTTTTTCGGCTCCGGCAGCACCGCTTCGCTCTCCAGCGCCGCCATCACCAGGGCGTGGTTAGCCACAACCACTTCGGCTTCCTGAATTTCACGCCGGGCGACAAAAAACGGGCATTCGCGATAGTAGTGACAGTTGCGGTTCAGACAGCTGGCTTTGTCGGTGCTGAGCCTGCGCCACAAATCGTCGCTGATGGCTTTATCGGTGTGATCGCGCAGGCCGTCCCATTTATAGCCATCAAGATCGCCTTTCAGCGTTGCGCAGAGCTCCTGCTCGGCTTTGTTGTTTGGC
Source organism: Enterobacter sp. ku-bf2 (assembly GCF_001742765.1). Taxonomy (NCBI): domain Bacteria; kingdom Pseudomonadati; phylum Pseudomonadota; class Gammaproteobacteria; order Enterobacterales; family Enterobacteriaceae; genus Enterobacter; species Enterobacter sp. ku-bf2. The sequence goes on from NZ_MDVW01000001.1 coordinate 1,622,013, forward strand.
GTGAGATCGTCGTCGAGGAACGCCAGCAGATCCTGCTGCGACGCCTCGCTGCTGGCAAGCCCTGCCAGGTTACGCGGACAGACGTAGCGACCGCGACCAAAGGCGGCCGTAAACCGCAGGTCGGGGATGATTTTGCGCAGCAGCGGTAAATCTTTGCTGAAGATCTGATCCTGCAGCGCCACGTTGGCGGTGCTGACCACCAGCGTTTTGTCCTCTTCCCGCGCGATGGCAATGCCGGGAATGAGATACGACAAGGTTTTCCCGACGCCGGTCGGGGCTTCAATCGCCAGATGTCGCCCGTCGTCCCCGGCGAGCGTTTTTGCCACGTCAGCAATCATCTGCCGCTGCGGCGCTCGGGGGATAAAATCGGGGATCTGCTGTTGTAGCGCCTTATACCATGCGCCAATTTGCGCCTTGAGCGCAGCGGTTAAAGCCATCGGAAAACCTGAAATACTGTATAAACAGCCACTATTGTGGCACTTTCTCTTCGCAGCCGCAAAAAGAAAAGCCCGGCTTTACGACCGGGCTTCCAGATTACTGCGGGTTAGCAGGCTTGCGCGGGCGGCGTCGGCGCTGCCCTTCTCCTGCCGGCTTGCCTTCGCCGCTGCGCCACGGATTGTCACCGGCCGGTTTGCTGTCGTTGCTACGACGCGGCGGTTTGCCCGCTGACTTCGGCGCGCCGCCTTCGGCACGGCGCGGCTGCTGACCGCGACCACCGCCGCCCTGACCGCGACCGCCCTGGCGACCGTTCTGAATCGGCTCGGCTTTGATCGACGGATCCACTTCATATCCCGGGGTTTCGATACGCGGGATCTCTTTCTTCAGCAGACGTTCGATATCACGCAGCAGCTTGTGCTCGTCCACGCAAACCAGAGAGAGCGCTTCACCGGTTGCCGCCGCACGACCGGTACGGCCGATACGGTGCACGTAGTCTTCCGGCACGTTTGGCAGCTCGTAGTTCACCACGTGCGGCAGCTCTTCAATATCGAGGCCACGGGCAGCAATGTCGGTTGCCACCAGCACGCGGATGTCGCCAGATTTAAAGTCCGCCAGCGCACGGGTACGCGCGCCCTGGCTCTTGTTGCCGTGGATCGCCGCGCTGCGGATGCCGTCTTTATTCAGCTGTTCCGCCAGGTGGTTCGCGCCGTGCTTGGTGCGGGTAAAGACCAGCACCTGCTGCCAGTTACCCTGGCCGATCATCTGGGAGAGCAGTTCGCGCTTGCGCTTTTTATCCACAAAGTGAACGTGCTGCGTCACCTGCTCAGAGGCGGTGTTGCGGCGCGCCACTTCCACTTCCAGCGGGTTATGCAGCAGCTTTTCCGCCAGCGCCTTGATCTCGTCGGAGAAGGTCGCGGAGAAGAGCAGATTCTGACGACGCGGTGGCAGCTTGGCCAGCACGCGGCGAATATCGTGAATAAAGCCCATGTCGAGCATGCGGTCGGCTTCGTCCAGCACCAGAATTTCAATGCTATCGAGCTTCACCGCGTTCTGGTGTTCCAGATCCAGCAGACGGCCCGGCGTTGCCACCAGCACGTCCACGCCGCCGCGCAGCTTCATCATCTGCGGGTTGATGCTGACACCGCCGAACACCACCAGCGAGCGAATGTTGAGATAGCGGCTATAGTCACGCACGTTCTCGCCAATCTGCGCGGCCAGTTCGCGGGTTGGGGTGAGGATCAGCGCACGAACCGGACGACGGCCTTTGGCGTGCGGCTGGTTTTTTACCAGCAGCTCTAACAGCGGCAGCGTAAAGCCCGCGGTTTTACCGGTGCCTGTCTGGGCGCTGGCCATCAGGTCACGGCCCTGAAGAACGGCAGGAATAGCCTGCTGCTGGATTGGGGTTGGCTCAACGTAGCCCTGCTCTGCGATCGCGCGCAGAATTTCCGGGTTCAGGCCAAGGGAATCAAAAGACATAAAAACTCCGAACCGCCCCGACCATCACAGGTGTAGTTTTCAGGGAGATATAACAATTAGGAGGACAAAAACCACAATGTCGCGAAGGGGCGGAGTGTAGCAGCTTTTGTGACGTGGCGCATAAAATATCCCTCCGCGTTCCCTCGACGTAAGCGTGAATCAGGCATAATCTTAATCAATCGATTGATTAATTTTTAATGCCGCCATGAATACAACACCCACAACAACCAAAGGTGAACAGGCCAAAAACCAGCTTATTGCCGCCGCGCTGGCGCAGTTTGGTGAGTATGGGCTGCATGCGACCACGCGCGATATCGCCGCGCTGGCCGGGCAAAACATTGCGGCGATTACCTACTATTTTGGCTCAAAAGAGGATTTATATCTCGCCTGCGCCGAGTGGATTGCCGATTTTATCGGCACGCAGTTTCACCCTCACGTCGAGGAGGCCACCGCGCTGCTCAGCCAGCCGTCGCCCGATCGCGAGGCCATCCGCCAGCTGATCCTCAATGCCTGCCACAACATGATCCGCGTGCTGACCCACGACGATACGCTCAACCTGAGCAAGTTTATCTCCCGCGAGCAGCTCTCCCCCACTGCCGCCTATCAGCGGGTACACGATCGGGTCATTGCCCCGATGCATACCCACCTGACCCGGCTGATCGCCGCCTATACCGGGCGGGATGCCAACGATACCGCGACAATTTTGCATACCCACGCCCTGCTGGGTGAAATCCTTGCCTTCCGTCTGGGCCGGGAAACCATCCTGTTACGCACCGGCTGGACACAATTTGATGAGGATAAAGCCGCGCAGATCGGTGAGGTGATCGCCTGTCATCTCGATCTGATCCTGCAAGGCTTAACGCAAAGGAGCCTGAAGTCATGAAAAAACCTGTCGCCATCATTCTGGTGGTTGTTGTTTTGCTTGCCGCGGGCGTCGGTGGATGGCTGTGGTACCAGAGCCATCAGGATAAAGGCCTGACGCTGTACGGTAACGTGGATATTCGCACGGTGAACATGAGCTTCCGCGTCAGCGGACGTCTCGCCGCGCTGAGCGTTGACGAAGGCGATGCCATTAAAACCGGGCAGACGCTGGGGATGCTGGACAAAGCGCCCTATGAAAATGCGCTACTGCAGGCCAAAGCGGGCGTCTCCGTTGCGCAGGCGCAGTATGACCTGATGCTGGCCGGCTATCGCGACGAAGAGATCGCCCAGGCCGCGGCGGCCGTCAAACAGGCGCAGGCGGCCTATAACTACGCGCAGAACTTCTACGCTCGCCAGCAGGGGCTGTGGAAAAGCCGAACCATTTCCGCGAATGACCTGGAAAATGCGCGCTCCTCCCGCGACCAGGCGCAGGCAACGCTGAAATCCGCGCAGGATAAATTAAGCCAGTACCACACCGGTAACCGCCCGCAGGATATCGCCCAGGCGAAAGCCAGCCTTGAACAGGCGCAGGCGCAACTGGCCCAGGCGGAGCTGGATCTGCACGACACCACGCTCATCGCGCCGTCTGACGGCACGCTGATGACCCGCGCCGTGGAACCGGGCAGCATGCTCAGCGCGGGCAGCACCGTGTTAACCCTCTCCCTGACCCGCCCGGTCTGGGTACGTGCCTACATTGATGAGCCTAATCTCGGCCAGATGCAGCCGGGCCGCGAGCTGCTGCTCTATACCGACGGTCGCCCGGACAAGCCGTATCACGGCAAGGTGGGCTTTGTCTCCCCTACCGCCGAATTCACGCCGAAAACAGTAGAAACGCCGGACCTGCGTACCGACCTGGTGTATCGCCTGCGCATCATCGTGACTGATGCGGATGACGCCCTGCGCCAGGGCATGCCCGTCACCGTAAAAGTGAACAGCGGGGAACGACATGAATGATGCGGTTATCCAGCTCAACAATCTGGTCAAACGCTTCGCAGGGATGGACAAACCGGCGGTCGCGCCGCTGAACTGCACCATCCAGAAAGGCTATGTCACCGGCCTGGTCGGCCCGGACGGTGCGGGAAAGACCACGCTGATGCGCATGCTGGCGGGGCTGCTGAAGCCGGATGAAGGATCGGCCAGCGTGCTGGGCCTTGACCCGATAAAAGACGATGGCGCGCTCCACGCCATGCTCGGCTATATGCCGCAGAAGTTTGGCCTGTATGAAGACCTGACGGTGATGGAAAACCTGAACCTGTACGCCGACCTGCGCAGCGTCACCGGCGAAGCCCGACAGAAGACCTTCGCCCGCCTGCTGGAATTTACCTCCCTCGGCCCGTTCACCGACCGGCTGGCGGGCAAGCTTTCCGGTGGGATGAAGCAGAAGCTGGGTCTGGCCTGCACGCTGGTGGGCGAGCCAAAAGTGCTGCTGCTGGACGAGCCCGGCGTGGGCGTCGACCCGATATCGCGCCGCGAGCTGTGGCAGATGGTACACGAGCTGGCGGGCGACGGGATGTTGATTCTCTGGAGCACCTCCTACCTCGATGAAGCGGAACAGTGCCGGGACGTGCTGCTGATGAACGAAGGCGAACTGCTTTATCAGGGCGAGCCGACGACGCTGACGCAGAGCATGGACGGGCGCAGCTTCCTGCTGCACAGCTCGCAGGCGTCCAACCGCTCGCTGCTGCAGCGGGTGCTCAAGCTGCCGCAGGTCAGCGACGGAATGATTCAGGGCCGCTCGGTGCGGGTGATCCTCAAAAAAGAGGCCACCGTCGACGATATTCGCCATGCCCCCGGCATGCCGACGATTGAGATGGAAGAGACGGCGCCGCGTTTTGAAGATGCGTTTATCGACCTGCTGGGTGGCGCGGGGACGTCCGAGTCGCCGCTTGGCGCAATCCTGCACACGGTGGACGGCACGCCGGGCGAAACGGTGATCGAAGCCAAATCCCTCACCAAAAAGTTCGGGGATTTCGCCGCCACCGATAACGTCAATTTCGCGGTAAAACGCGGCGAGATTTTTGGCCTGCTTGGTCCGAACGGCGCGGGAAAATCCACCACCTTTAAGATGATGTGTGGCCTGCTGGTGCCGACGACCGGCAAAGCGCTGGTGCTGGATATGGATCTGAAGGTCAGCTCCGGCAAGGCGCGCCAGCATCTGGGCTATATGGCGCAGAAGTTCTCGCTGTATGGCAACCTGACGGTCGAGCAGAATCTGCGCTTTTTCTCTGGCGTGTATGGCCTGCGCGGACGGGCGCAGAACGAGAAGATCCGCCGCATGAGCGACGCCTTCGGGTTAACGACGATTGCTTCCCACGCCACCGACGAACTGCCGCTCGGCTTTAAGCAGCGGCTGGCGCTGGCCTGCTCGCTGATGCACGAGCCGGATATTCTGTTTCTGGATGAGCCGACCTCCGGCGTTGATCCCCTCACCCGCCGCGAGTTCTGGCTGCATATCAACAGCATGGTGGAAAAAGGGGTGACCGTGATGGTGACCACCCACTTCATGGACGAGGCGGAGTACTGCGACCGCATCGGGCTGGTGTATCGCGGCAAGCTGATTGCTCACGGTACACCGGACGACCTGAAAAACCAGGCCGCCGACGATGAGGTCCCGGACCCGACCATGGAGCAGGCGTTTATCACCCTCATCCACGACTGGGATAAGGAGAATGCCCATGCGCAGTAACGCCATTTCCTGGCGCCGGGTGCGCGCGTTGTGCATAAAAGAGACGCGGCAGATCGTGCGTGACCCCAGCAGCTGGCTGATTGCGGTGGTGATCCCCCTGCTGCTACTGTTTATCTTTGGCTACGGCATTAATCTGGACTCCAGCAAGCTGCGGGTCGGGATTTTGCTGGAGCAGCAGAGCGAGGAGGCGCTGGACTTCACCCACGCCATGACCGGTTCGCCCTACATTGACGCCACCATCAGCGACAATCGTCAGGAGCTGATCCAGAAGATGCAGGCCGGGAAAATTCGCGGTCTGATCGTCATTCCGGTGGATTTTGCCGCCAATATGGCGCGGGCGAATACCGATGCGCCGATCCAGGTGATCACCGACGGCAGCGAGCCGAACACCGCGAACTTCGTGCAGGGCTACGCGGAGGGGATCTGGCAGCTCTGGCAGATGCAGCGGGCGGAAGATCGGGGTGAAGAATTTAAACCACTCATCGACGTGCAGACGCGCTACTGGTTTAACCCCGCCGCCATCAGCCAGCACTTTATTATTCCGGGCGCGGTGACGATTATTATGACGGTCATTGGCGCGATTCTGACCTCGCTGGTGATCGCCCGCGAGTGGGAGCGCGGCACCATGGAGGCGCTGCTTTCAACCGAAGTGACGCGCGTCGAGCTGCTGCTGTGCAAGCTTATTCCCTACTACTTCCTCGGCATGCTGGCGATGCTGCTCTGTATGCTGGTGTCCGTCTTTATCCTCGGCGTGCCGTATCGCGGCTCGCTGGTGGTGCTGTTCTTTATCACCAGCTTGTTTTTACTCAGCACGCTGGGGATGGGGCTGCTCATCTCCACCATCACCCGCAACCAGTTTAACGCGGCCCAGGTGGCCCTCAACGCCGCCTTTTTGCCGTCGATTATGCTGTCCGGCTTTATCTTCCAGATAGACAGCATGCCTGCCGTGATCCGCGCCGTGACCTACGTGATTCCGGCGCGCTACTTTGTGAGCACGCTGCAGAGCCTGTTCCTGGCAGGGAATATTCCGGTGGTGCTGATCGTCAACACGCTGTTTTTACTGGCGTCTGCGGCGATGTTTATCGGGTTAACGTGGATGAAAACCAAACGGCGGTTAGATTAAGGAGCGCGCATGTTTCACCGTTTATGGACGTTAATACGCAAAGAGCTGCAATCCCTGCTGCGCGAGCCGCAAACCCGCGCCATTCTGGTGTTGCCGGTGCTGATCCAGGTTTTACTGTTCCCGTTTGCCGCCACGCTGGAGGTGACCAACGCTACCATTGCCATTTACAACGAAGACAACGGCAAACATTCCGTCGAGTTAACGCAGCGCTTTGCGCGTGCGAAAGCCTTTACCCACATCCTGCTGCTGAAAAGCCCGCAGGAGATCCAGCCTACCATCGATACGCAAAAAGCGCTGCTGCTGGTGCGGTTCCCGGCGGATTTTTCCCGCAATCTGGATACCTTCCAGACCGCGCCGCTGCAGCTGATCCTCGACGGACGCAACTCCAACAGCGCCCAGATCGCGGCCAACTATCTGCAGCAGGTCGTGAAGGATTACCAGCAGGAGCTGATGGACGGCAAACCGAAGCCCAACAACAGCGAACTGGTGGTGCGCAACTGGTATAACCCGAATCTGGACTACAAGTGGTTTGTGGTGCCGTCGCTGATCGCCATGATCACCACCATCGGGGTGATGATTGTGACCTCTCTCTCCGTCGCCCGCGAGCGCGAACAGGGCACGCTGGATCAGCTGCTGGTCTCCCCGCTCGCCACCTGGCAAATTTTCGTCGGCAAAGCGGTGCCGGCGCTGATTGTCGCGACCTTCCAGGCCACCATCGTGCTGGGGGTGGGAATTTGGGCCTACCAGATCCCGTTCGCCGGATCGCTGGCGCTGTTTTACTTCACGATGGTGATTTACGGGCTGTCGCTGGTGGGGTTTGGGCTGCTGATTTCCGCACTCTGCTCGACGCAGCAGCAGGCGTTTATCGGGGTATTCGTCTTTATGATGCCCGCGATCCTGCTCTCGGGGTACGTCTCACCCGTCGAGAATATGCCGGTGTGGCTCCAGGATCTGACGTGGATAAACCCGATACGACACTTTACGGATATCACCAAGCAGATCTATCTGAAGGATGCGAGTCTGGATATTGTCTGGGGAAGTTTGTGGCCGCTACTGGTCATCGCGGCCACGACGGGCTCAGTGGCCTATGCGATGTTTAGACGCAACATCGCGTAGCTTTTTCTCTTTGGTCAGCAACGAGACCACCGCAGGCCCTGCGAGGATAGCCAGACCCGCCAGGGCCAGCAGCAGGTTGTTTTGCAGGACGCGTGACAGCAGCCACAAGACAATCATCGCTGCACCAAAGTACCAGGTGGTGGTGAGCTCTTCGAGCACATCACCCACCTCACGCCAGCGCGCTTCATGGTGGCGCTGTAAGAACAGCATCGACAGCACGGTGACGCCGTAAAGGACGCATAGCCCCAGGCCAACACGCACCAGCGTGCCGCTCATCCAGCCCATCACCAGTACGGCCACGACCAGTAAATGCAACATTATCTGCCAGCAACTCAGGCCAGTTGCGACACGAACACGTTGTTGCCACTTCATGGCTTCTCTCCTGAAGGATTTTTCTCTGCTTAATCAGACTACCGCACTTTACGGAAAATTCCGTAACGCCGCATCTTTTTGTGACGCCGACTACACTTTATTTTCATTGGGATAGTCACTCAGGAAGGAGCTTATGACGAAAAAAATGCAGCATTTCTCGCTTAAAGTGCTGACGATAAACATTCATAAAGGCTTCACAGCATTTAACCGCCGCTTCATTTTACCGGAGCTGCGCGACGCGGTGCGCACCGTCAGCGCGGATATTGTCTGCCTGCAGGAGGTGATGGGCGCACACGAAGTGCATCCGCTTCACTTTGAGAACTGGCCCGACACGCCGCACTATGAATTTCTGGCCGACACCATGTGGAGTGATTATGCCTACGGCCGCAACGCGGTCTATCCGGAAGGGCATCACGGCAACGCGGTGCTGTCCCGCTACCCCATTGAACATTACGAGAACCGCGACGTTTCCGTCGGGGAGAGCGAAAAACGCGGCCTGCTGTACTGCCGCATTACCCCGCCAGACCTTGAGCTGCCCATCCACGTCGGCTGCGTTCACCTGGGCCTGCGCGAAGCCCATCGTCAGGCGCAGCTGAAAATGCTGGCCGAATGGGCCAACGCGCTGCCTGACGGTGAACCTGTTGTCGTGGCAGGCGATTTCAACGACTGGCGCCTGCGGGCAAACCACCCCCTGAAGGTGGAGGCCGGACTGGAGGAGATCTTCACCCGGGCGAACGGCAGACCTGCGCGCACGTTCCCGGTCCGTTTCCCACTGCTGCGGCTTGACCGCATCTACGTAAAAAATGCCCATGCCAGTAGCCCGACCGCCCTGGCGCTCCTTAACTGGCGGCATCTTTCCGACCATGCCCCGCTCAGCGCGGAGATCCACCTATGAAATGTTCCTGGCAGGAAGGCAACCGGATCACGCTGCTGGTCAACGGGGACGAGTATTACCCGGCCGTCTTTAAGGCGATTGATCACGCCCAGCAAAAGGTGATCCTCGAAACTTTCATCTGGTTCGAAGACAACGTCGGCAAGCAGCTGCACAGCGTGCTGCTGCGCGCCGCACAGCGTGGCGTCAAAATTGAAGTGCTGCTGGATGGCTACGGCTCGCCGGACCTCAGCGATGCGTTCGTCAATGAACTGACCGCCGCGGGGGTGGTGTTCCGCTACTACGATCCCGGCCCTCGCCTGTTCGGCATGCGTACCAACCTTTTCCGCCGGATGCACCGCAAAATTGTGGTGGTGGATGAGACGGTGGCGTTTGTCGGCGGCATTAACTACTCCGCTGAGCATATGTCCGACTACGGCCCGGAAGCGAAGCAGGATTACGCCATTCGCATTGAAGGCCCGGTAGTGCAGGACATCTTGCTGTTTGAGCTGGAGAACCTGCCGGGGAAAGAGGCCGTTCGCCGCTGGTGGCGACGCCGTCATCGCCCGGAAGAGAACCGGAAGCCCGGCGAAGCGCAGGCGCTTTTCGTCTGGCGCGACAACGGCGAGCACCGGGACGACATTGAACGCCACTACCTTAAGATGCTCGCCAACGCCAAGCACGAAGTGATTATTGCTAACGCCTACTTTTTCCCGGGCTATCGCCTGCTGCATGCCATGCGCAATGCTGCCCGTCGCGGCGTGCGCGTGAAGCTGATCGTGCAGGGCGAGCCGGATATGCCGATCGTCAAAGTCGGGGCGCGGCTGCTGTATAACTACCTGGTGAAGGGCGGCGTCCAGATCTACGAATACCGCCGTCGGCCGCTGCACGGCAAAGTCGCGCTGATGGACGATCACTGGGCCACCGTGGGCTCCAGCAACCTCGATCCGCTGAGCCTGTCGCTGAATCTTGAAGCCAACCTGATCATTCACGACCGCCAGTTTAACCAGACCCTGCGGGATAACCTGCAGGCGTTGATCGTTAACGACTGCGTGCGCGTGGATGAGTCCATGGTCCCCAAACGCACCTGGTGGAACCTGGGCATCAGCGTGGTGGTGTTCCACTTTCTGCGGCATTTCCCGGCGATGGTCGGCTGGCTGCCGGCGCATACGCCGAAGCTGGCGCAGGTGGACCCGCCGGTACAACCCGAAATGGAAACCCAGGACCGCATAGAAGCGGAAGACGGAGGCAAACCCTGATGTCAAAATCGCATCCACGCTGGCGTCTGGCAAAAAAGATCCTCACCTGGGTATTCTTTATTGCCGTCGCGGTGCTGTTGGTGGTCTACGCGCAGAGAGTGGACTGGGAAGAGGTGTGGAAAGTCATCCGCAACTATAACCGGATGGTGCTGCTGGGCGCGACGGGGCTGGTTATCGTGAGCTACCTGATGTATGGCTGCTATGATCTGCTGGGTCGGGCCTACTGCGGCCACAAGCTGGCCAAACGTCAGGTAATGCTGGTGTCGTTTATCTGCTACGCCTTTAACCTGACGCTGAGCACCTGGGTCGGGGGGATTGGCATGCGCTATCGCCTCTACTCGCGGCTCGGGCTGCCGGGCGGAACCATCACCCGCATTTTTTCACTGAGTATCACCACGAACTGGCTGGGCTATATTCTGCTCGGCGGGGTGATCTTCACCATCGGCGTGGTGCAGCTGCCCGCGCACTGGTATATCGATGAGGCTACGCTGCGGATTCTGGGCATCGTACTGCTGCTGATTATCGCCGTTTATCTGTGGGCCTGCGCCTTTGCCAGACGCCGTCATATGACCATTAAAGGGCAAAAGCTGGTTCTGCCCTCGTGGAAGTTTGCGGTGCTGCAGATGGCGGTTTCCAGCGCCAACTGGATGGCGATGGGAGCCATCATCTGGCTGCTGATCGGCGAGGACGTAAACTACTTCTTCGTGCTGGGCGTGCTGCTGGTGAGCAGTATTGCCGGGGTGATTGTGCATATTCCGGCGGGGATCGGCGTGCTGGAGGCGGTGTTTATTGCCCTGCTGGCCGGGGAGCATGTTTCTCAGGGAACGATTATCGCCGCCCTGCTGGCGTACCGCATGCTGTATTACTTCCTGCCGCTGGCGCTGGCAACGATCTGCTATCTGGTGCTGGAAAGTCGGGCGAAAAAGCTGCGGGCGAAGAATGAGAGGATGCTAGCGAAGTGAATAAGTCGGGTGGCGGCTTCGCCTTACCCGACCTACGGTTCGCGCTTCGCAGGACGGGCAAGGCGAAACCGCCACCCGGCAAAGCAATCTTAACGACGGTTGCCAAGAATTCGCAGCAGCATCAGGAACAGGTTGATGAAGTCCAGATAGAGCGTCAGCGCGCCCAGAATCGAATATTTGCGCAGGTTTGAACTGTCGCGCACGTCGATCTGCTCGCCGATGTTTTTCAGCTTCTGGGTGTCATAAGCCGTCAACCCGACGAAGAGCACCACCCCGATGTAGGTCACGGCCCACATCAGCGCTTCGCTCTTCAGCCACAGGTTCACCAGTGACGCCAGCACAATCCCAATCAGCCCCATAAACAGCATGCTGCCGAAGCCGCTCAGATCGCGCTTCGTGGTGTAACCGTACAGGCTCATCGCACCAAACATCCCACCGGTGACCACGAAGGTGCTGGCGATGGATGAGTAGGTGTAAACGATAAAGATGCTGGAAAGCGTCAGCCCCGTTAGCGCCGAATAGAGCATAAACAGGGTCGTTGCCATGCCGGCACTCAGCTTGTGCACCAGACCCGAAAGCACAAACACCAGCGCCAGTTGCGCGATAATCAACCCAAAGAAGGTGATTTTGCTGGAGAAGATAAACATCATCAGCTCCGGCGTGTTCGCTGCATACCACGCAATAAACGCGGTAAGCAGCAGGCCAACCGTCATCCAGCCGTACACCTGAGCCATATACGTCTGCAGGCCGCTACGGGTCTGCTGTACTATTGAATCGGAACGCGGAAATCGGTCCATGATTCACTCCTGATTAAGATTAAGTAGACACACTCGTTAAGAGTAACACATCCACGTAAACCGACTACCAACGGCTGGCGGCCTGTTTATCGCTATCGCGAGATTCTACCCAGCGATCGCCTTCCGGCGTGGCTTCGCGCTTCCAGAACGGCGCTTTGGTTTTGAGGTAATCCATAATGAACTCCCCTGCCGCAAACGCGCTGCCGCGGTGCGCGCTGGTCACCCCGACAAAGACAATCTCCTCGCCAGGCCACATCTCGCCGATGCGGTGAATCACCGTGACGCGCCCGAGCGGCCAGCGGCCTCGCGCCTCGTTCACAATCTCCGCCAGCGATTTTTCCGTCATGCCGGGATAATGCTCCAGCGTCAGCGCCTTCACGCTGTCACCGAGGTTGTGATTGCGCACTTTGCCGGTAAAGGTCACGACCGCGCCGTCTTCATCGCGTTCCGCCAGCCAGCTGTATTCGGTCCCCACGTTAAAACGCTCGGGGCTCACCAGAATGCGGGTTTCACTCATATTAGCCCCCTGTGACCGGCGGGAAGAAGGCCACTTCATCCCCGGCCTTCAGCGGATGGGTAAGCTCCACCAGCGTCTGGTTAACGGCGGCCAGCAGCTTGCCTTCGTCCAGCGCCAGCGCCCAGCGGTCGCTTTGTGCCGCCAGATGCGCGCGCAGGGCCGCAACGTTTTCAAAAGAGGCATCCAGCGTCAGGCTGTCGGTATTTACCAGCTCGCGCACCTGCGCAAAAAAGAGCACCTTAATCATGGCTGTCCACCTTAAAATCACCGGATTTGCCGCCGCTTTTTGCCAGCAGGCGAACCGGGCCAATCACCATATCTTTCTGCACCGCTTTGCACATGTCGTAGATGGTCAGCGCGGCAACGGAGGCCGCCGTCAGCGCCTCCATCTCCACGCCGGTTTTGCCGGTTAAGCGGCAGAGTGACTCAATGCGCACGCGACTCTGCTCCGGCTGGGCCTGCAGGTTCACCTCCACCTTGCTCAGCATCAGCGGATGGCACAGCGGGATGAGATCCCAGGTGCGCTTGGCGGCCTGAATACCCGCGATGCGCGCGGTGGCAAAGACATCACCCTTGTGATGGCTGCCGTCGATAATCATCGCCAGCGTTTCCGGCAGCATGGTGACGAACGCTTCGGCGCGCGCCTCGCGCACCGTTTCCGCTTTGGCGGAGACGTCAACCATATGCGCTTCGCCAGCGGCGTTAATGTGGGTCAGTTGTGACATAGCTTATTTCTTTAAATGGGGATGGAAATTACACGGACGGGTACGGGCATCCAGCTGCGGGGCGATGATGTTTTCCCACGCGGTTCGGCAGGCTTTCGTCGAGCCCGGCATGGCGAAAATCAGGGTTTTGTTCGCCACCCCGGCAACGGCGCGCGACTGCAGCGTGGAGGTGCCAATCTCTTCAAAGGAGAGCATGCGGAACACCTCGCCGAAGCCTTCCACCTCGCGGTCGAACAGCGGGAGCAGCGCTTCAGGCGCCTGATCGCCCGCGGTAAAGCCGGTGCCGCCGGTGATCAGCACCACCTGCACCTCATCACTGGCGATCCACTGCGAGACCTGCGCGCGAATGGCGTAGCGGTTCTCCTTCACGATCGCTTTATCAACAATGTTATGCCCCGCGTCATGGGCCGCCTCGCGCAGCCAGTGGCCGGAGGTATCATCCTCTTCGCCACGGCGGTCGGAAACGGTAAGGATCGCAATGCGTGTCGGGATAAATTCTGCGCTGACCTGACTCATCTTCTGATTCCTTCTTAAGACTGGTTACCCGCCGATGTAAGACAGGTTCTGAGTAATGCCGGTATTGCCCTGATGCAGGAAGTGGGTCTGTTTTTTATGCGTCAGTGCTTCAGAAATGCGCGCTTCAAGCGCGTCCTGCTGCGCATCGTCTTCCAGCAGATCGCGAAGGTCCACCCCGCCGTCGCCGAACAGGCAGAGATGGAGTTTGCCCACGGAAGAGACGCGCAGGCGGTTGCAGCTGGCGCAGAAGTCTTTCTCGTAAGGCATGATAAGCCCGATCTCGCCTTCATAATCAGGATGGCAGAAGACCTGCGCCGGACCGTCGCTGCGCTGGCGGATCTGGTGGATCCAGCCGCGCCTGAGCAGTTCGTCGCGCAGCACCATGCCGGAGATGTGATGGCGGCGAAACAGCTCGCTGCCCTCGCCGGTTTCCATCAGCTCAATAAAACGCAGCTGAATGGGGCGGGTTTTGATCCACGCCAGGAAAGTATCGAGCTGGTGATGGTTTACATCACGCATCAGCACCGTGTTGACTTTGACTTTTTCGAAGCCGGCCGCAAATGCCGCATCGATACCGTCCATGACCTGCTGGAATTTATCCTGGCCGGTAATGGCGTGAAACTGGCGGGCGTCCAGACTGTCCACGCTGACGTTAATGGCGGTTAAGCCCGCATCGCGCCAGGTGGCTACGTCGCGCGCCATACGGTAACCGTTGGTGGTCACCGCAATCTGGCGGATACGTTCGTTTTCACGCACGGCGGCAATGATGTCGGGGAAATCGCGGCGCAGCGAGGGTTCACCGCCGGTAAGGCGCACTTTTTCGGTGCCGAGCTCAGAGAAGGCGCGCGTGACGCGGCGCACTTCATCCACGGAGAGAAAGCCGTTATTGGTGACGCTGCCCGGTTTGTAGCCGTCGGGCAGGCAGTAGGTGCAACGGAAATTGCACACATCGGTAATCGACAGACGTAAGTAATAAAACTTACGCGCGAAAGCATCAGTAAGTTGTGAAGCCATGTACACCTTTCCAGATCGGGAGGCACAGTCATTTCTTTCTGTACCCTGGTGGCAAATTCGCCACGGCCAGAGCGCCATATCTTTCGACACAGGCACAAGGGCTAGAGTGTATGTTTTCAATGTTGAAAACGTGGTTAGGGCGATAGTAGCGCGGAAATCCGGACAGCGCCATTGTCGCTTTTCGCTATATAATTACGTATATAGCGAATCATTCGTCCATTTTCGCTACAGAATACCTAAAAATCGCACTTTCACATTGATATACGTCATTTTGCATCGGGTGAGGCATCGTCTTTTAGGGGTAGTTAGGTTACTGTTACGCGATCGAACGTGATAAGGAATACGTATGCGCAATCGCACTTTTGCGGATCTTGACCGAGTGGTCGCTCTTGGCGGAGGCCACGGCCTGGGCCGCGTCATGTCTTCATTGTCGTCACTCGGCTCAAGGCTGACAGGGATAGTGACCACCACCGACAACGGCGGCTCAACCGGGCGGATCAGACGTGCCGAAGGCGGCATTGCCTGGGGCGATATGCGCAACTGCCTGAACCAGTTAATTACCGAGCCGAGCGTCGCGTCGGCGATGTTTGAGTACCGTTTTGGCGGTAATGGCGAACTTTCCGGACATAACCTCGGAAATCTAATGTTAAAGGCGCTGGATCACCTGAGCGTAAGGCCTCTCGAAGCCATCAATCTGATCCGTAATCTGCTCAAAGTGGACGCATTCCTGATCCCCATGTCGGAACAACCGGTTGACTTGATGGCCATCGACGCCGAAGGGCATGAAGTGTACGGCGAGGTGAACATTGACCAGCTTCTGCTGCCTCCCAAAGAGCTGATGACTTACCCGAGCGTGCCGGCGACGCGTGAAGCCGTAGAAGCAATTGGCGACGCGGATTTAATTCTGATCGGCCCGGGCAGCTTTTACACCAGCCTGATGCCTATCCTGCTGGTGAAAGAGCTGGCGCAGGCGCTGCGTCGCACCCCTGCGCCAATGGTTTACATCGGTAACCTCGGGCGTGAACTGAGCCCGGCAGCCGCAAGCCTGTCGCTGTCGGATAAACTCATTTTGATGGAGCATTACGTCGGTAAGAAGATCATTGACGGCGTGGTGGTGGGGCCGAAGGTGGATGTATCCGGTATCGGCGATCGCCTGGTGGTGCAGGAGCCGCTGGAGGCCTCAGACATCAAGTACCGTCACGACCGCCACCTGCTGCGCGAGGCGCTGGAGAAGGCGATTCAGGCGCTGGGTTAGATTCGTTTTGTGAGGCCTGATGCCCTCTCCCCGGCCCTCTCCCACGGGGAGAGGGAGAAAACAACGCTTTACTCACGACGCCGCGATAAACAGATCTCGCAGCTGATGAAGCTGGTCGCGGATCTGCGCCGCCTCTTCGAACTCCAGGTTCTGCGCATGCTGCATCATCTGCCCTTCCAGCTCGTGGATTTTCTGCTGCAGCGCTTTTGGCGTCAGCACGACGGTATCTTCTTCCACCACTGAACGCGCCTTGCCGCGGCCTTTCGCTTTGGTTTTGGCGATGTTCTGACCCAGCGCCAGAATATCCACCACCTTCTTGTTCAGCCCCTGCGGGGTAATGCCGTGTTCTTCGTTGTAGCGCTGCTGTTTCTCACGGCGGCGCTCCGTCTCACCAATCGCTTTCGCCATCGACGGGGTAATTTTGTCGCCGTACAGAATCGCTTTACCGTTGACGTTACGCGCGGCGCGGCCAATGGTCTGAATCAGCGAACGCTCGGAACGCAGGAAGCCCTCTTTGTCCGCATCCAGAATCGCCACCAGCGAGACCTCCGGCATATCGAGACCTTCTCGCAGCAGGTTAATCCCTACCAGCACATCAAACTCACCCAGACGCAGGTCGCGGATAATCTCCATGCGCTCCACGGTATCGATATCCGAGTGCAGATAACGCACCTTCTCGCCGTGCTCTTCAAGATACTCGGTCAGGTCTTCCGCCATACGCTTGGTGAGCGTGGTCACCAGCACGCGCTCGTTGATGGCGGAACGGGCGCGGATCTCAGAGAGCAGGTCGTCCACCTGCGTGGCTACCGGACGCACCTCGATAACCGGATCCAGCAGCCCGGTCGGACGAACCACCTGGTCAACCACCTCATCGCCCGATTTTTCCAGCTCATAGTTGCCCGGCGTGGCCGAGACGTAGATGGTTTGCGGCGCCAGCGCCTCAAACTCTTCAAACTTCATCGGACGGTTATCCAGCGCTGACGGCAGGCGGAAACCGTACTCCACCAGCGTCTCCTTACGCGCCCGGTCGCCACGGTACATCCCGCCGATCTGCGGGATCGTGACGTGGGATTCATCGATCACCAGCAAACCGTCGGCCGGAAGGTAATCAAACAGCGTCGGCGGCGGCTCGCCCGGCCCGCGCCCGGAGAGGAAGCGAGAGTAGTTTTCGATGCCGGAGCAGTAGCCCAGCTCGTTCATCATCTCCAGGTCGAACTGGGTACGCTGACTCAGGCGCTGCTCTTCCAGCAGCTTATTGTTCGCCAGCAGCACCTTACGGCGCTCGGCCAGCTCCACTTTGATCTCTTCCATCGCCTGCACGATACGCTCGCGCGGCGTCACGTAGTGCGTTTTCGGGTAGATGGTGAAGCGCTGGATCACCGACTCAACGTGTCCAGTCAGCGGGTCGAAGAGCGACAGGCGTTCGACCTCCTCGTCAAACAGCTCGACGCGCAGCGCCATATCGTCCGATTCTGCCGGGAAGATGTCGATCACTTCACCGCGCACGCGGAAGGTGCCGCGCTGGAAGGCCTGGTCGTTGCGGGTGTACTGCAGCTCCGCCAGGCGACGCAAAATCGCGCGCTGGTCAATGATCATCCCCTGCGTCAGGTGCAACATCATCTTGAGATAGAGATCCGGATCGCCCAGACCGTAGATCGCGGAAACCGAGGCAACGACGATCACATCGCGACGCTCCAGAAGCGCCTTTGTGGCCGACAGTCGCATCTGCTCGATGTGTTCGTTCACCGAGGCATCTTTCTCAATGAAGGTGTCAGAGCTCGGCACATAGGCTTCAGGCTGGTAGTAATCGTAGTAGGAGACGAAATACTCTACCGCGTTTTCCGGGAAGAACTCTTTCATCTCGCCGTAAAGCTGCGCCGCCAGGGTTTTATTGGGCGCCAGCACCATCGTTGGGCGCTGGAGATCCGCAATCACGTTGGCAATGGTAAATGTTTTACCTGAGCCGGTGACCCCCAGCAGCGTCTGGTGCGCCAGCCCATCCTCCAGCCCCTCTTCCAGACGACGGATCGCCTCAGGCTGATCGCCAGATGGACGGAAAGCAGAATTCAATTTGAACGGTTTACTCATGGGCGACAACCTGATGACGTTATAAGCGGCAGGTGAGTAATTTTACTCCTTGTTGCCAGGAATGCCAGTAAAAAACACTGGATGAAAAACCAGTAGCATGTCAGGATATTTAAAGTAGCGCCTGAATGATTAGCGCGATAGCGACCAAAATTTGGACTGTGACAACATAAAACACCAGTCAGGTCAGGTTATCCCCAGAACTTTTTCTTTTTTAACATTTGTCAAGCCAGGTAATGATAGTTTTGTGGCAACCGGTGACACTTTCATGACGGGAATTGCTTTTATCTAAGCAATTAAAAACTAAACGATATTTTCTAAAGCCGCGTTTCGCGTCAATTTGGGCGTAAGCCGCGTCTTCTCTCGCTTATCGCGTGTTTTCTAACTCTAATGCACATGGTTATCCACAGGAATAGTGGATAACTGCTTCCAGCCCATACAGACTGGCGCTCCGCAAATTCCCGGATTTTCCCACGAGACGGCGGCAAAAAATTTTTATAGCTATTTTTTGCTGATTAACAGTTGCGTCATTCATAACCAACCGATGCGATCTTGCTCACATTTTCACCCTTTCGGGCTCTGCACCACAACTCACCACCGCCAGCACCGTCGATGTGCAAGCCCGGTTTTTATCCGCCGCGCTTCTGTGACTTATTCCTAAAAAAGTCGCTTTTTTAACCACTTTCCGCTTTATGGCAGGGGTTTTGCAGATTCATCCACGAGCCACACCTACACACATTTTTAAGGAGAGAAAGATGTTGAGTCTGCGTGCAGTGAATCAGTTTTACGGAAGTCAACATACGCTATGGAATGTGGATTTAGATTTTCCGCAAGGGATGTGTACAGGCGTCGTTGGTCTGCCGGGCATGGGGAAAACCACCCTCATGAATTGCATCGCCGGGAAAGTGCCCGTCGAAAGCGGCAGCATCATCTGGTATGAGGCGGGCGCACCGCCGCGTGATTTGCTCCACCCGCCGTCAGAACAGCGCTCCGGGCCGGGGATTGGCTATGTCTCGCAGGACAGGCGGATCTTCTCTCAGCTAACGATTGAGGAGAACCTGCATATCGCCATGCGGGCGACGGGGAAACCTAACCCGGAGGCGAAAAATGACGTTTACGACTTGTTTCCGGCGCTCTATGGGGTGCGGCAAACCCGCGCCAACACGCTCTCTCCGGACGACCAGTATCAGCTGGCGCTGGCTAATGCGCTGGTCAACCGCCCTCACCTGCTGATCCTGGATGAACCCCTGCACGGCGCGGGGCACAGCGTTGCCCAGAGGCTGGTGCAGCTGCTGGGGCGATTAAACCGGGAGCTGGGTATGACGGTGCTGTTAGCGGAGCAGCAGCTGTCGTTTATCCGTCGGGTGGCGGACCGTTTCTGTATGCTCTATCGCGGGCGTAACGTGGCGCAGGGCCACGTTAACGAACTGGATGACGAGCTTATCGCTCACTGGATGTCGCGGGAAGCAAAACGCTGAGATCGAGATAACGTCCGGTTTCGGCATTTTCCGCGCCGTCAGCAAGCCAGGGGATCTCCCCGAGGCACGGGGCGGGCAGGACGCGCCTGAGCGTCGCCAGATACTCCAGGTGTCGTTTACCCGGCGCAACCACGTCGTTGGCTATCCAGCCCGCCAGACGCAGCCCGGCCTGCTGTATGGCCTGCGCCGTCAACATGGCGTGATTGATGCAACCCAGCTTGACGCCGACGACAAGAATGACCGGAAGCTGCTCGGCCTGCACCCAGTCAGCAAACGTCTGCGTGTCCGAAAGCGGCGTAAACCAGCCGCCAGCCCCTTCCACCAGCACCCAGTCGGCCTGATTTTCCAGCGTCCGCAGTCCGGCAGACAGCACGGCGAAATCAATCGGACGACCTTCATCGGCGCTGATAATGTGCGGCGAGGTCGGCTCGGCAAAGGTGTACGGATTCACCGCGGAATAGGCGAGTTCACGCGTGCTGTTACGCTGGAGCGCCAGCGCGTCGGTGTTGCGTAACCCTTCCGCCGTCATCTCGCTGCCGGACGCCACGGGCTTATACCCGGCGGTGTTTTTCCCGAGCAGCCGTGCCGCCTGCAGCAGCGCCGAGCTGGCCACCGTTTTGCCCACTTCTGTGTCCGTGCCGGTGACAAAATAACGTTCAGTCACGTTCGATAATCCCATGAAAAAGTTGATAGGAGAGCGGGAATTGACCCCGCTGCTGCGGCCAGGCCAGCTCAAGGCGCTGCAGCTGACCGCGGGTGAGCGGTTTTTTCTCGCGTCCGGTATGCAGGTGCGTGGCGCCTATGCCCTTCAGCGAACGCATGGCGCTGAACGCATCGCTAAAATTGAGCGTGATGGTCTGCACCACGCTGCGAGCGCGCCAGCCTGCCAGCGCCTGCGTCACCTGCTCATGCGATAAAAACCGGTTAGCGTGCGGCTGTTCATCCACCGCTTTCCAGGCCTGATTCAGCTCCGGCAGCGAACTTTCCAGCAGGGTGGTAAACGCCACCTTCCCGCCCGGTCGCGCCACGCGATAAAGCTCGCGCAAGGCCTGCGGCAGGCTGCTGCACCACTGAACCGCCAGATGGCTCCAGACCAGATCAAACTGCGCGTCCGCCAGCGGGATCGCCTCGATATCAGCCAGTAGATAACGATCTGCCGCCTGCCGCTGGCGCGCCTCTTCCAGCATCTGTGCTGAGAGATCGATAGCCGTCACCTGGCTTCCTGCCCCGCGCCAGTAGCGGCTGTTGCTGCCGGGACCACAGCCGGCGTCCAGCACCTGGGGAAAACGGTTCTCGCCAAGGGCGGCCAGAAGCCCCTGCGCGCTCAGACGCTGCAGCTCATCATGCTGCGAATAGCTCTGCGCGGCGCGGCCAAATGCCGCCGCGATGGCCTGCTTATTCACCGGCATCATGGAGCGCCTCCAGCAACGTCTCAATATCCTGTCGTTCATGCGCTGCCGTCAGGGTTAAGCGCAGCCGCGCCGTGCCCGGTGGTACTGTTGGCGGGCGAATGGCGGTCACCCACATGCCGCTCTGGCGCAGCGCCTGTGCCAGGGCCAGCGCGCGGGCATTTTCACCGACAATCACCGGCTGGATAGCGCTCTGCGAATCGGTGCTGCGGAAGGGCAGCGCCGCGAGTCCCTGGCGGAAGTGGGCGATATGCTCTGCCAGCCGCTGGCGACGCTCATCCCCTTCCGCGCTGCGTATCACCGCCAGCGACGCTGACAGCGCCACGGCCTGCGCCGGAGGCATACTGGTGCTGTAAATCAGGTGGCGGGCAAACTGCAGCAGATAGTCGGCGACGGATTCGCTGCACAGCACGGCGGCACCGCTAACGCCAAAGCCTTTGCCGAAGGTGACAATCAGCAGTTCCGGCTTCACGTTGTGCTGATACGCGCTCCCGCGCCCTTCGTCGCCCATCACGCCAGTGCCGTGGGCATCGTCGACCAGCAGCCAGGCATGCTGCCGCTTTGCGGCCTCGTGCAGCGCGGCAAGCGGCGCGCTGTCGCCGTCCATGCTGAACACCCCTTCCGTGACCGCCAGCTGTTGTCCTTCGCAGGGTTTATCCAGCAGCGCAGCGAGCTGTCCCGCATCGTTATGGGCAAAACGCCGCAGCTGCGCCGGGCTTAAATTTGCCGCCTCCAGCAGGGAGGCGTGGCTCAGGCGGTCGGCGACAATGCGATCGTCCTTCCCCATGAGGGCCGTGATGACCGCCTGGTTGGCGGCAAAGCCGGAGATAAACAGCAGCGCGCGCGGGTAGCCCAGCCAGTCGGCAAGCGCCTCTTCCAGCGCCTGATGCGCCGTGGTGTATCCGCTGACGTGTCCCGATCCGCCGCTGCCTACGCCAAACCGCTCCGCGCCCTGCTGCCAGGCGCGGATAATGGCCGGATGCTGGCTCAGCCCGAGATAGTCGTTGCTGGAGAAATTGCAGAACCGCTGGCCTTCACGGGTAAGAAAACGACCCGCGCCGTTTTCCACCACCCTGCGAACGCGAAATGCCTCTGCCGCCCGACGGTCGTCGAGCGCAGAGTTGATACGTGCCTGCCAGGTCATACGGCTGCCGCGTTGTAGAACTGGTCAGTGTCGGCGTTGAAAATCTGCTGCTCCAGCTGCTGCTGTTGCTCGTTATCGCCTGTCAGCACCTCGGTCTGATGCGGGTTCAGCCCCAGCTTGCGGAACAGCTGAACGTCTTTGTCCTCTTCCGGGTTCGGCGTGGTCAGCAGCTTGCAGCCGTAGAAGATGGAGTTGGCCCCGGCCATAAAGCACATCGCCTGGGTCTGCTCGTTCATCTGCTCGCGGCCCGCTGAGAGGCGAACGTAAGACGTTGGCATCATGATGCGCGCCACCGCGATGGTGCGGATAAAATCAAACGCATCCACGTCCTCGTTATCCGCTAGCGGCGTGCCCTTGACCTTCACCAGCATGTTGATCGGCACGCTTTCCGGCGGAGTCGGCAGGTTCGCCAGCTGCAGCAGCAGGCCCGCGCGGTCTTTCACCGTTTCGCCTAAGCCCACGATGCCGCCGGAACAGACCTTGATCCCCGCGTCACGCACTTTATCCAGCGTATCCAGACGCTCCTGGTAGGTACGCGTGGTGATGATATTGCCGTAAAATTCCGGCGAGGTGTCGAGGTTGTGGTTGTAGTAATCCAGCCCCGCGGCCGAGAGGCGCTGCGCCTGCTCTTCGTTGAGCGTACCGAGGGTCATACAGGCTTCGAGCCCCATCTCCTTCACGCCCTTCACCATCTGCTCCAGGTACGGCATGTCGCGATCGTGCGGGTTCTTCCACGCCGCGCCCATGCAGAAGCGGGTTGAGCCAGCGTTTTTCGCCTTGCGCGCGGAGTCGAGGACCTGCTCGACCTCCATCAGGCGCTCTGACTCCAGACCGGTTTTGTAGCGCGCGCTCTGCGGGCAATATTTGCAGTCTTCGGGGCAGGCGCCGGTCTTGATCGACAGCAGCGTGCTGACCTGAACATGGCGAGGATCGAAATGCTGACGATGCACCTGTTGGGCTTCGAACATCAGCTCAAGGAAAGGTTTGTTGAATAATTCAGTAACTTGCGACATCGTCCAGCGTGCGTGGTGAGCCATCGGGCTTCTCCAAAGGGTTTTGTTAATTTTCGGTTCGGTTTATACTCGTAAACCTAAAACTTTTCAAAATGGTTTACAAGTCGATTATGACCCAGGACGATCTCGCCTTCGACAAGCAGCATATCTGGCACCCTTACACCTCCACGATCCGCCCCCTTCCCGTCTATCCGGTGGCCTCCGCCCACGGCTGCGAGCTGCACCTCGCCAGCGGCGAGCGGCTCGTTGACGGGATGTCCTCCTGGTGGGCGGCGATTCACGGGTACAACCACCCGCGCCTGAATGCGGCGATGAAGGCCCAGATTGACCAGATGTCGCACGTGATGTTTGGCGGGATCACCCATCAGCCCGCGGTGGATTTATGCCGACGTCTGGTAGCGATGACGCCTGACTCGCTGGAGTGCGTATTCCTGGCGGATTCCGGCTCCGTGGCGGTGGAAGTGGCGATGAAAATGGCGCTGCAGTACTGGCACGCGAAGGGCGAAGCGCGCCAGCGTTTCCTCACCTTCCGCAACGGCTATCACGGGGATACCTTCGGGGCGATGTCGGTGTGCGATCCGGATAACTCCATGCACAGCCTGTGGAAGGGGTATTTGCCGGAAAACCTGTTCGCCCCTGCGCCGCAGAGCCGCTTCGACGGCGAGTGGAACGAGATGGACATGGTCGGCTTCGCGCGGCTGATGGCAGCACATCGTCACGAGATTGCTGCCGTCATTCTTGAACCGATCGTGCAGGGCGCGGGCGGAATGCGGATGTACCATCCGGAATGGTTGAGGCGTATTCGCAGGATGTGCGACCGCGAGGGCATTCTGCTGATTGCCGATGAGATCGCCACCGGCTTTGGCCGCACCGGCAAGCTGTTTGCCTGCGAACATGCGGGTATCGCCCCGGATATTCTGTGCCTCGGTAAAGCGCTGACGGGCGGCACCATGACGCTCTCCGCCACGCTCACGACCCGCCAGGTCGCCGACACCATCAGCGACGGCGAAGCAGGCTGCTTTATGCACGGCCCGACGTTTATGGGTAACCCCCTGGCCTGCGCGGTCGCAAGCGAAAGCCTGGCGATTCTGGATAGCGGCGAGTGGCAGACGCAGGTTGCGGCGATTGAAGCACAGCTGAAAGCGGAGCTGAGCGCCGCCTCGGGCGTGAATTTCGTGGCGGACGTGCGCGTGCTGGGCGCCATCGGGGTGATTGAAACCACCCATCCAGTGAATATGGCGGCGTTGCAGCGTTTCTTCGTGGATCAGGGCGTGTGGGTACGGCCTTTCGGCAAGCTTATCTACCTGATGCCGCCGTACAGCATTACGCCGGAGCAGCTTCGTAAATTAACCGACGCGGTCGTAACAGCCGTTAACATTCCCGCGCATTTCACGATTTAACCCTATGCATTACACTTGCTGAACGAGCGATCAACGAAGGTAAACCGTATGAAAATCATCAGTAAAGATCTGCGCGACGGTGAAAAACTGCCGGAACGTCACGTTTTTAACGGCATGGGGTATCAGGGAGACAATATCTCCCCGCACCTGGCGTGGGACGAGGTTCCGGCAGGCACCAAAAGCTTTGTCGTGACCTGCTACGACCCGGATGCGCCAACTGGCTCCGGCTGGTGGCACTGGATTGTGGCGAACCTCCCTGCCGACACGCGCGTGCTGCCGCAGGGTTCCGGTTCAGACCTGGTTGCCCTGCCTGAAGGTGCCATTCAGACGCGCACTGACTTTGGTAAAGCGGGCTACGGCGGCGCGGCGCCACCAAAAGGGGAAACTCACCGCTATATCTTCACGGTGCACGCGCTGGATGTGGAGAAGATTGAGGTCGATGAAGGCGCGAGCGGCGCAATGGTCGGGTTTAACGTGCATTTCCATACGCTTGGCAGCGCGTCGATTACGGCGATGTATTCGTAAAAAAAGCCGGGTGGCGGCTACGCCTTACCCGGCCTGGATTTCGCACTCGTAGGCCCGGTAAGCGCAGCGCCACCGGGCAAAAAAATCACAGCACCGAAGGTAGCAGTCCTACCAGCCGTCCCTCTTCCAGAAGCTGCATCGCCTTATCAATATCCGGGGCAAAGAAGCGGTCGTCGTCGTAATGGGTGACGTGCTCGCGCAGCACCTGACGCGCCTGCTCCAGCAGCGGGCTGGATTTGAGCCCTTCACGCAGATCGATACCCTGACTCGCCGCCAGCCATTCCACCGCCAGCACACCACGGGTGTTGGAGGCCATTTCCCAGAGACGACGCCCGGCAGCCGGTGCCATCGAAACGTGATCTTCCTGATTCGCCGAGGTTGGCAGGCTGTCCACGCTGTGCGGATGCGACAGCGCCTTGTTCTCGCTTGCCAGCGCTGCGGCCGTCACCTGAGCAATCATAAAGCCCGAGTTGACCCCGCCGTTACGCACCAGGAACGGTGGCAACTGGGACATGTGTTTATCCATCATCAGCGCGATGCGGCGCTCGGACAACGCGCCGACTTCGGCAATCGCCAGGGCGATATTATCCGCCGCCATTGCCACAGGCTCGGCGTGGAAGTTACCGCCGGAGACCACCTCGTTTTCCTGAGCGAACACCAGCGGGTTATCGGACACCGCGTTGGCCTCCACCAGCAGCACCTCCGCCGCCTGGCGCAGTTGCGTCAGGCACGCGCCCATCACCTGCGGCTGGCAGCGCAGGGAATACGGATCCTGCACCTTCTCACAGTTGTGGTGTGACTCCGCGATCTCGCTGGTGTCGGTAAGCACGTGACGGTACATCGCGGCAGCATCGATCTGCCCGCGCTGACCGCGCACCTCGTGGATGCGGGCATCGAACGGGCGACGCGAGCCCAGCACGGCTTCGGTTGTCAGCGCACCGCACACCACCGCCGAGGCAAACAGATCTTCCGCTTCAAACAGGCCGCGCAGCGCGAAGGCGGTCGACGCCTGGGTGCCGTTCAGCAGCGCCAGCCCCTCTTTCGCCGCCAGCGTGATCGGCGTTAAGCCGGCTTTTTTCAGCGCCTCTTTCGCCGGAAGCCACTCGCCCTGCCAGCGCGCTTTGCCTTCACCCAGCAGCAGCAGCGACATGTGCGCCAGCGGCGCGAGATCGCCGGAGGCCCCGACGGAACCCTTCGCCGGGATCCACGGATAGACCTCCGCATTAACCAGCGCCATCAGCGCCTGGATCACGCTCAGGCGGATGCCGGAGAAACCGCGCGCCAGGCTGTTGATTTTGAGCACCATCATCAGACGGACAATCTCATCGTCAAGCGGCTGGCCGACGCCCGCCGCGTGCGACAGCACCAGAGAACGCTGCAGGTTTTCCAGATCGTGCGTCGCGATGCGGGTCTGCGCCAGCAGCCCAAAGCCGGTATTAATCCCGTAAGCCGTGCGCCCTTCGGCAACGATGGCTTCAACGCAGGCCACGCTGTCGTTAATGGCGGCGTGGGCGCTTTCATCCAGCGAAAGGGTGACCGGCTGACGCCAGACGTTACGCAGCTGTTTGAGCGTCAGTGAGCCGGGAGTGAGGGTTAATGCGTTCATTCATGCTTTCCTTGTGTGGCAGGGATCATCGGCAGGTTAAGGCCCTGCTCTTTGGCACAGTCAATGGCAATCTCGTAACCCGCATCCGCGTGACGCATCACGCCGGTGGCCGGGTCGTTGTGGAGCACGCGAGCGATACGCGCGGCGGCTTCATCCGTTCCGTCACAGACAATAACCATCCCGGAATGCTGGGAGAAGCCCATCCCCACGCCGCCGCCGTGGTGCAGCGACACCCAGGTCGCGCCGCTGGCGGTATTCAGCAGGGCATTCAGCAACGGCCAGTCGGACACCGCATCCGAGCCGTCGCGCATGGCTTCCGTTTCGCGGTTCGGGCTGGCAACGGAGCCGGAGTCCAGGTGGTCGCGGCCAATGACGATCGGTGCGGAAACTTCACCGCTGCGCACCATTTCGTTAAAGGCGAGGCCGAGTTTTTGACGCCACTCCAGCCCTACCCAGCAGATACGCGCTGGCAGGCCCTGGAAGTTAATGCGCTCGCGGGCCATGTCCAGCCAGTGGTGCAGATGTTCGTCATCGGCGACGATTTCCTTCACTTTGGCGTCGGTTTTGTAGATATCTTCCGGGTCACCGGACAGGGCAACCCAGCGGAACGGCCCGATGCCGCGGCAGAACAGCGGACGGATATAGGCCGGAACGAAGCCGGGGAAATCGAAGGCGTTATTCACGCCCATCTCTTTCGCCATCTGGCGAATGTTGTTGCCGTAATCAAAGGTCGGAATACCCATCTGGCTGAAGGTCAGCATGGCGGAGACGTGCTCGGCCATGGAGCGTTTCGCGGCAAGCACCGTGCCTTCCGGATCGGTTTCCGCTTTTTGCTGGTAGGCTTCCCACGTCCAACCTTTTGGCAGGTAACCGTGCAGCGGGTCATGGGCGCTGGTCTGGTCGGTGACCAGATCCGGACGCACGCCGCGGGCGACGAGTTCAGGAAGAATATCTGCCGCGTTGCCGCACAGAGCAATCGACACCGCTTTGCCTTCGGACGTGTATTTTTTGATGCGCGCCAGCGCGTCATCGAGATTCTCGGCCTGTTCGTCGACGTAACGGGTGCGCAGTCGGAAATCAATGCGGCTCTGCTGGCACTCAATGTTCAGAGAGCACGCGCCGGCCAGCGTGGCGGCCAGCGGCTGCGCGCCGCCCATGCCGCCCAGACCAGCGGTCAATACCCAGCGGCCTTTCAGCGAGCCGTTGTAGTGCTGGCGACCGGCTTCCACGAAGGTTTCGTAGGTGCCCTGCACGATCCCCTGGCTGCCGATGTAGATCCAGCTCCCGGCGGTCATCTGGCCATACATCGCCAGCCCTTTCGCGTCCAGCTCGTTGAAGTGTTCCCACGTTGCCCAGTGCGGCACGAGGTTTGAGTTGGCAATCAGCACGCGCGGGGCGTTTTTGTGCGTTTTAAACACGCCCACCGGCTTGCCGGACTGCACCAGCAGGGTTTCGTCGTGTTCGAGTTCGGTCAGGGATTTTACAATTGCGTCATAGCATTCCCAGTTGCGCGCAGCGCGGCCTATGCCGCCGTAAACCACCAGCTCGTGGGGGTTTTCCGCCACCTCAGGATCGAGGTTGTTCATCAACATGCGCAGCGGGGCTTCGGTGAGCCAGCTTTTGGCGGTAAGGGTGGTGCCGCGCGCGGCGCGGACGTCCTGCTGGCGGTATTTACCTGACGACATTGTGTGCTCCTATACGGGACAGATGATGCATTTAGATATACTTGTATAGACAAGCACACACAAGGTCAGATTTAACAAAAACTATACAATTTTGTTATATTGCGTTAGCGATCACGCTTATAAAACTTATGACATAAAGTGGCCCTGCAGCCGGTAACGGTTACCCGGGAAAAGCAGCCGGGCATGCGACACAATGTGCGATGAGGACCAGGTTCGACGACGGATCAGCAGGCACGGGTCGTGCTCTTTAATGCGCAGCCGCTCGCACTCCTGCGGCGTGGCGCGCACGGCTTCCACAATGTGCTCCCCTTCCGTCAGCGGTGCGACAAGCGAAAGATAGGCATGCGGCGTGGTGTGGGTGTAATCCTGGTTCAGATAGTCCGGTATCCGTTCGGCGTTAACGCAGCGATCTTCAATCTGCACCGGAATGTCGTTTTCGAAATGCACCATCACGGAGTGGAAGATGCGACTTCCCTCTTTGACATTCAGCTCTACCGCCTGCTCGGGGCTGGCCTGGGTCTCTTCGAGCACCAGCACCTCACAGCGGTGCTGATGATTACGCGCGGCAATTTCGTCCGCAATACTGCGGATTTCAAACAGGGCGGATTGCCCTTTCGGTTCCGCCACAAACGTCCCGACGCCCTGCAGGCGCACCAGAAGCCCTTCGTCGGTCAGCTCGCGCAGCGCCCGGTTGACGGTCATCCGGCTAAAACCAAACTGTGCCACCAGTTCGGCCTCCGAGGGAATGCGGTCGTGCGGCCGCCAGACGCCGGTGGCGATTTTTTCGCTGATCGCCTGCTTCACCTTTTCGTAGAAAGGTGCGGGAGAGCTCGACTGCGGCAGGGGTGAGCGTGAAAACATCGTGACTCCTTGAATAGTGTTATGCCCACCAGTGAGCAATTTGCCAGGCCAGGCGGGCGGCGAGCTTAGCGCCCTGCCCGTCCCGATCGTACTGCGGGTTTAACTCTACCAGATCGGCGGCCTGGAGCTTACCGCTACGGCAGATATGTTCGATGACGGGGAGGAGATCCAGTGCCGGAATGCCTAACGCAGCCGGAGCGGAAACGGCAGGCATTTCGCTGGCGGGCAGGACGTCCAGATCGATCGTCAGGTAGACGCGATCGGCCTGCGCCAGCACACTTTCCAGCGCAGACAGTGCATCGCGCCTGAAATGGAGATCTTCCACCAGCGTGACGTTCAGGCGTTCAGCCTCATCCCACAACGCCTGCGTGTTGGCCGCACGGCTCACGCCAAAGCAGGCGTACTGAAATGCCCGCCCGCGCTCATCGCAGTAGTGCGCCAGCTGGCGAAACGGCGTGCCGGACGTCGCCCGCTCGGCCTTGCGCAGATCGAGATGGGCATCAAGGTTGATAATGACAACCCGCTCATTCGGGAAGGCGTCCAGCACGCCGCGACCGTGCGCCCACGCGGTTTCGTGTCCGCCGCCAAAGACCAGCGTGCGCATCCCGGAGCGCTGGCAGGCTGTCACGGCATCGCTTAACGTCTGCTGTGCCGCCTCAAGCTCGTCACCTTCAACGTAGACCGATCCCATATCCGCCAGCCGATCGTGTCCCTGATGGCTGGCCATATTCGCCAGCGCCTTTCGCAGCATATCAGGCGCCTGCACAGCGCCGGGCCTGCCCTGATTGCGTTTTACGCCTGCATCACATTCAAAGCCTATCAGCGCAATGCCGGATGATAGCGGCGTGAACGCTCCCTGCTGCCGTATCGTCTGGAAAATGCGCGTTGCGTTGCTGGCCTCGGCGCTGTCGTCGCGCCCCTGCCAGACCGTTTCGGCTACGGGCCGCCATAACCTCATACTGCCTCCCCACGGAAAATACGCTGATACAGCGGATTGCGTCCCGGCTCGTAGACCATCTCTACCGGATGGTGTGCATCCCAGACGATGAAATCAGCGACAAACCCGGCCCGCAGCTGTCCGTGGGTTTCACCGCGGCCCAGCGCCTGCGCGGCATGCCGCGTGACGCCAGCCCAGGCCTCTTCAGGCGTCAGGCCAAACTGGACGCAGGCCATGTTCATCGCCAGGTGCAGGCTCGCAAACGGGCTGGTTCCGGGGTTATAGTCGGTCGCGACCGCCATCGGCACGCCCTGTTTTCTTAGCTGTTCCACCGGCGGACGCTGGCGCTCCTGCAGAAAATAGAACGCGCCCGGCAACAGGACCGCAACCGTGCCGCTTTGCGCCATCGCCTGAATGCCTGCGTCGTCAAGATATTCGATATGATCGGCGGAGAGCCCCTTATACCGGCTGACCAGCGCCGCACCGCCCTGATTCGACAGCTGCTCGACGTGCCCTTTCACCGGAATACCGAGCGCGGTCGCCGCCTTAAAGAGGCGCTCGGTTTGCGACGGCGTAAAGCCGACGTTTTCGCAGAACACGTCTACTGATTCGTATAACTCTTTTTGCCACAGCGTGGGCAATATCTGATCACAGACCAGCGTGAGGTACGCATCCGGATCCTGTCGGTATTCCGGCGGAACCGCATGAGCCGCCAGCAGCGTTGGGCTGATATCAACCGGATTATTGAGGCTCAGCTGGCGTGCGACCTGCAGCATCTTCTCTTCGGCCTCGGCGTTGAGACCGTATCCGGATTTGATTTCAACCGTGGTGACACCTTCATTCATCAGACGCTGAAGTCGCTGCTGCGCCAGCTTAAGCAGGGTTTCGGGCGAGCTGCTGCGCGTCGCCGTCACGGTAGCGTTAATCCCGCCCCCCTGGGCGCTGATGGTTTGATAAGAGACACCGTTCAGACGCTGCTCCCATTCCGCCGCGCGATCGCCGCCAAACACCAGGTGGGTATGGCAGTCAATCAGGCCCGGCGTGACCAGACGTCCCTGAAGATCGACACAGTGACGGTGTCCGGCCGGAATGTCAGATTCAGGGATCACGGCCAGAAGGGTGTGGCCGCGTACGACCAGGGCGTGTTGCTCTTTCAGTCCATAGGGCGCACAGACGTCCGGTGCCATCGTAGCCAGTCGCGCATTTCGCCATATCACATCGTCGGGATGAATCTGCTGCATGGGCATTCCACTTGTCATAGGTTGTATAGACATTTATTTTCATCTATTGTCTGCTGTCAACCGACTTTGCGGAAAATGTTATTTATTTGTGATCACTTACCCGCCGTCCCTGGGCTAAAAATGCAACTTTTACCCTTTTTATCTTCCCGTTTCGCTCAACTTAGTATAAAAAAGCAGGCTATTTCGTCTATCCCGTAAAGACTTGCATACCCAGGAGCTTCACCTTGAACATTTCCAGGATTTCCCGTCTGGCGTTAGCACTCGCCTTTGGCGTGACATTATCCGCATGCAGTTCAACCCCACCGGATCAGCGGCCTTCTGAGCAGGTCGCGCCCGGTACGGCCTCCCGCCCGATTTTGTCTGCTGATGAAGCGAAGAACTTCGACCGTGCGCACTACTTCTCGTCGATGGATCCTAACGCTGCGCCGTGGACCCCGTCCTCGATTAACCTGCCGAAACAGCCTGACTTCGTGGTTGGCCCGGCGGGAGCGCAGGGCGTAACGCATACCTCGATTCAGGCTGCGGTAGATGCTGCCATCACGAAACACAGCGCGTCTCGCCAGTACATTGCGATCCTGCCAGGTGAATATGAAGGCACCGTGTATGTTCCGGCGGCACCGGGCAGCATTACGCTTTACGGTCTGGGCGAAAAAGCGATCGACGTAAAAATTGGCCTGGCGATTGATTCCGAAATCGACAGCAACACCTGGCGTCACCTTGTGAACCCGGCCGGTAAATATATGCCGGGTAAACCGGCGTGGTACATGTTTGATAACTGCCAGAGCAAGCGTGCCGCCACCATTGGCGTGATGTGCTCTGCGGTGTTCTGGTCCCAGAATAACGGTCTGCAGCTGCAGAACCTTACCATCCAGAATACCCTGGGTGACAGCGTTGACGCCGGTAACCACCAGGCCGTCGCGCTGCGCAGCGATGGCGATAAGGTGCAGATTAACAACGTCAACATTCTGGGTCGTCAGAACACTTTCTTCGTGACCAACAGCGGTGTACAGAACACGCTGCAGAATAATCGTCTGACCCGTACGCTGGTGACCAACAGCTACGTTGAAGGTGATGTGGATCTGGTGTCCGGCCGCGGCGCGGTGGTATTTGATAACACCGATTTCCGCGTGGTGAACTCACGTACTCAGCAGGAAGGTTACGTGTTTGCTCCGGCAACCCAGTCGAACCTCTTCTTCGGCTTCCTGGCCGTGAACAGCCGCTTTAACGCTGCCGGTGACGGCGTGGCGCAGCTGGGACGCTCCCTGGACGTGGACGCTGCGACCAACGGTCAGGTTGTGATCCGCGACAGCGTGATCAACGAAGGCTTCAACATGGCGAAACCGTGGGCGGATGCGGCGATCTCCAAACGTCCGTTCTCCGGCAATACCGGTGCGGTGGACGATAAAGGGAACGTGCAGCGTAACCTGAACGACGCTAACTTCAACCGCATGTGGGAGTACAACAACCGCGGTCTGGGTAGCAAAGTGGTTGCTGAGCCGAAGCAGTAAGCAGTCCTTTTGCCGGGTGGCGGCTTCGCCTTACCCGGCCTACAGGTTATGTAGGCCCGGTAAACGCAGTGCCACCGGCCATAAAAAAACCTCGCATTCGCGAGGTTTTTTGTTTTAAGCCGCTTAGTGAGCGTTAACCACCACCCACATCGGCCCCTGGCCTACGGCGTAGCGCCCTTTCTCTTCCAGCAGACCCTGCTCGCCTTTAATTTCATACAGCGCGATATGGTGGGATTTCTGCCCCGCCGCAATCAGGTATTTGCCGCTGTGATCGATATTAAAGCCGCGCGGCTGGGTTTCCGTCGGCTGGAAACCTTCAACCGCCAGCACGCTGCCGTCTTCGGAAACGCTAAACACGGTAATCAGGCTGGAGGTACGGTCACAGGCGTACAGATGACGGCCATCTGGCGTAATGTGGATATCTGCCGCCCAGCGGGTGTCGGAGAAATCAGACGGCATCATGTCCAGCGTCTGCACGCACTCAATCTGACCGTTTGGATCTTTCAGTTCCCATACGTCCACAGAACTGTTCAGTTCGTTGACCACGTAGGCGTACTGCTGGTTCGGATGGAAGACCATATGACGCGGACCTGCGCCTTCTACCGTCGTGACTTCAGCTGGATTCTGCGCCACCAGGTGACCATCGTCGCTCAGGGTGAACAGGCAGATACGATCCTGCTTCAGCGCAGGCACCCACAGCGTGCGGTTATCCGGAGAGATATTCGCCGAGTGGCAGCCTTCAAGCCCTTCCACCACATCCACGGTTTCGACCGGAATGCCATCTTCAAGACGGGTTACGCTGACGCAACCCGCGTTATAAGAGCCGCTGAAGACAAAGTTGCCTTTACGATCGGTTGAGATATGGGTTGGGCTGCCCGGCAACGGGGCTTCGGCAGTGTAAGTCAACGCGCCGTCGTCCGGAGAGATGCGATAGGCCAGCACGCGAAACTCCGGGCGCACACCCACGTACAAGAAACGTTTATCCGGGCTGATAACCATCGGTTGCACCTGACCTGGCACATCAACAACCTGAACCAGCGTGAGTGTCCCTTCGGTATTTAAACGCCAGACGTGGATCTGCTGGCTTTCAGGACTGGCGGTATAAACGGTTTGTTTCATGAATATTCACTCCTCACTGCGCATGAAAGTAGTTAACTTTTGACGGTGAATGCTGAATTGTCGACAGGAGTTTTGAAGCGTTCGCCTCTCGGTGTACCATCCCATCAAAACGTAAATTCAATATTAACCCGGAAAAACAAATGACCTCGCGTGTGATTGCTCTGGATTTAGACGGTACCTTACTGACGCCGCAAAAAACCCTTCTCCCCTCTTCTCTGGAAGCGCTTAAACGCGCACAGGAAGCGGGATATCAACTCCTTATCGTAACGGGTCGACATCACGTTGCCATTCACCCTTTTTATCAGGCACTGGCGTTAGATACACCTGCAATTTGTTGTAATGGCACTTATTTGTATGATTATCAGGCAAAAAAGGTTTTAGCCTCCGACCCGCTGCCGGTTCACCAGGCGCTGCAACTGATTGATCTGCTGGATGAGCATGCCATTCACGGCCTGATGTACGTGGATAACGCGATGGTGTACGAGCGCCCAACCGGCCATGTGGTGCGCACCAGCAACTGGGCGTTGTCCCTGCCTGAAGCGCAGCGTCCGGTCTTTACTCAGGTATCTTCCCTGCGTCAGGCAGCCCAGGACGTTGAGGCTATCTGGAAATTTGCCCTGACGGATGAAGACACCACCAAACTGAATGCCTTCGCGAAACACGTGGAACAGACGCTGGGTCTGGAGTGCGAATGGTCCTGGCACGATCAGGTGGATATTGCCCGCAAAGGCAACAGCAAAGGCAAGCGTCTGACGCAGTATGTAGAATCGCAGGGCTGGTCAATGCAGGACGCGATCGCCTTCGGCGACAACTACAACGACATCAGCATGCTGGAAGCCGTCGGTACGGGCGTGGCGATGGGCAATGCCGACGACGCGGTAAAAGCGCGCGCTAACGTGGTGATTGGCGACAACACCACCGACAGCATCGCGCAGTACATTTATACCCACCTGCTGTAATCAGGCGGTGATCGAGACGCTCTTGATTTGCGCGTAGAGCCACAGGCCAGGTTTGATCCCTAACTCATCCCTGGCCCACGGGCTGATGCGTGCCCAGAGCGTTCTGCTTCCCACCTCGAGCTTCACTTCCACCTGGCCGTTATCATCAAAACACTCCGCCACTTTGGCGCGCAGGATATTTCGAATACTGGTTTGCAGCGGCGGCTGCAGCACCAGCGAAACGTCAGATGCCTGAATACGAATACGCAGCGCGGACTGTAATGGCTTGTCGATCTTATTGACCCACAGGTGCTGATCGCCCAGCGCCAGCGCCGTCATCGCGTAGTGCGGATGATGTTCCAGCACGCTCACTTTCAGGATGCTGCTCTGCTGTTCCCGGGGCAACCACGGGTGCATTACGCTGCTGCCCCACACCTCTTCCAGGTTGCCGAAGGCCTTGACGCTGCCCTCTTCCAGCACCAGCACTTTGTCGGCCAGATGCAGGATCTCATCCAGCGAATGGCTGACGTAGAGCATTGGAATATTAATTTCCCGCGTCAGGCGCTGCAGGTAGGGCAGGAGCTCACGTTTGCGCGGAATATCCAGCGAGGCCAGCGGTTCGTCGAGCAGCAGCAGTTCGGGTGCGGTCAGCAACGCGCGGCCAATGGCCACGCGCTGTTTTTCTCCGCCGGAAAGCGAGGATGGCAGCCTGTCAAGCAGTGGCTCAATACCTAAAAGCGTCACCAGCTTATCAAACTGCCCGCCCATGCTTTTCGCCATGCCGTAACGCAGGTTGCCGCGCACGCTGTAGTGTGGGAATAAGCGTGCGTCCTGGAAAACATAACCAATGCGGCGTTTATCCGGCGACAGATACACCTTGTTTTCCACGTCATTCAGAACGCGGTTATTCAATACAATCCGTCCTGACTGCGGGCGCGTCAGGCCGCTGATGGCATTTATCAGCGATGTTTTTCCCGCCCCCGACACGCCGAAAATGGCGGTGATACCGCTTGCAGGCAGCGTCTCGTTAAGCGTCAGGGTATGGTTTCCCAGCGTCTGGGAGAAATTCAGTTCCAGCATGCTTATTTCCCCATCCGCTCACGGCTGAGCCGCGCCAGCCATTCCGACACCAGCAGCGATACAAGGGCTAATACGATTGAGATAATACAGAGCCGCGCCGCCGCGCCCTCTCCGCCCGGCGTTTGAATCAGGGTATACATGGCCGACGGAATGGTTCGCGTCTCGCCGGGAATGTTCGAGACAAAGGTGATTGTCGCGCCAAACTCGCCCAGCGAGCGGGCGAAGGCCAGTACCGTCCCGACAATAATGCCGGGTAACGTCAGGGGGAGCGTGATGGTGAAAAAGACTCGCCAGCGCCCGGCGCCCAGCGTGCGGGCCGCCTGCTCGAGCTTCATGTCCACGCCTTCCAGCGCGAGGCGGATCGCCCTCACCATCAGCGGGAAAGACATTACCGCTGCCGCCAGTACCGCACCGCGCCAGCTAAAAGCGAACGTCAGCCCAAACCAGTCGTAGAGCTTCTCGCCGATAAAACCGCGCCGCCCCATCGAAATCAGCAGCAGATAACCAACCACCACGGGCGGCAACACGAGCGGAAGATGAAGCACGCTGTCGAGCAGCGCTTTACCGGGAAACTGACAGCGAACCAGTAACCAGGCAAAGAAGATCCCAAAGGGCAAACTCAGCGCAACCGCCAGGGAAGAGACTTTAAGGCTCAGCAGAACAGCCTGCCATTCAGGATCGGTCAATATCATCAGTGAGTCGTAAATCCGTAACGTTTAAAGATTGCGGACGCTTCCGGCCCCTTCAGATAATCGCGGAAAGCCGTCACGGTCGCATTTTTATGTCCATCAACAATCGCAACAGGATATTCCACTTTCTTGTGGGAGTCTTCCGGGAACGTTGCCACCACTTTCACACCCTTGCTGGCTACGGCATCAGAGCCATACACAATGCCCAGCGGGGCTTCGTTGCGTTCCACCAACGCCAGCGCGCCGCGGACATCTTCCGCCGGAGCCAGCTTCGGCGACAATGTCTCCCACGCGCCCAGCTTTTGCAGCGCTTCTTTGGCGTAGATCCCGGCCGGAACGTGCTCCGGATCGCCCACCGCCAGACGCCCGCCGTTCAGCAGACTTATCCAGTGGGTCTCTTTGTTGATGGTGAAGTCAGCCTGGGCGCTGGCTTTTGGCGCCACGACAACCAGGCTATTCCCCAGCAGCGTTTCGCGGGTTGCCGCATCAATCGCTTTCTTCTCCACCGCGTAATCCATCCACTTCTGGTCAGCCGAGATGAACAGATCCGCTGGTGCGCCCGCTTCTATCTGGCGCGCCAGCGTCGAGGAAGAGGCAAACGAGGAGACCACCTCGACGTTTTTCTCTTTTTTATACGCCGCCGCGATATCCTGCAGCGCGTTGGTCAGCGACGCCGCCGCAAAGACCGTGATTTTACCGTCGTCCGCCAGCGCATGGCCGGTAAGTGAAAGCGTCAGCGTTGCCCCTGCGAAAAGGCGTACCCAGGTACGTGCCATTTTTAACTCCTGTGAGTAGCGTTATATACACATTAATATAACGGTAACATCAGGGAGATCCCAGCGTTAAATCGTACCGCTGAAGAGGTAAACCGGTGTGATACGTTAAATATTATCGGCGAAAACGGGAAAATCTTGAGAGCAAAACGCCCGGGCAAGCCGGGCGTTTTGGGAGGAATCAATGCTGCTTTTTAGCCTGGTCTCTGTGACCAATGTTCGAAAAGACGTTGAACACTTCACCCAGGCCGTAGATGGCACCGAGGATGATGGCCATCACTACTGGTACCATGATCACGGCGAATACCAGACTTTTCAACAACTCTAACATGGTTTTCTCCAGATATTGTGAATAGCGTATTCTATCCTTTCAACTGAGAAAAACATCCCCTTTTGTGCGGTACCCTTTGCGCCCTGCACCATTTGGGTCACAATACCCTTTTTGCCAGGACACTGTTATGCAGGCCGAAATTCTCCTCACACTCCGACTTCAGCAAAAGCTTTTCGCCGATCCGCGACGTATCGCCCTGCTTAAACAAATAGAACAAACAGGCTCGATTAGCCAGGGGGCGAAAAACGCGGGCATCAGCTATAAAAGCGCCTGGGACGCCATCAACGAAATGAACACCCTGAGCGAACAGCCGCTGGTGGACAGAGCCACGGGCGGCAAAGGTGGCGGCGGTGCGATCGTGACGCGTTATGGCCAGCGCCTTATTCAGCTTTACGATCTGCTGGCCCAGATTCAGCAAAAAGCGTTCGATGTGTTAAGCGATGACGATAACGTGCCGCTGGACAGTCTGCTGGCCGCCATTTCCCGCTTCTCGCTACAAACCAGCGCCCGCAATCAGTGGTTTGGAACGGTGACGGCACGCGATAATCTGCAGATACAGCAGCATATTGAGATCCTGCTTGCCGATGGCACCACCCGCCTGAAAGCCGCCATAACGGCGCAAAGCGCGGAACGTCTTGAACTGGATGAAGGCAAAGAGGTGTTGGTGCTGCTGAAGGCGCCGTGGGTCACTATCACGCGCGATCCCGATGCGGCAAAGGCAGCAGATAACCAGCTGCAGGGAACAATCAGCCACATCGAACGCGGCCAGGCGCAGTGCGAAGTGCTCATGACCCTGGCAGACGGGCAACCGCTTTGCGCGACCCTACCGCTCAGCGAGTCGGACGACTTAGAAGAAGGTGCTGTCGTCACCGCGTATTTCAACGCGGACCGGGTGATTATCGCCACTTTGTGCTGAGCGCATTGACAATCGTACCGACAGTGCGTATCCCTGATATCTATTGCTGCAAAAACAGGGATAAATCATGTCATCATTGCATATTTCGCAAGGCACGTTTCGTCTTAGCGATACCCGAACGCTGACGATTGCTGATTTGACACTACGCGCGGGTGAAAGCTGGGCGTTTGTCGGCACCAACGGCAGCGGTAAATCTGCGCTGGCCCGTGCGCTGGCGGGAGAGCTCAACCTCCTCAAGGGCGAATATCAGAGCGACTTTACGCGTCTGACGCGCCTGTCGTTTGAACAACTGCAAAAGCTGGTCAGCGACGAGTGGCAGCGCAACAACACCGATTTGCTCAGCCCTGGCGAAGACGATACCGGCCGCACGACCGCAGAAATTATACAGGATGAGGTGAAAGACCCCGCCCGCTGTGAGCGCCTGGCAGAACAGTTCGGTATCACCCCTCTGCTGGACCGGCGCTTTAAATACCTTTCGACCGGCGAGACGCGAAAAACGTTGCTTTGTCAGGCGCTGATGAGCCAACCTGAACTGCTTATTCTGGACGAACCGTTCGACGGTCTTGACGTGCAGTCCCGGGCGCAGCTGGCGTCCCTGCTGGCATCGCTTAATCAGCAGGGATATACCCTCGTGCTGGTGCTTAACCGCTTCGATGAAATTCCGGACTTTATCCAGCACGCGGGCGTCCTGGCCGACTGTAACCTGACCGAGACCGGCGAAAAAACCGCGCTGCTTAAGCAGGCGCTGATTGCCCAGCTCGCCCACAGCGAACAGCTCGACGGTATTACCCTTCCGGAACCTGACGCCCCGTCGGCGCGCCACGCGCTTGATCCCCACCAGCCGCGCATCGTGCTGCGTGACGGGATGGTTGCTTATGACGATCGCCCGATTCTTAACCGCCTCAGCTGGACGGTCAATCCGGGCGAGCACTGGCAGATTGTCGGCCCCAACGGCGCGGGGAAATCCACGCTGCTGAGCCTGATCACCGGCGATCACCCGCAGGGCTATAGCAACGATCTGACGCTGTTCGGTCGGCGTCGCGGCAGCGGCGAAACCATCTGGGATATTAAAAAACATATCGGCTATGTCAGCAGCAGCCTGCATCTGGATTATCGGGTCAGTACCACGGTACGCAACGTGATCCTCTCCGGGTATTTTGACTCGATCGGCATTTATCAGGCGGTGTCGGACAAACAGCACAAGCTGGCCCAGCAGTGGCTGGATATCCTGGGCATGGACAACCGGGTCGCTGACGCGCCGTTTCATAGCCTGTCGTGGGGGCAACAGCGTCTGGCACTGATCGTTCGCGCGCTGGTGAAACACCCTACGCTGCTGATCCTCGACGAACCGCTGCAGGGACTCGACCCGTTGAACCGACAGCTTATCCGCCGCTTTGTGGACGTGCTGATTAGCGAAGGTGAAACGCAGCTGCTGTTTGTTTCACATCATGCCGAAGATGCCCCCTCCTGCATCACGCATCGCCTGGAGTTTGTTCCGGATGGTGAGCACTATCGTTATCTGCAAAGCAAAATCGATTGACCCCCGGAGGGCACCGCCCTCCGTTTTTCAGATAACCTGCACTAATACATTGCTATCCCGTTGATCTACAATGCCTCGTGGCAGCTGAAAATCGGATTTTAAAAACAGTGTAAACGATTCCACTATTTTATCCCATGTCACACTTTTTGCGTCTCTGTTATGCTATGGTTATTACATACCATAAGCCCAATGGAGCGAAATATGCGAGTTCTGGTAACAGGTGGTAGCGGTTACATCGGTAGTCATACCTGCGTGCAGCTGCTGCAAAACGGCCATGACGTCATCATTCTCGACAACCTGTGCAACAGTAAGCGCAGCGTGCTGCCTGTGATTGAACGTCTTGGCGGTAAACAACCGACTTTCGTGGAAGGCGACATCCGCAACGAAGCGTTGATGACCGAGATCCTTCACGACCACGCCATTGAAGCGGTGATCCACTTCGCGGGTCTGAAAGCCGTCGGGGAGTCCGTTGCAAAACCGCTCGAGTATTACGACAACAACGTCAACGGTACCCTGCGTCTCATCTCCGCCATGCGTGCGGCTAACGTCAAAAACTTCATCTTTAGTTCTTCCGCCACCGTCTATGGCGATCAGCCCAAAATTCCTTACGTTGAAAGCTTCCCGACCGGGACGCCGCAGAGCCCGTACGGCAAAAGCAAGCTGATGGTGGAGCAGATCCTGACCGACCTGCAAAAAGCCCAGCCGGAGTGGAGCATCGCGCTGCTGCGCTACTTCAATCCGGTCGGTGCCCATCCGTCAGGCGATATGGGTGAAGATCCGCAGGGCATTCCGAACAACCTGATGCCGTATATCGCGCAGGTTGCCGTCGGTCGTCGCGATTCGCTGGCGATTTTTGGCAATGATTACCCCACCGAAGATGGCACTGGCGTGCGCGACTATATCCATGTGATGGATCTGGCAGACGGCCACGTTGCCGCCATGCAGCAGCTGGCGGATAAACCTGGCGTGCATATTTACAACCTCGGCGCCGGGGTCGGCAGCAGCGTGCTGGACGTGGTCAATGCCTTCAGCAAAGCCTGCGGCAAGCCGGTGAACTACCACTTCGCACCGCGTCGTGAGGGCGATCTGCCTGCTTACTGGGCCGACGCCACCAAAGCCGACAAAGAGCTTAACTGGCGTGTTACGCGCACGCTTGATGAAATGGCACACGATACCTGGCACTGGCAGTCACGCCACCCGCAAGGCTATCCGGACTAAGGATCCGTCATGACGCAATTTAATCCCGTCGATCATCCGCATCGTCGCTTTAACCCGTTAAGCGGGCAATGGATTTTAGTTTCTCCGCATCGCGCCAAGCGCCCCTGGCAGGGGGCGCAGGAGACGCCTGCAAAACAGACCTTACCGCAGCACGACCCGGACTGCTTCCTCTGTCCGGGCAACACACGCGTGACCGGGGATAAAAACCCGGACTACAAAGGCACCTTCGTGTTTACCAACGATTTTGCCGCCCTGATGACCGACACGCCGGACGCGCCGGAAAGCCACGATCCGCTGATGCGCTGTGAAAGCGCGCGCGGTACCAGCCGCGTGATCTGCTTCTCTCCCGATCACAGCAAAACGCTGCCGGAGCTGAGCGTTGAGGCACTGAAAGAGGTGGTCAGCACCTGGCAGGCGCAAACTGCCGAGCTGGGTCAAACTTACCCGTGGGTGCAGGTGTTTGAAAATAAAGGTGCGGCAATGGGCTGCTCCAACCCGCATCCGCATGGCCAGGTCTGGGCGAACAGCTTCCTGCCTAACGAAGCCGAGCGTGAAGACCGTCTGCAAAAAGCGTATTACGCGGAAAACGGCTCGCCGATGCTGGTGGATTACGCACAGCGTGAGCTGGCCGACGGCAGCCGTACCGTGGTGGAAACCGAACACTGGCTGGCCGTCGTCCCTTACTGGGCCGCCTGGCCGTTTGAGACGCTGCTGCTGCCGAAAGCACACGTGCAGCGCATCACCGAACTCAGCGACGCGCAGCGCGACGACCTTGCCCTCGCGCTGAAAAAACTGACCAGCCGTTATGACAACCTGTTCCAGTGCTCCTTCCCGTACTCCATGGGCTGGCACGGCGCACCGTTTAACGGGGAAGAGAATCCGCACTGGCAGCTGCATGCCCATTTCTATCCGCCGCTGCTGCGCTCTGCGACGGTACGTAAATTTATGGTGGGCTACGAAATGCTGGCGGAAACCCAGCGTGATCTGACGGCGGAACAGGCGGCAGAACGTCTGCGTGCCGTTAGCGACGTCCACTATCGCGAATCAGGAGTCTAAAAAATGAGTCTGAAAGATAAAACACAATCCCTGTTTGCTGAGAAATTTGGCTACCCTGCCACCCACGTAATTCAGGCGCCTGGACGCGTTAACCTGATCGGTGAACACACCGACTATAACGACGGTTTTGTGCTGCCGTGCGCCATTGATTACCAGACGGTCATCAGCTGCGCGAAGCGCGACGACCGCCAGGTTCGCGTGATTGCGGCGGATTACGGCAATGAGACGGACGCGTTTTCCCTCGATGCCCCGATTGTGACGCACGACAGCCAGCAGTGGTCTAACTACGTGCGCGGCGTGGTGAAGCATCTGCAGAAGCGTAACAAAAACTTCGGCGGCGCCGATTTGGTCATCAGCGGCAACGTGCCGCAGGGGGCGGGCTTAAGCTCCTCTGCGTCTCTGGAGGTCGCCGTGGGCACCGTGTTCCAGCAGCTCTATCATTTACCGCTGGATGGCGCACAAATCGCCCTGAACGGTCAGGAAGCGGAAAACCAGTTCGTGGGCTGCAACTGCGGCATCATGGACCAGCTGATCTCCGCGCTGGGCAAAAAAGAACACGCGCTGCTGATCGACTGCCGCTCGCTTGGCACCAAAGCCGTTCCCCTGCCAAAAGGCGCGGCTGTCGTGATCGTCAACAGCAACTTTAAGCGCACGCTGGTGGGCAGCGAGTACAACACCCGCCGCGAGCAGTGCGAAACCGGCGCCCGCTTCTTCCAGCAGCCCGCCCTGCGCGACGTGACGCTCAATGAATTCAACAAAGTGGCGCACGAGCTGGATCCGATTGTCGCCAAACGCGTTCGTCACGTGCTGACGGAAAATGCCCGTACCGTTGAAGCCGCCTCCGCACTGGCGAAAGGTGACCTGAAACGCATGGGTGAGCTGATGGCAGAATCTCACGCCTCCATGCGCGATGATTTCGAGATCACCGTTCCGCAAATCGACACCCTGGTGGAGATTGTCAAAGCGGTCATTGGCGACAAAGGCGGCGTACGCATGACGGGCGGCGGTTTTGGCGGCTGCATCGTTGCGCTGGTGCCTGAGGAGCTGGTCCCTGCCGTACAGGACGCCGTGGCGAAGCAGTACGAAGCGAAAACAGGTATTAAAGAAACCTTCTATGTTTGCAAAGCATCACAAGGAGCCGGACAGTGCTAAACGAAACACCGACCCTCGCACCGGATGGTCTGCCGTATCGCCTGTTAACCCTGCGCAACCGCGCGGGGATGGTGGTTACGCTTATGGACTGGGGTGCAACCCTGCTTTCAGCCCGCGTACCGATGCCGGACGGCAGCGTGCGCGAAACCCTGCTCGGCTGCGCATCGCCCGAGCAGTATGTTAATCAGTCCGCCTATCTGGGCGCATCCGTAGGACGCTATGCTAACCGCATCGCGAAGAGCCGCTTTGAGCTCGACGGCGTGCAGTACACCCTGCTTCCAAGCCAGGGTGAAAACCAGCTGCACGGCGGCCCGGAAGGCTTTGATAAACGCCGCTGGAAAATTGTTCGGCAAAACGACGGCGAAGTGCTGTTCTCGCTGGATTCGCAGGATGGCGATCAGGGCTTCCCGGGTAACCTTATCGCCTCTGCGCGCTTTACCTTGACGGACGACAACCGTATTGCCATTGAATACCGTGCGACGGTCGACAAGC
This sequence comes from Enterobacter sp. ku-bf2, assembly GCF_001742765.1. Taxonomy (NCBI): domain Bacteria; kingdom Pseudomonadati; phylum Pseudomonadota; class Gammaproteobacteria; order Enterobacterales; family Enterobacteriaceae; genus Enterobacter; species Enterobacter sp. ku-bf2. The sequence continues at coordinate 1,666,257 of NZ_MDVW01000001.1, forward strand.
CGTGTCCGGTCAACCTGACCAATCACGCGTACTTTAATCTGGACGGTAACCAGTGCGACGTGCGTGAGCACAAGCTGCAGATCCTGGCGGATGCGTATCTGCCGGTTGACGAAATGGGCATTCCGTATCAGGGGCTCAAGGACGTGAGCGGGACCAGCTTTGATTTCCGCCGCGCGAAAACGATCGCCCAGGATTTCCTGAGCGATGACGACCAGCGCAAGGTGAAAGGATACGACCACGCGTTCCTGCTGCAGGCCAAAGGTGATGTGAAACAACCTGCCGCACAGGTCTGGTCTGCGGATGAGAAGCTGCAGATGACGGTTTATACCACCGCTCCTGCCCTGCAGTTTTACTCAGGTAACTATCTCGGCGGCACCACGGCGCGCGAACACGAAGAGTACAGCGACTGGCAAGGCCTGGCGCTGGAGAGCGAGTTCCTGCCGGACAGCCCGAATCATCCGGAATGGCCGCAGCCGGACTGCGTGCTGCGCCCGGGTGAAGAGTACGTTAGCGTGACGGAATATCATTTTATTCCACATTAATCTTCAGCCCTCCCTCTGGAGGGCTTTTTTCTGCGCGCCTTGCTGAAAATAGCGCCGATCGCAGACAAAATCATAACCCTGGATTCACAAGCATCTTACACTCAGAGACTATTTTCGCTATGGTTAGGGTTAAGCGTTGCTGCTGGCACGGCCACGGCAATATAATGAGAATTGTTATCATTCTAAAAATGCTTGAGGAGTAAGAGATGGCTATTACTAAGCTGGTTCTGGTGCGTCACGGCGAAAGCCAGTGGAACAACGAAAACCGCTTTACCGGTTGGTACGACGTTGATCTGTCCGAGAAAGGCGTAAGCGAAGCAAAAGCAGCAGGTAAACTGCTGAAGGAAGAAGGCTTCAGCTTTGATTTTGCTTACACCTCTGTGCTGAAACGTGCCATCCACACCCTGTGGAACGTGCTGGACGAACTGGACCAGGCCTGGCTGCCGGTTGAGAAATCCTGGAAACTGAACGAGCGTCACTACGGTGCGCTGCAGGGCCTGAACAAAGCGGAAACCGCTGAGAAATACGGTGACGAGCAGGTTAAACAGTGGCGTCGCGGCTTTGCGGTCACCCCACCAGAGCTGACCAAAGATGACGAGCGCTACCCAGGCCACGACCCGCGTTACGCAAAACTGACCGACGCTGAGCTGCCAACCACCGAGAGCCTGGCGCTGACCATCGACCGCGTTGTGCCTTACTGGAACGAAACCATTCTGCCACGCCTGAAAAGCGGCGAGCGCGTGATTATCGCGGCTCACGGTAACTCCCTGCGTGCGCTGGTGAAATACCTGGACAACATGGGTGAAGACGAAATTCTCGAACTGAACATCCCAACTGGCGTACCGCTGGTGTATGAGTTCGACGAAAACTTCAAGCCAATCAAACACTACTACCTGGGTAATGCGGACGAAATCGCAGCGAAAGCGGCGGCCGTTGCGAACCAGGGTAAAGCGAAGTAATTTCGCTGACCATAAAAAAAGCGCGGAACCATCCGCGCTTTTTTATTTGAGCCGTCAGAATTAACCGCGACGCGCTTTTACTGCGTTAGCCAGCTGGCGCAGGATGGCGTCGGTATCGTCCCAGCCGATACAGGCATCGGTCACGCTCTTGCCGTACACCAGCGGCTCGCTGCCTTCCAGGTTCTGGTTACCTTCAACCAGATGACTTTCGATCATCACCCCAATTACCGCCTTCTCACCGCCGGCAATCTGCTGACAGACATCTGCGCCCACTTCCATCTGCTTTTTAAACTGCTTGCTGGAGTTGGCGTGGCTGAAATCGATCATCACCTGCGGTGGCAGCCCGGCTTTTTCCAGCCCGACTTTGACTTCGGCCACATGTTTTGCGCTGTAGTTTGGCTCTTTGCCGCCGCGCAGAATGATATGGCAGTCACCGTTACCGCTGGTGTTAACGATGGCAGAGTGACCCCACTTGGTCACGGACAGGAAGCAGTGCGGTGCGCCCGCTGCGTTGATGGCGTCGATAGCCACCTTAATGGTGCCGTCAGTGCCGTTTTTGAAGCCCACCGGACAAGAGAGACCGGACGCCAGCTCGCGGTGAACCTGAGATTCAGTAGTGCGGGCACCAATTGCCCCCCAGCTCATCAGGTCTGCCAGATACTGGGGCGTAATCATGTCCAGGAATTCACCGGCCGCAGGCAGCCCGCTGTCGTTAATCTCCAGCAGCAGCTTGCGCGCAATGCGCAGACCGTCGTTGATCTGGAAGCTGTTATCCATGTGCGGATCGTTAATCAGCCCTTTCCAGCCCACGGTCGTACGCGGTTTTTCAAAGTAGACGCGCATGACGATTTCCAGCTCGTCCTTCAGCTCTTCACGCAGGGTGAGCAAACGGGCAGCGTATTCTTTCGCGGCAGCAGGATCGTGAATCGAGCACGGGCCAATCACCACCAGAAGACGATCGTCATTACCTTTCAGGATCTTATGGATCGCTTTACGAGCATGAGAAACCGTGTTTGCGGCATTTTCAGTGGCGGGGAATTTCTCAAGGAGTGCTACAGGAGGTAATAACTCATTGATCTCTTTAATGCGTAAATCGTCGTTCTGATAATTCATCTTCGTTCCAGCTCTGCCATATCTTTAGTAATGAAAGCAATCCTTTCAATCTATCTTGTCGACCAGGAAGTGTAAACACGGTTTTACACTTCACGCAGATAATTCCTGGAATTCGCCTAAAAATCGCCACAAAATAGCGAAAAATGAGATCTAACCTAAGCTTTTTAACTGTAACAACCAATTTTAAACGCTTAAACGCGATTCCCTACTGACGTAAGTCCGTAAGGCGGAATCTTTCGCCTCAAAAAAGATGCACTGTTGGAGAATGTTATCCAGCGTAACGACAAGAACAGGAGCACCATGATGAAAATGACAAAACTGGCAACCCTCTTCCTGACCGCCACCCTTACCCTGGCAAGCGGCAGCGTCCTGGCCGCCGAAACGGGCACCTCAGAGAGCAACGGTGACGCGAATGCGGCTGCGGCGGCAGGTCAGCCTGCACCTGATGCAAAACAGAATATTGCCCCGAATAACGTCGACAACGGCCAGATCAATACCGGCAATACCAACACGGGCGGCACCATGCTGCATCCAGACGGTAGCGGTTCCGGCACCATGAACCATGACAATATGAGTTCAGACGAGGTCCACAAGAACTCCATGTGTAAGGACGGCAAATGCCCGGACCCTAACGACAAAGTGGGTAACGACGCCAATACCAAAACGGATGGTACCACACAGTAATTTGTATGCACCGTCAGAAAAAGGAGAGCCCAGGCTCTCCTTTCTTTTTGGAGTAACCTATTAAAAACGCTACACTAAAAACAATAACACTTCAGGAAAGCAGACATGGCGCACTCCCATTCCCACTCGCATGCACCCGGCAACGACAACGCTAAACGACTGATGCTGGCCTTTGGCGTCACGGCAACGTTTATGATTATCGAGGTCATTGGCGGCCTGGTTTCCGGCTCTCTGGCGCTTTTGGCCGATGCCGGACATATGCTGACCGATGCCGCCGCCCTGCTCTTCGCCCTGCTGGCCGTGCAGTTTGCGCGCCGCCCACCGAATGCGCGCCACACCTTCGGCTGGCTGAGGCTGACCACCCTGGCCGCGTTTGTTAACGCCATTGCGCTGGTGGTCATTACCGTGCTTATCGTCTGGGAAGCCATACAGCGCTTTCGGCATCCACAGCCGATCGCCGGGGCGACAATGATGGTCATTGCCGTGGCAGGGTTGCTGGCGAATATTCTGGCCTTCTGGATCCTGCACCGCGGGAGCGGGGAAAAGAACCTCAACGTGCGCGCGGCGGCACTGCATGTGCTGGGGGATTTGCTCGGTTCAGTCGGGGCGATTGTCGCCGCGCTGGTGATCCTCTATACCGGCTGGACGCCTGTCGATCCGATTCTGTCCGTGCTGGTGTCGTGTCTGGTCTTGCGCAGCGCCTGGCGGCTGCTGAAGGAGAGCGTGAACGAACTGCTTGAAGGGGCGCCAGCATCCATGGACATTGATGAGCTGAAGCGTAACCTGCGCCGCACTGTCCCGGAAGTCCGTAATGTCCATCACGTGCACGTCTGGCTGGTGGGAGAGAAACCGGTCATGACGCTACATGTCCAGGTGATCCCACCTCACGACCACGATGCGCTGCTCGATCGCATCCAGCACTTCCTGGAGCACCACTACGACATTAGCCACGCTACCGTCCAGATGGAGTATCAGCCCTGTAGCGGACCGGACTGCCACCTTAACGAGGCGCGGTCCGGTCATTCACATCATCATGACCACTAGCTGGAAAGCGCGTGAGAGCCTCGCTCACGCGCGCTGTTAATCCACATTCGGCTGCCGTTCAGCGCGATGAAGGTCAGCAGCAGATATTCCAGCGACATGGCATAGACGCCCTGCAGGGCGAAGATCGCCACGCTGATCACGTTGATGATGACCCACAGCAGCCAGTTCTCGACGTATTTACGGGTCATCAGAATCATTGCCGCAATCGACAGCACCATCATGCAGGAATCCCAGAACGGGAAAGCATCCGGCTGGAGTTCTGGCATCGTTACGTTCAGGCCGATGCCGGACATAACCGAAACGGCAACGCGGGTCAGAAAGGCAAACACCGGGTTGATGTAAACGGTCATTAAGCCAATGGCCACCACGCAGGCGACGAACCAGGCGATGGCTTTCGGCAGGGGCAGCCAGCGGATCTGCAGCTCGGCCTCCTGCTGGCTGTTCTGACGCGACCAGGCATACCAGCCGTAAATATTGGCGGCAAAGAAGAACAGCTGTAAAAGCAGGCTGGCGTACAGCTGGATCTGGAAGAAGATAATCGCAAACAGCGTGACGTTAATCAGCCCGAACACGTAGTTACTGATCTTCTCCAGGCTTGCCAACCAGATACACAATAAGCCCGCCAGCGTACCAACGGCCTCAATCCATGACAGGTCATAGCCACCTGCACCAATCGGTATATGAACCAGAATGTTATGTGTGCTAAAAAAATCCATCTTTTCCCCGGGGCGAGTTGAATTAAGTACGTAGTGTAGCCGCAAAATCCAGCATGCGGTTAAGCGGAATTAACGCGCCTTCACGCAGGGCGGCATCCACATGGATTTCATGCGCCGCACCACCGGTTTCTAACCCTTCGGCAATTGCTTTCAGGCCGTTCATCGCCATCCAGGGACAATGCGCGCAGCTGCGGCACGTTGCGCCCTCGCCCGCCGTTGGTGCTTCAAGAAGCTCTTTCTCCGGCACGGCCTGCTGCATCTTATAGAAGATACCGCGATCGGTCGCGACAATGAGCTGCTTGTGAGGTAACGTCCTGGCCGCGTTGATAAGCTGGCTGGTTGAGCCCACGGCATCCGCCATGTCGACAATTGACTGCGGTGACTCGGGGTGAACAAGAATGGCGGCGTCAGGATAAAGCGCCTTCATGCGCGCCAGCGCCTGAGTTTTGAATTCATCATGCACAATGCAGGCACCCTGCCAGCAAAGAACGTCAGCCCCCGTCTGCTTCTGAACATAATTGCCGAGATGACGGTCAGGCGCCCAGATAATTTTCTCCCCCAGGCTGTCCAGATGTTCAATCAGCTCAACGGCGATGCTCGACGTGACCACCCAGTCAGCCCGCGCTTTTACCGCCGCAGAGGTGTTAGCGTAGACCACCACGGTCCGGTCAGGGTGAGCGTCACAGAAGGCCGTGAATTCGTCAATCGGACAGCCCAGATCCAGGGAACACTCCGCGTTAAGCGTGGGCATCAGAATGGTTTTTTCCGGGCTCAGAATCTTTGCCGTCTCGCCCATAAAACGCACGCCGGCAACCAGCAGCGTGGAAGCGGGATGTCGTGCACCGAAGCGCGCCATCTCCAGTGAGTCAGAAATGCAGCCGCCGGTCTCTTCCGCCAGCTGCTGGATTTCCGGGTCGGTGTAGTAATGGGCCACCATTACCGCATCGCGCTCTTTAAGAAGACGTTTGATCTTCTCGCGGTAGAACTGCTTTTCGTCCTGGCTCAGCGGGACAGGCTTTGGCGGAAACGGATAGATTGCGGCTTCAGGATCAAACATCACACTCATTATGGCTTCTCGTTTTACGGGCTTAACAATATTGCCTTTCATTTGCCTGACATAGCAAAACGCGTGGCAATTGTGTTTTGTATACTAAACAAGATAGCGAATCTGGCGTGAAAAGTCACCGGGAATAGATGGGCGGAGCATTTGTTGTACCGCAGATAGCAAAAAGGCGCCTTTAGGGCGCCTTTCTACACTGGTGGGTCGTGCAGGATTCGAACCTGCGACCAATTGATTAAAAGTCAACTGCTCTACCAACTGAGCTAACGACCCCTTGCGGGATTTTTTTCTTCGAAGTGGTGGGTCGTGCAGGATTCGAACCTGCGACCAATTGATTAAAAGTCAACTGCTCTACCAACTGAGCTAACGACCCATTCGGGTGCTGACTTCGAAGATTTTTACTCGGTACCACTTTAAAGTGGTGGGTCGTGCAGGATTCGAACCTGCGACCAATTGATTAAAAGTCAACTGCTCTACCAACTGAGCTAACGACCCGAGTGGTGGGTGATGACGGGCTCGAACCGCCGACCCCCTCCGTGTAAAGGAGATGCTCTACCAACTGAGCTAATCACCCACTCTGTACTGCCGGAACTGCGTTAAGTGGTGGGTCGTGCAGGATGACTCGGCTTCGCCTCGCCCTACGGGCCGTTGCTGACGCAACGTTATCCTTCACGTTTTACTACTACTTCCACCTGACTTAGTGGTGGGTCGTGCAGGATTCGAACCTGCGACCAATTGATTAAAAGTCAACTGCTCTACCAACTGAGCTAACGACCCACTTTTATGCTGCTTTCACGTTGTTTGATATCCCGTGGCAACGGCGGCATATATTACTGATTTAAGAATTCTGCGCAACAAAAATTTCGATGAAGATCACTTAACTGCTTAGTAATCATGCTGCACGACCAGAAATAACGCGATTTCTGGTCATGCGATAATCATCCCATCGAATTCAGACGTTTTTGCGCCTGCTTAGCACCTTCGGTACCCGGGAATTTTGCGACCACCTGCTGATAAACCGCTTTGGCTTTCGCGGTGTCGCCTTTGTCCTGCATGATCACGCCAACCTTATACATCGCATCGGGCGCTTTCGGCGATTTTGGGTAATTTTTCACCACTGAGGCAAAATAAAACGCCGCATCGTCCTTTTTACCCTTGTTGTAATTCAACTGACCGAGCCAGTAATTGGCATTTGGCTGATAAGTGGAATCAGGGTATTTCTTAACAAAGTTCTGAAACGCAGCAATCGCGTCATCCTGACGAGATTGATCCTGTACCAGGGCAATGGCCGCATTGTAGTCCGTATTCGCGTCACCGCTCTGTACAGGCGCGCCTGTTGAGGCTGACGTATCAGCCGATGGCGCTGGCGTAGACGTCGCCGCACCACTCTGATCGCCTGCGGCTGGCTGTGCTGCTGCACTACCACCACTGCTCAGGCTATCGATCTGCAACAAGATTTGCTTCTGACGTTCCACAACCTGGTTAAGCTGATACTGGCTTTCCTGAATCTGACCGCGGAGAGAGTCAATATCATTCTGGTTATCGGAAAGTTGTTGCTGGAGTTGGGTTAAAAGCTGGCTGTGAGCGTTAGAAATACGCTCGAGTTGAGTGACCCGGTCTTCTACCGAGCCTGAGCCGACACTACTGATTGGTGCCTGAGCAAAAGCGGCCCAGGGGGCCGCTATTCCAACCAGTAACGACAGACTCAACAGATGATGTCTGAAGTTACTGCTCATGCAATTCTCTTAGTAAACCAGTACGGCACGACGGTTTTTGGAGTAAGCCGCTTCGTCGTGACCCAGTACTGCAGGTTTTTCTTTACCGTAAGAAACGATGGAGATCTGGTCAGCAGAAACGCCTTTACCCTGCAGGTACATTTTAACAGCGTTAGCACGACGTTCACCCAGGGAGATGTTGTACTCTGGAGTACCACGTTCGTCCGCGTGACCTTCTACGGTGACTTTGTAAGATGGGTTGCTACGCAGGAAGTTAGCGTGCGCATCCAGCATCGCAGCGAAGTCAGAACGGATGTCGTATTTATCCAGATCGAAGTAAACGATGTTGTTCTGCTGCAGCTGCTGCATCTGAAGACGCGCCTGCTCTTCAGAAGACATGTTGCCATTGCCGTTCGCGTCCATACCGGTGCCGGCACCCATCATGCCTTCGCCGCTCTGGTCATTGCTGGCGTTCTTGTTAGAAGAACACGCTGCGATTGCCATTACAGGCAGAGCGATCATCAGCCCCTTCAGCACTTTGTTCAGTTGCATTTCTATGATTCCTTTAGTAATCAATTAATTATTATTTACAGATACGGCGACCAGGCAGGTGATTTTACCTGTCCATCAGTAGCCGGAATACGCGCTTTGAAACGCCCATCTGTAGAAACCAGATTCAGCACAGATCCCATCCCCTGAGAAGAGCTGTAGATTACCATCGTGCCGTTAGGTGCCAGACTTGGCGTTTCATCCAGGAACGTTGACGACAGAACTTGAACGCCACCCGCTACCAGATCTTGTTTGGCAATGTGCTGCTGCCCGCCGTTGGAGCTGACCATTACCATAAATTTACCGTCGCTGCTCACGTCTGAGTTCTGGTTCTGTGAACCTTCCCAGGTAATACGCTGCGGAGCACCGCCGTTGATGTTGACTTTATAGATTTGTGGACGGCCGGCCTGGTCAGAGGTAAACGCCAGGTTTTGACTGTCCGGGAACCATGAAGGTTCGGTGTTGTTGCTGCGACCGTCGGTCACCTGACGGATCTGGCCAGAGCCAATGTCCATCACGTACAGGTTCAGGCTACCGGTTTTAGACAACGCAAACGCCAGTTTAGAGCCATCTGGAGAGAACGAAGGCGCACCGTTGTGACGTGGGAAAGACGCCACCTGACGAACCGCACCGTTTGCCAGCGTCTGGATAACCAGCGCAGAACGGCCGCTTTCGAAGGTGACATACGCCAGCTTAGAACCGTCCGGAGACCAGGCTGGAGACATCAGTGGCTGCGAAGAGCGTTTCACCAGGAACTGGTTGTAGCCATCGTAATCAGATACGCGCAGCTCATACGGGAATTGACCACCGTTGGTCTGCACCACGTACGCGATACGGGTACGGAACGCACCTTTAATGCCGGTCAGTTTTTCAAATACCGCATCGCTGGCAGCGTGTGCCGCGTAGCGCAGGTACTGCTTGGTGACCTTGTAAGAGTTCTGGGCCAGAACGGTACCTGGTGCACCACCGGTATCCACCAGCTGCCAGGCCACGTTGTATGAACCGTCTGGATTAGGGGTAACCTGACCCACAACCACGGCATCAATACCCAGTGCAGACCATGCTGCAGGCTGTACTTCCTGCGCGCTACCCGGCTGCTGAGGCAGACGAGAACGATCTAACGGGTTGAATTTACCGCTGTTACGCAGGTCAGCCGCCACGATGCCACCAGCATCTTCAGGTGCAGCGCCAGGACCGGCCCACTGGAACGGAACAACACCGATTGGGCGTGCCGAGTCCACCCCCTGGGTGATCTCGATACGTACTTCTGCGTGCAGTACTGCTGCCCACAGCATTAAAAAACTAAATGCTACACGTAATGCCTGCTTCATCATATCTCCCTTATCCGGGTAACCTTACCCACGATAATTTAGCAGAATGTTAACAAACTCAAATAGACAAAACTACCCGAACCCTGTGACTAAACCTGGTCTATTTTTCCCCGTTTGCACGGGGAAAATGTAACTTAAGGTTTGAAGTCCAGCGGCGCATTTTTGAAGACTTCGTAGACTGCCTGCGAAGGCGGTTTAGGCATCTTCGCCTGACGCGCTGCAGCCAGGGCCGCAGTACATAAAGCCGGGTCGCCACCTTCAGACTTAATATCCAGCAGCATGCCATCCGGAGCCAGTTTTATACGTAACGTACACGTTTTACCGGTATAGGAAGACGCATCATAGAATCGGCTTTCAATAGCGGATTTAATCTGCGCGGCATAACCGTTGATTTCAGCCCCTGTCGCACCGTTACTCTTAGTGTTACCACTTCCGGTCGGCGCTGCGTTGTTTCCTTTCGCCCCACCGCCCGTTTTCGGCGCATTCTTACCGGAGCTCAAATCGCCCAGCAGATCGTCAACCCCTGCGGCAGCAGCGGCTTTTTCAGCGGCGGCAGCCTTTTTAGCAGCCGCTTTTTCAGCAGCTGCTTTCTTATCGGCAGCGGCCTTCTCAGCTGCAGCTTTTTTGTCAGCAGCGGCTTTTTCGGCGGCTGCCGCTTTTTCTGCCGCGGCTTTTTCTGCTGCGGCTTTCTCGGCAGCAGCCGCTTTCTTCGCGGCCTCGGCAGCAGCTTTCTTCTCTGCTTCCTGAGCGGCCTTCTTCGCGGCTTCCGCTTCTGCTTTCTTCTGAGCATCAGCTGCGGCTTTCTTCGCGGCTTCGGCTTCCGCTTTCTTCTGAGCATCAGCGGCGGCTTTCTTCGCGGCTTCGGCTTCCGCTTTCTTCTGGGCATCAGCAGCCGCTTTCTTCGCCGCTTCTGCCGCTAATTTCGCCTGGGCATCAGCCTGTGCTTTCGCGTCCGCTGCGGCTTTTGCTGCCGCCTCTTCCGCCTGCTTTTGCTGTTCCTGTGCTTTTTTCGCGGCCTCTTCGGCTTGTTTCTGCTGTTCTGCCTGCGCTTTCGCGGCTTCCTGCGCCTGCAAACGTTCTTTCTCAAGCTGCTTCAGACGCTCCTGCTCTGCGGCCTGCTTTTCACGCAGTTCTTCCGCTTGCTGTTGCGCCTGTTTTTCACGCTGCTCTTCAGCCCGTTTTGCACTCGCCTTCTGCTGTTGTTGGCGATTATAGTTCTGTACTACCGCACCGGGATCCACCATCACGGCGTCAATGGAAGACCCTCCACCGCCGCCGGCTGATGCATCAATATGCTCGTCGAACGAACTCCAGATCAGCGCTGCAAAAAGAATCACGTGCAGCACTGCGGAGACGATTATCGCTCGCTTAAGCTTGTCGTTCTGTTCGGTTGCCTTTGACACTATCGGTTCCCAAAAACTACGCGGATGATCAAATAGGTTGGGTCATTAAGCCAACTGACTTAACACCCGCACTATGTAGCAAGTTCAGCGCTTTAATAATTTCATCGTAGGGTACGTCTTTCGCGCCACCGATTAAGAAGACCGTTTTCGGATTTGACTCCAGGCGACGCTGCGCTTCGGCAATAACCTGCTCAGGTGGCAGCTGATCCATACGATCCTTCTCTACCACGACGCTGTATTGCCCTACGCCGGAAACTTCAATGATAACCGGAGGATCGTCATTGGTGCTCACCGCCTGTGATTCTGTCGCATCCGGCAGATCCACTTCCACGCTCTGGGTAATGATTGGCGCTGTTGCCATGAAGATCAGCAGCAGTACCAGCAGGACGTCCAGCAGTGGAACGATATTGATTTCGGACTTGAGCTCGCGACGACCTCGTCCACGCGATCTGGCCATGGTTTACCCCTTGTTGCTCTCGGTGCTGGTAAACGCCTGACGGTGCAGAATCGCAGTGAACTCTTCCATAAAGTTGTCGTAGTTCAGTTCCAGTTTGTTCACGCGCTGGTTCAGACGGTTATAGGCCATAACTGCCGGAATTGCCGCAAACAGACCGATAGCGGTCGCAATCAGTGCTTCAGCGATACCCGGTGCAACCATCTGCAACGTCGCCTGCTTCACCGCGCCCAGCGCGATAAAGGCGTGCATGATCCCCCACACGGTACCAAACAGACCAATATACGGGCTGATGGAACCGACAGTACCGAGGAAAGGAATATGCGTTTCAAGGTTTTCCAGCTCACGGTTCATGGAAATGCGCATCGCGCGCGAGGCACCTTCCACCACCGCTTCCGGCGCATGATTGTTTGCACGATGCAGACGGGCGAACTCTTTGAAACCGCTATAGAAAATTTGCTCGGAGCCGGTCAGGTTTTCACGGCGTCCCTGGCTCTCCTGGTACAGACGAGAAAGCTCAATGCCCGACCAGAACTTATCTTCAAACGCTTCAGCTTCACGGCCGGCGGCATTGAGGATACGCGTTCTCTGGATGATGATGGCCCAGGATGCGATTGAAAAACCAATCAAAATCAACATGATAAGTTTAACCAGAAGGCTTGCCTTCAGGAACAAATCAAGGATATTCATGTCAGTCACTGCTTAAACTCCGCGACAATAGACTTAGGAAGCGCACGAGGCTTCATTATGGTTGGATCAACACAAACAATCAGTACTTCAGCTGAGTTCAGTACGGTGTTCTCTGCGTTGACTATCCGCTGCGTGAAAACCAGTGAGGTCCCGCGCATTGATGTAATTTCAGTTTGGACTTCGAGCATATCGTCGAGTCTGGCAGGCGCAAAATACTCAAGCGTCATCTTGCGTACCACGAAGGCAACTCGCTCAGCCAACAGCACCTGTTGACTAAAGTGATGATGGCGCAGCATCTCTGTGCGTGCCCGTTCATAAAAAGCAACGTAGCTGGCGTGGTAAACCACACCACCGGCATCGGTATCTTCGTAATAGACACGAACCGGCCATCGAAACAGCGTTGTATTCACTTTACATCCCAGTAATGCAACAAAAGTTAGAGCTTTTAAACTTCGCTACTATACGCGCGGGAAAGATGCTTTGGAATGGGGGAAAGTAAACGGAGAGTAAATTTTTATGGGCTCGGGTAAGCCCATAACGTTAACGGACATTTCTTATTCAGAAGAAGAAGAAAATCAAACCGGCGAGTAGCACCAGATCGGCAATCAGCGGGCAGAAAATTCCCTGCCAGTGAACGGCTTTCGGACGAAAGCCCACGCCGTGGATCACACCTGCGCACACCGCCCACATAATGAGGAAGCCGTGCCAGATTTCAAGCTCGCTGGTTTTCGCTGCAAAGCGCGAAGGGTCCCAGAAGATACAACCTGCCAGCAGTAATGCCATCACTAAAGAAAGCGCCCGTAACGGGCGCTTGTCCATTACCGCGTAAAGTTTCGCGATAATATTCATCAGTGTTTTTCTTCACCCGCTTTGGTCGCTTCTACATGCTCAAGCGCCAGGGCAGTGATGACACCAAATGCACAGGCAAGAAGCGTCCCTAAAATCCATGCGAAATACCACATATTCAGCTCCTTACTTAGTACATAGAGTGGGTATTGCTTTCAATATGTTCTTTCGTGATACGACCGAACATTTTCCAGTAACACCAGATGGTGTAGGCCAGAACGATCGGAACGAACACGCATGCAACATACGTCATCAGGTTCAGCGTCATATGGCTGGACGTTGCATCCCACATGGTCAGGCTAGCATTCAGCATGGTGCTGGATGGCATGACGAATGGGAACATCGCAATACCCGCCGTCAGGATAATGCATGCCAGGGTCAGTGAAGAGAACACGAACGCCAGCGCGCCTTTTTCCAGACGAGACGTCAGCACGGTCAGCAGCGGCAGCAGCACGCCCAGCGCCGGGATCGCCCACAGCACAGGGGTATTGTTGAAGTTCACCAGCCATGCCCCCGCCTGACGCGCCACTTCTTTGGTCAGCGGGTTAGACGGTGCGGTGTGGTTGATCGCAGACGTCACCACGTAACCATCAATGCCGTACACCACCCACACACCGGCCAGCGCGAAGCAGACCAGCGTAACCAGCGCAGCAACCTGAGCCGTCGCGCGGGAACGCAGATGCAGCTCACCCACGGTACGCATCTGCAGATAGGTTGCACCCTGAGTGATGATCATCGCCACGCTCACGACACCGGCCAGCAGACCAAACGGATTCAGCAGCTGGAAGAAGTTTCCGGTGTAATAAAGACGCATGTATTCGTCCAGGTGGAACGGCACGCCCTGCAGCAGGTTACCGAACGCCACGCCGATCACCAGCGGTGGAACGAAGCTACCGATGAAGATGCCCCAGTCCCACATATTGCGCCAGCGGGTATCTTCAATCTTGGAACGGTAGTCGAAACCGACCGGACGGAAGAATAAAGAGGCCAGCACCAGAATCATCGCCACATAGAAACCGGAGAACGCAGCCGCGTAGACCATCGGCCAGGCAGCGAACAGCGCGCCGCCTGCGGTGATCAGCCACACCTGGTTACCGTCCCAGTGCGGGGCGATGGAGTTGATCATGATTCGACGCTCGGTGTCATTACGACCGAGGAAACGGGTGAGCATCCCCACCCCCATGTCGAAACCATCCGTGACGGCGAAACCGATCAGCAGAACGCCAACCAGCAGCCACCAGATAAAACGCAATACTTCATAATCGATCATTTGATGACTCCTGTCTTAGCGTGCCGGCTGAGTAGTCGCAGTGGACTGCTCGTAGTGATAGCGACCGGTTTTCAGGCTGCTTGGGCCAAGGCGCGCGAACTTGAACATCAGGAACAGTTCAGCCACCAGGAACAGGGTGTACAGACCACAAATCAGCAGCATGGAGAAGATCAGGTCGCCTGCGGTCAGGGACGAGTTCGCTACCGCCGTTGGCAGCACCTCACCGATCGCCCATGGCTGACGGCCATACTCCGCCACAAACCAGCCGGATTCAATTGCGATCCACGGCAGTGGAATACCGTACAGCGCAGTGCGCAGCAGCCATTTTTTCTCGCCGATACGGTTGCGAATCACGGACCAGAAGGACGCCGCAATGATCAGCAGCATGATGATGCCGCAGCCCACCATGATACGGAATGCGAAGTACAGTGGCGCAACGCGTGGAATCGAGTCTTTGGTTGCCATCTGGATCTGCGCTTCCGTCGCATCAGACACGTTCGGGGTATAACGCTTCAGCAGCAGACCGTAACCCAGATCTTTCTTCACGTCGTTAAACTGGTCGCGAACGGCCTGGTCGGTAGAACCGGCACGCAGCTGTTCCAGCAGCGAGTAGGCTTTCATACCGTTACGGATACGCTCTTCGTGCTGCACCATCAGCTCTTTCAGACCTGTCACCTGCTTATCAACAGAACGGGTGGCGATGATACCCAGCGCGTAAGGGATTTGAATGGCGAAGCGGTTTTCCTGCGCGTCCTGATCCGGAATACCGAACAGCGTAAAGGCAGCAGGCGCCGGCTGGGTTTCCCATTCGGCTTCGATGGCGGCCAGTTTGGTTTTCTGCACGTCACCCATTTCGTAACCGGATTCATCACCCAGAACGATAACGGAGAGGATAGCAGCCATACCGAAGCTTGCAGCGATAGCAAAGGAGCGCTTAGCAAACGCGAAGTCACGACCGCGCAGCATATAGTAAGAACTGATGCCCAGTACAAACATCGCGCCGCACACATAGCCAGAAGCGACGGTGTGAACGAATTTAACCTGAGCAACCGGGTTCAGGACCAGCTCGGCAAAGCTGACCATCTCCATACGCATGGTTTCGAAGTTGAAATCAGACGCGATAGGGTTCTGCATCCAACCGTTCGCGACCAGGATCCACAGCGCGGACAGGTTCGAACCTAATGCCACCAGCCAGGTCACCGCCATATGCTGGACTTTACCCAGACGGTCCCAACCGAAGAAGAACAGACCTACAAAGGTGGATTCGAGGAAGAATGCCATCAGACCTTCAATGGCCAGCGGCGCACCGAAGATATCCCCGACATAGTGGGAATAGTAAGACCAGTTAGTCCCGAACTGGAACTCCATGGTCAGACCGGTTGCCACGCCCAGTGCGAAGTTGATACCAAACAACTTGCCCCAGAACTTGGTCATATCTTTATAAATCTGTTTGCCGGAGAGAACGTATACCGTTTCCATGATGGCCAGCAGGAACGCCATACCGAGCGTCAGTGGCACAAACAGGAAGTGGTACATCGCGGTCAAGGCAAACTGTAAGCGCGACAGTTCGACTATATCTAACATTATGACTCCTTGCTCATCGCATGAAGACTCCGAGAGTGAACCCCATCAAAGCGATCCACACGCATGCCCCAATACAAATTATTCGCATCCTTGTCGTCGTTATTACCCTGAAGGAGGATAAAAACGATGACGTGAGGTTACAAATACGTTAATAAAAAACTCAAATTGATCCCGCAAATATAATACGCTGCAAAACCCTTACAATAAACAGGTTTTTATAGAGTCACATTTACGTTTTTCGACGGTGATCAATTTATAGCAAAATTACCACTTTTCGGCCATTTTGATCGGGGACAATTTAGCGCTTTTCAGCACCTTTTTCCAAGGATTAAACTTTGATTTAAATCAAAAACAAACCTTGATGTTAACTATGTTTAATCGTGGTAAGAATGGTAAAAACCATGTTAATGATATGTGCATGCTAAGATGTGATTGGTTATCGAAGACGGAAAAAAATATAAACAGAAGTGATTTTAATTAACGCGAAACAAAAGCCTCATTTCGATGCGCGGCAAACAATAAAGCATAGTCGGGCCGGGTTATTTTTCCACGGCATTTATGCAACCCTTCGTAATTACATTTATTTTACTTTTGTCACCCCATAACTTAACACCGCGGAGTGACTATTTAATGAAAAAGGCCGCAAACAGTGCAGCCTTTTAATGATATCAGCGATTCTCAGGCAAGAAGAAGGCTAAAGGTTCGCGACTGTCCCGGTCTGAACGCCCCGACAATCCCTTCGTCTTCACCGTGGTCCATCAGCCGTTCATTCATGTCCGTTTCGCAGCACCGCTTCACCGCCGGATTGACGGATAGCGTCGCATCACATGCGCTGGACTGTGAAGGATTGAACAGACGAAGAATGAGCTCATCACGATCTTCCGCTTTTTTGATCGCACTGAGTACGCATCCCGTTGGCGAAAGCGCTAACAGGCTGTAGCTTTCCGGCGTGGTCAACGACGCGCGATTCAACTTCATTGCATCCCAGGGGATCTTGTTATAACACTGCACCGGCGTTAACCACGATTGAGCCTGCTGCGCGACACCCGCGTTTTCCGGCGAGCCGCTGAAGCTGAAGAGGCTAAAGCGACAGCTTAGCGGACCACGCACCTGAGAGTCCGGGACCGGCATTTTGATACCAGATGGTCTGCCGGGGCGCAGGAGCAGATCTTCTTTGCCGAGTACCCCCACGCCGCGCAGCAAGGTCAGAGCAAATGCTTTTTGTTCATCGCCCACGACTTCAAATTCACGCAGCCCCTCGGTAAATAGCGCAAGCCCGTTTCGTTTTTCCTGCAGGACGGCGTAGTTCAGTAAATTCCAGACGGGAACCGGCGCTTCTTTCCACCCCTCCTCCTGCCAGTTTTGCATCGCTGCGTCCTGCACCGGGCGAGTGATCGAGCCAAACTGCGTATCCGCTAACACTTCCTCTGTCATAAACGGCGTTGGGATCAGCACGCGAACGCGGTGGTCATCGGCCTGATTATCCAGGCACACCACCACGTCAATGCGTCTGCTGTTATGGCTTAGCGTAATCTCAAATTCAGCGTCGAGATAGCCGTTTCGCTGGCGCGCCGCGCGTTCGGCCAGGTTCGCCGGAACGGCGATTCGATGGCGGATAACCGCCCTGCTCTGCCAGCCTTCATGCGTAACCTCACATTCATGCCCGCCCTGCGCGGAAGTGAGTCTCCACTCTTCCCGCGAAGGCGAGTAGTCGTACTCGTCGCCATCATCCGAGCTCTCTTCGATTTCCAGCACGCGGTCATAAACAAGCCCGGTTTCTTTGTCGCGCAGGCGCAACGTACCGTCGTCATTTACGTCAATCTGCCAGAAGGCGTTTTCAAGTAAGGATGCGGTGTTTTCCCCCGGAGAGAGTACCTTCCCGGCCACGTTAGGTTCGATAAACAGCGTACGGTAGCCCATCGCCGGCAGTATCTGGCTGAGCTGAATATCAAACTCCATAAACGGTTCGTAATTGCCGTAGTGAACAATCTGTCGGTCAATGAGGCCCGGGTCGAGCTCGCGTGCGCTGCGGATGAAATACGGGATCTCGTTGCCTTTGTCATCCCGCAGACGGAACTGGCTGGCGCGCAGTCGAATCGTGGTGTTCATCACCTCTTCACGCGGCCAGGGCATCAGGTTGAACATCACCAGCTTATCGGCATCGCTTTGCGGCATGTTGTCGACAATCTTGCGCATATAGAAACGCGCCAGGTTGTCTGCCATGTCCTCAGCCAGCTCGAAGCGGGAGACAATCTCGCGATGCACCTTGTCGCTGCAGCAGCAGCCGATGCTGTCGTGAGCGTGGTTTTTGAGGATCTCTTTCCACATTTTCTCCAGCAAGCCGTGGTGGTAGTCGAAGCCCAGCGTCCAGGCAAGCGTCGCCAGCGGCTCAAGGATATTGACAATTTTGTTCTCAATACGCGCATGGGCGATTTTGATATCCATGCGCGTGGAGCCGATGGTCCGGTGCACGCGCATGTATTTCCCGTCGATAAACTCACCTTTTAACGTCGCCAGGTCATCGCGGTGCGCGTCGATGCGATCAAAGACCTCCTCAAACCGGCTCATCACAAATTGACGCTGCGGATAGATTTCACGCAGCTTCTCCATCACCGCGAAAATGTTCTGCTGCAGCGGCATCTGGTCGTGTCCGTTGGGCAGCAAAATCGCTTTGGTGACGGACGCCTTTTCCAGAACCTCGAAATAGCTGTCGAGCCGTTTTCGCAGCCCCGCTTCGTCCTCCGGTAAGTACTTACCAATCGCGTAGCCCAGTGGCAGCACCTGTGCCGTCACTTCACTGCCGTCCTGGCTCTGCCAGAGAAATTCGGTTTTATCGGTCCCGTGGCGTTCAGAACAACCGCGCCAGAACATCGTGCGGGTAATGCCAAACCCGTTATAGATATGCGGAAGCTGGCCGGACATGCCAAACGAATCCGGCAGATAGCCGATCTTCATCGGCTCGCCGAAGGCCATACAATCCCGGATGCCGTACATCAGGTTGCGGACAATCGACTCGCCGCTCACGATCGTGGTATCGGTCTGGGTATACCAGGGGCCGATAATCAGCTTTCCACGCTCGACAAGCGCCTTCACGCGAGAGCGGTTTTCGGGCACAACGGCAAAATAATCCTCCAGAACAGCCGTCTGTCCATCGAGAACATAGTATTTGTACTCATCATCCTGCTCCAGCCGGGTCAGGATCTCTTCCATATTATTGACCAGAAGAATACGCGACTCTTCGGTGGTGAAGTACCACTCACGGTCCCAGTGCATATGCGGCGTGATATGAACGCGAGATACAGCTTTCATCTTCGTTTCCTGTTTTTGCGTTTTTACGATAAGGCGTCTTCAGTGACGTAGTTGCCCTTTTTTACCGCCAGGCGTCGCCAGAGCAGCAGAACCAGGGTGGAGATAGCGGTACCCACCAGCGCCGCGCCAAACCAGCCCGCCGCAGCAACCACACCACCCAACCCGGCATCGTGTAGTAAAAAAAGAGAGAAAATCCCGGCCCCCGGCGTAGACAACCCGATCCCCATCGCACCGACAGCCGCGCCTGTCACCATGGATCCGAGTACAAATGAGCCAATAACGCGAAGCGGATCTTCTATCGCCATCGGAATCGCCCCTTCGGTAATGCCCGCAAGGCCGAGCAGCCAGGTGGATTTGCCGGTTTCAATTTCAAACGACTTAAACAGCTTCGGTGCCAGCATCGTTGACGCCGTGACGGTGAAGGCTGAGACCATTTTGACGGAGGCAAAGATGGCATAGGGACCGTATACCCCGTTCGCCATCGCCCCCAGGCAGAACGCGTAAGAGGCTTTGTTGACCGGGCCACCCAAATCGAATGAGCACATAAACCCGAGGATTGCCCCCAGAAGCAGCGCATTCGCGCCGGACAGACCGTTAAGCCAGACGGTGAGCGTGTTATTGAGCCAGGCCACCGGTTCGCCAATCACAAACAGCATCAGGCTGCCCGCGCCCAGCACGCCAATCACCGGATAGAGATAAAAAGTCAGAAAGCCGTTGTAGCGACTACTGAGCCGGATGTGGTTTTTCACCCAGCGCATTAGATAGCCCGCGATCAGCCCGCCGACGATAGCGCCAAGAAAACCGGAGCCGATCATGTTGGCAGCCAGACCGGCCGCAAAGCCCGGCGTCAGCGCAGGTTTATCCGCCAGCGAGTAGGCGGTATAGGCCGACAGGACAGGCACCATCAAAATGCCAAGCATGCCGCCGCCAAGCTTGCGGTACATCCACAGCCACGAGTTTTCCTGGTCAAACAGGTGCTGCAGGCCAAGGATTTGCGCCAGCAGTACCGATACGGCCAGCACCGTACCGCCGGCGACGATCAGCGGCACCGCAAAAGAGATGCCGCTGAGAAGCGCCTGCTTGAGTTCAGTTTTAACGCACTTTTTCGTTTCGGTATCAACTTGCGCATGGCGCGCATGGGTAGAAGGCTTTAGCGCCAGCGCGCGCTCAATCAACGCTTCGGCATGACGCAGGGGTTCCGCAACGGGCACGGAAATGGCGGGGATCCCCTGAAAGCGCTCGCTCTCTTTGATCGCCACTTCAGCGGCAAAAATACACGCTTTCGCCTCCTGCAACTGCTGGGCAGTAATTCGCCCTTCGATGCCGTTCGCCCCCTGCTTTTCGACCACCACGTTGACGTCGAGCTTACGTCCCGCTTTCTCCAGGTACTCTGCGGCCATATAGGTATGCGCGATCCCCGCAGGACAGGCGGTGACACAGACGACGGTTGGTGCATTCACCGGCGTATCAGCCTCGTCTTCCTTCGAGACACCGTTCAGCGCATCAAGCAGATCCTCTGCCGTCTCGGCAGCCATAACGCGTCCCCGGAGGGCATCATCGGCAAGGCGAGACGTCAGCGCCGTCAGCACCTGGATATGCGTGGATCCCGCTTCAGCTGGCGGGATGGCAAGCAGGAAGATCAGCTCTACGCGTTCAGGGCCGTCCACCCCCTCCCACTCCAGCGGTTCGCGCAGCGTAGCAACCGCAAAAGCCGCTTCGTTCACCGCGTTCGATTTACCATGCGGGACAGCCAGCCCTTCACCCAGGGCGGTTGGCCCCTGCGATTCGCGACGGTAGACCTCCGCCAAAAATGCATCGCCATCTGTAATTTTGCCCAGCGCCACCAGCCGCATTGTAAGCTGGCGAATGGCCTCATCACGGCTGACATAGTGCTCCTGCACACAGACAGCACTGGTATGGGTCAGAGTCGTCAGGTTCATAAGATCCTCACACATAAGTTGTTATTGTCTGGCGGCAATTTTGGCAGGTCATACAATACATTTATGTGATCACTTTCACTAACAACGCAAATTTGTATTTAAGTTGTATTATTTACAAATTTTAAGTGGGAGGCATAATTCCATGAAAAGGTATTAGAAAGGCAGATTCGATGGGTAACAAACCGATGTACCGGCAAATAGCCGATGCGCTTCGCGAAAAAATCAGTGCGGGAGAGTTAAAGCCTGGCGATGCGTTACCGACGGAATCCAGCCTTCAGGAGGCATTCAACGTGAGTCGCGTCACGGTGAGACAGGCGCTGAAGCTGCTTACGGAAGAGCAGATCGTCGAGAGCATTCAGGGCAGCGGCACCTACGTAAAAGAAGAGCGCGTCAATTACGATATTTACCAGCTCACCGGGTTTTACGAAAAACTGGCGGACCGGAACGTGGATACCCACAGTGAGGTGAGCATTTTCGAAGTGCTGAAAGCCGATGCAAAACTTGCCGAAAAGCTGAATCTCTCTCATGACGATAAAATCTGGCACGTCAAACGCGTCCGCTTTATCAAACAAAAACCGGTAAATCTGGAAGAAACGTGGATGCCGCTAGCCTTGTTCCCCGATCTCACCTGGGAAGTGATGGAGAATTCGAAATACCACTACGTTGAGCAGATCAAAAAGCTGGTTATCGATCGCAGCGAGCAGGAGCTGGTGCCGATCATGCCGTCAGAGGAGGCGATCGCCGCGCTGTCGCTCGATCCGACAAAGCCGATCCTGGAAAAAGTCTCCCGCGGGTTTCTGAAGGACGGACGGGTATTTGAATACAGCCGCAACGTGTTCAATACCGATGATTACAAGTTCACGCTAGTCGCCAGACGCAGGCAATAAAAAAGGCCGCTTTACAGCGGCCAACCATGTCGAAACGGACATTTTTATACTGCAACGCCCCCCTTCCGGGGAGCAGAGAGGACTTACTTAATGATGGATTTCAGTGCTTCGCCGATATCCGCCAGGCTGCGAACGGTCTTCACGCCTGCGGCTTCCAGCGCTGCGAATTTCTCATCAGCCGTACCTTTACCACCGGCGATGATCGCGCCTGCGTGACCCATACGCTTGCCTTTCGGCGCAGTCACACCCGCGATGTAACCCACAACTGGCTTGGTCACGTGTTCTTTGATGTAAGCAGCGGCTTCTTCTTCCGCGCTACCACCGATCTCACCGATCATCACGATCGCTTCGGTCTGTGGATCTTCCTGGAACAGCTTCAGGATGTCGATGAAGTTAGAACCCGGGATTGGGTCACCGCCGATGCCCACGCAGGTGGACTGGCCGAAACCGTAGTCGGTGGTCTGCTTAACCGCTTCATAGGTCAGGGTACCGGAACGGGACACGATGCCCACTTTACCCGGCTTGTGAATGTGGCCCGGCATGATGCCGATTTTGCATTCGCCCGGGGTGATAACGCCTGGGCAGTTCGGGCCGATCATACGCACGCCAGCTTCATCCAGCTTCACCTTCACGGTCAGCATATCCAGCGTCGGGATGCCTTCAGTGATGGTGATGATGAGTTTGATGCCTGCGTCGATCGCTTCCAGAATAGAATCTTTGCAGAACGGTGCCGGAACGTAGATCACGGTCGCGGTTGCGCCCGTCGTTTCTACGGCTTCACGCACGGTGTTGAACACCGGCAGGCCCAGGTGGGTAGTGCCACCTTTACCTGGCGTTACGCCGCCAACCATCTGCGTGCCGTAGGCAATCGCCTGTTCGGAGTGGAAAGTCCCCTGGCTACCGGTGAAGCCCTGGCAGATAACCTTGGTATCTTTATTAATTAAAACTGACATTATTTCCCCTCCACTGCGGCAACAACCTGCTGAGCTGCATCCGTCAGACTTTTCGCTGCAATAATATTCAGGCCGCTGTCAGCCAGTTTTTTCGCGCCGAGTTCAGCGTTGTTACCTTCCAGACGCACAACCACCGGAACGTTAACACCTACTTCTTCTACCGCGCCGATGATACCGTCGGCGATCAGATCACAACGGACGATACCGCCGAAGATGTTAACCAGAACGGCCTTCACGTTGTCGTCGGAGAGAATGATTTTGAACGCTTCGGTTACGCGCTCTTTGGTGGCGCCACCGCCCACGTCGAGGAAGTTTGCTGGCTCACCGCCGTGCAGCTTAACGATGTCCATGGTGCCCATTGCCAGGCCCGCACCGTTAACCATGCAACCGATGTTACCGTCCAGCGCCACGTAGTTCAGTTCCCACTGTGCCGCCTGCGCTTCACGCGGGTCTTCCTGAGACTGGTCGCGCATTTCGCGCAGATCCGGCTGGCGGAACAGCGCGTTGCCGTCAGCACCCAGCTTGCCGTCGAGGCAGATCAGATCGCCCTGGGTCGTGATCACCAGCGGGTTGATCTCGATCAGCGCCAGATCGCGCTCCAGGAAGATGGTCGCCAGACCCATGAAGATCTTGGTGAACTGCTGAACCAGTTTACCTTCCAGACCCAGTTTGAACGCCAGCTCGCGTCCCTGGTAAGGCATTGGGCCCGCCAGCGGATCGATAGCCACTTTGTGGATCAGGTGTGGGGTTTCTTCCGCCACTTTTTCGATTTCCACGCCGCCTTCGGTAGACGCCATGAACACCACGCGACGGGAGCTACGGTCAACCACCGCGCCCAGATACAGCTCTTTCGCGATATCGGTCGCCGCTTCCACCAGGATCTGGTTAACCGGCTGGCCGTTCGCATCTGTCTGGTACGTTACCAGACGCTTGCCGAGCCAATGTTCAGCAAACGCACGAATCTCTTCTTTGCTCTTAACAACCTTCACACCGCCCGCTTTACCACGGCCACCAGCGTGAACCTGACACTTAACTACCCACGGGCCGGAACCGATTTTAGATGCGGCTTCTTCTGCTTCACGCGGGGTAGTACAGGCATAACCCACCGGTGCCGGTAAGCCATACCGGGCAAACAGCTGTTTGGCCTGATATTCATGTAAGTTCATGTGTTCTATCCATCCTTCAGGGTAATCGTTATCTTCAAACCTGTAGACCGGCGCAGCGTGTGCCGGTCCACGGGGCAGGTGATGCTAAATCGTGACTAGACGTCCAGCAGCAGACGCGTTGGATCTTCCAGCAGCTCTTTGATGGCAACCAGGAAGCCCACGGACTCGCGGCCGTCGATCAGGCGGTGGTCGTAAGAGAGTGCCAGGTACATCATCGGCAGGATCTCAACTTTACCGTCTACCGCCATAGGACGATCTTTAATGGCATGCATACCCAGGATCGCGCTCTGCGGCGGGTTAATGATCGGGGTAGACATCAGCGAGCCGAATACGCCGCCGTTGGTAATGGTGAAGTTACCGCCGGTCAGATCGTCTACGGTCAGCTTGCCGTCACGGCCTTTCACAGCCAGCTCTTTAATGTTTTTCTCGATGTCAGCCATACCCAGGGTATCCACATCACGCAGAACCGGCGTTACCAGGCCACGTGGGGTAGAAACCGCCATGCTGACGTCGAAATAGTTGTGGTAAACCACGTCATCGCCATCGATGGACGCGTTCACTTCCGGGTAGCGTTTCAGCGCTTCAACTACCGCCTTCACGTAGAAGGACATAAAGCCCAGACGGATACCGTGACGTTTTTCAAACGCGTCACCGTACTGCTTACGCAGGTCCATGATTGGCTTCATGTTTACTTCGTTGAAGGTGGTCAGCATCGCGGTAGAGTTTTTCGCTTCCAGCAGACGCTCGGCCACGCGCTTACGCAGGCGGGTCATTGGCACGCGTTTTTCGCTGCGTGCGCCCAGCGCAGGCTGTGCAGCCGGTGCTGCCGCAGGGGCTTTCGCTTCTGCCTGAGCTGGCGCTTTCGCCAGATGCTTGTCGATGTCTTCGCGGGTCAGACGACCGCCCACACCGGTGCCTTTAATGGCTGCCGGGTCAAGGCTGTGTTCCGCCAGCAGGCGACGGATCGCCGGGCTGAGGGCGTCGTTAGACTGCTCTTCCAGAGAAGCCTGCTGGCGCTGAGCCGGCGTAGAGGCTTTCTCTTCAGACTTCGCGCTGGACTCTTTGCCCGCGCTGTTGCCTTCACGCAGGCGACCCAGGATCTGACGAGAGGTGACGGTGGTACCTTCATCTTCCAGCACCGCGTCCAGAACGCCATCCGCCGAAGCCGGTACTTCCAGTACCACTTTGTCAGTTTCGATTTCTACCAGCACTTCATCGCGCTTAACGGCATCGCCTGGTTTTTTGTGCCAGGTAGCGACGGTCGCATCTGCTACAGATTCAGGCAGGTCGGGAACAAGAATATCTACGCTACTCATTATGTATCCTTTAATTAATCGACGTTCAGCGCGTCATTGACCAGATCTTGTTGCTGCTTCTGGTGAACGGACATATACCCTACCGCCGGAGAGGCGGAGGCCGGGCGACCTGCATAGCGCAGGGCTGACCCAAATGGAATCACTTCACGGAAATGATGCTGGCTGCAGTACCATGCGCCCTGGTTGAGCGGCTCTTCCTGGCACCAGACAAAATCATGAACGTGAGCGTACGGTTTCAGCGCTTCCTGCACCGCCTGGTGCGGGAACGGATAAAGCTGTTCGATACGCACGATGGCGACATCTTTCTGATCGTTCTTACGGCGCTGTTCCAGCAGGTCGTAATAAACCTTACCAGAACACATCACCACACGCTTCACGGCCTGCGGATCCAGCTCGTCAATTTCACCGATGGCTGGCAGGAAGGTACCGTTCGCCAGCTCTTCCAGGCTGGACACCGCCAGCGGGTGACGCAGCAGGGATTTTGGTGACATGACCACCAGCGGACGACGCATACCGCGCAGCGCCTGACGACGCAGCATGTGGTAAACCTGCGCCGGGGTGGACGGTACGCAAACCTGCATGTTCTGCTCAGCGCAGAGCTGCAGATAACGTTCCAGACGCGCGGAAGAGTGCTCCGGACCCTGGCCTTCATAGCCGTGCGGCAGCAGCATCACCAGGCCACACATACGGCCCCATTTCTGTTCGCCGGAGGAGATGAACTGGTCGATAACCACCTGCGCACCGTTGGCGAAGTCGCCGAACTGCGCTTCCCAGATGGTCAGGGTGCGCGGTTCTGCCGTGGCGTAACCGTACTCGAAAGCCAGTACCGCTTCTTCAGACAGCACGGAGTCCCAGACCTTGAACTGGCCCTGACCGTTGTGCACGTGCTGCAGCGGGGTGTAGGTTGAACCGTTAGACTGGTTGTGAACGACCGCGTGACGGTGGAAGAAGGTGCCACGGCCCGCATCTTCACCGGACAGACGCACAGGAATACCTTCGTCAACCAGCGTCGCGTAAGCCAGCGTTTCCGCGCCGCCCCAGTCGAACAGCTTCTCGCCTGCCGCCATGGCCTGACGGTCAGCATAAATTTTCGCTACGCGAGATTGCATCTCGATAGCGTCCGGCACGGTGCTGATGCGTTTAGCCAGCTCCTGCAGGCGCTTCATCTCCACCTTGTTCGGGTAGCTCTCATCCCACTCGTGGTTGAGGTACGGCGACCAGGTAAAGGAGTGCATGTTCATCGGGCGCAGCTCTTTCACTACGCACTCACCCGCATCCAGTGCGTCGCGGTAAAGGTTGACCATTTCGGTCGCATCTTCCAGCGTCGCCACTTTGTCGCTCTCCAGCTTGTCAGCATAGATTTTGCGCGGGGTCGGGTGTTTTTTGATTTTCTGGTACATCAGCGGCTGGGTTGCACTTGGCTCATCCGCTTCGTTGTGGCCGTGACGGCGGTAGCAGAAGAGGTCAATGAACACATCGCGTTTGAAGGTGTTACGGAAGTCCAGCGCCAGACGGGTAACGAAAGCCACGGCTTCCGGGTCATCCGCGTTAACGTGGAAGATCGGCGCCTGCACCATCTTACCGATGTCGGTGCAGTACGGGGTAGAACGCGCGTCCAGCGGGTTAGAGGTGGTGAAGCCCACCTGGTTGTTGATTACGATGCGAACGGTACCGCCCACTTCATAACCACGCGCTTTCGACATGTTCAGGGTTTCCTGCACCACGCCCTGCCCTGTGACCGCCGCATCACCGTGGATGGTGATTGGCAGAACTTTATTGCTGCTTGGCTCGTCCAGACGATCCAGACGCGCGCGCACGGAACCGATAACCACCGGGCTGACGATTTCCAGGTGTGACGGGTTAAACGCCAGCGCCAGGTGAACCAGACCGCCTTCGGTTTCGATATCAGACGAGAAGCCCATGTGGTACTTCACGTCGCCGGTGCCGAGGTGTTCTTTATGTTTGCCCGCGAATTCGTCGAACAGGTCCTGCGGTTTTTTACCCAGCACGTTGACCAGTACGTTCAGACGACCACGGTGTGCCATGCCCAGCACCACTTCACGGGTGCCGCTCTTGCCTGCGTGACGAATCAGCTCTTTCAGCATCGGCACCAGGGCGTCACCGCCTTCCAGCGAGAAGCGTTTTGCGCCCGGGAACTTCGCGCCCAGATAGCGCTCAAGGCCTTCCGCTGCGGTCAGTTCGCTGAGGAAGCGTTTTTTCTCGTCAGCCGAGAAGGTCGCGTGGCCCGCTACGGATTCGATGCGCTGCTGGATCCAGCGCTTCTCTTCGGTAGAGGTAATGTGCATGTATTCCGCGCCGATGGAGCCGCAGTAGGTTTGCTTGAGCGCGTCAATCAGATCGCCCAGCTTCATCGTGTCTTTGCCGATGGCAAAGGAACCTACGTTAAAGCTTTCCTGGAAATCGGCCTCGGTCAGATCGTGATACGCCGGATCGAGATCGGCCACACGGTCTTGTTTCCACAGTCCCAGCGGATCGAGATTCGCATGCTGGTGACCACGGAAGCGATAAGCGTTGATAAGCTGCAGGACTTTAACCTGCTTCGCATTGGTGTCAGGGTCGGAAATCGCAGAAGAGTAACGTGAGGCATCCTTCGCCAGACGACGGAAATAATCACGTGTTTTGGAATGGAATTGATCCGGTTTGACCCCTGTACCAGGCAACTGCTGGAACATGGAACGCCAGTTTGCGTCCACTGAGTCAGGATCGGTTAAGAAGTCTTCATAGAGCTGTTCTATCCAGCTCTGGTTGGCACCAGAGAGGTAAGAAGAGTCCAGCCAGGCTTTCATTGCGCCGTTCTGCATCGTGATCCCTTAAGCATTTTTATGCTTACTTTCGCCGTAGAAACTACCACGCACACCACGTGTACGTGCCGGGGTTCACCTGCGAGCTCTTTGTGGCCCGCGAAGGAACCTTTAGAAACTGTCTGGACTTCAGGGTAGTACAGGGCAGTTTTTAAAGGTTTCTGCATTTTGCCCGGTGGCACTACGCTCACCGGGCCTACAGTTTCGTAGGCCGGATAAGCGCAGCGCCATCCGGCAAATTTACTTACGCACTACGCTGCAGCAGCATCGACTTAATATGGCCGATGGCGCGCGTCGGGTTCAGCCCCTTCGGACACACACTGACGCAGTTCATGATGCTATGGCAGCG
Organism: Enterobacter sp. ku-bf2; assembly: GCF_001742765.1. Lineage (NCBI taxonomy): Bacteria > Pseudomonadati > Pseudomonadota > Gammaproteobacteria > Enterobacterales > Enterobacteriaceae > Enterobacter > Enterobacter sp. ku-bf2. The sequence continues at coordinate 1,694,959 of NZ_MDVW01000001.1, forward strand.
GAATACGCTGAAAGCGTCACTCAGTCCTTCCAGACGGCTGTCGGTTTCGGTGTCGCGGCTATCGATCAGGAAGCGATAGGCAGCCAGCAGACCGGCCGGGCCGATAAACTTGTCCGGGTTCCACCAGAACGACGGGCAGGACGTAGAACAGCATGCGCAGAGAATACACTCGTACAGACCATCGAGTTTTTCACGCTGCTCAGGAGACTGTAAGTGCTCGCGAGCGGGTGGATTTTGCCCATTATTCAATAAGTAAGGCTTAATCTTCTCATATTGTGCATAGAATTGCCCCATGTCTACCACCAAATCACGCACGACCGGCAGGCCTGGCAGAGGACGGATAACAATTTTCTGACCAGGACGCTGCAACGCTGAAATTGGCGTGATGCAGGCCAGGCCATTTTTGCCGTTCATGTTCACACCGTCAGAGCCACACACCCCTTCACGGCAGGAGCGGCGGAACGACAGGGTTGGATCTTTTTCTTTCAGCTGGATTAAGGCATCCAGCAGCATCATGTCACGACCTTCTTCCGCTTCCAGGGTGTAGTCCTGCATGCGCGGAGCGTCGTCTACATCCGGGTTATAACGATAAACTGAGAATTCGAGTTTCATTATCCTGTCTCCGCATTAGTAAGTACGAATCTTCGGCGGGAACGCCGGACGCAGTTTCGGTTCCATGTTGACACTACGACGCGTCATGGTTTCCGACTCTGGCAGATACAGGGAATGGCACAGCCAGTTTTCGTCATCACGCTCCGGGAAGTCGAAGCGGCTATGCGCGCCACGGCTTTCGGTACGGAAGTTTGCCGACATCGCGGTCGCGAACGCGGTTTCCATCAGGTTATCCAGCTCCAGGCACTCAACGCGCTGGGTGTTGAACTCGCTGGAGGTATCGTCCAGACGGGCATTTTTCAGACGCTCGCGGATCGCTTTCAGCTGCTCAAGACCTTTAGCCATCGCGTCGCCTTCACGGAATACCGAGAAGTTGTGCTGCATGCATTCCTGCAGCGCTTTGCGGATTTCCACCGGATCTTCGCCGTTACGGTTGCCGTTCCAGCGGTTGAGGCGTTCAAGAGAGGCATCAATTTCGTCGTCGGTTGCGTCACGCAGCGCGCCCTGCTCGGCAATGGATTCCTGCAGATGCAGACCCACCGCACGACCAAACACCACCAGATCCAGCAGCGAGTTGCCGCCCAGACGGTTTGCCCCGTGTACGGATACGCAGGCAATTTCGCCCACCGCGAACAGGCCAGGAATGACCACGTCTTCGCCCTGCTCGTTCACGGTCAGCGCCTGACCGGTCACTTTGGTCGGAATACCGCCCATCATGTAGTGGCAGGTTGGGATAACCGGAATCGGCTCTTTCACCGGATCGACGTGCGCGAAGGTGCGGGAGAGTTCCAGGATGCCCGGCAGACGGGATTCCAGCACTTCTTTACCCAGATGGTCGAGTTTCAGCTTCGCGTGTGGACCCCATGGGCCGTCACAGCCGCGGCCTTCACGGATTTCGATCATAATGGAACGCGCCACCACGTCACGACCCGCCAGGTCTTTCGCATTCGGGGCATAACGCTCCATGAAGCGCTCGCCGTGTTTGTTCAGCAGGTAGCCACCTTCACCACGGCAGCCTTCCGTCACCAGAACGCCCGCACCGGCGATACCGGTTGGGTGGAACTGCCACATCTCCATATCCTGCACCGGCACGCCCGCGCGGATAGCCATACCGACACCGTCACCGGTGTTGATGTGGGCGTTGGTGGTAGACTGGTAAATACGGCCTGCACCACCAGTCGCCAGCACGGTAGCGCGGGCTTTGAAGTAAACCACTTCACCGGTTTCGATACACAGCGCGGTACAGCCAACAATTGCGCCATCGGCGTTTTTCACCAGATCCAGCGCATACCACTCGGAGAAGATGGTGGTGTGGTTTTTCAGGTTCTGCTGATACAGGGTGTGCAGCAGCGCGTGACCGGTACGGTCAGCCGCCGCCGCGGTGCGTGCCGCCTGCTCGCCGCCGAAGTTTTTCGACTGGCCGCCAAACGGACGCTGATAGATGGTGCCATTTTCCAGACGGGAGAACGGCAGACCCATATGGTCCAGCTCCAGAATCGCTTCCGGGCCGGTTTTACACATATATTCGATGGCATCCTGGTCGCCGATGTAATCGGAACCTTTTACCGTGTCATACATGTGCCATTCCCAGTTATCTTCATGGGAGTTACCCAGCGCAACGGTGATACCGCCCTGCGCGGACACAGTGTGGGAACGGGTCGGGAAAACTTTAGAGAGCAGCGCACAGCTCTGGCCGCTCTGGGAAATTTGCAGTGCGGCACGCATACCTGCGCCACCGGCACCAATCACAACAGCATCAAATTCTCTGACTGGCAGTTTCATTACACACCCCACACCACAACGAATCCATAAATAACGTAAACCACCAGTGCAACGACAATGGCCAGCTGCAGTGGGAGGCGAATCGCCAGCGGTTTAACGTAATCGGTCAACACCTGCCACATGCCAATCCAGGCATGAATAAGGATGGAGAACAGGGCCAGCAGGGTGAACACTTTGGTGAAGGCGGATCCGAAGAACCCACTCCAGATTTCCCACGTCAGCGTGCCGCTGGTCGCGAAGAAACCGATCATATAGATGATGTAGAGGGTGAGAACGATGGCGGTAGCACGGACCAGAATGAAGTCATGTACGCCGTTGCGTCCTAATGCGGAGGCGTTGCTTACCATACGAGAACTCCTGCGAGAAGTGAAAGCACGACTGTAATCACAAATGAAATGTTAGCGGAGCGTTTTCCGGCTTCGAAGGTTTCTTCCAGGTAGCCAAAGTCCATCAGCATATGGCGAACACCCACCACAACGTGGTACGCCAGTGCGGTCAGAATGCCCCACATGATGAATTTCACGAAGAAGCTGTTCATGATGGCTGAGGCCTGGAGGAATCCTTCAGGGGAAGAGAGGCTGGTGCCCAGTAACCACAGCAGAATACCGACCGCCACAAACGTAATCACACCAGAAACACGGTGCAGAATGGACGCTATTGCTGTTACGGGGAACCGGATCGTTTTGAGATCCAGATTGACAGGTCTTTGTTTTTTCACATTTCTTATCATGAATAACGCCCACATGCTGTTCTTATTGTTTCCTTCCTCCGGACTGCGATGCGGGTCAGACAGCGTTCCTTTTCTATAACTGCGCGTCATGCAAAACAGTGCTTCCAGATGCTTAAACGACACATTACAACGCTGGGTGGCTCGGGATTGCAGGGTGTTCCGGAGACCTGGCGGCAGTATAGGCCGTTCACAAAATCATTACAATTAACCTACATACAGTTTGTCGGGTTTTCTCTGGAACAGTGATCAGGGTCACGATAACAACATCTTTTTAATTTTTAATCATCTGATTTGACAAATGTTAAACAATATTGTTACAAACGTCATCAGAAAAGGCATATAATGCGCAAAAGTTATGAGGTCTCTCTTTCACCTGACAAATAGTTATGTAACAGTGTGATGGTATTGACCGAAGTTATCAGGACAGTTATTAGTGATATACAGGTTTGAATAATTCGGACTGCAAAAACGCTGATTTGCTGTTGTTTCACTGATATTTCATTCGTTTACCTGCAAGGCGCCATAGCTCTGTACCCTGGTTTGTCCTCGTGAGCTGAGCGGTAAGCCAAATAACAATCTGGTAACGGTGATTAACAGCTGAAAGCAAATCCGGTAAAGCGCAGTCTTAAGCATAAGGCGCTAAGGAGACCGTAAATGGCTGATACAAAGGCAACGCTCACCCTAAATGGTGACACTGCTATTGAACTGGATGTGCTAAAAGGCACGCTCGGTCAGGATGTTATTGATATCCGTACGCTGGGTTCCAAAGGGATGTTTACCTTTGACCCTGGATTTACCTCTACCGCATCTTGCGAATCCAAAATCACCTTCATTGACGGTGACGAAGGTATCCTGCTCCATCGCGGCTTCCCTATCGATCAGTTAGCCACCGAATCCAACTACCTGGAAGTGTGCTACATCCTGCTGAACGGCGAAAAACCGACGCAGGCCCAGTTCGATGAATTTAAAACCACCGTGACCCGTCACACCATGATCCATGAGCAGATTACCCGTCTGTTCCATGCGTTCCGTCGTGACTCTCACCCAATGGCGGTGATGTGCGGGATTACCGGTGCGCTGGCAGCGTTCTACCACGACTCCCTTGACGTAAATAATCCGCGTCACCGTGAAATCGCCGCTTATCGTCTGCTGTCCAAAATGCCGACCATGGCTGCGATGTGTTACAAATACTCCATCGGTCAGCCGTTTGTGTATCCGCGTAACGACCTCTCCTACGCGGGTAACTTCCTGCGCATGATGTTCTCCACGCCGTGCGAAGAGTACGAAGTGAACCCGGTTCTGGAACGCGCGATGGACCGTATTCTGATCCTGCACGCTGACCACGAACAGAACGCCTCGACCTCAACCGTTCGTACCGCAGGCTCTTCAGGCGCGAACCCGTTCGCCTGTATCGCTGCGGGCATCGCCTCCCTGTGGGGACCGGCGCACGGCGGCGCGAACGAAGCGGCACTGAAGATGCTGGAAGAGATCAGCACCGTTGAGCATATTCCTGAGTTCGTGCGTCGCGCGAAAGACAAGAATGACTCCTTCCGCCTGATGGGCTTCGGTCACCGTGTTTACAAAAACTACGACCCACGCGCCACCGTGATGCGTGAGACCTGCCACGAAGTGCTGAAAGAGCTGGGTACCAAAGATGACCTGCTGGAAGTGGCGATGGAGCTGGAACACATCGCGCTGAACGACCCGTACTTCATCGAGAAGAAACTCTACCCGAACGTCGATTTCTACTCTGGCATTATTCTGAAAGCGATGGGCATTCCGTCTTCCATGTTCACCGTCATCTTCGCGATGGCCCGTACCGTAGGCTGGATTGCGCACTGGAACGAAATGCACAGCGAAGGCATGAAGATCGCCCGTCCTCGTCAGCTGTATACCGGCTACGAGCAGCGTGATTTTAAGTCTGACCTGAAGCGCTAAAAGTTAAGCCCGGTGGCGCTACCGCTTACCGGGCCTACAAATAAATGCGAAACGTAGGCCGGGTAAGGCGTAGCTGCCACCCGGCTTTTTTACATCTGGCACCCTGGACACCAGTAAAACGGTCTGGAAGAGATCGTAGCCTTCTCAATCACGCCACCGCACCGCTCGCACTTTTTCCCCGCCCGATGAAACACCTTGAACCGGAACAGCGCCCCGTGGTGCTTGTTTTCATCTACGATGCCGCGCGTGTTGTACGACAGCCGCGGGATGTCCAGCAGCGCGTGGGACAGCGCCTCCAGCTGTTCATCGCTCAGCTGAGAGGCTTTATGCTGCGGCGCCAGCCCGACTTCCCAGAGGATCTCCACCCGCAGGTAGTTGCCAAGCCCGGCCAGAAACGCCTGGTCAAGAAACAGGCCGGAAAACTGCCGGTTGCGGAATGTGGGCGATAGCAGTCGGGCTTTCACATCGCTCGCCGTCAGACGCATATCCAGCACGTCCGGCCCCACTCGCTGTAGAAACGGGTGCGTGAGGAGTTGCTCCGGCGTTAACATTTCGATATCAGAGGCGCTATAGAGCAGGATCGCCTTATCGGCCGTTTGCAGCCTGACGCGCAGCACGCGGGTAGTCTGCGGCTGTTCACCCGCCTCCACCACTCGCCAGACGCCGTAAAGCTGGTTATGGCTATATAACGTCAGGTTATGGGAAAAATGCGTCAGCAGCGCTTTGCCGCGCGTTTCAATATGCGTTACCGACTGCCCCACCAGCTGTGATTCAAACGGTTTCAGTTGAGGAAAAGCAAACCAGACCTCCGTCAGCGGTTTGCCCTTTATCGCCGCCTCGAGGCTATCCGCCGCACGGCGGATCTCCGGGCCTTCTGGCATTTTTCTGTCCTTTCATGATTAGTCTGCGCTGACAAGAATGCCCTCTTCAGAGAACGCTGCCCGCAAGCGGCGCGCGAACTGGAGCGCATGCTCGCCATCACCATGTAAACATACCGTATCAGCCTGAACGTGCGCCGATGTGCCATCCACGGCGGTCACTCGCCCGGCGCGCACCATCTCCAGCGTCTGCGCCAGCGCTTGACCTTCGTCCGTTATCAACGCACCAGCTTGCGAACGCGGTACAAGACTGCCATCGGGTTGATAACCCCGGTCGGCAAAGACCTCCTGCCGCGTGGTTAACCCCAGACGCTCGCCGGCGCGAATAAGCTCGCTGCCTGCCAGCCCCACAAGGATCAGCTGCGGGTTGCAATCGCGTACCGCGCGGGCAATCGCCTCCGCCAGCACCGGATCTTTTGCCGCCTGGTTATAGAGCATGCCGTGCGGCTTCACGTGGCGCAGTACGCCCTTCCCGGCGCGAACCATCGCCTCCAGTGCGCCAATCTGGTAGAGCACCTGAGCGTAGACCGTCTCAGGCGGCAGGTCCATCGCGGTGCGGCCAAAGTTTTCCCGGTCAGGGAAGCTCGGGTGGGCGCCAATCGCCACGCCATTTTTGATGGCATGACGCACGCTCTCTAGCATGGTTTGCGCATCGCCTGCGTGAAAGCCGCAGGCGATATTGACCGAGGAGACCAGCGTCATCAGCGCCGCATCGGCGCTGCCGCCCTCGCCCAGATCGGCATTCAAATCAATCTTTACCATCGAGCCTCCACGCCAGCTGTTCGAGATAGCGCTGCTGATCCTGCCGCGCCTTTAGCGCCTCCTCCAGCGAACACTGCACGAAGTGAATCGGCTGTCCGAGGGGAATTTGCGCCAGATGGTAGCGATCGGCTTCAATGATGCAGGCAATTCGCGGATAACCGCCCGTCGTCTGCGCGTCATTCATTAACACGATCGGTTGCCCGTTGCCCGGCACCTGAATAACCCCAGGCAGTAAACCGTGGGAAAGCAGTTCCCTGTCGGTCGTCCGGATCAGCGGCTGCCCCTGCAGGCGGTATCCCATACGGTTACTCTGCGGACTGAGCTTCCACGGCGAGCGCCAGAAGGACTCTTTGGAGGCCTCGTCGAACTCATGATATTCCGGCCCCGGTAAGGCGCGGATCTGGTTTCCCCAGAGAAGTTGTTTCACCCCCTGCGCCGTCGAGAAGTGACGCGAGGAGGGCTTAATCGCCAGGCGATCGCCATCGCGCAACAAGCGTCCTTCGTGACCACCAATCCCGGCTTTCTGATCGGTACTGGATGAGCCCAGCACCTCAGGCACATCAATGCCACCAGCCACCGCGAGATAGCTACGCACGCCGTGCAAAGGACGCTTTAAGGTCAGACGCTGTCCGGCTTTCGCCCGCAGACGCCAGCCGGTCCACACCGCTTTGCCGTCCAGCGTGGCATCACAGCCGGCGCCGGTGAGCGCGAACCACGTCTCCTGACCAAACTCAATGACACACTGGCCGAGCGTAATTTCGAGCGCCGCCGTGCTGCCGGGGTTGCCCACCAGCACGTTAGCGATTTCCAGCGCAGGACGGTCCAGCGCGCCACAATAGCTCACGCCCGACTGGCGCATGCCAAAGCGGCCGGCATCCTGTACGGAGGTATAAAGCCCGGCGCGAATAAGCGTTAACATACCCCCTCCTTCTGCGGGATAAAGCGAAGGGTATCGCCCGGGCGCAGGAGTATTGGCGACGCCAGCCCGGGGTCAAATAACGGGGTGGCGGTATGCCCAATAAGCTGCCAACCACCGGGCGAAGTCAGCGGATATACGCCAGTCTGCTCGCCACCAATCGCGACCGTCCCCGCCGGTACGCTCAGGCGCGGTTCAGCGCGGCGCGGCGTATGCAGCCGGGGAGATAATCCCCCCAGATACGGGAATCCGGGCTGGAACCCCAGGAACCAGACGACGTAATCCACCGAACTGTGCAGCTCAACAACCTGCTTTTCGGTGAGTCCGCAATGGTCTGCGACCACACCAAGATCCGGTCCCCCCGTACCGCCATAAACGACCGGGATCTCAATGGCACGCGATTCCGGTTCCAGCGCCTCGCTCTCTTCCCACCATCGCTGTAAACGTTCAATGGCATCCAGTGCCAGCGTATGCGGACTACGCAGCACCACCGTGATGTTATTCATTCCCGGAATGGCTTCAACCACGTCCGGCAGTTCGACCAGACGCTGGGTTAGCCGCCAGATACGCTTTTGCGTGGCAAGGGTCACCGGCGGCTCGAGCTCCAGAACCACTGCCGTTTCTCCCAGAAGATAACAACGCGCTCGCTGCACTCAGGCACCTCTCATCAGGCCGGATTAGGGATATCAATAAAGGTTACATCCAGATCGGTATTTTCCGTCAGCCACTCGCTGAGGGCACGAATACCGCCGCGCTCGGTGGCATGATGCCCGGCCGCGTAGAAATGCAGCCCCTGTTCACGTGCCGAATGAATGGTCTGCTCGGAAACCTCGCCAGTGATAAAGGCATCGACACCGAAGCGCGCGGCGCTGTCGATAAAGCTCTGCCCGCCCCCGGTGCACCAGGCAACACGCTTCACCGTATCCGGACCGGTATCGCCGCTCCACAGCGGACGACGTCCCAGGCGCGCTTCAATCCACGAGGCCAGCTCCAGTCCGGGAACCGGCATCGCCAGCTCGCCCCACGGCACCAGCGGCTCGATTTCACCCATTACGGTGATCCCCAACAGTCGGGCAAGCTGAACGTTGTTGCCAAGCTCCGGGTGCGCGTCCAGCGGCAGGTGGTAACCGTACAGGTTGATGTCATTTGCCAGCAACGTTTTCAGGCGGTTGCGCTTCATGCCGCGAATAATCGGTGATTCGTTTTTCCAGAAGTAACCGTGATGGACAATCACCGCATCGGCTTCCTGACGGACAGCCTCGTCCAGCAGTGCCTGGCTTGCCGTGACGCCGGTGATAATTTTCTGCACCGTTTCGCGCCCTTCTACCTGCAGGCCATTTGGACCGTAGTCGCTAAAGGAGGCGGTATTGAGTTTTTCGTTAATCAGGCGTTCCAGTTCGCTGTTTTTCATCATCACTCTCTTATGCTTTGCGGGCCGCTTCGTACGCTGCCAGCGTGGCGACACGCGCCTGTTTATGGTCAACGATCGGACGGGGATAATTCAGTTTTACACGCTGTTTATCCGCCCATGCCCACGGTTCGTGGATCGCTTTAGCCGGTATCTCTTTTAGTTCAGGGAGCCAGCGGCGGATAAACTCGCCGTTCTCATCAAATTTTTGTCCCTGAGTGGTTGGATTAAAAATCCGGAAATAGGGAGCCGCATCGGTGCCCGTAGAGGCCGCCCACTGCCAGCCGCCGTTATTCGCGGCGAGATCGCCGTCGATCAGTTGAGAAATAAAATAGCGCTCTCCGATACGCCAGTCGATAAGCAGATCCTTCACCAGAAAGCTCGCGGTAATCATTCGCAGGCGGTTGTGCATCCACCCCGTCTCATTGAGCTGACGCATCGCGGCATCAACAATCGGATAGCCCGTCTCCCCTTTTTTCCAGGCCTGTAAAAGTGCCTCATCATGCTGCCATTTTACGTTGTCGGTCCAGGGAATGAACGGACGATGCTTACAGAGATCGGGATGATACGTCATCAGATGGCGGTAGAACTCACGCCAGATAAGCTCGTTCAGCCAGACAGAACCGGTGCCCCCATCCAGCGCCTGCGGCTGCTCGGCCAGAAGACGGTGTAAACACTGGCGAGGAGAGATCGCGCCCAGCGCCAGACAGGCCGACAGGCGGCTGGTGCCCTCGATGGCCGGAAAATCCCGCCGCGCGTCGTAGTTGGCCGCGCCCTGTTTGCAAAACTGGCGGAGCTGCGCGATGGCCGCTTTTTCATCGGCGGGGAACAGCGCTTTGTCAAACGGCTCCTGAGGGTAGTCAAACGTCAGTTCAGACAGGTCCTTCAGGGGTTCGCCCCTCGCGGCAGGCGCGGCAACGCACTCCGGCAGCGACTCTTTCAGACGCTTGATAAAGGCATTTTTAAACGGAGTGAAAACTTTATACATCTCACGGTTGCCGGTCATCACGCTGCCCGGCGCCAGCATCACGCTGTCATCAAATCCTTCACAGACCACATCCTCCAGCATCTTCTCCAGCTGACGGTCGCGCTGCTGCTCGTTGAATTCGTACTGATAGTTGTAAAAAAGATGCGTGACGTTGTGCTGCTTACAGGTCTCCTGCACCGTCTGCAGCTGAGCGGCAAAATCACTTACCTCTTTATAAATCAGCGGTATGCCTTTTCCGGCAAGCGAATGCTGCAGATCGGTCAGATACGCACGCAGCAAGGCCGCCTGGCGTGGCGCCATATCATGCTGCCGCCACTGCTCGGGCGTAGCCACAAACAGAGCCAGTACGTTAGCGTCTTTGGCGCGGCAGGCCGCCGCCAGGGCGATGTTGTCATGTACGCGCAGGTCCGCGCGAAACCAAACCAGATGGGTGGGCATAAAACTCCAGGCAAATATCCATTATGTCCGTAAGGGCATGCCGTAAAAGGAAAAAGCATGCATTGAACTACTTTGCCATGAAGTGTAGACGGGATGAAATAAAAAAGGCCGCCCAAGGCGGCCTTAACGCTACTTGTCCTGCGCTATCGTGGTAAATGCAACAAACCCGATCGGTTCATCACTTTTGACAACGAGTACGCTGGCGACAATGAACGCGATGCAAAAATAGCGTTTCATTATGCGGTCCCTGCTGCTAACCGCTCCACCGTTCACCACCGGTGATAAATCGGTGGACACAAGCTCTGACGAGAGCCTGACTTACGGTTGTGGTCACGCCTTTCCCGGGACCGGTGCCCATGTGCGAGATGGCGGAAAGGGACGCTGCATAGTAGTTGGCCCTGGCGTAAAACGTAATCCACCGAAAAGGTTTTTAAGAATATATTTAGGGAGTTGCAGTTTGATTACTTAAGGACCCGAGATATTCTTTTAAGCCTCTGACGAGGGCTTGAAAACCACCCAACGGACCGCGAATCCGGAGGGACAAAAAAACCGCCACATTGCTGTTGGCGGTTTTTTTATTGCTGTGTGTAGTCTTAGTAGAAGTCGCAGGTCGCTTTCTCGGCCTGATCCATCCATACCGGCTTCTCGCTGGTTTTCGCCCAGACGCGGTGCAGATAGCTATAAAAACGTGCACGATCTTTCCAGAACAGCATCACCGGCAGAGCCAGCACGCCAGCCACTACGGCGAAAGCGCGGCGCATGAACACGATATGAGCCGGAAACTCTTTATAAAGATCCATATTTTTCTCCCCTATAGTTGGCCGGAAACGTCATCCGGAAAATTCAAAATCTGTGACCTGGCTAAAATAATATCGCTTTGTTTGTAATTTTACTACTCATCCGACCACTTATTTTCGTCCGTTTAGCCAAAATTTACACTCGCACCGTAATTAAGTTACAAAAAAGTTAACGATTTACTTATCAATAGTTAAATTGTGGGCTTTGCCATTTTTATACTTTTTTTACACCCACCCTTCTCATTTTTGCGAAATCTTTGCGCCATAAATTCTACCGTTAGCACAACAACAAAAGTCACCCGGAGGTGGATTGTGAGTGCAGGTCTTATTGCCGGCATCGTGCTGGTGTTCCTGTTATTGGGTTATCTGGTTTATGCCCTGATTAATGCGGAGGCATTCTGATGGCTGCTCAGGCGTTTTTGCTTATTGCCAGTTTCTTAGTGGTGTTGTTCGTCCTGGCAAGGCCACTGGGCTCGGGGCTGGCACGGCTGATCAATAACGTTCCCCTGCCCGGCACGGGAAGCGTTGAAAAAGGGATCTGGCGCGTACTGGGTGTAGACGATCGGGAGATGAACTGGCGTGACTATCTGATCGCCATTCTGCTGCTGAACATTGTCGGACTCATTGCGCTTTTTGCCATGCTGATGTTGCAAGGCATCCTGCCGCTGAATCCGCAACAATTACCGGGCCTGTCCTGGCATCTTGCGCTGAACACGGCAGTCAGTTTTGTCACCAACACCAACTGGCAGTCCTATTCCGGTGAAACCACGCTCAGCTACTTCAGCCAGATGGTCGGATTAACCGTGCAGAACTTCCTCTCTGCCGCCAGCGGTATTGCGGTGATCTTCGCGCTGACGCGTGCGTTTGCACGTCAGAAAGTGAGTACGTTAGGTAACGCATGGGTAGACCTGACGCGCATTACGCTGTGGATCCTGCTGCCGATAGCGCTGCTGATCGCGCTGTTCTTCATTCAGCAGGGCAGCCTGCAAAACCTGCTGCCTTACGCACCTTATACCTCGCTGGAAGGCGCAAAACAGCTCCTGCCGATGGGGCCAGTGGCGTCGCAGGAAGCCATCAAAATGCTCGGGACGAACGGTGGCGGCTTCTTCAACGCCAACTCCTCGCACCCGTTTGAAAACCCTACCGCCCTGACCAATTTTGTGCAGATGCTGGCGATTTTCCTGATCCCCGCCGCGCTCTGCTTTGCCTTTGGCGACGTGGTTAACGATCGCCGTCAGGGGCGCACCCTGCTCTGGACCATGTCGCTTATCTTCGTGGTCTGTGTTGCGCTGGTGATGTGGGCCGAATGGCAGGGTAATCCGCATTTCCTCTCACTCGGGGCCGATAGTGCAATCAATATGGAAGGTAAAGAGAGCCGCTTTGGCATTCTCGCCAGCAGCCTGTATGCGGTGGTCACCACGGCTGCGTCGTGCGGGGCCGTCAATGCCATGCATGATTCCTTTACGGCGCTGGGCGGCATGATCCCGATGTGGCTGATGCAGATTGGCGAGGTGGTGTTTGGCGGCGTGGGCTCCGGTCTTTACGGCATGCTGCTGTTCGTGCTGCTGGCGGTGTTTATTGCCGGTCTGATGATTGGCCGCACCCCGGAATATCTGGGTAAAAAAATCGACGTCCGCGAGATGAAATTAACCGCGCTGGCAATCCTGGTCACCCCGGCTCTCGTGCTGCTCGGCACCGCCCTGGCGCTGATGACCGAGGCCGGACGCAGCGGCATCTTTAACCCCGGCATTCACGGTTTTAGTGAAGTGCTGTATGCCGTCTCCTCTGCCGCCAACAACAACGGCAGCGCCTTTGCAGGCTTAAGCGCCAACTCTCCGTTCTGGAACTGTCTGCTGGCGTTCTGCATGTTCGTGGGCCGCTTCGGGATCATTGTGCCGGTTATGGCGATAGCCGGATCGCTGGTGAACAAAAAAATCCAACCGACCACTACCGGGACATTACCGACCCACGGCGCGCTGTTTATCGGCCTGCTGACGGGCACCGTGTTGCTGGTCGGCGCCCTGACCTTTATCCCCGCCCTCGCGTTAGGCCCGGTCGCGGAATACCTCTCTTTACGCTGATTTTGCGGAGAAATTGTCATGAGTCGTAAACAACTGGCCCTGTTCGAACCGTCATTAGTTCGCCAGGCGCTCATGGATGCGGTGAAAAAGCTGAGCCCGCGCGTGCAGTGGCACAACCCGGTGATGTTTATCGTCTGGGCGGGAAGCGTCCTGACCACCGCCCTGGCGATTGCCATGGGAACGGGCCATATGCCGGGAAATGCGATGTTTACCGGCGCCATCAGCCTGTGGCTGTGGTTTACCGTGCTGTTCGCCAACTTTGCGGAAGCGCTGGCGGAAGGCCGGAGCAAAGCCCAGGCCAACAGCCTGAAAGGGGTGAAAAAAACCGCCTTCGCGCGCAAGTTACGTGAGCCGAAATACGGTGCCCAGATGGACCACGTTCCGGCGGATGAACTGCGTAAAGGCGATGTGGTGCTGGTGGAAGCCGGTGACATCATCCCTTGCGACGGCGAAGTCATTGAAGGGGGCGCATCGGTGGATGAAAGCGCCATCACTGGCGAATCCGCGCCGGTGATCCGTGAGTCCGGCGGCGATTTCGCCTCCGTGACGGGCGGGACGCGCATTCTCTCCGACTGGCTGGTGATCCAGTGCAGCGTTAACCCGGGTGAAACCTTCCTCGACCGGATGATCGCCATGGTGGAAGGCGCACAGCGCCGGAAAACGCCAAACGAGATTGCCCTGACCATCCTGCTGGTGGCCCTGACCATTGTCTTCCTGCTGGCAACCGCCACGCTGTGGCCGTTCTCCGCCTATGGCGGCACCGCGGTCACCGTCACGGTGCTGGTGGCGCTGCTGGTTTGTCTGATCCCTACCACCATCGGCGGCCTGCTGTCGGCCATCGGCGTGGCTGGCATGAGCCGTATGCTCGGTGCCAACGTCATCGCCACCAGCGGGCGTGCCGTAGAAGCCGCCGGTGACGTGGATGTGTTGCTGCTGGATAAAACCGGCACCATTACCCTCGGTAACCGCCAGGCGTCGGATTTCTTACCCGCCCCGGGCGTGGATGAAAAAACGCTGGCGGATGCCGCCCAGCTCTCATCCCTTGCCGATGAAACCCCGGAAGGCCGCAGTATTGTGATCCTCGCCAAGCAGCGCTTTAACCTGCGCCAGCGCGACGTTCAGAGCCTGCACGCCACGTTCGTGCCCTTCACGGCGCAAACCCGCATGAGCGGAATTAACATTCAGGATCGCATGATCCGTAAAGGCTCGGTTGACGCGATTCGCCGCCACATTGAGGCCAACAACGGTCACTTCCCGCCGGAAGTGGACAGTCTGGTCGAAAGCGTGGCCCGTCAGGGGGCGACGCCGCTGGTGGTGGCCGAAGGCGCGCGCGTGCTCGGGGTGATTGCGCTGAAGGATATAGTCAAGGGCGGCATTAAGGAGCGCTTTGCCCAGCTGCGTAAGATGGGGATCAAAACGGTAATGATCACCGGGGATAACCGTCTTACCGCCGCGGCGATTGCCGCCGAAGCGGGCGTGGATGATTTCCTTTCTGAAGCCACCCCGGAAGCCAAGCTGGCACTGATTCGTCAGTATCAGGCGGAAGGCCGTCTGGTGGCGATGACCGGCGACGGGACCAACGATGCCCCTGCCCTCGCACAAGCCGACGTGGCGGTGGCGATGAACTCCGGAACCCAGGCAGCAAAAGAGGCGGGCAACATGGTCGACCTCGACTCTAACCCGACCAAGCTGATTGAGGTGGTGCACATCGGCAAGCAGATGCTGATGACGCGCGGGTCGCTGACCACGTTCAGTATCGCCAACGACGTGGCGAAGTATTTCGCCATCATTCCGGCCGCGTTTGCCGCGACCTATCCGCAGTTAAACGCCCTGAACGTGATGCACCTGCACTCTCCGGCCTCGGCCATTCTGAGCGCAGTCATCTTTAACGCCCTAATTATTGTCTTCCTGATCCCGCTGGCGCTGAAGGGCGTGAGCTACAAGCCGCTCACGGCGGCCGCCATGCTGCGCCGTAACCTGTGGATTTACGGCCTGGGCGGGCTGGTGGTGCCCTTCGTCGGTATCAAGGTTATCGACCTGCTGTTGACGCTGTTCGGCCTGGTTTAAAAGGTGAATCAAATGACCATGTTACGCCCCGCTATACTTCTGTTTATTCTGCTGTCTCTCATTACCGGCGGGCTGTACCCGCTGGTGACCACCGCGCTGGGCCAGTGGTGGTTTAAGGATCAGGCTAACGGCTCGCTGATACTGCAAAATGGTGAAAACCGCGGCTCTCGCCTGATTGGTCAGAACTTTACGGATGCCCGCTACTTCCAGGGACGCCCTTCCGCCACTGCCGAAAGCCCGTATAATCCGATGGCATCCGGCGGCAGCAACCTGGCGGGCAGCAATCCCGAGCTGGACAAAGCCGTCGCTGAGCGCGTAGCAGCCCTGCGCGCCGCGAATCCGCAGGCCAGCCGTGACGTTCCCGTGGAGCTGGTGACCGCCTCGGCCAGCGGGCTGGACTACAGCCTGACGCCAGCAGCGGTGGCATGGCAGATCCCGCGCGTTGCCGCTGCCCGTCAGCTGACCGTCGAACAGGTGAGCAGGCTTGTGGCAGAGCACACGCAAAAGCCGCTGGTCAGCTTCATCGGCATGCCCGTGGTAAATATTGTTGAGCTGAATCTGGCGCTGGACGCGCTAAGGAAAAACTAAATGACCGACGAGCCCATGCGCCCGGATCCGGACAGGCTGCTCGAACAAACAGCTGAAGCCCATCGCGGCAAACTGAAAATTTTCTTCGGCGCCTGCGCGGGCGTCGGGAAAACCTTCGCCATGCTGACGGAAGCCCAGCGGCTTCGGGCGCAGGGGCTCGATATTCTGATCGGCGTGGTTGAAACCCACGGACGTAAAGAGACAGCATCACTGCTGAAGGGGCTGGCTACCCAGCCGCCCCGTCGCATCAGCCATCGCGGTCGGTTAGTCACTGAATTCGATCTCGATGCCGCCCTCGCCCGCCGTCCCGCGCTTATCCTGATGGACGAGCTGGCGCACAGCAATGCGCCTGGCTCACGCCATCCAAAACGCTGGCAGGATGTTGAAGAATTACTTGAAGCCGGTATCGATGTGTTCACCACGGTAAACGTTCAGCATCTCGAAAGCCTGAACGACGTGGTCAGCGGCGTGACCGGCATTCAGGTGCGCGAGACGGTGCCCGACCCCTTCTTTGATTCCGCGGACGAGGTGGTGCTGGTCGACCTGCCGCCCGATGATTTGCGCCAGCGCCTGCACGAAGGCAAAGTGTATATCGCCGGTCAGGCCGAGCGCGCCATCGAACATTTCTTCCGTAAAGGCAACCTGATAGCCCTGCGCGAGCTGGCCCTGCGCCGAACCGCCGACCGGGTGGACGATCAGATGCGCGCCTGGCGCGACCTGCAGGGCCAGGAACGCGTCTGGCACACGCGGGATGCCATCCTGCTGTGCGTGGGCCACGGCAGCGGCAATGAAAAGCTTGTCCGCACCGCCGCACGCCTGGCGGCCAAATTTGGCAGCGTCTGGCATGCGGTGTATGTCGAAACGCCGCAGCTGCACGCGCTGCCCGAAAACCAGCGTCGCGCGATCCTGAGTTCGCTGCGCCTGGCGCAGGAGCTGGGCGCGGAGACCGCCACCCTTTCCGATCCGCAGGAAGATAAAGCGATTCTGCGCTACGCGCGCGAGCATAACCTGGGGAAAATCGTCATCGGCCGTCGCCAGCATCGCCGCTGGTTTAGCCGCGAATCCTTTGCCGACAAGCTGGCCCGTCGTGCGCCGGATCTGGATCTGGTGATCGTGGCGCTGGATGACAAACCTACCCCCTTACCCAATCGTGCGCCGGACAGCCGCACCTTCAGCGATAAATGGCGCATTCAGCTTCGCGGCTGTCTTGTCGCCGTCGTGCTCTGCGCCCTGATTACCGTGATTGCCAGCCAGTGGCTGATTGCGTTTGATGCCGCCAACCTGGTGATGATCTACCTCCTGGGCGTGGTGGTGGTGGCGCTCTTTTACGGGCGCTGGCCGTCTGTACTGGCGACGGTTGTTAACGTCATCAGCTTCGATCTGTTCTTTATTGCCCCCCGCGGGACGCTGGCCGTCTCGGACGTACAGTACATCCTCACCTTCGCGGTGATGCTCACCGTCGGGCTGGTGATCGGGAATCTGACGGCGGGCGTGCGCTATCAGGCGCGCATCGCCCGCTATCGCGAACAGCGCACGCGCCATCTCTATGAGATGTCGAAATCGCTGGCGGTGGGCCGCACGCCTCTGGATATCGTGCAGACCAGTGAGCAGTTTATCCGCTCGACGTTTCATGCCAGCAACCTGATTTTGCTCCCGGACGAACACGGCAAGCTGCGCCCGCTGACGTCGGCCACCGGCATGACGCCCTGGGACGAGGCCATCGCGCGCTGGAGCTTTGACAAAGGCTTACCGGCGGGCGCGGGAACGGACACCCTTCCCGGCGTGCCCTATCAAATTCTGCCGCTGCGCAGTGCCGATAAAAATCAGGGGCTGGTCATCGTGGAGCCTTCCAACCTGCGCCAGCTGATGATCCCCGAACAGCAGCGTTTACTGGAGACATTTACCCTACTGGTGGCCAGTGCGCTGGAACGACTGGCCCTCACCGCCAGCGAGGAACAGGCCCGTCTGGCGAGCGAGCGTGAAAGCATTCGTAACTCGCTGCTGGCGGCGCTGTCTCACGATCTGCGTACCCCGCTCACCGTCCTGTTTGGTCAGTCAGAAATTCTGACGCTGGACCTGGCGGCGGAAGGCTCTAAACATGCCCTTCAGGCCAGCGAGATCCGCCAGCACGTGCTGAATACCACGCGCCTGGTGAATAACCTGCTCGACATGGCGCGTATCCAGTCGGGCGGATTTAACCTCAAAAAAGAGTGGCTCACGCTGGAAGAGGTGGTGGGCAGCGCGCTGAAAATGCTCGAGCCGGGCCTGGGCGGGCGACATATTGCGCTGAACATGCCCGAGCCCCTGACCTTAATTCACGTTGATGGGCCCTTGTTCGAGCGGGTGCTAATCAACCTGCTGGAAAATGCCGCCAAATATGCGGGTGCCAGTGCTCAGATTGGGGTGGATGCGACAGTGGAAGATGGCACGCTTCGCCTTAACGTCTGGGATACCGGCCCCGGCATTCCAGCCGGGCAGGAGTTGGCTATTTTCGAGAAATTTGCACGCGGCAATAAGGAGTCGGCCATTCCGGGTGTGGGGCTGGGGCTGGCAATATGCCAGGCAATCATTGACGTCCACGACGGGTCCATTTCCGCAGAGAATCGTCCCGAAGGCGGCGCGCGTTTTTGTGTTACACTTCCTCTGGAAACCCCGCCAGAACTTAATGAATTACCAGAGGATTTGTGATCAACGTTCTGATTGTTGAAGATGAGATCGCCATTAGCCGTTTTCTGCGCGCTGCGCTGGAAGGTGACGGTCTGCGCGTCCATGATGCGGGTACGCTTCAGCGGGGTTTAATTGAAGCCGCCACCCGCAAGCCGGACCTGGTGATCCTCGATCTTGGACTCCCGGACGGCGACGGCATCGATTTTATTCGTGAAGTCCGGCAGTGGAGCCAGATGCCGATCCTCGTGCTCTCCGCCCGTACGGAAGAGACGGATAAAATCGCCGCGCTGGATGCCGGGGCGGATGACTATCTGATTAAACCATTTGGTATCGGCGAGCTACAGGCTCGCCTTCGCGTGGCGCTGCGTCGCCACAGCGCCACCACGCCTGCCGATCCAACCTACACGTTTGGGGATATCCGGGTTGACCTGGCCGCGCGGCGCATTGTGCGCGGCGAAGAGGAAATTCACCTCACGCCCATTGAATTTCGCCTGCTCGCCGTGCTGCTTAACAATCACGGCAAGGTTCTCACCCAGCGCCAGCTGCTAAGTCAGGTGTGGGGACCCAACGCCGTGGAACATAGTCACTATTTACGCATATATATGGGACACCTTCGTCAGAAACTCGAAGTCGACCCCGCTCGCCCTCGCCATTTATTAACTGAAACCGGTATCGGTTATCGGTTTATGCTCTGAATAACTATTCATTTTATTTTTAATTAAAATAAAAACCTCTCAGAAAATATGTCAAAAACAATCCAGTCAGTGTTTTTTCGGATTATTTATGCCCATTTAAAACATTGATAAAACGCCCTGTTAACTCATCGTTAACAAATCAGAGTTTTGATCTGCGATATTCATCAAAAACGACTATTTATTTCTAAAATGATCGGTTAACGGTGATCTTCTTCACAGTTAATCGCCTTTTCCTGGATAAAATGACCGTGCTTTCAATTACTGAAAGGAAAATGAATCATGGAAAACAACAATCGTTTAATGCCCCATATAAGGCGGACAACACATATCATGATGTTTGCCCACCGAAACTGCTTTGACTTTCATCTCTTTAATGCCCGGTAGTCCTTCGACTTCTGGCGCACTCGCTTACAGGTTACCCTGAAACATCTTATTTTACAGGCTATTGCCTGTGAACTCGTGCGCTCATTCATTTTGATTCAGACTCATCCGCACCGGGCGGACTGAATTTCAATCATCAAAAAAGCAATGTACTGATTTTAATCAGCGGCCACCCTTTGCTTTTTTTCCGGAAAATTATCGATTTCTTTCTTGCAAGAAATCGAGGGACGCTTATTACCTAAAATAAAGAGAGAAAGATGAAAAGTTTAAAAATCGCAGCCAGCCGTGCATGCCCGGATTGCTTTACCACCCAGCGTGAACTGGTGGATGTCAGAACCTCTGATTATATCGACGTTGCCGCTATTGTGCTGGCGGTCAGTGATATTACCGACGGGATACTGGAGGAAATAGAAGCCACCGGATTTGGCATTCCTGTTTTTGTTGCGACGCATAAAGAAGAGATCATTCCGGCAGACTATTTATCGCGCATTCATGGCGTATTTGAGTATTCAGACACCAGCAACGACTTTTATGGACGCCAGCTGGAAGCGGCTGCCCTGCGGTATGAAACCCAGCTGCGCCCGCCATTTTTTCGCGCCCTGGTCGACTACGTGAAGCAGGGCAACAGCGCGTTTGACTGCCCGGGCCATCAGGGCGGCCAGTTCTTCCGCCGCCATCCAGCCGGTAACCAGTTCGTTGATTTCTTTGGCGAGACGCTTTTCCGCGCCGATCTGTGTAACGCCGACGTCGCAATGGGCGATCTGCTGATTCACGAGGGCGCGCCGTGCATTGCGCAGCAACATGCGGCGAAGGTCTTTAATGCCGATAAGACCTATTTCGTGCTGAACGGCACCTCGTCATCTAACAAAGTGGTGCTTAACGCCCTGCTCACCCCCGGCGACCTGGTACTGTTCGACCGTAATAACCACAAATCCAACCATCACGGTGCCCTCCTCCAGGCAGGCGCAACGCCGGTCTATCTGGAAACGGCGCGCAACCCGTACGGCTTTATCGGCGGCATTGACGCCCACTGTTTTGAAGAAAGCTATCTACGCGAGCTGGTGGCAGAGGTGGCGCCTGGCCGTGCGCGCGATGCGCGTCCGTTCCGTCTGGCGGTGATCCAGCTGGGCACCTACGATGGCACCATCTACAACGCCCGTCAGGTGGTGGATAAGATTGGGCATCTGTGTGATTACATCCTGTTTGACTCCGCCTGGGTGGGTTACGAGCAGTTTATCCCGATGATGGCCGACTGCTCGCCGCTGCTGCTGGAGCTGAACGAAAACGATCCGGGGATTTTGGTTACCCAGTCCGTGCATAAACAGCAGGCTGGCTTCTCGCAGACCTCGCAAATTCACAAGAAAGACAGCCACATCAAAGGCCAGCAGCGCTATGTCCCGCATAAGCGGCTGAATAATGCCTTTATGATGCACGCCTCCACCAGCCCGTTTTATCCGCTGTTTGCCGCGCTGGACATCAACGCCCGTATGCATGAAGGCCAGAGCGGCCGCAACATGTGGATGGACTGCGTGGTGAACGGTATTGAAGCGCGTAAGCTAATCCTGGAGAACTGCCGGTATCTGCGCCCCTTCGTGCCGGAGACGGTGGAGGGCCGTCCGTGGGAAAGCTGGGACACGGCGGAGATTGCGACCAATCTGCGCTTCTTCCACTTCGTGCCGGGTGAAAACTGGCACGCTTTTGAAGGTTACGCTGAGCATCAGTATTTTATCGACCCGTGCAAGCTGCTGCTAACCACGCCGGGCATTAACGCCCGCACCGGCGAGTATGACGATTTCGGCGTGCCCGCCACCATTCTCGCCAACTTCCTGCGAGAAAACGGCATCGTGCCGGAGAAATGCGATCTCAACTCGATCCTGTTCCTGCTCACGCCTGCGGAAGATATGGGCAAACTGCAGCAGTTGGTGGCGCAGCTGGTGCGTTTCGAAAAACTGCTCGAGAGCGATGCTCCGCTGAAAGACGTCCTGCCTTCTCTCTACAAACAACATCCGGAACGTTACGCGGGTTACACCCTGCGCCAGATCTGCCAGGAAATGCATGACCTGTACGCCCGTC
Organism: Enterobacter sp. ku-bf2; assembly: GCF_001742765.1. Lineage (NCBI taxonomy): Bacteria > Pseudomonadati > Pseudomonadota > Gammaproteobacteria > Enterobacterales > Enterobacteriaceae > Enterobacter > Enterobacter sp. ku-bf2. The sequence goes on from NZ_MDVW01000001.1 coordinate 1,716,760, forward strand.
ACAACGTGAAACAGCTGCAGAAAGAGATGTTCCGCAAGTCCCATTTCCCACGCGTGATGATGAACCCGCAGGACGCGAACTATGCCTATCTGCGCGGAGAAGTGGAACTGGTCTCCCTTCGCGACGCGGAAGGCCGCATCGCCGCGGAAGGCGCCCTGCCTTATCCGCCGGGGGTGCTGTGCGTTGTCCCTGGGGAGATCTGGGGCGGCTCCGTGCTGCGCTACTTCACCGCGCTGGAAGAAGGCATCAACCTGCTGCCGGGCTTTGCGCCGGAGCTGCAGGGGGTGTACGTCGAGGAGTGTGAGGGCCGTAAACAGGTTCGCTGTAACGTCATCAAACAACCCGCCGCTCAGCCCGCGCTGCTGAAAGGAGAGAAATTATGAGTAAGTCCAATAAGATGGGCGTGGTGCAGCTGACCATCCTCACCATGGTGAACATGATGGGCTCCGGCATCATCATGTTGCCCACCAAGCTTGCCGAAGTAGGAACTATTTCGATTATCTCCTGGCTGGTGACCGCCGTAGGCTCAATGGCGCTGGCGTGGGCATTTGCCAAGTGCGGGATGTTCAGCCGCAAGTCAGGCGGCATGGGAGGCTACGCCGAGTATGCCTTTGGCAAGTCGGGCAACTTTATGGCCAACTATACCTATGGGGTATCACTGCTGATCGCCAACGTGGCGATTGCCATCTCCGCCGTGGGCTACGGTACGGAGCTGTTTGGTGCGACGCTCAGCCCGGTACAGATTGGTTTAGCCACCATCGGCGTGCTGTGGATCTGCACCGTGGCTAACTTTGGCGGCGCGCGTATCACCGGACAGCTCAGCAGCATCACCGTCTGGGGCGTGATTATTCCGGTTGTCGGCCTGTGCATCATCGGCTGGTTCTGGTTCAGCCCGACCCTGTACGCCAACTCCTGGAACCCGCACCATGTGCCGTTCTTCAGCGCAGTCGGCTCTTCTATCGCCATGACGCTCTGGGCCTTCCTCGGTCTGGAATCCGCCTGCGCGAACGCAGAAGTCGTTGATAATCCGGAAAAGAACGTCCCGATTGCGGTCCTCGGCGGTACGCTGGGCGCGGCGGTGATCTATATCGTCTCGACGAACGTCATTGCGGGCATCGTTCCGAACATGGATCTGGCCAACTCCACGGCGCCGTTCGGGCTGGCCTTCGCGCAGATGTTCACGCCAGAAGTCGGGAAAGTGATCATGGGTCTGATGGTCATGTCGTGCTGCGGTTCACTCCTTGGCTGGCAGTTCACCATCGCACAGGTGTTTAAATCCTCGGCTGATGAAGGTTACTTCCCAAAAATCTTCTCCCGCGTCACCAAAGCGGATGCGCCGGTGCAGGGCATGCTGGCGATTGTTATTTTCCAGAGCGGATTGTCGCTGATGACCATTAGCCCGTCGCTGAACAGCCAGTTCAACGTGCTGGTCAACCTGGCGGTCGTGACGAATATCATTCCGTATATCCTGTCGATGGCGGCGCTGGTGATTATTCAGAAAGTCGCGAAGGTTGATCCACGCAAGGCGCGAGCGGCCAATATCGTGGCGCTGATTGGGGCAATCTACAGCTTCTATGCACTCTATTCCTCCGGCCAGGAAGCGATGCTGTATGGCGCGATGGTGACCTTTATGGGCTGGACGCTGTACGGTCTGGTGTCACCGCGGTTTGAATTGAAGAATAAGCACAGTTAGGTAAAAGCAAAACGGCAACCCAGGGGTTGCCGTTTTTAGTGTTTTCTCCCTCTCCCTGTGGGAGAGGGCCGGGGGTGAGGGCATCAGCCCGCACCCGAACACCACTTACGCGTTTTTCAGCACTTCGCTGACAATCTCTACCGCTTCTTTCTCAATCTGCTGACGATGCTCAGCGCCGAGGAAGCTTTCGCAATAGATTTTATACGCATCTTCCGTACCGGATGGACGCGCGGCAAACCAGCCGTTTTCGGTCATCACTTTCAGCCCACCAATGGAGGCACCGTTGCCCGGTGCCGCCGTCAGACGCGCGGTGATCGGGTCACCTGCCAGGGTGCTTGCGCTGACCATCTCCGGAGAGAGTTTGGACAGGGCCGCTTTCTGAGCTGACGTCGCGCTGGCCTGAATACGGTTATAGCTTGGTGCACCAAAGCGTGCCGCCAGATCATTGTAATGTTCCTGCGGGTTCTTACCGGTGACCGCGGTGATCTCCGCCGCCAGCAGGCACATGATGATGCCGTCTTTATCGGTTGACCATGGCGTGCCGTCGAAACGCAGGAAAGAGGCCCCCGCGCTCTCTTCACCACCGAAACCAAAGCTGCCGTCGTGCAGACCGTCAACGAACCATTTGAAGCCCACCGGCACTTCCACCAGCTTGCGGCCCAGCGCCTCGACCACGCGGTCGATCATCGCGGAGGAAACCAGCGTCTTACCGACAGCCACCTCTTTGCCCCACTGCGGACGGTGCTGGAACAGGTAGTTAATCGCGACTGCCAGATAGTGGTTCGGGTTCATCAGCCCGGCAGGGGTGACGATACCGTGGCGGTCGTAATCCGGGTCGTTAGCAAACGCCAGATCGAATTTATCACGCAGCGCCAGCAGGCCCGCCATTGCGCACTCGGAGGAGCAATCCATGCGGATCGCGCCGTCTTTGTCCAGGTGCATAAAACGGAAGGTCTGATCGACGTGATCGTTCACGATGGTCAGATCCAGCTTGTAGTGCTCGGCAATACGTTTCCAGTATTCAATACCGGAGCCGCCCAGCGGATCCACCCCCAGCTTCAGGCCGGCTTTCTGGATGGCCGCCATATCGACGATATCCGCCAGACCTTCCACGAACGGCTGAACCAGATCCTGCTCTTTTACGTGGCCGGACGTCATGGCCGCATCCAGAGAGATGCGCTTCACGCCTTTCAGACCGTCGGCCAGCAAGGCGTTCGCACGATCTTCAACCACTTTGGTGACGTTGGTGTCTGCCGGGCCACCGTTAGGCGGGTTGTATTTAATACCACCGTCTTCCGGCGGGTTGTGGGATGGCGTGATAACGATACCGTCAGCTAGCGCGCCACCTTTTTTGTTGTGTACCAGGATGGCGTTAGACACCGCAGGCGTTGGGGTGAAGCCGTTGTTCTCCTGAACAATCACATCAACGCCGTTCGCTGTCAGAACTTCCAGCACGGAAATAAAGGCCGGTTCAGACAGGGCATGGGTATCTTTCCCCACGTAGCACGGACCGGTAACGCCGTTTTTAGCGCGCTCTTCCGCAATGGCCTGAGCAATGGCCAGAATGTGCGGTTCGTTAAAGCTGTGGCGCGCCGCGCTGCCGCGGTGACCAGATGTACCAAACTTCACTGCGTGTTCTGCGTTGCCCACGACCGGCTTCAGCACGTAATACTGCGCGGTCAGCTGAGCGACGTTAATCAAATCGCTTTGTTGTGCAGGTTGGCCTGCACGGCTGTGATTTGCCATTACCGGGTCCTTCTGATGCAAGGGTTAAATTGTACCGCAAACCTTTTCAATCAATTCCGCCGGGAACTGCATGGACTGCATGATGTGTTCAATCATGCTGCACTTGCGGCCCGTATTGGTATTGGTGATCACCCAGTACGGGGTGCCAGGAACATGTTTGGGTTTGGTTTGATTGCCATTTTGCAGCAGCGTCTGCTCGTCGCCCGCGAAGTAGACGCGAGTACGACCGTGCAGCGACTCGGTCGCTTCAGCAAACGCTTTGTTATCCAGTGAATAAAGTGTAGACAGCACCAACATAAAGCGGTTAACCGCCTTTTTCTGCTCCGCGTATTCATCGGAGAGCAGCAGCTCGCGCATCGCGCGCACTTTATCTTTTGCCGGCGTCACGGCAGGTTTTGCTTGTGCAACAACGCTTGGCTGAGACACGACATCTTTGGTGACTGGGGTAGCAGGCTGTGAAGCGGCGGAAATTTTAAGCATGCGCCGTAAAATGTCGGACGCGCTCTCCCCGATATGCCGCGTCTGGCTGGCAATATACTGATAGAGTTCGTCATCAACTTCGATTGTTTTCATCTTAATCCAGTGCGATATCTTATCTGAATACAAGTCATTGGGATTATAAGGTCAAATCCCAACAGCGGATAGCGTCAAACCAGGTTGGCGGCAAAAGTCAGATTAAACTGGAACCTTGCAGCCGGGCGGCAGAATGGTCAACATGATACCCTAACCTGACATACGTAAAAAAAGAACTTTGCCATGAAATTGAATACCCGAGCGCAAACTGCACAATCGCCGAACAATAATTCTCCCATCGTACTGGTTCACGGGCTTTTTGGCAGCCTGGATAACCTGGGCGTGCTGGCGCGCGATCTGGTTACCGATCACGATATCTTACAGGTTGATATGCGCAATCACGGTCTTTCCGGCCGTTCCGACGAGATGACCTACGCCGCGATGGCGCAGGATCTGCTGGATACGCTGGATGCCAACGATCTGCAAAAGGTCACCCTCATCGGGCATTCAATGGGCGGCAAAGCGGTGATGGCCCTGACGGCGCTGGCCCCGGAGCGTATTAACGGCCTGGTGGTGATTGATGTTGCGCCCGTGGATTACGACGTGCGCCGTCACGACGAGATTTTTGCCGCCATCAATGCGGTCACTAAAGCGGGTATCGCGACCCGCCAGCAGGCCGCTACCGTCATGCGTGAGCATCTTGATGAAGAAGGCGTCGTGCAGTTCCTGCTGAAGTCGTTTGTTGACGGCCAGTGGCGTTTTAACGTGCCGGTGCTCTGGAACCAGTACAACAATATTGTGGGCTGGCAAACCGTGCCTGCCTGGCAGCACCCTACCCTCTTTATTCGCGGCGGTAATTCCCCTTACGTTACCGACGCGTACCGCGACGCCATACTGGCGCAATTCCCGCAGGCTCGCGCCCACGTCATTGCCGGAGCCGGGCACTGGGTGCATGCGGAAAAACCCGACGCCGTGCTGCGCGCCATTCGCCGCTATCTTGCTGATACTGCAAATTGATTAAAAAGAGAGCGACTGGAAGGCTGCGGGCTTCCAGTCGTTGGCGCGCCGTTTTTGGTGATGTATGATGGCGCGCTTATCGCCCGGGCATTAGCAGGGCGGCGTGTTTCCCCCGAAGTCTCAGAATCATGGCCAAAGAACAAACGGACCGTACGACACTAGATCTGTTCGCGAATGAGCGTCGCCCGGGACGACCGAAGACGAATCCGCTTTCGCGCGATGAACAGCTGCGTATCAATAAACGCAATCAGCTTAAACGCGATAAAAATCGTGGGCTTAAGCGTGTCGAACTGAAGCTCAACGCTGACGCGGTCGATGCACTTAACGAGCTGGCCGAGGCGCGAAATATCAGCCGCAGCGAGCTCATTGAAGAGATGCTGATCGCCCAGCTTGAGACATTGCGCGGCCAGGCATAAGTCTGAAAATTCCCTTAATTACCCTTTTCATGTAGCACAGAGTGCAGTCCTGCGCGATAGCTGTTTCCGCAGGGTTGCCAGTTCTGCTATTATTGCCCTTATCCGTGGCCGAATTGCGCCACCATACTATTAAGTTTCAAGAGGTTATTTTACTCATGGCAATCATCGGCATTTTCTTTGGCAGTGATACCGGCAATACCGAAAATATCGCGAAAAACATTCAAAAACAGCTCGGTAAAGACGTTGCTGATGTGCATGACATCGCCAAGAGCAGCAAAGAAGATCTCGAAGGCTATGACATTCTGCTGCTGGGTATTCCGACCTGGTACTACGGTGAAGCCCAGTGTGACTGGGATGATTTCTTCCCGACGCTGGAAGAAGTGGACTTCAACGGTAAGCTGGTCGCCCTGTTTGGCTGCGGCGATCAGGAAGACTACGCCGAGTACTTCTGTGACGCGCTGGGTACCATCCGCGACATCATTGAGCCGAATGGCGCAGTGATCGTCGGCCACTGGCCGACCGCTGGTTACCACTTCGAAGCATCTAAAGGCCTGGCCGATGACGATCACTTCGTTGGCCTGGCCATCGACGAAGACCGTCAGCCAGAACTGACCGCAGAGCGCGTTGAGAAATGGGTTAAGCAGATCCGTGAAGAACTGCACCTGGACGATATTCTTAACGCCTGATTTTTCTCGCGGCGCAACGGCGGTTGCGCCCGTGCACCAGGTCAAACCGATTAAATTAATTGCTACAATCTTTTAACTTTTTCGCCCAGACCTGTACAATGTCTCCCTGATAAATGTGGTTTTCCATCGAGCAAGTTTGTTGGTGATACCCCATTTTTATAAGCATATTTTGCCTGAGACTTGCAGTTTTCATTTAGCCATGGCAGTTCTATAATGAGACGCATTATCCCAGGTGCATTTTCTGTCACTTCCTACAGAAGTGAATCGTTTAGCAACAGGACAGATTCCGCATGACTGACAACAATACCGCATTAAAGAAGGCTGGCCTGAAAGTTACGCTTCCTCGGTTAAAAATCCTCGAAGTGCTTCAGGGTCCAGACAATCACCATGTCAGTGCGGAAGACCTTTATAAACGTCTTATCGACATGGGTGAAGAGATTGGGCTGGCTACCGTCTATCGTGTGCTGAACCAGTTTGATGACGCGGGCATTGTCACCCGTCATAATTTCGAAGGCGGTAAATCTGTATTCGAACTGACCCAGCAGCAGCACCACGATCACCTGATCTGCCTCGACTGTGGCAAGGTCATTGAATTTAGCGATGATTCCATCGAAGCGCGCCAGCGTGAAATCGCCGCGCGTCACGGTATCCGCCTCACCAACCACAGCCTGTACCTTTACGGTCACTGCGCTGAAGGCGACTGCCGTGAAGATGACCACGCGCACGACGCAAAATAAGCGAGTATTCATACTCTGAGCCAGCCGCAAGGTTGGCTTTTTTTTGCCAGAAAAAAGCCCGGTGGCGCAGCGCCACCGGGCGTAAAGCAACTTATTTATTGTTATTGCGTATCTCGTTCCAGATCTTGTCGCAACGCTTCGCCACTTCCTGATCGTTACCGGTTTTACGCGCCTGGATACAGGCCTGGTAATCCATCACCCGGACATTTTCCTGCGTCGCAAACTGCTCGTGCGCTTTTTCTTTCTTCAGCACATTCAGCACGCTCTGGCAGGCTTCAATTTTCTCCGGCGAGCCTTCCGCAGTATTAATACAGGCGCTGTAGGCCTCCTTGAGACGGGAGTCCTCTTTCGGCGCCTGAGTCTGGGCACACGCCACCAGCCCCGATGCCAACAGCGCGACGATTACGATTTTTTTCATCATATGCAGTCTCCGGTCCGGCGGGAGCTGGCCCGCCGGACGATTCATCAGAAGATGGTGAACGGTGCGATAACCATGAATTTCACGTCACGTTCATCCTGGAAGATGTTGCCGTAACCGCCCGCGTAGCTCGGGATATCGGAGTGGTTGTCGTACTGGGTGAAGTGCAGTTTGAACATCGTGCCTTTCGCGCGGCCATCCTGCAGGGTATAGATTGCATCCAGGCTGTAGGAAGACTCTTTCAGGCGATAGTTTGGATCGTAGTAAGCATCCGGTGTTGCCATGTCGGCAGGTTTTGCATCCCAGGCGTAAGCGTAAGACGCGCCCACCGCCCAGCCAGGCAGGTTCCAGTTTTTCAGATCGTACATTGCGCCGAAGAAGACCGCTTTCTCACCGTCGGCGTTGAAGTCGGAGCGGTTATCCCACCAGATATCAAGACGACCGTTGGAGGAGGCGTAGGTCGGGGTCATACGCTGCAGGAAGTAGCCCTGCTGCCCTTCCGCCTTCACCCATGTACCTTCCAGACGCAAATCAACCTGACCGACCTTGTAGCCAAAGGTGAGCGCCTGCAGCCACGCGGTGCCGTCGTAGATGTCGTTGACACCACCGTTACTGACTTTGTCGCGCGTACCGTAGAACTGGTAGCTGGTACTCAACGGGCTACCCGCGATATCGAACTTATAGCTGGCCTTGGCAAAGTATTGATCGATATACCCTTGCGCCTGGCCAAATGCCGCTTCGAGAACCAGATCGTTTTTGAAGTCGTATTTCGCACCCAGCGAGTGGAGATAATCGACCTTGGTTTTCTTATCGTTCTGGTAGAACTTGTCCATCTCAATGTGCCACGGTGCTTTGTACTCGTTGGTCCACATATAGGAGAAGCTCAGCGCACCCGCATCGCCGTAGTCAAAGTTAGCTCCTGCTTCCGCCCCCTGATAGGTACCCGGCATAAAGCTCCAGTGTGGGGCTAACAGCGTCTGGCCAGTTGGCTGAATATACCCCCCACGCGCCCAGACCGGGCCGTATTTGAATTTCGCTGCGGCTTTGTAAAGGCTGATTCCGCTCTTATCCCCGGACCAGTCTTCATCATAGGCTTTGTTGCTGGAGGAGAAGGCGATTTCGTTCGGGTGGCCGCTGTCGCCGTTTTCCGCCATTTCGATCGCGGTGAACGCGGCAATATCCAGACCGAACATATCCGCGGCGTAGCCTGACTGGAAGTCCAGGTTGGCGTTCCAGGTGGAGTGCGAGAGGTTGGTTTTGTATTTATCTTCAGTGACGTCTTTACGGTCACGCTCACGCTGCCAGTAATAAATACCGCCCGTGAGGGTAGAATCTTCGATGAAACCCGCTGCTTTTGCCTCTGGCGCAATCACCAGGCCCGACATTGCTGTCACACCGGCAATAGCCAGCGCCAGCGCACTACGTTTGCCACTGAACGTACGCATAGATTATTCCTCTTTGACGAATTAAAACGCCTGAAACGGCGTAAATAAAAAAGACCAAATGGTCAGGGGTAGTTTTAAATACCCTCGAATTAACTACCGTCTTTAGGTTATTTTTCGCGACGCGAATTATCAATGCTTTTCAGCGGGCAAAAGTCAGGATTATGACGAAGTGCACATAATTGGTAGTGCTTTGTAACATTTACAGGAAGGCGAGGAATGACGGGTAATTCTCAGGTTTTTCAGTGGCCAGGCGTGAGATTGCGTTCCTTTTTTATCACCTTTTTAATTTTGGCAATGACACAAACTTTTTTTTTAAAAAATAAGTAGCACCTCATTGACCTGTTATTTTTAGAACGCCTCTTTAGTCCCTGGCTTAATACTCTGATCGTTAAATAAAAAAACGCCGCATAATGCGGCGTTTGTCTCTCATTGACCAGAGCAGGAATATTATTCGCCGATCTTCGTCCAGGTATCACGCAGGCCTACGGTACGGTTAAATACCGGTTTTTCCGCCGTGCTGTAACGGCTGTCCAGGCAGAAGTAACCTTCACGTTCGAACTGGAACGCTTTGCCCGCTTCAGCCGCTTTCAGGGACGGCTCCGCATAACCCTGCTTAATCACCAGCGATTCCGGGTTGATGGTCGCCAGGAAGTCTTCCGCCGCACCTGGGTTAGGCACGCTGAACAGACGATCGTAAAGACGGATCTCGACCGGCAGCGCGTGGGTTGCGCTCACCCAGTGGATAACGCCTTTCACCTTGCGGCCATCCGCCGGATCTTTACTCAGCGTCTCAGCGTCATAAGAACAGAAGATGGTGGTGATATTCCCTTCCGCATCTTTTTCAACGCGCTCGGCTTTGATGACGTAAGCATTACGCAGACGTACTTCTTTACCCAGCACCAGACGCTTGTACTGCTTGTTGGCTTCTTCACGGAAGTCAGCGCGGTCAATCCAGATCTCGCCGCTGAACGGCACGTCACGGCTTCCCATTTCCGGTTTGTTCGGATGGTTAGGCATGGAGACCAGCTCGCTCTCGCCCTGCGGATAGTTCTCGATGACCAGTTTCACCGGATCGATAACGGCCATCGCGCGCGGGGCGTTTTCGTTGAGATCTTCGCGAATGCAGGATTCCAGTGAGGCCATCTCAATGGTGTTGTCCTGCTTGGTCACGCCGATACGCTTGCAGAATTCACGGATTGACGCCGCGGTGTAACCACGACGGCGCAGACCGGAGATGGTCGGCATACGCGGGTCATCCCAGCCTTCAACGTGCTTGTCGGTCACCAGCAGGTTCAGCTTACGCTTGGACATCACGGTGTATTCCAGATTCAGACGAGAGAACTCGTACTGGCGCGGATGCACCGGAATGGTGATGTTATCCAGCACCCAGTCGTACAGACGACGGTTGTCCTGGAACTCCAGCGTACACAGCGAGTGGGTGATGCCTTCCAGCGCATCGCTGATGCAGTGAGTGAAGTCGTACATCGGGTAGATGCACCACTTGTTGCCAGTCTGGTGGTGTTCAGCGAACTTAATACGATACAGCACCGGATCGCGCATCACGATGAACGGCGATGCCATGTCAATTTTGGCACGCAGGCAGGCTTTGCCTTCTTCGAAACCACCGGCACGCATTTTTTCAAACAGCGCCAGGTTCTCTTCCACGCTGCGATCGCGGAACGGGCTGTTTTTGCCCGGCGCGGTCAGCGTGCCGCGGTACTCACGGATCTCATCTGCAGACAGTTCGTCAACATACGCCAGACCTTTGTTGATAAGCTCTACCGCGTAGGCATACAGCTGATCAAAGTAGTCAGAGGAGTAGCAGATATCGCCAGACCAGTTGAAGCCCAGCCATTGCACGTCATTTTTGATGGACTCAACGTATTCGATGTCTTCTTTTACTGGGTTGGTGTCATCGAAACGCAGGTTGCACTGTCCCTGGTAGTCTTGCGCAATGCCAAAGTTCAGGCAGATGGACTTCGCATGCCCGATATGCAGGTAGCCATTCGGCTCCGGCGGAAAACGGGTATGAATTGTGGTGTGCTTACCACTGGCCAGATCTTCATCGATGATCTGACGAATAAAGTTACTCGGGCGGGCTTCAGCCTCACTCATCGTGGATTCCTCAAAGCGTAAACAACGTATAACGGCATATGATCTTATAAGCCGGACGTAGTGACAACCCTTAAAACGTCTCTGAAGAAAATAATGGGGGCTTTTGCTGCAAAAAAAAGCGGCGGAGGATATCCCCCGCCGCTTAAGGCATGACTCTACTCAGGAGCGATTACTTGCCTTTAATCTCGTACAGCGGGGTTTGACCCGCAACAACCTGACCTTTCGCCTGGATGACCAGACCGCTGAAGTCGTCGATGTTGCTGCAAACCACCGGGCTAATCATGGAACGCGCGTTGGCATTCAGGAAGTCCAGATCCATTTCCAGAATCGGCTGCCCGGCCACCACTTCAGCGCCCTCTTCCACCAGGCGAGTAAAGCCCTGACCATTCAGCGCAACGGTATCGATACCCATATGGACAACGATCTCCGCGCCCTTTTCGGTTTCTAGGCAGAACGCGTGGTTGGTGTTGAAGATTTTCACGATAGTACCGGCAGCAGGAGACACCACGGTTTTATCCGTTGGTTTCACCGCCACACCGTCACCGACCGCTTTGCTGGCGAACGCTTCATCAGGTACTTGCTCAAGGTCAACCACGTCACCCGTTACCGGAGAGACCAGCGCGGCCACCGTCACGGCGTTAGGCACGGCCTGCGGCTTCGCTACCGGGGCAGCCGTCGACGCAGGTGCGCTGTCGGTTGATGCCGCCGCGACCGGTCCACGGGCAACCACTTTCTTCATTTCGTCACCGATGGATTCCGCTTTGGCGCCCACGATAACCTGGATAGTTTGTTTGTTCAGTTTAACCACGCCCGATGCACCAAGGCGTTTACACATTGCGTCGCTGACGCGCGCAGAGTCACCCACCGTCAGACGCAGACGGGTGATGCAGGCATCAATGGCTTTCAGGTTGTCAGTCCCCCCGACGGCAGCGATATAGCTGGTCGCCAGCTGAGTCAGACCCTCTTCGGTATTGCTGTTGGCTTCGTTGGTGACCACTTCGTCTTTGGTGTCTTCGCGGCCCGGCGTTTTGAGGTTAAACATACGAATAACCGCAGTGAACAGCACGAAGTAGATGACGAAGAAGACCAGACCCATTACCACCAGCATCCAGACGTTCTTACTTGCCGCCGGCAGGTTGTACATCAACACGTAGTCGATCGCGCCTGCAGAGAAGGAGAAGCCAGCATGGATGCCCAGCAGGGTCGCCACAAACAGGCTGATACCGGTAAGCACCGCATGCATGAGGTACAGCACCGGCGCCAGGAACATGAACAGGAATTCCAGCGGCTCGGTTACGCCGGTCAGGAATGCGGTAATCGCAACGGACAGCAGCATGCCGCCAACCATTGGGCGACGCGCTTTTGGCGCAGCCAGGTACATTGCCAGCGCAGCGCCCGGCAGACCAAACATCATGATTGGGAAGAAGCCAGACATGAACATGCCTGCGGTGCCGTCACCCGCGTAGAAGCGGTTGATGTCGCCGTGGAATACGGTGCCCGCAGCATTGGTGAACTCACCAATCTGGAACCATGCGATAGTGTTCAGCACCTGATGCAGACCGGTTGGGATCAGCAGACGGTTGATAAAACCAAAGATACCTGAGCCCACTGCACCCGCTGAAACAATCCACTCACCGCCCGCATGGATCGCATGCTGTACCGGTGGCCAGACGTAGCCAAAGATAGCGGCCAGAACCAGACAGAAGAAGCCCGTCGCGATCGGCACGAAACGTTTGCCGCCAAAGAAACTCAGGAAGTCTGGCAGCTTAATGTTTGCCCAGCGGTTGTACACAGCACCACCGACCAGACCGGTAATGATACCTGCCAGCACGCCCATGTTGATTTCCGGGTTAATCGTTACCATCGCTTTCGTCAGGATGAAATAACCGACTGCCCCTGCCAGCGCTGCAGCACCCGCGCTGTCTTTTGACCAGCTTGAGGCAACACCGATGGCGAAAATCAGCGCCAGGTTGTCAAAAATAGCACCGCCAGCCTGAGCAATAAACGGTACGTTAAGAAGATCGGGTTGCCCGAATCGCAGCAGCAATGCTGCAACCGGTAGCACGGCGATAGGGAGCTGCAAAGCCCTACCGAGGCGCTGGAAAAAACCTAAAATATTCATCCTATTCCCCCTACGAGACCCGTTTTTCAGGCTCGCGCATAAACTATGTTTTTATTGTGTCACGAACGATAGATACCGTTGATAATTCACTGGCAGTCTGAGTGTGTGAAAAATTAATTCGTATCGCAAATTAAACACCTATTTTTTGTGATTTTTGTCACCAAATATCGTATTCAGCCCTCCCTTACACTGGCTAACAGCGAAAACTTATTTTATCATTAAAAAAATCAAGACGGATTGATCCGGCCTGAAAGTTTCCAGGTTACGCTTTAGTATCAGGTTCCGAAGCCATCCGCCCACTCTTCTACTTAAACTTTGAGGTGAACAATGAGACTGATTCCCCTGGCAACTGCTGAACAAGTCGGTAAATGGGCCGCTCGCCATATCGTAAACCGCATTAACGCGTTCAAGCCGACCGCCGATCGTCCTTTCGTTCTTGGCCTTCCGACCGGCGGCACGCCGCTGACCGCCTACAAGGCGCTGGTTGAGATGCATAAAGCAGGCCAGGTTAGCTTCAAACATGTTGTGACCTTCAATATGGATGAATACGTTGGCTTACCGAAAGACCATCCGGAAAGCTACCATAGCTTTATGCACCGCAATTTCTTTGATCACGTTGATATCCCTGCTGAAAATATTAACCTGCTGAATGGAAACGCGCCGGATATTGACGCAGAATGCCGTCAGTATGAAGAAAAAATCCGTTCCTACGGTAAAATCCACCTGTTCATGGGTGGCGTGGGCAACGATGGTCATATCGCGTTTAACGAACCGGCGTCCTCTCTGGCTTCTCGCACCCGTATTAAAACGCTGACCCATGACACGCGCGTGGCAAACTCCCGCTTCTTTGACGGTGACGTTAACCAGGTTCCAAAATACGCCCTGACCGTAGGCGTAGGCACCCTGCTGGATGCCGAAGAAGTGATGATTCTGGTACTGGGCGGCGTGAAAGCGCAGGCGCTCCAGGCTGCTGTTGAAGGCAACGTTAACCATATGTGGACCATTAGCTGTCTGCAGCTGCATCCTAAATCAGTCATCGTCTGCGACGAGCCGTCCACGATGGAGCTGAAGGTTAAAACGCTGAAATACTTCAACGAGTTAGAAGCCGAGAACATCAAAGGTCTGTAATTGAATAACCGCCTCTTTCTCAAGAGGCGGCCGCTTTTTTTAACCGGGGGTCGTTATGTACGCTTTAACCCACGGTCGGATTTATACCGGCCATGAAATTCTGGATGACCACGCGATTGTTATCGCGAATGGCCTGATTGAACGTGTTTGCCCGCAGGCAGAACTGCCGCCGGAGATTGAACAGCGCTCACTCAATGGAGCAGTAATCTCCCCCGGTTTCATCGACGTACAGCTCAACGGCTGCGGCGGTGTGCAATTCAATGATACCGCCGATGCGGTAACGGTAGAAACGCTGGAGATCATGCAGAAAGCCAACGAGAAATCGGGCTGCACCAGCTATCTGCCGACGCTCATCACCAGCAGTGATGACCTGATGAAGCAGGGTATCCGCGTGATGCGCGAATATCTGGCCAAACACCCAAATCAGGCGCTCGGTCTGCACCTTGAAGGGCCATGGCTGAACATGGTCAAGAAAGGAACGCATAACCCGGATTACGTGCGTAAGCCCGATGCGGAGTTGGTTGACTACATGTGTGCCAACGCCGATGTGATCACCAAAGTGACGCTGGCACCGGAAATGACCGGCACGGACGTCATCAGCAAGCTGGCCGCCGCCGGAATTGTGGTTTCAGCAGGCCACTCAAACGCCACGCTGAAAGAAGCGAAAGCCGGTTTCCGCGCGGGTATTACCTTTGCGACGCACCTGTATAACGCGATGCCGTATATCACGGGGCGTGAACCGGGTCTGGTCGGGGCGATTCTGGATGAGCCAGACGTCTACTGCGGCATTATTGCTGACGGCTTACACGTCGATTACACCAACATTCGCAATGCCAAGCGGCTGAAAGGTGACAAGCTTTGCCTGGTGACGGACGCTACCGCGCCAGCAGGTGCAAATATTGAGCAGTTCATTTTTGCCGGTAAAACAATATACTACCGCAATGGACTGTGTGTGGATGAAAACGGTACGCTGAGCGGTTCCTCTTTGACCATGATTGAAGGGGTACGTAACCTGGTTGAGCACTGCGGGATTGCGCTTGAGGAAGTCCTGCGCATGGCAACCCTTTATCCGGCCCGCGCAATCGGCGTGGATAAACAGCTCGGCGGAATTGCACCAGGTATGGTTGCAAACCTGACGGCATTCACACACGATTATAAAATTATTAAGACCATCGTTAATGGTAACGAGGTCGTCACTGAGTAAGTAAAAGTATGACACCTGGCGGACAAGCTCAAATCGGTAATGTCGATCTCGTTAAACAACTTAACAGTGCGGCGGTGTATCGCCTGATTGACCAACACGGACCCATCTCGCGAATTCAGATAGCCGAACAAAGCCAGCTTGCTCCCGCCAGCGTGACAAAAATTACCCGCCAGCTCATTGAGCGCGGTCTGATCAAAGAAGTCGATCAGCAGGCCTCCACCGGGGGCCGCCGCGCCATCTCTATTATTACCGAAACCCGCAATTTCCAGGCGATTGGCGTCCGGCTCGGCCGTCATGACACCACGCTCACGCTGTACGATCTGAGTAGCAAAGCCATTGCGGAAGAGCATTATCCCCTTCCGGAGCGCACCCAGGAGACGCTGGAGCATGCGCTGCTGAATACTATCGCGCAGTTTATTGAAAGCTGTCAGCGCAAGATCCGCGAACTCATCGCCATCTCGGTGATACTGCCCGGTCTGGTCGACCCGGAAAGCGGCGTGATCCGCTATATGCCGCACATTCAGGTTGAAAACTGGGGGCTGGTCGACGCGCTGGAAAAGCGCTTCAAAGTGACCTGCTTTGTGGGCCATGACATCCGCTCTCTGGCGCTGGCAGAGCACTACTTTGGTGCGAGCCAGGACTGCGAAGACTCTATTCTGGTGCGTGTCCACCGCGGTACGGGCGCAGGTATTATCTCTAACGGCCGAATCTTTATTGGGCGCAACGGTAACGTCGGTGAGATTGGCCACATTCAGGTTGAGCCCCTCGGGGAGCGCTGCCACTGCGGCAACTTTGGCTGCCTTGAAACCATCGCCGCCAACACGGCCATTGAGCAGCGCGTTCGCCATCTGCTTGAACAGGGTTATCAAAGCCGCGTCACGCTGGACGACTGCAAGATAGGCACCATCTGCAAAGCCGCTAATAAAGGCGACGCGCTGGCCTGTGAAGTGATCGAGCAGGTGGGGCGCCATCTGGGGAAAACCATCGCCATCGCCATTAACCTGTTTAACCCACAAAAAGTGGTGATCGCCGGTGAAATTGTGGAAGCGGAAAAGGTGCTGCTCCCCGCGATTGAAGGCTGTATTAACACCCAGGCGCTGAAAGCATTCCGCCAGAATCTTCCGGTGGTTCGTTCAAAGCTTGACCATCGTTCGGCGATTGGCGCGTTCGCGCTGGTCAAACGCGCCATGCTCAACGGAATTCTGCTCCAGCATTTGCTGGAAAGTTGATCGGACCTTATAGTAACGCCTTCTTTTTTTAATGTCGGACTGTCCATGACCATTAAGAATGTAATTTGTGATATCGACGGCGTGCTGATGCACGACAACGTTGCCGTGCCGGGTGCTGCGGAGTTTCTTCACCGCATCATCGACAAAGGAATGCCTCTGGTTCTTCTCACGAACTACCCTTCTCAGACCGGTCAGGATCTGGCAAACCGCTTTGCCACGGCAGGGGTCGACGTCCCGGACAGCGTGTTTTATACCTCGGCGATGGCCACGGCGGATTTTCTGAAGCGTCAGGAAGGGAAAAAAGCCTACGTGGTGGGTGAAGGTGCGCTGATCCATGAACTATACAAAGCGGGCTTTACCATCACCGACGTCAACCCGGACTTTGTGATTGTTGGCGAAACGCGATCCTTTAACTGGGAGATGATGCATAAAGCTGCATACTTTGTCGCCAGCGGTGCGCGCTTTATCGCCACCAACCCGGATACCCACGGCCGCGGTTTTTATCCGGCCTGCGGCGCGCTGTGTGCCGGTATCGAAAAAATCTCTGGTCGTCAGCCGTTCGTTGTCGGGAAACCGAGCCCGTGGATCATTCGTGCCGCACTCAACAAGATGCAGGCCCACTCTGAAGAAACCGTTATTGTCGGCGACAACCTGCGCACCGATATTCTTGCCGGTTTCCAGGCAGGTCTGGAGACGATTCTGGTCCTGTCAGGCGTCTCTCAGCTTGATGACATTGATTCGATGCCGTTCCGGCCAAGCTGGATTTACCCCTCCGTCGACGAAATCGACATTATCTGATTCCGAACCACGCCTCAGGGCGTGGTTTTTTATTTTCTCGCCTTAAAACACAACTGCATCTAACGGAAAAGCACTTTCATTGCATAATCATCAATAAAATCGCTCACGACATACGCATTTTTCACCGATCCGCAACCACCATTGCACTATTTCCGTTTTTACCCGTAAAACGCTTGCGCCCCCTGCCCCTTTGCGGCATTTTCATAAGCAAGCAACATTACAAAGCAACAGGGTTAACGGAGAAGGTTATGTGTTCAATTTTTGGCGTACTGGATATTAAAACTGACGCGGGCGAACTGCGTAAAAAGGCACTCGAACTGTCCCGCCTGATGCGCCATCGCGGACCGGACTGGTCAGGCGTTTACGCCAGTGACAAAGCGATTCTGGCTCACGAACGTCTGTCTATTGTTGACGTCAACGCCGGTGCACAGCCGCTGTATAACGAGAAAAAAACGCACGCGCTGGCTGTCAACGGTGAGATCTACAACCATCAGGCGCTGCGCGCCGAGTACGGCGACCGCTACGCGTTCCAGACCGGGTCCGACTGTGAAGTGATCCTGGCGCTGTATCAGGAGAAAGGTCCCGAATTCCTGGACGACTTGCAGGGTATGTTTGCCTTTGCCCTGTACGACAGCGAAAAAGACGCCTATCTGATTGGCCGCGACCACATCGGTATTATCCCGCTGTACATGGGCCACGATGAACATGGCAACTTCTACGTTGCCTCTGAAATGAAAGCCCTGGTGCCGGTCTGCCGCACCATCAAAGAGTTCCCGGCGGGTAGCTACCTGTGGAGTAAAGACGGCGAGATCCGTCCATACTACCAGCGTGACTGGTTCGATTACGACGCGGTAAAAGACAACGTCACGGACAAAGCCGAGCTGCGTCAGGCGCTGGAAGATTCCGTGAAAAGCCATCTGATGTCAGACGTACCTTACGGCGTGCTGCTTTCTGGCGGTCTGGACTCCTCCGTGATCTCCGCGATCACCAAGAAATTCGCGGCCCGTCGCGTGGAAGATCAGGAGCGCTCAGAAGCCTGGTGGCCACAGCTGCACTCCTTTGCCGTGGGCCTGGAAGGCGCGCCGGATCTGAAAGCCGCGCAGGAAGTCGCAAACCACCTCGGCACCGTGCACCATGAAATTCACTTCACCGTGCAGGAAGGCCTGGATGCGATCCGCGACGTGATCTATCACATCGAAACCTATGACGTGACCACCATCCGCGCTTCAACGCCGATGTACCTGATGTCGCGTAAGATCAAGGCGATGGGCATCAAGATGGTGCTCTCCGGTGAAGGTTCTGACGAAGTGTTTGGTGGCTACCTGTACTTCCATAAAGCGCCAAACGCCAAAGAGCTGCACGAAGAGACCGTGCGTAAACTCCAGGCGCTGCATATGTTTGACTGCGCGCGTGCCAACAAAGCGATGTCGGCATGGGGTGTCGAAGCACGCGTGCCGTTCCTGGATAAGAAATTCCTCGACGTGGCGATGCGCATCAACCCGCAGGACAAGATGTGCGGCAACGGAAAAATGGAAAAACATATCCTGCGTGAATGTTTTGAATCCTACCTGCCAGCGAGCGTGGCATGGCGTCAGAAAGAGCAGTTCTCCGATGGCGTAGGCTACAGCTGGATCGACACCCTGAAAGAGGTGGCGGCGAAACAGGTTTCTGACCAACAGCTGGAAACCGCAAGCTTCCGCTTCCCGTACAACACGCCGGGATCGAAAGAAGCGTATCTCTACCGTGAAATCTTTGAAGAATTGTTCCCGGTACCGAGCGCTGCGGAGTGCGTACCGGGTGGCCCGTCCGTCGCCTGCTCGTCTGCAAAAGCGATCGAATGGGATGAATCGTTCAAGTCCATGAACGATCCGTCAGGACGTGCGGTAGGCGTTCACCAGTCAGCCTACAAATAATCGTGCATTTCATCATCAGGCCCTGCGGGGCCTGATTTTTTTTGCCCCGCTTTTGCACAGCTAAAACCGATTAATAACCAATAATTGCCGAATATTCGGTCACGCTGTTCGCAACCTAACCAAACAGTCACATTCCGGCTATTTTCGTTGAAAAAGGTGTTGACGCTGCAAGGGTCTATACGCATAATGCGCCCCGCAACGCCGATAAGGTAACGCGAAAAAAGATGGCTACGTAGCTCAGTTGGTTAGAGCACATCACTCATAATGATGGGGTCACAGGTTCGAATCCCGTCGTAGCCACCATCTTTTTTGCGGGAGTGGCGAAATTGGTAGACGCACCAGATTTAGGTTCTGGCGCCGCAAGGTGTGCGAGTTCAAGTCTCGCCTCCCGCACCATTCCCGGGTAAGCGTTGCACGGATGGGGTATCGCCAAGCGGTAAGGCACCGGTTTTTGATACCGGCATTCCCTGGTTCGAATCCAGGTACCCCAGCCATATTTCTTCGATTTTGCGGTTCTCCGCGGTATTGGGGTATCGCCAAGCGGTAAGGCACCGGTTTTTGATACCGGCATTCCCTGGTTCGAATCCAGGTACCCCAGCCATCGAAGATTGCAGTACTGGCTACGTAGCTCAGTTGGTTAGAGCACATCACTCATAATGATGGGGTCACAGGTTCGAATCCCGTCGTAGCCACCAAATTTAGATTATCGATGTTGTTCGGTAATGAAAAAAAATTGTTGGGGTATCGCCAAGCGGTAAGGCACCGGATTCTGATTCCGGCATTCCGAGGTTCGAATCCTCGTACCCCAGCCAATTTAAAAAAGTCGTTAAGCAGCTTGTTTAACGCAATTGGGGTGTCGCCAAGCGGTAAGGCTCTGGTTTCTGATACCAGCATTCCGGGGTTCGAATCCCTGCACCCCAGCCAATTAGTAACAAAAAAGCCCGCTCTGCGGGCTTTTTTGTTTTTGTACAAAATTGTGTGGCCTGATTCCCTCACTCTGGCCCTCTCCCGCGGGGAGAGGGAAAAAAGTTTAGAGTCCGAGGGCGTACTTCAGGGCCTGACGCTTCAGGCCACCGGCGCGTTCCGCTGCCATCAGGCCTATGTTACGCAGAATACGCACCGGGGCTACGTCATTGCTAAACCCGGCATAGAACAGATCCATTCCCGACTGCATGAGGAAGTTATCCGCCATACGCCGCGTCTGATAACGCTTCAGCACCTGATGGCTGGCCCAGTTTTCCGCGTGTCCGCGGGCGCTGCCCAGCACATCCAGTAAGGCATCGACGTCACGATACCCCAGGTTCACGCCCTGCCCGGCCAGCGGATGAATGGTGTGTGCCGCATCCCCCACCAGCGCTAAGCCTTCGCGGGCATACTGCAACGCATGACGGCGCGTGAGCGGGAACGCCCCGGCGGCGACCGGCGTGACGTGTCCCAGACGGCTCGGGAAGTGCAGCAGAATTTCGCGCTGCAGCTGTTCCATGTTCATTCCCTGTAGCTGGCGAATGCGCGCCGGTTTGTCGTACCACACCAGCGACGCCCAGTTATCGAAGAGCGGTAAAAAGGCGTGCGGGCCGTTCGGCGTAAAGTGCTGCCAGGTGCTTTCACCCGGCGCATTCTCGCACCTGGCGGTAATTAGCATACAGGACTGTTCATACTGCCAGGCATGAACCCCGATCCCCGCCATCTGTCTGACCTGCGAGTTAGCGCCATCCGCCCCGATGACCAGCTTCACGGACAGCTCATCGCCGCTGTCGAGCGTCAGTAGATAGCCGCTCTCGTGAGGATGCAGCGCCTTAAGCGACGCAGGAACGCGCAGCGTCACCTTCGGGTGCGCCTCCAGCGCCTGCCAGAGCGCCAGCTGGAGCACGTTGTTTTCCACCATATAGCCCAGGCGCGGCAGCTTCAGCTCCGCGGCATCAAACGCGACGTGGGCATTTTCCCATTCCCAGGTTTCAAGACGGCTGTAAGGATGGGCGCGCATCGCCAGCACCGTCTCCCAGACGCCCAGCCCGCGCAGCAGATCGACGGACGACGCGCTGATAGCGGAAATGCGCACATCCGGTTTACTGGCGGGATCGTAGGCTGGCGGAGCCGCCTGTTCGATTACCGTTACCTCAAATCCCTGCTGCGCCAGCCCCAGCGCCAGCGCGCCGCCGACCATACCGCCGCCGACAACGGCAACTTCGGTGTGTTGGAGTGTCATGGTCAATTTTCCTTATTGGAGAATCCCTTAAGTTTACCGGATTTTTGCGGTCCTGAGACACACAACCTTCATACTGGTCACAACCCCACCAAAGCATTACAATACGCGGCTTGCAATCCTGAGCTGAGCAAGTCGATGACTAAAAAACTCCATATAAAAACCTGGGGCTGTCAGATGAACGAATACGATTCATCCAAGATGGCCGATCTGCTGGATACCACCCACGGATACCAGCTGACTGAAAATGCGAAAGAAGCCGATGTGCTGCTGCTGAACACCTGTTCAATTCGTGAAAAAGCGCAGGAAAAAGTCTTTCACGTGTTAGGCCGCTGGAAACTTCTTAAACGAAAAAATCCGGACCTGATCATCGGCGTGGGCGGCTGCGTCGCGTCGCAGGAAGGCAAGCTGATCCGCCAGAGAGCCCCGTATGTGGACATTGTCTTTGGCCCTCAGACCCTGCACCGTCTGCCTGAGATGATCAATCAGGTTCGCGGTAACCGTAGCCCGGTCGTTGACGTCAGCTTCCCGGAAATCGAAAAATTTGACCGTCTGCCTGAGCCACGTGCCGATGGCCCGACCGCCTTCGTCTCCATCATGGAAGGCTGCAACAAATACTGCACATACTGCGTGGTGCCGTACACCCGTGGTGAAGAGGTCAGCCGCCCGGCAGATGATATTCTGTTTGAAATCGCGCAGCTTGCCGCGCAGGGTGTGCGCGAAGTGAACCTGCTGGGCCAGAACGTTAACGCCTGGCGCGGTGAGAACTACGACGGCACGACCGGCAGCTTTGCCGAGCTGCTGCGTCTGGTGGCCGCGATTGACGGCATCGACCGCATTCGCTTTACCACCAGCCATCCGATGGAATTTACCGACGACATTATTGACGTCTATCGCGATACGCCAGAGCTGGTGAGCTTCCTGCACCTGCCGATCCAGTGCGGCTCGGACCGCGTGCTGAACCTGATGGGCCGCCCGCATACGGTGCTGGAGTATAAATCCACCATCCGCAAGCTGCGTGAAGCGCGTCCGGATATCCAGATTAGCTCTGACTTTATCGTCGGCTTCCCTGGCGAAACCGCTGATGACTTCGAGCGCACCATGAAGCTCATCGGCGAAGTCAATTTTGACGTCAGCTACAGCTTCATCTTCTCCGCGCGTCCTGGAACACCGGCGGCCGATATGGTTGACGATGTGCCGGAAGAAGAGAAAAAGCAGCGTCTGTACATTCTGCAGGAGCGTATCAACCAGCAGGCCAACGCCTGGAGCCGCCGCATGCTCGGCACCGTTCAGCGCATTCTGGTGGAAGGCACCTCCCGCAAAAGCATTATGGAACTCTCTGGTCGTACCGAAAATAACCGCGTGGTGAACTTTGAAGGCACCCCGGATATGATCGGTAAGTTTGTGGACGTCGAGATTGTCGAAGTGCTGACCAACTCGCTGCGCGCGAAGGTAGTCCGCACCGAAGACGAAATGGGCCTGCGTATCGCAGAGTCACCGCAATCCGTGATCTCGCGTACCCGCAAAGAAAACGATTCTGGCGTTGGGATTTACCAGCCCTAATCCTTCAGGCCTGCCTCTTTTGGCAGGCCTTGTATTTCCTCTCATCGCCCCCAATATCTTCCGCAACGCTTGCGCCTTTATTCTGTGGCGTGAATAATTTCGGTAATGACCGTTTTATTACGCCTGTCGCAACGGATCAGTTAACCAATCAAAGAGGAACAGTTTGAACATAGATACGCGTGAAATTAGCCTTGAGCCAGCAGACAACGCTCGCCTGCTGAGCCTGTGCGGGCCGTTTGATGACAACATCAAACAACTGGAGCGACGTCTGGGTATCGAAATCAATCGTCGCGATAATCATTTCAAACTCACCGGACGCCCTATCTGCGTCAACGCCGCTGCGGACATTCTGCGTAGCCTGTATGTCGACACCTCCCCCATGCGCGGCGAAATTCAGGATATCGAACCGGAGCAGATTCACCTCGCCATTAAAGAGGCGCGCGTGCTTGAGCAGAGCGCGGAGAGCGTGCCGGACTATGGCAAGGCGATCAACATTAAGACCAAGCGTGGCGTCATCAAGCCGCGTACGCCAAACCAGGCGCAGTACATCGCCAATATTCTCGACCACGACATCACCTTCGGCGTGGGGCCGGCGGGTACGGGTAAAACCTATCTTGCCGTTGCCGCAGCGGTCGATGCGCTGGAGCGTCAGGAGATCCGACGTATCCTGCTGACCCGCCCTGCCGTTGAGGCCGGTGAAAAACTGGGCTTCCTGCCAGGCGATCTAAGCCAGAAGGTCGATCCGTATCTGCGTCCTTTATACGATGCGCTGTTCGAAATGCTGGGCTTTGAGAAGGTCGAGAAGCTCATTGAGCGTAACGTTATCGAAGTGGCCCCGCTCGCCTACATGCGCGGCCGCACGCTGAACGATGCGTTCATCATTCTCGATGAGAGCCAGAACACCACCATCGAACAGATGAAGATGTTCCTGACGCGTATTGGCTTTAACTCGAAAGCGGTGATTACCGGCGACGTCACCCAGATTGACCTGCCGCGCAGCACCAAATCGGGCCTGCGCCACGCCATCGAGGTGCTGGCCGAGGTCGATGAAATCAGCTTTAACTTCTTCCACAGTGAAGACGTGGTACGCCACCCGGTGGTTGCGCGTATCGTTAACGCCTATGAAGCCTGGGAAGAGGCGGATCAGAAGCGTAAGGCCGAACTGGCCGCAGAACGTAAGCGCGAAGCGCAGGAGCAAGAACAGAAATGAGTCAGGTGATCCTCGATTTACAGCTGGCCTGTGAAGACAATTCCGGCATGCCAGATGAGGCACAGTTTCAGAAATGGCTGGATGCCGTTATCCCGCAGTTTCAGGAAGAATCAGAAGTCACGATTCGCCTGGTGGATGAAGCAGAAAGCCATGAGCTTAACCTGACCTATCGCGGGAAAGATAAGCCGACCAACGTGCTCTCTTTCCCGTTCGAAGCCCCACCGGGCATCGAGATGCCGCTGTTGGGCGATCTGATCATCTGCCGTCAGGTGGTTGAACAGGAAGCCAAAGAGCAGCAGAAACCCCTTGAAGCCCACTGGGCGCACATGGTGGTACACGGCAGCCTGCATCTGCTCGGCTACGATCATATCGAAGACGACGAAGCGGAAGAGATGGAGTCCCTCGAGACAGAGATAATGCTTGCTCTGGGCTATGAGGATCCGTACATTGCCGAGAAAGAATAGTCCGTCACCTGACTGACTCACCTGCCGCCACCAAAGGACATCGCGTGGCGGTAAACGTTGAACTAACAAGAGAACCCTTAACAAACGCCATGAGCGACGACAATTCACACAGTAGCGACACGACAACCAGTAAAAAGGGATTTTTCTCCCTCATTCTGAACCAGCTTTTCCACGGCGAACCCAAAAACCGTGATGAACTGCTGGAGCTGATTCGTGATTCCGGGCAGAACGACCTTATCGACGAAGATACGCGCGAAATGCTCGAAGGGGTTATGGACATCGCCGACCAGCGCGTTCGCGATATCATGATCCCCCGCTCGCAGATGATCACCCTGAAACGTAACCAGACCCTGGACGAGTGCCTCGATGTGATCATCGAATCCGCCCACTCGCGTTTCCCGGTCATCAGCGAAGACAAAGATCACATCGAAGGGATTTTGATGGCGAAAGATCTGCTGCCGTTTATGCGCAGCGATGCCGAAGCCTTCAGCATGGAAAAAGTGTTACGCCAGGCCGTGGTTGTGCCGGAAAGTAAACGTGTGGATCGGATGCTGAAAGAGTTTCGCTCTCAGCGTTACCACATGGCGATTGTTATTGATGAATTTGGTGGCGTCTCCGGTCTGGTCACGATCGAGGATATCCTTGAGCTGATCGTGGGCGAAATCGAAGATGAGTATGACGAAGAAGAGGATATCGACTTCCGTCAGCTCAGCCGCCACACCTGGACCGTGCGTGCGCTGGCCTCCATCGAGGACTTCAACGACGCCTTCGGGACCCACTTCAGCGACGAAGAGGTCGATACCATTGGCGGTCTGGTGATGCAGGCCTTTGGCCATCTCCCGGCGCGCGGTGAGACCGTTGACATCGACGGTTACCAGTTCAAAGTAGCCATGGCCGACAGCCGACGTATTATACAGGTTCATGTCAGAACGCCGGACGACTCACCGGTGCCAAAACTGGAAGATTAATGTAAATGGCATTTGCCCCATTGCTTGAACGCCAGCGCGTCCGTTTGCTGCTGGCGCTGTTACTCGGAGCCAGCGGTACGCTGGCTTTTTCTCCTTACGACATCTGGCCTGCGGCCATTCTCTCCCTAATGGGGCTTCAGGGTCTGACCCTGAATCGTCGTCCGGTACAGGCTGCTGCTATCGGCTACTTCTGGGGACTGGGGCTGTTTGGCTCAGGTATTAACTGGGTCTACGTCAGCATCGCCCAGTTTGGCGGTATGCCGGGCCCGGTTAACGTCTTCCTGGTGGTACTGCTCGCCG
Organism: Enterobacter sp. ku-bf2; assembly: GCF_001742765.1. Lineage (NCBI taxonomy): Bacteria > Pseudomonadati > Pseudomonadota > Gammaproteobacteria > Enterobacterales > Enterobacteriaceae > Enterobacter > Enterobacter sp. ku-bf2. Next base: position 1,742,648 of record NZ_MDVW01000001.1, read on the forward strand.
CCTATCTCTCGCTTTATACCGGCCTGTTCGCCGGCATCCTTTCTCTCCTGTGGCCCAAAACCAGCTGGCTGCGCGTCGCCATTGCCGCACCGGTGGTCTGGCAAATCACGGAATTCCTGCGCGGCTGGGTGCTGACCGGCTTCCCGTGGCTGCAGTTCGGCTACAGTCAGATTGACGGCCCGCTCAAAGGCCTGGCGCCGGTCATGGGCGTTGAGGCAATTAACTTCCTGCTCATGGTGGTCAGCGGCCTGTTGGTATTAGCGCTGGTCTCACGTGGCTGGAAGCCGCTGGCTGTGGCGCTGGTGCTGTTCGCTCTTCCCTTCCCGCTGCGCTATATCCAGTGGTTCACGCCTGAGCCCGCGCGCGCTATGCAGGTTTCCATGGTTCAGGGGAACATCCCGCAGTCCATGAAGTGGGACGAGAAAGAGCTGCTGAATACGCTGAAGATCTACGCCAACGCCACCGAAGAGGTGATGGGTAAATCGCAGCTGATTATCTGGCCGGAGTCTGCCATTCCCGATCTGGAGATCAACCAGCAGCCGTTCCTCAACATGATGAACGACCTGCTGCTCTCGCGTGGCAGCACGCTGATCACCGGGATTGTCGATGCGCGTCTGAATCAGCAGAACCGCTACGACACTTACAACACCATCATTACGCTCGGCAAAGACAGCGAATACAGCTACCACTCCACTGACCGGTACAACAAGAACCACCTGGTGCCGTTTGGTGAATTTGTGCCGCTGGAGTCGATTCTGCGCCCGCTGGCCCCGTTCTTCGATCTGCCGATGTCCTCCTTCAGCCGCGGCCCGTACGTTCAGCCTCAGCTGCACGCGCACGGCGTTGCCCTGACGGCGGCCATCTGCTACGAAATCATCCTCGGCGAGCAGGTGCGCGATAACTTTCGCCCGGATACGGACTATCTGCTGACCATCTCCAACGATGCCTGGTTTGGTAAGTCAATCGGCCCGTGGCAGCACTTCCAGATGGCACGCATGCGCTCCCTGGAGCTGGCGCGTCCGTTACTGCGCAGCACCAACAACGGTATCACCGCCGTGATTGGTCCGCAGGGTGAAATCCAGGCCATGATCCCACAGTTCACCCGTGAGGTACTGACCACTCACGTCACCCCGACCACGGGGCTGACGCCATACGCCCGTACCGGCAACTGGCCGCTGTGGATCCTGACCGCGCTGTTCGGCTTTGGCGCGGTGCTGATGAGCCTGCGCCAGCGTCGTAAATAACCTTCCCTTCTGTTGCCGGGTGGCGGCTACGCCTTACCCGGCCTACCTTCAACATTTCCGTTCCCGTAGGTCGGGTAAGGCGCAGCCGCCACCTGACAATTCCTTCCAGACTCCAATTCTGGCACGCCTATTGCTTTGTTTATTCAGGTAAACGCAGTTTGGCTTAACGTGCAACTTTGTCGCACCAGCGTAGATCATCGGTAGCACCGAAACGGTGCAACGGGAGATATTTGCCTCTGAATGGTGCGGCGCGCTTCGCAAAAATAAACAATAACGCAGCAAAATCTTTACATTAAGCCAGACTAAATGTTAACAAGCTTGCATAACACTGCACTCGCATTGCGCGAGATATAACAACATCACAATGGGTATCAATGCGTCTCTGGCGCTGATAAGAAAGGAGTTGGGTATGCAATTACGTAAACTGGCCACAGCAATGCTGGTTATGGGAATGTCTGCAGGCGTGGTTCACGCTGAAGATGCGCCAGCAGCAGGCAGCACTCTCGACAAGATTGCCAAAAACGGCGTCATCGTGGTCGGCCACCGTGAATCTTCTGTCCCGTTCTCTTACTACGACAACACGCAAAAAGTCGTGGGCTATTCACAGGATTACTCCAACGCTATCGTTGAAGCCGTGAAGAAAAAGCTGAACAAACCTGACCTGCAGGTGAAGCTGATCCCAATCACTTCACAGAACCGTATTCCACTGCTGCAAAACGGCACCTTTGATTTCGAGTGTGGCTCCACCACCAACAACCTCGAGCGTCAGAAGCAGGCAGCCTTCTCTGACACCATCTTTGTTGTAGGCACCCGCCTGCTGACGAAGAAAGGCGGTGAGATTAAAGACTTCGCTGACCTGAAAGGCAAAGCGGTCGTTGTCACCTCCGGTACCACGTCTGAAGTGCTGCTGCACAAGCTGAACGACGAGAAGAAAATGGATATGCGCATCATCAGCGCGAAAGACCATGGCGACTCCTTCCGTACCCTGGAAAGCGGTCGTGCCGTCGCGTTTATGATGGATGATGCCCTGCTGGCGGGCGAGCGTGCGAAAGCGAAGAAACCAGACAACTGGGATATCGTCGGCACCGCGCAGTCGAAAGAAGCCTACGGCTGTATGCTGCGTAAAGACGATCCGCAGTTCAAAAAGCTGATCGATGACACCATCGCTCAGGTGCAGACCTCCGGCGAAGCGGAAAAATGGTTCGACAAATGGTTCAAGAACCCAATTCCACCTAAAAACCTGAACATGAATTTTGAACTGTCTGACGACATGAAAGCGCTGTTCAAATCTCCAAATGACAAGGCTCTTAACTAATTAGAACAACAGGGGCGGGATCTCCTGCCCTCTCGATTGTCGGGAAGCATGGACAGACTATACGTTGAGTGGTCGTTCCCCACTCAGCGCGAAAAATGAGCTTCTCACCAATCTTCGAGGGTAGCGCTGCTACCCTTTTTTTTCTGGAGTTTATTATGTCAATCGACTGGAACTGGGGCATATTTCTGCAACAAGCCCCGTTCGGCAACACCACCTATCTTGGCTGGCTGTGGAGCGGCTTTCAGGTCACCGTGGCATTATCGATAACGGCGTGGATCATCGCGTTTCTTGTCGGTTCTCTGTTCGGTATTCTGCGCACCGTCCCTAACCGTTTTCTTTCAACGCTTGGCACCCTCTATGTGGAACTGTTCCGTAACGTTCCGCTGATCGTGCAATTCTTTACCTGGTATCTGGTTATCCCGGAACTGCTGCCGGAAAATATTGGCATGTGGTTCAAGTCGGAACTGGATCCGAATGTGCAGTTCTTTGTCTCCTCCATGATGTGTCTGGGGCTGTTTACCGCTGCGCGCGTTTGCGAGCAGGTGCGTGCCGCCATTCAGTCATTACCCCGTGGACAAAAAAATGCCGGTCTGGCGATGGGGCTGACCCTGCCGCAGACCTACCGCTACGTGCTGCTGCCTAACGCCTACCGCGTCATCGTTCCACCGATGACCTCCGAGATGATGAACCTGGTGAAAAACTCGGCCATCGCCTCAACCATCGGCCTGGTCGATATGGCTGCACAGGCGGGCAAGCTGCTGGATTACTCCGCTCACGCGTGGGAATCCTTCACCGCGATCACGCTCGCCTACGTTCTGATTAACGCTTTCATCATGCTGGTGATGAACCTGGTTGAACGCAAAATTCGCCTGCCGGGCAACATGGGGGGCAAATAATGTACGAATTTGACTGGAGTTCTATCGTTCCATCCATGCCTTATCTGCTTGATGGACTGATGATTACCTTAAAAATCACCGTCATTGCCATCGTCGTCGGTATTGTCTGGGGCACCCTGCTGGCCGTCATGCGCCTGTCGAGCTTTAAGCCGCTCGCCTGGTTCGCGACCGCCTACGTTAACGTGTTCCGCTCCATCCCGCTGGTAATGGTGCTGCTGTGGTTTTACCTGATCGTGCCCGGCTTCCTGCAAAACGTACTGGGGCTGTCGCCGAAAACCGATATCCGTCTGATCTCGGCGATGGTGGCGTTCTCGATGTTTGAGGCCGCTTACTACTCGGAGATTATCCGTGCGGGCATTCAGAGTATCTCCCGCGGGCAATCCAGTGCCGCACTGGCGCTGGGGATGACGCACTGGCAGTCCATGCAGCTCATTATTCTGCCGCAGGCGTTTCGCGCCATGGTTCCGCTCCTGCTGACCCAGGGTATCGTGCTGTTCCAGGATACCTCTCTGGTCTACGTGCTGAGCCTGGCAGACTTCTTCCGTACCGCGTCAACCATCGGTGAGCGTGATGGTACGCAGGTTGAGATGGTGCTCTTTGCGGGTGCGGTCTATTTTGTGATTAGTTTAAGCGCGTCGCTGTTGGTCAGCTGGCTGAAGAAAAGGACGGTACAATGATTTCCCTGAAAAATGTTTCTAAATGGTATGGGCACTTTCAGGTGCTGACCGACTGCTCCACCGAAGTGAAAAAAGGCGACGTGGTAGTGGTGTGCGGACCGTCCGGTTCCGGTAAATCGACGCTGATCAAAACCGTCAATGGTCTGGAGCCGGTCCAGCAGGGCGAGATCGTCGTCAACGGTACCAAAGTCAACGACAAGAAAACCAATCTTGCCCAGCTTCGCTCTCACGTTGGCATGGTGTTCCAGCATTTTGAGCTGTTCCCTCACCTCTCCATTATTGAGAACCTGACCCTGGCCCAGGTGAAAGTGCTCAAGCGTGATAAAAAAGCGTCGCGCGAGAAAGGCCTGAAGCTCCTGGAACGCGTTGGCCTCTCTGCGCATGCCGATAAGTTCCCGGCGCAGCTTTCCGGCGGCCAACAGCAGCGTGTGGCGATCGCCCGCGCGCTGTGTATGGATCCGGTTGCCATGCTGTTTGATGAGCCAACGTCGGCGCTCGATCCGGAGATGATCAACGAAGTGCTGGACGTGATGGTCGAACTGGCGCACGAAGGGATGACCATGATGGTGGTGACCCACGAAATGGGCTTCGCCCGTAAGGTGGCCAACCGCGTGATCTTTATGGACGAAGGGAAAATTGTCGAAGATTCCCCGAAAGAGGAGTTCTTCGCCAACCCGAAATCCGAACGTGCGAAAGATTTCCTCGCCAAAATCCTGCACTAATCTTCTCGGTGCGCAATCTGCGGATTGCGCACTGCTTCACGCTTTAGCTCTCTTTATCTATTCGGCGTCACATTGCAGCGTTAACCTTGTCACAAAATAACGCTATGAATGGAGAACGCTATGGCACAACCCATCATTTTCGATTGCGATCCGGGTCATGATGACGCGATCGCGCTCGTTCTTGCACTTGCCTCCCCTGAACTCGACGTCAAAGCCGTCACCTCTTCCGCCGGAAACCAGACGCCGGATAAAACCCTGCGTAACGTTTTGCGCATGCTGACGCTGCTCGGGCGCACCGATATTCCCGTCGCCGGTGGTGCCCTCAAGCCCCTGATGCGTGAGTTAATTATCGCGGATAACGTGCATGGTGAAAGCGGGCTGGACGGTCCGGCACTGCCTGAGCCGGGCTTCACGCCGCAAAACTGCACCGCCGTGGAGCTGATGGCGAAGGTGCTGCGCGAAAGCGCGGAACCCGTGACGCTGGTGGCTACCGGACCGCAAACCAACGTCGCGCTGCTGCTGAACAGCCACCCTGAACTGCACAGCAAAATCGCCCGTATCGTCATCATGGGCGGGGCCATGGGTCTAGGAAACTGGACGCCGTCCGCAGAATTCAACATTTTTGTCGACCCGGAAGCGGCGGAGATCGTCTTCCAGTCCGGTTTGCCCGTCGTGATGGCGGGGCTGGACGTGACCCATCGCGCGCAGATTATGGCTGACGACATTGAGCGCTTCCGTGCCGTGGGTAATCCGGTCGCGACAACCGTGGCTGAGCTGCTCGACTTCTTTATGGAGTATCACAAAGCCGAGAAATGGGGATTCCACGGCGCGCCGCTGCACGATCCATGCACCATTGCCTGGCTATTAAAGCCGGAGATGTTTACCACCGTCCACAGGTGGGTTGGCGTCGAAACTCAGGGGAAATACACCCAGGGGATGACGGTGGTGGACTACTACTCGCTGACGGGAAATAAGCCGAATACCACGGTGATGGTGGATATTGACCGTGAGGCGTTTGTGGATTTGCTGGCGGAGAGGCTGGCTTACTATAGTGCGGCCTGATGCCCTCACCCCGGCCCTCTCCCACGGGGAGAGGGAGCACACACTAAAAACGGCAACATGGTTGCCGTTTTGCTTTTACCTTGTGCGGCCTGATGCCCTCTCCCACGGGGAGAGGGCGCAAACCTGCGCTTTTACCTAGGGCTCAAACGGACGACGCTGGAACTGATCGTGGCCGCATTTCGGACACAGCGACAGAACCTCCGGCGTATACACCGCAATATGGTGGTGGCAATTCTCGCACACCAGATTTCCCAGCCCGACCACCTCACCGCTGTGGTACACACCGTGGTGGTTCAAATCCTGAAAGACTTCACGCCACTCCAGCTGCGTTTTATCCGTGATATCGGCCAGCTCCTGCCACAGGCTCTCTTTGATCACCCGCATGAAAACGCTGTCCGTGACCTCCTCCTGGCTCTCCTGGTAGCTGCGCGCGAACTCTTCCAGATCGCGACGCACGGCACGCGTCACCTCTTCCACTTCGGTTCGCGTTAACTCACCCGTTTGCGACACGCGGGCACGCGCCTGCTCCACCAGCGCATCGATATCGCGCTCGCCGTTACGCAGCCGTTCCGTCAGTGTCGCCACCAGTTCGCGGTAAAATTGAGCAACCTTGTTCATCATTTTGCCTCCCGGGTAAGTAACTATTTCTAATAATAGACCTTATTTCATCGCCGCTTTGTCAGGTGAAGCACAGACCCGGTAAATTCCTGCAAAGCGCATTTGTGCGAAAGGCTGTTTTGACGCGGGCGTTTGGGCTATGCTATGCGGATCTGAATTACCACATCCATTGGCTACATTTGTAGCTGTATTGAAAACAGGACCACTGGCTGCCATGCAAGAGCAATACCGCCCGGAAGAGATAGAATCAAAAGTCCAGCAACACTGGGACGAGAAGCGCACCTTTGAAGTAACCGAAGACGAGAGCAAAGAGAAGTATTACTGCCTGTCGATGCTTCCCTATCCTTCTGGTCGACTACACATGGGCCACGTGCGTAACTACACCATCGGTGATGTGATTGCGCGTTACCAGCGCATGCTGGGTAAAAACGTTCTGCAACCCATCGGTTGGGATGCGTTCGGTCTGCCTGCGGAAGGCGCGGCGGTAAAAAATAATACGGCGCCGGCACCGTGGACGTACGACAACATCGCGTACATGAAAAACCAGCTCAAAATGCTGGGCTTCGGCTATGACTGGAGCCGCGAGCTGGCAACCTGTACGCCGGAATACTACCGCTGGGAACAGAAGTTCTTCACCGAGCTGTACAAAAAAGGCCTGGTGTACAAGAAGACCTCTGCCGTTAACTGGTGCCCGAATGACCAGACCGTTCTCGCGAACGAACAGGTTATCGATGGCTGCTGCTGGCGCTGTGACACCAAAGTAGAGCGTAAAGAGATCCCGCAGTGGTTTATCAAAATCACCGCTTATGCTGATGAGCTGCTGAACGATCTGGATAATCTGGACCACTGGCCAGATACCGTTAAGACCATGCAGCGCAACTGGATCGGCCGTTCCGAAGGCGTGGAAATCACCTTCAACGTTGAGAACTACGACCAGACTCTGACCGTCTACACCACCCGTCCGGACACCTTCATGGGCGCGACCTACCTGGCCGTGGCCGCAGGTCACCCGCTGGCGCAGAAAGCGGCAGAAAACAATCCGGAACTGGCTACCTTCATCGACGAATGCCGCAACACCAAAGTGGCCGAAGCCGATATGGCAACGATGGAGAAAAAAGGCGTTGATACCGGCTTTAAAGCCATTCACCCGCTGACGGGCGAAGCGATCCCTGTCTGGGCCGCCAACTTTGTACTGATGGAATACGGCACGGGCGCCGTGATGGCCGTTCCGGGTCACGACCAGCGCGACTACGAATTTGCCACCAAATATGGCCTGACCATCAAGCCAGTTATCCTGGCGGCTGACGGTTCTGAACCAGACCTGTCCGAACACGCGCTGACCGAAAAAGGGACCTTGTTCAACTCCGGCGAGTTCAGCGGTCTGAGCTTCGAAGAGGGCTTCAACGCCATCGCCGACAAGCTGGCCTCCCTTGGCGTGGGCGAGCGTAAAGTTAACTTCCGTCTGCGCGACTGGGGTGTTTCCCGTCAGCGTTACTGGGGTGCGCCAATTCCAATGGTGACGCTGGAAGATGGCACCGTGATGCCAACGCCAGAAGATCAGCTGCCGGTGATCCTGCCGGAAGACGTCGTCATGGACGGCATCACCAGCCCGATCAAAGCCGATCCTGAGTGGGCTAAAACCACCGTCAACGGCCAGCCTGCGCTGCGCGAAACCGACACCTTTGACACCTTTATGGAGTCATCCTGGTACTATGCTCGCTACACCTGCCCGCAGTATCAGGATGGCATGCTGGATTCCAACGCGGCGAACTACTGGCTGCCGGTAGATATCTACATCGGTGGTATCGAACACGCCATCATGCACCTGCTCTACTTCCGCTTCTTCCACAAGCTGATGCGCGATGCGGGCATGGTGAACTCTGACGAACCTGCAAAACAGCTGCTGTGCCAGGGCATGGTGCTGGCGGATGCCTTCTATTACGTCGGTGCAAACGGCGAGCGTAACTGGGTGTCTCCGGTTGACGCGATCGTTGAACGCGACGAGAAGGGCCGTATTGTGAAGGCCAAAGACGCCGAAGGTCATGAGCTGGTCTACACCGGCATGAGCAAGATGTCTAAGTCGAAAAACAACGGTATCGACCCGCAGGTGATGGTTGAGCGTTACGGTGCGGATACCGTGCGTCTGTTCATGATGTTTGCATCTCCGGCAGACATGACGCTGGAGTGGCAGGAGTCTGGCGTAGAAGGCGCAAACCGCTTCCTGAAACGCGTCTGGAAGCTGGTTTACGAGCACACCTCACTGGGCGATGCCCCGGCGCTGAACGCCGCCGCCCTGACTGAAGATCAGCAGGCGCTGCGTCGCGATGTTCATAAAACGATTGCGAAAGTGACCGATGATATTGGTCGTCGTCAGACCTTCAATACCGCAATTGCGGCTATTATGGAACTGATGAACAAGCTGGCGAAAGCCCCGCAGGACGGCGAGCAGGATCGTGCCTTAATGCGTGAAGCACTGCTGGCCGTCGTTCGCATGCTGAACCCGTTCACGCCGCACGTTAGCTTTACCCTGTGGCAGGAGCTGAAAGGCGAAGGCGATATCGACAACGCGCCGTGGCCGCAGGCTGACGAAGCCGCGATGGTGGAAAACACCACGCTGGTCGTAGTCCAGGTGAACGGCAAAGTCCGCGGTAAAATTACCGTGGCGGTCGATGCAACCGAAGAACAGGTTCGCGAGCGCGCGGGCCAGGAACCACTGGTCGCTAAATATCTTGAGGGCGTTACCGTACGTAAAGTGATCTACGTACCGGGTAAACTGCTGAATCTGGTCGTTGGCTAAGCGCGGGAGGAAACGTGCGACAACTGGCAACAATACTCTTATCACTGGCGGTGCTTGTCACCGCTGGCTGTGGCTGGCACCTGCGCAATACCACGGCGGTGCCTGCTCAGATGAAAACCATGATCTTTGATTCCGGGGATCCGAATGGTCCACTCAGCCGGGCAATTCGCAATCAGCTGCGTCTGAACGGCGTTGAGCTTGTTGAGAAACAGACCCTGCGTCAGGATGTACCGTCCCTGCGTGTGACAGGAAGTGGTCTGTCGAGAGATACCGCGTCTATCTTCCAGGATGGCCGTACCGCAGAGTATCAAATGGTGTTGACGGTCAACGCGGCAGTTCTGATCCCGGGTAAAGACATCTATCCGATCAGCACGAAAGTGTACCGTTCGTTCTTCGATAACCCGCAGACGGCGCTGGCAAAAGATGCCGAACAGCAGATTATCATCAACGAAATGTACGACAAGGCGGCGGAACAGCTGATCCGTAAACTGCCTAGTATTGCAGCGTCAACCAAACAAGGATCTGACATTGTTGATAAACCGGTTGATGGCACGCTTCCTGCTGCTAACTCTCTGGGTAAATGATGATCAGGCTGTATCCTGAACAACTCCGCGCGCAGCTCAATGAAGGGCTGCGCGCGGCGTATCTGCTTCTTGGAAACGATCCGTTATTGCTTCAGGAAAGCCTGGATGCCGTGCGGCATGCCGCCGCCGCGCAGGGCTTTGATGAACATCACACCGTCCAGCTGGATAACAACACCGACTGGAACGCCCTCTTCTCGCTCTGTCAGGCGATGAGCCTGTTCGCATCGCGCCAGACAATTCAGATCCTGCTGCCGGAGAACGGCCCTAACGCGGCGATAAACGAGCAGCTCGCAACGCTGGTCAGCCTCTTACACAGCGATCTGCTCCTTATTGTGCGTGGCAACAAGCTGACCAAAGCGCAGGAAAACGCGGCCTGGTTTACCCAACTCGCGACCCACGCGGTGCTGGTCACCTGTCAGACGCCTGAGCAGGCACATCTGCCTAAATGGGTCGCCGCGAGAGCGAAACAGCACAACCTTCAGCTGGATGACGCGGCAAATCAGCTGCTCTGCTACTGCTATGAAGGTAACCTGCTGGCCCTGGCGCAGGCGCTTGACAGACTCTCCCTGCTCTGGCCGGACGGTAAGCTGACCTTGCCGCGCGTCGAGCAGGCCGTTAACGACGCGGCGCACTTCACGCCGTTCCACTGGGTGGACGCGCTGCTGTCGGCAAAAAGTAAACGCGCCCTGCATATTCTGCAGCAGCTGCGCCTCGAAGGCAGCGAACCGGTTATTCTGCTGCGAACCCTGCAGCGCGAATTACTGCTGCTGATTACGCTCAAGCGTCAGTCTGCCCATACGCCTTTGCGTTCGCTGTTTGATAAACACCGGGTGTGGCAAAATCGCCGGGCTTTGACCACCGAGGCCATCAACCGCCTGAGTCATGAACAGCTTCGCCAGGCGGTACAGCTTCTGATGCGCGCCGAGCTTACGCTCAAGCAAGATTACGGCCAGTCGGTCTGGGCGGAGCTGGAAAGCCTTTCTCTGCTGCTCTGCCACAAGGCGCTGGCAGACGTTTTTATTGATGGATAGTATGCATTCTTTACAGGCCCTGTATGGCGGCACCTTCGACCCGGTACACTACGGGCATCTGAAGCCGGTTGAAATTCTGGCGAATCTGATCGGCCTTCAGCGCGTTACCATCATGCCCAATAATGTCCCGCCCCACCGTCCGCAGCCCGAGGCGACCAGCGAGCAGCGAAAAGAGATGCTTGCCCTGGCCATCGCAGATAAGCCGCTCTTCCGGCTTGACGAGCGTGAACTGCGTCGCGACACACCCTCCTGGACCTCGCAGACGCTTCAGGAGTGGCGCGCAGAACAGGGGCCAGACCAGCCGCTGGCTTTTATCATCGGTCAGGATTCCCTGCTGAACTTCCCCACATGGCATAAATATGAAACCATTCTGGAGAACAGCCATCTGCTCGTCTGCCGCCGTCCTGGCTATCCGCTGACCATGCGCGAAGCGCAGTACCAGCAGTGGCTGGAAGATCATCTCACCGCCAATGTTGAAGATCTCCACAATCAGCCTGCCGGGAAGATTTATCTGGCGGAAACGCCGTGGTTCGATATCTCTGCGACCCTCATTCGTGAGCGTTTACAGCAGGGTTTAGCATGTGACGATCTGCTCCCCGCACCGGTGCTGGACTATATCCATACGCACGGTTTGTATCAGAAAAGCGCAGATGAATAGCGGGAAGGCATAAAAAGCGGCTTATTGTTTATCCTGCCTTGACAGGGTAAGCCATACTGTTATTCTCCGCTGCCAGACTTTCCCGCCAGTCATTGCTTTACAGAAATTGTTTTACAAAAATGGCGATGCAATCTCAGGCGGAGGGTGGGATGATACCCGCCTTCAAAAGCCCGGCCGGAGACATTTGTCCCGACACAGGCATGAGTTCAGGTATACTGCCTGGCTACGAATTCAAAGTTTTACAATCTCATTCACCCCAGGGGGAAAACTTGCAGGGTAAAGCACTCCAGGATTTTGTTATTGACAAAATTGATGACCTGAAAGGTCAGGACATCATCGCGATTGACGTGAAGGGTAAATCCAGTATTACCGACTGCATGATTATCTGCACCGGTACGTCCACGCGTCATGTTGTTTCGATTGCCGATCACGTGGTTCAGGAATCGCGTGCAGCAGGGCTGTTACCGCTGGGTGTTGAAGGTGAAGCGACGGCTGACTGGGTGGTTGTCGATCTCGGCGATGTGATTGTCCACGTCATGCAGGACGAGAGCCGTCGCCTGTATGAACTGGAAAAACTCTGGGGTTAATGCGTGAAGTTGCAGCTGGTCGCCGTCGGCACCAAAATGCCGGACTGGGTACAAACCGGTTTTACTGAATATCTGCGCCGTTTTCCAAAAGACATGCCGTTCGAACTGGTGGAAATTCCCGCCGGTAAGCGCGGCAAGAACGCCGATATCAAACGTATTCTCGATAAAGAGGGCGAAATGATGCTGGCTGCCGCAGGCAAGAACCGCATCGTCACCCTCGATATTCCAGGAAAACCCTGGGATACGCCGCAGCTGGCGCACGAACTGGAGCGCTGGAAGCAAGATGGTCGTGACGTCAGTCTGTTGATTGGCGGGCCTGAAGGGTTATCCCCTGCCTGCAAAGCGGCAGCAGAACAAAGTTGGTCCCTCTCCGCGCTGACGCTTCCCCACCCGCTCGTTCGGGTACTGGTGGCAGAAAGCCTGTATCGCGCGTGGAGCATTACTACCAACCACCCCTATCACCGCGAGTAATGACTGACCAGGGTAGATTAAGCAGCGGATGAAACTACAGAATTCTTTTCGCGACTATACGGCTGAGTCCGCGCTGTTTGTGCGCCGGGCGCTGGTCGCCTTCACCGGGATTTTGCTGCTTACCGGCGTGCTGATCGCCAACCTTTATAATCTGCAAATTGTCCGCTTTACCGATTACCAGACGCGTTCCAACGAAAACCGTATCAAGCTGGTACCTATCGCACCCAGCCGCGGCATTATTTACGATCGTAACGGCACCCCGCTGGCGTTAAACCGCACCATCTATCAAATCGAGATGATGCCGGAAAAAGTCGATAATGTTCAGGATACGCTGGAAGCGCTGAAAAGCGTTGTTGACCTTAACGACGACGATATCGCCGCCTTTAAAAAAGAACGCGCCCGCTCACACCGATTCACCTCCATTCCGGTTAAAACCAACCTGACGGAAGTCCAGGTGGCCCGCTTTGCGGTGAACCAGTACCGTTTCCCCGGCGTGGAAGTAAAAGGTTACAAGCGTCGCTACTACCCCTACGGCTCCGCGCTGACGCATGTGATTGGCTACGTCTCCAAGATTAACGACAAAGACGTCGACCGCCTCGATAAAGACGGCAAGCTGGCGAACTACGCCGCAACGCATGATATCGGGAAGCTGGGCATTGAACGCTACTACGAAGATGTCCTGCACGGGCAAACCGGCTATGAAGAGGTTGAGGTTAATAACCGTGGCCGCGTGATCCGCCAGCTTAAAGAGGTACCGCCGCAGGCGGGGCATGACGTCTATCTGACCCTTGACCTTAAGCTGCAGCAGTATATTGAAACCCTGCTGGCGGGCAGCCGTGCAGCCGTTGTGGTCACCGATCCTCGAACCGGCGGCATCCTGGCGATGGTGTCTATGCCAAGCTATGACCCGAACCTGTTTGTTGACGGCATTTCCAGTAAAGACTACTCCGGTCTGCTGAATGACCCCAACACGCCGCTGGTGAACCGCGCGACACAAGGGGTTTACCCACCGGCATCAACGGTTAAACCGTACGTGGCGGTCTCTGCACTGAGTGCTGGCGTCATCAACCGCAATACCAGCCTGTTTGACCCGGGCTGGTGGCAGCTGCCGGGTTCAGATAAGCGCTATCGCGACTGGAAAAAATGGGGCCACGGTCATCTGAACGTCACCAAATCGCTGGAGGAGTCTGCGGATACCTTCTTCTATCAGGTGGCGTATGACATGGGGATCGACCGCCTGTCAGAGTGGATGAGCAAATTCGGCTACGGACACTACACCGGCGTTGACCTTGCGGAAGAACGCTCCGGCAACATGCCGACGCGCGAATGGAAGCTGAAGCGCTTTAAAAAGCCGTGGTATCAGGGCGACACCATTCCGGTGGGTATCGGTCAGGGCTACTGGACGGCAACGCCGCTTCAGATGAACAAAGCCATGATGATCCTCATCAATGACGGCGTGGTGAAAGTGCCGCATCTGCTGCAGAGTACGGTTGAAGACGGCAAAAAAGTGCCGTGGAACCAGCCGCACGAAGCCCCGGTGGGTGACATTCATTCCGGCTTCTGGGAAATCGCGAAAGACGGTATGTACGGCGTGGCAAACCGCCCGAACGGTACCGCACACAAGTATTTCGCCGGGACGCCGTACAAAGTGGCGGCGAAGTCCGGTACTGCGCAGGTATTTGGCCTGAAAGCCAACGAAACCTATAACGCGCACCGCATTGCCGAACGTCTGCGTGACCATAAGCTGATGACGGCGTTTGCCCCTTATGACAACCCGCAGGTCGCGGTGGCAATGATTCTGGAGAACGGCGGTGCCGGGCCTGCAGTAGGGACCATCATGCGCCAGATCCTTGACCACATCATGCTGGGTGATAACAACACCGAACTGCCGGCTGAAAACCCGGCCGCCGCTGCGGCGGAGGACCAATAATCATGACGGATAATCCAAATAAAAAATCGCTGTGGGACAAAATCCACATCGACCCAGCCATGCTGCTGATCTTGCTGGCTCTGCTGGTTTACAGTGCGCTGGTTATCTGGAGCGCCAGCGGCCAGGACATCGGGATGATGGAGCGCAAAATCGGCCAGATCGCCATGGGCCTGATCATTATGGTGGTGATGGCGCAGATCCCGCCACGTGTCTACGAAGGCTGGGCGCCCTACCTCTACATCTTCTGTATTATTTTGCTGGTTGCGGTCGATGCGTTTGGCGCCATTTCAAAAGGGGCGCAGCGCTGGCTGGATTTGGGTATTGTCCGCTTCCAGCCCTCCGAGATTGCCAAAATCGCCGTGCCACTGATGGTGGCACGCTTTATCAACCGCGACGTCTGTCCGCCGTCTCTGAAGAATACCGCCATCGCGCTGGTGCTGATTTTCCTGCCAACGCTGCTGGTTGCGGCACAGCCTGACCTCGGCACCTCAATTCTTATCGCGCTCTCCGGCCTGTTTGTCCTCTTCCTGTCGGGCCTGAGCTGGCGCCTGATTGGCATCGCGGTGGTGCTGATTGCGGCGTTCATCCCTATTCTCTGGTTCTTCCTGATGCATGATTACCAGCGCCAGCGCGTCATGATGCTGCTCGATCCGGAAACCGATCCGCTGGGCGCGGGCTATCATATTATTCAGTCCAAGATTGCGATTGGCTCCGGCGGCCTGCGCGGGAAAGGCTGGCTGCACGGTACGCAGTCGCAGCTGGAATTTTTACCGGAACGCCACACCGACTTTATCTTTGCCGTACTCGCGGAAGAGCTGGGGCTGGTGGGCATCTTAATACTCCTGGCGCTATACGTTCTGCTGATCATGCGGGGATTGTGGATTGCAGCACGCGCGCAAACGACCTTTGGTCGCGTCATGGCTGGCGGGTTGATGCTGATTTTATTCGTTTATGTCTTCGTAAATATTGGTATGGTGAGTGGTATTCTGCCGGTGGTAGGCGTACCGCTGCCGCTGGTGAGTTACGGGGGCTCGGCACTGATCGTGTTGATGGCCGGGTTTGGTATCGTGATGTCGATCCATACCCACAGAAAAATGTTGTCAAAAAGCGTATAAAAATAAGGGGATCGGAATGCGTAAGCAGTGGCTGGGGATCTGCATTGCGGCAAGTTTACTTGCGGCCTGCACAAGTGATGATGGTCAGCAACAGGCAACCGTCGCGCCGCCGCAGCCTGCGGTGTGTAATGGCCCAATCGTTGAAATCAGCGGTGCCGATCCCGTTTATGAACCGCTGAATGCCAGTGCCAATCAGGATTACGAGCGCGACGGCAAAAGCTATAAAATTGTTCAGGATCCTTCCCGTTTCAGTCAGGCGGGCTTTGCCGCCATTTACGATGCCGAGCCAGGCAGTAACCTGACGGCCTCCGGGGAGACGTTCGACCCGATGCAGCTGACGGCAGCACACCCAACGCTGCCGATCCCGAGCTACGCCCGTATCACCAACCTGGCAAACGGCCGTATGATTGTCGTGCGTATCAACGACCGCGGCCCGTACGGAAATGACCGGGTGATCTCCCTGTCTCGCGCGTCAGCCGATCGTCTGAATACCTCGAACAACACCAAAGTCCGTATTGACCCAATTATCGTGGCACAGGATGGTTCGCTGTCCGGGCCAGGTACCGCGTGTACGACGGTGGCGAAACAGACCTATGCCCTGCCCGACCGCCCAAATCTTGACGGCGGAATGGGCAGCGTCTCTTCTCCGGCCGAGCCTGCTCAGCCGGGGGGAGAAATACGCCCAATCAGCAATGACACGCTGCAAAGCGACGATTCAACGGGCGCACCGGTAAAGAGTAGCGGCTTTCTTGGTGCACCGACGACCTTAGCCTCGGGCGTGCTGGAAGGCAGTGAGCCTACCCCAGCCCCCGCTCCCGTTGCTGCGCCAGCGACCCAGTCGGCTCCCGTAACGGCGCCCGCGGCCACGCAAAGTGCAGCGGTGACGGCTCCAACAGCGGCCAGCGGCAGCTATGTGGTTCAGGTCGGCGCAGTGAGCGATCAGGCCCGGGCCAAACAGTATCAACAGCGTCTGAGCCAGCAGTTTGGCGTACCAGGACGCGTTGAGCAGAACGGTGCGGTCTGGCGCATTCAGATGGGGCCGTTTGCCAGCAAATCGCAGGCAGCCTCCCTGCAGCAGCGTCTGCAGAATGAAGCTCAGCTTCAGTCATTTATCGCTGTTGCGAAATAATTAACCGGCGGTATCCGAATTGTCAGTTTGTGTAAAACACATTCACAAACTCATGCTTAAAGTCGGATGCCTGCCTGAATAGCATTTGCTATAGTAAGGCACTTTTTTTAATTCCATCACGGATGTCGTAGTTCTGACCATGAAGACCACTTTTTCTGCTCGTTTTGTGCAGCGCATGGCGCTGACCACGGCCCTTTGCGCGGCTGCGCTCTCTGCAGCTCACGCCGATGACCTGAATATCAAGACCATGATCCCTGGCGTTCCGCAAATCGACGCGGAATCCTACATCCTGATCGATTACAACTCTGGCAAAGTGCTGGCAGAACAGAATGCCGATGCCCGCCGTGACCCGGCCAGCCTGACCAAAATGATGACCAGCTACGTTATCGGCCAGGCGATGAAGGCAGGTAAATTCAAAGAAACGGATCTGGTCACCATCGGTAACGATGCGTGGGCGACCGGGAACCCGGTCTTTAAAGGTTCCTCTCTGATGTTCCTGAAACCGGGTATGCAGGTTCCTGTTTCCCAGCTGATTCGCGGTATCAACCTGCAGTCAGGTAACGATGCCTGCGTGGCGATGGCCGATTTCGCCGCCGGTAGCCAGGATGCCTTCGTGGGCCTGATGAACAGCTACGTGAACGCGCTGGGTCTGAAAAACAGCCATTTCCAGACCGTACACGGCCTGGACGCAGACGGTCAGTACAGCTCTGCACGTGATATGGCGCTGATTGGTCAGGCGCTGATCCGCGATGTCCCTAATGAGTACTCTATCTATAAAGAGAAAGAGTTCACCTTCAACGGTATCCGTCAGACCAACCGTAACGGCCTGCTGTGGGATAACAGCCTGAACGTTGACGGTATCAAAACCGGTCACACCGACAAAGCGGGCTACAACCTGGTCGCCTCCGCCACTGAAGGCCAGATGCGTCTGATCTCTGCCGTGATGGGGGGTCGCACCTTTAAAGGCCGTGAAACAGAAAGCAAGAAGCTGCTGACCTGGGGCTTCCGTTTCTTCGAAACCGTGAATCCACTGAAAGCAGGCAAAGAGTTTGCGTCTGAACCCGTCTGGTTCGGCGACAACGACCGTGCTTCTCTCGGCGTTGATAAAGACCTGTACCTGACCATTCCGCGCGGTCGTATGAAGGATCTGAAAGCCAGCTACGTACTGAACAGCACCGAACTGCACGCCCCGCTGCAGAAAAACCAGGTTGTGGGTACCATCAACTTCCAGCTGGATGGTAAAACGATCGATCAGCGTCCGCTGGTGGTCCTGCAAGAAATTCCTGAAGGCAATTTCTTCGGCAAAATCATTGATTACATTAAATTGATGTTCCACCACTGGTTTGGTTAAAAATTGAACACTTGAAAGTGTGATTTTGATCCCCATATACTAAGTATCCTGATAACTCCCACCTGACGTGGGAGTTATTATTTTTTGACGTTACGCCGGAGCTGACATGAAAACCAAACTTAACGAACTGCTTGAATTCCCTACCCCATTTACCTACAAAGTAATGGGTCTGGCGAAACCTGAGCTGGTTGATCAGGTGGTTGAAGTGGTACAGCGCCATGCGCCGGGTGACTACTCTCCGTCAGTAAAACCAAGCAGCAAGGGCAACTACCACTCGGTTTCTATTACCATCACTGCGACACACATTGAGCAGGTTGAGACGCTGTACGAAGAGCTCGGCAATATCGAAATCGTTCGTATGGTGCTGTAGTCCCTTTGCGGTTACCCGGTTTGCCGGGTAACCCCTCTCCCCGCTGTGATATACTCCCGCATACCTTTTGTCCCTCGTCTTCGGAGACGCAGTTTTGTATCAGGATAAAATTCTGGTCCGTCACCTCGGGCTGCAACCTTACGAGCCTGTCTCCCAGGCTATGCATGACTTCACCGATTCACGCGATGATACAACCCCCGATGAGATCTGGCTGGTCGAACACCTGCCGGTCTTTACGCAGGGTCAGGCGGGAAAAGCAGAACATTTATTAATGACGGGCGATATTCCGGTTATCCAGAGCGATCGCGGCGGTCAGGTCACGTACCATGGGCCCGGGCAGCAGGTGATGTACGTCCTGCTCAATCTGAAGCGCAGAAAGCTGGGCGTCCGTGAGCTGGTTACCCTACTGGAACAAACCGTCGTCAACACGCTGGCGGAATATGGTATTGATGCGCATCCGCGTGCCGATGCACCTGGGGTTTACGTTGGGGAAATGAAGATCTGCTCTCTGGGGCTGCGTATTCGTAAAGGCTGCTCATTCCACGGCCTGGCATTGAATATTAATATGGATCTTGCCCCTTTCCAGCGCATAAACCCCTGCGGCTACGCCGGTATGGAAATGACGCAAGTGCGCCAGTGGGTTGAAACCGCTACGCCAGACACTATTCGTCCCGTGCTTTTGAAGAACGTGTTAGCACTACTTAACAATCCCCCGCACGAATATATCCCTGCTTAATATATCCTACAACAGGGCTCGCTAATTTGGCGGGCCACCGTTTATTTACCGTTTTTGCACTTTACAATAATCCACAGATTCTATATTTTCGAAGCGCCCGAATATTACCGCTACATATTATTTAGCCTCCAGCAAGCACGGCAAACACGGCATAAGTAACGTGAGCAATTATCACACAAGTGTTTGCTTTTGATAAACAAGTGAAACAAAACCAACACTTTACGAATCTCTACAAGCATAATAAATAAATTCAACTATCATTCATATTGTGAATGTATACGGAGTGAAAGCGTGGAG
The DNA here is from genome assembly GCF_001742765.1 of Enterobacter sp. ku-bf2. Taxonomy (NCBI): domain Bacteria; kingdom Pseudomonadati; phylum Pseudomonadota; class Gammaproteobacteria; order Enterobacterales; family Enterobacteriaceae; genus Enterobacter; species Enterobacter sp. ku-bf2. Next base: position 1,762,238 of record NZ_MDVW01000001.1, read on the forward strand.
TATAATAATTTACCAGCCAAACGACTGAATGAACCTGGTGGCGAAGACAAGCCGCAAATTTTTCGGACTTTACGTAATATTGATCTCAATTTACTGACTATTTTTGAGGCAGTATATGTCCATAAGGGTATCGTTAACGCTGCGAAAATTCTTAATCTCACGCCATCAGCAATTAGCCAGTCCATCCAAAAGCTACGCGCTATATTTCCTGACCCGTTATTTATCCGTAAGGGTCAGGGGGTAACGCCGACGGCCTACGCCACGCATCTCCATGAGTACATCAGCCAGGGGTTGGAGTCGATTCTGGGCGCACTGGATTTAACCGGGAGCTACGATAAGCAGAGAACCATCACCATCGGCTGTTCCCCTTCGGTGGGTGTGCTGGTCATGCCTGCGATCTTCCAGGCCGTGAAAGAGCATGCTCCGCAGCTCCTGCTTCGCAATGTGCCTCTCCATGAACCTGACGTTCAGCTTGCCCAGTTCCAGACGGACCTGATTATTGAAAGCGGCAGCTTCAGCGCCAGAGCGCTGGGGCAAAATGTGCTTTATACGGACAACCTGGTACTGGTTTGCCGGCAGCAGCATCCGGTTCTCAGCGAACCGCTGACCCTCGAAAACCTGCGCAACTACGACCACTCGTCTTTTATGACCGAAGGGCAATCTAACCATGCCCTTCGTCAGCGTATTGATGAAATTTTCCCGGAACGTCAGATCAGCTTCAGCAGTTACAATATGTTCACCACCGCCTCTCTGATCGGCAGCAGCGATATGCTGTGCGTGATGCCATCACGCCTGTATAACTTGCTCCGGAAGTGCTGGCCGCTGGACAGCATTCCCCTCAGTCAGCTTAATGCGGAATCAGTTGAGATTTCACTGCATTACAACAAGCTGAGTTTGCGCGATCCGGTCCTGGAAAACGTCATCCGCATTATCCGTCAGGCCTTCTGACAGGTTGAGCCAGCATAAGCCCCTGTGACAGGCAGGGCAAAAGGCACAAAACAACAACTATTTTACAAATTGGCGATCTGGCAGGCTGCTTTAACGACCGTTTCAATGATATACTGCCTGTCGTTCGTTCAAAAATAGTTGATAAATACAACATTCCCTTGAATTGAAACGCTTTCCTTCGATATTCGCAACTGGAACACGCACGCTATGAGTAAACCCATTGTGATGGAACGCGGTGTTAAATACCGCGATGCCGATAAAATGGCCCTTATCCCGGTTAAAAACGTGGCTACAGAGCGCGAGGCGCTGTTAAGAAAACCGGAATGGATGAAAATCAAACTTCCGGCCGACTCTTCGCGTATCCAGGGGATCAAAGCGGCGATGCGCAAGAATGGCCTTCACTCCGTTTGTGAAGAAGCCTCTTGTCCGAACCTTGCTGAATGTTTCAATCACGGTACCGCGACGTTTATGATTCTGGGTGCTATCTGTACCCGCCGCTGCCCGTTCTGCGATGTTGCTCATGGCCGTCCGGTCGCACCTGATGCTAACGAACCTCAGAAGCTGGCGCAGACTATCGCCGACATGGCGCTGCGCTATGTGGTTATCACGTCCGTTGACCGTGACGATCTGCGCGACGGCGGAGCGCAGCACTTCGCTGACTGTATTACGGCCATTCGCGAGAAAAGCCCAAACATCAAAATCGAGACGCTGGTGCCTGACTTCCGCGGCCGTATGGACCGTGCGCTGGATATCCTGACCGCGACGCCACCGGATGTGTTTAACCACAACCTGGAGAACGTGCCGCGTCTCTATCGTCAGGTGCGCCCGGGCGCTGACTATAACTGGTCTCTGAAACTGCTGGAGCGTTTCAAAGAAGCGCATCCGCATATTCCGACCAAGTCAGGCCTGATGGTGGGTCTGGGTGAAACTAACGATGAAATCATCGAGGTGATGCGCGATCTTCGCCGCCACGGTGTGACCATGCTGACCCTGGGCCAGTATCTGCAGCCAAGCCGTCACCACCTGCCTGTACAGCGCTACGTGAGCCCGGACGAGTTTGATGAAATGAAAGCCGAAGCGATGGCGATGGGCTTCACCCACGCAGCCTGCGGCCCATTCGTTCGCTCCTCATACCATGCCGATATGCAGGCTAAAGGCGAAGAAGTTAAATAAAGCTGTAATATTCATTTACAGTAATACAAAAAAACCGGCCTCATGAGCCGGTTTTTTTTTCGCATGCCCTCAGGCGTTGCTGTCACTCTTTGTGAGAAAGCTTATCTGCCGGGACGTCATCCTCAGCGCTTTTCTTCGCGGCTGCATCATCGTCGTTCATCGCTTTCTTAAAGCCTTTGATGGCAGCCCCCAGGTCACCACCCAGCGTGCGTAACTTCTTGGTACCAAACAGCAGGACGACCAGTGCGGCAACCACCAGCAGTTTGGTAATACTAATCTCACCCATAGATACCTTCTTTACTTAAAACAGGCTGCATTCAGCGCCAAAACCTGATTGTATTAACGGTCATTTAGCGCGTGCACACAATAGCAATCTGTAACAAGGTGAATCAAGCATTGTTGAAAAAAACATCACAATAATTGCGGTGGCGCAAACCGACGGTTGCGAAGAACAGGTAATTGCTGACGTGCAAGCGCAATTCTGTCTATGTTTATCTCCGCCACCAGCAAATCCGGCGCTTCCGCAGCGGCGGCAATCGTCACACCCAGCGGATCGACCACCCTGCTTTGCCCGATGTTTTTCGTGCCGCACTCTCCTGCAGCAACAACATAGCAGGTGGTATCCAGCGCGCGTGCCGCCAGCAGCGTTGCCCAGTGGTGCTCCTTTAACGGTCCTTTGACCCACGCGGCAGGGAGTACCAGTACGTCCGCCCCTTGCAGCGCCAGATGGAGCGCCAGTTCCGGAAAACGCAGATCATAGCAGGTCATCAACCCAACCTTAACGCCGTCAATCTCCAGAAGCGGTGGGATACTGTCTCCGGGGTCAACGCGCCGCGACTCCTGAATGCTGAACGCATCATAGAGATGGAGCTTGGCGTACCGTGCAACAATGGCTCCGCCGCGAATCGCCACCAGCGTATTCACTGCACGGCCCGGCGTGGAGGGAACATGGATCGTTAAGATCGTCGTCATCGTATTGCCCCCGCTCTGGGCGAGCAGTTGCTGTAAAAATTCACCGTCCAGCGGCTGCGCGGACTTCACCGCTAAATCCGGATCATTATCATCCCTGGCCAGCAGCGCCTCGGGGAGCACCAGCAGCGACGCGCCTTTCTGCCGGGCCTGCTTCATCAGGTTGACGCATGTTATCGCGTTCGCCTGCCAGTCTGGCGTGACCGCAAATTGCCCTACCGCAACATACATATTTGTCCCCTCATCATAAACGGCGTTAAACTCGCTTCTCTTACACATCAAATAGCAGGTATTTAGCGTGTTACAACTACTTTTAGCCGTTTTTATTGGTGGGGGAACGGGTAGCGTTGCGCGATGGTTTCTGAGTATGCGGTTTAACCCGCTGCATCAGGCGATTCCCATGGGGACACTGGCTGCAAACCTGATTGGTGCCTTTATCATTGGCATGGGGCTGGCCTGGTTTAACCGAATGACACACATTGACCCAATGTGGAAAGTCCTGATTACGACCGGCTTCTGCGGCGGATTAACCACCTTTTCGACGTTCTCTGCGGAAGTGGTGTTTCTCTTTCAGGAAGGCCGTATCGGCTGGGCGCTGGCGAATATCGCAATTAACATGCTCGGCTCGTTTGCGATGACGGGGATCGCATTTTGGCTCTTTTCCTCCGCAAGCACGCATTAACAGACGGACCGTTAATGTTGGCTTAATTTTTCTCTGTCACTCTGAGTGCAGTACTGAACGAGGGTGACAGAATGAAACAGAGTCTGATGAGCGCAGGCATGGTGTTGTTGAGCGTGCTGATCGTTGCAAGCTTCCTGAAAATGTATCTGCTTGGCTGATTCAAAACGAAAAAAACCCGCTCAGTGAGCGGGTTTTGAAATTCTTGCTGACGCGTCTGAATTACAGAGCGATTACGTTAGCAGCAGAAGGGCCTTTGGCACCGTTAGTGATTTCGAACTCTACACGCTGACCTTCAGCCAGAGTTTTGAAACCATTAGACTGGATTGCAGAGAAGTGTACGAACACGTCTTTGCTGCCATCTTCAGGAGTAATGAAACCGAATCCTTTGGACTCATTAAACCACTTAACGTTACCTTTAATCTTAGACATCAAAATTACCTTTACATTAAAAAACGACACAAATGCTGTGTCGGTTACCAGTACATCAATTGTGAGACCTTTTGTCCAGCGGATCTTTGATAAAAAGTGACTAAAGTCGCGTTAATTTTCACTGGCCGATTTTTATCGTTTATGAATCAACGCCTGCACGTTTTTTCACCAGACTGTGACGTTTTTTCAGTTAAAACTGAAAACGCATCCAGGCGAAGTAAACGTTACCGTTGTTATACGTGCCCGGAATGTAGGTCATCTGGAACGTTGCGGGACCGTAGCCGATAGAAGCCAAAGGCAGCAGCACCGGGATCGGAATGTAGTTCCAGTTGTCACGCGCGGTGACCCCCGCGGTGTAGCCCAACCCAACATGGAAGTTCTCGTCGGCTAGCGGGCGCCAGGTTTTCTCCCAGCCGTAGCCTCCAATCGGCTCCCATTTATTAAAGGAGTCTTTAAAGGCCATCAGATAGATGCCATGCCAGTTTCCCTTTTCGTCCCAGCGCGACTGACCAAAACCGGCGCCCCACGGACGCTCGTTGTATTTATCGGTCTTCTCTTTGTCATATGCAAAACGCGCATGCCACGTTATTGCCGGAACATAGAGATCATAATGTTCCGGCGACGTCCAGGTCTGGGAGACATTATCCGTAAAGGTTGAGAACCATCCTTTATCCGTCGCGTTGTCCTCTGCCTGTGCAACAGAAGAAAACGTTAACTGCCCAAAAATAAACAATAAAATTGAGAAAAATGTATTACGTACGATCACAATGCAATTACCATTCTTAGTATTCGAGGCAAAGTTTACCATAAAATAGTTGAATCAAAGCTTAACGGCATCAGCGTTATTCCTAATTATTCGGCCTTTTTCCGGGAATATTCTTAATAAAACCGGACAGTAAGGTCGAATAAGCACATACAGGGTGGGCCTTTAGCCTGTTTCACCTTCTTTATCAGTAACATGCCGCATTATACAAAATATTAACAATCTGTTATCATTGTAAGGACATATTGCGCTATTTCTGACGGTCAAGACCCGCATGGCATAAATGTATGAGCCATGGCAAAAACACGGTTGTTCTGCTCTCTAGTCGTCTGTTTATTGATTTTAATCAGCAAGAACAGGCCATTTATTCGGCACATTTTCATCCTTCTTTTTTTTATTGATTTTTTGTGCTCCATAGCAGCAGAGATACAGGGGAAATCATGCTTACGTTATTCGAGCTCCTTATTGGAGTCGTCGTCATTGTCGGTGTCGCACGCTACATCATTAAAGGCTACTCGGCCACGGGCGTATTATTTGTTGGCGGTTTAACGCTGCTGATTATCAGCGCACTGATGGGGCATCAGGTGTTGCCTGCCAGCGCAACCAGCACCGGTTACACCGCCACCGATATTGTGGAATATATTAAAATATTGCTCATGAGCCGCGGCGGTGACCTGGGCATGATGATCATGATGCTGTGCGGTTTTGCGGCCTACATGACCCACATCGGCGCCAACGACATGGTCGTTAAGCTTGCCTCCAAACCCCTGCAATACATCAACTCGCCGTATCTGCTGATGGTCGCCGCCTATTTCCTCGCCTGCCTGATGTCACTGGCCGTTTCGTCGGCTACCGGACTTGGCGTACTGCTGATGGCCACGCTGTTCCCGGTCATGGTGAACGTTGGTATCAGCCGCGGCGCGGCAGCAGCCATTTGCGCGTCTCCGGCTGCGATTATTCTCTCCCCGACCTCCGGCGACGTCGTGCTGGCGGCAAAGGCTGCGGAGATGTCGCTCATCGACTTCGCCTTTAAAACCACGCTGCCGATCTCCATTGTTGCCATTGTCGGCATGGGTATCGCGCATTTCTTCTGGCAGCGCTATCTCGATAAGAAAGAAAACATCAGCCATGAAATGATGGACGTGAGTGAAATCACCACCACCGCTCCCGCGTTTTATGCCATTCTGCCCTTCACGCCGATTATTGGGGTGCTGATTTTTGACGGCAAATGGGGCCCGCAGCTGCACATTATCACCATTCTGGTGATCTGCATGCTGCTGGCTGCCGTGCTGGAATTTGTGCGTGGCTTTAACACGCAAAAGGTGTTCTCGGGTCTGGAAGTGGCCTATCGCGGCATGGCGGATGCCTTCGCTGGCGTGGTGATGCTGCTGGTGGCAGCGGGCGTTTTTGCTCAGGGTCTGAGCACCATCGGCTTTATCCAGAGCCTGATCTCTATCGCCACCTCGTTCGGATCGGCCAGTATTATCCTGATGCTGGTCCTGGTGGTACTCACCATGCTGGCGGCGATGACCACCGGTTCCGGTAATGCGCCTTTCTACGCTTTCGTTGAGATGATCCCGAAACTGGCTCACTCCTCCGGTATTAACCCGGCCTATCTCTCCATTCCCATGCTGCAGGCGTCAAACCTGGGCCGTACCATCTCCCCGGTATCAGGCGTGGTGGTTGCCGTTGCCGGGATGGCAAAAATCTCCCCATTCGAAGTGGTAAAACGCACCTCCGTACCCGTTCTGGTTGGGCTAATTATCGTAATTATCGCCACGGAGGTGCTGGTTCCCGGCGCAGCCTAACCTAAATTAGGGATATCCAGAAAGCGCCTGCGGGCGCTTTTTGTGCTTTAATAACCCCCAGAAATTAATCACGCTCATTCGATCAGGAAATCATATGTTCAGGAAGGATATTGTTATCCCGTCCGGCGCAATCGCGCTTGCACTCTGTGTCTTCTCCACACAGGCAGAACCGCTCAAGGCAACCCAGTATGGCGATTTCGATCGCTATGTGCTGGCTCTGTCCTGGCAAACCGGGTTTTGCCAGAGCATGGTCGAGCGCAACCGCAATGAACCTGACGAATGTCGCCTGCAAAAAGAGCGCGAAAATAAAGCCGATTTTCTGACCGTTCACGGGTTATGGCCCGGCCTGCCGAAATCCATTGCCGCACGCGGGGTAGATGAGCGTCGCTGGATGCGTTTTGGTTGCGCCACGCGCCCCATTCCGAACATGCCGGAAGTGAAGGCCAGCCGCAAATGCGAAGCTGCCGAAACCGGGCTGTCGCTTTCCGCTGCCGCAAAGCTCAACGACGTGATGCCGGGCGCGGGCGGTAACTCCTGCCTGGAGCGTTACGAATACGCTAAACATGGCGTCTGCTTTGGTTTCGATCCCGATGCCTATTTCGGTACGATGGTGCGGATGAATCAGGAAATTAAAAACAGTGCGGTCGGTAAATTCCTTGCCGGTCACTACGGGAAAACCGTCACTCGCAGCGATTTTGACAGTGCCGTGGCCAGGAGCTGGGGCAACGAGAACGTCAAAGCATTCAAGCTGACCTGCAGCGGCAACCCGGCTTATCTGACCGAGATGCAGATTTCGCTGAAGGCAGACACCATTAACAACCCGCTTTCTGCGACCTCATTTGCCCCGCAGCCACATCCGGGTAACTGCGGTAAACAATTTGTAATTGATAAAGCCGGCTACTGATCCACCGTTGGGCGCACCATATCAAACCGGTTTTCATCGCTGATGCCATAGTACGCCGTCGGCCCACCCGCACGCAGGATGGGCTGCGCTTTCGCCGTCTGGTATATCCCCTCTTCCAGCAGCGTTTCGTCAATATGGATACCGACCACTTCCCCCAGCACCAGCCACGTGTCTACCGGCGTACCGTCAGCCCCCGTCAACTGAATGCACTGCGACAGGCGACACTCAAAATTCACCGGGCTTTCTGCAACGCGAGGGGCGTTCACCAGCTGGCTGGCCGCTGGCGTGAGCCCGGCAAAGCTAAATTCATCCCGGTCGTGGGGAAGCATCGCGGAGGTTTGATTCATCGCCTGGGCAAGATCGCGCGTTGCCAGATTCCAGACAAACTCTTTTGTCTCAGTAATATTACGCACGCTGTCCTTCCAGCCGTTGCTGGAAAAGCCGATGATCGGCGGGCGATAGTTAAAGCAGTTAAAGAAGCTGTAAGGTGCGAGGTTCAGCTGACCGGCCTTATCGCATGAGGAGATCCAGCCTATCGGACGCGGACCAATAATGGCGTTCAGCGGGTCATGCGGCAGGCCGTGTCCCTGAGACGGTTGATAGAAGTACATAATTCTCTCTCGTTGGCGGGCAACGCCCGGATTCAGGACACTCAGCGTAACGTATTCCGCCAGGAATGAAGACTGAATAAATTTCAGCAAAATTCATATGGCCCATGAATGTGACTTTCATCACTTCAAACTTGCGCGCTCAGCCAGTATCATCGGGAGAGTTAAACCCTCGCTGCCAGACGGCGAGGGTTTTCTTTTGGATCAGTTTCTGCGTAAGACGCAGCATTAACGACATGGAGTAAAAAATGTCCAGACCTACCATTATCATCAATGAGCTCGACGCAGAACGTATCGACAGGCTGCTGGAAAAAGCGGAGTTCGCCTCGCTCCCCGTGGCCGACGCCCTGAATGAGGAGCTCGACCGGGCACAGATGTGCACGCCTGAGACGATGCCGCATAACGTGGTCACCATGAACAGCCAGGTGAAATTCCGCAACCTGACCACCGGTGAAGAGTTGACCCGTACGCTGGTTTACCCCGCTCAGATGACCGACAGCAGCGCACAGCTATCTGTTTTGGCCCCTGTGGGTGCCGCACTGCTGGGGCTGCGTACGGGGGATACGATCCACTGGGAATTGCCGGGCGGTGCCTCGACCCATCTGGAAGTGCTGGAGCTGCTCTACCAGCCAGAAGCCGCGGGCGATTACCTGCGTTAATCTCTTCTGAATAAGCGCCTACCCGCTTTGCACAGAGGATGCAGCCGCATCCTCTTTCCGCAAATTCACCCGATTTTCCTATACCGCGCAAAATGGCCTTAATCCACGCTTAATCTGTTTTGGTGCCGCGGGGACGGTCATGAGTGAGATAGGCGTTATCACACTTATCTTTCTGATTTTTGTGGCGATTATCGTCACGGCCGTGCTCTATCTTGAACGCCACTGGTAAGCGAACATTCTCAGGCCACCCCACCCGGGAAGGCGTTCACCAGGCCCTTAACGGTCTGCTCTGCGGCTTCGGGCGTGTCTGCCCCCGGGACCAGAATCACCTTCCGGCACTCCTCCTCCCGTTTTTCGAAAATCTTATAGGCGCGCTCCGCATCCGCAAGGGGGAGATAGTGGGTCACGATCTCTTCCGGCGTAAGCAGCCCTTTTTCGATCAGCGGTAACAGTTCACCCAGCCAGGCATGGACGTGCGTCTGGCCCATCTTAAACGTCAGCCCCTTATCAAAGGCATCGCCAAACAGGAAGCCATGGATAAACCCTGCGTATACGCCGGGTACGCTGACCACCCCACCGCGCCGCACGGCAGCAATGCACTGACGCAACGCTTTGCCGCTGCTGCCTTCAATTTTAAGATTGCTGAGGATCGTTTCCGTGGTGCTGCCTTTCGCTTCAAACCCGACCGCATCAATCACAGCGTCAACGCCGCGCTGGCCCGCGGTCTGCTCGATGATTTTTTCCGCGGCGTCGTTGTCATCATCGAAGTTGATGGGAATTGCGCCGTATCGTGCCTCGGCAAATCGCAACCGGTAAGGATGGTGATCGATGACAAAGATCTGCTCAGCCCCCAGCAGCCGCGCGCAGGCAATGGTCAGTAGCCCCACCGGCCCGGCACCGAAAACGGCTACGCTTGAGCCTTTTTCAATCTGTGCATTTTTTGCCGCCTGCCAGGCCGTGGGTAAAATGTCGGACAGGAACAGTGCTTTATCATCAGAAAGAAGCTGCGGGACTTTAAACGGCCCGACGTTCCCCTTTGGCACGCGAACGTATTCCGCCTGTCCCCCCGGCACACCGCCGTAGAGGTGGCTATAGCCAAACAGCGCGGCCGGCGCGGGGATTTGCTTTTTGTTCAGTGCAGCACCCTGCCCGGCGTTGGTATTCTCACAGGCCGCGTATTGCTGCAGACGACAGAAGAAACAGTCTCCGCAGGCGATGACAAAGGGGATCACCACGCGATCGCCTTTTTGCAAATTCTTTACCTCTGCACCGCACTCGACGATTTCCCCCATAAACTCATGGCCAAAAATATCGCCGTGCTGCACCTTCGGGATCTTTCCGCGGTAGAGATGCAAATCGGAGCCGCAGATAGCCGTGGCCGTCACGCGCAGAATGATATCATCGGGCTGTTCGATGATGGGGTCGGGGACATTCTCGACGCGAACATGATGTGGACCGTGATACGTAAGTGCTTTCATGCGACCTCCGAAAGGTTCCAGGTAAGTGTATAAGGGTAGCTACCCCTGAAGGTCTGCCCGTGAATACGGTTCTTTTGAGATTTATCCTGGCAAGATAAGAAAACTGACGGGGCGCTTACAGAAACCATGACTATTTTGTGGTTGAATGAGTACAGCGTTTATAAACAAGGAGAAACGGGTATGTATCAGAGAATCATTATGCCGGTTGATGTTTTTGAGATGGAGTTGAGCGACAAGGCCGTACGCCACGCGGAGTTCCTGGCGCAGCAGGACGGGGTCATCCATCTGTTGCACGTGCTCCCGGGCTCCGCCAGCCTGAGCCTGCACCGCTTTGCTGCCGATGTGCGCCGCTTCGAAGAGCATCTGCAGCACGAGGCGGAAACGCGCCTGCAAACCATGGTCAGCCACTTCAGCATCGACCCTTCACGGATCAAAACGCACGTCAGATTCGGCAGCGTACGTGATGCGGTAAATGAACTGGCGAACGAGCTGAAAGCAGACGTGGTGGTCATCGGTTCGCGCAACCCTTCCATTACCACGCATCTGCTGGGATCTAACGCCTCCAGCGTGATCCGCCACACGCATATACCGGTGATGGTCGTCAGATAAAAAAAGAGGCCACCTTTCGGTGGCCTCTCGCTATTGCAGGTGTAGCCTTACTTTCTTTTCTTATGCGGTTTTGGTGCGGATCAGGTAGTCAAACGCGCTCAGAGATGCCTTCGCCCCTTCACCTGTGGCGATAATGATCTGTTTGTACGGCACGGTGGTGCAGTCGCCCGCCGCAAACACGCCCTTCACGCTGGTTTCACACTTCGCATCAATAATGATTTCGCCCATGCGGTTGCGCTCAATCGCGCCTTCCAGCCAGGTGGTGTTTGGCAGCAGACCAATCTGCACGAAGATCCCTGAAAGCTGCACGCTGTGCACGTCGCCACTCACGCGGTCGCGGTATTCCAGACCGGTCACCTTGCTGCCGTCGCCCTTCACTTCCGTGGTCTGCGCGTTCAGTATGATGTCGACGTTTTTCAGGCTGCGAACTTTGTCCTGCAGCACCTGGTCGGCTTTCATTTCTGGCGCGAACTCCAGCAAGGTTACGTGTTCAACAATCCCCGCCAGGTCAATAGCCGCTTCCACGCCGGAGTTTCCGCCGCCGATCACCGCCACGCGCTTGCCTTTGAACAGCGGGCCGTCGCAGTGCGGGCAGTAGGTCACGCCTTTGGTGCGATACTGATCTTCACCCGGGACGTTCATGTTGCGCCATTTCGCCCCGGTGGCAATGATGATGCTGCGTGCTTTCAGCACCGCGCCGGAGGCGGTTTCAATCTGGTGTAACCCCCCCTCAACCGCAGCAGGTACCAGCTTGCTGGCGCTCTGGCTGTCGATCACGTCTACGTCGTAATCGCTGACGTGCGCCTTCAGCGCGCCGGCCAGCTTCTGGCCTTCGGTTTTCGGCACGGAGATATAGTTTTCAATGTCCACGGTATCCAGTACCTGGCCACCGAAGCGCTCGCCCATCAGGCCCGTGCGGATCCCTTTACGCGCGGAGTACACTGCCGCCGCCGCGCCCGCCGGACCGGAACCGACAATCAGCACGTCATAGGCATCACGTTTGTTCAGCGCTTCTGCGGCACGTTTTTCGGCACCGGTATCCACTTTGGCGACGATTTCCGTCAGCGTCATACGACCCTGACCGAATTCCTGACCGTTCAGATACACCGCCGGAACGCCCATCACGTTGCGATCGGTGATTTCATTCTGGAAGGTACCGCCGTCAATTGCCGTGTGCTTGATGCGCGGGTTGAGGACCGACATCAGGTTCAGCGCCTGCACCACGTCCGGACAGTTGTGGCAGGAGAGCGAGTAATAGGTTTCAAACTCAAAATCACCGTCGATATCGCGGATCTGCTCCAGCAGCGCCTGCGCCTCTTTCGACGGATGACCGCCGGTCCACAGCAGCGCCAGCACCAGCGAGGTAAATTCATGCCCCAGCGGCGAGCCGGCAAAACGCGGCCCCAGCTCAGAGCCTGGGTTAGTAATCAGGAAAGAAGGCTTTCGGACGTTAAGCGAGTTATCTTCTTTGAAGGTCACTTTTGGCGACAGTTCGGCGATCTCAGCCAGCAGTTCTTTGATCTCTGCCGATTTCGCGCTGTCGTCCAGCGTGGCAATCAGCTCAACGGGTTTAGTCAGTTTCTCAAGGTAGGCCTTGAGCTGGGTTTTCATATTTGTGTCGAGCATTGTTCTTCCCTCTCTTAAGACGTCATCATGCAAGCTGCCTTATGCGGGCGGCCTGAATGCAACTTGCATCATGGTGCTGGAATAAAATGGGCGCGGGTGCGCCCATTGATTGCCGGGTGGCACTTCGTTTACCCGGCCTACGATACTGTAGGCCTGTGCAAGCGTAGCGCCGCCAGGCTTTACAGACTTAGATCTTGCCGACCAGGTCCAGAGATGGCGCCAGCGTTGCTTCGCCTTCTTTCCATTTAGCCGGGCACACTTCGCCTGGGTGAGAAGCGACATACTGCGCTGCTTTCACTTTACGCAGCAGGTCAGACGCATCACGGCCGATACCTTCAGCGGTAACTTCGATAGCCTGGATAATGCCCTGCGGGTCAACGACGAAGGTCGCGCGGTCTGCCAGGCCTTCATCTTCACGCATGTTGTCGAAGTTACGGGTCAGGGCGCCAGTCGGGTCACCGATCATCGCGTATTTGATTTTGGCGATGGTTTCAGAGCTGCTGTGCCACGCTTTGTGGGTGAAGTGGGTATCGGTAGACACAGAGTAAACGTCTACGCCCAGCTTCTGCAGTTCGTCGTAATGGTCAGCCACGTCGCCCAGTTCGGTCGGGCAAACGAAGGTGAAGTCAGCCGGATAGAAGAAGAAGACGCTCCAGCGACCTTCGGTATCTTTCTCGGTTACTTCGATGAACTCACCGTTTTTGAACGCCTGGTTTTTGAAAGGTTTAATTTTAGTGTTAATCAAAGACATCTGTACTTCCTCCGTGTTTTCGTTGAGATGTAAGGTAACCAACTTTATCCATCGGGGCTAATGCGTATGCTTTATCAAATCAATCAGCCAAACCTTACAACACCAACAAGACAACGTTGTGAACTGAATTAACGGAAAGCCTGAACGTAAAAAGGCCGCCCTGGTGGGCGGCCCTGATACCTGAACTTTCCACAGGAACTTTCAGTGCCAGCCGGGGCTGGCGTTGCGTTGCGCTCTACATACCTTATATCAGGCCGTAACAGCGGTTTGATTACAGCACCGGTTTTCAGTTTGGGCAATCCGTCACGCCGGCATTCCGCCCTATGGCTGCGATAGGTTTTACCGAATAACGCCCGCGTCTGCCCGACATAACGAGAGAATTAATAATGAGAATGGATTGCAATAAGTGGTCAGACTGGTAGCCGGCGCTAAAGTGGCAATAATGCGTCACAGCAAATGTATAACCGGTAGTGCTTATTTGAGAACAACGCTGCACGTTTTAAAGATAAAAATATCTTAATAACGGCTGAAGTTCTATTTCAATAATCCAGCCTCGTGATATATTAAGCTTGAATTCAAAATATAATAAGCAGGTTAATCACAAGGATTGTAAATGATTAACTTCGAACTATAGTTATCAGTTATGAGATGACAACAACACACTCAGGATGATCCATGGCAAATCTTTATGACCTTAAAAAATTCGATCTCAATCTGTTAGTCATTTTTGAGTGCATTTATCAGCACCTCAGCATTAGCAAGGCAGCGGAAACACTCTATATCACGCCCTCTGCGGTGAGCCAGTCTCTGCAACGCCTGCGTACGCAGCTGAATGACCCGCTTTTTATTCGTTCGGGTAAAGGCATCACCCCGACGACCGTGGGGATCAACCTGCATCATCATCTGGAAGAAAACCTTAATCATATTGAGCAGACCATCAATATCCTGAATAACGCGCAGATCAAAAAGAGCTTTGTCATCTACTGCCCGCAGATTCTGGTCCAGGGGCGATTGGGCGACCTGCTAAGGTCTCTGCTTGCGGACGGAAATTACGAGATAGAACATAATGATGTGGTCTTATCGCCTGAGTCGGCCGAGGATCTGCTCGCCTACCGCAAGGCCGATCTGGTGTTTAGTTTTGCGCCGGTTAACAGCCGCTCTATCGTCTGTACCCGCTTTATCCAGTTTTCGGCACAGCTGGTCTGCTGCAAAGAGCACCCCCGCCTTGGCGATAGCGCAACGCTTGAGGAGCTCTGCCAGGAAAAATTCACGCTGATGCGCAGCCAGGAGAACGGCATAAAGGACTTCCAGCAGCAGTCGAACGTACTCCTTCCGGAACGGAATTTCTGCTTCCGCAGCGACTCGCTGATTTCGATTATGAATATTATTGGCATGAGTGATTTAGTCGGTTTTGTTCCAACCGCAATGTTTGAGCGATATAAAGACATTCTCAACCTGAAGCGCGTCGCCTTGCCTTTCACGGTTCCGAAATTAGATATTTTTATGCTATATAATCGTTCAGCGTTAAACAGCAGCGTGTTTTCGCAATTCATTGAAAAAATCGAAGTGGAATAATTTCCGATATTGCCCGAGTACTTTTTAATTACATTTGGGCAACAATCCAGGCATGGATAAATCGCATTATTCCGGTTTCGCTTTAATATCTTTACTATTCATGTTTAATTAGCGTAAATAAAAGCCCCCGACAGTCATCCTCAGGAAGAGATTGCACATGTCATTGTATAAACATCCCCTGCAGCTTAACGTGCTGGAGGCCGCACAGGCGCGCATCGACTGGACGTTCGCCACTTTTTCCCGCATCTGCGTCTCCTTTTCCGGCGGCAAAGACTCCACCGTCATGCTGCATCTCACCGCGCAAATGGCCCGGGCGCAAAAGCGAAAAATCAGCGTGCTGTTTATTGACTGGGAGGCTCAGTTCTCCTGCACCATTGAACACGTTAATGCGCTACGCGAATGCTACCGGGACGTCATCGAACACTTTTACTGGGTGGCGCTTCCGCTGACCACGCAGAATTCGCTCTCACAGTATCAGCCGGAATGGCAGTGCTGGGCGCCGGACGTGCGCTGGGTGCGCCAGCCGCCGGAAGACGCCATCACCGCTGCCGATTATTTTGATTTTTACCAGGCGGGAATGACCTTTGAAGCGTTTGTCCGCTCGTTTTCCGACTGGTTTGCCCTGCACCGGCCGGCAGCCATGCTGGTGGGCATCCGCGCCGATGAATCCTACAACCGGTTTTTGACCATCGCCAACAACCGCAAGCAGCGCTTCGCGGACGATAAGCCCTGGACAACCACCGCCCCCGGCGGGCACGCGTGGTACGTCTATCCTCTCTACGACTGGAAAACCGCAGACATCTGGACATGGTTTGCAAAATCCGGGTGCAGCTATAACCCGCTCTACAACCTCATGTTTCAGGCGGGCGTCCCGCCGCGCTATATGCGCATCTGCGAACCCTTCGGCCCGGAACAGCGCCAGGGGCTCTGGCTCTATCACGTTCTCGAGCCCGAGCGTTGGGCCGCGATGTGCGAGCGCGTCAGCGGCGTGCGCAGCGGCGGTATCTACGCCGGGCAGGACAACCATTTTTACGGCCACCGCAAAATCCTCAAACCCGGGCACCTCGGCTGGCGCGACTACGCCATGCTCCTGCTGGACAGCATGCCGCAAAACACGGCTGAGCATTACCGCAATAAAATCGCGATCTATCTGCACTGGTATCAGAAGAGAGGCATGCCGGATATTCCCGAGACGCAGGAGGGCGATATCGGCGCCAAAGACATCCCCTCATGGCGCCGTATTTGTAAGGTTTTACTTAATAATGACTACTGGTGCAGGGCGCTGTCGTTTAGCCCAAATAAACCCAAACATTATCAGCGCTACAGCGACAGAGTGAAGGCGAAACGCAAGGAGTGGGGCATTTTATGCGACAAAGAATAATTACTGAGATCGAAACGTACCTGCAGTCACTTTCCGAAGAGGATCGGATTAACGCCATCAATGCCTTTCGTGAAGCGATCTATCGACACAGTCCTTTTCGTGAGCAACCGATAGACTGCGTGCTCTGGATCAAACAGGACGCGATTATCGCTAACGACTACAACCCCAATAACGTTGCCCCTCCAGAAAAACGGCTGCTCACCAGGTCGCTGGAACTCGATGGATTCACCCAACCTCTTGTCGTAACGGAAAGTGAACCGCAACATTACGAAATTGTGGATGGTTTCCATCGCCATGAAATCGGCAAAAATCGGGCGGCGTTAAAGCGCCAGCTCAAGGGATATCTCCCCGTCACCTGCCTGCGCCAGGACCGACAGGAAAAGCATGACCGTATGGCCGCCACGATCCGTCACAACCGGGCGCGGGGTCGGCACCAGATTAACGCCATGTCAGAGATCGTGCGCGAACTGGCACAGCTCGGCTGGAATGATGAGCGAATTGGCAAAGAGCTCGGAATGGACAGCGACGAGGTGCTGCGCCTCAAGCAAATCAACGGTCTGCTGGCGCTGTTTGCAGACCGTCGCTATTCCGAAGCCTGGACGGTGAAATAATCAGAGCGTATTCAAACGCTCTGCCGCCGCCAGCAGCGTCGATTCCTGCTTGGCAAAGCAAAGACGGATCAGCTTGTGTGGGAAGGGATCGGCGCAGAATACCGACAGCGGAATGGCGGCCACTCCCACCTCTTTTGTCAACCACTGGCAAAAGCTGACGTCATCCAGATCGGAAATCGCGCTGTAGTCCGCGAGCAGGAAATAGGTTCCTTCAGACGGCAAAATTTCCAGGCGGCTTTTACTCAGCGCCGTCACGAACAGATCCCGACGTTCACGGTAGAAACGCGGCAGCGCGCGATAATGCTCGGGCTCCGCGCGCAGCATATCCGCCAGCGCCAGCTGAGCCGGCGTGTTCACGGCAAAGGTCAGGTACTGATGCACCTTGCGCAGCTCAGCGCTAATGGCGGCCGGTGCGACGCAGTAGCCCACTTTCCAGCCGGTCATATGGTAGGTCTTACCGAACGATGAGACGGCGATAGCGCGCTCGCGAAGCTGCGGATGGGCCAGCACGCTGGCGTGTCCCTCTTCTGCAAAGCAGATGTGCTCGTAAACTTCATCGCTCAGCACGTAAATTTCACGTTCAGCAATGGCCTGCCACAGCGCGGCGAAGTCCGTTTTCTGCCACACCGTCGCGGATGGGTTATGCGGGGTATTCAGGATCACCAGACGGGTTTTATCACTCAGCAGCGCAGCAAATGCCTGCCAGTCAGGGCGGAAATGCGGTGGCTGTAACGCCACGCGTTTCACCACGCCGCCGGAAAGTTCAACCGCAGGCGCATAGCTGTCGTAGCTCGGGTCAAAGCAGATCACTTCATCGCCCGCGCGCACCAGCGCGGTGATGGCCGCATACAGCGCTTCGGTCGCCCCTGCCGTCACCGTGATGTCGCTGTTCGCATCGGGCTTATGCCCATACAGCTCAGCCGTTTTGTCGGCAATGGCTTCCCGCAGCGCCTGTACGCCCGTCATTGGCGCATACTGATTTGCCCCCTGCGCAACGTGATAAGCTAAACGCGCCTGCAGATAAGCCGGGCCGTCGAAATCCGGGAACCCCTGAGAAAGGTTAATTGCGTTGTGCTGCTGCGCCAGAGCGCTCATCTGCGTAAAGATGGTGGTACCGAGATTGGGAAGTTTACTTTGCGGAATCAAGGCGTTAATGCTCATTGTGTTGTGCCTGCTTGTAATACTTATGTTGCTGCCACTATAACACGATGTTAGTCTTTGGCAATCAAGACGCTTAGACGTCTAAACAATATGAATATTCCTGTCCGAGAGGGTAAAAGGAAAATGACAGACAACCTGCAACTCACGCATCTGGTCGACGCCTGCCGCTGGATCGGTGCCAAAGGCTGGGCGCCCGCCACCGGCGGTAACATGTCGGTGCGTCAGGACGAACATCTCTGCTGGCTCAGCGAATCCGGCAAAGACAAAGGCAGCCTGACGACGGCGGATTTTCTCCAGGTGGAGATCGCCACCAACCGCGCACCGTCTGGCCGCAGACCGTCGGCGGAGACCGGGCTGCACACGCTGATTTATCGCCTGTTCCCGGAAGCCAACGCCGTCCTGCACGTTCATACCGTCAACGCCACGGTGCTGTCCCGTCTGGTCAAAGAGGCCGAGCTCAGCATCAGCGGCTTTGAGATGCAAAAATCCCTCACCGGACAGACCACGCATCTGGACACGGTGGCTATCCCGGTCTTCGATAACGACCAGGATATTGACGCCCTCGCCTCGCGAATCGCCCATTACGCGCAGGAACGTCCGCTTAATTATGGTTTTCTTCTGCGTGGCCATGGCTTAACCTGCTGGGGACGCGATGTGGCCGAAGCCCGCCGTCATCTGGAAGGACTGGAGTTCCTGTTTGAATGTGAAATGCGTTTACGACAACTGGAGAGAGTATGATTCGCGCGATTGTGACGGATATTGAAGGGACCACCAGCGATATTCGTTTTGTCCATGATGTTTTGTTCCCCTACGCGCGTGAGCGGCTGGCGGCCTTTGTGACCGCTCAGCAGTACGCCGAGCCGGTGAAATCCATTCTGGACAACCTGCGTGATGAAATCGCTAACCCACACGCCAGCGTCAGCGAACTTATCGACGCCCTGTTTGCCTTTATGGATGAAGACCGCAAATCCACTGCGCTTAAAGCGCTGCAGGGGATCATCTGGCACGACGGCTACGTCAACGGCGACTTTACCGGCCATCTCTACCCGGACGTGCTGCCCGCGCTGGAAAAATGGAAAGCGCAAGGGATTGATCTCTATGTTTATTCCTCTGGCTCCGTCGCTGCGCAGAAACTGTTATTTGGCTACAGCGACGAAGGTGATATTACTCATCTGTTCAGCGGCTATTTCGACACCCATATCGGCGCCAAGCGCGAGGTGCAGTCTTATCAGAACATTGCGGCGCAAACGGGCATAGCCCCGTCGCAGATCCTCTTCCTCTCCGATATTCATCAGGAGCTGGACGCGGCTGAACAGGCAGGTTTTCGTACCCTGCAGCTGATTCGCGGTGATGATGACGGCGCAAGCCACCACCATCAGGTCCACCAGTTTGACGAGATTAACCCGGAGCAGATCCCTTCATGAGCGCATTGACCATTTATTCCGACAAAGACGCCAGTCAACACCAGTGGCACAGCACTGACGCCGCCGAGATTGCCCAACAGCTCAACGCGAAAGGCGTGCGGTTTGAACGCTGGGCGGCGGATCGCGATTTAGGACACGATCCCGCCCCTGAAGCCGTGATCGGGGCGTATCAACATGCGATCGACAAACTGGTCGCTGAGAAGGGTTACCAGAGCTGGGACGTGATCAGCCTGCGCGCCGACAATCCGCAAAAAGACGCGCTGCGCGCGAAGTTCCTGAACGAACACACCCACGGCGAGGACGAAGTACGCTTTTTCGTGGAAGGCGCGGGCTTGTTCTGCCTGCACATTGGCGATGAAGTGTATCAGGTGCTGTGCGAGAAAAACGACCTGATCTCCGTGCCCGCAGGCACGCCGCACTGGTTTGATATGGGCTCAGAGCCGAACTTTACGGCGATTCGTATTTTCGATAATCCGGAAGGCTGGGTGGCCCAGTTTACCGGTAACGCCATTGCGGATGCGTATCCGCGCCTGGCTTGATTTTTTCTCCCTCTCCCTGTGGGAGAGGGCCGGGGTGAGGGCACCAGCGCGCACTACGCGTTTAGCCCCTTCACATACTCCACCAGTTGATCCAGCACTATCCCCCACCCTTCGTGGAAGCCCATCTGCTCGTGCTGCTCGCGGATTTCCTTCGTGGGGTGGCGCGCAATCGCCGTATAGCGCGTTTTGCCCTCGCCCACCTCTTCCAGCAGCAGGATCGCCGTCATAAACGGCTTCTCGGTTGGTTTCCAGCCTTCGGTATAGCCGTCGGTAAAGACCAGCTTTTTTCCCGGGTCGATTTCAAGGAACACACCCCGGTTATCCATCCGCTGACCGTCCACCTCAAACACGGTGTTGAACCGTCCGCCCACGCGGAGGTCGAGGTCGCATTCGGTCACCTTATGGGGAGCAGGAATGAAGAAATTTTTGATATGCTCGGGCGTAGTCCAGCAGAGCCACAGCAGGTCGCGCGGGGCATCCACCACGCGCTCCAGTTTTAAGTCTGTTTCAGGATCGAGCGTCACGATATTGTCCTCTTAAGGGAACCCCTTAAAGGATAGCCGGACTCAGGCGAATTTGCCGTTTACCACCGATTCCGGCGTGACCACACCCGTATCCAGCACCCAGCCGCTAATCAGCGAGGCGGGCGTTACGTCAAACGCCGGGTTGTAGACCTGCGCGTTTTCCGGCGCCCACTGCACCGCGCCAAAGCTTCCGGCGACGCCCGTCACCTCGCTGGCGGCGCGCTGCTCAATCGGGATCGCGTCGCCGTTCGGGCAGTCCGGGTCGAGGGTCGTTTGCGGCGCGGCCACGTAGAACGGAATGCCGTGAAATTTTGCCAGCACCGCCAGGGAATAGGTGCCAATCTTATTCGCCACGTCGCCGTTGGCAGCAATGCGGTCTGCACCCACCCACACGGCGTCCACCTGCCCTTTCGCCATCAGGCTGGCGGCCATAGAATCGGTAATCAGCTGATACGGCACGCCCAGCTCGCCAAGTTCCCAGGCGGTTAACCTTCCCCCCTGCAGCAGCGGACGGGTTTCATCGACCCAGACGTTGCTGACCTTGCCTTCCTGATGCGCGCGAGCAATCACGCCCAGCGCGGTGCCGACGCCCGCCGTTGCCAGCCCGCCGGTGTTGCAGTGGGTCAGCAGGCGGCTGCCAGGCTTCACCAGCGCGCTGCCCGCTTTTGCAATGGCGTCACAGAGCCGTTTGTCTTCGTCGATCAGGCGCAGCGCCTCCGCCACCAGCGCCGGAACATACTCTTCCTGCCACAGCGCCAGCTTCATGCGGTCAAGATTATTCATCAGGTTCACCGCCGTCGGGCGGGATGCGCGCAGGGTTTCCAGCGCAACCGCCAGCTCGTCACGGCTTTTGCCGTTTTCCGCCAGCAGCGCCAGCAGCAGACTTGCAGAGAGACCGATCAGCGGCGCGCCGCGCACCCGCAGGGCGTGAATATGTCCCACCAGCGCCTCTACCGTTGAGGCATCCAGCCAGCGTTTCTCCTGCGGAAGGGCCTGCTGGTCGAGAATAAAGAGCTGATTATCCGCTACCCGCAGGCTGGTCGTCTGTAATGTCTGCATGTCGTTAATTCCCTGTTGCGTTGTTGTAGCACATTGTGTCAGGATGAAATCCAGATGTATAGACGTCTACATGTCTTTATTTGCAAACCCGTGAGGAGCAGGCCATGTCGCAATACCGTACCTTTACCGCTCAAGACGCCGTGGAATATGCCAGGCAGTTTGGCGGCCTTGACGATCCTTCATCGCTGGTGGAGGCGCAGGAGGTAGGCGACGGCAACCTCAATCTGGTGTTCAAAATCTTCGACAGCGCGGGCGTGAGCCGCATCATCGTTAAGCAGGCGCTGCCCTACGTGCGCTGCGTCGGCGAGTCCTGGCCGCTGACGCTGGACCGCGCCCGTCTGGAGGCACAAACCCTGGTCGAGCACTACCGGCACAGCCCGCAGCACACCGTAAAAATCCACCACTTTGACCCGGTACTGGCGGTGATGGTGATGGAAGATCTCTCCAGCCATCGCATCTGGCGCGGCGAGTTGATCAAAAATAATTATTACCCGCAGGCGGCGCGTCAGCTGGGTGAATACCTCGCGCACGCGCTGTTCCACACCAGCGATTTCTACCTGCACCCGCACGAGAAAAAAGCGCAGGTGGCGAAATTCATCAACCCGGAGATGTGCGAGATCACCGAAGATCTGTTCTTCAACGATCCGTACCAGATCCACGAACGCAACAGCTACCCGGCCGAGCTGGAAAATGACGTCGCCGCGCTGCGCGACGACGCCCAGCTGAAAATTGCCGTGGCCTCCCTGAAGCACCGTTTCTTTTCTCAGGCTGAAGCCCTGCTGCACGGAGACATTCACAGCGGCTCGATTTTTGTGGCCGACGGCAGCCTGAAGGCCATCGACGCCGAGTTCGGTTATTTCGGGCCGATGGGCTTTGACGTCGGCACCGCCATCGGCAACCTGCTGCTGAACTTCTGCGGCCTGCCGGGGCACCTGGGCATTCGCGATGCCGCCGCCGCCCGCGAGCAGCGCCTGACCGATATTCAGGAGCTGTGGAACACCTTCGCGGAGCGCTTCCAGGCGCTGGCACACGAGAAAACACGCGACGCCGCGCTCAGCGCGCCGGGCTATGCCTCCGCCTTCCTGAAAAAGGTCTGGCATGATGCCATCGGTTTCTGCGGCACCGAGCTGATTCGCCGCAGCGTCGGGCTTTCCCACGTCGCGGATATCGACACCATTCAGGACGAGGCGATGCGCCACGAATGCCTTCGCCACGCGATAACGCTCGGCAAGGCGCTGATTGTTATTGCTGACCGTATCGACAGCGCGGAAGATCTGGTGGCGCGGGTACGGCAGTACAGCTGAGAACGTTTGCCCGGTGGCGCTGCGCTTACCGGGCAAACGGGTGCAAAATGTAGGCCGGGTAAGGCGAAGCCGCCACCCGGCAAAAACTCACCCCAAATACTCAATCACCGACAGCCCACCGTTATAGTCCGTGCTGTAGATAATTCCCTGCGCATCCACGAACACGTCACACGACTGGATCACCTGCGGGCGATTCGGACGGGTATCCATCATTTTCTCTGGTGCCGCAGGCACCAGCGCCCCCGTTTCAACCGGACGATACGGATTGGAAATGTCATACGCGCGCACGCCCGCATTCTGATACGTGGCAAAAATCAGCGTGGAGCTGACAAAGCTCCCCGGCCGGTTTTCGTGCAGGTTGTGCGGGCCGAAATGCGCCCCTTTCGCCACGTAGTCAGTTTCGTCCGGCTGTGGGAAGGTAGAGATGCTTACCGGGTTCGACGGCTCGCGGATATCAAACAGCCAGATGAGCTTCTCCCCGTCCTCCTGGTTGTCGAGCACCGCTTCATCCAGCACCACCAGCAGATCGCGGTCCGGCAGCGGCAGCGCGGTGTGCGTGCCGCCGCCAAACGGCGGACTCCAGTTACGGTGGCTAATGAGCTTAGGACGGGTACGATCCTTCACGTCCAGCAGCGTCAGGCCGCCGTCGCGCCAGCTGCCGTACGCGGTATCGCCGGCAATAATCGCATGGTGGAGCGCGTAGCGTTTCCCTTCCGGCCAGTTCGGCTGTTCGCCTTCGGCCTGGTTCATCCCCGGCAGCCACCAGCGCCCTGCCACCTCAGGCTTACGCGGGTCGGCCAGATCGATCGTCAGAAAGATGTAGTCGGTAAAACCGTCGATCAGCGCTGACACGTACGCCCAGCGGCCACCGACGTACCAGATGCGGTGAATGCCAATCCCGCTTAGCGACAGAAAGCCGATTTCGCGCGGTCTGTCCGGAGTGGAGATATCAAACACGCGCAGCCCGGCGCTCCAGCCTTTGTCCTGCACGTCGCGGACAGTCTCGCCCACCTGGCGGGTGTAGTAGACCTTCTCGTCGGCAAAGCGGGCATCGGCAAACAGATCCCGGGCGTTGATGACCAGCAGCAGGTCATCATGCGCCTGCAGATGTACGTTCCAGGTGCCGGGCGGCGCGGGCACGTAGCCCGCCGCTTTCGGGTTTTTCGGATCGCGCACGTCGACAATCGAAAAGCCCTGCGACACCATATGGCCGATATAAGCGAAACCGCGGTGCACCATCAGTTGCACGCCGTCCGGGCGACCGCCCTGATCGCTATGGCCAATCAGCCGCATGTTGCGGCTGTATTCGGGTTGAGGTAATGCAGACATAGTTGAGTCCTTTCGCCGGATGGCGGCTTCGCCTTATCCGACCTACAACACCGTAGGCCCGGTAAGCGAAGCGCCACCGGGCATTATTTTGACCTGGCTTCCAGCGTCGCAAACCACGGGGCGATAAAATCTTCCGTCTGGCCCCAGCCCGGAATGATTTTCCCCAGCGACGCCACGTTCACCGCGCCCGGCTGGGCGGTCAGCAGCGCCTGTGGAATAGCGGCCGCCTTAAAATCGTAGGTCGCAGGCGTGGCTTCCCCGGCAATCTTGTTCGCCACGAGACGCACGTTGGTCGCGCCAATCAGCTTCGGATCCACCGCCACGCTCACCTTCCACGGGCTGCCCGGCTCGCGCATCAGCTGCAGATCCTGGTTGGAGATGTCTATGCTGTAGAGTTTGATCTCGGTACGCCCGTTCTCTTTCAGCGCTTTGTACGCGCCCTGGCTGAAGGCGTCCCAGGTTCCCCAGATGGCGTCGATTTTACCTTTCGGGTACTTCGCCAGGATCGCACCCACCTTGTTGGCGGTGTCGCCCTGCACGTCAGAGGAGACCGCGCCGATAGACTCCAGCTCTTTGATGTCCGGGTACTGTTTTTGCAGCTCTTTATACGCCGCCTGACGACGCTCCATCGGTGGGAAGCCCGCTACCCACAGCTTGACGATATTGGCCTTGCCGTTGAAATCTTTCGCCAGTTGGCCGAAGGAGAGGTTCGTCAGGGAGGCATCGTCCTGCTGGGTGACGGTCACGCCCGGGATCTCGCCGTTAACCGCCGTATCAAATACCGCGACCTTAATCCCGGCATCCACCGCCTTTTTCACCAGCGCGGTGGAGTACGGATCGCGGCCCTGAGAAAGGATAATCCCGTCGTACTTCTGGCTGATGGCCTGGTTCACGAAGTCCTGGAATTTGGCGTCGTCCCCGTTGCTTAAAAAGGTGCTGACCTTAAAGCCAAGCTTCTTCCCTTCCTGAATGGCCCCGGCAATAAACTGCGTGGTGTTGTCGTCTGAGCCGAGGTTACGGATCACCGCGATGCGGATCGGGCCGTCATGGTTGGCAATGGCCGCAGGAAGCGGTGCGGGCGTGGCCGCGAAGCCAGGCAGAGCGGTGAATAACCCTAATGCCACCAAAGAGAGTGCAATCTTTTTCATTTTTTATCCCGTTGTGTTGTCAGCGTTTTTGTATGTACGTAATCGCCAGCGCTACCGCGAGCACCAGCCCTTTTATAATGTCCATGGCGTAATACGGCACGGAGAGCATCACCAGCCCGTTCGACAGCACGCCGAGAATAACCGCCCCCACCAGGGTCCCCAGCGCATTCGGCTTGCCGGACCCGGCCAGCGAGAAACCAATCCACGCCGCCGCCACCGCATCCATCAGGTAACCGCCGCCCGCGTTTACCTGCGACGAGCCAATGCGCGAGGCTAGCAAAATCCCGCCCAGGCCCGCCAGCAGGGAGGCAATCACGTAGGCCGCCACCTTGTAGCGGGTGGTGCGAATCCCTGAGAGGCGCGCCGCTTCCGGGTTACCGCCAATGGCGTACATCCGACGACCGTGAGTGGTGAGCGACAGCCCCAGCTGCGCCAGAACTGTCACCACCAGCATGATGATCACGATCGTCGGCACCTGCCCCAGCAGGCTGAACGTCGCCGGAATGGTGCCTTCCGCCATGTCACCGCTCGGCAGCACCATGTTCTCGGTAATCGACCCGCCGTAGCTGTAGGTCATCGCCACGCCCTGGATCACAAACAGGCTGGCCAGCGTCGCGAGCATGTCCGGAATGCGCAGGATGACGATCAGAAAGGCGTTAAACAGACCCACCAGCGTGCAGAGCGCGAGGGTGATCAGAATCGACTCGGTGGTGCCGAAGCCGTGCCAGACGAAAAGGGAAATCACCAGCGCGTTCGCCAGCGACGCGGTCGATCCTACGGAGAGATCGAACCCGCCGATGGTCAGCGATATCGACACGCCGATGGCTATCACCGTCACGATGGCAATCGAACGCAGAATATTGATGATGTTGTTTGGATCGAGGAAGCTGTCCGACGCCAGGCCAAAGACGGCCACCAGCGCGACGACGGTTAACAGCATGCCCCACTTGTAGAGAAAATCGAAAATCTGCTGACGGCCAGACGCCGTCGCGTTTACTGAAAGGGCCTTGCTCACGACGCCGTTCCTCCGGTTGAATAATAAAGTAGTGTCTCTTCACGGGCCTCGGCCCCGGCGATTTCCGCCACGATGCGCCCGTCCCACAGCACGCAGATGCGGTCGCACAGCCCGACCAGCTCGGCAAACTCGCCGGAGGCGTAAATCACCCCTTTGCCCTCACGCGCCAGGCCGTCGATCAACTGGAACAGATCGGTTTTGGCCTTCACGTCCACGCCTTTGGTCGGCTCGTCGAAGATCAGCACACTCGCGTCATTGCGCAGCCACTTGCCGATGGCGACCTTCTGCTGGTTGCCGCCGGACAAACGTCGCAAAACCTGTCCGGGACCGCGGGCGCGCACGCCGACGCGGGCGATCACCTCCTCCGCCCAGCGCCACGCCTGACGATGGCCGAACAGGCTCCAGCGCGAGAAGCTGTTATCGGCGCACACGGCAAGGTTCATGCTCACCGGCTCGTCGATAAAAATGCCCTCTTTACGCCGCTCTTCCGGCACCAGCGCCAGGCCGCGCAGCACCGAGTCCGCCGGATCGCGCGGCTGCCAGGGCTGTTGATTCAACTCACCGCGCGACACGCGGCTTTTGCTGGCGCCAAACAGCGCCTTACAGAGTTCGGTTTTGCCCGCGCCCGCCAGCCCGGCAATACCGAGAATTTCGCCCTTACGCAGGTGCAAGGAGATATCTTTCAGCAGCGCGTCGTCGTGCAGCCCTTCTACCCGCAGCAACGTTTCGTCGCCGTGCGGCGGCCGCGCGGGCGGGTAGATATCGCTCAGCACGTGGCCGAGCATCTTCTCGACGATCGCTTCGCCGCTGAGATTGGCCATCGGGCCGGACTCGATCAGCTTGCCGTCGCGCAGCACCGTCAGGGTGTCGCAGATGGCCTTCAGCTCGTGAATGCGGTGGGAGATAAACACCACGCCGATGCCCTGCTGCTTTAACCGTCTCACCACCGCAAACAGGCGCTCGCTCTCGTGCGCGTCCAGCGGCGCGGTGGGCTCATCAAGAATGAGAAAACGGCAGTGGTGTGACAGGGCGCGCGCCAGCAAAATCTGCTGCTTTTCGGCAAGCGTGCAGCTGTCGATGGAACGGCGGACGTCCAGCGTAACGTCAAGCTGCGCCAGCGCCTGTCTCGCCTGCTGGCGGACGGCGCGCCAGCGGAAGCGATGCCCCGGCTGCGCCAGCTGGTCGAGCATGATGTTCTCGGCGATGCTTAACCCCGGGATCAGCGCCACGTCCACTTCCTGCTGCACGAGGTGGATCCCCAGCCGTTTGGCATCGAGCGGCTCGCGGATGCTTACCGGCTGGTTATTAATGGAGATTTCGCCTTCATAGTGGTCGTGCGTCCCGCACAGCACCGCCATCAGCGTCGATTTCCCCGCGCCGTTGGCGCCGGTCAGCGCATGTACCGATCCGCCGGTTAAGGTGAAGTTCACGCGCGACAGCGCCTGAAAGCCGGAAAAGGCCAGGCTGATACCGCGCATCTCAAGGCGACTGGAAACCATCCGCGTAAATCCTTCATAACTCTTCTGATTTATCGAATTTTTCACAGCTCCGGTTGACTGACAACGACGGAAAAGGCATAAGTTAAAGCGAAATATTATTAGCCATCCGGATGTCCAGACATAACATCGGGTTAGCGCTTGCTAAAAAAGGACAACACCATGAGCAACACCGATATCCGCGTCGTGCCTGGCCCGGCGAACTACTTCTCCCATCCCGGAAGCCTTGCGCATCTGAATGACTTCTTTACCCAGGAGCAGCTTTCCCGCGCGGTGTGGATTTACGGCGAGCGCGCTATCGACGGCGCGCGCCCGTTCCTGCCGGAGAGCTTTCACGCGCCGGGGGCGAAACACCTGCTGTTTAAAGGCCACTGCAGCGAGCGCGACGTCATCCATCTGGTGAACGAATCCGGCAGTGACGCCAGCGTGGTGATTGGCGTCGGCGGCGGCGCGGTGCTGGATACCGTCAAGGCCGTGGCGCGTCGTCTGGGCGTGCCGTTCGTGGGTATCCCCACCATTGCCGCGACCTGCGCGGCATGGACCCCGCTCTCCGTCTGGTACAACGATGCCGGGCAGGCGCTGCATTTTGAGATCTTCGATGACGCCAACTTCCTGGTGCTGGTAGAGCCACAGATCATTCTCAACGCACCCGCGGAATACCTGCTGGCGGGTATCGGCGATACGCTGGCGAAGTGGTACGAAGCGGTAGTGCTTGCTCCGCAGCCTGAAAACCTGCCGCTGACCGTGCGGCTGGGCATCAACGGCGCGCTGGCGATCCGCGACGTGCTGCTGGAGCACAGTGAGGAAGCGCTGGCCGACCAGCAGCGCGGCGAACAGACGCAGATCTTTCGGGACGTGGTGGATGCAATAATCGCCGGCGGCGGGATGGTCGGCGGTCTGGGCGAGCGCTATACCCGCGTGGCGGCGGCGCATGCGGTGCACAACGGTTTAACCGTGCTGCCGCAGACGGAAAAATACCTCCACGGCACCAAGGTGGCCTACGGCATTCTGGTGCAGAGCGCCCTGCTCGGCCAGGACGACGTGCTGGCGCAGCTGGTCTCGGCGTACCGACGCTTTAACCTCCCGACCACGCTTCGCGCGCTGGAGGTCGATATTCACAACCGCGACGAGCTGGATAAGGTGATTGCCCACACTCTGCGTCCGGTGGAGTCAATTCATTATCTGCCGGTGACGTTAACGCCTGAGGTTCTGCGCGCGGCGTTTGAGAAGGTGGAATACTTCAGCCGTTAATCTCCCTGACCGTCTATACCTAATGATGATTCTTACCACTCTCGTAACGAGGTCATCATGCAGATCGATTTAACAGGTAAAAAGGCGCTGGTTACCGGTGCCAGCCGCGGGTTGGGTCGGGCTATTGCACTGTCGCTGGCGCGCGCCGGTGCGGATGTGATTATTACGTATGAAAAATCTGCCGATAAAGCCCAGGCGGTCGCTGAGGAGATTAAGGCGCTGGGACGACACAGCGAAGCTGTGCAGGCCGACAGCGCCAGCGCGCAGGCGATTCAGGATGCCGTCACCCATGCAGCACGTTCCCTTGGCGGGCTGGACATTCTGGTCAACAACGCGGGTATCGCGCGCGGCGGCCCGCTTGAGTCCATGACCCTGGCGGACATCGACGCGCTCATCAACGTCAACATTCGCGGCGTGGTGATCGCCATTCAGGAAGCGCTGGTGCACATGTCCGACGGCGGGCGCATTATCAACATCGGCAGCTGTCTGGCCAACCGCGTGGCGATGCCGGGTATTGCCGTTTACTCGATGACCAAGTCTGCCCTTAACTCCCTCACCCGCGGCCTGGCGCGCGATCTGGGCCCGCGCGGTATTACCGTTAACCTTGTCCACCCCGGCCCCACCAACAGCGATATGAACCCGGAAGACGGCGAACAAGCGGAAGCCCAGCGCCAGATGATCGCAGTCGGTCACTACGGCCAGCCGGAAGACATCGCGGCGGCGGTCACCTTCCTCGCCAGCCCGGCCGCCGGGCAGATCTCCGGCACAGGGCTGGATGTCGACGGCGGGTTGAACGCCTGATCGCATATTTCCTGCAAGCCTCTGTCGCCCGGCAGAGGCCTTCTCGAGGCGCCTCGACGGTTTGCGTTTTGCCTCTTACCTGTATTTTTTCTCCGCTCTACAGTACCCCATAAGAAATTCGGAATTTATCTAATAGTCTTATTATTTCCTTATATTTTGTGTGGGCGTACAGTGGAGGTACGGATGAAGATTGTCTGGTCCAATGGTGCAAAGAAGGCGTTTTCAAAGATTGACGAGCGGTATCAGCACCGCATTGAGGTAAAGCTTAATGAGCTGGATGACCGTTCAGCTCCCCGGCCCGATATCAAAAAAATATCGGCGACCGAAAATCATTTCCGGCTACGCGTTGGCGATTACCGCATCATCTATACGCTTCGGGACGATCCCGATAACCATTGTTATGTTTTAGCCGTCAAGCGCAGAACTTCAACGACTTACCTGCATGAGGAGAGTGCCACCTATGGCTGTACAGCTAATCAAGGACGATAACGGGAAAACGCAGTACGCCGTTATTCCCTATCACGAATATTTTCGTATGCTCTTACAGATGTCAGAAATTGACGACGAAACCGATGACGATCTGGAGGATATTGAGGTCGAACACGATAGTCTGGATGACGTGGAATTGCCCGGAGAAGTGTGCAGCATCATGACCTGGCAGAACGTCAGCCTGCAGGCCGCGTGGCGTATCCTGCGCGGGCTATCCCAGCAGGAGGTGGCGGAGAAACTCGGCATCAGCCAGTCCGCCGTGTCACAGCTGGAAGCGCTGGACTCCCGTCCGCAAAAGCGCACCCGTGAAAAGCTGGCAGCGATCTACGGCTGTAAGCAGGAGCAGATCAGCCTCTATCTTCCGAAAGAGGGTTAACAGCACTTCGCTCCGCCCTTGCCGCCGTAGCGGGCGTCCTGGCGGTCACGGAAAAACTCTTCGTAGGTCATTGGCGTCTGGTCCGGATGATTGACGCGCATATGCTCGACGTAGTTGTCGTAGTCCGGCACGCCAATCATCATTTTGGCGGCCTGGCCCAGGTACTTACCGGCTTTGGAAAGGGTGTCGAACATGATTCTGATCTCACAGGGAATGTAGGCCGGGTAAGGCGAAGCCGCTACCCGGCACAAAGGTTAGTGCGCCCCTTTCGCCTGGGTCACAATCTCTTCCAGGTTTTCAGGCATTGGCTCATACGGCGTCTCTTTCGCCGTTGGCGTGTCGACTTTCAATGCCGCCAGCGCGGTCTTGAGAGAATACAACGCCAGCACCACGACCACCACCATAAAGAAGATGGTCAGCCCGGCGTCCAGACGGTTGTTAAACACCAGCTGCGACAGCTGTGATTCGGTGTACTGTGCCGGGATCTTGCCGCTGTCGATCATCGCCTGGAACTTGTTGGCAATTGCCAGGAAGCCCACCTTATTATCCGGACTGAAGGCCTTCTGCCAGCCCGCCGTCAGGGTACAGATCAGCAGCCACGCGGTAGGCACCAGCGCCACCCACGCATAGCGCTGGCGCTTCATCTTGAACAGCACCACCGCGCAGAGCATCAGCGCCATGCCCGCCAGCATCTGGTTGGCGATACCGAACAGCGGCCACAGGGTGTTAATCCCGCCCAGCGGATCGACCACGCCCTGATGCAGGAAATAGCCCCACGCCAGCACGCACAACGCCGTCGCCAGCAGGTTAGCCGGGAGCGAGTCGGTCCGCTTCAGGTTCGGGGAGATGACGCCCAGCAGATCCTGCAGCATAAAGCGCGCCGCACGGGTTCCCGCATCCACCGCCGTCAGGATAAACAGCGCTTCAAACAGAATGGCGAAGTGATACCAGAACGACACGTCCATCAGCCCGCCCAGCGCGCCGTGGAGAATATACGCCATGCCCACCGCCAGCGTCGGCGCCCCGCCCGCGCGGGAGATAATGGACTGCTCGCCCACTTCGCTGGCGATGCTCGTCAACGTATCAGGGGTAATCGCGAAGCCCCAGCCGCTCACCACCTGCGCGGCAGATGCCACCACGTCAACGGTACCGGCCGGAGCCAGGACCGCCATCGGGCTGTTCATCGCGAAGTAGACGCCCGGATCGATAATGCAGGCGGAGACCAGCGCCATGATGGCCACGAAGGACTCCATCAGCATGCCGCCGTAGCCAATCAGGCAGGCCTGATTTTCATTCGCCAGCATCTTCGGCGTCGTCCCGGAGGCGATCAGCGCGTGGAAGCCCGACACCGCACCGCAGGCAATGGTAATAAACAGGAACGGGAACAGGTTGCCGGTCCAGACCGGGCCGGTGCCGTCGATAAATTTGGTTAATGCCGGC
Source organism: Enterobacter sp. ku-bf2 (assembly GCF_001742765.1). Classification (NCBI taxonomy): domain Bacteria; kingdom Pseudomonadati; phylum Pseudomonadota; class Gammaproteobacteria; order Enterobacterales; family Enterobacteriaceae; genus Enterobacter; species Enterobacter sp. ku-bf2. The sequence continues at coordinate 1,794,568 of NZ_MDVW01000001.1, forward strand.
ATGGTCAGGGTCGGGCGCATAATCAGAATGCCGATTGCCAGCCCGACGATGGTGCCGATTTTCAGGAACGTTGAAAGGTAGTCGCGCGGGGCCAGCAGCAGCCACACCGGCAGCACCGCCGCCACAAAGCCGTAGCCCACCAGCATCCAGGTCAGCTGTACACCGGTAAAGTCGAAGAACGGTGCCCAGGTCGGGCTTTCCGCCACCCAGCCGCCGGAGATAATGGCGAACACGAGCAACACCAGACCAATCACCGACACTTCACCAATGCGGCCCGGACGCAGGTAGCGGATGTAGATCCCCATGAACAGCGCCAGCGGAATGGTAAAGGCTACGGTATACGTTCCCCACGGGCTGTGGGTCAACGCTTTCACTACGATCATCGCCAGCACCGCGAGGATGATCACCATGATCATAAAGGTCGCCACCAGCGCAATCACCCCGGCCGTGGCCCCCATCTCCTCTTTCACCAGCTCACCCAGCGAACGCCCGTCGCGGCGGGTGGAGACGAACAGCACCATAAAGTCCTGCACCGCCCCCGCCAGCACCACCCCGGCGAGGATCCAGATCATCCCCGGCAGGTAGCCCATTTGCGCCGCCAGCACCGGGCCCACCAGCGGGCCTGCCCCGGCGATCGCCGCAAAATGGTGACCGAACAGCACTTTCTTGTCGGTCGGCACGTAGTCCAGACCGTCGTTATGGCGGACGGCAGGCGTCATGCGGGTGCTATCGACCGCCAGAACATTTTTAGCGATATAGCGACCATAAAAACGATAGGCGATCAGGTAAACGCAGACCGAGGCAACGACGATCCAGAGCGCGTTGATCTGCTCCCCCCGGTTGAGGGCGATGTAGCCCAGGGCAAAGGCTCCCACAACGGAGAGCCCTGCCCATGTAAGGTATTTCCCTGAGTTGTTCATAGTTGTTGTCCGTTGTTGTGAAACAGTGAGATGTTACATTTTGTTTCTAGAACAACCGGAAAAATTTAACAACTTTGAAACGCAATAATGCGTGGTCAAACCAGAGATTTACACCACAGTGTTAAGCCGATCACTTTGATCTGCCTGGGCTAGCCCAGCACCATCGTACTCAACCGGCAGGTACAGCACCGCCGCCCCTGCTCGTCGAAAACCCCTATCTCCCAGCTCTGGCTCGAACGCCCAAGATGCAGCGGCTGACACACGCCGCGAACCGTGCCGTGGGATACCGCCCGATGATGCGTGGCGTTCAGCTCCGTTCCCACCACGCTCTGCCCGTCGCGGGTCATCAGAAATCCGGCCATTGAGCCGAGCGTTTCCGCCAGCGCCGCCGAGGCCCCGCCGTGGAGCAGGCCAAACGGCTGATGGGTACGCGCATCCACCGGCATCTCCGCTTCCAGCGTGTCGTCCCCGAGGCGGGTATAGACGATGCCCAGGTTCGCCACCAGGGTATTCACGCTGGTGGCGTTCAGTTCCTCAAGCGATAAATGACGTTTCCAGATCATTTACGCCCCCAGCGTGGAGCCGCCGTCCACCACGATATCCTGCAGGGTGATATGGCTGGCGGCATCGGAGGCAAGGAATATCACGGTCGCAGCTATCTCCTGAGGACGGGCAATTTTGCCCAGCGGAATACCGAGTTTAAACTGCTCGCCGAAGCCGCGAATGCGCTGCTGCTCCGCATCGTCGCCTTTCCACAGGGTGCGCTGCATATCGGTGTCCGTTGAGCCCGGCGACACCAGATTGCAGCGCACGCCGCTGCCTGCCAGCTCCAGCCCGACGGTCAGGGCCAGGCTTTTCAGCGCCGCTTTCGATGCGCCATAGGCGCTCATGCCGATGCGCGGCGCGTGCGCCGCGTCGGACGCCACGGTAACAATCGCCCCGCCCTGCTGACGGCGGAACTGCCCCATGGTCTGCTGGAACAGATTGAATGCACCGCCAACGTTGACCGCAAAGGTGTCCTGCCAGTCCTTCTGCGAGAGCTGGTCCGTCGCCCCCATGCGCAGAATGCCCGCCGCGTTAACCAGCACGTCCAGCCGTTCGAGCGAAGCCAGCACGCGCCCGCACACCTCATGCACCTGCGCGGCATCCGCCACGTCCAGCGTTTCGGTGGTAAACGGATAGTGATCCTGCGGGAAGGCCAAATCGAACCCGGTCACCTGCGCGCCGGCTTCGGCAAATGCCAGTGCGGTCGCGTAGCCAATCCCCTTCCCCGCGCCCGTCACCCAGACGGTTTTACCGGTGAAATCCCATCCCATCACTTCACCTCGCGGGAAAGCAGCGCCCACCAGGCGGCGAGGGTCGGATTTTTCGCCAGCATCACGAAGTCGATATCGCCGTGTACTTTGCGCCAGCGGGCGGCCAGCGCCATCATGCGCACTGAATCCAGGCCGTAGTCGATCAGGTTTTCGTCATCCATCGGCTCGTCGGAATCATCCAGCAGCGGCAGAATAAGCTCGCGCAGCGCGGTCTTCGAGGCCGGAACGGACGGCAGCAGTTCGTCCGTCATTACCACGCGGCCCGAGCGTCCGGCCACATAGTTCAGCGACATCAGGTGCTCATCACGGGTGAAATCCGCCAGCGCGTCGGCAATGAAGAACGGCTTAATGTCGCGCATAAAGGCATCGGTAGCGGTGGTCATGCAGCCGATGTGGGCGTACACGCCGGTAATCAGCAACTGGTTGCGGCCCGTCTCTTTCAACATCTGCTCCAGCGGCGAGCGGTGGAACGCGCTGTAGCGCCACTTCACCAGCACCGTGTCCGCTTCGTCCGGCGCCAGCTCGGCGACGATGCGCTGCTGCTCCGGCGAACGGGTCAGGCCCGGGCCCCACATGTCGTTCAACAGGGCGCGATCGTCGTCGCTCTGCTCTTTTGGCTGCGCGGTGTAGTACACCGGGATATTGTGTTCTTTGCACCAGGCGCGCAGTTTGGCGATGTTCGCCACCACCTGCTGCATCATCTCGCTGTTTTCGCCCCAGAAGTTCAGGAAATACTCCTGCATATCGTGGATCAGCAGCGCCGCGCGCTCGGGCTCAAACGCCCAGTTCACCTTGCTGGTCGGCAAGTCTGCGGCGGTCGGCAGCGCGTAAGCGGTTAATTTTGGAATGGCCATATTCTTTTCCTCAGCCCCGGGCGCGTTCAGCAAGCCACAGGCGCAACTGTTTCTTATCGACTTTGCCGACCGGCGTCAGCGGGAGCGCATCCACGCTCTCCACGCGGTCCGGCAGCTTGAATTCGGCGACGCCCTGCTCGCGCAGGAAGCGACGCACCTCGACCGCGCGCAGGGGCTGTTTCACCACCAGATACGCGCAGCTCTTCTCACCCAGCAGGCTATCCTCCATGCTCACCAGCGCGGCGTGGATCACCGACTCATGGCGCAGCAGCAGGTTCTCGATCTCTTCGGCAGCAATCTTCTCGCCGCCGCGGTTGATCTGATCTTTCTCACGCCCCTGCACGGTGATGTAGCCCTGCTCGTCAATGGCGATCAGATCCCCGGAACAGTAAAAGCCGTCGGCGTCGAAGGCGCTGGCGTTGTGTTCCGGGCTGTTGAAATAGCCGCGGAAGGTGTACGGGCCGCGCGTCATCAGGCGCCCGACTTCCCCGCACGGCAGCGGGTTGCCGTGCTCGTCCGCCACCCACACTTCGTCGTCCGGACACATCGGTCGGCCCTGGGTGTTGATGATGCGTTCCGGCGCGTCGTCGAGCGCGGTGTAGTTCACCAGCCCTTCTGCCATGCCGAACACCTGCTGCAGCTGGCAGCCAATCTCCAGCGGAATGCGCGCCGCGAGCGTGGAAGAGAGCCGTGCGCCGCCCACCTGGAGCAGCTTCAGCGACGCAAGCTGGGTGTTGCCCGCGCCGTCGGCAATCGCCTGCAGCCAGAGGCTGACCGCCGGCGGGACCAGCGAGGTGACGTTAATCTGATGCTGTTCGATCAGCGGGAAGCAGAGCGTGGCGCTCGGATCGTTCGCCAGCACCACGCAGCCGCCCGCGGTAAAGACGCCTAACGACCCCGGCGAGCTCATGGCGTAGTTGTGCGCCGCGGGCAGCGCGTTCAGATACCGGGTATGCGCAGTGATACCGCAGATCTCGTTGCTGCGGCGAATGCTGTAGTCGTAGTCGTTGTGTGTCCGCGGGATCAGCTTCGGCGTGCCGGTGCTGCCGCCGGAGAGCTGGAAGAACGCCACTTCGTCGGCGGGCGTCGGGTTAGGGATAAAATTGTCCGCCGGACGCGTAATCGCCGCGTCCAGGGCATATTCACCCTTATCGCCGCGCAGGAGCACGACGCGCACCGAGCGATGCTCATCCACAAAGGCATGAAGAAAATCATCGCCCGCAAACAGCGCATGGTCGCGATCGGCGATCAGCACGGCGGGGTTGATCTGCGCCGCGTAGGCGTTCAGCTCGCTGCGCTGGTGGCTAAAGAGCGCGTTGACCGGCGCGACGCCAATTTGCAGCAACGCGAAGAAGGTCATGTAGAACTCGGCCACGTTGCCAAGCTGCACCAGCGCCGTCTCGCCACGCTGCAGCCCACGCGCCTGAAGGGCTGAGGCCAGGTTGTTTACGGCCTGATTCAGCGCGCGGTAGGTAATGTGGCGATCGCCATCGATAATCGCCACCGCATCGCTGTCCGCCCGATCCGTCAGGATGTGGGTCAACGGCAGATCCTGCCAGTAGCCTTTTTCACGGTAGCGGCGGGCAAATGCCTCAGGCCAGCGGGTAAAGGGAATGGTCATGAGTCTTCCTTAGTGCAAACCAAACACGTTGAGCATGGTAGAGAGCTTCACGCCCGTCTCGCGCCACTCGCCCACCGGGGAGGAGGCAGGCACAATGCCCGCACCGGCAAACAGGCGAACGGTATTTTCACGAAGACGTGCGCAGCGGATGGTCACCACCCACTCGCCGTTGCCTTCGCTGTCGCACCAGCCAACGATGCCGCCAAACAGCTCGCGGTCGAACGGCTCCAGCTCGGCAATCAGCTCTTTCGCCGCCTGATGCGGGAAGCCGCTCAGCGCCGGGGTCGGGTGCAGCAGGCAGGCCAGGGTCAGGGCGTTCTCGTTTTCACGCGCCTCGCCTTCCACCGGCGTCGCCAGATGCCACAGCGTCGGCGTGGTAATCAACTGAGGAGAATCAGGCATGCTGAGATGGTGGCTGCGCGGTGCCAGAATGGCCCTCATCGCCTGGGTGACCAGGTCGTGCTCGTGACGGTCCTTTTCGGAGGCCAGCAGCTTATTGCCCGCTTCGCGATCCAGCACATCGTCCGGCTGACGGCGCGCGGAGCCTGCCAACGGCAGCGAGCTAAAGTGCGCCCCCTCTTTGCGCAGCAGCAGCTCCGGGCTGGCGCCCAGCAGCACGCCGCCGTCTTCCAGCGGCACGTGGAAGTTGAAGCTCGCCGGGTTCTGGGCGATCAGGCGCTCCATCAGGGCACCGCTGTCCATGCGTTTGTCGGTTGCGATATCAATCAGGCGTGACAGCACCACCTTGTTCACCTGCGGCGTGGCGGTCAGCGACGCGGCGCGAGCGACCATCTCTTCGAAGACGGGCTGCGGCGGGATCTCGGTGCGTTGTGCCACCTTCAGCGCCTGCGCGCCGGAAAAATAGCGTGCGGACTGCTGACGTGCGGGACGGGAAAAGGTCTCCCAGCGTTGCGGAATAAACAGCGACGAAGGCTTGCGGGTGTCGAACGGGATCGCCCCCACCATCACCGGGTGAGCAATACCGCTGGCTTTTGCCGTGCGGAAGGCCTGGGCTAATTTTTGCTGGAAGCGACCCGCCGGATCGTCACCGCCGACGGCGGGTTCACTGAAGCGGGCAAAGCAGCCGGACGTGGTAAAGCTGCGGTAAGGCGACATAAAGAAAAAACGGTCTGATTCCAGCGTGGTTGCGGCGTGCTGAACTTCCTCAGCCAGGGACGTATCCATATCATCCTCCTCAAAATGATAAAAGAAGCAATAATGATTATCATTTATATTTTCGTCGGCTAACCTAATCCCACATCGCTTCGCTGTCAACCGTCGGGCAAATAACTTGTGCGACAAAAGCTTGCATCCCGGTGCGGTAACTATGAAAATGAGAAGCATTATCTTCAACGAAAACAGGATCCCGCGCTGTGAAATTCCCTGCCGTTTTCCGTAATCCCCTGCTTTTATTCGTGCTTTTTGTTTTAGGACTTACCTCAGCCGCTGCCGCCGACTGGCCGCGTCAGGTGACTGACAGCCGCGGGGTACATACCCTTGAGCACAAACCGACGCGCATTGTCTCCACCAGCGTGACCTTAACCGGCTCCCTACTGGCCATTGACGCACCGGTCGTCGCCAGCGGCGCGACCACGCCAAACAACCGCGTGGCGGATGGACAGGGCTTCCTGCGCCAGTGGGGCGATATCGCGAAGCAGCGCAAGGTAGCGCGGCTGTACATTGGCGAGCCGAGCGCAGAAGCGGTGGCCGCGCAAATGCCGGACCTGATTTTGATCAGCGCCACCGGCGGGGATTCCGCGCTAGCGCTGTACGATCAGCTTTCCACCATTGCGCCGACGCTTATCATCAACTACGACGACAAGAGCTGGCAGGCGCTGCTGACTCAGCTGGGCGCGATCGCCGGACACGAAAAGCAGGCCGCCGGGCGCATAGCCGCGTTTGATACACAGCTCGCGCAGGTGAAACAGCAAATGACGCTGCCGCCCCAGCCGGTGAACGCCATCGTCTACACCGCCGCCGCGCATTCCGCCAACCTGTGGACCGCCGAATCGGCGCAGGGCAAGCTGCTGCACCAGCTGGGCTTTACGCTGGCGGACCTGTCTGCCGGGTTGCAGACCTCAACAAGCCAGGGCAAGCGCCACGACATTATCCAGCTGGGCGGCGAAAACCTGGCGACGGGACTGAACGGCGAAGGGCTGTTTGTGTTTGCCGGCGACCAGAAAGACGTGGCGGCGATTTACGCTAACCCGCTGCTGGCGCACCTGCCGTCGGTGAAAAACAAGCGCGTGTGGGCGTTAGGAACCGAGACGTTCCGCCTGGATTATTACAGCGCGATGTTGGTGTTGCAGCGTTTAGAGGCAATTTTCGGGTAATGCATGCGCCCGGTGGCGCTTCGCTTACCGGGCCTACGGGTGCAAAATGTAGGCCGGGTAAGGCGCAGCCGCCACCCGGCAAATCACACAGGGGCACTCTCCTGCCTGAACCGCCGCAATTCCACCAGCGCCACTAACAAAATCACGCCAACCATCGCTAACACAAACCCGCTGCTGCTCGCCGACGCCACCGGGCTCATTATCGCCCCCAGCCCGCCGAGGATCGCCGCACCGATGGCATCGCCCGTGACGTTCTGCGCGGTCCACAGGCCGTTGATGCGCCCGAGCATCCCTTCCGGCGTCTGGGTCTGGATCAGGGTGTACTGCAAGAGCGAGCTGATGGCGCTCAGCCAGCCAAAGATCACCAGACACATCACCCCGAGCGCCCAGACCGGCATCAGGCTAAAGAAGCCAATGGCGATAAACGAGGCCAGCGTGGCAAGCAGCATAATCAACCCCGGTCGCGCGCTCTGCGCCAGGTTGCCGCTGGTCAGCGCCCCGCAGGCCGCGCCGAGCGGAATCGCGGCGTACAGCAGGCCAATCTCCGAGGCGCTCATCCGCCACTCTCCCGCTAACGCCGGATACAGCACGCGCACGGCGCTCGCCATGGTCAGCAGGCCACCAAGCAGCGCAATGCCGCCAATCAGCGGGTTACTGAACAGAAAACGAATAGCGGCCATCAGTGATGTCAGCGGATGCTCGCGCGGCTGCGGCGGAGGTGGCAGCAGCGGCAGGCGCAGCAGCGTCAGCGTGGTGATAAACGTCCCCGCCGCCGCCAGGCCGTAGTTCCACGCCACGTTGCCGGTCGCCAGCAGCAGGCCGCCGACCATCGGTGAAATCACCGAGCCGAGGCGCACGGTGAGCATGGTGATCGCCCCCGCCTGCATCAGATTTTCTCGCCCGACCAGCGCGGGCGTCGCCGCCAGCAGCGCTGTCACGCCTAAGGAGGCAAAGAAACCGTCCCACAGCCCGAGGGCATATATGGCCATCAGCGACGGCTCCGGCAGCATGGCGTTCAGACACAGCCCGATAAAGCCCACGCCGCAGGTGCCGCGTGCCAGCAGGATCAGCTTTTTACGCTCGTAGCGGTCCGCCAGCACGCCGCCGACCATCAGACCGATAAACATCGCCCCGCCGGTTAACGTCACCGATAACCCCACCAGCCAGCTGGAGTGCGTCATCGTCTGGATTTGTACCGGCACGGCCACGCCGAGCAGGCCGAGGGATAAAATGGAGATAAAGCGGGCAATAAACACGGCGCGATACGCCGGGTGCGTTTTGAGCAGGCTGAGGTTGAGCAGCCAGGATTTTTGATTCATGACAAAGCCTTGAGTGTAATTCTACCCATTCCATGGGCGCACATGCTAACATAGCCAAATAAGATAGATAACGATAATCACTATCATTATCAAATCATGGATGTTGCTATGTCGTTTTCCTCTTCTTCGGTGCGCGCCATTGCCGTGCCCGTTTTATTGTTGCTATTGAGCCTGGCGATTGCACTCAGCCTGCTGGTCGGCGCCAAGCCGCTGCCCGCCTCCGTTATCGTTGATGCGCTCTCCGGCACTTGTCAGAGCGCCGACTGCGTCATCGTGCTCGACGCCCGCCTGCCCCGCACCCTTGCCGGACTGCTGGCCGGCGGCGCGCTCGGCCTTGCCGGTGCGTTGATGCAAACCCTTACCCGTAACCCGCTGGCGGACCCCGGCATTCTCGGCGTGAACTCCGGTGCCAGCTTTGCCATCGTACTCGGCGCGGCGCTGTTCGGCTTCACCTCTCCGTCTGAGCAACTGGTAATGGCCTTCTGCGGCGCGCTGGCCGCCTCGCTGGTGGTGGCGTTTACCGGCAGCCAGGGTGGCGGACAGCTGAGCCCGGTACGCCTGACGCTGGCGGGCGTGGCGCTTGCCGCGGTGCTGGAAGGCTTGTCCAACGGCATCGCCCTGCTCAACCCGGACGTTTACGACCAGCTACGCTTCTGGCAGGCCGGTTCGCTGGATATCCGCACTCTTGAAACCCTGAAAGTGGTGGCGATCCCGGTGATGATTGCCGCTGCCGTGGCGCTGTTTTTAAGCCGGGCGCTGAACAGCCTGAGCCTCGGCAGCGACACCGCCACCGCCCTCGGCAACCGCGTGGCGCGCACGCAACTGACGGGCCTGCTGGCCATCACCGTACTGTGCGGCAGCGCGACCGCCGTGGTCGGCCCGATTGCCTTTATCGGCCTGATGATGCCCCATATGGCGCGCTGGCTGGTGGGGGCGGATCACCGCTGGTCCCTGCCGGTCACGCTGCTGGCGACCCCTGCCCTGCTGCTGTTTGCCGACGTGCTGGGCCGCCTGCTGGTTCCCGGCGAGCTGCGCGTCTCGGTGGTCAGCGCCTTTATCGGTGCGCCGGTACTGATCTTCCTGGTACGACGTAGACGCGGAGGTAGCGCATGATGGCCCCGTCCCGGCGTTTAGTCGCCTGCGTCTCCCTGCTGGTTATCGCCATTCTGCTGCTGGCAACGTTGAGCCTGCGCAGCGGCGCGGTGACGCTCGATTTCACCCAGGTGTTTAACGCCCTCACCGGCAGCGCGCCGCGCAATATCACCCTGGTTGTCACCGAATGGCGACTGCCGCGCGTGGCGATGGCCATTCTGGTGGGCGCGGCGCTCGGCGTCAGCGGTGCGATTTTCCAGTCGCTGATGCGCAACCCACTCGGCAGCCCGGACGTGATGGGCCTCAATACCGGGGCCTGGAGCGGCGTGCTGGTGGCGATGGTACTGTTCGGCCAGCACCTGACGGCCATCACCTTTACGGCGATGGCGGGCGGCATTCTGACGTCGCTGGTTATCTGGCTGTTGGCCTGGCGCAACGGCATCGACACCTTCCGGCTGATCATTATCGGTATCGGCATCCGTGCGATGCTGATGGCCTTCAATACCTGGCTGCTGCTGCAGGCCTCGCTGGAAACGGCGCTTTCCGCCGGGCTGTGGTACGCGGGCTCCCTCAACGGCCTGACGTGGGGCAAAACCTGGCCCGCGGCACCGCTGATTGTGCTGATGTTTATCGGCGCGCTGCTGCTGGTACGACGCATGCGGCTGCTGGAAATGGGCGACGACAGCGCCTGCGCGCTGGGCGTGGGCGTTGAGCGCTCGCGCCTGATGCTGATGCTGGTCGCCGTACTGCTGACCGCCGCCTCCACCGCCATCGCCGGGCCGATCTCGTTTATCGCCCTCGTGGCGCCGCATATCGCGCGACGTCTTAGCGGAACGGCGCGTTGGGGATTAACTCAGGCGGCGCTGTGCGGCGCGCTGCTGCTGCTGGCCGCCGATCTCTGCGCCCAGCGGCTGTTTATGCCTTACCAGCTTCCGGTGGGCGTGGTGACCGTCAGCCTCGGCGGCATTTACCTTATCGTCTTGCTCGTTCAGGAGTCTCGCAAGAAATGACAGATTCAACCACCCGCTTGCGCGGCGAAAATCTCACTCTCGGCTACGGCAAAAAAATCGTTGCCCGTGATTTATCCGTCGCCATTCCGGACGGCCACTTCACGGCGATTATCGGCCCGAACGGCTGCGGGAAATCGACCCTGCTGCGCACCCTGAGCCGCCTGATGACGCCGGTTGCGGGGAGCGTGCTTCTCGACGGCGAGCAGATCCAGCGCTTCGCCAGCAAAGAGGTGGCCAGGCGCATCGGGCTGCTGGCGCAAAACGCCACCACGCCGGGGGACATCACGGTTCAGGAGCTGGTCTCGCGCGGGCGCTATCCGCACCAGCCGCTGTTTACCCGCTGGCGTAAAGAGGACGACGAGGCGGTGAACCGCGCGATGCAGGCGACGGGCATTACCGATCTCGCTCAGCAAAGCGTGGATACCCTTTCCGGCGGACAGCGTCAGCGCGCGTGGATCGCGATGGTGCTGGCGCAGGAAACTTCCATCATGCTGCTGGACGAGCCGACAACGTGGCTGGATATCAGCCACCAGATTGACCTGCTGGAGCTGCTGAGCGAGCTGAACCGCACGCAGGGGTACACCCTGGCGGCGGTACTGCACGATTTAAACCAGGCGTGCCGCTATGCCACGCACCTGATTGCCTTGCGAGACGGGGAGATTGTGGCGCAGGGCGCGCCGAGGGAGATTGTTACGCCGGAGCTGATCGCGCGGATCTACGGCCTGCGATGCATGATAATCGACGATCCGGTAGCGGGAACGCCGCTGGTGGTGCCGTTAGGTCGACGGTAATTGCCGGGTGGCGGCTACGCCTTACCCGGCCTACACTCGGCTCCCGTAGGACGGGTAAGGCGTAGCCGCCACCCGGCGCTTATGACGTTACCCCAAAATATTCTTCAACACCGGCCCTATCTTCTCAAACGCCTGCGGTGAAATGATATCCACGTGGGCGCAATCCTGGCTGTACACCTCAAGCTCCGACACCCACGGCGCCCAGGCCGCCTGCGGATCCATGGTTCGCGTGCGCTCGGCGACAAACAGCGTCGCTTTGCCGTCAAAGCGCGCGCTGTGTGCCGTGGTGAGCAGCCGCACCGCGTCGGTGTAGTTGCCTTCAATCGCGTTAAACAGCTCGCTGGAGCCCTGCCCCTGCTGGGCGGCGATAAACGCCTGACGTTCCCGCTCGATCTCTGCCAGCACCGCCGGGTCGAGGCCGTTAGCCTCTTTTTCCGCCCAGTTCTGGGTTTCCGGCGGCCAGGTATCCAGCAGGCCGAGGAATGAAACCGCTTCACCCTGCTCGCGCAGGCGGGCCGCAATCCCCTGCGCCAGCGTGCCGCCGAGGGAATAACCGAACAGGTAATACGGCCCCTGCGGCTGCTGCTTACGTAACGTAAACAGGTGGCGCTCAATCACCCCATCCAGATCCGCACACTGCTGCATCGGCCCGTCCGGGCGCGGCGACTGAATGCCGACGATTGACCAGCGCGGGCTGAGGTAGCGCGCCAGCACGCTAAACTGCCAGGCGAAGCCGGACGCCGGATGGAAGCAGAACAGCGTCGGGCCGTCGCCCTCACGCAGCGGCAGAAGCGTTTCATACCCCAGACGCTGCGCCTGCTCGTCACTCATCTGCGAGTCCAGCAGGGCGCTAAGCTTGCTGACCGTCGAGGCGACCATAATCTGCCCCGGCGTGACCTTGCGGTTGAACGCACGGCTGAGCTGCGCCGCCAGACGCATAGCCAGCAGCGAGTGGCCGCCGAGGGCAAAGAAATCCGCCTCAATGTCGTTGATCTCGCAGCCCAGCAGCGCGGCAAACGCCTGCGCGACGGCGATTTCGGTTTCGCTTTCCGGGGCCCGTCCGGACGTTTTACCGGTCAGTTCCGGCAGCGGCAGCGCCTTGCGATCAAGCTTGCCGTTGGCGCTCAGCGGCAGCGCGCTGATTTGCAGCAGCACCACCGGCACCATATGCGGCGGCAGCTGGGCTTTGAGCGATTCCAGCAGCGCGTCGCGGTCCAGCGGTAAGCCGGATTCAGAAACCACGTACCCCACCAGCTGGCGGGCATCGCCGCCCGTTGCCGCCGCCTGGTTGAAGACGCAGGCGTGCGCCACGGCCTGGGCCACGTCCGGCAGCGACAGCATCGCCCGGTCGATTTCACCCAGCTCGATGCGCTGGCCGCGAATTTTAAGCTGGTCGTCGCTGCGGCCCAGATATTCCACCGCGCCGTTATCCAGCCAGCGGGCAACGTCTCCGGTGCGGTACATCCGCTCGCCCGGTGCAACCGGGTCGGCGATAAAGCGGCTGGCGGTGAGATCGGGGCGTCCCAGATACCCCTGCGCCAGCTGAATGCCGGTGAGGTAGAGATCGCCCGCCACGCCGAACGGCACCGGGCGCATCATCGCATCCAGAATGCGCAGCCCCGTGTTCCACACCGGGAAGCCGATCGGCACGCTGTTGCCTTCCACCGCCGCCAGCTCAGGCCCAAACGCCGGATACCAGCTGACGTCCACCGCCGCTTCCGTCGGGCCATAAAGATTGTGCAGCGGCACGCGGGTCAGCTGTTCCCACTCGCGGCACAGCGCCGTCGGCAGCGCTTCGCCGCTGCAGAACACCTGCTTCAGCGTTTTGCAGCAGGCGACGTTTTCCGGCGTCAGCGAGGCAACAAACGCCGCCAGCATCGACGGCACGAAGTGGGTAGTGGTCACGCCATAGTGGGCGAAGAAACTTTGCATCGCCTGCGGATCGCGGTGCGCGTCCGGCTCGGCCATCACCAGCTTCGCCCCGGCGATAAACGGCCACCAGAACTCCCACACCGACACGTCAAAGCTGCACGGCGTTTTCTGCGCCACTACGTCAAACGCCGTCAGTGGATAATGATCCTGCATCCACTTCAGGCGGTTAACGATGGCGGTATGGCCGACCATGACCCCTTTTGGACGCCCGGTCGAGCCGGAGGTAAAGATGATGTACGCCGTCTGCTCCGGCTTCGCCAGCCGCAGCGGCTCAGCACCCGCGGTCGGTAATAGTGTGTTGTAACTAAACGTCTCGACGGAGAGATCGCTAAAGCGCGGAAGCTGTTCGTCAGTGGTAATGAGCAGGGACGGCTTCGCGTCCTCGAGCATCATCCGCAGGCGATCGTCCGGGTAGCCGGTGTCGAGCGGTAGCCACGCGGCGCCCGCCTCCACAATGCCGTGCAAGGCTAACGTCAGGAATACCGAGCGCGGCAGGGCCACCGCCACGCTGTCGCCCGGCTTCACGCCGCGCGCGCGCAGCAGGTTTGCCAGCGCGACGACCTGCTCGCGCATCTGGCGATAACTGAGTTCAACGTGCGCATCCGCCAGCGCCGGGGCGTCCGGCGTTTTGCTCGCCTGTTCCGCCACCAGATCCGCGAGCGTGCTGGACGGCAGCGCCAGTCCGGTATCGTTGATGCGCGCGAGCTTAGCGTATTCCTGCTCTGAAACGGTTTCCACCTCGCCGCAGCGCAGGTCCGGGTTGGCCGCAAATTGCCTCAGCATCGCGTTCAGGCGCGCGACGTGACGCGTCAGCATCGCCTCGTCGTAGCGCTGTTTATTGGCGAGGATCTCAATGCTCGACCCGCCCTGCTCGTCCGGGAACAGCGCCAGCTCCAGATCGTTCACCGGGCCGGTCGCCAGCGTGTGGGTGATGGCCTCCACGCCGTCGATATCCAGCTGGTAGTCGAACACTTTCACGTTCAGCACCGGGCCGAACAGCGCTTCATCGCCCGCCGCTTTCCCACTGTCGCGCACGATCTGCTCGGCGTCGTAGCGCTGGTGGCGGCGCATTTTTTTCAGCTGGTTCGCCAGGCGCAGCGCCAGCGAGGGCAGGCTCTCCTGCGGATCGATATTGACCGCCAGCGGCAGGACGTTAAGCACCGGCCCGGTCGCGGTCAGGGCTGCGGACCCCATCCTTCGCATAAAGATAAACCCGGCGGCGTAGTCCAGCCGTCCGGTGAGGCGCCCCAGCCACAGCGCCACCAGCGCAAGGGCCAGGTCGGTGCGCTGTACCTTTTCTGCCGCCTGCGCAAGCTGGCTAAAAGCACGACCATCGGCGGCGATTTTCAGGCGCAGGATATCCGTTGTCGCGGCGCGACCCGGCAGCGGCGCGGAGGAGAGCGAGACCGGAGAAGGCAGCTGTTTGCGCTGCTCGGCCCAGAACGCGCCGTCGCGCGGGTACGCCTCGCTGTCGCGATAGCGCTGGTACTCGTCCACCACCTCTGCAAATGGGGTAAACGGGGATTCCGGCGTGGGGTCGCCCTTTTTCCACGCGGCATAAATTGCGGCGATCTGGCGGGTAATGGCCGGGAAGCTGAAGCCATCCACTACCAGATGATGATAGCGCTGATACCAGTACCAGTGGTTGTCACCGACCTGAATCAGCTGGTGAAACGCCAGCGGCCGACCGCTGTCGACGCGCAGGTTCTGGTTAAGATCGGAATCCATCAGCGCCACGGCGGCGGCGTGAGAATCAACGCGGACAACGGACGGTTCCGGCAGAATGAAGGTCTCATCCACCCACTGCCACACCTCACCGTTTTCTTCTGCAAAACGCATGCGCAGGGTATCGGCCTGCAGCATGCCTTCCGCAATGGCTTTAACCAGCAGTGGCGCATCGATATCGCCTTTCAGCTCGGTGTAGTGCGCCACGCTCCAGGCGTTTGGCAGCATGGACAGCTGTTCCGCCATCCAGATCCCCGGCTGGGCGGCGACGAGAGGAAGACGGTTCATGCGTTCTCCCTCACAAAGTAAGACGGCTCAAGCGTTTGCCAGTGCCCGGCAAGCCACTGCTGGCACGCCTCCTGCGACTGTGCTTCGCACACCACGCGCCACCCTGCCGGCAGTTCACACTGCTGCGGCCACAGACTGTACTGCCCCTGGTCGTTTTGCAAAATGGCGAACTGTCCCTGCGGATTATCGAAAGGATTGCTGAATTCCATACAGACTCCGTTAGTGAATAAGCGGCTGCCAGAGGGTCATCAGCCCCTGCGTCAGCCCACCGCGCCAGCAAAGCGCATCGTGTCCGCCGTCAACCTGACGCCAGATAACCGGTTGGTGTATGTGCAGTTCGGCGTAAATCGCCTGATTCGCGCGGAAGATGAGCGGCTCGTTGCGCCCGGCTTCAAGAATGATGCGTAGCCCGCGAGGAGATATTTCACCGGCTTTAAGTTGTTCGATTAACAGCCCGTCCTGCTGGCCGCCGCGGTGTGGCCACCAGTAAGAGCCGGACTGGCTAAGCACGCAGCCAAAACGCTGCGGCCAGTGGAGGCCAGCATAAAGCGACGCGAGACCGCCAAAGCTCTGGCCAGCCACCACCGTACGGTCGGCGCGGTCGCTAAACGGCGCGCATTGTTGGACAAGGGGGAGAAGTTCTTCCTGCACCGCCAGCCAGAAATCGGGATTGCACGGCAGCTCGCGGTTGCGATGCTCCATATCGATAACATCAATTAAGACGTAGACCGCAGGCGGTAATTTGCGCTCGGCGGTGAGAGACGCCAGCGCAGGCCAGACCGGCATACTTTCGGCCCAGAACTGCCCGTCGAGCAGCACCGCCAGCGGACGTTCCGGGTCGTCGCCCCCGGTAGTGAAAATCCAGACGCGACGGCGATTTTTCAGGCGCGCGCTTTCCCACTCAATGCAGACTGGCGGCTGATACGGCGTATCGGGATGATTCCACCCCGGCTGAACCGGCGCGCCCGGCATCTCCAGCGCGGAGACGGCATGGCCGCGCCCGCCGCGCCAGCTTTGCGGATTCAGCGGGTCGGAAACCGCGTGCGGCAGCAGCTTGCGCCACCCTTCGCGCAGCGCCATGCGCTCCGGCTGCTCGCCTTCAAACACGACGCTGGCAAAATCGTTTTCATTCACGGAAGGGATAAAACAGTAGCTTCCGCGCCACTCGGGGCTGAACTCGCCCTGCCACTGCCAGACGTCGGTATCGGGAATGCGTTCGAGAGACTGCGGGCGGGCATTTTGGTGGTGATCGGTCACGCCGGTGACGTAGAGCCAGACGCGTTTGATCGGTGACGTTCTTTGCGTTCCTGCCGGGTCACGCCACCAGAACGTGACGCGATAGTTTCCCTTTTCCGGCTTCCATTCAGGCCCGTTTTTCGACTGCCACCACGCTTCACTTCCCGTTGTTAACGCCGTCACCCTTATAACCTCATGTTTAACAGTCTTTTTTGTTTCAGAGCAAATTTTATTGATAATATTATTGATAACTATTTTCATTTGCAATAGCGTAGTGCCCGCGCTGTGGGAAGCGCTCATAAAACAACCACAAAAGCAGGACGTACAATGAATAAGAAGATTCACTCTCTGGCCTTGCTGGTCAATTTAGGGATTTACGGCGTCGCGCTGCCCGCTCTGGCAGACGACAACACCGCCTCTGCGCAGCACGAAGACACGATGGTGATCACCGCCGCCGAGCAGAATCTGCAGGCGCCGGGGGTATCGACCATCACCGCCGATGAGATACGTAAAAACCCGCCCGCGCGGGACGTGGCTGAAATCATCCGCACCATGCCGGGCGTTAACCTGACCGGTAACTCCACCAGCGGCCAGCGCGGGAATAACCGTCAGATTGATATCCGCGGCATGGGGCCAGAAAACACACTGATCCTGATCGACGGCAAGCCGGTGACCAGCCGAAACTCCATCCGTCTGGGCTGGCGCGGCGAGCGTGATACGCGCGGCGATACCGGCTGGGTGCCGCCGGAGATGATCGAGCGCATCGAAGTGATCCGCGGTCCGGCCGCCGCGCGCTATGGCAACGGCGCGGCAGGTGGCGTGGTGAACATCATCACCAAAAAATTCGACGACCAGTGGCACGGCTCCTGGAATACCTACCTGAATGCGCCTGAGCACAAGGATGAAGGTTCCACCAAACGCACCAACTTCAGCCTGAGCGGCCCGCTGGGCGGCGACTTCAGCTTCCGCATGTTCGGCAATCTGGACAAAACCCAGGCCGACGCGTGGGACATCAACCAGGGTCATCAGTCTGACCGAACCGGTGCCTACGCCGACACGCTGCCCGCGGGCCGTGAAGGGGTGGAAAATAAAGACATCAACGGCGTGGTGCGCTGGGACTTTGCGCCGATGCAGTCTCTGGAATTTGAGGCGGGCTACAGCCGCCAGAATAACCTCTACGCCGGTGATACCCAGAACACCAACAATGACAACAGCTCCAGCGGTCTGGTGAAAAAGAACTACGGCAAAGAGACCAACCGTATCTATCGCCAGAACTTCGCGGTGACCTGGAACGGCGGCTGGGATAACGGCATTACCACCAGCAACTGGGCGCAGTACGAGCACACCCGCAACTCCCGTCTGGGCGAAGGGCTGGCGGGCGGTCTGGAAGGCCTGTTCAACAGTAATAAATTCACCGACACCGATCTGGCCGACGTGATGCTGCACAGTGAAATCAACCTGCCGATTGATTTCCTCGTTAACCAGAACCTGACGCTTGGCACCGAGTGGAACCAGCAGCGCATGAAGGACTCGACCTCCTTCACCCAAACTCAGCAGGGCGGCACCATTCCGGGCATGAGCAACGACCGCAGCCCGTACACGTCGGCAGAGATTTTCTCTCTGTTCGCCGAAAACAACATGGAGCTGACCGATAGCACCATGCTGACCCCTGCCCTGCGCTTCGACCATCACACCATCGTCGGCAACAACTGGAGCCCGTCACTTAACCTGTCGCAGGGTCTGGGGGATGACTTCACGCTGAAGATGGGGATCGCCCGCGCCTATAAGGCGCCGAGCCTGTACCAGACCAACCCGAACTACCTGCTCTACAGCAAAGGCCAGGGCTGCTACGCCAGCTCCGACGGCGTGGGCTGCTACATGATGGGTAACGACGACCTGAAGGCCGAAACCAGTATCAACAAAGAGATTGGCCTGGAGTGGAAACACGACGGCTGGCTGGCGGGCGTCACCTGGTTCCGCAACGACTACCGCGACAAGATTGAAGCGGGCTACGCGCCGATTGGTCACACCTCTTCCGGTAAAGTGCAGACGGATATCTACCAGTGGGAAAACGTGCCGAAGGCGGTGGTGGAAGGTCTGGAAGGCTCCCTGAACGTGCCGGTCAGCGACACGATTAACTGGACCAACAACATCACCTACATGCTGCAGAGCAAGAACAAGGAGACCGGCGACCGTCTGTCGATCATTCCGGAGTACACGCTGAACTCCACTCTGAGCTGGCAGGTGCATCAGGACGTGTCGCTCCAGTCGACCTTTACCTGGTACGGCAAGCAGCAGCCGAAGAAGTACAACTACAAAGGTCAGCCTGTCACCGGGTCTGAGAAAGACGAAGTCAGTCCGTACAGCATCGTGGGCCTGAGCGCAACCTGGGACATGACCAAAAACGTCAGCCTGACCGGCGGCGTGGATAACGTCTTCGACAAGCGCCAGTGGCGCGCGGGTAATGCCCAGACCACGGGCAACGCCACCACCGGTGCGTATATGTACGGCGCGGGGGCTTATACCTATAATGAGCCAGGCCGCACGTGGTATATGAGCGTGAATACGCGTTTCTGATAAAGGCAACAACGCCTCCCTCTCCCTGTGGGAGAGGGCTGGGGTGAGGACGAGGTGAAAGCAAAACGGCAACCCCGTTGCCGTTTTTAGTGTTTGCTCCCTCTCCCCGTGGGAGAGGGCCGGGGTGAGGGCATCAGGCCGCACAATTCTGAAGGAAAAACCATGCACACAACCCACACCACGTTCATTCTCGCCGGCCACACCGTTCACCACGTCACCTTCGACCCAACCACCTTCACCGACGCCGATCTCCTCTGGCTCCCCCACCACGCCGAGCTTTCAAACGCCGGGCGCAAACGCAAAGCCGAGCATCTGGCAGGCCGCATCGCCGCCGCGCATGCCTTACCTGACCACACTGTGCCCGGCATCGGCCCCAGCGGTGAACCTCTCTGGGCTGACGGCGTTTCGGGGAGCATCACCCACTGCGGCACGCAGGCGATGGCAGTTGCCGTCCGTCATCCAGATGCGCTTGTGGGTATTGATTGCGAAGCCATTCTTCCTGACCGTGAAGCCCGAGAAATCCAGGACGGCATCATTGATGCACAGGAAGCGATGTGCCTGACGCGCTCGGGCTACCCCTTTGCGCTGGTATTGACGCTTGCATTCAGCGCCAAAGAAAGTTTGTTTAAAGCACTGTTCCCTACGGCAAGGCGCTACATGGGATTCGACTGTGCACAGGTCACGGCGTTGAATCAGCAAACTATCGCGTTGACGCTCAGCCATCCGGCGGGCCGTTATCAGCAGGGAAAATGCTTTAGCCTCGCCTGGCAACGTGTTAATGGAGAGGTATATACCTTGATTGTCGTTCAGGAATAATGCTGCCCTGTTTATTGCTCCAGCAATTAAAGACTAAAAATAACGAAACTCTCACTTCCTACCATTTATAATAGCCACCAAAATCTACCTGAAGCATTTAAAAGTATTCGGGCGAGTTTTTCATAACAGAATTCAGTCATAAAACCTCGAGCCAGATCAAAAACACGAGAATAAAAAATCAATAAATACAAAATAAATTATTTCAATTTTATAATTTCAGGAACATTATGCCTTCGCTGTTTTACATTATCTCGATGTGACTAAGGAAACATAACGTACTCAACTAACGCCACTAACAGAACAACATGAGCCCAGCCAGAAATGAAACATTGCCTGATACCGAGAATAAAACCTATCAGCAAGCAGATAATTATTACTATCCTCGCATTTTTCGGCTGTCTCTTTTTCGCTCATGCTAACGAAAATCCCTATGAGGATGGCATGGATCCTTATCATTGGATGGAAACTCACCCCCAACAGACTGCTCGCTGGTTAAATCAACGCTCAAACCAGACGGTTAAGACACTCCACGCCCTTCCATGGAGAAACGCGCTGGCGAAAAGGTTAAGCGAGCTGGAGAATACGGCCCCCACTATTTCTGATATTTATGATGCGGGACAAAATCGTTTTTATCTACGCTCAACGGTCGAACACCCATACCTGCGGCTGTTTGTAAGACAGAAGGGAAAACCGGAACGGGTGCTCATTGATCCGCCTGTTGGCTATGGGATTAATTTTTTTAGCCCTTCACATGATGGTCGCTATGTGGCTTTTGGGCTCTCAAGAAACGGGACTGAAAGCACGAGAATTACCGTTATCCGGGTTGTGGATAATGTCGTATTAGATACGCATATACCCGACGTTCGCTATCCCAGCGTTGTCTGGGCCGCGGATAATCAGTCCTTTTATTATAGTCTCAACACCATCACTCAGGATTCAGGACGACAAACCTGCGGCAAGGTCTACCTCCATCGTATAGGGCACGACAGAGACGTTATGACGTTTGACTGGCGCACGCTACCTGAACTCGCACAAAAAGCCTGCGAAAACGTTAATATGTACACCTCTCCTGATTCTGAATATCTGATTGTTAACGTTTCAAAATCCATCAGTGGTTATGGAGGCTACCTTTTTGCCGCTAAAAAAGACGCGGATGACAACAGCACACTCACCTGGAACAAAATTGTTGATACCGATAAAAATGTTTCTGCCTTTGTTTATTCCGGGAAGTGGATTTATCTGGCGAGCTATAACGCCTCCTCAGGCTATGATATTTCACGCATCAATCTGGCGGCTCCTGCCTCCACCAAAGAACACGTGATGAGCTGGTCGAACGGAGAGTTAACACAATTAAGCCTGAGTAGGGATTCACTTTATGTGGCTTATCATAACGCCGGAAGCAGTAAATTCATGCGTATTCCGTTTGCTGATATCAGTCACCACCAGGCAATTCCGGTCCCTGCAGATGAAGACGTGAGTGCGATATTTGCCAGCAGCGATAGTCAGGACATTCTCTTCACCCGTCAGGGCTGGCTTAATCCCCCCGTCATTTATCATTATCAACCTGCGGATAACATTCTCCAGAAAACAGAGTTAATACCGCCATTAAGCCAGCCCCTGACAGACTATGTGACGGAAGAAAAATGGGTCACTACAGCAGAGAATGTTCGCGTCCCACTGACTCTCATATACCGTAAAGGCATTGCGCGCGATGGTTCGGTCCCTACCTGGTTGACGGCTTATGGCGCGTACGGCGTGAGTACGTTTCCTTCATTCGATCTGACCCGTCTGCTCTGGCTGGAACAAGGCGGTATTCTCGCTATCGCGCATGTACGCGGAGGCGGTGAAATGGGCCCTGAATGGCACGAAGCAGGAAGAGCGGATAAGAAAGAAAATTCCATTACCGATTTTATCCGTTGCGCGGAATATCTTATCGACAGTCGCTACACCTCACCGTCAAAACTGGCAATCGGGGGTGAAAGCGCGGGGGGAATTATCGTGGGTATGGCGATGACCCGTCGCCCGGAACTGTTTTCCGCAGTGGCCATAGACGCCGGGATGCTGAATACCAGCCGACTGGATAACATTCCGATAGGCGTGATGAACTATGACGAACTGGGATCGCCGCTGACGCCGTCAGGCAGGCTAAACTTATTGAAAATAGATGCTTACCGGCATCTGTTACCTGAAAAACGTTATCCTCCCGTGCTGTTAACCGTGGGCCTGCATGACCAGCGCGTTTCCCCGTGGCAAACAGCAAAATTCGCCGCCCGTTTAGAGGAGATCGGCTCGCCGCGCAGCGTGCTGGTTCTGGCTTACCGTCAGGGAGGACACAGTGCGGCAACCTATGCCGAGGCCGATTCAAAATTAGTCGACACGGTAAGTTTCTTTATCTGGAAAACCGGTCTTCACGTTCAGGACAGGTGAAAGCGGCACCCGTTACGGGTGCCCTGTCATTCATACACGAAATGGTTCAAACATCCGGGAACATCACGCTATTCCCCGGCGCTTCCCTGTGCAGGTGGATAAAGTTCAGGTGCCGTTCATACTGGTCCAGAATATCCGTAATCACCTGCTCCTTGCTGTAGTCCATCAAATCATTCCCCTGACTTCCTTCCAGCAGGAAGGTCTCCAGCCGGTAGTAGGTCGACTTCCCGCTGCGCGCCCGGTAGGTAAAGCCGGGGACCGAGTACTGCTGTGGCCAGATCTGGTAGACAAAATTCTGCTCGTCGCCCATGTGCACCAGCAGGTCCAGGTGCCCCAGGGTCTCGCCCTCCTCCGGCGGCAGGTTTTTCAGCTCCACGTAGGCGCCGCGCAGCTTCAGCTCCTGCGCCACCTCTTCCATTGCCGGGAAGCAGACCGTCTCCATCATCTGTTTGGTGTAGCGCGTGCCCGGGTAGTTCATCAGGCGCGACAGGCGTTTCTTCCAGCTCAGCCTGTCCTGGGCCCCCATCGGACGCGGTGCGGTGTCGCGGCTGGCGCTGACGCGGCGGTAATCTTCCACCTTGAGCGATTTATACAGCCCGGCCATCACGAAGAAGATAACGAAGCTGAACGGCAGCCCCATGATCACCGTGGTGTTCTGCAACGCCGATATGCCATTGGTCATCAGCATACCGAGCGTCAGCAGGCCGATGGCGACGGACCAGAAGATGCGCAGCCAGTTCGGCGCATCGCTGTTGATGTCTTTGAGCTTCGAGGTGAAGTTGCCCAGTACCAGCGCGCCGGAATCCGCTGAGGTGACGTAAAACAGCAGGCCGGTAATGGTCGCCACGGAGGCGCTAAAGGTGAACGCCGGGTACTGCGCCAGCAGGCTGTAGAAGCCGCGCTCCGGGTGCGCCATCGCCTCCTGCGCAAAGGTTGCGTTGCCGTGGATGATCTCATGGAGCGCGCTGTTGCCGAACACCGACAGCCACAGCAGGGTAAAGGTGAACGGGATAATCAGCGTGCCCATAACAAACTGACGGATGGTGCGGCCACGTGAAATACGCGCCAGGAACAGGCCGACAAACGGTGACCACGCCACCCACCACGCCCAGAAGAACAGCGTCCAGTTGTTCATCCACTCCACCGGGCGATCAAAGGCGAAGCTGTTCAGCGTCATACCCATAAAGCGGTTGACGTAGTCGCCCACGTTCAGCACTAAGGCATTGAGCAGGAACGAGGTGTCGCCCATAAACAGCACGAACAGGATCAGGCCCAGCGCCAGCGCCACGTTCAGCTCGGAGAGCACGCGGATGCCCTTATCGACGCCCGACGTCACCGAAATGGTGGCGATAATGACGGAGAGCGCAATCAGCGCCGCTTTCGCCGCCATCGAATCCGGAATATCAAACAGCACGCTCAGCCCGTAGTTGAGCTGCACCACGCCAATCCCGAGAGTTGTCGCGATGCCGAAGATGGTGCCGATCACCGCCGCAATGTCGACGCTGTGGCCAATCGGGCCGTTGATCTTTTTTCCGAAAATCGGGTACAGCGCGGAGCGGATGGTGAGGGGCAAATTATAACGATAGCTAAAGTATCCCAGCGCCATCCCCATCAGGGCGTACATTGACCAGCCGGTCAGGCCGTAGTGGAACAGCGTCCAGACCATCGCCTGGCGTGCGGCCTCCATCGTCTGCCCTGCCCCTTCCGGGGGCTGCATATACTGCGTGACCGGTTCCGCCACGGAGAAGAACATCAGGTCGATGCCGATGCCCGCGGCAAACAGCATCGCGGCCCAGCTCAGCAGGCTGAACTCGGGCTTGGACTGCTCGGGACCGAGCTTAACGGAGCCGAAGCGCGAGCAGGCAATGCAGACCACAAAGACGATATAAAGCGTCGCCGCCAGCAGGTAGTACCAGCCGAAGGTCTTTGACACCCAGTTCAGGGTGCGCCCAATCCACTCGGCAGAAAAATCGCGAAAGAAGATCGTTGTCAGGGAAAACAACAAAATCAGCCCGGCGGACGTATAAAAAACGACCGGGTTGATTTTGTCTTTTTCTCTGTCCTGTGAAAGGTCTGTCATCCAGTATCCTCACTGTTTTTGTAACTATTAAAATCCAAATCCGCAACAATTAAGACACATTTTATATTGAACGTCCAATCAAAAACCGCTTTAATGGTTAACCAACGCTGATGAATGGAGTGGCAAAAATGCCCAAAGTGGGGATGCAGCCGATCCGGCGCAGGCAGCTTATCGACGCCACGCTGGAAGCAATAAATGAAGTGGGAATGCACGACGCGACGATCGCGCAGATCGCCCGTCGGGCAGGCGTTTCCACGGGGATCATCAGTCACTATTTCAAAGACAAAAACGGCCTGCTGGAAGCGACCATGCGCGACATCACCGGCCAGCTGCGCGATGCGGTATTAAGCCGCCTGCACGCCCTGCCGAACGGCAGCGCGGAGCAGCGTCTGCAGGCGATTGTCGGCGGTAACTTTGATGAAACCCAGGTGAGCAGCGCGGCGATGAAGGCCTGGCTGGCCTTCTGGGCAAGCAGCATGCACCAGCCGATGCTCTACCGCCTGCAGCAGGTGAGCAGCCGCCGCCTGCTGTCGAACCTGGTGTACGAGTTCCGCCGCGAGCTTCCGCGCGAGCAGGCCCAGGAGGCGGGCTATGGGCTGGCGGCGCTGATCGACGGGCTGTGGCTGCGCGCCGCGCTGAGCGGCAAGCCGCTGGATAAGACCCTGGCGCAGTCACTGACCAGCCACTTTATCAGCCAGCATTTACCGACCGAATAACCGAGGAGAATTTATGTCCCGAATGGCAGAACAGCAGCTTTATATCAATGGTGGTTATACATCGGCCACCAGCGGTCGCACCTTCGAGACCATCAACCCGGCCAACGGTGAAGTCCTGGCGACCGTTCAGGCCGCCGGGCGCGAAGACGTCGATCGCGCCGTAGAAAGCGCAACGCGCGGGCAAAAAGTCTGGGCAGCGATGACCGCCATGGAGCGCTCTCGCATCCTGCGTCGCGCCGTCGACATCCTGCGCGAGCGCAACGACGATCTGGCAAAGCTGGAAACCCTCGACACCGGTAAAGCGTATTCCGAAACCTCAACCGTGGATATCGTCACCGGTGCGGACGTGCTGGAGTACTACGCGGGTCTGATCCCGGCGCTGGAAGGCAGCCAGATCCCCTTGCGCGAGACCTCATTCGTCTATACCCGCCGCGAGCCGCTGGGCGTGGTAGCGGGCATCGGCGCATGGAACTACCCGATCCAGATCGCCCTGTGGAAATCCGCCCCGGCGCTGGCGGCGGGCAACGCAATGATCTTCAAGCCGAGCGAAGTGACACCGCTTACCGCCCTGAAGCTTGCCGAGATCTACACCGAAGCGGGCCTGCCGGACGGCGTGTTTAACGTCCTGCCGGGCGTGGGCGCGGAGACCGGCCAGTACCTGACCGAGCATCCGGGCATCGCCAAAGTCTCCTTTACCGGCGGCGTCGCCAGCGGCAAAAAGGTGATGGCGAACGCTGCGGCCTCCTCCCTGAAAGAGGTGACGATGGAGCTGGGCGGCAAATCGCCGCTGATTATTTTTGACGATGCGGATCTGGATCTCGCGGCGGACATCGCCATGATGGCCAACTTTTTCAGCTCCGGCCAGGTGTGCACCAACGGCACCCGTGTGTTTGTTCCGGCTAAGTTCAAAGCCGCGTTTGAGCAGAAAATCGTTGAGCGCGTGGGCCGCATCCGCGCGGGCGATCTGTTCGATGAAGCTACCAACTTTGGTCCGATGGTCAGCTTCCCGCACCGCGACAGCGTGATGCGCTACATCGCCAAAGGCAAAGAGGAAGGCGCGCGCGTGCTGTGCGGCGGCGACGTGCTGAAGGGCGAAGGCTTCGATAACGGCGCGTGGGTGGCCCCGACCGTGTTCACCGACTGCACTGACGAGATGACCATCGTGCGCGAAGAGATCTTCGGCCCGGTGATGTCCATCCTCACCTATGAGTCCATTGAGGAAGCGATTCGCCGCGCCAACGACACCGACTACGGGCTGGCGGCAGGCATCGTCACGGCCGACCTGAACCGCGCCCACGGCGCCATTCATCAGCTCGAGGCGGGCATCTGCTGGATCAACACCTGGGGTGAATCCGCTGCAGAGATGCCGGTC
This sequence comes from Enterobacter sp. ku-bf2, assembly GCF_001742765.1. Lineage (NCBI taxonomy): Bacteria > Pseudomonadati > Pseudomonadota > Gammaproteobacteria > Enterobacterales > Enterobacteriaceae > Enterobacter > Enterobacter sp. ku-bf2. The sequence continues at coordinate 1,820,993 of NZ_MDVW01000001.1, forward strand.
GGCGGCTACAAGCACTCCGGCATTGGCCGCGAGAATGGCGTGATGACGCTGCAGAGCTATACCCAGGTGAAGTCCATCCAGGTTGAGATGGGTAAATTCCAGTCCATATTTTAACCGGGAGGTTTATTTGCAATTTGACTACATCATTATCGGGGCCGGCTCTGCCGGCAACGTGCTGGCTACACGACTGACTGAAGATCCGAACACCACCGTCCTGCTGCTTGAAGCGGGCGGACCGGATTACCGCTTTGACTTCCGCACCCAGATGCCCGCCGCGCTGGCGTTCCCGCTGCAGGGCAAGCGCTACAACTGGGCGTACGAAACCGAACCAGAGCCGTACATGAACAACCGCCGCATGGAGTGCGGGCGCGGCAAAGGGCTGGGCGGCTCGTCGCTGATCAACGGCATGTGCTACATCCGCGGTAACGCAATGGACCTTGACCACTGGGCGAAAGAGCCGGGTCTGGAGCACTGGAGCTACCTCAACTGCCTGCCCTACTACCGCAAGGCAGAGACCCGCGACGTGGGGCCGAACGACTATCATGGCGGCGACGGTCCGGTGAGCGTCACCACCTCGAAACCGGGCGTGAACCCGCTGTTCGAGGCAATGGTGGAAGCGGGCGTGCAGGCGGGCTATCCGCGCACCGACGATCTCAACGGCTATCAGCAGGAGGGCTTCGGCCCGATGGACCGCACGGTCACGCCGCAGGGCCGACGCGCCAGCACCGCGCGCGGCTATCTGGATCAGGCGAAACCGCGCCCAAACCTGACCATCCGCACCCACGCCATGACCGATCGCATCCTCTTTGAGGGCAAGCGCGCGGTGGGCGTCGAGTGGCTGGAGGGTGAAAGCACCATCCCATCCAAAGCGACGGCAAAAAAAGAAGTGCTGTTGAGTGCCGGGGCGATTGCCTCCCCGCAGATCCTCCAGCGCTCTGGCGTGGGCAACGCTGACCTGCTGAAACAGTTCGATATCCCGCTGGTACACGATCTGCCCGGCGTGGGCGAAAACCTGCAGGATCACCTGGAGATGTACCTCCAGTACGAATGCAAAGAGCCGGTCTCCCTCTACCCTGCCCTGCAGTGGTGGAACCAGCCGAAGATTGGCGCCGAGTGGCTGTTTGGCGGCACCGGCGTGGGCGCGAGCAACCACTTCGAAGCGGGCGGGTTTATCCGCAGCCGTGAAGAGTTTGAGTGGCCAAACATTCAGTACCACTTCCTGCCGGTGGCGATTAACTACAACGGCTCGAACGCGGTAAAAGAGCACGGCTTCCAGTGCCACGTCGGCTCCATGCGCTCGCCGAGCCGTGGACACGTGCGCATCCAGTCGCGCGATCCGCACCAGCATCCGGCGATCCTGTTCAACTACATGTCCCACGAGCAGGACTGGCAGGAGTTCCGCGACGCGATACGCATCACCCGCGAGATCATGCACCAGCCCGCGCTGGACAAGTACCGCGGCCGTGAAATCAGTCCGGGTATTGACTGCCAGACCGACGAGCAGCTGGACGAGTTCGTGCGCAACCACGCCGAAACCGCCTTCCACCCGTGCGGCACCTGCAAGATGGGCTATGACGAGATGGCGGTGGTCGACGGCGAAGGCCGCGTTCACGGGCTGGAAGGGCTGCGCGTGGTGGATGCGTCGATTATGCCGCAGATCATCACCGGCAACCTGAACGCCACCACCATTATGATTGGCGAGAAGATTGCCGACGCCATTCGTGGACGCGAGCCGCTGGCGAAGAGCACAGCGGCGTATTATGTGGCGAACGGGGCACCGGTGAGGCGCTGAGGATATTTCCCCTCACCCTGCCCCTCTCCCCATAGGCTGAGGGATCCCCAGTAATTTTAAGCAGCATCAATAACGTTGTTTAAGAACGACTGAAGCCTTTCAGCGATGCCCTGGTCCGGCTGTAAATCGCTGAGGCGTTTCCTGCAGGCCGGGGCGAGGCGCATGGATGCGCCGAGAGGGCGGGTTTTACAGGGACGTTACCTCCGCCCGTCCCCGATAAGCCGGAAGGAATAAGCCGAGGGCACCGCGTAGCGGCGATTTACCGCCGGGAGCCCGGGTCGCCAGGGTGGTGGCGACTGAGCCACCCTGGCACGTTCACAGGTTATGGGGTTACAGAGTAGCAAGGAACATAAAGTGAAAGGAATGACCACAACAGCTGAATGTTCCCCTCACCCTAACCCTCTCCCCGGAGGGGCGAGGGGACTGTTCCGTGCTGGGATTACTTTGTGGGCCCCCCTCAGCTCCATAGGGGAGAGGGGATTAACCTCCCCCTTCAAAAATTTATTTTTATTTTCCTGCATCCAGTTTCCACCCTCCCCTCGTATATGCATATGTGAGCAACCCCTTTGCTCCCCAATCCGAGGAAAGATGATGAAAAAGCTAACCCATGTTGCATTCGTAACCAGCGCTTTACTCTTCTGTGCAGGCGCATCAGCCGCCATGACGTCAGGCTCTGTGATGGTGGGCGGAGCGGAAATGTTCCCGAGCAAAAATATTGTTGAAAACGCCATAAACTCGAAAGATCACACCACGCTGGTAGCCGCCGTCAAAGCGGCAGGACTGGTGGATACGCTTCAGAGCAAAGGGCCATTCACCGTCTTTGCGCCGACCAATGCGGCGTTTGCGAAATTGCCTGCCGGCACGGTCGAGAACCTGGTCAAACCCGAAAACAAAGCCACACTCACCAGCATCCTGACCTATCACGTGGTCGCCGGTAATTACGATATGAAAGCGCTGGAGCAGAAAATTAAACAGGGCGGCGGCCACGCGGAGCTGAAGACCGTTAACGGTCAGCCGCTGTGGATCATGAGCAACGGTCCGCACAATATTCAGCTTAAGGACGGTAAAGGCAATGTGGCGAACATTAGCACCTATGACGTTCATCAAAAAAACGGCGTGATCGATGTGATTGATACCGTCCTGATGCCTAAGTAGTTGTCTATACTTCGGAAGTGTGACGTTGCCTTCCGGGAAAAACATGGATAACGCGCTGGCTGAACAGCAACTGAAATTAATGCAGGCGGTCGCAAACGGCGATCGCCGTGCATTTGAACAACTTTATCGACTCACGTCGCCACACCTGTTTGCCGTCGCGCTGCGCATGCTGCGTGACCGCGCGTGGGCAGAAGAGATCCTTCACGACTGTTTTATCACCGTCTGGAGTAAAGCCGAAACCTACAACGCTGCACTGAGCTCCCCGATGACCTGGCTTACGCACATTGTGCGCAACCGCTGTATTGACTGGCTGCGCAGCGGGCAAACCCGCGCTGCCGACCGCGAGACGGCGTATAGCGACGCGATTCTGCCTTGCGAGAACGATGAGCAGAATAACTGGCACGACGATGTGCAGGCAGAACGGCTCAGGCAGTGTCTCGAACATTTGAGCAGCGAACAGCGCCAGAGCATTACGCTCGCCTACTATCAGGGAATGTCTCACAGCGACATTGCCGACTGGCTCCAGCAGCCTCTGGGCTCGGTGAAAAGCTGGATACGTCGGGCAATGGACCATCTTCGGGAGTGTGTCGGGCTATGAATGACGCAGAAAAACGCGACGACATGCTGGCAGCAGAGTATGCCCTCGGCACGCTGCGGGGAGGAGCGCGGCTTCAGTTCCAGAAAAGGGTCCTCCATGAACCCGCCCTGGCTGCCCGCGTGGCGTACTGGCAGGAGATGTTCAGCACGCTGGATAGTCATCTTGTGCCCGTCCCGCCACCCGAGACGGTGTGGAAGAGAATCGCCCTCGATCTGCCGCCCAAAAAGCCTTTACGCAAAAGTCGGCCTTATGTCGGCTGGATGGCTGCGGCCTCCCTCGCCGCCCTGTCGGTCGTTGCCTGGTATGCCATCCGTACCCCGGAACTCGCTCCGCTGATGGTACTCAACGATACCCAACAGCACGGACAGTGGGTCGTCAGCGCGGACGCCAGCCGTCAGCACCTGAGCATTGCCCCCCTTCGACCAACGGTCGTCGCGGCGCAACACAGCCTGCAGCTTTGGCTGATCCCAGGCGGGCAGGCGCCGGTATCCATGGGGCTGCTGCATAACGACATCCCCACACGTGTCACTCTCAGGAACACAACGCTCCCTCCTGACGCCACGATAGCCATAAGCCTTGAACCAGAGGGCGGCTCGCCCACTGGACTCCCCACAGGCCCGGTGCTTTACAGTGGCAAATTATAATCCTCAGGCCCTGTTCGCAGGGCCGCTATCGTGACCCGATTTCATTTATATACTATTCTCGGTTACCTTTAAGAATTAAATATTAGGTCTGCAATTAATTTAATTATTAAAAAACGACATTGACAGACTCTTCCGTACTCCATTAAGTTTTAAACGAACATCATTTCATTCCCGATACACAATATATCCAAAACCGCGTTAATGAATTTGTCATTATTCATTAACGCTTCTCTGCCTTTTATTTTTTGCATCACTCAATAGCGAGATAAGATCATGAATAATAGTGCAAACAAGGTTGTTGTCATTACCGGTGCCAGCAGCGGTATTGGTCAGGCGATTGCCCTCCATTTAGCGAATAACGCGTTTTCGCTGGTGCTGGTGGCGCGCCGTCTGGACAGAATTAATGCCCTGGTGGATCAGATTATTCAGCAAGGCGGCAAGGCTATTGCCGTCAAGGCCGATGTCACCCGTCAGGAAGAGGTTCAGCGTGCCATTGACGCTGCCGTTCACGCCTACCAGCGCGTGGATGTGCTGATCAACAACGCGGGCTTTATGGCTATCGCCCCCTTGAGCGAGCTGAAAACCGACGAATGGGACAAGATGATTGACACCAATCTGAAAGGGGTACTGTACGGCATCGCTGCCGCTTTCCCGGTGTTCCAGCGTCAGGGCAGCGGGCATTTTATTAACGTTGCCTCCGTCGCGGGCATCAAGGTGCTGGCGCCTGGCGGCGTGGTGTACAGCGCCACGAAATTCGCCGTCCGCGCGCTGAGTGAAGGCTTACGTCAGGAGGCGGGTAAAACCCTCCGCACGACGCTTATTTCGCCCGGTGCCGTCGAGAGCGAACTGCAATTCGGCAGTTCTGACGAAGAGAGCAAAAAATTTCTCCATGAGTTTTATAAGCAGGCTATTCCGGCTGAAGCAATTGCCCGCGCGGTTTTATTTGCTATTGAACAGCCTGGCGACGTTGATATTAATGAAATTGTTGTTCGTCCAACACAGGAAGAATTTTAGCCTGGGTTAAATAATACTGAATGAGGTGTCAGTATGATTAAATCATTAACGTCCTTATCAGATCTCAATATGCGAACGGGTGCCGATATTCTCCTTGAAGTGCTGGAGAGTGAAGGCGTGGAATATATTTTTGGCAACCCCGGTACCACCGAACTTCCGCTCATTGATGCCCTGCTTCGCCATGAAAATATTCATTATATTCTGGCGCTACAGGAGAGCACCGTGGTGGCAATTGCTGACGGCTATGCGAAAGCCTCCGGCAAAACGGGCTTTATCAATTTGCATACCGCCAGCGGTCTGGGGCACGGCATGGGGAATCTGATTAATTCGCGGATCATGAAAACCCCGCTGGTGGTCACCGTTGGACAGCAGGATACGCGGCACTACGTCCGCGACCCGCTGCTGTATGATGATATTGTTTCCATTGGCTCCCCGGTCATGAAATGGGCGCAGGAGGTCACCAGCGCCGACCAGCTCCCGGTGCTGGTGCGCCGGGCGTTTCATGCTGCCAGCTATCCTCCGGCTGGTCCGGTGCTGCTCTCTCTGCCAATGAACGTGATGGAAGAGCTCAGCGACGCCGGGATACAAACGGCCTCGAAAGTGAACTACCACACCGTGGCGGGCTCGCTGGACGAGCTGGCCGAAGAACTGAGCCAGGTTACGCCCGGCAGGATCATGATTGTGGCGGGCGATGAGGTGCACTCCAGCGGCTCGACGCAGGAAATTGTCCAGCTGGCGGAAGCGCTCAGCGCCCACGTCTATGGCTCCTCCTGGCCGCTGAATTTGCCTTTTCCCACTCAGCACGCGCTCTGGCGGGGCAATATGCCCACCACCGCCAGCGAAATCGCCAGCATCATCAATGCCTACGATGCCGTATTCATCATCGGCGGCAGAAGCCTGATCACCATTTTGTACAGCGAGGGCGAGGCTATTCCGGCGACCTGCGCGGTGTATCAGCTCTCGGCGGATATGCACGAGCTTGGCCGTACGTATGCCACTCGCCTTTCGGTGATGGGGGATATCAAGCTCTCCCTGCACGAACTGTTGCCGAAGCTTGAGCAGCGCCTGATCGCCAGCAGGCTGATCCACCAGCGGCTGCTGGTTGCGGCCCGCGACGAACGGGAGAAGGAGTGGCAGCAGCAGGAGGAACGTCTGGCCGCCGAGCGGCTACGCCCGGCGCTCTCCCCGATGGTCGCAGCCTGGGAAGTCATCCGATCCATTCCGGCGGGTACCACCATCGTTGATGAGGCGATAGCGACCGCCAGGCATGTCCGCCGGTTCATCTCTGACCAGCAGCACCAGCGCTACTACTTTATGCGCGGCGGCGGACTGGGCTGGGGGATGCCTGCCTCAGTAGGGCACTCGCTGGGACGCGGACGGGAGCCGGTGGTCTGCCTGATAGGTGACGGAGCCTCCCTGTACTCGCCGCAGGCGCTCTGGACGGCGGCACACGAAAATCTGCCGGTCACCTTTATCGTCATGAATAACAGGGAGTACAACATCCTGAAAAACTTTATGAAGAGCCAGGCTGACTACAGCTCAACGCGGCTGGGGCGTTTTATCGGGATGGACCTGGTGAACCCGCATATCGATTTTCAGTCGCTGGCCACCGCCATGGGCGTCCACTGCTGCCGGGTAACCGAGGCTGCCGATATCGCCGAAGCGGTAGCGCGCGGGCTACAGTCAGGAAAAACCAACCTGATTGAAATCGCGATTTCCGCGGATTAGCCGCGCGTTTACGCTGTACCCTACATAAAAAACTTATAACCGAAACGCCTCAAGGCGCCTTATCTGACGCCCGTCGTCGTCAAAATTCTCCGCCGCCAGCCAGGCGCGCAGCTCCGCATCTCTTTGCGGCCATTCGCCGTCAATAATAGAAAGCATATCGCTGTCGCGGTTGCGCCCTTTGCGCACCAGCTTCTGGCGCAGGCGCCCTTCCCAGACAAACCCCAGCCGCTCCGCCGCCCTGCGTGAGGCAACGTTCATCGAATCGCACTTCCACTCCAGCCGCCGATAGCCGTGCTCAAACGCATTTTTCAGCAGCAGCCACACCGTTTCAGTGCCGATGCGGGAACCTTTCATTTTACGCGACCAGGTGACGTGTCCTATCTCCACCGACCCCAGCAGCCGCTCATTGGCCATATAGCTCACCAGCCCCACCGCACGTTCGGTGCGTAAGTCAATGACGGCAAACGGCACCAGCTCATCATCCATGACCTTCGCCATGATCCAGTGCGCGGTGGCTTCCACGCTCGTGGGCTGCGTGCTGGCAAGCCACGTCCAGTCGCTGTCGTCGCCCAGCGCGTAGGCCTCATAGAGATCGGCCGCGTGGCGATCAGCGTCCAGCGACTCCAGGCGACAATACTGGCCGAACAGCGGCGTGCGGGTTAACGCGCGCGCGCCTTTCCAGTCGGGAACGATATCGTTAACGGTTTGACCATGTTGATTGATTTCGGGCACGGCGGTGACTCCCTGAAAGGTAAGGCATTTGTTATAGCAGGTTAAAAAGCGCGCGAAAAGCAGCGTGTTTTAATAGCCCGAGCGCATGCGATATTCCCGGAAGGCATAAGTAAAGCTGAATTTCGACTTTGTGGAATGTCACAGTCGCCCTAACGTAGCGGAGCATAAAACAATCACAATATATTCTTCTCAGGGATCGCTATGACAAAAAAACTGTTGCCGTTACTGGTGCTGGCTGCGCTCTCAGGCGCAGCCCACGCCGCTACTCCGCCCAACACGCTGGTGGTTGCCCAGGGGCTTGATGATATCGTGAGCCTCGACCCGGCCGAAGCCAACGAGCTCTCCAGCATCCAGACCGTGCCGAGCCTTTACCAGCGTCTGGTACAGCCGGACCGCGATAATCCGGAAAAAATCACGCCGATTCTGGCAGAAAGCTGGGACGCGGACGCGGCAGCAAAAACCCTGACCATCAAGCTTAAACCCGATGCGAAATTCGCCTCCGGCAATCCGCTGCGCCCGGAAGACGTGATCTTCTCTTATACCCGCGCCGTGACGCTGAACAAATCCCCGGCCTTTATCCTCAACGTGCTGGGCTGGGACGCGAGCAACATCGCCAGTCAGCTGAAGAAAGTGGACGATCATACGCTCCAGCTTCACTGGACGGCGGACGTCAGCCCGTCGGTGGCGCTGAATATTCTCTCCACGCCGATTGCCTCTATCGTCGATGAAAAAGAGGTCGCCGCGAACGTGAAGGATAATGACTTCGGTAACGCGTGGCTGAAAATGCACTCGGCGGGCAGCGGCGCATTCAAAATGCGCGTCTATCAGCCGCATCAGGCCATCGTGCTGGAAGCTAACGACGCCGCGCCCGGCGGCGCGCCGAAGCTCAAAAGCATCATCATTAAAAACGTCCCCGATCCGGCTTCACGCCGCCTGCTGATCCAGCAGGGGGATGCGGACGTGGCGCGCGATCTGGGTGCAGACCAGATTAGCGCCCTGGACGGCAAGCCGGGCGTGAAGGTGCTGAGCATTCCGTCCGCCGAGCAGAATTACCTGGTGTTTAACACCGGCAACAGCGCTAACCCGCTGCTGAACAACCCGGCCTTCTGGGAAGCCTCACGCTGGCTGGTCGACTATGACGGCATCACGAAGAACCTGCTGAAAGGCCAGTATTTTGTTCACCAGAGCTTCCTGCCGGTCGGCCTGCCGGGCGCGCTGGAAGACAATCCGTTTAAATTTGACCCGGCAAAAGCGAAAGCCATTCTCGCCAAAGCGGGCATTAAGGACGCGCACTTCACGCTGGACGTAGAGAACAAGCCGCCGTTTATCACCATCGCCCAGTCGATGCAGGCGAGCTTCGCTCAGGGTGGCGTGAAGGTGGATCTGCTGCCTGCCGCCGGGAGCCAGGTCTATGCCCGCGTGCGCGCAAAGCAGCATCAGGCGGCGATTCGTCTGTGGATCCCGGACTACTTCGATGCGCACTCTAACGCCAGCGCCTTCGCGTGGAACGACGGGAAGTCCAGCACCGTGGCCGGTCTGAACGGCTGGAAAATTCCGGAGCTGAACAAGGCCACGCTGGCGGCGGTTGCCGAACCGGATCCGGCGAAGCGTCTGGATCTGTACAAGAAAATGCAGGAACAGCTGCAGCAGAGCTCGCCGTACGTGTTCGTCGATCAGGGCAAAACCCAGATCGTGGTGCGCGATAACGTGAAGGGGTATCAGCAGGGGCTGAATGCGGATATGGTCTGGTACGATCGCGTCACGAAGTAGCCCTTGTTGCCGGGTGGCGCTGCGCTTACCCGGCCTGTGTTCTCGGTTTTTGTAGGCCGGGTAAGGCGAAGCCGCACCCGGCATGAAGAGATTTCCCATGCCACATCTTTCCACCCGCGTGCTTCAGGGTCTGCTGACCCTGCTGCTCACGCTCTTCGGGCTGCTGCTCGTCACGTTTGCGCTCTCGGCGTTTTCACCGGTCGATCGCGTGCTGCAGATCGTCGGGGATCACGCCAGCCAGTCGACGTACGATGAGGTTCGCCACCAGCTTGGGCTGGATCGTTCCCTGCCCGTACAGTTCTGGCACTACCTGCAAAACCTTGCCTACGGTGATTTGGGCACCGCCAGCGCCACCGGGCAGCCGGTGCTGCAGGATCTGCTGCACGCCTTCCCCGCCACGCTGGAGCTGGCAACGCTGGCGCTAATTATCGGCACGGTACTCGGCGTGATTGCGGGTGTGCTGTGCGCCCGCTACGCCGGTTCGCCACTGGACTTAGCGATCAGAACGCTCACCCTGCTCGGCAACTCGGTGCCGATTTTCTGGCTTGGCCTGCTGATGCTGGCCCTGTTCTACGCCAGGCTGCAGTGGAGCGCGGGCCCCGGCAGGCTGGACGATATCTGGCAGTTCACCGTCGAGCCACGCACCGGCTTTGCGCTGATAGATACCTGGCTTTCCGGCGATCGCGAGGCATTCCGCAACGCCCTCAGCCACCTGGTGCTGCCGGTGGTGGTGCTGGCATATTACTCGCTGGCGAGCATTACCCGCCTGACCCGCTCCGCCTGCCTCGGCGAAATGAACAAGGAGTACATCCTCCTTGCCCGCGCCAAGGGCGCCGGGGAGATGACCATTCTGCTGCGCCACGTGCTGCCGAACATTCGCAGCACCCTTCTGACGGTGATTGCCCTGGCCTACACCAGCATGCTGGAGGGTGCGGTATTAACAGAGACCGTGTTCTCGTGGCCGGGCATCGGACGCTATCTCACCACCGCCCTGTTCGCCGGAGACACCACCGCGGTCATGGGCGGCACGCTGCTGATTGGCGTCTGTTTTGTCCTGATCAATAACCTTACCGACCTGCTTGTGCGGGCAACCGATCCCAGGGTGCGCTGATGCCGTTTTATCTCTTCTTACGTCGCCTGCGCCGCTCCCCTGCCGCCGTTTGCGGACTGATTGCCATCGCGCTGCTGGTGTTTATTGCCCTGTTCGCCCCGTGGCTGGCACCGGTTGATCCGAACTGGCAGGACGCCGCCGCGCGCCTGCAGGCACCGACCGGCCAGCACTGGCTGGGCACCGACGGCTACGGGCGGGATCTGCTCTCGCGCCTGATTTACGGCACGCGTCCGGCGCTCGGGCTGGTTGCCCTGGTGACGGTTATTACCCTGCCCGCCGGGCTGCTGGTGGGCATTTTGTCCGGCTACTACGGCGGCTGGATGGAGCGTATCCTGATGCGCTTCACCGACGTGGTGATGTCAATGCCGCGCCTGATCCTCGCTTTCGCATTTGTCGCGATGCTCGGTCCGGGGCTGGTCAACGGCGCGCTGGCGCTGGCCTTAACCACCTGGCCTGCCTACGCGCGGCAGGCGCGGAGCGAGATCCAGCGTCTGCGCCACAGCGATTATCTGGCCGCCGCCGAGATGATGGGGATCCGCGGCCTGCGCCTGCTGGTCGGCCATATTCTGCCCCTGTGCCTGCCCTCCGCGATTGTGCGGCTGGCGCTGGATCTGGCGGGAATTATTCTGGCCGCCGCCGGTCTCGGCTTCCTCGGCCTTGGCGCACGGCCGCCCATGGCCGAATGGGGGGCGATGATTGCGGACGGCATGCAGGTCATTTTCGACCAGTGGTGGATTGCCGCCATTCCGGGCGGAGCCATCCTGTTTGCCAGCCTGGCGTTTAACCTGTTAGGCGATGGCCTGCGCGACGTACTGGAGCCACAGCATGACTGAACATCGCGTCATCGTCGATGCGCTGAATATCGACTACCCCGCCGCACGCGTGGTCAACAACCTGAGCTTTACGCTTGGCAACGAGCGGCTGGCGCTGGTGGGGGAATCCGGCTCCGGCAAGTCCATGTCCGCCCGCGCCCTGATGGGTCTGGTGCGTAAACCCGGTATCGTGAGCGCCAACCGGCTTAACGTACTGGGCAACGATCTGCTGACCCTGAACGCCCGCCGCTGGCAGGCGCTGCGCGGCAACGGCATTGCGATGGTCCTGCAGGATCCGCGTTACGCCCTTAACCCCGTCAAAAGCGTCGCCGCCCAGCTTGATGAGGCGCTCACGCTGCATCAGCGCCTGCCGCGCCCGGAGCGTGCGGCGCGCATTCACGACATCCTCCGCGCCGTCGGGCTGAGCGAGAACGTGCTGTCACGCTACCCCGGTGAGCTTTCCGGGGGCATGGGCCAGCGGGTGATGATTGCGATTGCGCTGATCAACAACCCGCAGGTGCTGATTGCCGACGAACCGACCTCCGCGCTGGACGCGCGCCTGCGCAACCAGATCCTCGAGCTGCTGGTGCAGCAGTGCGAAGAACGCCAGATGGCGATGCTGTTAATCAGCCACGATCTGCCGCTGGTGGCGGAGCACTGCGACCGCGTGCTGGTGATGTATCAGGGCGAAAAGGTGGATGAGATGACAGCGAGCCAGCTCCCGCAGGCGACGCATCCGTACACGCGAACCCTCTGGACCTGTCGACCAGACGCCCATACTTATGGACAGATGCTGCCGACGCTCGACCGTTCACAGCCGTGGAAGGAGGCCAGCGATGGCGCTCGTTGAGGTTAACCAGGTGCAGGTCACCTTCGGGGAAAAAACGGCGGTCTCTGCCGCCAGCTTTAGCATTGAGAGAGGCGAAACGTTCAGCCTGATTGGCGAATCCGGCTGCGGCAAATCGACCCTTCTGCGCGTGCTGGCTGGGCTGCAGCGCGAGTGGCGTGGCAGTATTGCACTGCTGGGAGAAACGTTAACGCCAGGGCGACGTTTTGAAGGCGAGCTTCGCCGCAACGTGCAGATGGTGTTTCAGGATCCGTGGGCGTCGCTGCACCCGAACCACACCATTGCGCGCACGCTGTCGGAGCCGTTAAGCATCCACGGCGAGACGCAGATCGCGGAAAAGATGGCCAATGCGCTGCTGCAGGTGGGGCTCTCCGCCGACGCGGGCAGGCGCTATCCGCACCAGCTTTCCGGCGGCCAGCGTCAGCGCGTTGCGATTGCCCGCGCGCTGCTGCTGCGCCCGCAGCTTCTGCTGCTGGATGAACCGACTTCGGCGCTGGATATGTCGGTACAGGCGGAAATCCTGAACCTGCTTAACCGCCTGAAGGCCGAGCATGAGATGACCTATCTGCTGGTCAGTCACGACGCGGATGTGATTGCCCATATGTCCGACCGGGCAGCGTTTATGGCGCACGGGGTGATCCAGAAGGTGTTTGACCGTGAGGCGATGTTACGGGGCGAGCACAGGATGGGTTAAGTGCGTGCGGCGGTGCCCGGTGGCGCGTTGAGGTTTTTCGTAGGCCGGGTAAGGCATCGCCGCCACCCGGCAAACAATTACTTCAGCAGCTTCACCGTGGCATCGATGTCGATCTCATCTTCAGTGAAGATCAGCGTCGTATTCTGGAAGGTGGTGATCGCCAGCTTCTTCACCGTGCGCATTTCGCCCGGTTTTTTATCAGATTTCGGCTTGATGCTGTTCATCAGCAGCCCCACCGACAGCACCGCATTTTCTTTGTCGATTTTGGTATCCGCGGGCTCTTCTTCGTTGAACACCACGAAGGATTTGATCGAGGTGAGCTTCACGCGCTCGCCTGCGATATAGAGATGTTTGCTTTCGGGGATCACCTTCACCGCGTAGGCGGAAAGGCCTTTGTTGTTGGTGGTTGGCTCGAAGGTCACCGCGGCATCTTTCTTAATCAGATCGGGGTTCGCGACCTTAATCACATGAAAATAGCGGTTGTCGCCGTTTTCATCTTTGATAAATCCAAAGCCTTTATCTTTAAACCACGTTGTGATTGTACCGTTCATCGCTGTTACCGCCTGTCAGATCGTAATGACTAAAGTTTTGCAGCGCGCAGTGTAATGCACAATGGCGGAGGAGACAAAAAAAAGCCCCTGCACGGGTGCAGGGGAAAACTCATGTCAGAGCTTATTAGAATTTAGTTGAACACCATCCCACCATCGATGAGCAGAGACTGGCCGGTCATGTAGTCGGAATCCGGTCCCGCCAGGTATGAAACGCAGGCAGCGACATCTTCCGGTTCGGACAGGCGGCCAAGCGTGATGCGTTTGGCAAAGGTTTCGGTTCCGTAGCCCAGCGGTTTACCCGCCGCCTCGGAGACCTGACGGTCGATCTCTGCCCACATCGGCGTTTTCACGATGCCCGGGCAGTAGGCGTTAACGGTGATCCCCAGCGGAGCAAGATCCCGTGCGGCGGTCTGGGTTAAGCCGCGCACCGCGAACTTACTGGAACTGTAGACGGCCAGCTCCGGGTTACCGGTGTGACCCGCCTGGGAGCAGGCGTTGATGATTTTGCCCCCGTGCCCCTCTTTGCGGAACGCGTCAATCGCGGCCTGGATCCCCCAGATCACCCCTTTCACATTAATGTTGTAGACCTTGTCGACAATCTCCGGCGTGATGGACTCGATCGGCGTGGACGGCGCAACCCCGGCGTTGTTAACGATCACGTCGAAGCCACCCAGCGCGGTGCGGGCTTTCTCCACCGCCGCAAATACCTGCTCGCGGTCAGAGACGTCCACCTTCACGGCGACGGCGTTACCGCCGTTACGGATGATTTCATCGGCGACGGCTCTTGCCGTTTCCACGTTATAGTCGGCGATGGCGACGGCAAACCCATCCTTCACCAGGCGAAGCGCAATCGCTTTACCAATCCCCTGGCCTGAGCCTGTTACGAGAGCAACTTTTTGCATTTCTCTGTCCTTATGTTGAGTCACAAAATCTGGCTGAGATGGAGCTGGCCCATCAGCAGCGGGTTATCGCTGTAGTCGACGGGAATGGCCACCACGGCCGGGCCATCCACATCCATCGCCGCACGCAGCGTGGGTTCGAGCGCGTCGGCGCTCTCCACGGCAAAGCCTTTCGCGCCAAAGGCGTCGGCATAGACCTTGAAATCGACCGGGCCGAACTCGACGCCGGAAAGACGCTGGTATTTTTTCTCTTCCTGAATGGCAACCATGTTGTAGCCGTTATCCACCCAGATGATGTGCAGCACGTTAGCGTTGAGGCGCACCGCGGTTTCCAGCTCCATGCTCGACTGCAGGAAGCCGCCGTCGCCGGAGACCGACACCACCTTGCGGCTCGGGTTGACCAGCCACGCGCCAATGGCCCACGGCAGCGCGACGCCCATGGTCTGCTGACCGTTGGAGATCATCACCTGACGCGCCCGGAAGCTGTAGAGGTAGCGGGCGATCCAGATGTGGAAGCTGCCCATATCCACGGTGAGCGTCACGTCGTTATTGACGATGTCCTGCATGGCGCGCACGATGCGCAGCGGATGCAGGGCAAACTGATTAAGCGAGGCGCCGCGACGATCGAGCAGATCGCGCTGATGCTGGCGATCGACCAGAATTTCGGAGGCCCGCTGGCTTAGCTCAAGCTTGTGGTCGATACGGTTAGCGAGCTGATTCAGCGTTTCGGCGATGTCCCCCACCAGCTCCAGATCCGGGACGTAGTTACGTTCTTCATAGGCTGGCAGCACATCGATGTGCACCAGCGTGGCGTCGCCGCTGTTCCACATGGACGGCTCGTACTCCACCGGGCTGTAGCCGATGCAGATAATCAGATCCGCCAGATGAAGCAGCCGGTCACCCGCCTGGTTATTGAACAGACCGACGCGCCCGGCGAAGCGGGTGAAGTGCTCCTGATTCACCGCCCCGGCGGCCTGATAGGTGCTGGTGACCGGAATACGGCTTTTCTCCAGCAGCTTGCGCAGCGCGGCGCTGTTGGCGGGCTGGCTCGCCATCAGCCCCAGCAGGATGACCGGGTTTTTGGCCTTTTCGATAAGCTTCGCCACGTCGTTGATGGCGGATTCCGGTGCCGGCCCCATCAGCGCGGGACCGCTGGCGGGTAAAATCGCCCCCGTGGCGGGCTGATCGACAATATCCTGCGGCAGGCTGACGAAGGCGCCCCCCGGCCTGCCGTGCTCGGCGGCGCGAAACGCGTTGGAAACCACCTCCGCAATCGCGTCCGGCGCACTCACCTCCACGGCGTATTTGGTGACCGGGCTGAACATGGCGACGGTGTCCATGCTCTGGTGCACCAGCTTGGCTTTATCCGCCCGCTTCACCGCCCCGCCCAGCGCCACCACCGGGTCGCCTTCGCTGTTGGCGGTGGCAATGCCGGTGATCAGGTTGGAACAGCCGGGCCCGGAGGTCACCAGCGCCACCCCGGCCTTGCCGGTCAGACGCCCTACCGCCGCCGCCATAAACGCCGCGTTGGCTTCGTGACGCACCGGAATAATCTCGATGGAGGAGTCCAGCAGGGAGTCAAAGACCTTGTCGATTTTCGCCCCCGGGATCCCGAACACCTGCTTCACGCCCTGCGCTTCCAGCTGGCCGACAACCAAATCGGCGCCGTGCGCCCACTGACGTGACTGTTTCTCACTGTTCACGGTAGTTCTCCTGTTAGTTTTCGACGGCACGGATCGCCGCATCCAGATTGCTGGGGTGAAGGTTGGCCTGTAAAAACGCGCTATCGGCGGGCAGGTCGATCATCAGCTTGTGAATTTCACCGAAGGTGAGCACGCCGCTCTCCAGCTGGTAGTCGAGCAGATGCCCCCCGCCCTGACGGTCGTCGGTAATGAAATGTTCGTGGTAGCCCGCCACGTTGATGCCCTGCATATGCTGCGGCGTGCGGAACCCGACCAGCACCCCTTCACGCTGGTTAAAGCGGAACACCGGCTGGTCGTCCAGCACGTCGGTCATCGCGCGGTACGGCGGCTTCTGGCGCGGTACTGTGCGGGTGTGGGCATGGCGGAAGTTGCCGTCAATGCGCAACGCGCAGAACAGGTTATCGGAGGGGATCTGCTGGTCGATCGCGTCGTGGATCTGCTGACGGCTGACCGGCGCATTGAAGGTGATCCGATACTGCGGCTGGAACCAGGTCATCACCGCAAACGGCGTTTTTTGCTCCGGCTTCGCGGCCCGGGCGCTGCCGTCGGCGCGCAGCTGGTACACCTGGCTGCTGAAGGCGATCATTTCGCCGTCCAGCTCGTTGAAGGTGCCCAGACCAAAGTCACCGTGTGCCAGCAGATCGGCGATGGTGGTCTCTCCTTCATACACGCCGCTTAGCAGGGCGCTCATTAGCGATGTCTGATAGATCACGCTGTCAGGATGCTGAGCAGAGAACCCGCGCAGGGTCTCGCACAGACTGGCTTCACAGTCGCAGGCAGATGAATGCACCATCATGCTCGTCCTCTTCAACTTTATTTAGAAAGGTTAAATAAATGTTGACCCGATTCAGCAGAGAGTTCCAATATAGAAACCATGCTGGTTTGAGACGTTTTAGATATGGAACTTCGTTATCTGCGGTATTTTGTCGCGGTTGCACGCGAGCGACACTTCACCAGGGCGGCCGAAGCGCTGGGTATTTCGCAGCCTCCTCTGAGTCAGCAGATCAAACGGCTCGAAGAGGAAGTGGGCACGCCGCTGTTCAGGCGCCTGACGCGGGGCGTGGAGCTGACCGAAGCGGGAGAAGCCTTCTATGAGGACGCCTGCAAGATCCTGGCGCTGAGCGATGCCGCGCTGGAGAAAGCCCGCGGCATCGCGCGCGGGCTGAACGGCAACCTGTCGATTGGCATCACCAGCTCCGACGCTTTTCATCCCAAAATCTTTACCCTGATTCGCCAGTTTCAGGTGCAGAACATGGCGGTGCAGGTTCATCAGGTGGAAGCCAATATGTCGTCGCTGACGACGATGCTGGCGGAGGGTGAACTGGATATCGCCTTCGTGCGCCTGCCGTGCGAGAGCAGCAAGGCGTTCGAGTTAAAAATCCTCGACCGGGAGCCGATGGTGGTGGCGCTGCATCGCGATCATCCGCTGGCGGCGTGCGATTCGCTGGCGTTGGAGCAGCTTCGGGATACGCCGGTGGTGCTGTTCCCGCAGGAGGTCGCGCCGGGCCTGTACGACCGGGTTCACGGCTGCTGCGAGCGGGCCGGGATTGACGTGCAGCACGCGCTGCAGTCGTCGCAGCTTTCCTCCTCCCTGAGCATGGTTTCCGCCGGCGGCGGGTTTGCGCTGGTGCCGAAATCCATGGCGGCCATATCTCCGCCGAATGTCACCTATCACACGCTGAGTTCACCGGAGCTGTATACCGACATCGCGCTCTGCTGGCGGCGCTTTGAACGCTCACGGACGGTGAAGCGGTTTTTGACGATGCTGAGCGAGGGCTGACGGCCGTGCTGCTGTGCCCGGCGGCGCTGCGCTTGCGCAGGCCTACGGTTCGTGTCGCTTTTCTTTTGTAGGCCGGGTAAGGCGTAGCCGCCACCCGGCAATACCAGTCTCCGGTGTTAACTCCAGATATCGTTCTCTGCTATGGCTTAAGAGGACAATTCTGGCGTTCAGGATGGTTTCGCACGTCTGATACCCCTGTTCAGTTCCCCGTTGACTTATTTACGCTGTGTTTTCATCATCCGTTTCCGGGACAACGCGAGTCCGTTCAGTCTGCGAAGATTGAACGTCACTTGACAACTGCAGCGCTAACCTTAAACAGCGGGACTATTTGCTATGAATCCAAGGGAAAATATTGTCAGTACATTCAGTGAGTTGTCTGCGGAATTACAGCGTGCTGCCGAGTTCTCGCTACAGAATACCAATCAACTGGTCGTGCTATCGATGCGTGCCTTCGCCAGTGAAGCCGGTGTAAAACCCGCTACGCTGCTGCGGCTAGCGCAACGATTAGGCTACAACGGCTGGGGTGAACTCAAAGACGCATTCATCGATGAACTCGGGCTGCGCAATGATACATATGTATCCAAAGCCGAGAAGCTGATCGCCAAAGGCACTCAGCCGCAGCTGTATGAAGAGGTGTTTCAGGCGCATCAGGCCAATTTGGCTTTCACACAGCATGAAAACCATCAGGCCATGGAGCAAGCTGTAACGCTGCTGGACGCGGCTGAGAATGTCTATATTTGCGGCTTCCGGGCCAGCTTTCCTATCGCCTGGTCGCTGTTTTATGTCTATCGACTGTTCAATCGGCAGGCGTCGTTAATTGATGGTCTGGCGAGCAATATCGAGGTGTTCACCCGCGAATTAACAGCACAAGATTGCCTGTTACTCACCAGTTTTGCCCCCTATTCCCGTGAGTCGCTCGATGTCCTGCGCGCGGCCCAGCAGGCAGGCGCGACGATCGTTGCCATCACGGATTCTCCCGTCTCGCCATTAGCCCAGGCTGCCGATTGCACGCTGCTGTTCTCTATCGACAGCCCGTCGTTTTTCCCCTCCGTGGTGTCCGGCATGGGGCTGGCCGAGTGTTTACTGGCGATGCTGGTCGCGCGCCATGGTCGAGATGCAGTGAATAAAATCGAAAATGCTGAACGCTACCTTATTAACTCTGGTGCCTATGTGGTGCCCGGGAAACCCTGAAAAATAATTCATTTGCATCCGGCATAAGAAAACAGAATACATTTGAATCAAAATGAAATTGACGTGATACAAATGAATCCTGCATGATGCGCTTCATTAGCACAGCGCATTCAGGAGCAGGACCAGCATGACCCATATCATTCACCGCAGTCTACGCAGCACGCCCGCCGTGGCGGTACGCGCCCAGGGGGCGTACATTTTTGATGCACAGGGAAAACAGTATCTGGATGCCTGCGGTGGCGCCGCCGTTTCCTGTTTAGGCCACGCGCATCCTGACGTGCTGGCTGCGATGCATCGCCAGATCGATCAACTGGCCTATGCCCACACCAGTTTTTTTACCAGCGACACCGTTGAGCAGCTTGCTGAACAGCTGACGCGCACGGCGCCTGGCGATCTTAACTATGCCTATTTCGTTTCGGGCGGTTCGGAAGCGGTTGAAACCGCGCTTAAGCTGGCGCGCCAGTATTTTGTTGAGATCGGCCAGCCGTCGCGCACCAAATTTATCGCCCGCAAGCAGAGCTACCATGGCAATACCCTTGGGGCGCTCGCGGTGGGAGGCAACGAATGGCGCCGCCGCCAGTTTGCTCCCTTGCTGATCGACGTGATCCGCGTTTCGGCCTGCAATGAATATCGCGACCGCCGCGCTGACGAAACCCAGCAGCAATACACCACGCGTCTGCTCAACGAGCTGGAGCACGCCATTATTGAGGCCGGTCCCGACACCATTATTGGTTTCTGTGCAGAAACCGTGGTGGGGGCCACCACCGGCGCCACCCCGCCTACCCCGGGCTATCTTAAAGGTGTACGCAACCTGTGTGATAAATACGGCATCCTCTACATCGCGGATGAAGTCATGTGTGGCATGGGACGCACCGGCACATTGCATGCGTTTGAACAGGATGATGTGGTGCCGGATTTGGTGACCATCGCGAAGGGGCTGGGGGGCGGCTATCAGCCGATTGGCGCAGTATTAGCGAGCGAGAAGATTGTCTCAGCCCTGCAGGCCGGTAGCGGTCTGTTCCAGCACGGGCACACCTACATTTGCCACGCAACCGCCGCGTCCGCAGCCCTGGCCGTGCAGCAGGTGATTGCGCGCGATAATTTGCTGCAGGCGGTGAGGCAACAGGGGGATTACCTGCACAGCGCATTGCGTGAAGTGCTGGGGGAATTACCGCACGTCGGTGATACGCGTGGACGCGGCTTGTTTGCGGGCGTTGAGCTGGTACGCGATAAAGAGAGCAAAACCCCCTTCGATCCTGCCCTGAAGCTGCATGCAGCCATCAAAGCAAACTGTATGTCACGTGGGCTGATGGTCTATCCAATGGGTGGAACTATTGACGGGCAGTATGGCGACCATATCCTGATCGCACCACCGTTTATCGTCACGCCTGGCCAGCTCGACTTTGTGATCGACACGCTGAACACCGTGATTCGCGAAGAGACCAGCAAATTATGATCAATCGTTTACCGCCGCTGGCGGAGCATGAGTGGGACGACCAGCAGCGCGCGTTGGCCGAAGAGATAATCAACGGGCCCCGCGGTGCGCTGCTGCCACCTTTCGAGCCGCTGCTGCGCAGCCCAGAGCTTATGGCGCATGCACAACGCATGGGGGAATACCTGCGTTATCGCAGCGCGCTGGGGCAGCGCCTGTCTGAACTGGCGATTTTGATGACCGCGCGGCACTGGTCGCAGCCTGTGGAGTGGGCGATTCATGCGCCGATAGCGCGCGAGAAGGGTATTTCTGCCGCGGCGGTGCAGGCGATTAATGAAAAGCGTCTTCCAGAGGATCTGCAGCCGGATGAGTGGGCGATCTATCACTTTTGCAAGGAGTTGCAGGAGCAGCAGAAGGTCAGCGATGCCACCTGGCAGCACGCTATCGCGCTGTGGGGCGAGAAAGGCGTGGTGGACCTGATCGGCATCAATGGCTATTACAGTTTTCTCTCAATGGTAATGAACGGCGCGCAGACGCCGGTACCCGACACCCGGGATGAGATTATTCCCGCATAAGCTTTCGCTTTAACTTTGGCGCATGAAAGTGCGCCCTGCATATCAACATTTTATTTCCCCACCCCGCAGATGTATTTCGCCGGGTGACATTCATGCACGCTACTTCACTGACGCCGAGGGTTATCATGTCTGGATTATTAACTAAATTAAAAGTTACGTTAGCGCTGGTCGCTTGCTCCGCCAGTTTTGTGGCACAAGCGCAGGATAAATTAACGGTTGGTGTTGATACCGCCTTTGTCCCCTTTGAATTTAAACAAGGCGATAAATACGTCGGCTTTGATATTGATTTGTGGGACGCCATCGCCAAAAAAATGGATGTCAGCTACGAATTACGCCCGATGGACTTCGGGGGACTGATTCCGGGTTTGCAATCACGTAATCTGGATGTCGCCATGGCGGGCATTACGATAACCGATGCGCGTAAACAGGTCGTCGATTTCAGCGACGGTTATTATGATGCTGATTTATTAATGGCGGTGAAAAGCAGCGATAATACCATTACTAAATTCAGCGATTTAGCAGGAAAGAAAGTGGGATTAAAGCAGGGAACGGCGGCGGCGAGCTTTATGAAAAGCAAATATAAGGCGAACTATGTTGAATTCCCGAATATCGACAACGCCTATCTTGATTTGCAGGCAGGCAACCTTGATGCCGTGGTACATGATTCCCCCAACGTGCTCTATTACGTAAAAACGGCGGGTGATGGCAAAGTGAAATCGACCGGCGAGACTGACAGCATTCTGCCGCAGCACTACGGTTTTGCGATGCAGAAGAACAGCAGCCTGACGCCGAAGGTCAACGCTGCACTGCAGGCGTTACGTGCGGACGGAACTTACAACAAGATTTACGTGAAGTGGTTTGCTAAACAGCCAAAATAATCCCGCCAGGTCGGAGCGATCCGACCTCGTTGCATCTTAACGGGTAACATATGAATTTCGACAGTAAATATATTTGGGAGTCCCTGCCGCTGCTGTTGCAAGGACTACAGCTGACGCTGATTATTTCATTATCAGGTTTATTGGGTGGTTTTGTTATTGGCCTGCTGGCCGGAACCTGCCGGGCGCTCGGAGGGAAAATATCAAAAACAGTCTCGTTAGTTTTTGTCGAGTTAATCCGCGGAACGCCTATTATGGTGCAAGTGATGTTTATTTACTTCGCACTCCCCATGGTGTTACCGATTCATATCGACCCGGTAACGGCGGCCATTACGACCATTGTGATTAACTCGGGTGCTTATATTGCAGAAATCACCCGAGGTGCGATCCTCTCGATTAATAAAGGTTTTAGAGAGGCCAGCCTGGCAATGGGATTATCCCAGCGCAGCACGCTATGGCATGTCATTATGCCGCTGGCATTACGCCGTATGATCCCTGCGTTGGGTAATCAGTGGATTATCAGTATTAAAGACACCTCGCTGTTTATTGTGATTGGTGTGGCGGAATTGACTCGTCAGGGGCAAGAAATTATTGCCGGTAATTTCCGCGCGCTGGAAGTCTGGACCGCAGTGGCAATGATTTACCTGCTGGTGACGCTGTGCCTGAGTTTCCTGCTGAAGCAACTGGAGAAGAGGATCCATATTTTATGAGCATGGTTGAATTTAGCGCAGTGTCGAAAAATTTCGGCGCCACTCAGGTGCTGCACGACATCAATTTAAAAATTGATGCTGGCGAAGTCGTGGTGATCATCGGCCCTTCCGGTTCGGGCAAATCGACGCTGCTGCGCTGCATTAACAAGCTGGAGGAAATTTCCTCCGGCACGCTGCTGGTAGCGGGAATGCATATTACCGATCCTCACGCTAACGAATGTGATATCCGCCGTGAAGCCGGGATGGTGTTTCAGCAGTTCCATCTGTTCCCCCATCTGACGGCGCTGGAGAATGTGATGTTTGGTCCGGTTCGCGTACGCAAACAGAGCAAAGCCGCCGCGCGGGAACAGGCGCTGGCGCTGCTGGACCGCGTTGGCTTACGCGAACGCGCCAGTCACTACCCATCAGAGCTCTCTGGCGGTCAGCAGCAACGCGTGGCCATTGCCAGAGCCCTGGCGGTGAAACCGAAAATGATGCTGTTCGATGAGCCGACCTCAGCGCTGGACCCCGAATTACGGCATGAGGTGCTGAAAGTCATGCGCTCGCTGGCCGAAGAAGGCATGACCATGGTGATTGTGACCCATGAAATCGGCTTCGCCCGCGATGTGGCATCCCGGCTCATCTTTATTGATGGCGGTACCATTGCCGAAGATGGTCCACCTGATATGCTGCTGAATAACAGTCGCAATCCCCGCCTGAAAGAATTTTTGCAACACGTATCCTGAACAGAAGTGAATGATAACACTATGAAAAAAATCGACATTCGTGGTTCCGCTTTTGCAGTAGGTCAGGCGCTTGGCGCGTTCGGCCACGAGGCCTGGCATGCAAAACTGACGCAAACGGCGTTGTGGCAAACCGTTACCGCCATGAAAGACGCAGAACAGACCCGGAGCATGCGCTCGCGGGTCCAGTCTCAGTATCCCCTGATCTGGCAGGAGCTGGAGGGATTGGCCGAGGGCCTGGATGCACCGTTTGATGAGGTGTTTGCCTGGAACTGCCGCGGCGATCTGGTGCGCTCAACCTCTGATGGCTGCACCACGGTAGCGGGAAGCACCGCGGAGGGAGAGCTGATTATCGCGCATAATGAAGACGGTTTCCCGCAGCTTCGCAATGACTGCGCCATCGTCAGCATCACCCCGGATGACGGCCTGGCGTTCACCAGTTTCGCTTACCCGGGATCGATTTGCGGACACACCTTCGCCGTAAACGAAAAGGGTGTGGTGAACACGGTGAATAACATACGCGCTTTGCACCGTCCGGACGGCATGCCGCGCCAGATACTTGCCCGCGCTGCGCTGAATGCCGCCAGCCTGGATGAAGTTATCACTATACTGACTTCATCGCCACGCACCGGAGCCTTTCATCATACGCTGGGACAAATGGGAGACAGCCGGCTGTTTAGCGTGGAGGCGACGGGAACAGGCTGTTCCGTCACGCCGCTGCGGGACGTTTTCGCCCATGCTAATCACCTTATCCACCCTCAGCTTGATGCGGTTGAGCAGGTCATCACTGACAGCTCCCGGTCACGCCAGCAGCGGCTTAACGCCTGGCTGGAGACGCAATCTCACCTTGATGGTGCAGCGGCTCTGGGGATTCTTTCAGACCAGCATGATCCTGCGCTCCCGATTTATCGTCTCTCGCCACACGACCCGGATGAAGAGAACACGCTGGCCACGGCCATTTTTACCCTGAGTACGTCGCAGATAAAATGGCAGATATTCACACACGATCGGCAAAAACCCGTTTTACAGCAGGAATACCCGGCGGCGCTGCGCTAGCGCGGGCCTACAGGGCTGTGATTTTTGTAGGCCGGGTCAGGCGTAGCCGCCACCCGGCAATGCCCTTCTGGAAGCCGCCTCGCAAACCTGCAAGCAACCTTTTGTAATTCAGGGGCATCCCCTTTCCTTCCTTTTTTCACCGCCGTAAAGTGCCTGCGTTGCGGCACATCCGTAACCGGGCGTAGGAACCCGTTAGCATAACATGACATTTTTTGGACAAAGAGGATGCTAAATGGCGACTACCCCTGAATTTTCCTACGCGCTTTCTGAGGAAAGCGCTGTTCATCAGCTCATCACCCACCCCATTTCCGATTCTGCGGATCTCTTCGAACTGGCCGATGCCTGCGCCGCTTACGTAAGCGTACTGGTGGAAACTGACGATGCGGTGACGTTTGCCACGCTTTGTAAGCAATTACTGGCTGCGCTCAAACGGCTGCGAGAGTGCTGTGACTCGGAACTTCCGCCGTATCTGGTTGAACGGCTGATTGCGGGGGAAAAGATTGCTTCCTGCGTGCCGGACTGCTGGCAAGAGACTACGCTACAGGTGGACTATGCCGTAGCGTTAACGCTGGCGGTGATGGGCGGGACGCTCCCTGTAAACGTGGCGAAAGAGCTGACCGGGCTGCTGCATGATATGGTCTGGCTGCTGGCGGAGTTTGTGAAGGAGCCTTATATCGCAGCGCACTGAGGTGGATGATGGAAGGCCGGAGTTCTGCAGGATAAAAAGCAGGGCTTTGGCCTTACTAAAAGAATAGCGTTGTTTGTTGAATGTCCGTTAGGAGCGAACAGCGGACTTAATTTCTCGCAAGCCGATTGCGGTGCGTTAGATTACATGCATAACGATAAGCTAAACAAATTAGGATAGAATGTTCTTGTATAGGGACACAATTCGAACTGTTTGACGAGCTAAAATTAAAGTATTCATGAGTAGACGACTTAACAGAGACTATCGAACCAAAATCAGAAATATTCCCCGACGCATCAAAGCTCTTAACCGTTGGGCTAGTACTTTTCACAACCCTGAACGTAGCATTTTCTCAGAAGATGAGCATTACTGGAATTTTAAAATTCCAGTAGACATTAATATCGTTGAGGGGAAATGTAGCACGCTTAAAACCAAAGCGGCTTGTGCGCAAGCTTTGATTAATGCATGTTCAAACCTCATAACGGCTACTGCTGGTATGAATTACAGTCCTCGAATTACCGCTGTCGTATGTCTTCCTGATATGTTTACAAGTGAGGTCTGTCTTTATCGTTCTGAAGAATATTTTCAAGGCTTTATAGCTGAAGATCGTTCTGAAAATGGTGCTTCAGCTTTGATCAAAGATCGTAGCCTTGCAGCTGAGTGGGGGCTCGTTCTTCCTACTAACATACAGGAAATCGGTATCACTCTCGAATATTATGGAAGTGAGGACCGTGATGAGTGGTTTACGGGGGAACGCTGGTATTATGGTCAGGTGACTTGAGGGGGTTGCTTTCATTTGATTAAAAATAAGGCACTTATAAAAAGGGCCACTACTTTTGTCTAACGTCCGCCCTTGGCACGAAGAAGACCGCTTGAAGCGCAGTTAGGTCATCTGTGAGCAAAGAGCTGTCACTAGGTTTACCCTTTCGGTAGAACTTAGCTGGAAGATTTCGATACGACACCAGACCCGCTTAACAACATGCGGATACCGAGGCCTATCATGACAACACCTGTAAATCGTTCCTGCCATTTGATAAAGCCAGGGTGTTTACTTAGCCAGTTTCCAAATGTCCCTGATGCCATCGCGACTGACCCCAGGGAAATAATTCCTGCCAGCTTCTGGATACTACCCAGAACA